>NZ_QUZH01000027.1 GCF_009761675.1 Bhargavaea sp. CC-171006
TCCACTACGATTCCGAAAGGAATGCCTATATCTGTCCGAACGGACAGGAACTCCGGTATTCGACCACCAATAAGCAGGGCTACCGGGAGTACAAATCGAACGGGGCCAAATGTGCAGGTTGTCCGCTGCTTGCTCAATGCACTCAAAGCAAGAATCATGTAAAAGTCATCACCCGGCATATCTGGCAGGACTACCTCGATCAGGCAGAGGCCATTCGGCTCACCCCAGAAAACAAAGAAATCTATGCAAGGCGGAAAGAGACCGTAGAACGCGGTTTCGGAGATGCCAAGGAGAAGTGTGGCATGCGTTGGACAACCCTTCGTGGAAGGGCAAAAATGTCCATGCAGGCGATGCTTACTTTTGCTGCCCTGAATCTGAAGAGGTTGGCCTGCTGGACCTGGGAGTCACCCGAACCGGCCTGACGGCCGGTCATTCCAAGGGGATTTAAGGAGAAAACCACGATAAATTTCCAATAAAATTACTAAACGGACCTAGAAAGATTTCATCTGGGTACGTTTTGTCTACAGTCTGAAGCACTGGGATTAAAATCCCGGTGCTTTCCTGTTGGCCAATCGGCTTTTAATACTTGGAACCCTTGTCCCCGTATTTATCGAGCAGTTCTCCGAACGACATGTTTTTTTCCCGTTCACGGCGTTCCTTCGCCTTCTGCGCAAGGCGTTTTTCCTCTTCTTCCTTTTCGGTTTGGAGAAGTGCCTGCTTGGCTTGTTTCAGCTTATCCAACGTGTCCCCGCCGAGTCCGTCGGCGAGTGTAGGACGGCTGTCCTGTTTTTGGGCGGCTGTTTTCCGCTGCTGCGGTTTCTTTTTGGCCACAGACTCACCTTCTTTCAGTCATTCAGGGACGGCGCACGACTGTCGCGACACCCTGGCCGCCGCCGATGCAGAGTGTGGCAAGACCCGTCTTGGCGTCACGCCGCTTCATCTCATGAAGCAATGTCACGAGGATCCGCGCGCCGCTTGCGCCGATCGGATGGCCCAGCGCAATCGCACCGCCATTCACGTTCAGTTTATCATGGTCGAATTCGAGTTCGCGGTCCACAGCGATCGACTGGGCTGCAAACGCTTCGTTCGCTTCAACAAGGTCCATGTCCTTAAGTTCCAGTCCGGCTTTGTCCAGTGCTTTCCTGACTGCCTGGACCGGGCCGATGCCCATCACGGCAGGATCCACACCGGCATTGCCGTTGGCGGCAATCACCGCGAGAGGCTCGATGCCGAGCTCATCCGCCTTTTCTTTGGACATCACGACAAATGCCGCCGCGCCGTCATTGATGCCGGAAGCATTCCCGGCAGTGACGCTCCCCTCTTTTTTGAAAGCCGGGCGGAGCTTCGACAGCTTCTCAGCCGTGGATCCGGCTTTTACGTGCTCGTCCGTATCAAAGACGATCGGGTCACCCTTACGCTGCGGGATTTCGACCGGCACGATTTCATCTTTGAATCGGCCTGCATCAATGGCTGCTGCCGCCCGCTCCTGTGAACGTGCCGCGAACTCATCCTGCTCCTCCCGGCTGATGCCGTATCGGTCGCAGAGGTTCTCTGCGGTGATTCCCATATGATAATCGTTGAATGCGCACCACAGACCGTCCGAAATCATGCTGTCGACCAATTTCTGGTCGCCCATCTTGAAGCCGTCACGTGCCCCTTTCAGGAGATGCGGTGCCTGACTCATATTTTCCATGCCGCCGGCCACGATGATATCGGCATCCCCTGCCTTGATAGCCTGGGCAGCCAGATGGACCGCCTTCAGACCGGAACCACAGACTTTATTGATCGTCAACGACGGCACCGTTTCCGGAAGTCCGGCTTTGATGGATGCCTGTCGTGCCGGGTTCTGGCCGAGTCCCGCCTGAAGGACATTCCCCATGATGACTTCGTCTACCTGCTCCCCGGCCACACCAGCACGGGAAATCGCCTCACGGATTGCGATGCTTCCAAGTTCAGTTGCCGGGATGTCTTTAAGCGTCCCAAGGAATGTGCCGATTGCCGTACGGACCGCACTTACGATTACCACGTCTTTTGTCATTTCCCCATCTCCCCTTTACACTCGTCTGTTAATTGCCTTGCCCCGCTCCGTCCGCATCCTTACAATGAAAACAAGGAGGGGGTTTGTCATGTTAAGTCTACCAAAAAAAGTTGCGATTATCGAGGTAGGGCCGAGGGATGGCCTGCAGAATGAAAAAAACCAAGTCCCGACAGAGGTGAAGCTCAGGTTCATCCGTGCCCTGCAGAATGCGGGGGTCAGTGAAATGGAGCTCACCTCATTCGTTTCGCCGAAGTGGGTGCCGCAGATGGGGGATGCGGCAGACATCATGGTGGGGACAAAACGTACCGGCAGGCAGTTTGTGCTCGCCCCAAATGAGCGGGGAATCGCAAATGCGAGAGCCGCAGGCGCGGAAAACATCGCCGTGTTTGTCGGTGTAACAGATGCATTTAATAAGAAAAATATCAACAGAACAACAGATGAAAGCATGGAACAGCTGGCTCCGCAGATCCGGAAATTGAAAGAGGATGGCCTGTTCGTGCGGGCCTGCATCTCGACCGCGTTCCACTGCCCGTTTGAAGGTCCGGTAGATCCTGAACGCACGGTCAGTCTGTGCAAACAGTTTGCCGAACTGGGAGCAGATGAGCTGAGCGTCGCGGATACGATCGGAATGGCGACGCCCGAGGAAAGTTACCGACTATTCAGCCGGCTGAAAAAGGAACTGCCCGGTATTCTGCTGACAGCGCATTTCCATGACACCCGCAAGATGGCACTTGCCAATATATTCGCGGCGCTCCAGGCAGGTGTCGACCGGTTTGACGCATCTGCAGGCGGACTCGGCGGCTGCCCGTTCGCTCCGGGCGCCACGGGAAACGTCGCAACCGAAGATGTAGTCAATATGCTTGACCGCATGGGGATTGAAACCGGGATTTCGGTTGAGGGTATCTGCCGTGCGGTGGACGAAGTGGCTTCTCAAGTTTCGCGGCCGATTGACACGGGGATGTATACACTGTATAAGAACGCACAACGTATAGGATAAGAGCAATCCGCGGAAAGGAGGCCAATCAATGGGAGACCGCATAAAACGCTGGCTGACTGCCACCGGCATTGTGACGGGAGTTTCGGCTGCTGTCGGCTCAGCGGTCGGCCTCCTTGCCACGAACCGGCTGATGTATATGAAAAAGAAAGAGGACGATGTGATCCTGCAGCGGGAGATTTCCGCAAAGCGCTTCGATGAAGGCTGGTACAATGCCGTCAACAAATCAGAACGCTGGGTCGACTCTCCAAACGGGTACCGGCTCAAGGCCGTGCTGCTGGAGCCACTGGACACCAATCATTATGTCGTCATTTCCCATGGCGTTACAGAAAACAAAATCAACTCGGTAAAATACGCCCGGATGTTCGAGCGTCTCGGCTTCAACTCCGTTATCTATGATCACCGCCGGCATGGGGATTCGGAGGGCCGGACCACCAGTTTTGGCCATTATGAAAAGACTGATCTCGGCGCGGTCATCGATGAGCTCCGGAATTACGCCGGCGAACATGCCATCATCGGCGTACATGGAGAATCCATGGGCGCGGCGACATCCCTCCTGTACGCAGGAAGTGTCGGAGACGAAGCGGACTTCTACATAGCCGACTGCCCGTTTTCGGATTTTACCGAGCAGGTCCTCCATATCCTGAGACGGTCCACGCCACTCCGGACGGGTTTCGCCATCCGGCTCGCAAATGTGTTCCTGAAGGTGAGAGACGGCTACACGCTTGACCTCGTCTCCCCGAGACAGTCGGTCGTCGACATCCAGAGGCCGGTACTCTTCATCCACAGCCTGGAAGATGACTTTATCCTCCCCGAGATGACGAAGGAACTCTATGAGCTGAAGCCGGAACCGAAATCGATCCGGCTGTTCGACAAAGGCGGCCACGCACAGTCCTACAATGAAAACACCGAGGACTATGAACAGACGGTAAGTTCGTTTCTTGAGGAATACGGGCTGCTCCCTTCAGACGCCGGCGACCGGCCGGGAATTGCCTGATCCAATCGCGGGAAATGTGGCTCATGCGGCGCTCCACGCCGCCATTCCCGGCTTGATGATCTTTCGCGGGCCTTTATTGATCTTTCACCGCAGCTTAATGATTTTTCGTTTGGACGGCTGACATTTAAAACAAAGGGGCGTCACACCCGGATTTGTGTGACGCCCCTTTTGCATGTCCGCGGGAAGCAATAATAAAACGCCCTTCCGCGGGGAAGGACGCTGTCATTATTTGTCGTTCATCTTGTTCATCTGTGCCAGCATCTGATTGATTTTCTTCTGGGAAGGTTTCATCCCCATTTGCATCATCAGCATACGCAGCATCTGTTCGTTGATCGGCGGGTTCTCTTTCAGGTAATTCATCATATATCTTCGCGCGATGAAAAAGCCGAGAGCCACCCCGGCGAGCAACGCGACGATGAGCAGAATGATCCACCAAACGGTCGCCATTGTGGTTCCTCCTTCGTGCCATCAGTTTCACGGAATGTGCACCAAGGAGAAGTATACAACATTCCGGAGTCAGATACTACTATTTCCGCATAATTGGCGACTTGCTCCGACCCCATTTTCCCAGAACCGGACCGGCTTCAGCCAGCCACATTCTCCGCTCCCCCCGCGGACTGCAAAGTAGCTCCCGCTGATGCCGGACAAACCGGCAAACAGGTCCAGGTCCAGCATTCTGGTACCTTCGCATCGGGCAGTGATGCTGTACTCGCCGAACCCGATCCGGATGGTGCCCTTAACCGGATGATGGAGGCGGAACAGGCCCCCCTCCCGTCCCACCTCCGGAAATCGCCTGTCCATCCTGCGTTTCAGCTGAAACGTAACCCGTTCGGGATCAACCTCGTGACAGAGAAAACGCACTTCCGGGCTTTCTTCCCCTTCCATTGCCAGCAGCTCTTCCAGCATCCGCTCCCGTCCCAGAATAAACGGCTGGTGGTCGTTTTTCACTTCGTAAATGATGTATTCGCGCATGACTGCCACCCCTTTTTCAACATCATATCCCGGTTGGGGAAAAAAAGATGTCAGAGTGCGGAGAAGAACCCCTCTAGTTTTGTCGAATTATCCGGAGCGGGAGGTGCCCGCACCGATGCACAAAAAAGGAAGGCCCCAATGGGACCTTCCTTCAATGATCAGAGTTGTTTATATCTTGCTGTCACATTTTCAGGTGTGAAGCCGTATTCCTTCATGACTGTGCCTCCCGGCGCACTTGCACCGAATGTATCGATGGCGAGCACGTCGCCTTCGAAACCGGTGTACTTGTGCCATCCGAGGGAAGCACCCATCTCGATTGCAAGGCGCTTCGTGACGGACTTAGGAAGAATTTCTTCCTTGTACGCTGCATCCTGTTCTTCGAAGCGGTCCCATGAAGGCATCGATACGACGCGGACACGGATGCCTTCCTCAAGAAGCTGCTTTTGTGCATCGACTGCGAGGCTGACTTCCGATCCGGTTGCGAGAAGGATCCCATCCGGGTTCCCTCCGTCCGCCTCGGAGACGATGTAGGCTCCCTTTTCGACACCTTCCATCGCCCGCTCCGCGGAGTTTTCGAGGACCGGCAGGTTCTGGCGGGAAAGCACGAGGACCGTCGGTTTGTTTTCCGATGATACCGCCAGTTTCCAGGCAGCTGCCGTTTCGTTCCCATCCGCAGGACGGATGACCGAGAGGCCCGGCATCGCGCGAAGAGAAGCAAGATGTTCGACCGGCTCGTGGGTAGGCCCGTCTTCTCCGACAGCGATACTGTCATGTGTGAACACATAAGTGACCGGAACACCCATCAGTGCCGACAGGCGGACTGCCGGACGCACATAATCACTGAAGACGAAGAACGTGCCGCCGAATACCCGGAGTCCTCCGTGGAGGGCCATGCCGTTTAGCGCTGCACCCATCGCAAATTCACGGACGCCGAACCAGATATTGCGGCCGCTGTAGTTGTCCGGCAGGAAGTCACCCGCACCCTTGATTGTCGTCTTGTTCGAACCTGCAAGGTCAGCACTTCCGCCAAACAGGGAAGGAACCGATTCCGCCAGGGCGTTGATCATATCGCCGGACGCACTGCGCGTCGCGACGGATTTTCCGGTTTCATAGACCGGCAGTTTTTCTGCAAAGCCTTCCGGAAGTTTGCCTTCAAGCGCTGCTTTCAGCCGGGCCGCCTCTTCCGGATAAGCTTCCTCATAGGCTGCAAACCGGTCGTTCCATTGTTTCTCGGCCTGCTCGCCATTTTCTTCCGCGGCCTTGCGGAACGTTTCGTACACTTCCTCCGGCACGCAGAAGTCTTCCTCGAACGTCCAGTTGTAGTACTCCTTGACGAGTTTCATTTCATCTTCGCCAAGCGGGGCACCATGAACATCGGATTTTCCGGATTTGTTCGGCGAGCCGTAACCGATGATCGTTTTCACTTCAATGATTGTCGGCCCGTCCCCATTCCCTTTTGCCTCTTCAATGGCACGGGATACGGCGTCGATGTCGTTTCCGTCATCAACACGGAGGTAGTTCCATCCGTAAGATTCAAAGCGTTTCCGGACGTCTTCAGAAAAACTCATATCGAGTTCCCCGTCCAGGGAGATGTCATTGCTGTCATACAAGACGATCAGTTTGTCGAGCTCAAGGTGTCCGGCAAGAGAAATTGCCTCGGAAGCGACACCTTCCATGAGATCCCCATCACCGCAAAGTGCATATGTGTAATGGTCGACAACTTCATGGCCGTCCCTATTGTAAGTTGCAGCCAGATGGCGTTCTGCCATCGCCATGCCCACCGCCATGCCGATTCCCTGGCCGAGCGGTCCCGTGGTCGCTTCAACGCCATCGGTATGTCCGTATTCCGGATGGCCCGGAGTCTTTGAACCCCACTGTCGGAAGTTCTTGATCTCGTCCATCGGCAGGTCATATCCGCCAAGATGGAGGAGGGAATAAAGAAGCATCGACCCGTGCCCTGCAGAGAGGACAAACCGGTCCCTGTTGAACCATTGCGGGTTCGAAGGGTTGTGCTTCATGTGTTTTGTCCAGAGGGTGTAAGCCATCGGGGCGGCGCCCATAGGGAGACCCGGGTGGCCGGAGTTGGCTTTTTCGATTGCATCGATGGACAGAGTCCGGATCGTGGTGATTGCAAGTGCATCGGCATGATTCGCCATCTTTCGACATCCTTTCACGAACAATTAGTTGAACCTTTTTAAGTGTAGACGAGCCCGGCATTCTTTACAACCGGATTCCGTCCCCCATGCAGCTCAGTTCGGGAATTTGTCGTTCCTGAGCTGTTTTACTTTATCCGGAGTGATGTCATTGCCCTCTGGATCGATGACCGTGACGTTTTCAATTGTCTTCTTCATATTCGAACGGAAGACATCCAAATATTCCTTGCGGAGTGAGGTTTGTTCTTTCGCTTCTTCCATTGTCAATCCGATCGTTTTCTTCTTTTTCGCCAATTCGTTGATACGGGCGAGCTTTCCGGGTGAAAGCATGAAATCTCCCCTTTCCATTTCTCCTAAAGATAAGAAAAAAAAGAGACGAGCGCAACTCATTCGCTCGTCCCCCCTGCTTCTTCATATTCCCTGTAACGGCGGTGCACCGTCGCTTTGCTGACGTCATGGCCGAGCCCTCTCAAAGTGGAGGCGATCTCCTCGAAAGTCAGTCCCTTCTGTCGGAGACTGACAATTTCCGCTATCGGGACGTCAATCCGCTCACGGCCCTCCGGATTCCCGCGTTTTTTAAGATTCCGTTCCGGCCGGTATCCCTTTTCCACTGCCCGGCGCATGCCCCTGCGGATTTTGGCGTTGTGCATTTTCCTCTGGTATTCCTCGACGATTGCGAGAATGTCCAAAAGCATCGTGTCCATCTCATTCAGCGCTGCCGGACCCTTGTCCGTGTATGTAAACGTGGATGCTCCGGCTTTCTGCAGGAGATGGAGAACTGCCACACGGGCATTTCCCCGGCCAAGACGGGTCTCGTCCTGCACGAGGACGATGTCTGCCTCACCTTCGCGCACATGGTCGATCAGGTCCAGCAGACCGTCCCGCTCCATGTCATAGCCGCTGTGGCGGTCAGTGAAAACAGCGGTCACCGAAAGTCCCAGTTCACCGGCAAATGCGCGAAGTTCTTCCTCCTGCCGCTCAAGGGACATGTCCTGTGTCTCCTTTTCCGTGCTTACCCGGCAGTAGACGGCACATGTACGCGCCGGCTTCACTCTCCCTCACCGGCCAGTTGGATATCATCCGAATAGCTCACTTTTGAGGGGATGAGCAGCGTCTCCCCGGCCAGGATCGTAGCGTCTTTTTTGCCGTTCAGCTTGAGCACTTCCTCTATCCATATCTCGGCAGGCAGTGAAGTGCCTGCATCCTGATGAAGTGCAAACAGCGTATCGCCATGGTCAACCTTGATCTCTGCGGTCTGCACCGGCTGCTTTTCTTCCTGTCCCGGAAGAATCGCAACTGAAACAATGGCTATTAGGAATAGAAATACAATGTAAGAATAATTTCGGATCATGTTCATATCCGGTCCCTCCTGTCGAAAATTCGAATGTCTGTTCGCATGTTAACCTCATCGTAATGCGAACAGATGTTTTTGTCAAGACGTTTTCTCGAACCTATGTTTGCATTTCATTGAGACGGCTGATATACTTGTACCAATCAGAAAACGTGAAAAGAAGAGGTGAATCCGTTTGAAGAAAATGTCGAAGAGGCAGGAAGCGATCCTGACCTTCATCAAGGAGGAGGTCCGGACAAAAGGCTACCCGCCGTCCGTCCGTGAAATCGGCGAAGCAGTCGGGCTCGCTTCCAGCTCGACGGTCCACGGCCACCTGGCACGGCTTGAGAACAAGGGGCTGATCCGCCGGGACCCGACCAAACCGCGCGCCATCGAAATCCTTGAGGCCGGCGATACCATCCCGAAAGCAAGTGTCGTCCAGGTGCCGGTAGTCGGCAAGGTCACGGCAGGCCAGCCGATCACGGCTGTCGAGAATATCGAGGAGTACTTTCCCCTCCCCGATCAGTACGGCAGTTCAGACGACCAGCTCTTCATGCTGGAGATCATGGGTGAATCCATGATCGAGGCCGGCATCCTGAACGGAGACTACGTCGTCGTCCGTCAGCAGAGCACTGCCAATAACGGTGAAATCGTTGTCGCGATGACCGAGGACGATGAAGCGACCGTCAAGCGCTTCTTCAAGGAGCATGGACATTTCCGCCTCCAGCCGGAAAACGCCTCGATGGACCCGATCATTGTGGATCAGGTGTCCATCCTCGGAAAAGTCGTCGGTGTTTACCGCCACATTCAGTGATAAACGGATAATCAGACAGCCTGCAGCGTAAACCGCTGCAGGCTGTTTTTAGGTTTCGGCAAGAAGCTTTTCTTTTTGACCCGCAAATTCGTTCCGTTATAGTGGAATTATCAGCAGGAAAGGAGAGGTGGACGAATATGAATGTACTGGTGATCGGAGCAAACGGCAAGATCGGTAAGCAACTGGTCAGGCTGTTGAGTGAGAGCGGGGAGCATTCACCGACCGCCATGATCCGTGACGACAAGCAGAAACCTGCTTTTGAAGAATTGGGAGCCAAAACAGCAGTGGTCGACCTGGAAGACCGGACTGAAGCTTTGGCTTCGGCGATGGACGGCATGGATGCAGTCGTCTTTACGGCAGGGAGCGGCGGCAGTACCGGCCCGGACAAAACCCTTCTTATTGACCTTGACGGTGCCGCGAAAGCGATTGAGGCGGCAAGAAGGAAGGGCATCAAGCGCTTCCTGATGGTGAGTGCAATCGGAGCCGATGACCGGGAACGCTGGTCGGATCAGATCCGGCCCTACTACGTGGCCAAGCACCATGCCGACAACATTCTTCGCGGGAGCGGGCTCGATTACACAATCATCCGGCCCGGCCTTCTTCTGGATGAACCGGGAACCGGGCTCATCTCGGCCGCAGAACACCTGGAGCCGGGCGGCGTACCGCGTGAGGATGTGGCTCGTGTTCTGTTCGAGGCTCTGGACTCGGAAAACACGCGCAACCGTTCTTTTGATGTCGTATCGGGAGACTCACCGGTCAAGGAAGCACTGGAACAACTATAATGAAAAAGGGAGCGCAGCATCTTTTGCTGCGCTCCCTTTGCTATTATCAATACATTTTCATGTATTGTTCTCTTTCCCATGGATGGACTGTTGTGCGGAACATATTCCACTCTGCTTCTTTCGTGTCCACGAAGTTTTTGTAGATGTGGCTGCCGAGTGCATGCTGGATGACCTTGTCTCCGGCCAGTGCGTCCAGCGCTTCCTTCAGGCTTGCCGGCAGATCCTCGATGCCCATGCTCCGGCGTTCACGGAGACTCATCTCATAAATGTTCTGGTCGACGGACTCAGGCGGCTCCATGCCGCTGCGGATGCCTTCGAGGCCCGCACCGAGCAGGACGGCCATCGCCATGTACGGGTTGGCAGCCGGATCGACCGAACGCACCTCGATGCGGGTGCTCAGTCCCCGGGATGTCGGGATGCGGATCAGCGGGCTGCGGTTCGTACCGGACCAGGCAACATAAACCGGTGCCTCATAGCCCGGAACCAGGCGCTTGTACGAGTTCACTGTCGGGTTGGCGATCGCCGTGAAGCCGTGTGCGTGCTGAAGCAGTCCGGCCATGAACTGGTATGCGACTTTGCTCAGGCCCTCTTCGCCATCGGGATCCTCGAACACGTTTTCGCTTCCCTTGAACAGCGACATGTTGACATGCATGCCCGATCCGGCCACTCCGAACAGCGGCTTCGGCATAAAGGTGGCATGGAGGCCATGTTTACGGGCGATGGTCTTGACGACAAGCTTGAATGTCTGGATATTATCGCAAGCCCTAATGGCGTCCGCGTATTTGAAATCAATCTCATGCTGGCCCGGGGCGTTCTCATGGTGGGAAGCTTCGATTTCGAAGCCGAGCGCTTCCAGTTCAAGCACGATGTCCCTGCGGCAGTTTTCGCCGAGATCGGTCGGAGCCAGGTCAAAGTAGCCGCCATAGTCGTTCAGCTCGAGACTCGGCTCGCCGTTCATATCAAGCTTGAACAGGAAAAATTCCGGTTCCGGCCCGATGTTGAACTTTGTATACCCGAGATCTTCCATTTCTTTGAGGATCCGCTTCAGATTGCTTCGGGGATCCCCCTCGAACGGAGTGCCGTCCGCACGGTGAACATCGCAGATCAGGCGGGCGACCTTGCCGGAGCCCGTATCCCACTGGAACACCGTCCAGGTGTCAAGGTCCGGAACCAGATACATATCCGACTCCTCGATCCGGACAAAGCCTTCAATCGACGAACCATCGAACATCATTTTATTGTCCATCGCCTTGTCGATCTGCGAAACCGGGATTTCGACGTTCTTCACAGTCCCGAGAATATCCGTGAACTGCAGGCGGATAAAATTCACATTCTGCTTTTGTATGTCGTTTTTAATGTCTTCCTTCGTAATTTTGGCCACGTTACCATCCTTTCGGTTTTTAAAGCAGGCCTTCCTCCATCAGCGCGCCAAGGGCGCCAAGAATCGCGATCTGTACATGTTCGTATGTAAGACCGCCCTGGACATAAGCGGTATAAGGCGGACGGATCGGTCCGTCTGCCGTCAGCTCGATGCTTGAACCTTGCACGAATGTGCCGGCCGCCATGATGACATCATCCTCGTAGCCCGGCATATAGGACGGCTCGGGCGCGAAGTGCGCGTTGACCGGCGAATTCGCCTGGATCTCCCTGCAGAACCGTATCATCTGGGCGGCAACATCAAATGAAACCGACTGGATCAGATCCGTGCGCTCTGCGGAAAAGTGCGGTGATGTCGTCATACCGGCTGCCTCAAGCATCGCCGAGGTGAAAATGGCTCCCTTGACGGCCTGGGCCGTCACGTGAGGCGCCAGGAAAAAGCCCTGATACATATCCGGGAGCGTTCCAAGAGAAGCACCCGCCTCTGCTCCTATACCCGGAGAAGTCATCCGGTAAGCACATTTTTCAATCAGATCTGCGCGCCCGGCCAAATATCCGCCGGTTTTGGCCAGCCCCCCGCCCGGGTTTTTGATGAGGGATCCGGCCATCAGGTCGACGCCCACTTCGGTCGGTTCGATCATCTCAACGAATTCGCCATAGCAGTTGTCTGTGAAGATGACGGCATGAGGCGCGAATTCCCTGACCTTTTGCACCATCTCGCCGATCTGCCCGACGGTAAAGCTCGGCCGGAGCGAGTATCCCTTCGAGCGCTGAATCGCAATCATCTTCGTTTTTTCTGTCACCGCTCTCCGCACTGCCTCAAAATCGACCGTACCGTCGTCTTTTAAATCGATGTGGCGGTAGGAGATTCCAAAATCACTCAGTGCCCCTGTATCTTTGCCTTCAGGGCCCGAAACGATTGAGGCGAGTGTGTCATATGGTTCACCGGTGATGTATAGCAATTCATCCCCGGGGCGCAGCACACCAAAGAGAGCGATGGAAATTGCATGGGTGCCGGAAATGATCTGATTGCGGACCAATGCCGCTTCAGAGCCGAACGCAGTCGCATATACCCGCTCCAGGACATCCCTGCCTTCATCGTCATATCCATACCCGGTGGACGGGTTCATATGGTGGTCGGAAACCCGGTTCTCCCTGAAGGCTGTGAGCACTTTCGCCTGATTGGCTATCGCCACTTCATCAATGCGCTTCAGGAAAGGGGCAATTTTCTCTTCCGCATCTTTTTTCCAGTTTTCGATCTGTTTTGTGTGATTCATGATGTCGGCCATCAAACTCTTTCCTCTCTGTTGCATAGTCACCGTTCCAGTATACCGTATTGACGGCATGCCGCCTCTCAATATGGACACGCAGCGACCGGGAAAATGACGGACGGGCTGTCAGGAAGCATGGCATTTCTGCTTCCCGGCAACCCGTCTTTTTCATACTGTTTCTTCTGCCTGTTCTTCCTTTGGGACGAGGTTGACCGGGCGTGCGGGGACAAACGTGGAAATCGCATGCTTGTAGATCAGCTGCTGCTTCCCGTCGGTTTCGAGCAGCACAGTGAAGTTGTCGTACGACTTCACCTGTCCCTTCAGCTGGAATCCATTGGTCAGGAACACGGTCACATAAACCCCGTTTTTACGGATCTGGTTCAGGAATGTATCCTGAATGTTTGCCGACTTCATTGCACCTATTCCTCCGCTCTCTCTTTATATTGCCCAACGCTTGCGCTTTTGGGCACAGTCGCCGCTCATCACGGCGCCGCTGCCGCGGTAGTTGGCATGGGCCCTCTTTTATGTATTCCGTCCCGATGGCCCAAAATCCTTCATCAATGCGAGTATTTTTTCGGTATTCTGACGGGTTCCTTCCAAAGCTTCCAACCAGTGCACGTCCAGCTTGTTCCGGAAATAGGTGAATTGCCGTTTGGCGTAGCGCCTCGTGTTCCGTTTTGTCAGCTCCAGTGCCTGCTCCAAATCCGTCTCGCCTTTCAGATAGGCCTCAATCTCCCGGTACCCGATCGCCTTCATGGACTGGCTCTCCCCGAAACCGGCTTCCACCAGACGGCGTACTTCCCCGATCCATCCGGCTTCCACCATCAGGTCCACCCTGCGGTTGATCCGCTCATACAGAATGCTCCGGTCCAGTGACAGACCGATCAGCAGATGGTCATAGAGCGGTGCGGCACCATCCGCTCCCTCGGCTTCCTTTTTTGTCTTGCCGGTCATGGACGCGATTTCGAGCGCGCGCATCACCCTTCTCGTATTGTTCGGGTGGATTTCCGAGGCAGACACAGGATCCAGCTCCACAAGAAGCTCATGGAGGCGCTCCGGTCCCTCTTCCCCGAGCACCCGCTCAAGGTTTCGCCTGAGCTCGGGATCATGCTTCTGTTCAGTGAAGCGGAAATCATACAGAACCGACTGCACATAGAGGCCGGTGCCTCCGGCGATGATCGGCAGGCGTCCCCTGGAACGGATTTCCGAGATTTTCTCCCTGACGAGCCGCTGGTAGTCGGCCACTGAAAAATCGTCCCCCGGCCCGAGAATATCAAACAAATGGTGCGGCACGCCCCGCATTTCATCCGGAGTAATCTTTGCGGTACCTATATCCAGACCGCGGTACACCTGGAATGCATCACCATTGATGACTTCTCCGCCTGTTGCTTCGGCAAGGCTGACGCTCAGGTCGGTCTTGCCTGATGCTGTCGGTCCGACGATCGCCACTACTTCAGGAACGCTATAGCCGCTCATGATTCCAGCCACTCCGTGATGTATTTGGTGATGCGGCTTTTTTTCGGGGAGTGGAGGATTTCGTGCCGTCCCTCCTCCACCAGATAGACGGTGACATCGCGGATCCCGTTCTCAGAATACTGCCGGGCGATATTCCAGATGCCGTCGCCATTCTTGCCTACCGGATCAGAGCCTCCTGAAATCAGGAGAATCGGCAAATCGTCGGGCGTCCTGCGTATTTCACGGTCGTCGTGGATCAGGTCCAGTCCGTCGAAAAGATCGGAGAAAAATCCGGTCGTGGAGACGAATCCCGATTCTTCATCATCCAGATACGCCCTGACCGCCTCATGGTCTTCGTTCAGCCAGTCAAACGGCGTCTCCGCATCCGGAAACTGAAGGTTGTACCGGCCGAAGGTGAGGGAGTTCAGCAGCTGATTCGGCTCCTTTTTCAACCCTGCTGCTATATATCCGGCAGCCACCATCCGCCCGGCCCTGATGGCAGGTCCGGGGTGATCCCCCGATCCCATGAAGATCGCGCGGTCCAGCAGATGACCGTAGCGCTGGGAATAGCGTCTCGCGACAAATGAGCCCATGCTGTGCCCGAAAATCGTGAAGGCAGGGGAAGGATGGCTGTCGCGAAGGAGCGAAGTCACTTCGTGGACGTCCTGGACCACCCTCTCGAATCCGTCCTCTTCCGCGAAGTAGCCCCTGACCCCGTTGAGCCTGACAGTACTCCCATGGCCTCTGTGGTCGTGTCCGCTTACGATATAACCGGCTTTCCGGAGTGCACCGGCAAACTCCGCGTAGCGGCCGATATGCTCCGCCATTCCGTGGAGCAAGTGAATATGACCTTTCGGCGGCCCATCCGGCTCTGCCAGAAAGGCACTCACCATATGGCCATCGGTCATGTGGATGGTCATTCTGTCCAATCGGTCAGCCTCCTTGCAGACCTGCCGCCTGACTGGTGGCATGGTCGAGTTCTTGAAACATCCGTGCCTTCTCTTCTTCGGTCAGGAAAAGCAGGTCCGCCATGTATTCTGTAATTTTCTTGCCTTCAATCCGTACCTTGCCGGCATCGAAAAACATCCAGCTGGTTCTTCTGACAAGGAAGTCGGCCGGCGTGGCTGCCATTTCTCCGTGGATGGCATAAAGGATCCGGCCCCTGACAGCGGCACTCAGTCCGGCACCTTCCCCGGCAGCGTGGGCAAAACGGAACACCACATCGGCATTCGTTCCGTAGAATGCGGCAATCTCACGCCCTTCTTCCCGGGTCAATCCGTAAAGTTCCGCTTCGTTGGCCTTGCCTTCGATAAACAGTTCCAGTTCACCGGGTTCGTCGAAATCGCCGCCCGACAGGCGGAGCGCTTTGGTGATGCAGGGTCCATATGTGCGGTCCTTTGAACGCCGGACGATCCGGTCGACGGCATCTTCGGCCATTTTCCTGTAACCGGTCAGCTTGCCCCCGGCCATCGTCAGAAGCCCTGATTCAGATTCCCAGATTTCATCCTTCCGCGAAATCTCCGATGGGTCCTTGCCTTCTTCATGGATCAGCGGCCGGACACCTGCCCAGGTGGATTCCACATCCTCTCTGCCCAGACCGCGACCCGGGAACATGCCGTTCGCCGCCTTCAGCAGATAATCCACATCGTCTGCCGCTGCCGCAACATCTTCAGGATTCCCGCCGTAGAACGTATCGGTCGTACCGACATAGGCCTTCCCGTCTCTCGGTATGGCGAAGATCATCCTCCCGTCGGCACTGTCAAAATAAACAGCCTGCCTGAGCGGAAAACGCGACTGGCTAATCACAATATGGACACCCTTCGAGAGCTTGAGATGCTTGTCGTTGTCGATGGCATCCAAGCCCCTCACCTCATCCACCCAGGGACCGGCAGCATTGATGACATGGTCCGCATCGGTCCGGAACAGGCTCCCATCCAGCCGGTCTCGGATTTCAGCCCCGGCAACCTTTCCGTCTCCGTCATAGATCAGCTTTTCCGCCTTGCAGTGGTTCAGGCAGAGCGCGCCTTTCTCCGCCGCCTTTTTGAGAACCTCAATGGTCAGCCGGGCATCATCCGTCCGGTATTCTACGTAGTGGCCTCCGCCGAGAAGGCCTTCACGCTTCAGCAGCGGTTCCAGCCGGAGGGTTTCTTCCGGTGACAGCATCGTCCGGCGCTCATCTTTCTCAACACCTGCCAGCCGGTCGTACACGGCGAGCCCGGCAGAAGTCATGTGCGGTCCGAACGTGCCACCCTTGTGGAACGGAAGCAACATCCGCTCCGGCTCTGTTACGTGGGGGGCGTTCTCATAAACCACTTTCCGCTCACGCCCGGTTTCCGATACAATCTTCAGCTCCATCTGCTTCAGATACCGGAGTCCCCCGTGGATGAGTTTTGTCGACCGGCTGGATGTGCCTGCCGCGAAATCCTGCATGTCGACCAGCAGGACGGACATTCCCCGGGTGACGGCATCCAGTGCGATTCCCGCACCGGTGATCCCGCCACCGATAACCAGGAGGTCAAAACGGAACCTCGTGGCATGCTGCTTCATCTTCGGCCTGAGCAATGTTGAAAACATGGTCGCCACTCCCTTCACATTCTAAACGAACGCGTCGCTTCAACCGCTTTTTGCCATCCCGAATATAGGCTGTCACGGTCTGCCTGATCCATCTTCGGAGAGTACAGTTTCCTGGAACGCCACATTGACGCAATCTCGTCACAGTCCTTGTAGAAGCCGGTCGACAGTCCTGCCAGATAGGCAGCGCCCAATGCGGTCGTCTCACTCAGTTCGGACAGTTCGACATCCGACTGGAGGATATCACTCTGGAACTGCATGAGAAATCCGTTATCTACGGCACCGCCGTCCGCACGAAGACGCTTGATCGGAATACCCGCATCTTTTTCCATGGCATCCAGAACGTCCTTTGTCTGGTATGCCAGGGACTCCAGTGTGGCACGGATAAAATGCTCTTTTTCCGTTCCTCTTGTCAGGCCGAAAATGGCACCGCGTGCATCCGTGTCCCAATATGGTGTCCCGAGTCCGACAAATGCAGGAACAACATACACACCGTCGGATGAATCGACCCGGGCGGCATACTGCTCACTGTCACCCGCCTTGCGGAGCATTCGAAGGCCGTCACGCAGCCACTGGATGGCCGATCCTGCTACGAACACACTGCCCTCCAAAGCGTAGACCGGGCCCTCCCCGATATCCCAGGCGACTGTTGTCAAAAGCCCATGACGGGATTTGGTCGGCTGTTTGCCCGTATTGACCAACATGAAACACCCTGTGCCGTACGTATTTTTGGCCATGCCCTTCTCGAAGCAGGCCTGACCGAACAAGGCTGCCTGCTGATCGCCCGCTGCCCCGCCGATCGGCACCTTCCCGCCGAAAAAGACCGAAGGGTCCGTGTGGGCATATACTTCAGAGGAAGGCCTCACTTCAGGCAGCATCCTCATCGGAATGCCGAGAATACCGCACAGTTCGTCATCCCACTTCATTTCGTGGATATTGAAGAGAAGGGTTCTGGAAGCATTCGTCACATCGGTCACATGGACGGCACCGCCGGAAAGTTTATAGATCAGAAAACTGTCGATCGTACCGAACAGCAGGTCCCCCGACTCCGCCCTTTCCCTGGCCCCCTCGACCTTGTCAAGGATCCACTTCACCTTTGTCCCTGAAAAGTAAGGGTCCAGCACCAATCCGGTCTTTTTCCTGAACAGATCCTCATGCCCGGATTCCTTTAGTTCATTGATGATCGGCTGTGTCTGGCGTGACTGCCAGACGATGGCATGATGGACAGGACGCCCGGTCTTCCGGTCCCAGATGACGGTTGTTTCCCGCTGGTTCGTGATGCCGATCGCCCCAATCTGTTCGTGGCCGACTCCGCTTTCGGTCATCACTGCGGCAATGCAGGAAAGGACTGACCCCCAAATTTCATTGGCATCATGCTCCACCCAACCGGGATGCGGAAAATACTGCCTGAACTCCTGCTGCGCGGAATGGACCACCCGGCCCTCCCGGTCAAACAAAATGGCACGTGAACTGGTCGTCCCCTGGTCGATCGACAGAATATAGTTTTCCAACATGCTCGCCCCTTTCGTGTTACATCACACGCTTGAACATCTTCTCGATTTCGTATGTGGAGAAATGGATGATGACCGGCCGGCCGTGCGGGCAAGTGTATGGACTTTCTGCCTGCCCAAGATCATGCAGCAGCCGCTCCATATCAGCCCGTGTCAGGTAATGGTTCGCCTTGATCGACCGCTTGCAGCTCATGAGAATGGCCGTCTCCTCAAGCAATTTTCCGATATCAGTCCTTCTCTCGGCCAGTGCCTGCTCGACGAGTGCCTCGATGATTTCTTTTTCCGAGCCTCCGGGAAACCATGCGGGATGTTCGCGCACGACAAAAGTCCGGTTGCCGAACTCCTCCATCTCAACACCGACGGAAGCCAGTGTACCGCGCAGCTCGCGAATCCTTTCCATATCATCAGGCGGATAGTGGAACGTCAACGGAATCATGAGTGTCTGCCGTTCGTTGCCGTCCGCGCGTTTTACCTTTTCACGGAAATACTCGTACTTGATCCGTTCCTGGGCGGCATGCTGGTCCACAAGATAAAAACCGTCCGTGCTTTGGGCCACGATATATGTACCGTGAATCTGCCCGACAACCTCCAGCTGACTGAACGGCACTTTTCTGGTTTGCCCCTCCTCCAAATGTTCCCCATCTGCAAGGGGACTGTCACTGATGTCATGGGCATCCGTTTCCTCATTGCGGACTGATGGGTCGGCTATCATCTGGGCTGCCGGTTGCCGGCGGAGGTTGTCTTCCATCAACCCGCTTGCGGCTGACGGTAACGGCAAGCCTCCTTCGGCTGAAGTTCCCGTCCTTTCCGATTCCCCTTCATCCTTAAAATCTTCCGGAGGGATTGAAGCCGGACGATAAACCGTCTTCCCGATTTCCGGCAAGACCCGGTTTTCCCTTTCCTGCTGGTGCCAGAGGGAAGTCTGTTCCGTTTTCGGGCGTATTTCCTTCGGAGGTTTTGCTGCCGGCGCACCGATTGCACCGGACACCGCCTTTCGGACCGCTTCTCGGATCAGCGCGCAGAGCTCCGGCTCTTTACTTAGCCGGATCTGCTGTTTGGCAGGATGCACATTCACATCTGTCAGATACGGGTCGCCCTTGACGTCGATGACGGCAATCGGAAAGCGGCCGATCGGCAGAAAGGTATGATAGGCAGCGATCACGGCGTTTGTAATCGGATAGCTTTTGACCCAGCGTCCGTTCACAAGAACTGTCATGTAGTTTTTGGAGGCACGGGTGATCTCCGGCAACGCACAAAAGCCCGATACCTCATAATCTGCAGATTCGCCTTCAAATGAAAGCATCTTTCGTGCGGTCCCCGGTCCATAGATGTCCGAAATGACTTTGAGGAGATTTCCGCTTCCGGACGTCCGAAGATGTTCCTGGCCGTTGTGCACCAGGCGGAACGCGATATCCGGATGACTGAGGGCTGCCCGGTTCATGAAGTCGATGGAATGGCCAAGCTCTGTCTGGATCGTCTTCATATACTTCAGGCGTGCCGGCGTGTTGAAGAATAGCTGTGAAACCGTGATGTCGGTTCCTCTCCGGTATGCGGCCGGTTCCTGTTCGACAAGGCGTGTGCCCTCGATGCGGATCCTGCACCCGCCGGATTCACCGTCGGACGTCTGCATATCCACTTTTGAGACGGCGGCGATACTGGCCAGCGCCTCTCCCCTGAAGCCCAGTGTCCGGATCCTGAACAGGTCATGTTCGTTGCCGATCTTGCTTGTCGCATGCCTTGAAAAACAGAGAAGGGCATCTTCCGTATCCATTCCCTTGCCGTTATCCGTCACCCGTATCGAAGAAAGCCCGGCTTCCTCCAGCCTCACCTCGATGGAAGTCCCCCCGGCATCGATGGCGTTTTCCACCAGCTCCTTGACGACGGATGCGGGACGCTCCACCACCTCACCGGCAGCGATTTTGTTGGACAGCGGTTCATCCATCAGAACGATTTGTCCCATCCGATCACCTTCCGTTCCGTTTCAGTCTTTCCTGCATGCCGTGGAGCCATTGGAAAGCATCCATCGGCGTCATGCGCAGAAGATCCAGGCCTTCGATCTCGACGGCCAGCCCGGAGTCGTCTGCATCTTCCTTAGCGGGGCCCTTTTCTCCCGCGTTTTCGTCGAAGAGCGACAGCTGGCCTTCCGGTTCCGTACGCGTCTCTGAGTCAGGCCTTTCAGCTTCAAATTCACCAAGCAGTTCTTCAGCCCGGCGGATAACGTTATCCGGAAGTCCCGCAAGTTCCGCAACCTGGATTCCATAGCTCTTGTCCGCCGCACCGTCTTTCACTTTATGAAGGAAAATGACACGGCCGCTTTGTTCGGCTGCTGCCACATGCACGTTTTTCAGCCGGCCGAGCGTCTCAGAAAGCCCGGTCAGTTCATGATAGTGCGTGGAGAACAGCGTATTGGCCCCGATATGATCATGGATATGTTCCATCATCGCCTGAGCAAGTGCCATACCGTCATAAGTGGATGTCCCCCTCCCGATCTCGTCAAAGAGAAGCAGGCTGTCCGGAGTCGCGTTCGCAAGGGCCAACCTGGATTCCATCATCTCGACCATGAACGTGCTTTGGCCGCCGGCCAGATCATCTGCAGCTCCGATGCGCGTGAAAATCTGATCGGTCACCGGAAGTTCGGCTCGGTCAGCGGGGACAAAACAGCCGATCTGCGCCATGATGACAGTCAGCGCAACCTGCCTCATGTATGTACTCTTGCCTGACATATTCGGTCCCGTGATCAGCAGCATGTTAGACCCTTCATCCAGAACGCAGTCGTTCGGGACATACGTTCCGTCATCCAGCATCTTTTCCACCACCGGGTGCCGGCCTCCGATGATTTTCATCTCCCGCCCTTCATTGAAGACGGGTTTTACAAACCGGTATTTCTCTGAAACTTCCGCAAACGCGGTGAGGACATCCAGCGTGCTCAGCCGGTCAGCCAATGCCTGGATGGCCGGGATATGGCGCTTCACCTCATCCCTCACCGCCTGGAACAGCTCCGCTTCGAGAGTGAGCGCCTCCTCGTCGGCGTTAAGGATGATCGCTTCCTTCTCCTTGAGTTCCGGCGTGATGTACCGCTCCGCATTGGCAAGCGTCTGCTTCCTCTCGTAGCGTTCCGGGTCCACCAGGTGGACGTTCGACTTGGTGACCTCGATATAGTAACCGAATACCCTGTTGTAGCCGATCTTAAGCGATTTGACGCCGGTCTTTCGGCGTTCTTCCGCTTCGAGGGCTGCGATCCAGTCCTTGCCGTTTTTGGAGGCATCCCGCAGTTCGTCCAGGCGGGCATGATACCCTTCCCGGATAACTCCGCCTTCCTTGTTGCTGATCGGCGGATCATCAGTGATCGCCCGCTCGAGAATGGTGAGGACATCTGCGCACGGATCGATCATGCCGGCCAGCCGTCTCAGCTTCTCACCATCAGAAGCTTCAAGAGATTCCCGGATCGGGTGTGCCTGGGAAAGGGACCGTCTCAGCTGTGACAGTTCCCGGCCCGTCGCACTGCCTAGCGCCACCTTTCCTGCAAGCCGTTCGATATCATAGACACCCTTCAGCAGTTCCCGGACTTCGCCGCGGACAAAAAAGTCTTCAATCAATTCTTCAACGGCATCAGTCCGTTCAAGGATTGCGGCCTTTCCGGCCAGCGGTTCATGGATCCATTGTTTGAGTCTCCTGCCGCCCATGGCCGTCACCGTTTCATCCAGCAGCCAGAAAAGCGAGCCTTTCTCACCGCCGCCGCGTATTGACTGGACCAGCTCCAGATTCCTTCTGGAGTTCGGATCGATCGACAGTACGGATTTCTGCTCCCTGTAGACGATCGGCTGAAGATGGGACAGCGACCTCTTCTGTGTACGCTCCAGATAGCGGAGAAGGCGGGAAGCGCATGGCCTGATCCGGGCAGGACAGGAGCCCGTGACCGACATTTCCCAGTCCCGGGCCGCTTCCTCGTTCTCGATGGAAAGCAATATGGAACGGGCCTGTGCATGCTCGTGCAGTTCCAGATACAGCTCGTCCGGCACGACGATTTCCCGGATTTGGAGTGCTTCCGCCTCCGATACGAGCGATTTCGGCTCGCGCCCGGCGTAGGTCGCCGTTCCCTCGCCGGTTGACAGGTCAATTCGCACAAGTGCATAGTCACCATCTTCTGTCCTTCCGGCAGAGCCGATGTAGATGTTCGACTTTTCCCCGATTGTCCGGCCCTCCGTCAATGTCCCCGGAGTGATCAGCTGGATGACCTCCCGCCGGACGATCCCCTTGGCCAGTGCCGGGTCTTCCGTCTGCTCACATATTGCAACCTTATATCCCTTGCGGACAAGCGTCTCGATATATCCGGCCGATGAATGATACGGAACACCGCACATCGGAATTTTACCGGACTGGCCGCCATCCCTGGATGTCAGGGTGATTTCAAGAATCTGCGAAGCATTCAGCGCATCCTCGAAAAACATCTCGTAGAAATCGCCGAGCCTGAAAAACAGGAAGGCGTCTTTATAATCTTCTTTGATCTCCAGATACTGTCTCATCATTGGTGTCAATGTTTTCACTGCCATCGTTGCCACAACTCCCGTAAACCTCAGTATTCCTTCAATTATATCAGAGACCCGGCACAACAGAAAAAGCCGGGGAAGCTCCCCGGCCTCTTAATACGAACTGGAATCCTTGTCTGAATCGCCCTTTTCGCTGCCAAAGTCTTTTTTATAGTCCTTTTCTTCCCCATGTCCCCCTGATGAAGATGAAGAGGAAGAGGAACTCTCATCGTCAAAACGCCATTCTTCCTCAAAATCAACCGGATGGACCTGTACGCACACCTTCGTCTCCCCGACCACCTCGGCAAGGAGTTCACGCTCGACCGAAACGCTGAATTTCTCTCCGCATTTGGTGATGATCGCTTCGGTGCAGTTCGGCTGCTGGATGACCTTGATGTACACATCTTCCTGGCCGCCGGTCGCTCCATCACGATAATGAAGCCGGACACGGTCCTTGTAGCTGATCGTTTCCGTGTAAACCGACGTCTTCGAATGATCATGGTGAGAGTACCAGACGTTGATGTCGAACTTGCCGTACACCTCCACATACTTGCCATACTTCTTGGACTGATGGGTGTGATTGATGATCCAGCAGCCCAGGATGCCCGACGGCTTATTCGGCGGCCGGAGCACCTCCGTCGACTCCGATCTCTTCTTCCCTTTGGCAACTACCGCTTTCGTGACAATCTGCCGTAAGTTTTTCAGGGTCAACCCTCCTTCTTCGGTTCACTTCCATCCTATGCAACATTCGCCCAGGAAGTGAAAAAAGCCCAAAGGAAATTCTTCCTTCGGACTTTCTTTTTATTTCTTGCCGCCGGGAGCATTGCGGACCATGGAGCCGGTCTCGCCGCGGAGCACGTCGCCGCCGGTCGACTCGATGATATGATTGGTCACATTGTTTGCGATCGTGTTGGACACAAGCTGAAGCAGCTGATTCACATCGATCTGGGACTGCTTGAACTCCTGCACGATCGGAACTTCGTCTATTTCTTTCTCGATTTGTTCGATTTTATTTTCCACGAGTCCGAGTGCACGTTCCTTGCCGTACTGCTGGAAGTTGACAGCCTGTTTTTGAAGGCTCTTCAGACTGGCGATCTTTTCCCTGATTTTCTGGTTGTCGTTGATTTGAGCTTCTGCACGCTTGAAGAAGTCAACCTCTTCCGTCTGTGCAATCATCTCGGCAAGTTCTTTCGCCTTTTCGATGATTTCGTGTTTTGTGTATGTCTTTTCCATCATATCCACCTTTTCTGCCGTCCGCTCTTTGCCGGGGCGGCAATCGGACAAATTTAACCGGCCGGAAACCGGATGTTTTCCCCATTATACGAGACAGTGACGCGGCCAGACAAGCCGGGCGCCCGAATGTCGGCACATTGACACATCTCGTTCCCTCGCCGGCATCTCAGAAAACCGAACGGCCCCCCGAAGAGGGAGGCCGACAGTTCATCGTTTTCTTTTTTCCACGAGCAGTTTCATCGCTGTCCGTTCCTCTCCGGCGATCAGGATGTCGGTGAAGGCAGGCGAGCAGGTCAGGTCATTGCCGCTTGGTGCGACAAATCCTCTTGCAATAGCGACGGCCTTGACGGCCTGGTTGAGCGCTCCGGCCCCTACAGCCTGCATTTCCGCATATCCTTTCTCCCGGATAACCGCGACGAGTGCTCCTGCGACAGAATTCGGATTGGATCGTGAGGATACTTTCAATGAGTCCATGCCTATCCCTCCTGTTTTTCCGCTTTCATGGAACCGGTCTCTTCCATGCCTTATTGTATGCGAGGTGCGGATAGCGCATGAACACCCAGCCAGATGGCTGTATCAGTACTTTAGAGGATGGTCGTCATTGATAAGTATGCGTTCGCAGCGGATCGCCTTACCGGATCCCGCATCCGCTTCTACGAAAAATCCGCCAAGCTGTGTGCGTCCTTTTTTCGGAACTTCAAAGCGGGCAGGAAGATTTGTTCGGAAGCGGTAAAGCACTTCTTCTTTTTTCATGCCGAGAATCCCATCATATGGTCCGGTCATACCTGCATCTGTGAGATATGCAGTTCCGCCAGGCAGAATCCGCTCATCCGCCGTCTGCACGTGGGTATGCGTTCCGACCACGGCAGACACCCGGCCGTCCAGATGCCATCCCATCGCAATTTTCTCGCTTGTCGCTTCCGCATGGAAATCGACGAACACCAGCGGAGACTCCTCCCTGGCCTGGGCAATCAGCCGGTCTGCCGCTTCAAACGGATCGTCATGGGGCGGCATGAATGCGCGCCCATGCAGATTGATGACCGTCAGCAGGCCAGCTTCCTTAGAAATGGTCGTCATTCCGCGGCCCGGCGCTTCCGGCGAGAAGTTCGCCGGCCTGATAAGTCCGTCGGCACCGTCGATAAAATCGAAAATCTCTTTTTTGTCCCATGTGTGGTTTCCCATCGTGATGACGTCAACGCCCCCGAAGATGAGGTCATCATAATCCTGGCGCCTCAGCCCCTTGCCGGATGCTGCGTTTTCTCCGTTGGCGATCACTACGTCGGGTGCATACTTTCTCCGAAGGCCCGGCAATGTACGCCTGACCATTTCCATGCCGGGCTCGCCGACAATATCTCCGATGAACAGAATTTTCACTTGGTTCTCTCCCGTCCTGTTTCAGCAATGAAAAAGGCTTCCCGGACATTTTCCAGGAAGCCTGTTCATGCTGTTATTTTGCGTATTCGACCGCCCGGGTCTCCCGGATGACAGTCACTTTGATATGGCCCGGATAATCCAGTTCGCTTTCGATCCGTTTCCGGATATCCCTCGCGAGCCTGTGGGCCGTGATGTCGTCCACCTGATCCGGACGTACGATGATGCGGACTTCCCGTCCTGCCTGGATGGCGTAGGACTTCTCGACACCATCGTAGTCTTCGGCAATTTCCTCGAGTTTTTCAAGACGGCGGATGTAGTTCTCCAGCGTCTCGCTCCTTGCACCCGGGCGCGCAGCCGACAGGGCGTCTGCGGCCGCCACAAGAATGGCGATGACCGATGTCGGCTCCGTATCCCCGTGGTGGGATGCGATGCTGTTGATGACAACCGGATGCTCCTTGTACTTGGTGGCGAGCTCGACTCCGATTTCGACGTGGCTGCCTTCGACTTCGTGGTCGATCGCCTTCCCGATGTCATGAAGCAGTCCCGCGCGCCGCGCAAGCGCGATGTCGGAATCCTTGAACCCGAGCTCGGCTGCGAGAAGTCCGGACAGGTAGGCCACTTCCTTCGAGTGTTTCAGGACATTCTGGCCATAGCTTGTCCGATACTTGAGGCGGCCGATGATCTTGATGAGATCCGGATGGAGGTTGTGGATCCCGAGATCGAAGGTCGTCTGCTCGCCCGCTTCGCGGATCTGCTCGTCGACCTCCTTGCGGGATTTCTCCACCATCTCTTCGATGCGTGCCGGATGGATCCGCCCGTCCTGCACCAGCTTCTCGAGAGCCAGCCGGGCAATTTCACGGCGGATCGGATCGAAGCCTGAAAGGATCACCGCTTCCGGTGTATCGTCGATGATGAGATCGATGCCGGTCAGTGTTTCCAAAGTACGGATGTTGCGCCCTTCCCGTCCGATGATCCTGCCCTTCATCTCATCATTCGGCAGATTGACCACCGATACAGTCGTTTCCGCCACGTGGTCGGCAGCAAAACGCTGCAGGGCCAGTGACAGGATTTCGCGGGCCTTCTTGTCTGAATCTTCCTTCGCCCGCAGTTCGGCCTCCCTGGTCATGACAGCGATGTCCGTCGAAAGCTCTGTTTCCACTTCCGAAAGGATCAGCTGCCGTGCCTCTTCCCGGGTAAGGGCCGATATGCGTTCCAGCTCAGTCTGCTGATCGCTCATAAGCTGTTCCGCCTTGCTCTCCATCTGTGCGATATGCTGTTGTCGTTCGGCCAAAGCGTCTTCCTTGCGCTCCAGACCCGCTTCACGTTTGTTCAGCGCATCCTCCTTGCGGTCAAGATTCTCTTCCTTCTGCAACAGCCGGTTTTCCTGCCGCTGAAGTTCTGAGCGGCGTTCCCGGATGTCCGATTCGGCTTCTGTCCGTAGTTTGTGAGTTTCATCTTTCGCTTCAAGTAGCGCTTCTTTTTTCAGTGCCTCCGCTTCGCGCCTGCCGTCTTCCACGATGGATTCGGCAGACTGCTTCGCACCGGTCACTTTGGAATCGTTCACTTGTTTTAAGGCAAAATAGCCAACAACTGCACCGACGATGAGTCCGAGCAAAGCGGAGATGATCACTTCAACCATTTAGGTCACCTCCCCCTGCTTTCATTCGTCTGTTAAACCATCCCGGCGTCAAGCCGGGCATTCATGCTGTTCATGCCGGTCTTGCATAAAATTGTCATGATGGTCATTGGATAAATCTATCCATCTTCAATTGTACCGGCGGTAAAAAGCGCTGTCAAGGTGGGAAGAAAGCCGTTTCCGGCCTTTTCCTGTGCGGCAGTCCGCAATGAAAATAGACCGGCAGCCGCACCTCAATTCTCAGGAGAGAAGAGGCGCCGCTGCCGGCCGTCAACGGTCCGAAGCCGGACCGGTTCTTACTTGTCTTCTTCGATGAGCAGGTCGAAGATTTCGTCTTCTGACTCTTCTTCCTCTTCAATAGCCACCTGAGGACCGTTCAGGCCATAGGCATCACGGATTTTCCCGGCGATCTCCTGGCGGATATCCGGGTTTTCCTTCAGGAACTGTTTCGCATTCTCGCGGCCCTGACCAAGGCGTTCGCCATTGTATGAGTACCAGGAACCGCTTTTCTGGACGACATCCTCTTCTGCGCCAAGGTCGATGATTTCGCCTTCCTTGGAAATCCCTTCACCGTACATGATGTCGACTTCCGCCGTACGGAACGGTGGAGCCACCTTGTTTTTGACGACCTTGATCCTTGTGCGGTTGCCGACGAAGTCATTGCCCTGCTTGATCGACTCCGCACGGCGCACTTCAAGACGGACGGAACTGTAGAACTTCAACGCACGGCCGCCCGGTGTGGTTTCCGGGTTGCCGAACATGACGCCGACCTTTTCACGGATCTGGTTGATGAAGATTGCAATGGTCTTCGATTTATTGATCGCACCGGAAAGCTTCCGGAGCGCCTGGGACATGAGACGGGCCTGGAGGCCGACATGGGAATCGCCCATTTCGCCTTCGATTTCCGCTTTCGGCACGAGCGCCGCAACGGAGTCGATGACGATGATGTCGATCGCGCCGCTGCGTACAAGCGCTTCTGCGATTTCAAGAGCCTGTTCTCCCGTGTCCGGCTGGGAAAGGAGGAGCTCGTCGATATTGACGCCCAGTTTCTGTGCGTAGACCGGGTCAAGAGCATGCTCGGCATCGATGAAGGCGGCCTGTCCGCCTGCCGCCTGGGCTTCCGCGATGGCATGGAGCGCAACCGTCGTCTTACCCGAGCTCTCCGGGCCGTAGATTTCTACGACCCGTCCGCGCGGGTATCCGCCTACGCCGAGTGCGGCGTCAAGCGTGAGGGAACCGCTCGAGGACGTCGAGATCTCACGGTCCGTCTTCTCGCCCAGTTTCATGACAGAACCCTTCCCGAATTGTTTTTCAATCTGTTTCAGTGCCATATCCAATGCAGCTTTGCGATCGCTCAAACTTGTTCCTCCTCATGGGTATATGCTGGTTTTCTATCTGTCTCTACTATACTCGGTTATTGAGAAAAACACAAGAAAAAAGCGAACATCCATTCGATTTTTATACAGGCGATATTTGAAACTTGTGCGTATCATACTTCCCGTTTTTTGATTTTCGCATCGGAAAAGGCGCCGAAATTGAATTTTGCGGCGCCTCATCATAATTAATTATTTATTCCCGATGGCTGTGTCGCCGATCATCCGGATCAGCATATGCATGGCTGATTTCACCGCCCGGATCCGGTTGGTATTCCTCATTCCGGACAGCAGCAGTTCCCGTGTCCGGACGTCCCGGCCGGATGCTATTGCGACCCAGACCGTGCCGCCCGGCTTCCCGTCATGCGGATCCGGCCCTGCCGCCCCCGTCAGTCCGACCCCGTAATCAGTGCCGAACTTTTCACGGACCGCTTTTGCCATTGCCGAGGCCGTTTCCTCGCTGACGACTCCCTTTTCTTCCAAAATCGAAGCGGGTATACCAAGCTGTGCTTTTTTTGCATCTGCAGTATAGGTCACGACACCCCCCGCCAGCGCGCCGCTGATGCCGGGCTGTTCGGCAAGCTCGGACATGAACAGTCCGGCGGTGAGGCTTTCTGCAGCGGAGATGGTGAGCCCGTTTCCGAGCAGGAGTGAAGCGGCCTTCGAGACCAGAGTCTCATCATCGTAACCGTACAGGTACTGGCCGACAATTTTGCGGATTTCGGTTTCCGCGCCATCGAGCAATCCTGCCGCTTCCTCTACAGTGTCCGCCTTCGCGGTCGCACGGATGGTCACTTCACCGTCAGAAGCAAGCGGGGCAAGTGTCGGATTTGTCTGGTTATCCAGAAGAGCCGACAAGCGATGCTCCAGTTCGGCTTCCCCGATTCCGTAGAACCGGAACACACGCGAGACGATCGGACCTGTGAAGCCGGCGATCCGGGCAAGTAGCGGTTTTGCCTGTACAGTGAACATCGGTTCCATTTCTTTGGGCGGTCCGGGCATGAGAAGATAGTGGCGGTTGCCTGCGGAAAACAGCATGCCAGGCGCCATCCCATGATGGTTCTGCAGAACTGTTGCCCCCTCAAGGATCAGTGCCTGCTTTTTGTTGTTGTCCGTCATTTCACGGCCCATTCGTTCAAACCACGCACGGATCGATACGAGCGCCTCATCGTCATAGACCAGTCGGGTACCGGCATGACGGGCAATGGTTTCCTTCGTCAGATCATCCTTCGTCGGTCCAAGCCCTCCTGTGAAGATCAGCAAGTCTGAACGGGATTCTGCGATTCTGATCGCTTCCTCCAGTCTTCCGGCATTGTCCCCGACCACGGTATGGAAGTGCACGCTGATGCCCAGTTCGGCAAGCCCTGATGAAATGTAGCGGGCATTCGTGTTATTGATCTGCCCCAGAAGCAATTCGGAACCGACAGCAATGATTTCGGCTTTCACATTGACTCCCCCTTACATAGAATCCAGCAGAACACGGCGGTTTTTATAGAAATAGTCCACACCCGACCAGACCGTGAAGACGAGCGCGACATATAGCATGATCGTGCCGAACGGGATGCCGGCCGCTTCAAAGAAGATATTGTGGAGCAGCAGGAAGATGGTGGCAAGAAGCTGTGCGGTCGTTTTGATCTTCCCAAGCATATTTGCCGCCACGACTTCACCGCCGCCGGCAAGGATCAGACGCAGGCCGGTCACCGCAAATTCGCGGCTGATGATGATAATGACAATCCATGAAGGCGCAAAGCCCATTTCAACGAGGATGATCAGTGCCGAGGATACAAGCAGCTTATCTGCCAAGGGGTCAAGGAACTTGCCCATGTTCGTGACAAGATTATATTTGCGGGCCAGATGGCCGTCGAACCAGTCGGTCAGCGCCGCGACAATAAAGATAAGGCCGCCGATCAGGTGTTCGGCCGGAAGTTCCACACCGCCTGCACGGATATTGCCCATTCCGAAGTCGACCAGCATGAACAGGATGAATACCGGAATGAGCAGGACTCTGGCCACTGTGATTTTATTGGGTAAATTCATGAATTACTCCGCCTTTCAAAAAAAATAAGTCATCCCTGGAGATGACTATTGTTCAGCACCGAGCTGGATAATGATGTTTTGCGTAACCCGTTCCTTTCCGGAAATTGCATAGTCGAGCGGACTTCCGTTCACTGTGATTTCCACGCCCGGCACATAACCGATCCGGAAGCGGAGCCACTGTATACCCTCTGCCTCGATGGTCTCTGTCTGTCCTTTTTCGAGGCTCTTGCTCAAGTACTGCTTCCCGGTATTGTCAGTGACGGAGAGCCAGGACCGGCCCTTTCCGGACAATTCGACGCTCACCTTGTCGGTGCCCTTCAGGTTGTAAAAGGTGTTCTCTCCTTCGGACTTGTCCACTGCAAGTTCGGTTTTCGGTTCTGCGGGCTCATCCGCTTCTTCAGAAGGCTTTTCCTGTGCGGACTCTTCTTCATCAGAATCGGCGTCTTCTGCAGGCGCCGCATCTTCTGCGTCTTCAGGACCGATTTGTTCCACCTGGACAGTGCTCTCCGTTTCGTTGATTTCTTCTGCAGGTTCCATATCCGCGGCCTGGTTGGCCTTCAGGAACCAGACGATACCGATGGCCACCACGATGAAAAGCGCAAGAATGATCTTTGGCATCGCTTCTGCAGCCTTGCCTGCGCGCCTCATGGACGTCCGTCTCATCGCCGGGGCTGACATGCCGGCGCTTTCACCCGTAATCAGCGGTTCAGGTGCCTCCGCCTTATACATGGCCAGCATCTCATCAGCATCCAGGCTCACCGCTTCCGCGTATTGCTTGATAAATGCCCGTACATAGAATGTCCCCGGCATGATGCTGAACTTGCCTTCCTCGATGGCGGCAAGATAGCGTTTCTGAATTTTTGTGATTTCCTGTAAATCTTCAAGCGAGTAACCTTTCTCCATCCTCGCCTGTTTTAGCCGAGCGCCCAATTCGGACAACAAAAACACCTGCCTATCAAATATTGAACCCGAAATCCATCCCGCTCCGGCTCGACATCCTGTCGTTTTTCTCCAGTATCTCGTAAGTGATTTCTTCATCTTCATCACGGCGGATCTCAATGATGTAGTCAAAATCATCCATCGTGTACTCAGAAAGACGCACGAACATGTCAGGATGTTCCACGACCTTGATCGCGGGCAGGCGCATGATTTCCCGGACAAGCTGCATATGCCGCTCGTCGCTCGCCTTCCTCGTCACGATCCCGTCCAGGATAAAGACATTGTCCGCTGAAAACTCATCACCGGCAAGCTGGCTCCGGACCGTCTGGCGGAGCATCGTCGAAGAAAGGAAAATCCACTTTTTGTTCGCGCTCACACTCGCGGCGACGACTGACTCTGTCTTGCCCACGCGCGGCATGCCCCGAACGCCAATCAGCTTGTGTCCTTCCTGTTTGAATATCTCGGCCATGAAATCGACGAGGATACCGAGTTCGTCCCGTACAAACCTGAATGTCTTTTTGTCATCGGCATCACGCTGGATGTACCGGCCGTGCCGGACCGCCAGGACGTCACGAAGTTTGGGATGCCTCAGTTTCCTGACATTGATCATATCCATCGTCGAGGCGATCAGTTCAAACCGCTCGATGGCATCATCGTTCTCAGTCCGGAGCAGCATGCCCCTCCTGCCCTGATCCACACCGTTGATTGTCACGATGTTGACACGCAACAGTCCGAGAAGGGAGGAGATTTCTCCCAAAAGCCCCGGCCGGTTCACTTCAATCTCATATTCCATGTACCACTCACTCAATTTGGGTCGCCTCCATCGGCGCCGGATGCGCAATGTATTTCTATCATATCGGATTTGTCATTTGAAGAAAAGGGATAGCCAGAACAATATATTGATATACAATCCACCGGTTTCCCGCTTTGGACCCTCGCTTTGTCAACCCCACTCTGGTGAATAGTTAACTGCTTCAGTTTCTTATTCCTCATGTCAAAATGCGTTCTCGTTCCTATCTATATCTTGGTGTATGGGGATTCACCAAAAATCATTCCAATCAAACAGCGGACCGGAGCTTGTGGGCACCGGTCCGCCGTCTGTTCAGATATACCATCCGCCATTGACTTTGATGATTTCTCCAGTGATGTAGCGTGACTGTTCGCCCAGCAGGAAATCCACCGTTCCGGCCACATCTTCAGGGGTGCCCGGACGCATAAGCGGGATCTCTCCGAACGCCATCCTGCGCTCTTCCTCATCAAGGTGACTGTTCATCTGTGTCTCGATCCACCCTGGTGAGACGGCATTTACCAGCACATTCGAGGCAGCCGCTTCCTTTGCGTACGCCTTGACGAACGCATGGACCGCCCCCTTGACCGATGAGTAGGCCACTTCCCCGGCGGCTCCGGCATCGCCCCAGATCGAGCCGATCATGACCACATGGGAAACAGGATGCCGCCGCAGTTTTTCTGAAACCAATCCGATAAAACGCATGGGATTGGCCGCATGGACACGCCAGAGTTCATCCATGTCATTCATGTCGGTGTCCGTCAGCAGCTTGGTCATCCCCTGGCCTGTGCAGGAGACGACGGCCCGAAGATCTCCGGTGACGGCAGCAAGACGTTCTCCTCCATCCGGAGCGGCAAAATCCGCCTGCACCGCAATGAACCTTTGTTCCGGATACGCCTTTGCCAGACGGAGCTCCAGCTCTGCCGCGGACTGCCGGGAGGAATTGTAATGGAGATAAAGCGACCAGCCGGAAGCGGCAAGCCGCTCCGCTACCGCAGTACCGATTCCGCCGGAGGCTCCGAGCACCGCCGCCGTCTTGAGCGGGATCACCCTTTGTTCGCCGGAGGTTTTACCGTAAATACGGTGCGCGCCTTCTCATCTGTGAGCGGCACGAGGACTTCCTGGAGATCCTTCACTTCCAGCGCCTCCAGTGCTGTGACGGTGTCAAACAGGTTCATCCCATTGAATGCATAGCGGGTGAACTGGTTCGCGATGTATTCAACAGAGTTCAGTGCGCGCATGAAGAAGCCGATGCGTCTTCTCCGCTGACGGTCGAGGTCTTCCTGGCCGAACGGGAATTTCTCGGAAGCCCACTGCAGGGTGTCCTGAATCTTCCGCGTCAGTTCCTCCGGTTTGGCACTGTCAGAGCCGATCACCGAAAAGGCAAATCCTTCTTCCGCTGTAAAGTCGGTGGAGAACGATTCGTCGATCAGGCCCTCTTCATATGCGTCCGTGTAGAACTTGGAAGTCTTTCCGAACAGGAGATCCATCATGATCTGATAAGAAAGCTCCTGCTTCAGACCCTCCAATCCCTCTTGCGCGAGTGCCGGAAGCTTGATGCCGAGATGGACTTTCGGTTTTGAAACATCCATTTCGAGACTGCCTTCCTTCACTGCCGCTTCCATCTTCTCCTGAGGGAATTGGCGGACGATCCGCTCCGGCTTATCAAATGTCTTCGCTGCCTGGTTGTCCCGGATGAACGTCATCATCTCTTCGGGATCAACCGCTCCAACCGCGAATACGAGCATGTTGGATGGATGGTAGAACGTGTGGTAGCACTCATACAGGTGATCCGCGGTAATTTTGGAAATCGACTCGACCGTTCCGGCAATGTCGATCTTCACCGGGTGCTCCTTGTAGAGATTCTCAATCGTACCGAAGTAGGCACGCCAGTCCGGCAGGTCGTCATACATCGTGATTTCCTGCCCAATGATTCCTTTCTCCTTTTCGACGGTCTCCTCTGTGAAATAAGGCGCCTGAACGAAATTCAGAAGAAGTTCAGTGTTCGGATAGAGATTCTCCGTCGCAGAAAACAGATAGGCGGTACGGGTAAATGATGTAAAGGCGTTTGCGGACGCCCCGTTCATCCCGAACTTCTGGAAGACATCCCCATCTTCCTTTTCGAACATCTTGTGTTCGAGGAAGTGAGCGATGCCATCGGGGACCCGGACAATTTCATCCTTGCCCAGCGGGATGAAGGTGTTGTCCACGGAGCCGTATCTGGTCGTGAATGAGACATAGGTCTTGGAAAAACCGGATTTCGGCAGGATAAACACCTGCAGCCCATTCGGCAGGGTCTCATGGTAAAGCGTTTCGTTGACTCGGCTGTACTCAAGCGTTTTCATCTGCCGATTCCTCCTTTCCGGAAAGCAGGTAGACCAGCTGGCGGTCGATCTTCCCGGCCATGTTCCGGATATCGTCTGCCGTCACAGGCTCCCACTTCGCGATCCATCCTTCAGGGGTGAAACCGCCGGGCAAGTCCTTATACTGATCAAAGATCTCGATCTGGCCCCTAGAGGAATCCAGCGCTTCACGAAGCTGGTTGGCGAGCATGGCCTTTGTCTGGCCAAGCTCGGTGTCCGTAATTTCCCCTGCCCTCATCGCTTCCAGCTGTTCATCGATCAGTTTCACCGCTTTGTCGGCGAGGTCCGCATCGATTCCTGCCGAAACGGTGATGAGCCCGTAGCGGGACAGATAGGAACTGGCGGCATAGTATGCCATGCTCTCCTTTTCCCGGACGTTCATGAACAGCTTGGAGTGAGGGAAACCTCCGAAAATGCCGTTTGTCAGCTGCATCTTCGGGAAGTCCTCCGTGCCGAACATCACAGGTGTGCTGAATCCGATATGGAGCTTGCCCTGCTTCATGTTCTGCTTTTCCGAAACCCGGCCCTGCTTGCCGGTTCCGCGGACGGCCTTTTCAGGAAGTACGGCCGGAACACGCTCCTCGAAGTGGAAAGCTTCCTTAAGCGAGGTGGTGATCGCTTCCTCATCGACCGCCCCAACGACATAGATCTCTATCTCATCTTCGCTGATCATCCGGCGATATGCCTCCATGACTTTCTCGGGAGTCAGCGCTTCCAGATGGGTTTCTTCACCGGTGGCCCTGATGGACTCGGGTCCCTCCGGCCGCAGCAATGTCAGCAGCCGCTGCTGTGCATAGCGGGTCTTATCATCGTACAGGGAGCGGACGCGCTCCAGAACGGTCTGCTTTTCCCGCTCAAACACCTGGGATTTGAAAGTGCCGTCCTGGAGATTCGGGCGGAGAACGGCATCGGCCAGAAGGCGGATCGTCCAATCGGCGATGTCTTCATCACGGATCAGGCGGTCATCCACACATTCCGCGTTCAATGATAAGTAATGGTAGCCGCCGCGTTTGCCGACATCTGTATAGTAAAGAGTTCCATACATCGTCTCGAGTGCCTGCCGGAGTGCGGCCCGGCTCGGATAGGCCTCTGTGCTGTCTTCCAGAATATTGGCCAGAACAGCCCGCTCGGAAGCCCCTTCCGCAGTGAGCGGCTGCTTGAAGCGGATGGAGAACGTCAACGTCTTAAACTGTTCGGTCCTTCGTACATACAGTCGGACGCCTTGAGTCAATCGAGTTTCCGTAAACATGGGACACCTCGTTTTCATTCAAATTTGTATCAAGTATTCACCAATTTAACTATACCCAACCCGGCAGTTGCATGGCAAACTTTGGAGAGATTTTAGTACGAAAGCGCAAGCGCCCGTTCAGCAACGTACGAACTGGAGCCCTTCGCAATGAGATCAAGGAAACACGGTGAGGAACGAGCCGATGTTGACTTATCGCAATGGAGAAGGGTGAAGTTTGCCATATGGAATCAACTAAAGAAAGTTCCCCATGAAGAAAGGGCGGTTGCTTTCCGTTCCAGCACTCACTTTCCGCGGGCATGGCCTTAGCCCCCTCGTCGCTGCACTCCTGCGGGTTCTTCGGCTCATGCTATTCCCGCAGGAGTCTCGTGCTTCCACTCCAAGCAATCGCCATAGAAAATTCCTCCGTTCGATTCAATTGTTCGTTTTATATAGTTCTGTGCGCCGGAACTGGAGGTGGCTTACATGAGAATAATAATTGTCCGCAGCGTAAAGTTTTATATTTCCTGAGCCAAAATAAAAAGCGGGCCCTAAGGACCCGCTCCGGCCGGAATTACCGGCTGCCTTTGATATATGGTTTTCCGTTCGCCTTCGGACCGGTCGCTTTGCCGATAAAGCCGGCAAGGGCGAGGATCGTGACGACGTACGGGAGTGCGTGGAGATATCCTGTCGGGATTTCTTTGATGAGCGGAATGCTCGGCCCGACGACTGCCAGCGCCTGGGCGAATCCGAAGAAGATGGCCGCCCCCATGGCACCGATCGGATGCCATTTCCCGAAGATCATCGCGGCGAGGGCCATGAAGCCCTGCCCGTTGATCGTCGCATGACCGAAGTCGCGGGTCATCGTCTGGGAATAGATGGCTCCGCCGATTCCCGCCAGTGCGCCGGAAATGATGACGGCGATATAACGGATCTTGTTGACGTTGACCCCCATTGTGTCCGCCGCCATCGGATGTTCCCCTACCGACCGGAGACGCAGGCCGAATGGCGTCTTGTAGATCACATACCAGGTGATGATTGCCGCGACGATTGCAAGAATGCTCGAACCGTAGATGCCTGTGAAGAGCATCGGGCCGATCACCGGGATGTCTGACAGGAACGGTACATCAAAATTCGGGATTGCTTTCTTGATGAAGTCGGTCTGTCCCTTGTCAAAAATCATTTTCGTCAGGAACAGCGCTATGGCAAGGCCGAGCATGTTGATGGCGACACCCGAGACGACCTGGTCGGCCCGGAATGAGATCGACGCGACCGCATGCAGGATGGCAAACACACCGGATACGACCATTGCGGCGATCAGTGCGATCCACGGCGTCCAATCTCCAAACGTATCATAGAAAAACAGATTGAATAGGATTCCGATGAATGCACCCATGACCATGAGCCCTTCCAATGCGATGTTGACGACACCGGACCGTTCGGAAAAGACGCCCCCGAGCGCTGTGAAAATCAATGGTGCTGCATAGGCGATGGACACCGGCACCATGAAGTAAAGGATATCGAGGAAGCCCATGTCACTTCGCCCCCTTATTCTTGGAGATCTTGGTCAGGAAGAGACGGATTGCATACCCGCACGCCACGAAGAAGATGACGAGGGCGATGACGATCTGGACAACCTCTTCCGGAATCTGTGCGGCGTTCGGCATGTTGAGCGATCCGTATTTCAGGGAGCCGAACAGGACCGCACCGAAAATGACGCCAATCGGGGTATTTGCCCCGAGGAGCGCAACAGCAATTCCGTCAAACCCGATGCCGGTGAAGCCGCCGCGCGTATACATATTGCCGAATGTACCGAGCCCTTCCATTGCACCCGCAAGGCCGGCGAAAGCGCCGGAAATGACCATTGACAAAATGATGTTCTTGCCGATTTTCATGCCTGCGTACTCGGATGCATGCTCGTTGAAGCCGACTGCCTTCAACTCAAAGCCGGTTGTGGTCTTTTCAAGGATGAACCACATGACGACCACCATCAGCAGTGCCACAAGAATCCCGTAGTGCAGCCGCGAATAATCGGTCAGTGAAGATAGGAATTCGGAACGCAGGGAAGCCGATTCTAGGATCCGGTCTGTTTTGTCCCCGCCGCCTGACCACGTTTTAATCAGTGCGTTGACTACGTGGAGCGCAATATAGTTCATCATGATTGTCACGATGACCTCATGGATTTTCATCTTCGCCTTAAGAAGACCCGGCAGGAAGGCCCATAGTGCCCCTGCTGCAGCCCCCGCCAGGATGGCAAGGGGAAGATGGATGAATTTCGGGAGATCAAAAGCCGCTCCCACATAGACTGATGCGAACCAGCCAACGATCAGCTGCCCTTCCACTCCGATGTTGAAAAGGCCGGTGCGGAAAGCGAAGGCCACCGCAAGGCCCGCCAGAATGTATGGCGTGATCTGGCGGATGGTTTCCCCGATGGCATAAGAGTCACCGAAAATTCCGTGCCAGAGTGCGATATACCCCGCGACCGGATCATAGCCGCTCAACAGCATGACGATCGCCCCGACCAGCAGGCCGAGGATGACGGCAATGGCCGGCACGAGGAGATTAATCATTCTATTCGACATGTTTGCTGACACCTTCTTCCGCCTGCCGGGCAGCCGCTTCTCTTGAATGGCCGGCCATGAGCAGACCGAGTTCCTGTTCGTCGGTCTCCGCCGGGAGCACCGTATCTATGATCGAACCGTCATAGATGACTGCAATCCGGTCAGAAACATTCATGACTTCATCCAGTTCAAACGACACGAGCAGGACCGCTTTGCCGCTATCCCGCTGCTCGATCAGCCGGCGATGGATGAATTCAATGGCCCCGACATCGAGCCCGCGTGTCGGCAGTGCCGCTATCAGAAGATCGGGATCCCGCTCGACTTCCCGCCCGATGATCGCTTTTTGCTGGTTCCCTCCGGAAAGCGCGCGTGCGGGTTCATGCGGGCCCTGCGTCCGGACATCATATTGGGCAATGATTTCTTCCGCTTTTTTCTCGATGGCGGAATAGTCCATGATCCCTCCTTTGGAATAAGGAGGCCGGTAGTATGTCTGAAGACCAATGTTGTGGCCGATCGGGAAATCAAGCACCAGTCCGTGCTTGTGGCGGTCCTGCGGAATATGGCCGATTCCGCTTTCCGTGATTTCCCGCGGCTTTCGGTTCGTGATGTCTTTGCCGCTGATCAGGATTTTTCCCGATTTCACTTTGCGCAGGCCGGTGATCGCCTCGATCAGTTCCGACTGCCCGTTGCCGTCAATACCGGCGATGCCGACGATTTCACCCTTTCGGATGCTGAGGCTTAGGTTTTTGACCTTGGCAATCCCGCGGATGTCCTCCACGGTGAGCCCATCAATCTGCAAGACCTCCTCTTTCGGAAATGCCGGTCCTTTTTCGGTCTTGAATGTAACTTGGCGTCCGACCATCATCGATGCCAGCTGCTCCGGATTCGTTTCAGCTGTCTCGACCGTTCCGATTCCCTTGCCTTTCCGGATGACGGTCACCCGGTCGGATACATCCATGATTTCCTGAAGCTTGTGGGTAATGAGGATGATCGACTTCCCTTCGGCGATCAGTTTTTTCATGATACCGATCAGCTCGCTGATTTCCTGAGGGGTCAGTGAGGCAGTCGGTTCATCGAAGATCAGGATATCCGCGCCGCGGTATAGCGTCTTCAGGATTTCAACACGCTGTTGCATTCCGACGGAAATGTCTTCGATCTTTGCGGTGGGGTCAACGTTCAGACCATACTGCCTTGACAGTTCTGCCACTTTCTTCGCGGCACCTGCCACATTGACGCTTCCGTTCTTTTTCGGCTCGTTGCCAAGAATGATATTTTCGGTAACTGTAAAATTTTCGACCAGCATGAAATGCTGGTGGACCATTCCGATTCCCAGTTTGTTCGCGACGTTCGGATCGGTGATGTCCGCTTTCTTGCCGCGGACCCGGATTTCTCCGCCTTCCGGCTGGTAAAGTCCGAAAAGCACGTTCATAAGCGTGGATTTCCCGGCACCGTTCTCGCCGAGAAGCGCATGGATCTCACCCTTGCGGAGCTGCAGGGTGATATTATCGTTAGCCACGAAATTGCCGAACTCCTTGCGGATGTTGAGCATTTCGATCACGTATTCCAATGGTTTCACTCCTTTGTCCTATAAACCTTCCAAGCGCCTGTAAACTGATACAGGAAAGACTTCCTGAAAGGAAATCTTTCATCTATCATTTACAAAATGTCTTTTTACATAAGGAAGCATGAAGACCGGACATTCCGGCCCCCATGCTGAACACATCCATTACTTAGGTTCTTTGCCTTCCGGGTATTCCTTGACTTCGATTTCGCCGGAAGCAATTTTTTCCTGATACTCTTCAATCTGAGCCATGACATCCTCAGGGATGTTGCCACGGGAATCCGCGAGTGCGACGCCGTCATCAGCGATGCCGTAAGTGATCACTTCGCCGCCAGGGAATTCGCCGTTCATCGCTTTTTCAGAAATATCCTTGACCGCTACGTCAACGCGCTTCAGCATCGAAGTGAGCGTAACGTTCGTGTCTCCCACCGCACCTTCATCGTACTGATCGGAGTCGACACCGATCACCCAAACGTTTGCATCCGGGTCATTCGATTTGCGTTCTTTTGCTTCGGAGAAGACACCATTGCCCGTTCCGCCCGCTGCGTGGAAGATGACATCAACGCCGCTGGAGTACATGCGGTTGGCAGTCGTCTTGCCAAGCTCCGCTTTGTCAAATGCGCCAGTGTACTGGATATCGACCTCGATGGATGGGTCAACTGCCTCTACACCCTGTACGAAACCGGATTCGAAGCGGTGGATAACTTCGTTTTCCATGCCGCCGACAAAGCCGACTTTCTTGCTTTCTGTTGTGAGCGCCGCTGCGACGCCTGCCAGGAAGGAACCTTCATGCTCTTTGAAAAGGAGGCTGACCGTGTTTGGCTGCTCGACAACCGCGTCGATGATCGCAAACTCCGTGTCTTTCTGTTGGGAAGCGATCTCATCAAGCGCATCCTGCATCATGAAGCCGACACCGAAAACGAGGTTGAAGTCACGACGCGCAAGTGCGTTCAGGTTCGGGATGTAGTCTTCTTCACCGGCAGACTGGAGATAGTCAAACCCGCCGTCGCCTTTTTCGAGGCCATTGTCTTCGCCGAACTCCTGAATCCCTTTCCAGGCAGCCTGGTTGAACGATTTATCGTCAACACCGCCGACGTCAGTGACCATCGCTACGGAAAACTCGGAAGCGGACTCTCCGCCGCCGGAGTTGTTGCCTTCGTTTTGTGCTTCTTCACCGTTGTCGGAGCCGCATGCGCCGAGGAGCGTGCCCGCAGCCAAGAGAACCGACAGCGCAAGACCAAACTTGCGTTTTGCCATTTGTGGTACCCCCTAAATGTTGTTGTAAATGTGCTTTTGATAGCAGGAAGGTTGTCTGTTTTACATCCGTTTCCGCAAAACGTGGAAGTTGAATTTATCGCCCTTGAAATAGTTGCGGGAGTAGAGAATGACCTCTTCCCCCTCCGCGTAATGGGACTGCCGCAACATAAGCAGCGCGGTCTCCGGTTCGCATTCGAGGATCGGAGATGCCTCCTCGTCGTACCCGACCGGTTCAATCTGGGCCACCGCCTGTGTAATCCTCAGGTTCCCCGTCCGTTCAATCGCCTCGAAGATGGATTCGTCTTCCTGTTTCAGGAATTCCTCACTGACGTAACGGGACGGGAAGACATCGATGCAGTAAACAACCGGCTCGCCATCCGCTGTCCTGACTCGCTTGATCGTCATGATCTGCTCATCCGGACCGCACCCGAAACGCTCCATGTCTTCCTCCGCAGCAAGTTCCTCGGAAGAACTGATGAAGTTTGTCCCCGGTGTCATGCCCACCTGGCGGATCATATCCGATACGCTGGCCAGCTCTTCGATGCCGGCCGAAAACAGCGGTCTCGGATTAATGAAAGTCCCGACACCATGCCTTCGGACAATATAGTGCTCTTCCTCCAGCAGGCGGAGCGCCTCCCGGAGAGTTGCCCTGGACACACCCATGATCTTGGCGAGTTCAAACTCGGAAGGGAGTTTTTCTTTCTCTTTGAAAACCCCCGACGCAATGTCCCGTTTAAGCTGCTCGATAACCTGAAGATACAAGTGCCGGTGGTCCGCCTTTACCGTCATGACATCACCACCAAATTATAGAGATCAGACATCTGATGTAAAACCTTCCTCCTAATCAGACATACTATATCATTTTTGCTACCCTAGTGGAATACCTTTCTTTCTAAATATGAAGACAAATTCATACTTACGCCCCATACAGGTTAACAATCCGTCATGATTAAGCGCTTACTTTCCAAATAAACCGCTTTCAACATTTCATCCGGATTGCAGAAGAGGTCCCCCTAATTTAATATTAGGTCCTCCTGAGATAAGCCTGAGTCTCCTTATTGCCAATATGGAGCAATTAAAAAGCTGCAGACAAAGGAGAAACACACTCACTTTGTCTGCAGCTTTAAGTTTAATGTTCTACAGTTCATGGTTCATCCGGATGGTCTTGGATAAGGACCTGGCGCGGTTTGCTGCCTTCATGCGGGCCGACCACCCCTCGCATTTCCATCTGATCGACGATACGTGCGGCTCTGGAGTAGCCGATCCTAAATCTCCTCTGGAGCATCGAGACCGATGCCTGATTCATGCTCCTCACAAGGTCGACCGCCTCATCGTACAATTCATCCGTCTCTTCATGCGGCGCGACTTCTTCCACTTCCGTCGGAATCATCGATTCCTCATACTGCGCTTTTTGCTGGCTGATTACAAAGTCGACGACTTCCTCGACTTCCTGATCGGATAGGAAGGCGCCCTGGATACGGGTCGGCTTGGAGGCTCCGGCCGGAAGATACAGCATATCGCCGCGGCCGAGGAGTTTCTCTGCCCCGCCGGAGTCAAGGATTGTCCGTGAATCTACGGCCGACGAGACAGCAAAGGCGATTCTGGACGGGATGTTCGCCTTGATGATGCCGGTGATGACATCGACGCTCGGACGCTGTGTCGCGATGATCAGGTGGATACCGGCAGCCCTGGCCATCTGGGCGATCCTGGTGATTGAGTCCTCGACATCGCTTGAAGCGACCATCATGAGGTCCGCGAGTTCATCGACAATGACGACTATATAAGGAAGGCGCGGATGCTTTTCTTCGTTTTCCTCGTTCCATTCATCAATATGGTGGTTATAGCCCTCGATATTCCTCGTGCCTGTATGCGAAAACAGATCGTAGCGCCGCTCCATTTCCGCAACCACCTTTTTAAGCGCCTGGGAAGCCTTCCTCGGATCCGTGACGACCGGAGCAAGAAGATGCGGCACACCATTGTAGACATTGAGCTCAACCATCTTCGGGTCAATCATCATCAGCTTCACTTCATGCGGCTTCGCCCTCATGAGGATACTGATGATGATTCCGTTGATGCATACACTCTTCCCGCTGCCGGTCGCTCCGGCAACGAGCATATGGGGCATTTTATTGAGCTCGGCCATGACCGCATCACCTGAGATGTCCCTTCCGAGCGCGACCATGAGTTTGGAGTCTGGCCGGTTATTGTTGCGGGATTCCAGCACCTCGCGCAGCGATACCATCGCCACCTCGGTGTTCGGCACTTCTATGCCCACTGCCGATTTGCCCGGAATCGGCGCTTCGATCCGGATATCGCGTGCGGCAAGCGCAAGGGCGATATCGTCCGAAAGACTGACAATCCGGCTGACCTTTACCCCCGTAGCAGGCATCACTTCATATTTGGTGACAGCCGGGCCGAGATGCACTTCCGTGACGCTCGCCTTCACGCCGAAGCTGTTGAATGTTTTCTCAAGCTTTTCGGCATTGTGCTGGATCATATTGTATTCGCCGCTTTGGTCATTTTCAGGCGGCGGATTCAACAGAGAAACAGGAGGCAGCACAAAATCCTCGTTCACAGGCTGCGCATCGCCAATGTCCCGTATTTCTGCATCCGTGTCCTGTTCTTCTTCCTTTTGGCTGGCTGACGCCTTTTCTTTGACCGGCTCTTCCTTTACCCGCTCTGTAAAGGAAGAAATAATGGGCTGGATCCGGACTGGTTCGGGCTCCGGAACGCGACTGTCGTTTGCATCATCGCGTGAATCCGTATCCGGAGCTCCGATGCCGGCGGATGCGGCTTCCTCATCAGCAGCGGCCCGGCGTGATTTCCGGGGTTCTTTCATTTTCTGTGCTTTTGGTGCCTTATCCGGCTTTGGCCGAGCGGGCTTGCGTTCCCTGGTAAACCAATCCCCGATGGTTTCCATCATTTCAGGGACTTTTTCCGCGAGATACGGGACGAGTGCCTTTCCTGACAGCAAAATCAGCCCCATCGAAAGCATGATCACTCCTGCAATGGTGGCTCCTGCGGAATCGAACAGCACATGGAACATGGCAAACAGGAATCCCCCGACAATCCCGCCTCCGAGCGAGACTGACGGATCCGTGATGCCCCCGTCTGTGACCAGGATGAGCCATGTTTCCCTCAGGGCCGAAGTGGTCTGCAGACGGCCGCTCTCATACCGCTCCGTAAACAGCAGAACATGGCTGAAGAGCGTCAGGCTTCCGAGAATGAGGAGCAGCCCCCCGACTATTCGGTTCCTGAGATCCGGAATTTCCCGCTTCACCATCAAAAGAAGCGCGAATATCAGGAAAAGAAACGGCAGTGATGCATGCCAGTTTCCGAACAGGAACCGGCCGGCACTGCCGAGTGCCTTCCCGACAAATCCAAGATCAAAAAATGTGATGATGGCAAGCCCGGTCATGACAAGGCCCGACAGTTCGTACCCGAGCGGATAGAGTCCGGATTTCTTCTTTTTTGCAGTGGTCCTGCGCTTTTTCTTCTTGCTGCGTTTGGTTGCCATCTGGTTCACCCCCATCGATGAAAACGGGATTTCCCGCCAGTGACGGCGAAGAAATCCCGTTTTGTTCTATCTCTGTTGCGTCGCCTCAGTATTCCATGATGATCGGGATGATCATCGGGCGTCGCTTCGTCTTCTGGTAGAGGTATGAATTGAGTGTATCGCGGATTTCCTGCTTGATGCTCGTCCATTCAAACGAGTCTTTATTGGAATACTTGCCGACGATCTTCTTTACGAGCTCTTCGGCTTCGCCGATCAGTTCACGGGAATCGCGCACATAGACAAAGCCGCGGGACAGGATTTCCGGTCCGGCTGCAATCGTCTTTTTCTTGCGGTTGAGCGTGATTACGACAATGAAGATGCCATCCTCGGAAAGGAGTTTACGGTCGCGCAGGACGATGTTGCCAATGTCCCCGATTCCGCTTCCGTCAATCAGTACATTGCCTGCGGTGACCCTTCCGGTCATGCGCATCTTGCCGTTCTTGTACTCAACGATATCCCCTTTGTCCGCAATGAAGATGCGGGACTTCGGAAGGCCGGTCTGCTGGGCAAGTTTGGAGTGGGCAATGAGCATCCTGTACTCACCCTGGATCGGGATGAAGAATTTCGGCTTCATCAGGTTGAGCATCAGCTTCAGGTCTTCCTGGCTGCCGTGTCCTGATACGTGCACCTTCCGGCTCGAGGTCAGGACATCGGCACCCGCCTTCGCCAGCTCGTTCATCGTGTTGTACATCCCGACTTCCATGCCCGGCGATGGGGTGAAGGTGATGAGGACCGTGTCGGTCTCCTTGATCCGGATGTCCTTGTGCTGCCGCTTCACGATGCGCTCGAGCGCATGGAGGGGCTCGCCCTGATTGCCTGTGACGATGATCGCCACTTCTGAATCATCGTATTTGCCGATTTCCTTGACCGGAATGACGAGGCCGTCGGCAACATTCAGATAGCCGAGCTTCATGCCGACCTCGAAGTAGGTTTCGAGTGATTTGCCGATGACCGCGACTTTGCGGCCTGATTCGGCGGCCCTGTCGAAGACCTGCTGCATGCGGATGAAGTTGGAGGCATAAAGGGCGATGAGGATGCGGCCCTGTGCCTTGTGGAAGGTCTTGGACAGTTGCTCAGCGACAACGGACTCCGGTGTCGTATGGCCCGGGCGCTCCGCTTCCGACGAGTCGGACATCAGGATGAAGACACCTTCATCGCCGATCGCGGCCATTTTCGAGATATCCGGACGGTACTTGCCTTTTGCTGACTGGTCGAACTTGAATTCCCCTGTGTGAACAATGGCGCCCTCGCTCGTATGGAACACGATTCCGAGGGAGTCCGGAATGCTGTGGGTCGTATTGAAGAACGTCACATACGTCCGCCCGAAGTTCATCCGGCTCCTGTTCGATACTTCGAAGAACTTGATGTTCTTGGGTGCCTGCTTGTCCTTCAGATGTTCTTTTGCCAAGGCGATGGTCAGTTTCGAGCCATAGACAGGCGCCTGGACTTTGCCGAGCAGGTAGGCGATCGATCCGATCGCATCTTCATGGCCATGCGTCAGGAAGATTCCTTTCAGCCGGTCTTTGTTTTCTTCGATGTAGGTCGTATCCGGGATAACGATATCAATGCCGAGCATTTCCCCTTCCGGGAACATGAGGCCGCTGTCGACGATGAACAGTTCATCATCGATCTCGACCACATACATCGCCTTCCCGATCTCCCCCACTCCTCCGAGGGGGATGACCCTGATGTTTTCATTTTTTGTCTTGGTCAATGGTTCTCCTCCTAAATCATACCCGTTCCATATCCGCTAACCTCCATTATACGGTAGCCGTACAATCTAGACAAATTAAAAAAGTGATGAAATTGGTGTTCGTTCCGCACGGAACTGATTGGCGCACCGCGGAGGGGTACTCCGGCTTTCCTGCTTTGGCACCGACGGGGATGATGGGTGCATCATCTATGTACATATGTTGATCTGTCATCTGGGCTTGGTGATCTTTGAAAGACCCTTATTGATCTTTCGCTTACTCTTGTTGATCTTTCGAAACCTTTCCCGTCCGGATATGCACTACGATTTCCGTTTTAAAAAAGGGCTGTCCGAAAAGTATATTTCCAGCAGAAAAAGCAAACAGCAGTGGCTCTGGTCGCTTTCCGCGGGCGTTGCCTTAGCCGGCGCCAGTACGCAGACTGGCGTCTGTGCGCATCGCGAAGCGTTGCGCAACATCCGGGGTCTTCGGCTAACGCTATTCCCGCAGGAGTCTCCCGACGCCACTGCTGTTTGCATAGATACAAGAATTAATTACTTATTGGACATCCCCTTTTGGCAGATGCCTGTAGAACATGCGGCATGTCACGTCCTCGTCGCCGCCCGGAAACCGGACATTGCCTGCCCCACAATCGTGCACCCTTCCCCGTCCAGGGGCATGATCGGAAGCCGCACCGTACCGGGGTCAAATCCGGCCAGTTTCAATGCATGCTTAACCGGAGACGGGCTAGGGCGGGAAAACAGGGCTTCTGATAAACGGCTGATTTCCGCATGGAGGCGTGCGGCCTCTTCAAGATCACCATTCTTGTAAGCACGGACCATCCGCTGCATCTCGGGTCCGGCCACATGCGAGGCGACTGAGACCACGCCGTGCCCGCCGATTGCCAGCACCGGAAGCGTCAGGCCGTCATCCCCGCTATACAGGCGGAATCCCTCGTCCGTCCCCGCAATGATGCGGGTCATGGCGCCGAGATCTCCTCCCGCCTCCTTGACAGCCCGAATATTCGGGACACCCGACAGGGAGATGACCGTCTCGGGTTCCAGCCGGGATGCGGTCCTGCCGGGCACATTATAAAGCATGACCGGAAGCTTCGTGCTTCCCGCCGCTTCAGTGAAATGCGCATGCATGCCCCGCTGGTCCGGCCGGTTATAGTACGGTGCCACCAACATGATGCCATCGGCTCCCGCTGCCTCCGCCCTTTTCGTCATGGCGACCGTCGCGGCGGTGCTGTTGCTCCCGGTGCCTGCGATGACAGGAATCCTGCCACCGGCCGCCTCGACGGACAGCCTGATGACCCGCTCCTTCTCGTCGTCGGTCAGCGTGGGCGCTTCCCCAGTCGTCCCACAGACCACAATGGAGTCCGATCCTTTCTGTATCAAAATATCAACGAGGGCGGTCAGGCGGCCCTCGTCAACATTTCCATCCTTATCGAACGGCGTGACCATCGCCGTCGCTATGCTGCCGAGTTCCATCGGCGTCTTCCCCTTTCAGCAACCCGTCCGCGATTAGTGCTTCAGCGATCTGGATCGAGTTGAGGGCAGCTCCCTTCAGAAGGTTATCTGCGACAACCCAGAAGTGGAAGGCGCCCGGGGTGTCGAGATCCCTACGGAGGCGTCCGACAAATACATCGTCTTTTCCTTCTGCGAACAGTGGCATCGGGTACGCCTGGTTTTCCGGATCATCCATTACGGTGATGCCTTCCGCGGCATGCAGGGATTCCCGGATGCCTGCCGTATCAGCAGACGGATTGCCCGTCTCGAAATACACAGATTCGGAGTGGCCGGTCACGACCGGAAGGCGGACACATGTTGCCGCTACGGAAAGTTCTGGCATTCCCATGATCTTCTTTGTCTCATTGATCATTTTCCACTCTTCAAATGTATAGCCGTCCTCGCTGAAGACATCAATTTGCGGTACCGCGTTGAACGCGATCGGGTAATGTTTCTTATCACCCTTGACCGGCAGAAGCTCCGCCTCTGCCCCGGCCCTGTTGTCCATGTCCTCACTTTGTTTGCCCAGCTCGCCGATTGCGGCGGCTCCCGCACCGGATACAGCCTGATAAGTCGATACGATCACTTTCTTCAGTCCGTACTTCCTGCGGACCGGTTCCAGTGCCGCAACCATCTGGATGGTCGAGCAGTTCGGATTGGCGATGAGGCCCCGGTGTTCCTTGAGCGCCTCGCGGTTCACTTCGGGAACGACAAGCGGAGTGTCCGGATCCATGCGGAATGCGCTCGTATTGTCGATGACGACTGCCCCCCGGCGGACCGCTTCTGGCGCAAGCTGCTTGGAAACGCTCCCTCCTGCACTGAAGAAGGCGATATCTACGCCTTCAAAACGTTCAGGCACCGCTTCTTCAACAGTAAATTCCTTACCGCCGAACTCCACTTTGCTTCCTGCGGATCGGGCAGAGGCAAGGAAAAGAATTTCATCTGCGGGGAATTTCCTTTCTTCAAGCTTCTTAGCGATTCTCTGGCCGACCGCGCCTGTAGCTCCGACAATTGCAACACGATATCCCATGGTTAAACACTCCTCAAATTTCATGATCGAATGTTCAGTATTATAGCATGTTTTAGTGGGCTTTCGGTGAAATATACGTGATTAAGTATTTTCATGCCTGATCAGGAGCGGCTGAAGCTGTTCTCCTCTCATCGCGGCCTCCACCGTATCAACCATCTTGGTGAAATCACTGATGAGGGAATTCGGCTTTTTGACCGGGTCATCCTGTCCGAACGGGATGCAGTAGATGTTCTTCGTATTCAGCAGTTTCATGATATTTGTTCCGTTCAGGCCGAGCGCATCGTTGGTGGAGATTCCGATAACGACCGGCGTACCGTTCCTGAGTGTCGCCTTTGCCGCCATGAGCACGGGTGAGTCCGTGATGGCATTGGCAAACCGTGAGATTGAATTCCCCGTCATCGGGGCAATCACCATGCAGTCGACCGGTGTCTTTGGTCCAAACGGCTCAGCCCCCGCAATGGTCGTGATGATATCCGCGCCTGCCGCTTCGCGGATTTTTTCCATCCATTCTTCGCCTGTCCCGAAACGGGTCGCGGCGGTCAGCACAGAATTGGTGATGACCGGGACGACCGTAGCCCCCCTGTCGGTGAACGCCTTGATCTTCGGAATCACATCCGCATAAGTGCAGTGGGATGCGGTAATCCCGAAACCGATTCTCTTGCCGTCGAGCATCCTGACTCTCCTTCCGCTAGCTGTCCATTCTGCACAGCGCCTCCGAGAGGATCCGGGCTGCATCGTCCGGAAATATACGTCCCGGCAGCGCAGGCAGTAACCTATAGTATTCATGGGCGGCTCCGGGCTTTAGGCACCCGGGCGCAGAAGCCAGGTCATAAATGTGTGAGGGGTTGTACTGCCCGGAGAGTTCCAGCCACTGTGACGGTATCGTGTTGACCAAAATACCGCCCGGCAGACCTGCCTCATGAAAATCCAGGATGCCGAATCCTTCGGTCAAGGCTTCTGCAGTCTGTGATGGAGAACGGGCAAGCACGGAAACCTCCGCCCCCATCGCACGCAGCAGCCGCGCCGTGGTTTTCCCGACCCGCCCGTAGCCCGCGACGATCCATTGCCTGCCGGCTACGGGACCTGCCCCGGAACGGTAGAACATGGCAAGAAAACCTTCTGCAGTCAGGACGGCATTTTCCCAGATGAATCTCTCCTCCTGCAGGTAAAGACGGGGCAGTTTTCCTGCTAATTCCGTTGCCTTTTCCCATTCGGCATTTAGCCTTCCAACAAACAGCCGGTCCACTTTTTCCAGCAAGCCGGGGGCCGGCTGGCCTTCCGGCGGATGGATCGGCAGGACCACCCGAACGGGCTTTTCATTTTTCAGGAGTTCATCAGTCTTGCTGTCCCACGTGTCACGGGCATCGTGAATAACCGTGTACCCCTTTTTACGGAGATGGTCCGCAGCTTTCGGGAAACGGGCATCGGATCCGATGATCAGCCAATCCGGTCGGTTCATTCAAATAGCCCCTCATGGATCGGGTGGGTCCGCCGGAACAAAATTCGGTCATCACCGATCAGCACGATTTCCTCCCAAGGGATGTATTCCGCTTCTCCGGCTGATTTCCGGCCGCCCTGCAGCCATCCTGCGCGGCGTTTCAGTTCGAAACCGTGGATCCGGCCACTCTTCGGATCAAACAGCATCTCCGTGTCGGCAAGAAGCCCGTAGCGTACGCCGTCTTCCATCTGGATCAGTTCTTTTTCGGCCATTGTCGACAGCAGCATCTTCCACTCCCCCTTCTCCTAAACTATATGCACCGCCCGGGCGGATGTTCCGTCCCAAACGGTATATGAAAAACCGGAAGGCCATAGCCTTCCGGTCGGTTTCAGTTCGGGATGATGCTTGACTCTGCCGGCGGCCCTGAAAAGATCCTTTCAGCAATGCGCCGGATCTTTTTGCCGTCCACACGGCGAAATTCATCCATCACTTCATCAATATTCCTATGTTCTCCGGTAAAAAGTTCATTTTTCGCATTCCGGCTCATTCTTGAAGCAGGTGATTCAAGGCCCAGCAGGAGACTCCCCTTCATCTGGCCGACTGCACTTTCGATCTCGGTATCGTATACGCCATCCCGGAGGAGCAGGGATATTTCATTCCGTATGACTGTCCGTGTCTCCTCAAGGCGGGACGGAGAGGTGCCAGCGTAGATGGTGACCGATCCCGAATCGGCATGGGATGAATGATACGAATAAACGGAATAGGCAAGCCCCCTCTCCTCACGGATCCGCTGGAAGAGCCTTGAGCTCATACTACCGCCAAAGAGCGCGTTCAGAATGATCATTCCATAGATATCGGAATCGTTCGCATCCATCCCCGGATAGCCGAGGCACAAATGGGCCTGCTCCGTGTCTTTCCGCTTGCGTACCGCTCCAGGAGTGAACTCCGGCCTTTCTATGGAAATAGGGGTTTCGGATCCTCCCGTGAACATCCCGAAGCTTTGTTCAAGCCGGGTAATCAGATCATCATCCACATTGCCTGCCGCGGAGATGACCAGCCGTTCCGGCCGGTACTCCCGCTTCATGAATGAGAGGGTTTCTTCCCTGGTAAACTCGCTGACCGTTTCCGGATAGCCGAGGATCGGACGCCCCATCGGATGGCCCGGATACATCGCGGCCTGCAGCTGTTCATGGACGTCATCATCCGGTGTGTCGGCGACCATCGCGATTTCTTCGAGAATGACGGAGTTTTCCTTCCGCATTTCCTGCTCATCAAAGGCTGAGTTGAAGAACATGTCCGCCAGCACATCAACTGCCTGGGGGGCGTCTTCCGCGAGCACATTGACATAAAAGCAGGTTTCTTCCATGGCAGTGTAGGCGTTGATCTCTCCGCCTGTCCGGTCAATCGTTTCAGCAATCTCTTTGGCCGTCCGTCCGGCCGTACCCTTAAACAGCATATGCTCGATAAAGTGGGCCATGCCGGCTTCTCCCGAGGCTTCATTCCTGGCACCGGCCTTGACCCAAATGCCGATCGAAACCGAGCGGACATGCGGCATTTTTTCTGTGACGATCCGCACACCGTTCGGACATTTCCTGGTCTGGATCATTTTCTCCCCCCTTTTAGTAATCTTTATGTTTCCGGCACGGCCATGAGAGCCTGCCCGGCCGGAAAAAGAGGGCAGGCCGATCCCGGCCGCCCTCTGGTGATGGTTATTCCGTTTTGCCGGATTCTTCCGCAACTTCCTTCTCTTCTTTCAGGACCGCCTTGCGGGACAGGTTCACCCGGTTGTGGTTGTCGATTTCGACGACCTTTACACGCACGACATCGCCGATCGACAGGACGTCTTCGACTTTGTTCGTCCTCTGCTCCTGGATTTCCGAGATGTGGAGCAGGCCGTCCTTGCCAGGGAAAATTTCGAGGAAAGCCCCGAACTTCTCGATCCGCTTGACCTTGCCGTCGTAGTATTCGCCGACCTTCGCCTCACGGACGATGTTTTCGATCATCGACTTGGCCTTCTCGTTCATTTCCTGGTCGATCGAGGAAATGTAAATCGTGCCGTCCTGTTCGGTATCGATCTTGACGCCGGTCTCGTCGATGATTTTGTTGATCTGCTTGCCTCCAGGCCCGATCACGTCGCGGATCTTCTCAGGCTTGATCTGAATGACGACAATCTTCGGAGCGTGGTCGGACAGTTGCTTGCGCGGTTCGGAAATTGCCGACATCATGTTTTCCATGATATGCATCCGGCCCGCCTTCGCCTGTTCCAGCGCTTCTTCGAGGATTTCCCGAGACAGCCCCTCCACTTTGATGTCCATCTGCAGGGCCGTGATTCCCTTTTCGGTGCCGGCCACCTTGAAGTCCATGTCCCCGAGAGCGTCTTCCATCCCCTGGATGTCGGAAAGGACGGTATAGTTGTCGCCCTTTTTGACAAGACCCATGGCAATGCCTGCGACAGGCGCCTTGATCGGTACCCCGGCATCCATCATCGCCATCGTGGATGCGCAGATGGATGCCTGTGAGGAGGAACCGTTGGATTCGAGGACTTCCGAGACAAGACGGATCGTGTACGGGAAGTCATCCTCGGACGGTACGATCGGCGCAAGGGCCCTTTCGCCGAGTGCGCCGTGGCCGATCTCCCTGCGGCCAGGAGAGCGGATCGGTCCTGTCTCGCCGACACTGAACTGAGGGAAGTTGTAATGGTGCATGAATCGCTTGGATTCCTCGAGGCCGAGGCCATCGATGATCTGCACATCCCCAAGCGCGCCGAGTGTACAGATGCTGAGTACCTGCGTCTGCCCGCGGGTGAACAAAGCGGAACCGTGTGTCCGGCTCAGGATTCCGGCCTCGGATGAAAGCGGGCGGATTTCATCCGGTTTCCGTCCATCCGGGCGGATCTTTTCATCAGTGATCAGGCGGCGGACTTCATCCTTGACGAGTTTGTCCAGAATGGCACGGACCTGTCCAAGATCTGCCTCATCGTCCGATTCCGCATATGCCTCAACCACGGATGTCTTTACTTCCCTGATGGCCTCTTCGCGTGCATGCTTTTCTTTTGTCTGGATGGCGTCGTGCAGACGGGCTTCAGCTTTTTCCCGAACTTCTTCCGTCAGGGACGGATCCAGTTCGAACAAGGCGATTTCCCTGTTCTCCTTGCCGTTTTCGCGAGCGATTTCTTCCTGGAAGGCGACGAGGCGCTTGATTTCTTCATGACCGAACATGATTGCTTCAAGCATGACAGATTCTTCGACTTCGTCAGCACCGGCCTCCACCATGTTGATGGCGTCCTTGGTTCCGGCGACAATCAGGTCTATGTCGCTTTTCGCCTCCTGCTCTACAGTCGGGTTGATGATAAACTTGCCATCAATGCGGCCTACCTGCACACCCGCGATCGGTCCGCCGAACGGAATGTCCGACACCATCAGGGCAAGTGAGGAACCGAACATCGCGGCCATCTCGGACGAGCAGTCCTGGTCGACCGACATCACCATCGAGATGACCTGCACTTCATTCCGGAAACCGTCCGGGAAAAGCGGGCGGATCGGGCGGTCGATCAGACGGCTGGTCAGAACAGCCTTCTCGGAAGGACGGCCTTCCCGCTTGATGAAGCCGCCCGGGATTTTACCCACTGCATAGAGCCGCTCCTCATAGTTGACTGTGAGGGGGAAGAAATCCAGCGGCTTCGGCTCCTTGGACGCTGTCGCTGTCGATAGGACCGCAGTGTCCCCGTAACGGATGAGCACGCCTCCGTTCGCCTGTTTCGCGAATTTGCCCGTTTCGACAATGAGCTTTCTTCCAGCCCAGTCGAATTCGTAAGTTTTGTGATTCTCGTTCATTATGGGGCTCCTCTCTTCTGTGCATAACGCTATCCCGGGTGCCTGTCCGTCTGCATACGCAGACGCTTGGAGCGTCGGCAGACCCGGACAGCCGTCAAACGTATGTACTCACTCCCCATAGTGTACCAAAATTCCCATAGTGATGCGAAAGGATTTGTGGGGAGCGGATTTATTATGAACAGTTTTACGCATTAAAAAAAAACGGGCCGAGGCCCGTTTTTCATATGTGCGGTCTTATCGGCGAAGGCCGAGCTTCGCGATGAGGTCACGATAACGCTGAACGTCGTTTTCACGAAGATACTTGAGCAGATTCCGGCGACGGCCGACCATTTTGTAAAGGCCGCGGCGGGAGTGGTGGTCTTTCTTGTGTGTGCGCAAGTGCTCGTTCAGGTTGTTGATCTCTTCCGTGAGGATAGCGATCTGGATATCAGGGGATCCCGTATCCGATTCATGTGTGCGGAACTCTTGGATGAGTTCGTTTTTACGCTCTTTTGTAAGTGCCATCCTGTTCACCTCCAAATCAGTTAGTTAAAAATCCCCAATTCCCGAGCAAACGTTGGTGAGTCGATTGCCAAGCAATGGTTAGGTGCATCAGCACATGAGTATCATACCACAGCCCGGAGGCCGATTCAACTGTCAGGATGCGTTGCAAGAATCCGCCGTGCCTCTTCCTTGTCTCGGCCGATCTGGGTTTTCAGCTCTTCGATCCCGGAGAACTTCCGTTCTTCCCGGATTCGTCTGATCCAGCTCACCCGCACATCCTTTCCGTAAAGATCGCCTTCAAAGTCGAGGAGGTGAACCTCGACCGACAGAAAGGTATCGGACGGATCTTTGAAAGTGGGCCGGTAGCCGGCATTGAGAACGCCGGCATGGATCACGCCGTCCGTTTCAAACGTGGCGGCATACACACCGGGAGCGGGAAGGCATGAACCCGGCACCGGATCGACATTAGCCGTCGGGAATCCGATCAGCCGTCCCCGCTTGTCACCTTCGATCACCTTTCCGTCGGTCATGAGCGGGCGTCCGAGAAGTCCCGCAGCCCCAACGACATCGCCTTCGCTGAGCAATGAACGGATGCGTGTCGAGCTGATTTTCTCTTCTTCTTCAATGACTTTTCCGATCACGGATACACCATAATCCCCACCGGACAACCTCTCCAGGTCGGCAGGTTTTCCCTTACCGAAATGCCCGAAGGAAAAATCGAAACCGCAAGTGATGTGGCGGACTCCAAGCTTGCGGATATAGCAATCGATAAACTGTTCCGGAAGCATCGATGCGAATTCCCTGGTGAAGCTGATGACGAACACTGTATCCGTCCCCATCTCTTCAAGCAACTGCATTTTCTGCTCGTAAGGCGTGATGTATGTGACTTCGTGCCGGTTACCGAGCACCGCAGAGGGGTGGGGGTCAAACGTCATGACTGCCGGGATCAGGCCCTTCTCAAGAGCCACATCCATGGCATGGCCGATCACTTCCTGATGCCCACGGTGAATCCCATCAAAAAAACCGGCTGCCACCGAGTATTCCCTGCCATCCGTTTCCGGGATTTCGGGATATTTAATATGTTGAATCTTCAATTTGCTCACCTCTTGTCTTCAGCCATGCCAAACATTTTCTCGGGCTTCATCAACCCGTTTTTTTCAGGATGGCGCCGATAAACGGCCACCGCCCGGCCGCCATCATAAATGACAATCCTCGGGTGATCAGCAAGCAGCGGATGCGCAGGCAGCACCTGGCCGTTCCTTATTTTGGCAAGAAGAACGTCATCCGCCTTCAAGGTAGGAAACTCGGACAGCGCCCGTTCAACGGGAAGCAGTGCCGCTTCCAGGATGCCGCGATCCCGCTGCTGTTCGACTTCCGACAGTGTCAGGCAGTCTTCTGCCATGAAGGGACCGGATGCGGTTCGCACAAGGGAAGCCATATGGGACGGAAAGCCCAGCTTTTCGCCGATTTGCACAGCGAGCGTGCGAATATAGGTACCCTTACCGCAGACGACCCTGATCCGAAATTCCACTTCATTGCCTTCAAACAACTGCCCATGAGACAAAAGTTCAATCTCTCTAATCAGAACCCTTCGCGAAGGCCGCTCGACAGATTGTCCCTGACGCGCATACTCATACAGCCGCTTCCCGTTCACCTTCACCGCCGAATACATCGGAGGGATCTGTGTGATTTCACCGGTCAGCGCCTGGAGCACTTCCCGGATTTCCGAGCCGGAGAAACGCTTTGGGGTCAGATCCTGTTCCACTGTCGCTCCCGAGGCATCCTCGGTCTCCGTGGAACGGCCGATGCTGACGACGGCCTCGTATGTCTTTCCCATGTCCGTCACATACTCGGCCGCCTTTGTCGCTCGGCCGAGGCAGATCGGAAGGACGCCTTCGACATCCGGATCGAGTGTGCCCGTATGGCCGATGCGTTTCATCCCGAGAATCTTCCTGAGCCGGAAAACACAGTCGTGTGAAGTCATCCCCTTTTCTTTCCAGAGAGGCAGGATTCCCTCAAGCATGGCGTTCTCCTCCTTTCCTATGTACGGAAAACAAGCCTGCATGCCGGAAAGGCTGCAGGCTTATTCTCAGTCTTCCGGATTCGCTTCGTTTACCTCACGGAGAAGCGATTCGATCCGGTTGCCGTAGTCGACGGACTCATCAAATTCGAAAAGCAGCTCCGGCGTCTTTCGCAGGCGGATCCGATTTCCGATCTCAGAACGGATGAATCCCTTGGCCTTTGTCAGGCCTTTTAGCGTATCTTCCTTCTGACGGTCATCGCCAAGAACCGAGATAAACACTGTCGCCTGCTGAAGGTCGCCGGTCACCTCGACGTCGGTAACCGTGACGAACCCGATTCTCGGGTCCTTCAGCTTTCGGCCGATAATGTCGCCCATTTCTTTTTTCATCTGTTCCGCCACGCGGTTTGCCCTCATTGTCATATAGAACACCTCGGCTTCCGCTATAAATGATACTTCTTGCTGCTTGTCATCTCCCAGCCCGAGTGGGACATCAGGAAGTTCAGCACCCGGTCGATCTCACGCTCGGCCACGGTCCCCGAGGAAGATACCGCAGCCAGGGTGAGACCGGCACGCTGCCAAAGGTCCTGATGGTCCGTTTCGGCGATGGAGATGTTGTACTGCTGACGGGCCCTGGTGAGCATGCGCTGCAGAATCGCCCGCTTTTCCTTTAGCGAATGTGTTTCGTACAGGAAGAATTCACATTCGGCGGCGACAATCACTTCCGCTCGACTTCTTCCATTACAAACGCTTCGATGACATCGCCTTCTTGGATGTCGTTATAGTTTTTGACGGTCAGGCCGCATTCATACCCGCGGGAGACTTCTTTAACATCATCCTTGAAGCGTTTGAGCGTATCCAGCTCGCCTTCAAAGATGACCACGCCGTCGCGGATCACCCGCACGCCGGAGTCTCTTGTGACTTTGCCGTCGGTGACATAGCCGCCTGCGATCGTGCCCACTTTGGAAACCTTGAAGGTTTCACGCACTTCCACCTGGCCGATGATCTTCTCTTCGAACTCCGGATCCAGCATTCCCTTCATCGCGGATTCGATCTCTTCGATCACCTTATAGATGATGCGGTGAAGCCGGACATCAACGCCCTCTGCCTCAGCGGCGCGTTTCGCGTTTACATCAGGACGGACGTTGAATCCGATGACGATGGCATTGGATGCAGCCGCCAAAGTGATATCCGATTCAGTGATGGCACCGACACCGGTATGGATGATCTTGACGTTGACGCCTTCAACCTCGATTTTCATGAGGGAAGCGGCAAGCGCCTCGACCGTACCCTGAACATCAGCTTTGACGATCAGGTTGATATCTTTCATTTCACCCTGCTTCATATGTTCGAAGAGGTTATCAAGGGTGACGCGGTTCTTTTCGCCGCGCTGTTCTTGAAGGTCGTCCATCGCGCGTGATTCACCGACCTGGCGAGCCGTCTTTTCGTCCTCGAAGACGACGAAACGGTCACCCGCGAACGGTACATCACTCAGGCCTGTGATTTCAACAGGAGCCGAAGGGAGCGCTTCTTTAACCCGTCGGCCGACATCATTGACCATTGCCCGGACACGCCCGAATGTGGAGCCGACAACAATCGGATCACCGACTTTGAGTGTTCCCTCCTGCACAAGCAGGGTTGCAACGGCGCCGCGGCCCTTATCCAGTTGTGCCTCAATGACGGTTCCGCGGGCATTCTGGTCAGGGTTGGCCTTCAGTTCTTCCACTTCGGAAACGAGCACGACCATTTCGAGCAGGGTATCAATCCCTTCGCCTTTCAGAGCGGACACCGGTACGAAGATCGTGTCTCCGCCCCAGTCCTCCGGTACGAGACCGTGCTCGGTCAGTTCCTGGATGACACGGTCAGGGTTTGCCGTCGGCTTGTCGACCTTATTCACCGCCACGATGATCGGCACTTCTGCAGCCTTTGCGTGGTTGATCGCTTCGACAGTCTGGGGCATGACACCGTCATCCGCCGCAACGACGAGAATGGTAATGTCGGTGATTTTCGCACCGCGTGCACGCATGGTTGTAAACGCAGCGTGTCCCGGTGTATCGAGGAAGGTGATTTTCTTGCCGTTCGCTTCGACTTGATAGGCACCGATGTGCTGGGTGATGCCTCCCGCTTCTCCTTCGGTCACTTTCGTGTTCCGGATGGAGTCAAGAAGCGTCGTCTTCCCGTGGTCAACGTGGCCCATGATCGTGACGACAGGCGGACGTTCTTCCTTAAGCTCTTCTGCACCTTCTTCTTCTTCGAAGTAGGTCTCAAGGTCTGTGCGGTCGATGCGGATTTCTTCTTCCACTTCCACACCATAGTCGGCACAGATCAGTTCGATCGCATCTTTATCAAGCTCCTGGTTGATCGTCGCCATGACGCCGAGCATAAAGAGCTTCTTGATGATCTCGGATGGTTCCCTGCCAAGCTTTTTCGCGAGTTCCGCAACGCTCAGGGACTCATAGAAAGTGATTTTCTCCGGTAGCGGCTTTGGTGTGCGAGGAGCCTGCTGCTGGCTGTAGTTTCTCTTTTTCCCTTGGTGGGTACCGCGGATCTTGCGGCCCCCGCCACGGCGATTGCCGCCTTGGCCCCCGGGACGGTTGTTGCCGCCAGGACGGTTGCCGCCGCCTTGGCCCGCCGGACGGTTGCCGCCGCCCTGGCCTGACGGACGATTGCCGCTGCCCTGGCCTGACGGACGATTGCTGCCGCCCTGGCCTGACGGACGGTTGCCGCCGCCCTGGCCTGACGGACGGTTGCCGCCGCCTTGGCCTGACGGACGATTGCCGCTGCCCTGGCCTGACGGACGATTGCCGCCGCCTTGGCCTGCCGGACGGTTGCCGCCGCCCTGGCCTGCCGGACGATTGCCGCCGCCTTGACCACCCTGGCGGTTACCGCCGTTTTGGCCTGCCGGACGATTGCCGCTCTGATTGTTCGGACGGCTCCCGCCCTGACCGAATTTACGGTCCAGCTTTGATGTTACATCACTGTCAAGCACCGACATATGGTTCTTGACGTCCACCTTCATTTTGTCCAGCTCGTCAATGACTTCACGGCTCGACTTATTCACCTTTTTCGCATATTCATGAACTCTCATTTTCGTCATTCAGTCAGTCCTCCTCTGGTTCCTCAAGCAGGCTGGACAGCTTTTTCGCAAAGCCGCTGTCCAATATCGCCAGTGTGACGCGCGCCTCCTTTCCGATTGCATGGCCCAGTTCGTATCTCGTCCCGAACTCATGCACTGGAATTCCGTAATGGGCACCCTTGTCAGTGACTTTGCCACGGGTATTGTCCGAAGCATCGCCAGACAGAATGACAAGCTTCGCTTTTCCCGAACGGATCGCTTCGATGGCGAGATCCTCGCCTGTCGCAATTTTGCGGGCGCGCGCCGCCAGCCCCAATAGGCTGTAAATCTTTTGTTCGTTCATAGCAGTTTTTCTCTCAGGATGAGGCGCAGTACCTCATCGTAGATTTCTTCAGGAACTTTGACGCCCAGCTGGCTGTCCAGCGATTTCCGCTTTTTCGCCATTTCAACAGCCTTTTCCGATTTGGAGATGTAGGTGCCGCGGCCCGACTTCTTTCCTGTCGGATCCACGGAAACTTCGCCTTCCTTTGTCCGGACGACGCGGATCATCTCTTTTTTCGGGAACATTTCGCCGGTTGCCGAGCATCTCCGGAGAGGGATTTTCTTGCCGTTCCCCATTGCTCCCATCCTTTCAAGAGTCAGTCTTCTTTCGATTCAGCTTCGTCTTCATCCCGTACGTCTTCGTACAGGTCGATATTTTCCGGGTTCCGATCGCCTATGCCCGGTTCATCATACAGGCCGCCGGCATCTTCGGTCCACTCTTCGTCTTCCCATTGTTCTTCCGGCTCATCGGTCACCGTTCGGGGGTAGATGCCAAGTTCCGTTGCATCCGCCTCACTCTTGATGTCGATCTTCCAGCCGGTAAGTTTTGCCGCAAGGCGGGCGTTCTGCCCGCGTTTGCCGATGGCGAGGGAAAGCTGGTAGTCAGGAACGACGACTGTAGTCGACTTGTCCTCTTCATTGACGAGTACATCCAGCACTTTGGCAGGGCTCAGTGCATTCGCCACAAAAATTTCCGGATTCTCGGACCATTCCACGATATCGATCTTTTCCCCGGACAATTCATCCACGATCGTCTGTACCCGGTTGCCCCGGGCTCCGACGCAGGAACCGACAGGATCGACATCTTCATCATGGGCATAGACTGAAATTTTGGAGCGGTCGCCGGCCTCACGGGCAATTGACTTGATCTCGACGATGCCGTCATAGATTTCCGGCACTTCCATCTCGAACAGTCGGCGCAGCAGGCCGGGATGAGTCCGCGAAACGAACACTTGCGGGCCACGGGAAGCACGCTCCACTTTCGTGATATATACCTTGATGCGGTCATGCGGGCGGTAGGTTTCGGATGGGATCTGCTCATTCTGGGGAAGAACCGCTTCCACCTTGCCCAGGCTCACATAGATGTTGCGCGGATCCAAGCGTTCGACGACACCGTTGACGATGTCGTCTTGCCGGTCCACATACTCATCGTAGATCATGCCGCGTTCAGCCTCGCGTACACGTTGCGTGACAACCTGTTTCGCCGTCTGGGCTGCGATGCGGCCGAAGTTCCGTGGAGTCACTTCCTCTTCCAGCACGTCACCGATCTCATACAGAGGATTGACTTTGCGAGCTTCCTCAAGCGAGACCTGCAGGCGGTCATCCTCGACCTCCTCGACGACATCCTTGCGCGAGTACACTTTCATCGTGCCTGCGTCCATGTTCAAATCGACACGGACGTTCTGCGCCTGGTTGAAATTGCGGCGGTATGCGGTGACGAGGGCGGTTTCAATCGCCTCGACAAGCACATCCCTCGAAATGCCCTTTTGTTGCTCAAGGGCGTTGAGCGCTTCAAGAAGATCGCTGCTCATCTGTATTTCACTCCTATCCCGACATTATGCCGAAAAATCGATGGCCAAACGTGCAAATGCAATTTTGTCCTTCGCAATCAGCACTTTCACTTTGCGTGTTTTCACTTTCATTTCAATTTCCGCACCATCTTCGCCGTAAGAAAGGAGATAACCTTCGAACTCTTTTCTTCCGTCGATCTGCTCATAAGTCCTGATATGGACATACTGGCCGACCGCGCGTTCCATGTCCTGCTCTTTTTTGAGCGGGCGCTCGGCACCCGGCGAAGAGACTTCCAGGAAGTAGTTTTGCGAAATCGGGTCCGCCTCATCAAGCTTGACGCTCAGCTGTTCGCTGACAGCCGCGCACTGCTCGATGTCGATGCCTCCCCCGGGCGTGTCGATGAACACCCGCAGGAACCAATCGCGTCCCTCTTTAACAAATTCGATGTCGACAAGTTCCAGATCCTGCTCTTCGAGGATCGGCGTGACCAATGTTTCGACTTCTTGTGTAACTTTGCTCATAAGGACCTCCTTGTTTACAGGGAATTTCCCCCGACAAACAGAAAAGAGCGGGGGACCCCACTCTTCTGTGCGCGACTATCCGAACTTGTTGAATCCATTTTACCATAGCCGCACGGCTGTTGCAACAAATCAGAAAAGCGAGAGCTGGTTGGCTTCGGGCATGCCTTCGAGGCATCCGAGCTCATCCAGGTAGTCGATAATGGCTCTCGAAACACGGCCGCGCTGCTGGAGATCTTCCTTGGAAAGGAACTCCCCATTTTCTCTTGCTTCCGCAATTGCGCGGGCCACGTTATTCCCGAGGCCGGGTACCGCGTTAAATGGCGGGATCAGTGAATCGCCTTCGATGACGAACTCGGTCGCCTTAGATTTGTAGAGATCCACCTTACCAAATTTATACCCGCGTTCGCACATTTCAAGCGCAAGCTCAAGGACGGTCAGGAGACTCTTTTCCTTCGGCGATGCATCCAGTCCCTTGGCCTCGATTTCGTCGATGCGGGCCCTGATCGTCGCAGATCCCTTGTTCATCGCGATCAGATCAAAGTCGGATGCGCGGACGGTGAAGTACGCCGCATAGTAGAGCAGCGGCTTATGGACCTTGAACCACGCAATCCGTACTGCCATGAGGACATAGGCGGCGGCGTGTGCCTTCGGGAACATGTACTTGATTTTTTTGCAGGAGTCGATGTACCAGTCCGGAACGCCATTCTTCTTCATCTCCGCTTCAAACTCGGGAGTGAGTCCGCGGCCTTTCCGCACCGACTCCATGATTTTGAACGCAAGCGATGGCTCAAGACCTTTGTGCATCAGGTAGACCATGATATCATCCCGGCAGCCGATCACTTCGGACAGCACGCAGGTCTTGTTGTGGATCAGTTCCTGCGCATTGCCGAGCCAGACGTCAGTTCCGTGGGACAGCCCGGAAATTTGGACGAGTTCCGAGAACGTGGACGGCCTCGTATCCTCCAGCATCTGTCGGACAAAGCGGGTGCCGAATTCAGGGATGCCGAGCGTACCGGTTTTACACCTGATCTGCTCCTCGGTGACCCCAAGAGATTCAGGTGTGCTGAATATCTTCATGACTTCCTGGTCGTCGACCGGAATCTTTTTCGGATCCAGGCCGGACAGATCCTGAAGCATTCGGATGACCGTAGGATCATCGTGCCCGAGGATGTCCAGCTTCAGCAGGTTATCGTGGATCGAATGGAAGTCAAAATGAGTCGTCTTCCACGACGCCTCCTGGTCGTCCGCCGGGAACTGCACGGGGCTGAAATCATAGATATCCATCGTGTCCGGCACAACAATGATTCCCCCCGGGTGCTGACCGGTGTTCCGCTTGACGCCGCTGCAGCCCTGGACAAGACGGTCGATTTCCGCATTTCTCATCGTCAGGCCATTGTCGTTCATGTAACCGCGCACGTAACCGTATGCCGTCTTTTCGGCTACCGTGCCGATGGTGCCCGCACGGTACACATAGTCTTCACCAAACAGCTCTTTTGTATAATTGTGCGCGCGAGGCTGGTATTCGCCGCTGAAGTTCAGGTCGATATCCGGGACCTTGTCGCCCTTGAAGCCGAGGAATGTCTCGAACGGAATATCATGGCCGTCTTTTGTCATTGCGACTCCGCAGGTTTCACAATCTTTTCGCGGAAGGTCGAAGCCGGAGCCGATGGAACCGTCTGTGATGAATTCCGACTTTTTGCAGGACGGGCATACATAGTGCGGCGGAAGCGGATTGACTTCGGTGATTTCCATCATCGTCGCGACAAGCGACGAGCCGACCGACCCCCGGGATCCGACAAGGTAGCCGTCGTCCAGCGACTTTTTGACCAGCTTGTGCGAAATCAGATAAATGACCCCGAAGCCGTGTCCGATGATGGACTTCAATTCTTTTTCGATCCGTTCGGTGACGATCTCAGGCAGCTCCTCACCATAAATCGAGCGTGCCATCGTATACGTCAGATTTCTGACTTCATCGTCCGCCCCTTCAATGACAGGCGTATACAGCTCATCCCTGATGACCTGGACATCGCCGATCAGGTCTGCAATCTGCTGCGGGTTGTCGATGACGATCTGCTCCGCCTTTTCCTCGCCGAGGAATTCGAATTCCTTCAGCATTTCATCTGTCGTGCGGAAGTGGACGTCAGGTAAACTATGGCGGTTGAGCGGGTTGGCCCCGCCCTGTGAGCCGACAAGGATTTTCCGGTAAGCGGCCTGATGCTCGTCGATATAGTGAACATTCCCCGTTGCCACGACGGGTATACCGGTCTTCTTGCCGAGTTTCATCATTTTCCGGATGATGTCCTCAAGATTCCATTCATCCCTGACCAGCTCCAGTTCGATCAGATGCTGATAGACCGGTTTAGGATGCACTTCCAGATAATCGTAAAACTTGGCGATCTGTTCGACTTCATCAAGCGGCTTCTGCATGAGTCCCTCAAACACTTCCCCTTTGTCACACCCGGAACCGATCAGCAGCCCTTCCCGATGACGCTGCAAAACCGACCGCGGGATGCGCGGAACCCGGTAAAACGTCTCGGTGTGCGAATGGGAAACAAGCTTGAACAGGTTTTTCAGGCCGACCGCGTCCCTGACAAGGATCGTGCAGTGGGACGGACGGGCACGCTTGTAAGATTCCCCCCCGCCGATATGGAGGTTGAACTCGTCATGGCGCCGGATGGCGTACTCCTGCTCCGCTTCCTTCAGCAGATGAATCAGCAGATGCCCGGTCGCTTCACAGTCATAGATCGCACGGTGATGCTGAGTGAGGTCGATGCCGAACTTTTTACAGAGCGTGTTAAGCCTGTGGTTTTTAAGCTCGGGATGAAGTAGCCTTGCGAGCTCCAGTGTATCGACGACTGGATGCTCGCGCTCCTCCACACCCGCGAGCTTGTAGGCTTCGTAGAGGAAGCCCATATCAAATGTTGCATTGTGGGCGACAAGGATGCCGTCACCTGCAAATTCCCGGAACCGGCGGGCCACATCTTCGATGGCCGGAGCGCCTCTCACCATATCATCGGTGATCCCGGTGAGCTCAATTGTCGTAGCGGACAGTGGATGACCCGGGTCGGAGAAGCTTTCGAATGTATCGATGATCTCCCCGCCCTTCACCTTCACCGCTGCGAGTTCGATGATCTTATCGTAGACCGCAGACAGGCCGGTCGTCTCCACGTCGAAGACGATGAATTCAGCATCATCAAGGTTCCGGTCTACCTCATCGTAGGCGATCGGGATGCCGTCATCGACCAGGTTCGCCTCAAGACCGAAAATCACTTTGATGCCGTGCTTTTTCCCCGCCGTGTAGGCATCCGGGAAAGCCTGGACATTGGAATGGTCAGTGATGGCGATAGCGGGGTGGCCCCACTTGGCTGCCTGGGCCACAAGCTCTCCTGCGGGAACCACAGCATCCATCTGGCTCATGTTGGAATGGGCATGCAGTTCGATGCGCTTCCGTCCTTCCGGCGCTTCATCCTTCTTCACCCTCGGGGCAATTTCCATAATGTCGTTTGCCATCATGACAAGATCGCGGATGAAGGTGTCGTTCTGGATGGACCCCCTTGCACGGACCCAGGCTCCCTTCTTGAGTGCGGTCATCATTTCCGCATCTTCCTTATCGCGGGAGAACATCTTGACGAGGATCGAATCTGTGTAGTCGGTCACTTTCACTGTCAGGAGGGAGCGGCCGCTCCGGAGTTCGCGCACTTCCACATCGAAGACGAAGCCCTCGATTGTGATTTTTCGTTCTTCGTCCTGGATCAGGCGGATGCCTGTGATTGGCTCATCCGGCTTGATCGGAAGGCCGATGGAAAACGGCCCCTCCGGACCGGTGGATTCCTTTTTATCTTTTTCCCGCTTTTTCATGTCTTCCAGAGCGCGGTTGGCGAGCGCCTCCTCCTCCAGTCTGCGCTGCTCGAAGAAGGCACGGCGCGCTTCTTCTTGGCCGTTGTCTTCTTCTCCTAGAACAAAATCGACGGACAGCCCTGTAAATCCGAACGAGCTGTAGGATTCCGAAATCAGGTTGCCGTACTTGCCCTTCATCGTCTGGAGTTCGAGCTCATTGCCGCATTTCAGCATGAGGGTCTGACCGTTCCATTGCGGAAGCTGCGACGCGAGCCGTTCCCGGACGGGCGGTGACATGTCCGCGATTTCGCCAACAGCGAGCTCATAATAGTCGCGGACGCTCTGTTCATCGAACACCGGTTTCTCGGCGCGGATATCCAGCAAAACACGTGCAATCGGGGAGAATGTGGCGTCGATCCGCTTTCTGAACTCCCCGAAGATTGCAGCCGGAAGAATTGACCGCACCGTCACCCTGAAACGCCAGACGCGCGATTTTGTATGGACGTCCAGCCGTTCCAGTGTTGCACCTTCAAAGTGACGGACCACTGCATCCTCTGTCATGCCGATATGTTGCAAAAGAATATTGAAGCGCATTCTCGGGTCTTGTTCCATAGGATGTTCCTCCTTCCCTTCAGAACCGAAAAAAGAAGGGAAAAGCCCAAAGGCTTTCCCGTTCTTCCGGTCCCGTCTTGTTTATCAGCCGAAGAACGAACGGAGTTTGTCCGTAAGTTCTTCTTTTTTCCATTCAGCTGTTTCACCGGTTGCCCGGAACTTAACTTCCACGATGCCTTCGACGGCCTTTTTGCCGACCGTCAGGCGGATCGGCAACCCGATCAGATCCGCGTCCGCAAATTTGACGCCCGGGCGTTCCGCGCGGTCATCAAACAGCACATTGTAACGGTAAGAGGACAGAAGGCCGTATATTTCTTCAGCCAGTTCACGCTGTACGTCATCCTTCATGTTCACAGGAATCAGATGGATATCCGCAGGCGCGAGGTCCTTCGGCCACTTCAGGCCGTCATCATCGTTGAACTGTTCCGCCATGGCGGAAAGAAGGCGCGATACGCCGATTCCGTAACAGCCCATGATGTATGGCTGCTGACGGCCATTGTTGTCCAGGAAAGTCCCTTCCATCGGTTCGGAATAGGTTGTCCCCAATTTGAAGATGTGACCGACCTCAATCCCTCTTGCAAAGCGGATGGTGCCGGTTCCGTCCGGGGACGGGTCACCTTCCATGATGAAGCGCAGATCTTCATAGGAATCCACCGAGAAATCCCGTTCCGGATTGGCATTCCGGTAATGCCGCCCGTCTTCGTTCGCGCCCGTCACCGCGTTGCGCATATAACGTACGGCATGATCAGCGATGACCTTCAGGCCGGTCGGCAGCTTAACCGGCCCGAGAGAGCCGATCTCCGTTCCGGTCGCCTCCTTGACCTGTTCCGGCGTGGCCATCTCGACCATGGATGCGTCAAGTGCATGCTTTACTTTAATATCATTGATCTCATGATCTCCACGGGACAGGACGATGACCGGTTCGTCGTCGACGATGAATACAAGTGTCTTGATGCAGTCTTCCGGACGGACATCCAGGAAAGCTGCAACATCATCGATTGTCTTCACGTCAGGCGTGTCGACCTTCTCGATTGCGAGTTCTTCACCTTCCGGTTCCGGGTAAGCAACGTTGACTTCCGCCATTTCGATGTTCGCCGCAAAGTCAGACGCGTCGCTGTAGGCGATCGTGTCCTCGCCGACCTCAGACAGCACCATGAACTCATGGGTATCCTTCCCGCCGATCGCTCCGGAATCTGCGATGACCGCGCGGAAGTTCAGGCCCAGCCGGGTGAATATGTTCGTATAGGCCTGTTTCATATCCTCGTATGTTTCATCCAGGCTTTCCTTGGAGTCGTGGAAGGAATAAGCATCCTTCATGATGAACTCCCGGCCACGGAGAAGTCCGAAGCGCGGGCGCTTCTCGTCACGGAACTTTGTCTGGATCTGATAAAGGGTAAGCGGCAGCTTTTTGTAGGATTTGATTTCATCGCGAAGAAGCGAAGTGATGACTTCTTCGTGGGTCGGTCCCAGTGCGAACTCACGGCCGTGGCGGTCATTAAGCCTCATCAGCTCTGGGCCATAGGTGTACCAGCGCCCCGTTTCCTGCCAGAGTTCAGCCTGCTGAAGGGATGGCATCAGCACTTCTGAACCGCCGATCGCATCCATCTCCTCACGGACGATTGTCTCGATTTTTGTGAGCATCTTCTTGGCCAGCGGAAGGTAGGAATAAACCCCGCTCGTATTCTGCCGTATATATCCTGCGCGCAACAAGAGCTGATGGGACTTGAGATCCGCGTCAGAAGGCGTTTCGCGCAATGTAGGAATGAACGTTTTGCTTTGTCTCATCGGTATAGCACCCCGGATATTCAATATTGTGGATCAGAAGAAAAATCGCTGGATATCGTTCCAGGTAACGACGATCATCAGGACCATCAGCAGCATGATGCCGACGAAATGGACCATACCTTCTTTCTGCTTGTCAATCGGCCGGCCTCTGAGCGCCTCAAATCCGAAGAACAGCAGCCTTCCCCCATCCAATGCAGGGAGAGGAAGCAGGTTCATGATGCCCAGGTTGATCGACAGCACTGCTGCCCAGTTCATCAGATTGAAAATACCCGCCTGCGCAACTGCTCCGGTCGCCTGGTAGATGCCGACCGGCCCCGATAGCGCCTCAATCGTAAACTGGCCGGTCACCAGCATGCCAAGCAGCTGGAAGATCCGCTTAAACCAGAACCACGTCTGTTCGGCGCCATAGGCAACTGTGCCAAGGACATTTTTCTCATAAACCGGCTCATAAAGGACACCGATCTGTCCGATCGTCTGTCCTTCCACATCGATGGAAGCTGGCGTGACATTGACCTCTTCGACAGAGCCGTCCCGCTCCACCCCGATTGTCAGCTGTTCGCCCGGGCTGTCCTGGATGATTGCCGAGAAAGCATTCCAGGTGCCGACTTCACGCCCATTGACGGAAACGATCCTGTCCCCCTTCTCGATGCCGGCAGAAATGGCGGGACCATCATCTGTCACATCTGCTATGACGGGATCATCCTGAGGGATTCCCTGGATCAGACCGAGAATGACAAAAATGAAAAATGCGAGGATGAAGTTAAAGAGCGGCCCTGCAATGATGGTTGCCGACCGCGCCGCGAGCGACTTGGACTCAAACTGCCGGTCGTAAGGGGCGATGAGGGTTTCCGTCCCTTTCTCTGAGATGATCGCTTTCCGTGATACCGGGTAGCGCACCCTCCGCTCTTCTTCATCATAGCCGTCAATGTACAGGTCTTTTTCCAGGTCTGCCTTTTCCACTTCCATATAGAGCATGTCCGGCGTCCTGTCATTCTGGTTCAGGACGATGCGCTCGGCACGCCCTTCTTTATCCAGAAGGAGTCCGATCCGGTGGCCGGGCTGGAGTTCGACCTTGTCGAAGTCCTCACCGGCCATCCGGACATATCCTCCAAGCGGCAGCAGCCGGATCGTATAGAGGGTTTCCCCTTTGCTGATGCCGATCAATTTCGGACCGAAACCGATGGCAAACTCCCTGACCATGATGCCGGACCTTTTGGCAAGGAGGAAATGGCCCAGCTCATGAAAGAAGACGAGCGAACCGAAAACGACGATAAATGCAAGGATTGTCTGCATGTGCACCCACCTTCAACCGGCTATCCGCCGGATTTCATATCGTCCTATTTTACCATATCGAGGACGGCTTTTCTTGTCTCCGTGTCTACAGCGAGCACGGTCTCCAGATCTGGTTCCGAGATGAGGTCATGCCGTTCAAGCGCCCGTTCAACGAGGGGCTCAATTTCGGTGAAAGTAATTCGGCCTTCCATGAATAGGGCGACCGCGACTTCGTTTGCCGCATTCATGACAGTGGTTGCCGTCCCTCCTGCCCTGCCCGAGTCGAAGGCGATCCGGAGTGCCGGGAAGCGGTTCAGGTCAACTTCCTCAAAGTGAAGCAAACCGATTTTCGCCAGGTCCAGCCTTTCCGTCCCCTTTCTCGGAAGCCTGTCCGGGTAAGTGAGTGCATACTGGATCGGCACCCGCATATCCGGTGAGCCCAGCTGTGCGATCACGCTTGTATCTTCGAACTCCACCATGGAGTGGATGATACTCTCCCTATGAAGAAGGACATCAATCCGGTCATACGGCATTCCGAACAGGTGGTGCGCTTCGATCACTTCGAGTCCTTTGTTCATCATCGTCGCAGAATCGATTGTCAGCTTGCTTCCCATTGACCAGTTGGGATGAGCTAGCGCTTCCTCGACAGTGACACCTTCCAGTTCATCACGGGGCTTATCCCGGAAACTGCCTCCGGATGCTGTCAGGATCAGACGATCCACCCGTTTCGGGTCCTCGCCGTTCAGCGCCTGGAACAGAGCGGAATGTTCGCTGTCGACCGGAAGCAGGCGAACGCCATGCTTGTCCGCCTCCGCCGTTACGATTGAACCTGCGGCCACCAGTGTCTCTTTGTTTGCAATGGCGATGTCACGGCCGCTCCGAATGGCTTCAAGTGTAGGCTCAAGACCGACGCTGCCAATCACCGCGCCGACAACGATGTCCGCTTCGACCCCAGCCGCAGCTTCGAGCAGGCCTTCCCTTCCGGAGCCAAAACGGATTCCCGGATATTCCGCCCTCAGTGTGGCGGCATCCGCCTCATCCGAAACCGAGACAAACAGCGGTTTCACCTGGTTGAGGATTTCCCGAAGCTTGATAAGGTTTCTACCGGCTGCCATTGCCGTGATTTCAAAACGCCCCGGATCTGCCAGGACGATGTCGACCGTCTGAGTACCGATAGAACCGGTGGCGCCCAATAAACTGATTTTCTTAACCATGATATGCTACTTCCTTTCCGTTCATCCAACAAAGTGAAGGAGGCTCAGCACCGGAAGGACAAAGAGCAGGCTGTCGAACCGGTCGAGGATTCCGCCGTGGCCCGGCAGGATATTCCCCGAATCCTTCACGCCGTAATGCCTCTTGAGCGCCGATTCCACGAGATCACCGATCTGCCCCGTCACCGAGGCGACAACTGTCACTGCGATTAGGATCAGATAGGAATCGGTGACCGGCATGAACAGCTGGAAAAGGCATGCTGCGATGACTGCAGCCACGATGCCGCCGAGAAAGCCCTCAACGGTTTTGTTCGGTGAGATTTCGGGCCAGAGTTTCCGTTTGCCGAAGCTGCGCCCGGTGAAATACGCACCCGTGTCTGTCAGCCATACGACGATGAGCGCATAAATGATATATTCGATTCCCGCGTCACGCGTGACAATCAGGTAGTAGAAGCCAATTCCCAGATAGAGCATGGCAAGTACCGTGAAGGCCGCGTGCTCGAATGTAAACCTGTTTTTCACGACAACGGTATATACCAGGAGCAGAAGGACTGTCATATAGACCACTTCAATCTTGGTATAACCGGTATACTCTGTGATTACCGCTGCCCATTCCGGCTTCAGCAGGAAGCTAAAAAGGGCAAGCACTGCAAGCAATCCCGGAATGGAGAAGACGGAAATCTTCTTCATCCGGAGCAGTTCGTACATCCCGATCGCAGCAAGCAGGAAGACCGCCAGCGTAAACGGCAGCCCCCCGATGATGACTAGCGGGATAAAGAGAAGGGCGGCCACCACGCCCGTAATGATTCGGGTCTTCAATCCGTGTCCTCCTTATCAACCCCGCCATAACGGCGGTTCCTTGCCTGGTAGACAGCGAGCGCTTCCTGCAGCCGGGTTTCGTCGAAATCCGGCCAAAGCGTATCGGTAAACCAGAATTCTGTATAGGCAAGCTGCCAGAGCATGAAGTTGCTGAGACGGACTTCTCCGCTTGTGCGGATCAAAAGGTCCGGCTCCGGCAGATCTGCTGTCATCAGCGTGCCGGTGATCATCGATTCATCGATATCTTCTGCGCTGATGCGGTTCTCGGCAACTGCCTTTGCAATCGAGCGGACGGCTTCCGTGATTTCTGAACGGCTGCCATAATTCATTGCGAAATTCAGGATCAACCCGTCATTGTCTGCAGTTTCTTCCATCGCCCGTGTGATCGCACGCCGTGTGTGCGGAGGAAGGTGCTCATAATCGCCAATCATCCGTACACGGACATTGCGCTCCACAAGCTCCGGCAGATAAGTCCCGAGAAATTCTTCCGGCAGCCTCATCAGAAATTCCACTTCAGGCTTTGGCCGTTTCCAGTTCTCCGTGGAGAAGGCATAGAGGGTGAGCACTTTTATGCCCAGACGATCCGCTTCTCTGGTGATCTTGCGGACAGTCTTCATCCCTTCGTGGTGTCCCGCAATTCTCGGAAGCGACCTCTTTTTTGCCCACCGGCCGTTTCCGTCCATGATGATGGCGATGTGCCGCGGAATCAAGGTCTCGTCCAGCATCGGACGGTCTGCATTTTCCGCCTTTGATTCGCCGCCTTTTTTGCGGATCAATTTATCCAACATAATCAGATTTCCTCCACTCAACACCAATTCGGAATCCATGCTTTTACTATCATAGCAGTTTTTCCACAACTAAAAAAGGCGTCCTTTTAGTTTAGGACGCCCTTTAAGGGTTTTGGTTCTTTCTTTAGACTTCCATGATTTCTTCTTCTTTTTCTTTCGCGATATCATCGATCTGGCGGATATGGTCGTCCGTCATTTTCTGGATGTCATCGCTGTAACCGCGCTGGTCGTCTTCCGTGATCTCGCCGTTTTTCTCCAGTTTCTTGAGGGAATCGTTGGCATCACGGCGAATGTTGCGGATGGAGATTTTGCCTTCTTCCGCTTCCTTCTTGACCAGTTTGACAAGATCTTTCCGGCGCTCTTCTGTAAGTGCCGGAACCGCCAGACGGATCACGTTTCCGTCGTTCGCAGGCGTAAGCCCGAGGTCCGACTTCAAGATCGCTTTTTCAATGTCGCCAATAACGGACTTGTCATATGGCTGGATTACCAGAAGGCGAGCCTCAGGAACGGAAATCCCGGCCAATTGGTTTACCGGTGTCGGCGCACCATAATAATCGACCGAGATCCGGTCGAGAAGCGATGCATTTGCGCGGCCAGCACGGATCGAAGCCAGCTCACGGCGGAGCGACTGCAGAGACTTCACCATTCGGTCTTTTGTTTCTTCAATCAGATTGTTCACCATTATGCATTCCTCCTGACAATCGTTCCGATTTCTTCACCGAGGACGGCTTTTTTGATGTTCCCCTGTTCCATGATCGAGAATACAATGAGCGGTATGTCGTTGTCCATGCAGAGCGAGGAAGCCGTAGAATCCATCACCTGAAGACCTTCCTTGATGACATCCAGATAAGTGAGCTTCTCATACTTCACCGCATCTGCATTGGTCTTCGGATCGTCATTATAGACACCATCCACATTGTTTTTCGCCATAAGGATGACATCCGCCTCGATTTCAGCTGCTCGGAGAGCGGCAGTGGTGTCAGTCGAGAAGTACGGGTTGCCCGTTCCGGCGGCAAAGATGACGACCCGTTTTTTCTCAAGATGGCGGATCGCCCGTCTTCTTATGTACGGTTCGGCAACCTGCCTCATTTCGATAGATGTGGCCACCCGTGTCTCAATGCCGAGTTTTTCCAGGGCATCCTGCATCGCAAGGGAGTTCATGACCGTTGCAAGCATCCCCATGTAGTCGGCTGTAGCCCGGTCCATTCCCATTTCGCTTCCGACTTTGCCTCGCCAGATGTTCCCCCCGCCGACGACAACGGCGACTTCCACGCCAAGGTCGACAACATCTTTCACCTGTTCGGCGACAGATTTGATGATTGCCGGCGAGAGCCCGAAGCCCTGCTCCCCGGCCAGTGCCTCCCCGCTTAACTTCAGGACGACTCTTTTATATTTCGGTACGCTCATGAGGTCTCCTCCATCATCTCTGTTTTTATCGAAAAAGAGGGAACACCTGGTTCGTGTTCCCCTCCCAATTATGGTATTGGATCAGTTGCCTTTGACTTGGTTCATGACTTCATCGGCAAAGTTGTCTTCACGCTTCTCAATGCCTTCGCCTACTGCGTAGCGGACGAACGACTTCAGCTCGCCGCCGGTCGACTTGACGAAGTCACGGACTTTCTGGTCGGAGTCCTTGACGAATGCCTGGTCGAGGACGACAACGTCTTCGAAGAACTTGCCGAGGCGGCCTTCAACCATCTTCGCAACGATGTTTTCCGGCTTGCCTTCGTTGAGTGCCTGTTCCGTGAGGACTTTGCGCTCGTGCTCGACTTCTTCTTCAGGAACTTCGTCGCGGGAGACGTATTTCGGATTGATCGCCGCGATATGCATCGCAACGTCTTTAGCCGCTTCTTCGTTTGTTGTGCCTTCGATAAGAAGGAGAACGCCGATCCGGCCACCCATATGGAGGTAAGCACCGAATGTGTCGCTGTCGGTCTTTTCGAGGATTTCAAAACGGCGGAGCGTGATTTTCTCACCGATTTTCGCTACAGCGTTGGAGATGTGATCCTGTACGGACAGGCCGGATTCCATTTCGGAAGCAAGTGCTTCTTCCAGGGATGCTGGCTCTGTTTTCAGGAGATGTGTGCCGATTTCGGAAACCAGCTGTTTGAAAGCGTCATTTTTGGCTACGAAGTCTGTTTCAGCGTTGATTTCGAAGATGACTGCTTTGTTGCCGTCAGTTTCAACGGAAACCGTACCTTCGGCTGCAATGCGGTCTGCTTTCTTCGCCGCGCTTGCGAGGCCTTTTTCACGAAGGAAATCTACTGCTGCGTCCATATCGCCGTCAGTTTGCGTGAGGGCCTTTTTGCAGTCCATCATGCCTGCGCCTGTTTTTTCGCGAAGTTCTTTTACCATTTGTGCTGTTACTGCTGCCATTTGCCATTCCTCCCGGTCGATTCAATTTGTTTAGAAAAGGCGATAAGGACTAAAAGCCGCTTATCGCCTGAACATACAGTCTTACTCTGCTGCGACTTCTTCGCCCTGAGCTTCGACTTCCGCTTCTTCTTCGCCTTGTTTCGATTCGACGAGTGCATCTGCCATTTTGCTTGTAAGCAGGCGTACCGCACGGATTGCATCATCGTTTGCAGGGATGACGTAATCGATTTCGTCCGGATCGCAGTTCGTGTCGACGATGCCGACGATCGGGATGTTCAGCTTTTGTGCTTCCGCAACGGCAATGCGTTCTTTGCGCGGGTCAACAACGTACATGACGTCAGGAAGACCATTCATGTCACGGATACCGCCAAGGAACTTGACGAGGCGTTCGTGTTCTTTTTTGAGCTGGATGACTTCTTTCTTAGGAAGGACATCGAAAGTTCCTTCTTCTTCCATGCGCTCGATTGCTTTCATGCGGTCAACGCGCTTCTGGATCGTACCGAAGTTCGTCAGAAGGCCGCCGAGCCAGCGTTGGTTGATGTAGTATTGGCCAGCACGTTCCGCTTCTTCACGGATTGCATCCTGAGCCTGTTTTTTCGTTCCGACGAAGAGCACTTTGCCGCCTTCTGCACCAGTCTGGCGCATGAAGTCGTATGCTTCCTCGAGTTTCTTGACCGTCTTCTGAAGGTCGATGATGTAGATGCCGTTACGCTCCACGAAGATGTATTTCTTCATCTTCGGGTTCCAGCGGCGTGTTTGGTGACCGAAGTGGACACCCGCTTCAAGAAGCTGTTTCATTGTGATAACTGCCATTTTTTTGTTACCTCCGTTTGGTTTTTTGGTCCTCCGCATCCATCAACCGGCGGGCAGCCAGTAGGCACCAGCCCTTCCGTCAGGATACGTGTGTAATCGCACCATTGGTCACTATACCACGTGTTTACCCGTTATGCAACACAAAACTCTTTGCATTAAAAACATCGTTTTCCCGGCCGCCGGATCGATTTTTTTCTACATATTAAATGCTTCCCTGTATCCGGTTCGTCAGATTCCAGTAAAAAAGAACCGGAAGTGACTCCCGGCTCTTCTGTTCCGCCAATGCAAAAAGCCAGGCAGGATTATTTGGATTTGAGTTCGTTCAGCTGGACGAGGAATTTGTCGTTCAGGACTTTGATGTACGTGCCCTTCATACCGAGGGAACGGGATTCGATGACCCCGGCGCTTTCCAGTTTGCGCAGCGCATTAACGATTACCGAGCGGGTGATGCCGACGCGGTCTGCGATTTTGGAGGCGACGAGAAGACCTTCCGTACCGTCAAGTTCTTCGAAGATATGCTCGATCGCTTCAAGCTCGCTGTAGGAGAGGGAATTAATCGCCATCTGGACGACCGCTTTCGAGCGCGCTTCCGTTTCGATTTCTTCCGCTTTCTCACGGAGGATCTCCATGCCGACAACCGTGGCGCCATATTCGGCAAGAACAAGATCGTCATCGGTGAACTGGTCTTTCACCCGTCCGAGGATCAGGGTGCCCAGTCGCTCCCCGCCGCCGATGATCGGAACAATTGTCGTGAGTCCTTCTTCAAAGAGGTCCTTGTTCTCGACCGGGAACACCGTGTGCTCATCATTGATGTCGAGGTTAGGTGAAGTTTCCGTTACGTTGAAGAGGTTTTTCGTATATTCTTCAGGGAAACGGCGCTCCTCCAGCATGTTCTGGATCCGTTCGTTCTGGATCTCCTGGTGAACAGCGGTACCAAGCAGCTTGCCCTTCCGGCTGACGATGAAGACGTTGGCTCCGATCACCTTGGACAGGGTTTCGGACATTTCCTTGAAGTTAACCGGCTTGCCGGCAGACGCCTGGAGCATGGAGTTGATCTCCCGCGTATTTTGCAATAGTGACATAACACAATTCCTCCTACTGGATATATGATTCATGAATATTCTAAAGGTTCGTAATCGTTTTGGGAAACGATAAGGTGGTATTACAGAATAAATTGTGACAAATCTTTGTTCGTCGCGATCTTTTTGAGCTTTTCGTCGACATATTCCGGAGTGATCCGGATTGAGGCAGGCGAAATATCGGATGCTTCGAAGCTCAGGTCCTCAAGCAGCTTCTCCAGAACCGTGTGCAGTCTGCGGGCACCGATGTTTTCCGTTTCCGCATTGACTTCCGCTGCAATTTCAGCGATGCGTCCAACTGCTTCGTCGGTAAAGTCGATTTCGACGCCTTCCGTCGAGAGCAGGAGCCGGTACTGATGGATCAGGGAGTTGTCAGGTTCTTTGAGGATCCGGACAAAGTCTTCCTTCGTCAGCTTATCCAGTTCCACGCGGATCGGGAAGCGGCCCTGGAGTTCAGGTATGATGTCAGACGGCTTGGAAACGTGGAAGGCCCCTGCCGCGATGAAGAGCATGAAGTCTGTCCTGACAGGACCGTACTTTGTAGTGACGGTCGTCCCTTCCACAATCGGCAGGATGTCCCGCTGGACGCCTTCCCGAGAGACATCGGCTGAGGATGCATTCCCCTGCCGGGAAGCGATTTTGTCGATCTCATCGATGAAGATGATCCCCTGCTGCTCCGCCCGTTCGATTGCGACTTGAGAGATTTCCTCACGGTCGACAAGCTTTTCCGCTTCTTCCATGGCCAGCACCCGGCGGGCATCCTTGACCCGCATCTCACGCTTCTTCTTCTTTTTGGGAAGAAGGTTTGAAAGCGCGTCTTGCATATTCATTCCCATCTGCTCCATACCCGAACCCTGCATGCTGTCAAACAAAGACGGCATGTTCTCGGTTACCTCGACCATGACCTTCCTGTCTTCCAGCCGTCCCGCCTTCAGTTCGGACCGGATTTCGGAACGCTTCATGCGGACCGAAGCATCCTCTTCCTCTTCTTCGGAGCGGTCCTGCATCTGTCCAAGAAGCATCTCCCACGGATTCTGCCCGGATTTCTCTTTCTTCATGGAAGGGACAAGCAGCTTTACAAGCCTTTCTTCGGCCAATTCTTCGGCGCGGCCTGCCACCTCTTCCATCCGTTCGCTGCGGACAAGGCGGAACGCGGCCTCGACGAGGTCGCGCACCATCGACTCCACATCCCGGCCGACATAGCCGACTTCTGTGAACTTCGTCGCCTCCACTTTTAAAAACGGCGCCCCGGCCAGCTTGGCGATCCTGCGGGCAATCTCCGTCTTCCCTACACCGGTCGGCCCGATCATGAGGATATTTTTCGGTATGATCTCGTTGCGCTCCTCTTCCGGCAGCCGGCTCCTGCGGTACCGGTTTCGCATCGCCACCGCCACAGCCCTTTTCGCTTCTTTTTGGCCCACAATGTACCGATCCAGCTGTTCGGTCAGAAGGCGCGGTGTCATCTGCTCGATTTTCATTCCCCGATCACCTCCAGGATGATTTGGTGGTTCGTGAACACACAGATGTCAGCGGCTGTCTCCAGTGCTGCCCGTGCAATCTGCTCGGCATCCATACTCTCGCCCGCATGCATTTTCAGGGCACGCCCGGCAGCCAGTGCATAGTTGCCTCCGGATCCGATTGCGAGGATGCCGTCATCCGGTTCGATCACTTCACCGGAACCGGAAACGAGGAGCATGGTGTCTTTGTCCATGACGATCAGCATCGCCTCCAGCTTCTGGAGCATCTTGTCTCCCCGCCATTCCTTGGCGAGTTCCACGGCCGCGCGCGTGAGGTTTCCGTCATATTCGGCAAGCTTCCCCTCGAACAGCTCGAACAGCGTGAAGGCATCTGCGACTGATCCCGCAAATCCCGCGACGACTTTTCCGCCGAACAGCCGGCGGACCTTCTTCGCGGTATGCTTCATGACGACCTGATTCCCGAGTGTCACCTGTCCGTCACCGGCCATTGCGGCCTTCCCATTGTGCCGGACTGCGAATATCGTGGTTGCATGAATGTCCATTGCCTCTCCCCCTTAAGCTCTAGGATGTGCGTTCATGTACGTCTTTCTCAGATGTTCTTTCGTCACATGTGTATAGACCTGTGTCGATGACAGGCTGGCATGGCCGAGAAGCTCCTGGACGGATCGCATGTCCGCACCATTATTGAGCAGGTGCGTAGCAAACGTGTGGCGGAGCATGTGCGGATGGATGGAAACGTGGAGGGCGGCCTTCTTGACCATCTCCTCCAGGATGTGCCGGACTCCGCGGTCAGTCAGCGGAGTCCCCCTCATATTGACGAAAAGCCGATCATGTTTGTTCCCCTTCATGATGGCCGGGCGTGCTGTGTCCAGATACCTGCCGAGTGCGTCGGCTGCGAAATGGCCGAATGGAATGTAGCGTTCACGGCGTCCCTTTCCCATGACCCGGACAATATCGAGATCCGGGTCGGCATCTTGTACGCTGAGTCCGGTCAGTTCGGACACCCGCATGCCGGTGGCATAGAGCAACTCCAGCAGGGCTGTATCACGGATCTCCTTCGGGGAGTTTCCCGCATTCGCTTCGAAAAGCTGCGCCATCTCTTCTTCGTAGAAGAATTGGGGCAGCTTTTCTTCCTTCTTCGGATGGTAGAGTGATCGGAATGCCTGGTCGTCAATACCGAACCGGGTGTTGGCAAATTTGAAGAACGAACGGAGAGAAGAGATTTTCCTGGAGATTGTAGCCCGCCCGAGCTCTCGTTCATACAGCCGCGTCACATAGAGCCGGGCCTCCGGATAACGGATATCCTCTTCCCCACCGATCCCTTCCGACTCAAGGAAAGCGAAAAACTCTTCAAGGTCTTTTCGGTATCCTTCCACAGTCAGAGGTGAAAAATTCCGCTCCAGACGGATATAGGATCTGAACTCCTCAGCAGCCTGCTTTAGCCTGGCATTCATTCCGTCACCTCCGGAAATATACAAAAGCCTCTAAAGTATAAGGCATTTAGAGGCTTTTGTTCAATCATTGTGCAATTGTATTCTTGAAATTTCGAATTGTATCCAGCGCACGCCCGGCCTGTTTTTCCGCACGCTCCGCTTTTTTCCTTACTTTCTCACCCAGAGAAGGGAAAAGCCCGAAGTTGACGTTCATCGGCTGGAAGTTGGCCGAGTCGGCTTCGCTGATATAGCGGGCCATGCTGCCGAGAGCCGTTTCTGCAGGGAATGTGACAGGTTCCTCGCCGAGCGCGAGACGTGCGGCATTGACACCTGCGATGAGGCCGCTGCCCGCCGATTCCACATATCCTTCGACCCCGGTCATCTGACCTGCAAATAACAGGTCTTTGCGCGCTTTTAGCTGATAAGTGCGCTCCAGCACCTTTGGAGAGTTGATGAACATGTTCCGGTGAATCACGCCATAACGTACGATTTCCGCATTCTCAAGTCCCGGAATCAGACGGAGGACTTCCTTTTGAGGTCCCCATTTCATGTGATTCTGGAAACCGACAATGTTGTAAAGGGTAGCTGCCGCATTGTCCTGGCGAAGCTGGACGACCGCGTAAGGGGTCTTGCCGGTTTTCGGATCCTCGAGTCCGACCGGTTTCATCGGGCCGAACCGGAGGGTATCACGGCCGCGCCGGGCCATTTCTTCGACCGGCATGCAGCCCTCAAAATACTTTTCCTCTTCGAAGTCTCTGAGGGCGACCGTTTCGGCCGATATTAATGCTTCATAGAAACGGTTGTACTCCTCTTCGGTCATCGGGCAGTTCAGATAAGCGGCTTCACCTTTGTCGTAGCGGGACTTCAGGTAGACCTTCTCCATGTCAATGGAATCCTTTTCAATGATCGGGGCAGCCGCATCATAGAAGTACAGATCGTATTCGCCCGTCAGGCTGCCGATCTGTTCGGCGAGGGATGAAGATGTGAGCGGTCCGGTCGCGATGACCGTGATGCCATCCGGAATCTCCGTTACTTCACCGTTCACCACTTCGACGAGCGGATGGTTTTTGACCATTTCCGTAACGCGGCCGGCGAAGTCGTGGCGGTCGACCGCCAGGGCACCGCCTGCCGGAACTGCGCTGGAATCGGCGGCCTGCATGATAACGGAATCGAGGATCCGCATCTCTTCTTTGAGAACACCCACCGCATTGGTGAGGTTGTTTGCGCGGAGCGAATTGGTGCAGACAAGCTCTGCAAACTGGCCTGTATGGTGCGCCGGTGTCTGCCGGACCGGCCGCATTTCGTGAAGGCGGACTCTGACGCCGCGGCTGGCAATTTGCCAGGCTGCCTCGCTGCCCGCAAGGCCTGCGCCGATAACGTTGACGACTGGTGTCATGTTGAATCGTGTCTCCTTTTTACTGTTGCGGTTGTTCTTTATAATCGCATTCCGTACATTGGATCTGTTTGCCCTTTTTCAGCTTTTTCTCAACCAGAAGGCTGCTGCATTTCGGGCACGGCCTGGAAACAGGCTTGTCCCACGAGATGAAATCACACTCGGGATACTGATCACAGCTGTAGAAGATGCGTTTTGTCTTGCTTTTGCGTTCGACGACCTCTCCCTTTTTGCATTTCGGGCACGTTACACCGATTTTCTTCAGAATCGGCTTGGTGTTCCGGCAGTCAGGGAAGTTCGAGCAGGCCATGAATTTGCCGTAGCGGCCCATCTTGATGACCATCGGGGACCCGCACTTCTCACAGTCCTCGCCTGCCGGCTCATCTTTGATGACGACCTTCTCCATTTCCTGTTCGGCGACTTTCAGCCGCTTCTCAAAATCCTTGTAGAAGGAATCGATGACATTGACCCATTCGTTTTTCCCGTCCTCGATGCTGTCGAGGTCCTTTTCCATCTCTGCCGTAAACTCGACATCGATGATCTCCGGGAAAAACTCACTGACCAGGGAGTGGACAATCTCTCCGAGTTCCGTCGGAATGAAACGCTTGGCGTCTAGAGAGACATAGCCCCTCTTTTGAATTGTATCGAGAGTCGGCGCGTAGGTGGAAGGCCGGCCGATGCCTAGCTCTTCCATCGTTTTGACGAGGCGTGCTTCCGAGTAGCGCGGTGGCGGCTGGGTAAAATGCTGCTTCGGATCGATCTTGAGGCTTTTGACGATGTCGCCTTTCTCAAGCGGAGGAAGCATCTTCTGCTTGACATCTTCCTTGTCATCCTCGCCTTCGACGTAGACTTTCATGAAGCCCTGGAACTTGACCTGGGAACCGGTTGCGCGGAAAACCACGTCTCCCTGACGGAGGTCGGCGGTCACGGTGTCCAGGACGGCAGGTGCCATCCGGCTCGCAATGAACCGTTCCCAGATCAGGCGGTAGAGCTTCAGCTGATCGTTCGAAAGAACAGCCTTCAGAGAAGCGGGTGTTCTGAGTACGGACGTGGGACGGATCGCTTCGTGCGCATCCTGGGCGTTTTTCTGCTTTGTAGTCCGTTCACCCGGGGCCAGGTATTCCTGTCCGTAATCGGAAAGGATGAAATCTCCGGCTTCTTTCTTTGCCGTGTCGGAGATCCGCGTCGAGTCGGTACGCATATACGTGATAAGGCCGACGCTTCCTTCCTTGCCGACATTGATCCCTTCATAAAGCTGCTGGGCAAGCATCATCGTCTTGCGCGCCCGGAAATTCAGCTTGCGCGCAGCTTCCTGCTGGAGGGAGGACGTAGTGAACGGCGGCGCCGGGTTGCGTTTCCGCTCTTTCTTCTCAAGCTCGGCGACTTCAAAATCACTTCCGTCCAGTTTGGCCAGGATGGTGTCGACGGCCTGACGGTCCGGCAGCTTGATTTTCTTTTTCCCGTCACCGTGGAAGGCTGCCGTAAACTCTTTTTTCCCTTTGCCGAACAGCCCTGTGATCGACCAGTACTCTTCCGGCTTGAAGTTGCGGATTTCGTTTTCACGGTCGATGATCAGGCGGAGGGCAACGGATTGAACCCGTCCCGCAGAAAGCCCCTTCTTAACCTTTTTCCAAAGGATCGGACTGATGTTATAGCCGACCAGCCGGTCAAGGATGCGCCGGGCCTGCTGGGCGTCCACACGGTCACGGTTGATTGCGCGGGGATGCTTGAACGCTTCCTTGACGGCATCCTTCGTGATTTCGTTGAACACCACGCGGCATTCGGAATCCTCGTCGATCCCGAGAGAGTGCGCAAGGTGCCAGGCGATTGCTTCCCCCTCACGGTCGGGGTCAGACGCCAAGAAGATTTTCTTGGCTTTCTTGGCCGCACTCTTCAATTCCTGGAGTACCGGCCCTTTTCCGCGAATCGTAATGTATTTCGGTTCATAATTGTTTTCAACATCGATGCCGGTCTGGCTGCGCGGGAGATCCCGCACATGGCCGACGGATGCTTTAACTTTGTATTTCTTCCCTAAATATTTCTCAATCGTCTTTGCCTTCGCAGGCGACTCGACGATGACCAAATAATCTGGTGCCATTGATGTGCCTCCATTCGAGGTGAACGTTACCTAAAGAAAGTCCTGATGGAAAATGTAAACTATCTTCTATATAATTGCAACCTTTTTCGGCTCTGCCCATTTCCGGGGTCAGCAAGCCCCCCGCACATTCAGACAGGTTCCCGCGGCAGCCCGCCAAGGATGGTATAGCCATCCAGCGCAGGAGCCGCCCCTTCCAGAATCAGCCGGTTGGGACCGGCGGAAAGAGGAGAATTGATCGGCCCCGGGACGGCATGGACATCCTTGCCGTGCTCCAGCGCATGGTCAATCGTGCTCATCGTTCCGCTCGGGCGGGCCGCTTCCGTCACAATGACGATGTCGGAGAGACCGCTGATGATCCGGTTGCGCATCGGAAACTGCCACTTTTTCGGACCGGCATAAGGAGGATATTCAGTAATGAGCAGGTGCCCTTCCTGCATCACATCATAGAGACCGCTGTTCTGTTTCGGATACCTGTGGGAAAGCCCGGTTCCGAGAACACCGATCGTTTTTCCGCCGTGGCGGATGGCCGTCTCATGCGCCATCGCGTCGGCACCCATCGCGAGACCGCTCACGATGGCATAGCCGCGCGAGACAAGCGGCGGGATGATCTTTTCCATGGCAACACGTGAATAGGAAGTCGCTTTTCTCGACCCGATAACAGCCGCTTTGTTCCGAATGGAAAGCAGGGACGTGTCACCCGCTGCATACAGAACGGCGGGAGGGTCGATCAGCTGGGCGAGTGATTGGGGGTAAAGTTCGTGGGTATACAGGATGGGGGTGATTGAGCTTGCGGCATACACTTCCGTGTATGGGGGGTCCGCATTGCAGTTAAGCTTTTTTCTGAGAAGCGACGCCCTGTCTGCGTCAAGGTCCAGCAGTGACGCCAGTTTGGCGGCTCCCATATCCGGGAGTGCCTCAAGCCCGGGGTCTGCTGCAAGCAGCCGTCCAAAACGGTTCAGCGGGGCCGGAAAAACATAATGCAACGCCAGAAGACGGTCTTCGAACCGATCGATGATCACTACCTCCTGTCCCGGAAAATTTCCGGAAATAGTAAAAGTGCGGCACTGAATGTGCCGCACTTTCATTTTAGTGGGTTTTGCACTGTTCGTACAGACCTTTTTCCTTCAGGACGCTGATCATCGTCTCACCGATGACCGATGGAGTTTCGGCAACCTTGATGCCTGCCGCTTCCATCGCTTTGATCTTCTCTGCAGCTGTTCCCTTACCTCCGGAGATGATGGCGCCTGCGTGGCCCATGCGCTTTCCTGGAGGTGCGGTCTGGCCGCCGATAAAGCCGGTGACAGGCTTTTTCATGTTCGCCTTGACCCACTCTGCAGCTTCTTCCTCTGCAGTCCCGCCGATTTCACCGATCATGACAACCGCGAGGGTTTCAGGATCTTCATTGAATTCTTTGAGGACATCGATGAAGTTCGTGCCGTTGACAGGGTCTCCGCCGATGCCGACAGCAGTCGTCTGGCCGACTCCTGCTTCGGACAGTTGGTGAACCGCTTCGTATGTCAGAGTTCCCGAGCGGGATACGACGCCGACATGGCCTTTTTTGTGGATATAGCCCGGCATGATGCCGATCTTGCATTCGTCCGCTGTGATGACGCCCGGGCAGTTAGGGCCGACAAGACGGGTCTTTTTGCCTTCCATGTAGCGGACGACTTTGACCATATCCAACACAGGAATGTGTTCCGTGATGCAGATTGCCATATCCAGTTCCGCGTCTGTAGCTTCGAGGATTGCATCCGCTGCAAATGGAGCCGGCACGTAGATGACGGAAACATTCGCACCCGTCGCCTTGACAGCCTCTTCGACCGTGTTGAAGACCGGAACGCCTTCTACTTCCGTGCCGCCTTTGCCCGGCGTTACACCTGCAACAATCTTCGTGCCGTATTCGATCATTTGTTTCGTATGGAAAAGGGCTGTTGAGCCCGTGATTCCCTGTACAAGTACTTTTGTATCCTTATTGACATAAATGCCCATCGTTTTCCCGCCTTTCTTAGCCTACGAGTTCGACAATTTTTTGTGCACCGTCAGCCATGGAGTCAGCTGAAGTGATGTTCAGACCGGATTCGTTCAGAAGCTTCTTGCCTGCGTCAACGTTCGTTCCTTCGAGGCGGACGACGAGCGGCACTTCAAGGCCGAGCTGCTTTGTTGCCTGGATGACGCCTTCCGCGATGATGTCGCACTTCATGATGCCGCCGAAGATGTTGACGAAGATCCCTTTGACGTTCGAGTCGGAAAGGATGATCTTGAACGCTTCAGTTACTTTTTCAGCTGTCGCGCCGCCCCCAACGTCAAGGAAGTTCGCCGGTTTGCCGCCGTAGAAATTGATCGTGTCCATCGTGGACATCGCAAGGCCCGCACCGTTTACCATGCAGCCGATGTTGCCGTCTAGGGAAACGTAGCTGAGGTCGAACTTGGACGCTTCGATCTCTTTCGGATCTTCTTCGTCAAAGTCGCGGAGTTCAACGATATCCGCGTGACGGTAGAGCGCGTTCGCATCGAAGTTGAACTTCGCATCGAGTGCTACGACCTGGTCGTCGCCTGTTACGACGAGCGGGTTGATTTCAAGGATGGATGCATCCTTGCTGATGAATGCCTCATAGATTCCCAGGAACAGCTTCGCTGCCTTGTTGACAAGTTTTGTAGGGATGTTCATGTTGAACGCCATGCGGCGGGCCTGGAATCCTGTCAGGCCGACAACCGGATCGATGACTTCCTTGAAGATCTTTTCCGGTGTTTCTTCAGCCACTTCTTCGATGTCCATGCCGCCTTCTTCGGAGCCCATGAGGACGACACGGTCCGTCGCACGGTCAACGACGAGGCTGATGTAGTATTCTTTGAGGATGTCGGAGCCTTCTTCAATGTAAAGACGTTTGACTTCTTTGCCCTCAGGGCCCGTCTGGTGGGTCACCAGGACCTTGCCGAGAAGTTCTTTCGCATATTCGCGTACTTCGTCGACTGTTTTCGCAATCTTGACGCCGCCGGCCTTGCCGCGGCCACCTGCGTGGATCTGCGCTTTCACGACATATACGTTGGTGTCGAGTTCCTTGGCTGCCTTGACAGCCTCTTCAGGGGAAAACGCAACGATTCCGTTTGGTACCGCGACGCCATAGTCGCGAAGAATCTGCTTCCCTTGGTACTCATGGATATTCATCTTACATCCTCCAATCGAACTGCTTGAATAGTTTCTTGCCATCCCCCATTGTAATCAACCCGTCACAGGTTGTCCATAATTGTCTTTTCCTGAGCCGGTTATTCGCTGGTTCCGACAAGAAATCCGGATACAGGCGCGAATGTCTTCCTGTGTTCCGGACAGGGGCCATGCGCTTCAAGCGCCTCCAGGTGCGCAGGAGTGCCGTATCCGGCATGGCGGTCAAAACCGTATGCAGGGTATTGTCCATGCAGGTTCTCCATATAGGCATCACGCTCCGTTTTGGCCAGGACCGATGCCGCCGCCACACTCAGGCTGAGCGCGTCCGCCTTCACGACCGAATGGCAGGGGACATCTCCCTGTAGCTTCATCGCATCTGCGATCACCGCCTCCGGCCTTATCGTCAGGCCGGCCACCGCCATTTCCATCGATTCGCGGGTAGCCCTGTAAATGTTCAGCCGGTCGATTTCCGCCGCCGGCTGAACATGGACCGACCAGGCGACGGCGTGCTTCCGGATCAGACCGGCCAGGCGTTCACGCGCCTCCCTGGACATCGCTTTGGAGTCATCCAGCCCCGACAATTCCGGGCAGGATGGCGGAAGAACGACTGCCGCTGTCACCACCGGACCGGCAAGCGGCCCCCTGCCCGCTTCGTCCACACCCGCGATGAGTGATTCCGGGCTGTGGCGATATCCGTCGTCAAACCGCTCTTTTTCAAGATGCCGCATAAACTCCAACCTTTTTTTCTCCAGTTTGCGCTCGTAGGAAGCCAGAAGCTTGCGGATGCCGGCCCGGTTGTCGTCCTTAAGTTCGAGGAAGTACGGATCCCCTTCCTCCGCCGACTCAAGCCACTTCATCACTTCACTGATCGTCATTTTTGTCACCGATAATCAGGCCCTTCCAGTCTTATGTATTCGCCCGCACCATCTGGAACCGGGCATGAGAAAACAGGCACGTCCCGCTTTGGCGGCGTGCCTGTTCACTGGTCTTCTGAAAAATCGAATGTTAGCTTGCCGAGCTGCTGGTCACGCACGTCGCGGACGATCAGTTCGGACACACTGTCGTAGTCGATGGTGCCGCCTTTTCCATAGACCTTGCGCCGCTCGCCGATCCGGTCGAAGGCTCCCGGTATGTCGCCGCCGAGAGTCCGGAAGCCATAGCGGTCCTCAAGGCGGTCCGGATAGTGCGCCTCAAGGAACCTGAGCGCATAGATCGCCAGTTCCTGCTGGGCTGTAATGGCATCCTTGATCGCCCCGGTCAGCGCCAATTTGTAGCCGGCCTCCGGGTCCTCGAACTTCGGCCACAGTATGCCCGGGGTATCCAGAAGTTCGAGTTCCTTGCCGACCTTGATCCATTGCTGAGCCTTTGTGACGCCCGGGGTATTCCCCGTCTTGGCAATATTCTTTTTGGCGAGCCGGTTGATAAGCGTGGATTTCCCGACATTCGGGATGCCGACGATCATCGCGCGTATGGCCCTCGGACGGATGCCCTTTGCCTTCATGCGCTCCCATTTCTCCTTAAGGATTTGCTGTGCCGCCTTCGTTACCTGCTGCAGGCCTTTTCCATCAAGTGAGTTGATCGCCACTGCTTCAGTGCCATCTTCACGGAACCTTTCCAGCCAGCGGGCGGTCTCGGCCTCGTCGGCCATATCTTTTTTGTTGAGGATGACAAGCCGGGGTTTCCGGCTGATGATGTCATCGATCATCGGGTTTCTGGAAGACTGGGGCAGTCTGGCATCGACCAGCTCAAAGACGATATCGACCATCTTCAGCTGTTCGGTGACTTCCCGCCTTGCCTTTGCCATATGTCCCGGGAACCATTGAATTGTCATGAATTACACCTCCGTCACTTGACGAACCCGATATCTTGCATCGGCCAGAAAATCAGGCTCGTGCTTCCGATGATTTCATCGAACGGGACGACGCCGATATGGCGGGAATCTTTGCTGAACCGCCGGTTATCACCCATGACGAAGACGTGGCCGTCCGGAACGGTCTCCCGCTGGATCTTTTCTTCAAGCGTGAAGTCCTCTGTCAGGGTTCCATCCGTGACCGCTTCCTTGTATTCATCCAGGTACGGCTCATCGTAAGCTTCACCGTTGATGAAAAGCTGATCATCGCGGTACTCGATATGATCGCCCGGGAGCCCGATGACCCGTTTGATGTAGTCTTTTTGTTCCGGTGCATGGAAGACGACGATATCAAATCGTTCCGGCTCGCCGATCGTATAGCCGATTTTGTTGACAATCATCTTGTCTCCATCCTCGAGCGTCGGCATCATGGATTCCCCGTCTACGACAATCGGCGTAAAGAGGAAATACCGGATGATGGCAGCCAGCCCAAACGCGATGAGAAGGACTTTCGTCCACTCCCACAGTTCATTTTTCTTTTTCTCTTCTGTCATCCCGTTGGCCTCCCTGTTCAATCTTATTCCATTATAGAGTGTATGAAACACTGAGGCAAAAAGAAAAGGAGCCGGACAGGCCGGCCCCTTTCGGATGTCGATTATCGGATTTCTTTGATGCGGGCAGCTTTTCCGCGAAGGTTGCGGAGGTAGTACAGCTTCGCACGGCGTACTTTACCGCGGCGAATCACTTCAAGTTTCGCGATTTTTGGCGTGTGCACAGGGAATGTACGCTCAACTCCTACACCGTAGGAAATCTTGCGGACTGTGAATGTCTCGCTGATGCCGCCGCCGCGACGCTTGATGACAACCCCTTCGTAAACCTGGATCCGCTCACGCGTACCCTCGACGACTTTAACGTGTACACGTACTGTGTCGCCCGGGCGGAAAGCCGGAAGGTCTGAACGAAGTTGTTCCTTCGTGATTTCTGCAATGATGTTTTGCATGTTTTCCTCTCCTTACTACAGATGCTCATGCACAAATTGCCTTTGCAGCGGAACACCGTAATCGAGTGCTTCACGCAGAAGCACGGGACTTATCATACCACAGGCCCGGCCTTCAGGCAAGCCCTGGACTCACGAACCTTCCTGCCAGCCAAGCCGGCGGAGCACTTCTTTCTGCCGTCCGGTGAGCTCGGCTTCATTGAGGAGGTCGGGACGCCTCTCCAATGTGCGCCTGAGCGACTGCTCCTCACGCCAGCGATCGATTTCCGCATGGTTCCCGGACAGCAGGACATCGGGCACCTTCATCCCCCGGAAGTCAGCTGGGCGGGTGTAATGGGGATGTTCCAGGAATCCCGTTGAAAATGAATCAAGTGCAGGGGACTCCTCGTTTCCGAGCACGCCCGGCAGGAGCCGGACGACACTGTCGATGACCGTCATCGCAGCCAGCTCCCCTCCGGTAAGGACAAAGTCACCGATGGAGATTTCATCGGTGATGAGATGCTGGCGGATGCGTTCGTCATAGCCCTCATAGTGACCGCACAAGAAAATGAGGTCGTCTTCGCGGGAAAGCTCCTCGGCCTTTTTCTGGGTGAACCGTTCCCCCTGCGGACACATGAGGATGATTCTCGGGGAGCGTCCTTCCGAAAGATTTTCCACGGCCCGGAAAAGCGGTTCCGGTTTCAGGACCATGCCGGCCCCTCCACCGTAGGGGTAATCGTCGACCTTATGGTGCTTGTCCGTTGCAAATTCGCGAAAATCCCGTACCGCGAGGCTGACGGCGCCGCTTTCCTGCGCCCGTTTCAGGATGGATGCATTGAAAACGCCGCCGAACATTTCCGGAAAGATGGACAGGACCGAAATCTTCATCAGGACAACAGCCCTTCGATCGGATTGATGACGATCCGTCCGTTTTCGGGATCGATTTCAAGGACGACATCCTCGATGTACGGAATGTAGTGCATCTTGCCTTCCGGCGGCTTGACCGCCCAGACGTCATTGGCGCCCGTCTCCAGAACCTCGGTCACCTTGCCGATTTCACGGCCTTCCTGGTCGACAACGGTGCAGCCGATGATTTCGTGGTAGTAGAATTCGCCTTCTTCCAGCTCCCCAAGGTCTTCATCCGACACTTTCAGGATGCCGTCGCGATACTTTTCCACGTCATTGATATTTGGGTGGCCCTCGAAAGTGAGGAGATCGAAGTTCTTATGGACCCGGTGAGAAGCTACGGTCAGCATGACCGGCTCCTTCGCACCCGGCATGAAGAGTGCCAGCCGCGCCCCTTTCGCATAGCGCTCTTCCGGGAAATCCGTCCGCGACATCACGCGCACTTCTCCGCGGATGCCGTGCGTGTTGACGATTTTTCCGACGTTGTACCAGTTCATCCGTCGTCCTCCTTCATCGGTTTTCCGGGGTATGAAAAAGGAAGGAACCTGAATCGTCCCTTCCTTAATCCATGATGTCGACGCGCACCCGTTTCCGGCTTGCGCCCTCAGCTGAATTTACGACAGTCCGGATCGCGGATGCCACCCGGCCCTGTTTGCCGATCACTTTCCCCATGTCTTCCGGGTGGACGGACAGCGAGCAGACAAGCCTGCCCTGCCGTTCTTCCACGCCGATCCGGACATCTTCCGGATGATCAACGAGCGGTTTGACAATCGTTTCAATCAGCTTTTTCATCATGTCGCCTCCGTCAAATTATTTTGCGGTCTTGGCGTTATGGAATTTCTCCATGATGCCCTGCGTAGCGAGCAGGTTGCGTACTGTATCAGATGGCTTCGCGCCGTTCTGGAGCCATTTGAGTGCAAGCTCTTCGTCGAGCTTGAGTTCAGCCGGCGTCGTGAGCGGGTTGTATGTGCCGATCGTTTCGATCTGGCGGCCGTCACGAGGGGAACGGGAATCTGCTACTACGATACGATAGAAAGGCGTCTTTTTTGCGCCCATACGCTTAAGTCGAATTTTAACTGCCATGGTTAGCACCTCCGAATAGTTTCACACAAGATAGTATATTACCAAGTCATTATTGCTTTGTAAAGTGTTTTTTCTTAACACCCTAATTACCGGCTGATTTTCACTCCGGGCGGACGCTTTCCGCGGGGAAGGCATCGAGCCCCTTTCAGGGTCTCTCCGCGCTTCCTTTTCCGCAGGAGTCGCCGCCCTCCGCTCCAATCAGCTGCAGAATGAGTATTCAATGACTGCGTTAGCTGGATTGCCAGCTGTACTTACTTGAACAGCGAGTCGAGTCCGGGCATTTTCATTTTCCGCTTGCCTTTGCCCTGTTGCATGTTCGACATCTGTTTCATCATCTTTTTCATCTCGTCGAATTGCTTGAGCAGGCGGTTGACTTCCTGGATGGATGTGCCGGAACCGCGTGCGATGCGCTTTTTCCGGCTGGAGTTGATGATTTCCGGCTTGGACTTTTCCGCGGTCGTCATCGATTTGATGACCGCTTCAACTCGGTCCATCTGTTTCTCGTCAACCTTCACATTGTCGATGCCCTTGATTTTACCCGCTCCGGGAAGCATTTTGAGGATCTCGTCAAGCGGCCCCATCTTCTTCACCTGTTCCAGTTGCTCAAGGAAGTCGTCAAACGTGAACGACTGGTCCCGGAACTTCTGCTCCAGTTCCTTAGCCTTCTGCTCGTCGACATTGGACTGCGCCTTTTCGATCAGTGACATGACGTCGCCCATCCCGAGGATCCTGGAAGCCATGCGCTCCGGATGGAACGGCTCGATCGCGTCGAGCTTTTCTCCCATCCCTGCAAACTTGATCGGCTTTCCGGTGACGGAACGGATCGAGAGAGCAGCACCGCCGCGGGTATCGCCGTCCAGTTTTGTCAGAACGACGCCTGTCACGCCGACCTGCTGGTCGAATGTCTCCGCGACGTTTGCGGCAACCTGGCCTGTCATCGCGTCGACGACGAGGTAGACCTCGTCCGGCTTCACCGCATCATGGATATCCCGGAGTTCCTGCATGAGGTCTTCATCGATCTGGAGCCGGCCTGCGGTGTCGATGAAGACGACATCGTGGTGGTCTTCCTTCGCCTTTTCGATGGCCTGTTTCGCGATATCAACCGGGTTCGCCTCGGTTCCAAGCTGAAAGACCGGCATCCCTAGCTGCTTGCCGATTGTCTCCAGCTGCTGGATGGCGGCCGGCCGATATACGTCGGCTGCGACCAGGAGCGGCTTCCGGTTATACTTCTTGCGGATAAGGTTTGCAAGCTTACCGGTAGTCGTGGTTTTCCCGGCACCCTGCAGACCGACCATCATGATGACGGTAGGCGGCTTTTTCGCAAATGTGATCGATTCGGCTTCGCCGCCCATCAGGTCCGCCAGTTCGTCGCGGACGATCTTGACGACCTGCTGTCCAGGCGTCAGGCTTTCCATGACGTCCGAACCGACAGCGCGTTCGCTCACTTTCTTGACGAATTCCTTGACGACCTTCAGGTTGACGTCGGCCTCGATCAGCGCGAAGCGTACTTCGCGCATCATCTCTTTGACGTCGGCCTCGGTTACTTTCCCTTTGCCCTTGATTTTCTGTAGCGTTTGCTGCAGGCGCTCGCCCAATCCTTCGAATGCCATCGATTGCCCGCCTCCTATCAGTCGAATTCTTTCAGTTCATGCAGACGCCGGATGATTTCGCCGGCATCTGTCCCGCCTTGTTCCACATCGGCCACAAGTGCGTCCACGGCTTCTCGCCGCTGGCGGAACTTGCCGAAAAGCTGGAGCTTCTGCTCGTACTCTTCGAGCATCGCCTCCGTGCGGCGGATATTGTCATAGACCGCCTGGCGGGAGATGTCATACTGTTCCGCAATCTCCCCCAGGGACAGGTCGTTCAGGTAATACAGGTCCATATAGCTCCGTTGCTTCTCGGTCAGGAGTGCCTGATAGAAGTCAAACAGGAAGTTCATACGGGTCGTTTTTTCAAGCAGCATGAAAGCCCCTCCTTCCCGTCTCCGTCAAGAGCATTCTATACAGGGTGCATCGTCCTGTCAAGTAAATCCCCTTGTCTCTCAATCTTCCTCCGTGCCGTCCTGGCCGGCGGCCGCGGCTTCCTGCTCGAGCCCTTCCGCAAACAGTCCATATACATACCGCTCCGCATCGAACGGCTGGAGGTCTTCCATGCCTTCGCCAAGACCGACGAACTTGACCGGAATGCCCAGCTTGTTGCGGATGGCGAGGACGATGCCGCCTTTTGCAGTGCCGTCCAGTTTCGTAAGGACGATGCCCGTCACATCCGTTGCTTCCTTGAATGTCTCCGCCTGGATGAGTGCGTTCTGCCCGGTCGTCGCATCAAGTGCAAGCAAGGTTTCGTGGGGTGCTCCCGGCAGTTCCCGTCCGATCACCCTGTGCACCTTTTCAAGCTCGTTCATCAGGTTGACCTTGTTCTGGAGACGCCCTGCGGTGTCGCAGATGAGGACGTCCACTTTCCGGTTTTTCGCGGCCCTCACCGCATCATACATGACGGCCGCAGGGTCCGAATGTTCAGCCTGGCGGATGACTTCCGCACCGACCCGGTCGCCCCAGACCTGGAGCTGATCGATCGCCCCGGCCCGGAACGTATCTCCCGCCGCCAGCATGACGGATTTTCCTTCACCGATGAACCGGTGGGCCAGCTTGCCGATCGTCGTCGTCTTGCCGACGCCGTTTACGCCCACAAGAAGAATGACAGTCGGTCCCTCTTCCTGCATGTTGATGCCGCCCTCGCCTTCTTCGCCTTTGCGGTAGATATCAACCAGCTTCTCGGAAATGGCCGTCTGGATGCCTTCCGTATCTTTGACGTTCCGGCGCTGCACTTCAAAACGGAGGTCGTCCATCAGCTCCATTACAGTGTCGAACCCGACATCCGCCTGAAGCAGGAGATCTTCCAGCTCCTCGAAAAAGTCTTCATCGACCTTCCGGTAACGGGCGATCAGGTCATTCACTTTCGAAGTGAACGATGTTCTCGTCTTTTCCAGGCCGTCCTTATATTTTTCAGTCGTTTCATCCGGCTTGCCGGCCATTTTCTCTTTCAGCTTCTTGAAAAAGCTCATGTTCCCGCTCCTTTCGGGCCAGCCCCGACCGACGGGACAGGCTCCTCATATTCCACTTCGCTGCCTTCCGTCAGCCTGACAGAGACCGGCTTTGAGATGCCGGATTCCTGCATGGTGATGCCGTAAAGCACATCGGCGCCTTCCATCGTCCCCTTCCGGTGGGTGATGACGATGAACTGCGTCTCGTTGCTGAATTTCTTGAGATAATCACTGTAGCGGAGGACATTCGCTTCATCCAGCGCAGCTTCGACTTCATCCAGCACACAGAACGGCACGGGCCGGACTTTCAGGATGGCGAAAAGCAGCGCAATCGCCGTGAGTGCGCGCTCCCCGCCCGAAAGCAGGCTCAGGTTCTGCAGTTTCTTGCCCGGCGGACACGCCACGATGTCGATGCCGGTCCGGAGCATATCGTCCGGATCGGTTAGGACAAGCTCTGTCCTTCCTCCTCCGAACAGTTCCTTGAAGACGATGCCGAACTGCCTGCTGACGGCTTGGAACGTACTGCTGAACCGCTCCGTCACTTCGGTGTCCATCTCGTCGATGGCGCTCTCAAGCGTCTCCTTGGCTTCAAGCAGATCATTGCGCTGAGCCGTCAGAAACGCATGGCGCTCCGAGACAGCCTCGAACTCTTCGATCGACGCGGTATTGACAGGTCCCAGTTCCTCGATCGACTGCTTCAGGAGCCGCACTTTCTTCCGGGCCTCCTCTGCGCCAAGATGTTCCGGGAAGCTGATTCCCTCAACCGGGAGTTCATCAATTCCGTAATCATCTTCCAGAGAACCTCGGAGTGATTCAAGCTCATAAGTGATCCGTCCGGCGCGGAGCTCTGCTTCACGGACGGTCGTTGAATGCACTGCCCTCGTTTCTGCCGCACGCCGGAACCTTGCTTCCGCGGATGCGATGGACTGCTGGAGAGATTCTCGCTGCTTCAACGCTTCCGACAGGTCTTTTTCGAGGGAGGCTTTTTTCTCTTTCCACACCAGAAGTTCATTCTCGGTTTCCTCGGGGCTCGAACCGGCATTTCCTCCGGCCGTCCACTCCATCTCTTCCCGGAGTCGCTCTGCTCTTTCCAGGCGACCGGCAAGCTCTTCCTCCACTCCGGCAGAAGCAGTTTCAGCCTGTGCAAGCTGTTCGGCAAGCACGGCGGCTTCCTGTCGAAGCTCCCCGAGCCGGTTATTCATTCTGTCACGCTCCGTGCGCCCCTCTTCATATAGGCCGGTCATTTCTTCGATCTCTTCGGATGCCCGGCCGAGCTCTTCCTTGAGCGCGGCCTGCCGGGCCTCGGCTTCGCTGATGCGATTTCGGATTCCGGATGCCAGAACCGTCGTGCCGGACTCCTCGTCACCGAAAAGGGATAGACGGTCGGCCAGGCGGCGTTCCGCCGCCTTCAGATTCGCGACCCTGCCGACAATTTCGACTTCCTTCTCCGTCAGCGCTTCACGTTCTTCCCTCACCCGTTCATGACTCCGGGTTTCTTCCGCCAGTCTTTGCTTCAGCGAACCGATCGACTTTTCAGCATTGCCGATCGACTTCTCAAGCCGGCCGGCATCAGCTGTCACCTGTTCAAGCTCCGCTTTCCTCATGAAGATCGGATTGCCCCGGTCCGTTCCGCCGCCGGTCATCGAACCTCCGGCATTGACGACATCGCCGTCGAGCGTTACGACCCGGTACCGGTGTCCGGTCATCCTGGCAATTTCGTTGGCCCCTCTCAGGGTGCGGGAGATAAGGACGTTGCCCAGCAGATTCTGCACGATGGGCATGTACTTTTCGTCCGCCGTCACGACAGCATCCCCAGTGCCGATAAAATCTTCGTGTGCGGAAGCCCGGGAAAGGGAGGAAGCATCCACACGCCGAGGCTTCATCACGGATAACGGCAAGAATGTTGCCCGGCCCTTCCGGCTGCTTTTCAGATAGCCGATCGCCTGGCGGGCATCAGCCTCCGTAACGGTGACGATATTCTGCGCTGCTGCCCCGAGCGCGGTTTCTGCCGCACCGGCGAACTCTTTTTTCACATTGACAAGGGAAGCGACCGCCCCCTCGATGCCGTCCAGGCGGTTGCTTTCTGCCGCCCGGAGCACTTCACGGACACCGGTATGGAAACCGGCGAATTCGGCCTCCATCGAAAGAAGAGCCTCCCGGCGGCCCCTGAGCTTTTCAAGCAGGCTGTAAGCTTTATACAGCTGCTCCTGTTTCCCGTTTAGCTCGGCTGCCGTTTGCTCCCTGGACGCCGACAGTTCCGTTTCATCGGTCCGTACGGATAACAGCTGCTCCTTTACTCCGGAAAGTTCCTGTTCCGCAGCGGCAAGCGCTGCGGAGGCCTCTTCCCATTCCGTTCGGGCCTCCCCTGCACGCGTCCGGTTCCGCTCTGCGGATTCGGACTGATACTTGAGTTGCTGCCCAAGATGCTTGAGTTCATTTTTTACGGCTGCTTCTTCGTTCAGCAGTTCTATATATGCGGATTTCAGTTCATCGATCCTGCGGGCCGTCTCATCCAGCGGGCGGTCCATGACTTCCTGCAGACGCCGTATTTCGGACCGTGTTTCCCGAAGGGCCTTTTTCCGGATGTCCGCTTCCTGCTCGGCCTGTTCCTTCCGCTGCCTGAGCCTCACAGCCGCTTCTTCCGTTTCGGCCAAGTCTTCCCGCAGCCTTTCCAGCTGCCGCTCGGCATGGGTCTTCCGCTCGGCAAGCACCTGTTTGCGGCCTTCCCATTTCTCGACGCTCGCCCCTGCTTCCGCAAGCGCCGTGTGCAGGCCATCCAGCCTTGCAGAAAGCTTTTCTGCTTCTTCACGCAGCCGGCCGAGTTCCGCTTCATGGCGTCCGGCCTCTTCCGCGGCGGCCTGCTCGAGTCCGGCCGCCTCCTTCAGTTGCTTGCGGACTTCAGCCAGCTGCTTTTCATTTTCACGAATGTCATGGGAAAGGAGTGCTGCGCCGATTTCATTCAGCTCACCGGACATCGCGAGGTAATCTTTTGCGGCGGATGCCTGGAACCGGAGCGGTTCGAGGCGTCCGTCCAGCTCGTGGAGGATGTCAAGGACCCGGTTCAGGTTGTCCTCCGTCTCGAACAGCTTATGTTCTGCCTTTCGGCGGCGCTGCTTGTACTTAAGCACGCCCGCCGCTTCCTCGAAGATCGCCCGGCGGTCTTCCGGCTTGCTGTTCAGGATTTCATCGACCCGCCCCTGCGAAATGACGGAAAACGCTTCTTTGCCGAGCCCCGAATCCATGAACAGATCGACGATGTCCCGCAGCCGGCAGTCTTGCCGGTTGATCTGGTAATCGCTGTCTCCCGAGCGGAACACCCGGCGTGTGACGCTGATCTCGCTGAAGTCGAGCGGCACCCGGCCATCAGAGTTGTCGAGGACCAATGTAACCTCCGCGAAATTCAGCGCTTTACGCGAATCGCTGCCGGAGAAAATGACATCCTCCATCTTGCCTCCGCGGAGGGTTTTGGCCGACTGTTCACCAAGGACCCAGCGGATGGCATCGGTGATATTACTTTTCCCGCTTCCGTTCGGGCCGACAACAGCGGTCACTCCCGGCACAAAGTCCAGGCCGATTCGTTCACCGAACGACTTGAACCCGATTATTTCGAGTCGCTTCAGATACAAATCAATCCGCCCGCCCTTCAGTTTTGCGCAATTCGCTGATGGCGTGGCGGGCAGCCAGCTGCTCCGCCTCTTTCTTGGATTTGCCCTCTCCGCGCCCCAGTTCGTCCCCTCCGATTGTGACGGCCGAGACGAACACACGATCATGTGCAGGTCCCTTTTCGTCCACGATCCGGTAGTTAAGCTGTCCGCTTGAAGACTGCTGGACCATTTCCTGGAGCTGGCTCTTATAATCCATCACATGGGAAAAAGCACCGACCTTCACTTTAGGGAAGACAATCCGCTCAAGGAATACAACAACCTTGTCGAATCCGTTGTCCAGATAAAGCGCGCCGATAAATGCTTCAAAGACATCGGCAAGAAGAGACGGCCGTGTGCGCCCGCCGGTCTGCTCTTCCCCTTTGCCGAGAAGCACATAGCGGCCGAAATCCAGCTCGTCCGCAAACTGGACGAGGGACGGTTCGCACACGATCGCGGCGCGCAGCTTGGTCAGTTCGCCTTCGCTCATGGATGGATAAGTTTCAAACAGAAAACGGGAGACAGCCAGTTCCAAAACGGCATCGCCAAGAAATTCAAGGCGCTCGTTGTCGTCGTGGATCCTCCTCCGGTGCTCGTTCACATACGAGGAGTGTGTGAATGCGCGGTAAAGGAGGGTCGGGTCACTGAATGTGAAGCCGATGTTCTCCTCAAAATCGGCAAATCGCTTATGGACGGATTCCGGGTAGGAATCTTTTTTGATGTGCTGCTCTTTTTTGTTCATAGTCATCAGATCTGCCTTTCCGTTGTGGATATATGCTAAGTTTACCCCTTTCGGCAGGGTAACGCAAAATGGCAAAAGAGGCTGGCGCCCGCCCGTCTCCGGACTGCTCGCCTGCCTCTCCAAAACCGATCATGCGGTCTTTTCTTCAATATAAGAAACTGCGTCTCCGACAGTCCCGATCTTCTCCGCATCTTCATCGGAGATCTCGAGGTCGAATTCGTCCTCAAGCTCCATGACGAGCTCCACGACATCAAGGGAGTCAGCGCCAAGATCCTCACGGAAGGAAGCTTCAGTCTTTACTTCGCTCTCATCCACGCCGAGGCGGTCGACGACCACCTTAGTCACACGTTCCAGAACAGTTGCCAATACGTTCACCTCCTCTCACGGGAGAGTCTGTTTGTCGGTCCTCTTCAGGCGGATGCCTGAAGCTTTTCCGGCCACCCAATCAGTATGACAGGCGGACCGTTCCCGGACAAGGGGTTACATGACCATTCCGCCATCAACATGCAGCGTCTGCCCGGTGATGTATGCGGATTCCTCGGATGCGAGGAACACGACGGAACGGGCCACGTGTTCCGGATCCCCGAGTCTGCCGAGCGGAATCTGGCCCAGCATGCCCTCTTTCACTTCCTCGGGTAGCTTGTCCGTCATGTCTGTCGTGATGAATCCGGGCGCAACGGCGTTGACCCGGATGCCTCGTGCGGCCAGTTCCTTGGCCGCCGTCTTCGTCAGTCCGATGACGCCGGCCTTTGCCGCCACGTAATTGGCCTGGCCGGCATTGCCCGCGACGCCGACGACGGATGCAAGATTGACGATTGTGCCGGACCGTTTTTTCATCATCGGCCGTGCTACGGCTTTTGTGCAGAGGAAGACCCCTTTCAGGTTGGTCGACAGCACGTCATCCCATTCTTCCTCCTTCATGCGCATGAGGAGGTTGTCCTTTGTGATGCCCGCGTTGTTGACAAGGATATCAACGGCGCCAAAGCGCTCCATCGTCTCATCGACCAGCTGCTTGACGTCTTCCTGGCTGCTGACGGAGGCACGGATGGCAAATGCCTCACCGCCCGCTTCCTCGATCATTCTGACCGTCTCCGCTGCCTTTTCTTCGCTGCCGGCGAAGTTTACTGCGACCTTCGCACCTTCATTTGCAAGTGCGATTGCGATGGCACGGCCGATGCCGCGGGAAGCCCCCGTCACTATAGCTGATTTTCCGGCAAGTTTGCCCATTTACGACCATCCTTTCGCCGTCTCGACGGCCTTGTTCAATGTTTCCGTATCTTCGACTTTCAGGACAGTAACAGAACGGTCGATTTTCCGGATCAGACCGGATAGCACGCCGCCCGGTCCGCATTCGATAAAGAGCGTCACGCCGAGGTCCAGCATTTGCCTGACGGATTCTTCCCAGCGGACCGGCGAATACAATTGCTCCACAAGAAGCTGTTTGGTCTGTTCCGGATCTTGGACAGGTTCCGCAGTTACATTCGCGATCACCGGGAATTCTGCCTGGGCGAACCCGACGGAATCCAGCTGTGCCTGCAGCTTCTGGGCCGCCGGCTTCATGAGGGAGGAGTGGAAAGGCCCGCTCACGTCCAACGGGATTGCCCGCTTGGCGCCTGCCGCTTTTGCTGCCTCGCATGCCAGCTCGACGCCTCGCTTGCTGCCGGATATGACAATCTGTCCAGGACAATTCAGGTTGGCCGCTTGCACCGGGTGCCCTTCATCGGTCACATCATCCGTCACTCGCTTAAGTTCTTCGGCACCAAGCCCGAGAATGGCAGCCATCGATCCTTCGCCTGCCGGGACTGCTTCATTCATGTACAGACCGCGGCGATGGACCGTCTTGACCGCATCACCGAACGTCAGGACGCCGGCCGAGACAAGTGCCGAATATTCGCCGAGGCTGTGGCCGGCTGCAAAGTCGGGGCGAATCCCCGCTTCTTTCAGGGCGGCGTCGATCACCGCACCCGCCGTCAGCAGTGCAGGCTGCGCATGGTAGGTAAGTGTCAGTTCTTCCTGCGGACCTTCCTGCATCAGCTTGCTCATCCCGATGCCGAGGCGGCTGTCCGCCTCGTCGGCAAAGCTTCTGAAGGCGGCGCCCTCTCCTATAAATTCCGAGGCCATGCCGACTTTCTGCGAACCCTGGCCAGGGAAGACAAATGCAATCTTACTCATGTTCCCCCATCCTTCCGATCGTCTCCCCGATACGTTCCGTCACGCCGTGGCCGGCCATGGTCCTGGCCTGCCGGATGGCATTCATGACGGCGTTCGCATTTGAGGAGCCGTGTGCCTTGATCAGCGGTGCTTTCAGGCCGAACAGGCCGGCACCGCCGTACTCTGTATAATCCATTTTCTTTTTCAGGTCCTTCAATCCGTCCTTTACGAGAAGGCCGGCAATTTTGCCCTTTGAATTGGACATAAAGGCTTCTTTCATCATGGACATAAGACCCTGGGCGGTTCCCTCGATGGTCTTGAGCACCATGTTGCCGGTGAAGCCGTCGGTCACGACGACATCTGCGACACCGCCCAGCAGGTCCCTCGCCTCCACATTCCCTATGAAGTTGACGGGAGAGCCGGCGATGAGGCCATAGGCTTCCTTCGTCAGTTCGTTTCCTTTGTTTTCTTCGGTGCCGATATTGAGCAGGCCCACACGGGGTTTTTGGATGCCCCTGACCTGCTCGGCATAGATGCTGCCCATGATCGCGTACTGCGCAAGATGCTGCGGTTTCGCGTCGGCATTGGCCCCCATGTCGAGCATGACAAACCCATTTCCGTCAAGTGTCGGAAGTGTCGGTGCTAGAGCGGGCCGGTCGACCCCGTCCAGGCGGCCGACAACGAAGAGTCCTGCGGCCATGAGGGCACCCGTATTTCCCGCGCTGACGCCAGCATCGGCCTCACCGTCACGGACGGCCTGTGCCATGCGCACCATGGATGAATCCTTTTTACGCCGGACGGCACGGACCGGTTCGTCATCTCCTTCGATTTTCTCACTGCAATGGATGAGTTCAAGGCGCTCATGCGACCCGATCATCGGCTCGATCCGCCCGGAGTCTCCGTACAGCCGGATCCGGATGTCAGGGAACGCCTCAAGTGCCTGGCGCACCCCTTCCACTGCCGCATCGGGAGCATGGTCGCCCCCCATTCCGTCTACTGCTATGATCATGATTGTCCCTCTTTTCCGCTCTCGTGGGTCCGGTACATTTCAAATGTTCCGGTGAAAACAGGCTCCTCGCCCACCGTCGAGATGACTTCCACGATCGACCGGCGTGGCCTTTCTCCGGGCCGGACCGCCGCTTTTGCGACGACACGCTCTCCGGCCCTCACCGGCTTGATGAAATTCAGCGATGATTTTGACGTGAGCGCAAGCTCGTCGTCGATGACTGCAACAGCAAGGGAGTTGGCCTGCGCGAACAGATGGTGCCCCCTTGCGATGCCGTTGCGCTGGAAGACGTGGTCATTCGTGACATCGAACACGGACACCGCGCGCTTGTCCAGCTCAATATCGATAATGTCGCCGATCACTTCGTCGATCGGGAGCGACTTTACATCATCTAGCGAACGGACCGCCACATGTTTCAGGCGTTCCCGCAGTTCGGGAATCCCCTTTTCCATCCGATCAAGCCGGATGGTCTGGACACTGACCCCGAAATGTTCGGCGAGGTCGCCGTCCGTGAGCAGCGGGTTCTCCTCCAGCAGTGAAGACAGGCGGGCCTGGCGCTCTCGTTTATGCAGTTTCATGTTTTCACCACCGGATTAGCACTTGGTACTAATATGAGTATATAAAACCAATGGGGCAGATTGCAACCATGCTTGGAAACTTTGCATTGGCATCGTGGTTGACTGTGATTATGTCAACATCCTATTGAAATAACGCAACGTCTCACTGAAATAGCGCACGTCCCATAGAAATACGTCAACGCTCGCTGTGAAACAGCATCGTTCCGCGACCACTTTCTCCGGCATGATTACCGCAACATAAAAAACCGACAAACGGATTCGAGTCAGTCGATCCGTTCGTCGGACAGGACCCCGGACTGTTCGATCATGGTCCGGAGAGGTTCATATTCAGGGTCATTCCAGAATGACTCGGACGCGATGAGTTGTTCCGCATCCAGCCTGGCTGTATTGAGTGCACGATAGTCATGGACAGGGTCCGCCACCTTGAAGTCCGGCATGCCGCTCTGCTTTTTCCCGAAAAAGTCTCCCGGGCCGCGAAGCTCGAGATCCTTTTCGGCAAGGCGAAAGCCGTCGTTCGTCTCGGTCATCGACTGCATCCGTTCCTTGCCGATTTCCGTCTTCGGATCGGCCAGAAGCACGCAATAGGACTTGTGCGCCCCGCGTCCGACGCGGCCCCGAAGCTGGTGCAGCTGCGCGAGGCCGAAACGCTCGGCATCCGAGATGATCATGAACGACGCATTCGGAACGTTAACGCCGACTTCGACGACCGTCGTCGAGACGAGCACATGCAGTCCGCCTTCGGAGAATTCCCGCATGACTGCTTCCTTATCGTCAGGATGGAGGCGCCCGTGCATGAGCCCGACATTGAACCTGCCTCCGAAATACTGCCGGATCTGCTCATACATATCGACCGCATTCTGGACGTCGAGCTTGTCGGACTCTTCGATGAGCGGGCAGATGACATATGCCTGGCGGCCCTGCTGCAGCTCCCTTCCCATCCGCTTAAGAACAGCAGGAAACGCTTCGCGCTTGGTCCAGTAGGTTTCAATCGGCTGGCGTCCCGCCGGCATCTCGTCAAGGATGGAGACATCCATCTCGCCAAATGCCGTGATGGCAAGCGTCCGGGGAATTGGCGTTGCCGTCATGAAGAGCACATCCGGATCCTCCCCTTTTTCCTTAAGAACCCGGCGCTGTTCCACTCCGAAACGGTGCTGCTCGTCGGTGATGACCAACCCGAGCTTCCGGAACGCCACATCAGGCTGGATCAGGGCATGCGTGCCGATGACCAGATCAATTTCTCCCTCTCCCAGCTTTTCAAGGATGATCCGGCGCGCCTTCGCTTTCGTCGAACCCGAGAGCAGGGCCATGCGGACGCCGAAGGGTTCCAGCCAATCCGCCAACGTCTGGGCATGCTGCTCTGCGAGAATTTCCGTCGGTGCCATGAGCGCCCCCTGTGCGCCGGCAGTGATTGTCGCATAAAGGGCGATCGCTGCCACGGCAGTCTTCCCCGATCCCACGTCACCCTGAAGAAGCCGGTTCATGCGCACCGGCTCCTTGAGCTCTGCACAAAGCTCATTGACGACCCGCTTTTGCGCGCCGGTGAGCTCGAAAGGCAGTGAGTCGATGAATGCCCTCAGCTTGTCCAGGTCATAATGGAGTTCCGTCCCCTTGCCCGTTTCTTTTCTGGCCTTTTTGATCGCCTGCATCTTCAGTTGATAGCCGAGGAACTCCTCGTAGACAAACCGGCGGCGGGCATGCTTTACATGTTCCCCATCACGCGGAAAATGCATGCCTTCGAGCGCTTCCGCGATTCCCGGCAGCTTGTATTTCTCCAGGAGTTCGGCAGGCAACGGATCCGGAAGGTCGCCCGCCACAGCATCCAGGGCAGCACGGATGTACCGGCGGACCGTCTTCTGATGCATGCCGCCCTTCAGGCTGTATACCGGCTCAAAATCCTCCCCGGCCTGCTTCGGGCCTTCCTTGAATGAGCTGACATTGATGACCTGCCGTCCCCGGTCCCATTTTCCGGTGACAGTGATCGTCATCCCCGGTGTGAGGCGGTGCTTGAGATAATGCTGGTTGAAGAATACGGCCTTTACGAGATGGCGTCCAGCAAGCATACGGATCTGCAGCCTGGACCTGTTTTTTCCCGAAAAGAAAACGGAAGGCTCGCTTTCGACCCTTCCTTCAATGGTGACCCGTTCTTCATGAGGTGTTTCAGCCAAATCTTTCAGACGGTTGTCTTCATGGCGGTACGGGAACATCATGACAAGATCCCCTACCGTACGGACACCCAGATTCTCCAATGACCCGGCAGCTTCCTTGCCGATGCCCTTAAGAGCAGTGACCGGTTCAGTCAACCACACTTTCTTCCGCCTTCTTTCCGAAAATCTCCGCCTCGAGTCTCTTGCCCGTCGGTGTCGCGGCCAGGCCTCCTTTAGCCGTTTCACGCAATGCGGACGGCATCGACCGGCCGATCCGGTGCATCGCCTCGATGACTTCGTCTGTCGGGATGACACTCTTGACGCCGGCAAGCGCCATATCCGCTCCGACCAGCGCCTTGGCGGCACCCATCGCATTGCGCTTGACGCACGGCACTTCCACCAGCCCCGCGACCGGGTCACAGACCAGTCCGAGCATGTTCTTCATGACGATGGAAAATGCATCGGCACTTTGCTGCGGTGTTCCGCCGGCCATCTCCACGATTGCCGCGGCAGCCATCGAAGCGGCGGAACCGGTCTCCGCCTGGCAACCGCCCGCTGCTCCGGAGATCGATGCGTTGTTTGCCACGACAAATCCAAACGCCCCGGATGTGAACAGGAAATTGATCATCTGCTCGCGCGTCGGGTTCAGCTTGTTCTTCACGGCAAACAGCGTACCCGGCACAATGCCTGCTGCTCCTGCGGTCGGCGTTGCGCAGATCATGCCCATTGCGGCATTGACCTCATTCGTCGCTACGGCCTTGCTCACGGCATCGAGGAGAAGGTCTCCGGAAAGTGATTTGCCGCTCTTGATATAGTTCTGGATGAGGACGGCATCGCCGCCTGTCAGTCCGGAAGTTGAGCTGACGCCTTTCAGCCCTTTCTCGACCGCTTCCTCCATGACTTCGAGGTTACGCTCCATCTGTGCGACTACTTCCTCGCGGGAACGCTTGGTGATCTGCATCTCCTGCTCGATCATGAGTTCGGAAATCGGCCGCCCGGATTCCTCAGCGAGCCCGACCAGTTCTTTAACTGTAGAAAATAAAATATCCAATGGAATCCCCCTTATCAGTCTGCAAGTATCGAAACTTGAGTCACATTGTCAAGGTCAGTGATGAGACGGATCATGGAGTCGGTGATGATCTGGTCGACTTCAATGACCATTAGCGCCATCTCGCCTTTTTCTTTTCGCCCGCACTCCATGTGCGCGATATTGATGCCGTCAGCCGCGAGTGCGTTTGCAACACTTGCAATGACGCCGGGCCGGTCGTGGTGGACGATCAGCAGTGCAGGGTAGTGGCCTGTCAGCCTCAGCGTGAAGCCGTTCAGTTCCGTCACTTCCATCTTGCCACCGCCGATCGAGATGCCTGTCAGTTCCATTTCACCCTTCGCGTCGCCGATGCGGACTTTAGCGGTGTTCGGATGCTCCGGCTCATCGGATTCAGTGATGAATTCGAATTTCAGCCCAACCTGTTCAGCTTCTTCGAAAGCCGTACGGATCCGTTCATCATCCGTATCATAATCCAAAAGCCCGCCGACAATAGCAACATCGGTGCCGTGGCCTTTGTAGGTTTCTGCGAATGATCCGTACAGACGGATTTCCGCCCATTCCGGCTGGCGTCCGAAGAGAGTCCTGGCCACACGGCCGATGCGGGCGGCTCCTGCTGTATGTGAGGATGAGGGTCCGACCATGACCGGACCGATAATATCAAAAACCGATCTGAATTTCATAAGTTACAGTCCTCCTTGGGGACGTTTCCCCTATTTTACACGATTTCGTGATTTTTCTCAAAACACACGTTCGCTGCAAGCGCTTTCTGCCGCTTTATAAAACAGCGCACCGAATGCCCGGTGCGCCTGTTTTTTTTATTCGGCAGAGATGATGTACGGGTACAGTGGCTGCTTGCCTTCGTGGATTTCCACTTCCACATCGGGATACTGTTCCTCGATATATGCGGCAAGTTCGTCCGCCCCTTGGCGCGTTGCCCCTTCGCCGAAAAGAATGGTCACGATTTCCGAATCCTCATCGACAATCTCCGGGACCAATGACTCGGTGACACTCTTGAGCGAAGGGTCGGAATTGACGATTTTGCCGTCAGCCATTCCCATATAGGAACCTTTGCGGATTTCGACGCCGTCAATGGTTGTATCGCGGACTGCGGTCGTTACTTGACCCGTCCGGACATGCGAGAACGCTTCCGTCATGGATGCTGCATTATCGGATACCGATGCCTCGGGATTAAAGGCAAGGACGGCAGCCAGGCCCTGAGGAACGTTTTTCGTCGGAACGACCGCCGCCTCGATGCCTGACACTTCAGCCGCCTGCTCTGCAGCCATCACGATATTTTTGTTATTCGGGAGAATCAGTGCACGTTCCGCACCGACTTCCCTGATCGCCTTGACGATGTCTTCCGTCGATGGATTCATCGTTTGGCCGCCCTCAATGACATATGAGGCACCGATGCTCCTGAACAGCTCTGCGATACCGGGCCCCATCGAAACCGTAACGATCGCATACGGATGTTTCGCAGGCTGCGCCGCACGGGCAGGCTCGTCCTTTTCAAGGATGGCTGTATGTTGTTCCCGCATGTTCTCGATTTTGATTTTGATCAGGCTTCCATACTTTTTACCGTAGGAAAGCACTTCCCCGGGGTCTTCAGAGTGAATATGTACCTTGGCGATTTCATCGTCCGAAATGACGAGAAGCGAATCTCCGTAGACGCTGAGGTCATCGCGGAACTTCGATTCGTCAAACGGGTTGTCCGCCGTCTTGTCTTCCTCGAAGCGGACCATGAACTCTGTACAGTAGCCGAATTCAATCTCCGATGTATCCATGAACCCCTGAACGCTTTTGTGGTGCTCGGCATTGACCAGGTCATCCATGGACGTCCGCAGAGAAGCTTCCGGCAGTTCTTCGCCCCTGAGTGCAGCGAGGAAACCTTCATAGACAAACACAAGCCCTTGGCCGCCGCTGTCCACGACTCCTACTTCCTTAAGGACCGGCAACAGGTCGGGCGTCCTCTGCAGGGAAGCTTTCGCTTCGTCTGTGAGCGCCTCCATCACCTTGATGATATCCGTTTCCGCTTCAGCGGCATCGACCGCTTTTTTCGCGGCATCTTTCGCTACAGTGAGGATGGTGCCCTCCACTGGCTTCATCACTGCTTTATATGCAGTATCCACGCCGGCCTGGAACGCGCCGGCAAATTCCTTTGCATCCAGCGTTGCCATGTCCTCGATCGCCTTTCCGAAACCGCGGAACAGCTGGGACAGGATAACACCGGAATTTCCGCGCGCACCCATAAGCAGGCCTTTGGAAAGGGCCTGCGCAGTTTTTCCGATATGATCGTTTGCCGCCTGTTCCGTTTCTTTCGCTCCGGATGTCATGGACAGATTCATATTCGTCCCAGTATCACCATCTGGCACTGGAAAGACGTTGAGTGAATCGACGAAGTCCGCATTATTGGAAAGGTGATGGGAGCCCATCATCACCATTTCCGCAAATCGATGTCCATCTAATTCTTTCATAAACGTTCGCTTCCTCCTTTTACAGGTTCGTCACACGGACTCCCTGGACAAAAATATTGACGGAGCTGACCGTCATTCCCAATTGTTTGCTCAATGTATATTTCACCTTGGATTGGACCTGGTATGCGACCTCGGAAATCTTCACCCCATAGCCGACGATGACGTACATGTCGATATGGAGATCTTCTCCTATTGAACGGACAACCACACCTCTGGTGAAGTTTTCCTTGCGGAGGATGTCAGTCAGGCCGTCCCGGATTTGATGGCGGGATGCCATCCCCACGATTCCGTAGCACTCGACAGCCGAGCCGCCGGCCACCTGTGCGATCACATCATTCGAAATTTCTATAGTACCGAATTCATTTTTAAGTCCGATCGACATGGTAACGCCTCCTGTGAGTCCATTTTGGCTAACGTCATTGTACACTACTGTCCTGGAATAGAAAAGACACACCGCAAGCTGTTCCCGTGATGGCTGTAAAGTGTTTTTTCTTGATGCTTGCTGTAAACCTGTTGCATCGCCGGCTAATTTATGCTAAATTATTTTAGTATGTGAGATGGCGAACAGACGGGATTCCGTCTTCATCTTCACCGAAGAGGAGGGAAAAACATGCCTAAAAAATGTGTTATTACAGGCCGCAAAGCAAGCGCCGGCAACAACCGCTCCCACGCGATGAACGCTAACCGCCGCACTTGGGGTGCCAACCTTCAAAAAGTGCGCATCATGGTTGACGGCAAGCCGAAGCGCGTATGGGTTTCCGCACGTGCTCTGAAGTCCGGTAAAGTCCAGCGCGTCTGACCTGTTAAATATCGCAAAAAGAAATGCCGAGCTGACCTGAGTCAGCTCGGCATTTTGCTTTTTCTCCGTTTTTTCTTCTTCGCAACAGGCTTCCGTTCCTCACGCTGGAAAAGCGTCAGGCACTTGCGCGCAAAGCTGCTCACCATTTTGGGCAGCTGGAATGTGTACACTCTCATCTCGTCCGCTCCTTTCAGGCATCGATGCTTCTTACAACCAAACATATGCCTGTCTCGAATGAGATAGTACATTCCCCGACGCCGGCTTCATTGCTCGTGAAGAGCGTCGTTCCCGGCAGGATCTCAGCATTGTCCGCTTCATACCTGAATCCCCTGAGCGTCATTCCCTTCACAGGTCCGCCGAATGAAAAGAAAGAAATATACCGGTATTCTCCGCCATCCCTCAGCACATGCCTGCCGGGACGGAGAAAGTAAAGTTCATTATTCGGATCAACGATTCTGAATCTGATTTCCGGATGCCTTTCCTGCAGCCGGTAAACGGCGTGCATGGCCGACTGCGCATGGTCAAGCCGTCCTCCCGTCACGCCGGTGAGCGTAACGGTCCCGGGCTCCAGACATGCCGCCCCGGCAAGTGCCAGTTCAGTATCGGTCTCATCCTTTTCCTCCCCGACACGGACGACACGATCCGAAACTGCCGAAATCTCCTTGAACTCATCCTCTGTGACCGAGTCAAAGTCCCCGACTGAAAGCACAGGACGGATGCCGAGGCGCACAAGACGGAGAGCGCCTCGGTCGGCACCGATAAAAACGGTGCCCTCTTCAGCGCCAGGCCTGATACCGGCTACATCAGGCCCACCCGCCACGACCACAGCTTCACGGATCATTGGAGTGCCGATACCCCTGCTTCCCGGATTGCGGCAATCGCCGCAGCCCGGTCATCCTTATTATATATTGCCGATCCGGCCACGAATACATTCGCCCCCGCCTTGGCACATTCCGCGATCGTGTCTGCGGTAATGCCGCCGTCCACTTCGATCTCGGTGGAAAGTCCACGCTCGCGGATCATCGCACACACCTTGGAAATCTTCGGCACCACTTCGCGGATAAACGATTGGCCGCCGAAGCCGGGGTTCACCGTCATAAGCAGCACCATATCCAGGTCATCGATCACATACTCGAGGACTTCATGCGGAGTATGGGGATTCAGGACAACCCCTGCCTTAACCCCAAACGAACGGATCAATTGGACGGTCCTGTGAAGATGGGTGCATGCCTCCGCATGTACGGTGATGATATCTGCCCCCGCCTCCGCAAAATCGGCAATATAGCGGTCCGGATCCGAAATCATCAGATGGACGTCAAGCGGAAGTTCCGTTACGGGTCGCAGCGCCCTTACAATATTTGGTCCCAGGGTGATGTTGGGCACAAAATGCCCGTCCATGACGTCCACGTGAATATAGTCGGCTCCCGCCTGTTCCACTTCCCTTACTTCCTCCCCGAGTTTCGCGAAATCGGCGGAAAGGATGGATGGCGCAATTTTAATCATGATGGATACCTCGGCTTTCGGTCTATGATTTCCTGCAGGAACTGAACATAATGGTCATACCTGAACTGTTCGGCCTCACCGGACTCTACAGCGGCCTTTACTGCACATTTCGGCTCTTTCAGATGAAGGCAGCCCCTGAACTTGCAGTTTTCGGCCAGCTCCGAGAATTCCGCGAAGCAGCCGGACAGTTCCTCTTTCTCAAGATGGTCGAAGTCAAGCGAGCTGAAGCCCGGTGTATCGGCGACCAGGCCGCCGGCAAACTCGATCAGTTCCACGTGCCTTGTCGTATGCCGGCCGCGCCCGAGCGAGTCGGAGATTTCGTCTGTTTTCAGTTCAAGTTCCGGCATAAGCGTATTGAGCAGGGTCGACTTCCCGACACCCGACTGTCCTGTGAGAACAGTCGTCTTCCCCCTGATGATCGGGTCGAGCTCCCCGGCAATCGCCCCGTCCCCCATACTGGTTTCCAGCACAGTATAGCCGATTCCCCGGTAGTAATCTGTGTACCTCCGGACTTCAGCAGCACTGCGATCTTCCAGCAAGTCGGTCTTGGTCAGGATGATGACCGGCTCAACCCCGTAAGATTCAATGATGGCAAGGAACCGGTCAAGCAGCTTTGGAGAAAAATTCGGCTCCTTTGCCGAGAAGACGAGGAGCGCCTGGTCGACATTGGCGATCGGCGGACGGACCAGTTCGTTTTTGCGCTCATGGACATTCACGATGACAGCGTCATTCTCACCGTCTTTTTCGTAGTCCACGAAGTCTCCCACAAGCGGAGTGACACCGCGGACCCTGAAGACCCCCCGGCCTTTGCTCCGCACCGTCTCGCCATCATCATACAAATAGTAGAACCCGCTCAATGCCTTGCGGATCTGGCCCTGTTTCAAACTTTCACCTTCCCTTTTCCGAATTTTCCCGGATGCTGTGAGGAGCTGCGCCTATTCATATGGAATTGTTGCCTCATCAATTGTCTCTCCGTCACGGACGATCTTGTAGGCTCCGGTCTGCCCCTCGCTGATCTCAAGCCGTATACGCCTTGTCTCATCGGCGGAGATCGCGAAGGATTCTGCAGGCTGATCCATTGTCCGGGTATTGTCACGGATATAGATCTCCACAGCCTGTTCAGCCTCCTCTTCCGACGGCTCATACGGAATGGTGATCGCCTGGATGTAAGTCTTCACAGGCTTTGCCTCAGGCCCTTTGGAAAGGACAACCTCTATCGTGCTTCCTTTTTCAAGTTCCGTACCAGCTTCCGGATCTTGCGAGATCACCCGGCCTGCCTCGACGCTGTCCGATGGCTTTTCGGCAACGATCCGGATATTGAATCCGGATCGCTTTGCATAATCGTTCAGCTGTTGCTCGTCGAATCCTGACAGGTTTTCTGTCCCGATCATTTCGAGGCCTTTGCTGACCGTCAGCACCAAGTCTGTCTGGGAAGGGGCGATTTCCTCGCCCGCTTCCGGATCCTGGCTGATGATCGTGCCCGGTGCCTCTTCCGAGAACTCTTCTTTTATTTCCACATTCCGGAATCCATAGTCTTCCAGCACATCAGAGATGGACTCATGATCCCGGCCCGTAAAGTCAGTCAGCTCGACTTTTTCAGGCCCGATGCTCACCACCAGATCGATGGTTTCTCCTTCATCGCGGACCCTGCCGGCCTGAGGGCTCGTCCTGATGACAGCTCCTTCCTCGATGTCCGGTGAATGTTCTTCATCCGTTTCACCTGCAAGGAAACCTGCCTGTTCAAGTTCTTTGGCTGCTTCTTCGGCGGTCATGCCCGAAACATCGGGCACTTCTGCCTGCCTGGTTCCGATCACCCCGGTCATATAAAGGACGATGCCGGTGAACAGAGCCAGCAGGATGATTCCACCCAATACCAAAGGCCACTTTTTGCGTTTTTTCTTTATCGGTGCCTTTGCCTCATCAGCAGGCTCCGGTGATGAAGACGTGACAGTGTTGGTGCCGATTGTACTTTCTGATGCAGGCTCATCCCTGATTATCGGGATGGCCTTAGTCGCTTCCTCATCAATCGGCGGCGGTTCATAAGGGGCTTCGCCGGACCGTTCGGGTGACAGGACCGTATGGAGGTCCCGAAGCATCGCTTCAGCGGACGGATATCGTTCCGCTGAATCTTTGGCAGTCGCTTTCAGGATGACATTTTCAAGACTTTGCGGGATGTCCGGCCTGAGAGCCCGGACCGAAGGGGTCTGTTCCTGCAGATGCTTCAGTGCGATGGAAACTGCAGATTCTCCAGAAAACGGGAGCTTTCCTGTCAGCATCTCATACAGTACGATCCCCAGCGAGTAAATATCGGTGCGTTTTGTCGCCATCCCTCCGCGTGCCTGCTCGGGCGAAAGGTAGTGGACAGTCCCCATCACCGAGTTGGTTCGTGTGAGTGCGGTGGCAGACAGTGCCATCGCAATCCCGAAATCGGTCAGTTTCACCTGTCCTTCGCGGTCCATCAGGATGTTCTGCGGTTTGATGTCACGGTGGATGATGCCATGCAAGTGTGCTGCTGTGATGCCTGAGCACAATTGCTTCATGATCTCCACTGCTTCCGCAGGAGCGAGCGGCGCATGATCCTTGATGTATTCCTTGAGTGTCTGGCCTTCTACGTACTCCATGACCAGGTATTGCAGATCGCCGTCTTCGCCGACATCATAGATGTTGACGATGTTCGGATGTACGAGCGAAGTTGCCGACAGCGCTTCACGCTGGAACCGTTTCCTCAGCTCATCCTCGTCCGAGAAGTCTTGCCTGAGGACCTTGATGGCGACCGGCCGGTCAAGAATGATGTCCTGCGCGAGGTAGACGGTGGACATGCCGCCTCCGCCAAGCAATCCGAGAACTTCGTAGCGTCCGCTGATCCGTTTTCCGATCATCCGGCATCAGCCTCCCGAACACCGTTATCAATCAGGATGACGGATATATTATCTTCGCCGCCCCGTTCATTGGCCAGGTCAACCAGTGCGTCCGCACGCTCGGTTGCGGTACCTTCACCGGCAACTGCCTCTGCGATTTCATTTTCCCCAAGTTTATTGCTCAGACCGTCGGAACAGAGCAGGAGCGCGCTCCCTTCCGGCAGCCGGAGAGGAATGATATCGGGTTCGACCCTGTCGTCAGTACCCAGTGCCTTTATGATGAAGTTCCGCTTCGGATGGTTGCGGGCTTCCTCTTCGGTAATTTCTCCCGAATCGACAAGAAGGCTGACGAGGGAATGGTCCTTGGTGACCTGTTCGAAGCCCTCCGGTCCCAGCCTATACGTCCGGCTGTCCCCGATATGGCACAGAGTCACTTCTTTGCCAGCGATCACCGCTGCTTCGAGTGTCGTTCCCATTCCCCGGCATTCTTCATTGGTAAGGGAATGTTCGAGCAGGCCGTGGTTCAGTCTTTCTGTTACGCCGGCAAGCCAGTCGGCGCGGCCGTCATCTGTATTGAGCGTGGTGATGTCAGCCTTTCCGAACTCTTCTCCAAAACCTTCGACGGCCATCCTGCTAGCCGTGTCACCGCTTTTATGGCCCCCCATGCCGTCTGCAACCACAGCCAGCATGAACCGGCCGCCATCTCTTGTGAAGAGGCCGGTCCGGTCTTCGTTGATGCGCCTTTTCATTCCGACATGTGTCCGGACTGCAACTTCCACTTTGACTCCCCCGTTTCCATTTACAGATACCCCGAAATTCCGGGGTCAGGTCCACCGGCTTATTCCGGTTTTCTGAAGGCGGCCACGAAAAATCCATCGCCGCCGAAATCTTGTGGCAGAACCTGAAGCATACCGTCCTCGTAGCGGAGACCTTCCGGCATCACTTCGCGGAGATCTGCACGTTCAAGATCCGGATGTGCATCTAGAAATGCCTCGGCCGTCATACGGTTTTCTTCCCTGTCGACCGTGCAGGTGCTGTAGACCAGCAGGCCGCCGGGTTTCAGAAAATGATAGGCCTCTTCAAGCAAGCTTTTCTGGATGTCCGGCAATCCGCCGATCTCTTCTTCCGACTTTGAATATTTGATGTCCGGTTTCCTCCGGATGACACCGAGACCGCTGCACGGCGCATCGACCAGGATCCTGTCGAAGGAGTCCGGTTCCAGGCGACCCGCAAGTTCACGGCTGTCCGCAGAACCTGTTCGGATGTTTTGCAATCCAAGTCGTGCCGCGTTCTGGTCGATGAGCTTCACTTTGTGGGGATGCAAGTCGAATGCCAGGACTTCGCCGGTGTTTTCCATCCGTTCTGCGATATGGGTCGTTTTGCCACCCGGTGCTGCGCACATGTCGAGCACCGACATGCCAGGGCCCGGATCCAGTACCATGACGGGAAGCATCGAGCTCTCGTCCTGGATGGTGACATACCCTTCCCGGAAAGCCCGGCTTCTTGCGGCATTGCCTCCCCGAATACGGATTGCATCCGGCACGATCGGACTCGGCTGGACCGAGAAGCCTTCATCCCCGAGCATGTCCAGGACTTCTTCGCGTGTGGCCTTTGTCCGGTTCACACGCACAGTCTGGACCGGAGATTCATTGTTCGCCAGCGCCATATCCCGTGCCGTCTCTTTTCCGTACTGTTCTGTCCAGCGGCGGATCATCCACTCGGGATGGCTCGTTTCGATCGAGGTCCGCTCTTCCCAGGTCAGGCCGCTTCCGATTTCCCTTGGGCCTTGCCGGAGGAAAGAGCGGAGGATGCCATTGACCAGCGATGCAATTCCCTTGTGGCCGCGCCGCTTGGCAATCTCCACCGCTTCATTCACCGCTGCGTGCGGAGGTATCTTTGAAAGATAGACCATCTGGTACACCGATAGCCTGAGCAATTCACGAACCCAGTCCTCAAGCTTGCCGCGCACAAGCGGCTCAAGGTGGTAATCGAGCGTCATCCGGTGCTGGAGCGTGCCGTAGGTCAGTTCGGTAAGAAGGGACCGGTCCTTGTCATCAAGGCCATACGTTTCGATCGTGCGGTTCAGCAGCAGGTTACTGTAGGCCTGATCGCGCTCAACCGCCAGCAGAATGCTTAGTGCAGCGTCCCTAACGTTCCCGTCCCATCTCTTATCTTTTTTCCGGCTCATATGAAACGGTCTCCTGACTTGATGTGCGAGCCGGCCCCGTTCAGGTATCCCCGGGTCTCCATCCGCTTTTTGCCGGACGGCTGGAGTTCAAGAATCCGGACGGCCGTGCCATCGCCGGCCTGTACCGTAATGACACCGTCATCCGTCGATATGATTTCACCCGGGGAAGCACCGGATTTGCCATCGGCCTTTTCTGAACGCCACATTTTTACGGTCTTCCCGTCCAATTCGGTATAGGCAACCGGCCACGGGCTGAGGCCGCGGATCTGATTGTGCACGGCACTTCCCGGCATCGTCCAGTCAATGCGCTCCTGCTCGCGTTTGATGTTCCCCGCGAACGTGGCTTTTTCATGGTCCTGAGGGATGCGTTCGTTCGTCCCGTTGATGACGGAAGGCAGGGTCTCTTTAAGCAGGCGGGTACCGGCTTCCGAAAGCCGGCCGAACAGCTCACCTGTGTTGTCATTCCCGCCGATCGGCACACGCACCTGGGAGATGATATCGCCCGCGTCCAGCTTTTCTGCCATATACATGATGGTGACACCCGTCTCCTCCCTGCCATCCATGATCGCCTGATGGATCGGCGCTCCTCCCCTGTATTCAGGCAGCAGGGAAGCATGGACATTCAGGCAGCCGAGCGGAGGTGCTTCAAGCAGCTCTTTCGGCAGGATCTGGCCGAAAGCGGCCGTTACGATCAGGTCCGGCTCCAGCGAGAGAATTTCATCCAGCTCGGCTGAACCTTTCAGCCTGCCCGGCTGGATGACCGGAAGTCCGAGTCTGAGTGCTTCCTCTTTGACCGGAGGCGGTGTGAGAACCCGTTTGCGTCCGACGGGCCGGTCCGGCTGGGTAACGGCAGCGAGGAGTTCATAACCCTCTTCATGAAGCATGCGGAGGATCGGCACTGAAAAATCCGGTGTCCCCATGAATACGATGCGAGTCATTCCTCTTCCTCCTCTTCAGCCGCTTCCAGTTCCTCCTCAGGTACGACCCGGATGATTTTCGAGTCGAACAGGATTCCGTCCAGATGGTCGATCTCGTGAAGAATCGCCCTCGCTTCGTAATCTTCTGCTTCAAGCTCGTACCATGAGCCGTCGCGATCCTGTGCATGGACCTTTACATGGAAAGGCCGTTCCACTTCGCCGTAGAGGCCGGGAAAACTCAGACACCCTTCCACTTCAGTTTCCTTTCCACCCGTTGCCACGACTTCCGGGTTGATGAGCCAGATCGGATCCTGGCCCTCACCGAGATCGACGATGGCCGCGCGTATCGATTTGCCGACTTGCGGCGCTGCGATGCCGATGCCGTCCGCATCGATCATCGTTTCGTACATGTCGTCCAAAAGCGTTTGCAGCCCGTCACCGAAATCAGTGACCGGCTTGCAGGATTCCGTCAGTATCGGGGACGGATGTTGCACGATTTCAAGGATTGCCATTGATGATTCCCCATTTCCGTTGCCGGGGTCAGCTGATGGTGGAAGGATTCATATCGATCGACATGAGAATGCCTTCCTTCATCCAGCTGCTTCTGTAGATCTTCACGAGATCCGTCAGAACTCCGGCCAGCTTCGGTTCTTTTTTGTATTTTATCAGACATTGATAGCGATATCTATTGTTCACACGGGCCACTTCGGCTGCCGTCGGGCCAATGATGACAGTGTCCGGCCCCAGCTTCCCCGAAAGGTAGCGTACTGCATTGCCGGCGGTTTCCGACACCTTCATCAGATCCTCATGAGAAAACTGGATCAGCGTCACGAAAAAGAATGGCGGATAGGAATATCTCTTACGGTTCCCCATTTCGATCGCGTAGAACGGCTCGTAGGCCTGGTCCTTCGCAAGCTCGACCGCATAGTGTTCCGGAGCGTACGTCTGGACGATGACCTCCCCTTCCTTCTCATGGCGGCCCGCGCGGCCGCTTACCTGGGTAAGGAGCTGAAATGTCTTTTCTGCCGCCCTGAAGTCGGACAGGCGCAGCATCGTGTCAGCGGACAGAACGCCAACAAGCGTGATGTTCGGAAAGTCCAGGCCTTTTGCGATCATCTGTGTTCCGAGCAGGATATCCGCACCGCCGTCACCGAATTGCCGGAGAAGGCGTTCATGGGCACCTTTCTGGCGCGTCGTGTCCACGTCCATCCGCAACACGCGCGCTTCAGGAAGCAGCCGGTGGAGTTCCTCCTGCACTTTCTGGGTGCCTGTCCCGAAAAAGCGGATATGTTCGCTTCCGCATTCCGGACAGGTGAGGGGAACCGGTTCCTCATGCCCGCAATAATGGCATTGCAGCCGCTCCGTCGCCCTATGGTAGGTCAGCGAGATATCGCAATTCGGACACTGGACGGACGTCCCGCAGTCGCGGCAGAGCACAAACGAGGAATAACCCCTGCGGTTCAGGAACAGCACCGTCTGCTCGCCTTTTTCCAGCCTGTCCCGGATTGCCTCTGCCAGTGCGACCGAGAACATCGATCGGTTGCCGTTTTTCAGTTCCTCGCGCATGTCGACGATCTCCACTTCCGGAAGAGGCTGTTTTTTCGCACGTTCGGTGAGGGTCAAAAGCGAATAGACCCCCTTGTGTGCCCGCGCATACGATTCGAGGGATGGCGTTGCACTGCCCAGGATGACCGGGCATCCATGCTCCTGCGAGCGCCGGATCGCCACATCCCTTGCGTGGTAGCGGGGGCTGTCCTCCTGCTTGTAGCTGGATTCATGCTCCTCATCAAGGACGATGACGCCCAGATTCCTGAACGGCGCGAATACGGCGGAACGCGCACCGACGACAACCTTCACTTCACCGCGCTGCACCTTCCGCCATTCATCGTATTTTTCACCCGCGGACAGCCCGCTGTGCATGACGGCGACCAGCGGGCCAAAGCGTCTTTTAAACCGGGAAGTGATCTGCGGCGTGAGCGAAATCTCCGGTACAAGGACGATCGCTTCTTTGCCGAGGTCGAGCACCTGGCGGATGACCTGCATATACACCTCTGTTTTTCCGCTTCCCGTCACACCGTGCAGAAGAAAAGTTTCATCACGTTCTTCAGCGACCGCTTTTCCGATTTCCCCGACGGCTGTTGCCTGTTCTTCCGTAAGCGGCCCGGGAAGGCCCCCGCTTTCCGGCATCAGGCCGGTCTCCGGCTTCCTGTACACTTCTTCCTCCGTCTCGCGGGCAGCCCCTTTCCCAACAAGCACCTTTAGGGTGGCCCTTGTGGTGCCTGTGGCTTCCATCACATCTTTCGATGGCACGGACATGCCGATATGTGTTTCCATCCAGTCGATCAGTTCTGCCTGCCGGCTCGCCGATTTCGGCAGTGATTCCCTGATCTCCCTCAGCCGGTCCGCTTCCCCGATATGGAGAACCTTCTCTTTTTTAATGTTCGTGCGCTGCCTGACTGCCGTTTCGATCGATATCGCCCCATCCGCAGCAAGTCGTTTAAGCACGGGCAGGAGCCGTTCGCCGAACTCCTTCACGGCCACGACCCGGCGGTTTCGGGCAATCCCCGCCACATCCCCTTCCAATTTTTCCGGTTCAAGGACATGGACGACTTTTTCATACTTTGCCCGGAGGGCGGATGGGAGCATGACCTGAAGTGCATCAATTTCGAAGCAGAGCGTCGTCCGCTTCATCCAATCCGCAAGCTGGAGCATCTCTTGCGTCAGGACCGGCTCAGGGTCGAGCAGCTCGTCCACGGGCTTCAGCCTGGCTGCGGGCACATCGCTTTCTTCCTTGAGACCTGTGACGAAGCCAAGCACTTTCCTGTTGCCGAACGGCACTCTCACTCGAGCGCCGGGCTCGATGACGTTTGCCAATCCTTCCGGAACGGCATAGTCGAATGGCCGGTCAACGGGATGCGCAGACACATCCGTGATAACTTCAGCGATCATCCCGCTCACCCCCGAAAATCCGGAGGAGAAGCTTCAGCGCAAGTTCTTTTTTCTCTGTAGCCGGGAACGATACTTCCATGCCGTCCCGGCCGAACAGGGTGACGACATTCGTGTCGCTTCCGAACACACCCGTAGGGGCGGTCACATCATTTGCGATGATGTAATCAAGGTTCTTGCGCTCAAGCTTGCCCCGCGCGTACTCTGCAACGCGGTCCGTCTCTGCCGCGAAACCGATGAGGCACTGTCCTTCTTTTTGTTCGCCGAGCGTTTTCAGGATGTCAGTCGTCCGCTCGAGTTCGATGACGGAGTCCCCCTCCTGTTTTTTCATTTTGCCGCTGTGGACAGTTTTCGGACGGTAGTCGGCAACGGCCGCAGCCTTGATCACGACATCGGCTGTTCCATACTCCGCAAGAACCGCAGCCAGCATATCCGCCGCGCTTTCCACCTGAACCACACGGACACCTTCCGGAACCGGCAGTCCGACCGGACCCGAGACAAGTACAGTCTCCGCGCCGAGACCGGAAGCTGCTTCGGCCATTGCATAGCCCATCTTTCCGCTTGAGAAATTCGACAGATACCGGACCGGGTCAATCCGTTCCCTGGTCGGGCCTGCCGTGACCACCACTTTCTTGCCTGCCAAGACAGTCCTTTCCGGGGTGAGCCCTTCCCTGAAATGCTGCTCCACAAGCTCAGTGATGCGCTCCGGTTCCTCCAGCCTTCCTTTCCCGACGTATCCGCACGCAAGAAATCCCTCCGAAGGTTCAATAAACCGGTAACCGTCACGGTGTAAGCGATCGATGTTCCGCATCACCGCAGGGTGGGCATACATATGGACATTCATTGCCGGCGCAATCCACACATCGGCTGTGGCGGCAAGCAGTGTCGTCGTCACCATGTCATCCGCGATCCCGTTTGCAAGCTTTCCGATCACATTGGCGGTCGCCGGGGCGACAATGATAAGGTCAGCCCAGTCGGCAAGGTCGATATGGGCAATCACAGATGAGTCTTTTTCGTCGAATGTGTCGGTGTATACATCATTGCGCGACATGACCTGGAAGGTGAGAGGCGCCACGAATTCGGTGGCGGATTCCGTCATGATCACCTTTACCTCGGCCCCTGCCTGGGACAACTTGCTGACAAGCGCCACGGCTTTGTATACAGCGATTCCCCCTGTGACACAAAGAAGGATATGTTTGTTTTTCAGCATCCTTTTTTTCTCCCTTTCGAATGAAAACTCCCAGGAAAAAGTTTCTCCGGGAGTTTTCATTGTGCATATCTTACATTTCGTCTTCGTACTGGATGTTGGCGTCGGAAGCCTGCTTCTCAAGCACACCTTCCGCGACTTCCTCGAGAGCCATGCCGACGAACTTCTCGGCGTCATACTTCTCAAGGAGGAAGTTGTCCCTGGCCTGGATTTCACGGGCTCGTTTGGCGGCGAGGCTTACCAGGGTGTATTTGGAGTCGATCTGTTTTTTGAGCGAGTCGATCGATGGATAAAGCATCATTGCGGATCATTCCCTTCCAGCATGAGTTTGTATCGTTCTTCAACACGGGTGCGACGGCAGTGCTCGGCCGTGATGATGGCATTGATCCGATCGCACGCCCGGCCCACCTCGTCGTTTTCAACAACATAGTCGTAGAGATGCATCATCTCCAGTTCTTCCTTCGCCTTGCCGATTCGGTTGCGGATGACTTCATCGGTCTCCGTACCGCGTCCGATCAGGCGCTGTTCCAGCTCCGACAAATTTGGGGGGGCCAGGAAAATGAAAACACCGTCCGGCATCTTTTCCCGGACTTTCGCCGCGCCGACAACCTCGATCTCGAGGAACACATCTCGCCCAGCGTCCAGTGTCTCATTCACGTAATCCAGCGGAGTGCCGTAATAGTTCCCGACATACTCCGCGTACTCCAGCAGCCGCTCTTCACGGATCAGCTGCTCAAATTCTTCGCGCTTCTTGAAAAAGTAATCTTTCCCGTCCACTTCCCCTTCCCGCGGGCTGCGGGTGGTCATGGAGATGGAATATTCGTAGTTCGTGTCCGGCTGTGAAAACAGCTCCTTGCGCACCGTGCCTTTTCCGACGCCTGATGGCCCCGAAAGGACGATGAGCAGGCCGCGTCCTTTTTTCATAAACGTTTGATCCCTCTGCAGTCAGTATTTCCGCCTTCCGGCACACCGGTAAAGGGCGGAACCGTTTTTGGATGATGTCGCAATTATACCATATCCCTCCGCATGAATGCTAAAATGGAAACAAACGCAATGAAAGAGGCAATCATATGGCTTTTGACGGATTATTCATGATGGCAATGACACAGGAACTCCGGCAGCTCACCGGCGGCCGGATCTCCAAGATCCAGCAGCCGAACACACAGGAGCTGCTTTTCACGGTACGTGCCGGCAGAACCAACCACCGGCTCCTCATCTCGATCCACCCCTCCTACTCACGCATCCAACTCACTGACGAGCCCGTCGACACACCGTCGCAGCCGCCCACGTTCTGCATGTTTCTCCGCAAACATCTGGAGGGCGGCATCATCACCGGCATCCGCCAGGCGGGTGCCGACCGGATCGTCACCCTCACCGTGCGCAGTCGGGACGAGATCGGCGATGACACAATTAGGGAGCTTCATGTTGAAGTGATGGGCAGGCACTCGAACCTGATCCTGACCGATCCTGAACGGAATCTCATTCTGGACAGCCTGAAGCACCTCCCTCCATCTGTGAACAGCTACCGGACGGTGCTTCCGGGACAGCCTTACATCCCTGCCCCGCCCCAGGATAAGCTGGACCCTGTGGAAGCAACAGACAATGAGATCATGGAAATCCTTCGTGACGCGGACACTGCCGGAGCGATTTTCCGGCGCATCGGAGGATTTTCCCCGCTCCATGCTGAAGAGCTGCTGTTCCGGACCGGGGGCATGGAAAAGGAAAACAGGCTTGCGGCATACCGCTCTTATATAGAAGATTTCCGTTCGGGAGGCGCACAGCCGACGCTGTGCGAGGCGGGCGGCAAGGTCTATTTCTCCGCCAACCCCCTCCACCATATCGGCGGCGAAACCAGGGATTTCCCTTCCCTCTCCGAACTCCTCGACAAAGTGTTCCATACAAAAGCGGAGCGGGACCGTGTCAAGCAGCAGGCCGGGGACCTTGAGCGCTGGCTGACGAACGAGGTCCAGAAACTGAAAAACAAGATGATCAAACTCCGGGATGAACAGGAGCAGGCAGGCAAGCTGGACCGGCATCAGCTGTTCGGGGAACTTGTCACCGCCAACCTGTATCAGATCAACAAAGGCGACAGCTCCATTGAAGCAGTGAACTACTATGACGAAAACGGCGGGACTGTCACCATTCCGCTTGACCCAAGACTTACACCGTCAGAAAACGCGCAACGATATTACTCCAAGTACAACAAGGCGAAGCACGCGCTCGTGAAGATTGCCGAACAGCTTGAGAAAGCGGAAGAGGATATCGGTTACTTTGAATCCCTTCTCCAGCAGGTGACCCAAGGCTCCGCGGCGGACATCGAAGAGATCCGTGATGAGCTTGCCGAACAGGGCTTCATGAAGGCGAGACGCCTTAAAAAGAAGAAGAAAAAGGACACCCGTCCAGTTCCGGATGAGTTTGTCTCGAGTACGGGTGTGCCGATTTCAGTCGGCAAGAACAACAAGCAGAACGACTATCTTACATTCAAGCTTGCAAAGCGTCATGAAACGTGGCTCCACACCAAGGATATCCCGGGATCCCATGTCGTCATTCATTCGGATGCGCCGGATGACGAAACCATCAGGGAGGCTGCCTCCCTTGCGGCCTACTTCAGCAAAGCCCGGGAGTCGGCTTCTGTCCCGGTCGATTACACGGAAGTGCGCCATGTGAAAAAGCCGAACGGCTCCAAGCCTGGGTTTGTCATTTACTTTGAACAAAAAACACTCTTTGCCGATCCGGATGAAGATCTGGTAAAGAAGCTCCGAAAGTAAACAAATTTTTGGGTTGGTGTCATACAACGTGACACTCCCAACGAAAAACAAGGGCTCTGACCGCAAAAAAAGCGGCAGCCCTTTTTTTGTGCGTTCATCCAGTTCATCAATTTAAATCTCATCCCCCGGTTGACTGTCCATGATTGGGACTATTTGCGTACATAAGATGAGATAGCATGCCGGATTTTGCCGGTGCATGCAAAAAAATTAATATAGAAAGGAAAATGCATACGATGGGCAAATGCGTCAATCCTTCAGATCCGAACAGCATCCCGAAGTTTATGGATCCGTTGCCGAAACCCACTGTCGCGATGCCGGTTCAGCACGACGAATATCCTGACGGCTCCTATCACGAGCTGGAAATGAAAGAGGGGCTGCACCGTTATCACCAGAACTTCCCCGAGACAAAAATCTGGGGATATGATGGACTGATCCCGGGCCCGACAATCGAGGCAAGAAAAGACAAAACCACCTATGTGAAATACTTGAACAACCTTCCGGATGAACACTTCCTCCCAATCGACCGCACCCTTCACTCCAGCATCGACACTGCCGACGTCCGGACCGTCGTCCACCTCCACGGTGCAAAAGTGGACTGGGAAAGTGACGGCCACCCTGAAGCATGGTACACGAAAAACTATGAGATGACCGGCCCGACGTTCAGAAGGCAGGTTCATGCGTATACGAACCATCAGCCCGGAGCCACCCTCTGGTATCATGACCATGCGATGTCGCTCACTCGCCTGAATGTCTATTCCGGCCTTGCAGGCTTCTATCTGCTCCGCGATGCCCTGGAAGACCGCCTCAGGCTGCCTTCAGGCAAGTATGAAATCCCGATGATGATCCAGGACCGAACGTTCAATGAAGACGGATCGCTCTTCTATCCGGACACGCCACCGTTTCCTGTTACGGTCAATCCTTCGATCACCCCTGGCGTCCTCGGTGATACCATTGCCGTCAACGGAAAACTCTGGCCTTACCTGAACGTCGAGCCGAGAAAGTACAGGTTCCGGATTCTCAACGCTTCCAATAGGCGGGGCTACTCCCTGAGTTTATCGAACGGGGGCACCTTCCATCAGATTGGAACCGACGGAGGCCTTCTTGAGGCGCCGGCCGAACTGACGTCCTTTGACCTGCTGCCGGCAGAGCGGACTGATATCATCGTCGACTTCTCGACGATGCAGGGCCAGACAATCACCCTCCTGAACAATGATCAGGAGTTCCCGCTCAATGAGCATACGAGCGTCGTCATGCAGTTCTCCGTCTGCCTGCCGCTGGACGGCGAGGACGACAGCCAGATTCCGGAAACCCTTTACCCGGAAATGGCACTTCATACTGAGCATGCCCACCTCGTCCGAAATCTTCCTCTTACGGCAACGACAGATGAATACGGACGTCCGATGCTCATGCTGAATGATCATATGTATCATGATCCGGCCTCGGAAAAACCGTCTATTGACAGCATCGAAATCTGGAATTTCATCAATACGACACCGATCCAGCATCCGATCCACCTTCACCTGATCCAGTTCAAAATTCTTGAGCGGCGCCCGTTTGACGTGGATGTCTTTACAGAAACGGGTGAAATCGTATTTACCGGACCTGCCGAGCCGCCACGGGAATATGAGCGCGGCTGGAAGGATGTCGTCAAGGTCGATGTCGGCAAGGTGACGTCGATTGCCATGCACTGGAAGGACTTTACGGGCAACTATATCTGGCACTGCCACTTCCTGGAGCACGAAGACCACGACATGATGCGTCCGATCAAGATCATCGAAGATGCCCATCCGGTTCAGCTGCCGCACGCAGATGAAACTCCAGCGGAAGATCCTGCTCCGGCCGATCCGCCGACCGACACTGCCACTCCGGAGGAAACCCCGGTCACGGATGAGACTGCCGAGGAGACAGTCAACGAGGTGATGGAGGGCACCGATGGCACCACCGCCGGCACAGCGGATGAAGGCGCCGATGAAACCAATGCGGATACGGCTGTCGCAGGCTCCAATGAAACCAATATTATTGCGGCCGTCGAGGGTTATGATGCAGCCTATGCTGTAACGGCAGTTGAAGGTACCGGTGAAACCAATGCAGATGAGGCTGTCGAAGGCTCCGATGAAACCAATGCTGACACTGCAGTGGAAGGCACCGACGACACCAACGCTGACACAGTAGCTGAAGATTCCGGTGACACCAATGCTGATCCGGCAGCTGAAGGTTCCGATGACACCAATGCTGATACAGCAGTGGAAAGCCCTGACGTCACCAATGCTGACACAGCAGCTGAAGATTCCGGCGACGCCAATGCTGACACAGCAGCTGAAGATTCCAGTGACACCAATGCTGATACAGCAGTGGAAAGCCCTGACGTCACCAATGCTGACACTGCAGTGGAAGGCACCGACGACACCAATGCTGATACAGCAGTGGAAGACACGGATCACACTGATGAGGCAACAACTGATGAGGGCTCCGATCAGCCAGCCACGGATACAGCAGTCCAGGGTGATGTAGAAGCAGGTACAGAAGCTGGCCCTGAGCGGGCAGAGTCCGGCGCTGGCCCGGTCTACAAACAAAAGCCATGCAACTGCCCGAAGTGCCGTTACGCAAGGAAGAGAAAGAAAAGCAACTAACAGAATGACGTTATGTTAAGCCGAAGCGAAGTGCAGCGATGCCTTCCTTCGGCTCTTTTCAATAGACAAGAAAAAAACGACCGGCCCTTGAACAGGACCGGTCGGATGTCTTATAGCAGTTCACCTTTACTCAACTTCCCGTGCCATTCGATCAGACTTGGGAGCGATGCTTTCGGTATCGCACCAGAGTCAGCTGCCGCATTCGCGAGTGCGTCAAAGTCGGTGAGGCTGTGGTGCGGCAGGCCGGCCTCTCCGAAATTCTTTTCTGCTTTTTCCAGACCATATGTAAAGATCGAAACAACCCCTAGGACATCGGCTCCCGCATCTTTCGCGGCAGCGGCTGCAGTCAGGCTGCTGCCCCCCGTCGAGATGAGGTCCTCAATGATCACCGTACGGCTTCCGTCCTTTAGCTCCCCCTCGATCTGATTGCCGCGGCCATGGCCTTTCGGTTTTGACCGGATATAGATCATCGGCTTGTCCATCAGGTCGCTGACCCAAGCGGCATGAGGAATGCCGGCAGTGGCGGTGCCTGCAATCACTTCCGCTTCCGGATACTCCGTCCTGATCAATTCGGCCAGCCCCTGTGCGATGCGCTTCCGCACTTCAGGATACGACATGGTCAGGCGGTTGTCGCAATAGATCGGCGACTTGATGCCCGAGGCCCATGTGAACGGCTCTTCCGGACTGAAGCGTACAGCCCCGATCGACAGGAGTGCATCCGCAATTTCTCTTTTCATTGACATTTCAACCAACCTCCCATTGCCGTTTCACGGTTTCATATGCGGCAGCCGGATCGGCAGCCTGGGTAATCGCACGCCCGACCACGATATGCGTCGATCCGGCATGCGCCGCATCAGCGGGCGTGGAGATCCGCTTCTGGTCATGTGCGTCGCCGTCCTCCAGGCGGATGCCCGGCGTCACCTTCAGGAAGTCTTCTCCGCAGGCATCCCGGATGGCCGAGGCTTCGTGTACCGAACAGACGACACCGTCCATTCCGGCCTCATCGGCGAGCCGGGCATACCGGACCACTGAATCCAAAAGTGTGCCCGGAATCCCCTGCTCACGGTTCATCTGCTCTTCCGCGGTGGAAGTCAGCTGGGTGACCGCAATCAGTGCCGGGCGTTTCCGGCCGGAAGGCGTTCCGGCTTCCAGGCCGTCGAGCGCCCGCTCCATCATTTCGCTTCCCCCCGCTGCATGAACGTTCACCATGTCCGCGCCGACTCGGGCGAGCCCTTCCATTGCCCGGCCGACCGTGTTCGGGATATCGTGCAGCTTCAGGTCGAGGAATACCTGATGTCCCCTACCCTTCACCCTTTCCACGATATCCGGACCGTTCTGGAGATACAGTTCCATGCCGACTTTCACCCACAGTCCCGAAGGCATTTTGTCCAGGAATCCAAATGCCTCATCCAGAGCCGGAAAGTCCAGCGCAATGATCGGCGAATGCTTCATATTCTGTGGCTCCTTCCGATAAGTTCCGTGATGTTCCCGATGCCCAGTTCGTCCAGACGGTCAGGAAGGACGTCAATCAATTTCGGACAGACAAAATGGTCAACGAAATTCGCCGTGCCGACCGCGACCGCACTGGCACCGGCAGACATGAAGTTGATGACATCATCCACATCGGAGATGCCGCCCATCCCGATCACCGGGATCGAAACACTCCGGGAGACTTCATAGACCATGCGCAGCGCGACCGGTTTCACGGCCGGTCCTGAAAGGCCGCCTGTTCCATTTGCTATGACCGGCCGTCCTGTGCGAGGATCGAATCTCATGCCTACAAGCGTGTTGATGAGCGTCAGTCCGTCAGCGCCGCCCGCTTCAACCGCACGGGCAATCTCGGTGACGTCGGTGACGTTCGGGGAGAGCTTGACATAGACAGGCACGGACGATACTGCCTTTACCGCCCGCGTAAGTTCCCCGGCAATCTTGGGATCCGTACCGAATGTGATGCCTCCGCACTTCACGTTCGGGCACGAGATGTTCAGTTCAAGTGCATGGACATTTGGAGCTTCGGAGATGCGCTCTGCGACCGCGACATAATCTTCCGTCTCGGAGCCGGCGACGTTCGCGATGATCGGGACATCGTACTGCTCCAGCCACGGAAGTTCCTCCGTGACTACTTTTTCGAGCCCCGGATTCTGGAGGCCGATTGCATTCAGCATTCCCGCGGGCGTTTCCGCAACGCGGGGTGTCGGGTTTCCGAACCTCGGTTCAAGGGTGGTCGCTTTCACCATGATGGCTCCAAGCTTTGACAGATCGTATAATTGTGCATATTCCTTGCCGAACCCAAAACAGCCGCTTGCCGGCATGATCGGGTTTTTCAGTGAAAGTCCGGGCAGTTCCACCTGTAGCCGGTTCATATCGACACCACCCCCGCCTTGAATACCGGGCCGTCCGAGCAGACCTTCACATAGCCGGGGTCGTTTGTATCCGTACGGCAGACACATGCAAAGCAAGCGCCGATGCCGCAGCCCATCCGTTCCTCGAAGCTCAGATAGCCTTCCGTCCCCTGCATCCCGTCCGCAACAGCTTTCAGCATCGGGAGCGGCCCGCAGCTGTAATAGACGCTGAATTCATGGCCGAGCGCCCCCATGACATCGGTCACGAACCCTTTCGTCCCCCGGGAGCCGTCAACCGTCGCGATATGGGTTTCGCCGAGCCGGCTGAATTCCTCTTCATAGAAGACGACATCGTCCGACTGGAAGCCGAGCACATGGACCGGCTCGACCCCTGCTTCCTTCAGACGCTTTGACAGACCGTACAGCGGCGGCACGCCGATCCCCCCTCCGACAAGCAGCGCCTTCGTCCCCGGAGCACCCGCCTCAACGGGGAACCCGTTGCCGAGCGGACCGAGAACGTCGGCCTGGCCATGACGTTCCTTTTCCGAAATTACGCGCGTTCCGTCGCCTTCCGCTCGGTAAATGAGTGTGATCCTTCCATCATCATAGTCGGCAATGCTGATGGGCCGCCTGAGAAGCGGGTCCATCGTCTCACCGGCCCGCACGTGGACAAACTTCCCGGGCTCCCGGATTTCATCGGCCAGCTCCCCTTCCAGGACCAGTTCGAAGATGTTCCTGGCAATTTCCCTCTGGCCCGCGACCTTCATGCGTTCGTTCAGGATCATGCATGGACCTCCCGCGGAGACTTCACATTACGAGGAAGCATCGCCTCTGCCGAGAACGTCATCGATTCGAGGACGCGAAGTACGGCTTTGGTCGTATCGAGGGAAGTCATGCACGGAATTCCGTTTTCGACGGATTCACGGCGGATGCGGAACCCGTCACGCTCAGGCTGCTTGCCTTTGGTAAGCGTGTTGATGATGAACTGGGCTTCCCCCGTCTGGATGACGTCGATCAGCGTCTTGCCTTCGCCACCGATCTTGCCGACCGTCCTGACAGGCAAGCCCGCTTCGCGGAATGTTTCCGCAGTGCCTTCTGTCGCGAGCAGCTGGTAGCCGATATCCGCGAAGCGCGCAGCGATGCCTGCTGCTTCTTCCTTGTCCTTGTCGGAAACCGTGAAGAGAACCGTTCCGTGGTCGCGTATTTCCATTCCGGAGGCGATAAATCCTTTGTAAAGCGCTTTTTCGAATGTATCGTCCTTGCCCATGACCTCGCCCGTCGATTTCATCTCCGGTCCGAGCGTGATGTCGACACGGGCCAGCTTGGCGAAGCTGAACACCGGAACCTTCACATAAACGCCGCTGACCTGGTCAAGCAGCCCGGTCGGATAGCCCTGGCCGGTAATCGATTCGCCGAGAATCGCCTTCGTCGCGATATTGGCCATCGGGATGCCGGTGATCTTGCTGAGGAACGGCACCGTTCGGCTGGAGCGCGGGTTGACCTCGATGACATACACTTCGCCGTCTGCAATCACATACTGGATGTTCATGAGCCCGACAATGTTAAGTCCGCGGGCAAGCCGCTCCGTATAGTCCGTCAGTGTGGCGACCTGCTTGTCCGTGAGGCTCTGCGGCGGATAGACCGCAATGGAGTCCCCGGAGTGGACGCCGGCGCGCTCGACGTGCTCCATGATGCCCGGGATCAGGACGTTTTCGCCGTCACAGATGGCGTCGACTTCGATCTCCTTGCCCGTCAGGTAACGGTCGATCAGGACCGGGTGCTCCGGGCTCGCCTCGACAGCATTTTCCATGTAGTGCATCAGTTCCTGCTCATTGTAGACGATTTCCATCGCTCGGCCACCGAGGACATAGGAAGGGCGCACAAGAACGGGATAGCCGATGCCGCGTGCAATTTCCGCCGCTTCAGGCGCGGATACGGCGGTTTTTCCGAGCGGCTGCGGGATGCCGAGTCCGCGGAGCGTCTCTTCGAACTTGTCTCGGCTTTCAGCGCGGTCGAGGTCTTCCAGAGTCGTTCCGAGAATTTTCACTCCTCGGGCTTCCAAAGCGTCCGCCAGGTTGATCGCCGTCTGGCCGCCGAACTGGACGATGACGCCTTTCGGCTGCTCAAGGTCGATGATCGCCATGACGTCCTCGATTGTGAGCGGCTCGAAGTAGAGCTTGTCGGAGATGGAGAAGTCGGTAGAAACCGTCTCCGGGTTGTTGTTAATGATGATCGCCTCGTAGCCGGCTTCCTGGATGGCCCAGACCGAGTGGACTGTGGCATAGTCGAACTCGACGCCCTGTCCGATCCGGATCGGGCCCGAACCGAGAACGATGACGCTTTCCTTGCCTGATTTCAGCGACTCATTTTCTTCTTCATAAGTGCCGTAGAAATAAGGCGTCTCGGATTCGAATTCTCCGGCACATGTATCGACCATCTTGTAGACCGGCACGAGTCCTTGTTCGGTACGCCACTCGTACACATCCCGCTCCTTCGTCTCCCAGAGTTCGGCGATGGTGCGGTCTGCGAAGCCCATGCGTTTCGCTTTGCGGGCGACCGTGCGGTCAAACGGGTTTTCCCTGAGCGTGTTTTCGTAGGCCACGATCTTTTCGAGCTTGTTCAGGAAGAAGAAGTCGATCTTGCTCCACTCATGGATCTCTTCCACCGTGACTCCGCGGCGAAGCGCCTCGCCGATGAAGAACAGGCGCTCATCGCCCGCGCGGCGGATGCGCTTTTCGATCCATTCCATCGAGAGGTCTTCCCCGTGCTTCAGATTCAGGTGGTAAAGGCCTGTCTCAAGGGAACGCACGGCTTTCAGAATGGCTTCCTCGAATGTTCTGCCGATGGACATGACTTCCCCGGTCGCCTTCATCTGCGTGCCCAGGTTTCGCTTTGCGCTTTCAAACTTGTCGAACGGCCAGCGAGGGATCTTCGCGACGATGTAGTCGATCGTCGGTTCGAAGCAGGCATAGGTCTGTCCCGTCACCGGGTTCATCATCTCATCCAGTGTCAGACCGACTGCAATTTTGGATGCGAGCTTTGCAATCGGATAGCCCGTCGCTTTAGAGGCAAGAGCGGACGATCGGCTGACACGCGGGTTGACTTCGATCGCGTAGAAGTTGAAGCTGTCCGGGTCGAGCGCCAGCTGGACGTTGCAGCCGCCCTCGATTCCAAGCGCACGGATGATGTTGAGCGACACGTTCCGGAGCATCTGGACTTCACGGTCGGACAGTGTCTGGACAGGTGCCACGACGATCGAGTCGCCGGTGTGGATCCCGACCGGGTCGAAGTTTTCCATGCTGCAGACAACAATGGCATTGTCCGCGGAGTCGCGCATCACTTCGAATTCGATCTCTTTAAAGCCTGCGATCGACTTTTCGAGGAGACACTGGCTGACCGGGCTGTACTTCAGGCCGCTCGCGACAATCTCTTCAAGTTCCTTGTCGTCGTGGCAGATGCCGCCGCCCGTGCCGCCGAGCGTAAATGCCGGGCGCACGATGACCGGATAGCCGATTTCCGCAACGAACGCCTTTGCTTCCTCAAGATTATGGATGATGTCGCTTTCCGGTACCGGCACGTCCAGTTCGTTCATGAGGGAGCGGAACAGCTCGCGGTCCTCGGCTTTGTTGATGGCGTCCAGCTTCGTGCCGAGCACTTCGATGCCGAGTTCATCCAGAATTCCCGACTTGTCCAGGTCGATGGCCATATTGAGGCCGGTCTGGCCGCCGAGTGTCGGCAGGATCGCGTCAGGACGCTCCTTGCGGATGATCCGGGAGACAAATTCCAGGGAAATCGGTTCAATGTATACCTTATCCGCAATCTCCGTGTCGGTCATAATCGTTGCCGGGTTGGAGTTGATGAGGATCACCCGGTACCCTTCTTCTTTCAGGGAGAGGCAGGCCTGTGTTCCGGCATAGTCGAACTCTGCGGCCTGGCCGATGACGATTGGCCCGGAACCGATGACGAGGATCGTTTCAATATCTGTGCGTTTAGGCATTGGCGATGATCTCCTTTCCGTTGTGGCGCTCCATGATGTCGATAAACCGGTCGAACAGATGGTTGGAATCCTCCGGTCCCGGAGAAGCTTCGGGATCGAATTGGACGGAGAATGCCGCATGTGTCTCATGGGCAAGTCCCTCGACCGTGCCGTCATTAAGAGCGACATGGGTCACGGTCAGGCCTGTCCCTTCGAGAGAGTCCCGGTCCACCGCGTACTGGTGGTTTTGGGAAGTGATTTCCGTACGTCCCGTTTGCAGGTCTTTCACGGGATGGTTGCCGCCGTGATGGCCGAAGCGCATCTTGAATGTCTTCGCCCCGCAGCTGATGGCAAGCAGCTCGTGGCCGAGGTTGATGCCGAAGACTGGAACTTTTCCGAGCACTTCGCGGATAAAGGCAGGCGCTTCTTGAACATCTTCCGGATTGCCAGGCCCGTTCGAAAGAAGGATTCCGTCCGGATGCCAGGCGAGCACGTCCTCGGCAGAAGTATCGTAAGGAACGACCAGGACATCGCAGCCGCGCTTATTCAGCTCGCGGAGAATGCCGTGCTTCATTCCGTAGTCTACGACGGCCACTCGCTTGCCGCGGCCCGGGCTCGGGTAAGGACGTTTGGTCGAGACGGCTTCGACGAGGCCCGGTGCCATTTCGGAGGCCGCCAGCACCTGAAGTGCTGTATTCAGATCAACATCCTTTCCGGCTTCGGTGAGCATTCCCTTCATCGTGCCTTTTTTGCGGATGATGCGGGTCAGTTTACGGGTATCGATCTCGGAAATCCCGGGAATGCTACGCTTTTGCATGAAGGAGGAGAGCGTTTCGTCACAGCGGAAATTCGACGGCTGCTCCTCGATTTCGCGGACCGCGAGTGCGCCGAGGTTCAGGTCGACCGATTCGGAGTCATCGCGGTTCACCCCGTAGTTGCCGATGAGCGGGTAGGTCATGACAAGAATCACGCCCGTATTGGACGGGTTCGTCAGTGCTTCCTGGTAGCCGCTCATGCTGGTCGTGAAGACGACTTCGCCGACCATGCCGCGGTCCGCTCCGAACGCCTCTCCCTCAAATACCGTACCGTCTTCAAGAATCAGATATCGCTTTTTTGTCATTGTTGACCCTCCTGCCAAACGATGTTGCCGCCGAAGATCGTCATGACCGGCCAGCCTTTGCATGAGCGGCCTCCGAACGGAGTGTTCTTTCCTTTTGATGCAAATGTTTCAGGTTCAATTGTTTTTTCCTTTTCAAGGTCGATCAGGACAAGGTCAGCTGGCAGCCCTTCCGCGATTCGGCCGTATCCGAGGCCGAACACATCCGCCGGCTTTTCAGACAGCCAGTCCGTCAGCTGCTTGAGCGTCCACTTGCCTGTCACGACGAAGTTCGTGTAGAGCAGCGGGAAAGCCGTCTCGAGGCCCGTGATGCCGAACGGTGCCTTTTCCATCCCGGCCGCCTTTTCTTCAGCGGTATGCGGGGCGTGGTCCGTGGCGATCACATCGATCGTGCCGTCGAGCAGCCCTTCGTGAAGGGCTTCCAGATCTTCCTGTGCGCGGAGCGGCGGATTCATCTTCCAGTTTGCATCATTGCCCGGAATGTCGTCTTCCGTCAGCAACAGATGGTGGGGCGTGACTTCCGCCGTCACCCGGATGCCTGCCGCCTTCGCGTCCCGGATTGTCCTCACAGACTCCTTCGTGCTCACATGGCAAACGTGATAGTGCGCGCCGGCCGCCTCTGCCAGAAGGACATCCCTTGAGATATGGACGGATTCAGCAATCGACGGGATGCCCGGGATGCCGAGCTCCCTGCTCCGCTTGCCGTCATGCATGGCGCCGCCATAGATGAGCGTGTTATCTTCGCAGTGCGCCACGACCGGCATGCCGAGCCCCGCCGCATCCCGCATCGCCTCGTACATCATGCCCGCCGACTGGACGCCGACGCCGTCGTCTGTAAAGGCGAATGCGCCGTTTTGCTCCAACTCCGCCATGTCTGTCCGTTCCTTGCCTGCTTCGCGGATGGTGATCGACGCATAAGGCAGCACCCGGACCCGAGCGTTTTCTTCGATGAGCTCGTTGACCTTGCCGATGTTTTCCGCCGAGTCCGGGACAGGCCTCGTGTTCGGCATTGCACAGATGGTCGTGAATCCGCCGCGCGCCGCCGCTTCCGTGCCCGTGCGGATCGTCTCTTTATGCTCGCCCCCCGGTTCACGCAGATGGACGTGCACATCGATCAGTCCCGGCGCGGCAAACCGTCCGCCTCCGTCGACGATCTCATGGCCTTCCTTAGGCAGTTCGTGCCCGATTTCCTTGAACAGGCCGTCTTCAATCAGGATTTCCCCATTCTTGAGTGTCCCGTTTTCATCCAGCATCCGGATGTTACTGATCAATGTGCCCATCTTAATCTCTCCCCTTCAATATCGATTCGAGTACTGCCATCCTCACATAGACCCCGTTCTCCACTTGCCGGAAAATTCTGGAGCGGCTGTGTTCAACCAGTTCATCGGCAATTTCCACGCCCCGGTTGACGGGTGCCGGATGCATAATGATCGCGTCTTTCTTCATCCGTTCCACACGCTCTACCGTCAGCCCGTAACGGTTGTGGTAATCTTCGGCAGAAAACGACCCGTCTCCGCTGTGCCGTTCGTGCTGGACGCGGAGCAGCATTACTGCGTCGCTGTCCGGAAGAACGTCTTCCCAATCTTCAACCGAGTTGAAATCGCCTTGCCATTCCGGCGGACAGAGAATCCGGACGTCTGCTCCGAACATTTTGAGCGCGTCCCTGCCGGACTTGGCCACCCTGCTGTGCGAGACGTCACCGGCAATGGTCACCTTCAGTCCTTCCAAAGTGCCGAACTCCTCACGCAGTGTGAACAGGTCGAGCAGCGTCTGTGTCGGGTGCTGGCCCGAACCGTCTCCCGCATTGATGATCGCCACAGAAGTCCGGCCCTCCAATTCTTTATAGAAGCGGTCCTCCGGATGCCGGATCACAAGCGCATCAAGGCCGATTGCTTCAAGTGTACGAACCGTGTCGTAGAGGGTCTCTCCCTTCAGCGTGCTCGAGAACCCCGCTTCAAAGGGGATGACTTCAAGACCGAGCCTCCTCTCCGCCATTTCGAAACTTGTCTTGGTGCGTGTGCTCGGTTCGAAAAACAGATTGCTGATGTAATGGGTCCGGCCGATTTCCGGCACGGCCCCGCACCTCAGTTCCGCCGCTCTGTCGAGAATGCGGCTGATCCCATCCATCCCAAGCCGTGTGATTGATAGCAGGTGGTCCATGATGACAGTCCTCCTTATGTAAAAAGAGCCTTTCCGGGTTTTGGAAAGGCTCTTTTCGCTTCGGTGGATACACCTATCCCGTCTGCGGCAAAAGGGCCTTTCCGTATCTCCCGGATACAGTTAAAAGGCGGTTATTCGATTTCGCCCGCTTCGCTTCCTTCCGGCTTGCCCGGCAAGAGCAGGTTGAGCACTACCCCAAGGATGGCGGCGAGCGCCATGCCCTCGATTTTGAACGTTTCGCTGATTTCGATAGCCGCTCCTCCGATTCCCGTCACGAGAATGACAGAGGCGATCACCAAGTTGCGCTGCTTGTCGAAGTCGATGCCGTGCTCGACCAGCATGCGGAGACCGGAGGAAGCGATGATCCCGAACAGCAGGATGGAGATGCCCCCGAGCACCGCCTGCGGGATGGTGGCAATCAGTGCCATCAGTTTGCCAAGGAAAGAGAACAGGATTGCCAGTACCGCCGCCCCGAAAATAACGTGGATGCTGAACACCCTTGTCAGCGCGAGGACGCCGATGTTCTCTCCGTAGGTCGTCTTTGGCGGGCCGCCGACCAGCCCGCTAAAGAATGTTCCGAGCCCGTCGCCGAGAAGCGAGCGGTGGAGGCCCGGCTCCCTGATGAAGTTCCTGTCCACAATCCGGCCGAGTACCAGCTGATGGCCGATATGCTCGGAAATCGTCACGATCGCGATCGGCACCATGACTGCGAGAAGCGTTCCCGTCACTTGGAATTCGTAATGCACACCAGGCACGATAAAGTCCGGAAGCGCAAACCAGTCTGCTTCTCTGACCGGTGAAAAATCAATGATTCCGATAGCGGCCGAATAGACGTATCCGGTGACGATCCCGATCAGGACCGGCATGAGGCTCACCAGCCCCTTAAAGAAGATGATGCAGATGACGGCTGTTGCAAGCGTCACGATCGCGGCCGAGAAATGAAGAAAGCTGTATGTGCTTTCCCCGTTCACCTCGATGGTGCTTGCCATGCCGACCGCAGTCGGAGCAAGCGCCAGGCCGATGACCATGATGACCGGCCCGACGACGATCGGCGGCAGGAGCCGCATGATCCACCGGTGCCCCGTTTTCCAGATCAGGAGCGAAACGAGCGCGTAGACCAGGGAGACAAACAAACTGCCGATCATGGCGCTGCCGATGCCTCCCGCCTGTGTCGCCACCTGGATCGGAATGATGAACGCGAACGAAGAGCCGAGATATGCCGGGACTTTGAATCCGGTCACCAGGATAAATACGATGGTTGAGATCCCGCTTGTCAAAAGCGCGATTGCCGGACTGAGTCCGACAAGCTGTGGAACGAGGATCGTCGCCCCGAACATCGCGAACATATGCTGTAGGCTGAGTGTCAGAAGCCTGCCATTTGACGGCTTATCCTGGATGTCGAGTACTGCGTTTGCCATGCTTCAAGCTCTCCATTCTAAGAAAGAAATTGCCATTACCGTTTTTCGAGGGTCACGCTGTCCGTGCCGTCCGTTTCCTTCAAAAGGACAGTGACCCGCTCGTCTTTGGAAGTCGGGATGTTTTTTCCGACATAATCGGGGCGGATCGGGAGTTCCCGGTGGCCTCTGTCGACCAGTACGGCAAGCTGGATGCTTGCCGGGCGGCCCGTGTCCATCAGGGCGTCCATTGCTGCTCGCACTGTCCTTCCCGTATACAGCACATCGTCGATCAGGATGACTTTCCTGCCTGTCAGGTCCTGCTCGATGTCGATTTGTTGCACAAGCGGTGCATCCATCCTCTCTTTCTTGCCGATGTCATCCCGGTAAAGCGTGATGTCCAGTTCTCCCATGTCGATCGAAGCACCCTCGATCGTTTCGATCTTGTCTGCAAGCCTCTTGGCAAGGTCGACTCCCCGGGTCTTGATGCCGACGAGGATACAGTTGTCGATCCCTTTGTTCCGCTCGATGATTTCGTGGGCGATCCTGGTTACGGCCCGTCCGATCGCCTTGTCATCCAGAAGATTCACTGTTTCTCCCATCCGGGTTTCCTCCTTTTATTCCAAATAAAATACCCTCCAGCCGGCAGGCAGGAGGGCAGATGTGCAGAATTTATCCGTGAAGCCATGCTCTCGGCATGGGTCCGCGGATTCCCGTACAACCTTCCCGGCCTCTCTGGACCGACTTAAAGGTTCGCTATTTGATTTGTCTGATTCACTATACACCTGCCGCAGGAGGGTGTCAATCCCGCCCGCGCAATTTTCCGAGAAGTGCCTCGAAGTCTTCCGGGAGCGGTGCATCGAATTCCAAATAATCACCCGTCGAGGGATGGGTGAATCCGAGCACACCCGCATGCAGGACCTGCCCGCCGAAAGACAGCGTCTTTTTGGGGCCGTACTTTGGATCCCCCGCGAGCGGATGTCCGATATAGCGCATGTGAACGCGGATCTGATGGGTCCTTCCGGTTTCAAGACGGCACTCCACAAGCGTGAAGTCCCCGAACCGTTCGGTGACGGTGAAGTGGGTGACGGCATCCCGTCCGCCATCGATGACAGTCATACGCTGGCGGTCTTTCGGATCCCGCCCGATTGGAGCATCGACGGTTCCTTCGTCGTGCTGGATGTTGCCGTGTACGAGAGCGGTGTATTTCCTCGTCACGGTCTTTTTGGAAAGTTGTTCAGCAAGCGATGCATGAGCAAGGTCATTTTTGGCAACAGCCAGCAGGCCGGTCGTATCCTTGTCGATCCGGTGAACGATTCCCGGGCGCATGACGCCATTGATGCCCGACAGATCTGTGCAATGGTGCATCAGCCCATTTACAAGTGTTCCGGACGCATGTCCCGCGGCGGGATGAACGACCATTCCGCGCGGCTTGTTGACGACCAGCACATCGCTGTCTTCATAAACGATGTCGAGAACAAGGTTTTCCGGTACGATTTCAAGCGTCTCCGGTTCCGGCTCGGTCACCTCGACCCGGTCGCCTGCCTTCAGCTGATAATTCGGCTTCACGGTATTGCCGTTGACGAGAATCATGCCATCTTTTACCCACGACTGGACCTTGGAGCGTGTCCACTCGGGATCGAATGCAGACAGAGCCTTGTCGATGCGGCCGCCGCTGTGTTCCGGTGTGATTTCTAGAATCTGTTTTTCCATTAAGACACCTTTTTCTTTCGCTTTTCTCTCAGTTCCTCAATAAACATATGCACTACGAGCAGGATGACCCCGATGGTCAGTGCGGCGTCGGCCACGTTGAAGATCGGGAAATCATAGTTGATGACAGGAATCAATACATCGACGAAATCGACGACCTCCCCCATCCGGAGCCGGTCGATGAAATTGCCGAGCGCACCGCCGAGGAGCATCATGAGGCTAACCCGGAAGCCCGTTCCGCCTTCTTTTCCGTGCTTATGGAAATAATATAGGATTCCTGCCACAACGACCAGCGTCACGATGTAGAACAGCCACATCTGTCCCTGCAGCATGCCCCATGCCGCCCCGCGGTTTCGGTGCGATAATATGGCAAGATACGGATCCAGCACGGAGATCCGCTCTCCGACTTCCATATATTTCACGACGAGCCACTTCGTCCACTGGTCGATGATGACGAGAGCCGCCGCGATGGCATAGTAAAATAACACGTCTTTTCCTCCATCCGGTTGAATCCTGTTTATTTTACCATATGATGCCGGGGCATTGCGCCCGGGATGTAGGTTCCATGCAGGAATAATCCTCCGGATTTCAGCTGCGGGCCCTCGCTTCAATCCGTCATAGGGATTGTTAAGACAAGTTGAGGCAAACGGTTCTAGTTTATACAAGTAATCACCTAAATAACATAACCTATCCTTTATTCTGAAGCCCCATATAAGGAAAGTAAAAAGCCCGCTGCCGTGCGGCGTTGTTGTGATTCACCGGGCTTGGAGGAATTCTGACACCCAATGGTGTGATTCCGGAGATGGGGGCAGTGATTGGCGAATTCCTGGATAACCACTCCTTCTCTCAAGATAACCATTCACCCCAAAGATCAACAAAAAGAAATCGGACCCAGACAGATGACTGCCGGGTCCGATTTTTCTTCGATTATGCCTTACTTATGCTTCGTAGTGGTTGGTGACGACGTCGGCGCAGCGTGCGCATAGTTCCGGGTGTTCCGGATTTTCGCCTACTGTGCCCGGAACGGACCAGCAGCGTGCACATTTCTCGCCTTCCGCCTTCTCTACGACGACGCGGACCCGGGAGCCCGTCGCGTCTGCAGGGGAATTTTCCAGATTGCCGCCGATGCGGAAGCCGGATACGATGAAGAACTGGGCAAAGTCGATGTCTTCCGAAGCCAGGAGCACTTTCAGGTCCTCCGGTACATAGACAGTCACTGCCGCTTCGAGCGATTTGCCGATGACTTTTCCGTTCCGCGCTTCTTCGAGCGCCTTCAGGACATCGTCGCGGACCTCCATCAGTTCGGAGAAGCGGGCCATGAGCGCGAAATCTTCATCGGTTTCCTCGCGTGCCTCCGGCATGTCGGTCAGCTGGACGCTTTCCGCTTCCTCGTGTGCGAGATAACTCCACATTTCGTCGGCCGTGTGAGGGATGATCGGCGACATCAGCTTGAGGAGCGCGACCAGCGTGTCATACATGACTGTCTGCATGGCGCGGCGGTGCGGATGATCGGCCGCCTCGATGTAGACGACGTCTTTCGCGATATCCAGGTAGAACGAGCTGAGGTCGACCGTGACGAAGTTGTTGACGGAAGTGTAGACCGTCATGAATTCGTAGCTGTCGTATGCAGCGCGGACCGAACGGATCAGGCGCTGAAGCTTGAGGTCCATATATTTGTCGACCGGACGGAGATCTTCTGGAGCGACACGGTCTTTTGCCGGATCAAAGTCCGATAGGTTCCCGTGCAGGAAGCGGAGCGTGTTCCGGATCTTCCGGTACACTTCGGAAACCTGCTTGAAGATCGCATCGGACACGTGTACGTCCGCCGTGTAATCCGCTGACGAAACCCAGAGGCGGAGGATATCCGCACCCATCTGGTCCATCACCTTCGCCGGCACGATGACGTTTCCAAGCGACTTGCTCATCTTGCGGCCCTCGCCGTCCAGCGTGAAGCCATGGCTCAGAATCCCTTTGTACGGTGCAATGCCGTTGATGGCCACAGACGTCGTCAGGGACGAGTTGAACCAGCCGCGGTACTGGTCCGATCCCTCAAGGTACAGGTCTGCCGGATAGACCAGATCATCGCGTTCGACAAGAACGCCCTGGTGGGTTGATCCCGAGTCGAACCAGACATCCATGATGTCCGTCTCTTTCGTGAACTTGCCGTTCGGGCTGCCCGGATGTGTGAATCCTTCAGGCAGCAGGTCTTTCGCTTCGCGCTCGAACCAGACATTCGATCCGTGCTCCCGGAACAGTTCCTGAACGTGTCCGATCGTCTCATCGGTGATGACAGGCTCTCCGTTTTCCGCATAGAAGACCGGAATCGGTACGCCCCATGCACGCTGGCGTGAGATACACCAGTCACCGCGGTCGCGGACCATGTTATAGAGGCGGGTTTCCCCCCATGCCGGCGTGAACGATGTGTCACGGATTGCCTGCAGCAGTTCATCCCTGAATTTATCAATTGAGGCGAACCATTGGGAAGTGGCCCGGAAGATGACCGGCTTTTTCGACCGCCAGTCATGCGGGTAGGAGTGCGTGATGAATTCAAGATGCACGAGGGCACCCTTCTCGTTTAGCGCATCGGTGATAGGCTTGTTGGCCTTGTCATAGAAGAGGCCTTCAAAGCCCGGTGCCTCTTCTGTCATGAAGCCCCGGTCATCCACCGGGCAAAGCACATCGAGCCCGTTCGCCTTGCCGACACGGAAGTCGTCTTCTCCGTGGCCCGGCGCGGTGTGGACACACCCAGTACCTGCGTCGATCGTGACATGGTCCCCGAGGATGATCAGTGAATCCCTCCCGTACAGCGGATGTGCGGCAGTGAGATGCTCAAGCTCGCTGCCCTTCAGTTCGCGCAGTGTTTCGACTTGTTTCCAGCCGACCTTGGAGGATACGTCTTCCAGGAGATCTTTTGCAAGGATATACTTTTTGCCGTCCGCTTCGACCACGGAATAGTCGAAGTCCGGATGGACGGAGATTCCGAGGTTTGCGGGAATCGTCCAAGGTGTCGTTGTCCAGATCAAGAAATTCACATCTGTATCAAGAACCCCTTTGCCGTCGTTGACCGGGAATGCCACATAGATCGAAGGTGACTTTTTGTCCTTGTACTCGATCTCTGCTTCGGCAAGTGCGGACTCGCTTGACGGCGACCAGTAAACCGGTTTCTTGCCCTTATAGATATAGCCCTTCTTCGCCATGTCACCGAAGACACCGATCTGGCGCGCCTCGAATTCAGGCTTCAGGGTGATATATGGATTATCCCAGTTCCCGCGGACACCGATCCGCTTGAACTGTGTGCGCTGGCGGTCGATCTGCTCAAGCGCGTATTCCTTGCAGAGCTCACGGAACTCAGCCACCGTCATTTCTTTGCGGTTGACGCCCTTGTTGACGAGTGCCTGCTCAATCGGCAGGCCATGCGTATCCCAGCCCGGCACGTACGGTGCGTGATAGCCGGTCATGGAACGGTGCCGGACGATGATATCTTTCAATACCTTATTGAGCGCGTGGCCCATGTGGAGATCGCCATTGGCATAAGGCGGTCCATCATGAAGGACGAAAAACGGACGGCCTTCGGTCCGCTCCTGAACTTTCTCATAGATGTCCATTTCTTCCCATCGTTCCTGCATTTTCGGTTCATTTTTCGGCAGGTTTCCGCGCATCGGGAAATCTGTCTTCGGCATGAGCAGCGTGCTCTTGTAATCCATGCTGATTCCTCCTCGTATTGAAGCCTGCAAAAGCAGGCGTCCGTCCAAATAAAAAAGCCCCGTCCCCAAAAGGGACGGAGCTTCTGCCCGCGATACCACCCTCATTGCGGCACGCATGCGCACCGCCTCTCGGACACCGTAACGGGGTGTGACGGGACCGCGTACTCAGTTCCGCGGTCCGGCTCCGGAGTGATTTTCGCAGGCGGCTTCTGCACCGGGCTCACACCATCCCCGGTTCGCTTTGGCATCCGCTGCCCCTACTGTCTCCGTCTTCGCCTTTTTTTTGATCGTTCAGTTTGCTTGTCGTCATTATAATGAATCAGGCTCCGCCGGTCAAGGAAGCTTACTCCTCTTCGGTCTCGAGTTTTTCAAGTCCGGCCGTGTCGACTTCGTAGTCCATCAGGAGATCCCAGTCATCGGTGTTGATCATCTCCAGCTGTGCCTCTGCCAACATCCGGAACCGGTTTCGGAATACCTTGGACTGCTTTTTCAGCTCTTCAATCTCATCTGCAATCCTGCGCGCCTTGTTCAGTGCATCATTAACAATGCGGTCACCGTTCTTTTCGGCTTCTTTGACGATGAGCTTCGCTTCCTTCTGGGAATTGCGGCGCACTTCCTCTGCAGCCTCCTGGGCGATCAGGATCGAGGATTGCAGCGTGTTTTCAATGGTTGTGAAATGGGTGACCCGTTCGGTCGTCAAGTCAAGCTGTTCTTCAAGCTGTTTGTTTTTCTGGAGAACGGCTTCGTAGTCTTTCATGATCTGTTCGAGGAATTCGTTGACCTCGTCTTCATCGTAGCCCCGGAACGAGCGCCCGAATTCTTTGTTATGTATATCAAGCGGTGTCAATGCCATTGTGTTGCATCTCCCCTTTTTTCAAACTGCGTTGTGAACTATTATACATGGACCCGGCATCCGTGACACGGCAAATCCGAAAATTTCGGCGGGAACACTGGCTTTCTGGCGAAATCTGCAACCGATCATTTCAGGATGCCGATGATCAGGCGGATCCGCTCTTTTTTTGTCCGGCCGCCGATCTCTTCAATCCGGATCCGTCCATGGCCCCGTACCGAGAGAAGATCCGAATCTGACAGTTCAAATGAGACCGACTCCCGGACGGCATGGTTCACTTTCACCCGTCCGGATTGGATCAATGAAGCGGCTTTCTGCCTTGAAAGATTCAATGCACCGGCAAGGACGGTATCCAGCCTCAGGGATGTGACGGTGATCGACTCTTCCTCATATCGCTCGGTCAGCGGCAGCAGTGATTCCGGATGACCCACTTCCGAAACACGAACCTTGGCCTTCCCCACCGACTGAAGATTGGCAGACAGGTAATCTGCAAGTGACCGGTCGGCAGAAAACTGAATGACGCCATCACCGGTCCGGATATCCCCGAACCTGGCCCTGTCGATGCCGAGCCCGGTGAGGGAACCGAGCACATCCCGATGTCCGAGCTCGATGAACTTGGACGGGTAGCGGATTTCCATTACCGCAATCTCATAATCTTCCGGCTGCGCCTCGAAATAGGAAGGGGCAATGATCATCCGCTGCCGTTCCGCTTCCGGAAGCCCGCCAGTCTCCGTAATGACCAGGTCCTCCGATCCGGCCACTGCCCGTACGATGTACCTCTGTCTCGGATCGAGAAAACCGGTCAGTTTCGGGGCATATCGGTCTTCCGCTTCTGTCGCCCAACCGTTCACCCGCTCGATGAACGGCTGTTCATCTTTTCTGAAATGCTGATAGATCTCATTCATTGCCTCCGTCATCCTTCCGGTTGAACTTTCGCAGACGCGGCCCGCCATATATCAGCGGCAGAAGGCGGACGCGTGTTATTTAAAAAAGCCTCCCCACTCCCTCCGCATGGCGGTTCGGGATCCGGGGAGGCCACAGCATCACTGCTGCCTGATTCGCTCTTGACAGGGACCTTTACGCTATCCACATAAAGACATTGAATAGGCCCTTCACAATCAGGTTCAATGCAATCAGCGCGACAATCGGCGAAATATCAATCATGCCGATCGGCGGGATGATCTTCCGGAATATATCCAGGTAAGGTTCGCAGATTTTGGCGAGCAGCCGGCCGATGGAAGTTTCCCTCGTGCTCGGAACCCAGGACATGAGTACGTAGATGACCAGCAGGATCGAATAAATTTGCGCTGCGTTGGCCAGTAGATTGAACAGTGCCCACATAAGACTTTATCTCATCCCATCATTCAAATTCGTCGTACAGATACTCGGAAATCTCCCCGGACAATTCCACGTTATCCGGAACACAGAGGAAGATGTCGTGCCCGACGCGGGTGATATCCCCTCCAAGTGCGTAAACCGTGCCGCTCAGGAAATCGATGATCCTCGTGCCCGATCCATGATCGATGCGCTGCAGATTGACGACAACCGTGCGCTTGTTTTTCAGGTGCTCCGCGATATCCTGCGCTTCCGCGTAAACACGGGGCTCTGAGAGGATCATTTTGGAGGATTTCTTGATGCTCTGCAGGCTCACCACATTCGGGCCTTCCTGCGGACGTGCCGGTGCCGGCTTGCGGCGCTCTTTCTGCCGCCAATCCTGATCTGCCTGGCGAGGCGGTTCCTGACGCGGCGGCTGTGCGGGAGCCGGCTGTCTATTTTCCTGCATTTCCTCTTCCTCCTCAAGATAGAAGAAGTTCTTGAACTTGTCCTTGAAGCTCATGAGCGTTCCCCGCTTTCATAGCCGACAATTGCGGTGCCGATCCGGACGAATGTCGCCCCTTCCTCTACCGCTATGCCGAAATCGTTTGACATGCCCATCGATAGTTCGGTGCATGGCGCATGCGGAAGCTTGAGCGCTGAGATTTCATCGCGCAATTCCCGGAGCCCGCGGAATGTGCTGCGGATAACTTCTTCGTCCTCCGTGTTTGGTGCCATTGTCATCAGACCGACAACACGGATTTTATCATAGGCACCAAGCATCCGGACGAAATCACCCACTTCATCCGGACCTAGTCCGGATTTGGAAGTTTCACCCGAAACATTCACCTGGACAAAGCAGTCGACCGGGCGTTCTGCCCGCTTCTGAATTTCCTTTGCCAGGCTTCCACGGTCCAGGGAATGAAGAAAGTCGATCCGGCCGATGACTTCCCTGACCTTCCGGCTCTGTAGAGAACCGATGAAATGCCATCGGGCATCGGGACCGATTTCAGGCTGTTTCTGATCGAGGCCTTCTAACCGGTTCTCGCCCAAGTGCCGGATCCCGGAATCAATGACTTCCCGGGCCCGCTCCGGACCGACCGACTTTGTCACCGCAACAATTGTGACTTCTTCCGGGTTTCTCGCTGCACGCCTGCACGCATCCGTGATCTGTTGTTGTATATCATTCAAACGTTCTGCTACAGTAGACAATTCAATTCCCACTTTTCTCTACGATGCTTTATTCATTGTAACAAGGCGTGTGCGCTTTTTCAATGACTTCTACATCCCTATTCTTTGGCCGCATCATCAACGAGGACAACATCCTTGCCGATGACCATCACCCGGCGGAGCGGAATTTTCACGGGTGCTTCAGAGTTTCCGAAAAGTCGCATCTTCTCCATTCCGCCAACATGAAAATATTCGATCGTCCCGTCATCCGTGGAAATCGTCGCATCGACCGCATAGCCGAGCTGACGGCCTCTTCCGGCCTCGATGAACTCTTTTTTCTGCAGATCAGAAAATTTCAAAACGGACCCCTCCCGTACATCTTATGCCGGACACTCCTGGAAAAGAGCCCTTGCCCATCATGTCTTATGACCGGCTCCCCATTTCCCGGGAAAAGATAAAATTACGTCCGGCACCGAGACAAAAACCGTTATATAAAATATAAAAACCCCGGTTCCGTCCATACTGAACAAAACCGGGGTTTTCTGGAATGGCCGTATAGCTACCGCTTTTTCTTTTCTTTGTCTTTTTCCTGGTCAAGAGTCTCCCGGATGATCCCGATGGCATGCTTCTCCAGCCTGGAAATCTGAGCCTGTGAAATTCCGAGTTCCCGTGCGATCTCCGTCTGGGTCTCTCCGTAGTAGAAGCGCTTGGACAATATCTTCTGCTGCCGGGCGTCCATTTTGCTGACCGTCTCCTTGACCGAGACGTAGTTCAGCCAGCGGTCTTCATTAACAAGTGTGTCTTGCAGCTGGTCCATCATGGTCACGGGATCTCCACCGTCATGGTGGATCGGTTCATGCAGTGACAGCGGGTCCTGGATGGCATCCAGTGCAAACAGGATATCCTCAGACGGAATATCTGTCATCTTCGAGAGGTCATCAAGAGTAGGCTCCTTCAGCTGCTCGTGGACAAACTGCTCTTTTGCCTTCATCGCCTTGTAGGCGATATCCCGGAGCGAACGTGACACCCGGACCGGATGATGGTCCCGGAGGTGTCTTCGGATCTCACCGATGATCATCGGTACGGCATAGGTAGAAAAACGCACATTATGCTTAAGATCAAAGTTATCAATGGATTTCAGAAGTCCGATGCAGCCTACCTGGAACAGATCATCTGCCTGCTCCCCCCTGTAGGCGAACCGTTGTACGATGCTCAGAACGAGCCGGAGATTACAGATGACCAGATCATCTTTGGCAGACTGGTCACCTGCCTGCATCCGTTTGAATGTTTCACGCATGTCTTCATGGGACAGGAGAGGGAGCTTTGATGTGTCGATTCCGCAAATCTCCACTTTCATGTTGGACATCTCATCATCCTCCGGACATTTGACTTTTCTCTGTTTCCCTACAGTCTGTCCGGAGGCCGGTCTCCTATTCCCCGATGACCCTCGCCAATTTCATCCATCAGCTCACCGGATGGTTCAGCAGCCCTCTCAAATCACTGATAATTTTCTTCTCAAGCCTTGATATATAGGATTGGGAAATCCCCAGGTGGTCCGCGACTTCCTTCTGGGTCATCTCTTCTTTGCCGCCAAGAGCGAATCGGCATTCCATGATATAGCGCTCCCGGTCATTTAACCTAGATATCGCCTCGACAACGTGCTGGCGTTCGATTTTCCGTTCTACGTCATCGGTGATGATGTCCTCATCCGTCCCGAGGATATCGGAGAGGAGCAGCTCATTGCCATCAGCATCCGAATTCAGCGGCTCGTCGAACGATACTTCCGATTTCATGCGGCTGGTCTTTCTGAGATGCATGAGGATTTCGTTTTCGATACAGCGGGATGCATAAGTGGCGAGCTTGATTTTCTTTTCTGTGTCAAAGGTTTCGATGGCCTTGATCAGCCCGATGGCGCCGATGCTGATCAGATCTTCGATATGCGTGTTCGTGTTTTCGAATCGGCGGGCGATGTATACGACGAGTCTCAGGTTCTTCTCGATCAGACGGTCCCGGGCCTCCCGGTCTCCTTCCATGAATCTTCGAAGCGTTTCTTCTTCCTCTTCCTTGGTGAGCGGGACCGGAAGTGATTCGTGGCCCCCAATATAGTATGTCCCGTCTTTCTTGATGGTCTGAAGGAGCACCGCAATCCATTTTTTAAGACCTGTCAGCATCTGTCGATCCCCTTTCCTTAAGATGAATGAGGGAGGAGCGGTGGAGGATGGCATCTGCGCCAAGCGGATATTCGGCATCATTCTCGGTAAGGACGAAGTATCCCCCAATCCTGGCATCTTCCGTATTGTCCACGGTCCATTTGCCTGCCCTGAATCCGACTGCCCAGGCGCTTCCGCCGACGGTCCTGAGCCGGATCGGGCGAATCTGGACCCTGACCTCGGGCGGAAAAACAGCCAGATCAGGAATGCCTTCTTTCGGCAGGTTTTCCAGGGCTCTTCGGATTTCTTCTGGCAACTGTTCTTTTACAGACCTGTAAGCAATAAAATGGACCGGAGCACCGGATAGGGGTTCCGAGCAGGCATTGCCGGAATCGGCAAACGCCGAAATCGGAATTTTGCTGCCGAATAATTCGAGCTCGGTATCGACCCGGTAGCCCGCCGCGGCAGAATCTTCTTCGGCACCTCGCCATCTGACAGCGAGCATATGAAGACCTCCCGAGGCAAACAGGCAGGATGTGAATATGGCTGCTGTGCCGCCCATCCCAAACTCAGACGGATTTACCACATTCAGAAGGCCGCCGGCGAATAGGGCTGCCGTCAGCGTCGCCCCTGCTCCCTTCAGCGCCGAATTCCGATGCAGTCCGAAGGCGATCATGATCATCGCCAGGAAAGCTGCTGCCGTCGGGACGGCAGCCCCCCCGAATAAAACCACCGGAAGCGCCCCCGCGACCGCCGCAGCCAGCAGCCTCCACTTGCCGGCAGGCCGCCGGCAAACCTTGTCCGCGAATGAAAGAATGAGATAATTGAATGCCGAGTTTACCGCAATTGCCACTTCTCCGTACATGGCTCCCCCTCCCTTGTCCATACCGTATCACGCCTAGTCTGCAGGCTCTGTCGGAATCCGGTACAGGCAGCCCTGAAAATTCGGACAGGAGCCGACAGGATAAGGGGCATCTCCTCGCTTAAGGCAGCAATGATTTCAGAACCATGCAAAAAGCCCTTTCCGTTTTATTACGGAAAGGGCTGTTGAACATTGTCGGATTCTATATTATCTTCTTCTGCGGTTGCGCAGGAATGTCGGAACATCCAGGGTATCTTCCTGGTGCTGCTGGCTCTGACGCTGCGGCGCTTCCTGCTGGAAGTGACCGCCCTGGTCGTCACGGTCACGATAATCGTTACGGGAAGGAGCCGGCTGCTGAGGACGTTCCTGACGGACAGGCTGCTGTACACGTCCCGCACTGAAGCCTCCGCCCCGCGTGTTGCGCTGGGTCAGCTGCTCTTCTGTAAAGCCTGTAGCGATGACCGTAACGACGATCTCGTCCTTCAGATTGTCGTTGATCACCGAACCGAAAATCATATTGACCTCTTCGTCGGAAGCGCTGGCAACGATATCGGCAGCTTCCTGCACTTCAAACAGGCTGAGGTTCGATCCGCCTGTGATGTTCATCAGGACACCCTTGGCGCCGTCTATCGAAGTTTCGAGCAGCGGGCTTGAGATGGCCTTTTTGGCAGCCTCTGATGCCCGGTTCTCGCCTGAAGAGACACCGATCCCCATCAATGCGGAGCCTTTGTTCTGCATGATCGTCTTCACGTCTGCGAAGTCGAGGTTGATGAGGCCAGGAACAGCGATCAGGTCGGAAATGCCCGAAACACCCTGCCTCAGAACATTGTCGGCCTCACGGAATGCCTCAAGCATTGGCGTGTTCTTGTCGACAATCTCGAGCAGGCGGTCGTTCGGGATGACAATCAGTGTATCGACCGATTCCTTCATGGCAGCAATGCCGCCGATCGCCTGTGTGGAACGTTTGCGGCCTTCGAATGTGAATGGGCGGGTAACAACACCGACAGTCAGTGCACCGAGGTCCTTGGCCACCTGGGCGATGACAGGCGCAGCACCTGTCCCGGTGCCGCCGCCCATTCCTGCAGTGACGAACACCATATCCGCTCCGCGAAGTGCTTCCTCGATCTGTTCTTTGCTTTCTTCAGCCGCTTTCTTCCCCACTTCGGGGTTTGCGCCGGCACCGAGTCCCCGTGTCAGCTTTTCGCCGATCTGGAGCGTCACTTCGGCTTTGGACAGCTTGAGAGCCTGGGCATCGGTATTGACTGCGATGAATTCCACGCCCTGAACGCCATGTTCGATCATCCGGTTTACTGCGTTATTGCCGCCGCCGCCTACGCCGATGACTTTGATGACGGCGAGCGCATCAATATTAGTATCAAATTCCAGCATGGTTTCTCCTCCTATGGATGTACGGGTGACTTCCGGTCAATCAAAGAACTTATCAAAGATTCTTTTCATACGGTTGACGACCTTGTCCTGGCCGTCCTTTTCCCGTGGTTCTTTTTTCTTTTTCGCAGGAGCCGTGGCTGCCGCCTCCATCGCTTCGCCAAACGGGGATTCCCCGCGCTGGCCGAAGAATTCGTCTTCCATGCGGGCATAGCGGATGAGGCCGACCGCAGATGAGTACTTCGGCTCGCGGACGCCGATGAATTCCGGCACATAGGTCCGCACACGGGTCTGCAAAACTTCCCTTGCAAGTTGCGGAAGACCTTCAAGCTTGGCAGTACCGCCTGTGAGGACAATCCCGCCAGGCAGATCCCGGACATTCATCCGGTACAGCTCGTCCAGTACCATCTCGAACAATTCTTCAAGGCGGACGCCTATGATTTCCGAGATATACTTCTGGCTGTATTGGTCTTTCGTTTCCATGCCCGCAACAGGCACCTCGAACAGTTCATCCTCGGAAGCATCATCGTAATATGCGTGCCCGTACTGGTGCTTGATCTGTTCCGCCTGTTCTGTCGTCGTTTTCAGAACGATCGACAGGTCTTTCGTCACATGGTCGCCGCCCACAGGAATGACGCCCGCCGATATCAGGCGGCCGTCACCGAATACGGCGACCGTCGTCGAACCGCCGCCGATATCGACATAGGCGGTCCCGTGGCTTTTCTCATCCTCCGATAGGGCGAAGTACCCTGCAGCAAGCGGCTGCAGGTAAATTTCCCGAATCTGGAGGCCTGCCCTCTCGACACAGCGGAGGATATTGTGAAGCAGCGTGCGCGACGTCGTCACAAGCGTTGCATCCATCTCCAAGCGCACACCGATCATGCCGCGCGGATCCTTGATTTCATCGAGGTCATCGACGATGAACTGCTGCGGGATGATGTTGATGAGCTCCCGCTCCGCCGGAATCATCACTTCCGCGGATCTCATGACCCGGTCAAGATCATCGTCCGTAATTTCGCGGTTTTCGCTGTTCACCGCCACGACGCCCTTCACCTGCTGAAGCATGACCTGATTGGCCGGGATTCCCAGCACGACCTCCCGGATCGACATTCCGATCATCCGCTCGGCCTGTTCAACTGCCTTCCGGATGGACTGGACAGTCGCATCTATATCTACAATGGCACCCTTCCGGATGCCTTCTGATTTTACATTTCCGACTCCGATTACGTGCAGCGAACGATCCGTCATTTCCCCGATCAGCACTTTAACGGAGGAGGAACCGATGTCGAGTGAAACATACATATCGGCCTGACTCACGGATGGCACCTCCTTCTGATCCTCTTAAACATCATTCTATTTCATTCTCAAGTCAATGTTAAGTATATTCGTAAATTATGTTTAAAAACCTTCAATTCCCGGTCCATCTCTACTTTAAACGTAAAAGGCTTGTTCTAGCAACTTATTGAACGGCGAGATGCCGGCCAAGTTTTGCCGGATGCCGGCTGTTCATGGAATTTCAATTTCCTGTTCCTCAGGTTCCCCTTCAGGACTGCCTTGCCCCTCTCCGTCACTCTCGCTTTCTCCGTCACCATAAATTTTTTCATAGCTGGTAAAGTACACTCCTGCTTCGAGATCGATGACCCCTTTTCCCTCTTCCGTAAGCTGTGCAACGATGGATGGATAGTACTCCATCTTCTCGGCAAATCCGGAGATGACACCCCGGACTTCATACCCATCTGTCATAAACGCAGTGATGGAGCCGTTGTCGGTATATTTCAGCTCTGATATAAGGGAAGTGATGGAGGCAGGTAGTTTTTCAAGTTCCTTTACCATCTTCTTCATCTGTTCCGCTTCGCCGAAGTCAGCGAGAATCGGAGCGGGGGGAGGTGTATCGGATATCCGGTCGAAAACTGATCCGTCTGCCAATACCGGATTGAAACCTGATTCACCCTGTATGATGGCCACGATTGGGAACTCGTCCACTCGGATAACAACATCACGGAAGTCTTTCCTGATGACTTCCGCCCCTTCAACCCCTTTCAGGCCTTTTACCGACCGCTCCGCTTCACCGGCGCTGAATCCCCAAAGAGCGTCTCCTTTCCGGATGCCGGATGCCCGGATATATTCCTCCTCGCCCTGAAGGGCTGCACCCTCCACCCGGATCTCCCTCACTTTGCTGAGCGGTGATTGGAAGTATAGAAGAACCGCAAGCAGCAGGAGGAACAGGACGAACAGAAAAATGAAGTTCCGGTTCGTCCTTCGCCTTCTCCTCTCCTTTAGCGAAGGAATGCGGTCTTCAATATCAATCACTTTATCCATACGGAAGGCCTCCTTTCAGCCCTTTCCCCCACCGGATCCGAATCTCAGGATGAGGGCTGCCGCAATCCAGGCGGCAAGCAAAGATGATCCGCCGTAACTGATAAACGGCAGGGTGACGCCCGTTACGGGAAGCAGACCCGTCACAACCCCGATATTGAGGAAAGACTGAAAACCCAGCATGGCCGCCATCCCCGATACCATTTGAAGTGAAAATGGATCCCGCTGTCGTGCCGCCAGTCCGAAAGCTGAGGCAGTCAGCAAAAAGAAAAGAAGGATCACAGCAGTAGAACCGATAAATCCGATTTCCTCGGCTATGATGGCAAAGATGAAGTCGTTTTGCGGCTCAGGAAGATAAAGATACTTTTGCCGGCTCTGGCCGTATCCATATCCGAGCAGGCCTGCGGGTCCCACGGCGAGAAGGGACTGGATCCCCTGGAAACCGCTTCCCAGAGGGTCGCTCCACGGATCAAGGAAAGCTTTGATCCGGTCGAGCCGGTATGGCGCAGCAGCAATCAGCGCCGTAATGCCGGCTGCTCCGGCCGCTCCAAGTCCGAAAAAGAACTTCAGCGGATAACCGGCAATCAGGAGTACGCAGAATGCGGAAACAGTCATGATCATCATAGAACCGAAGTCCGGCTGAAGCATGATCAGACCTGCCGGCAGCAAAATCACTGTCAGATGCGAGAGCCTGAACACCTTGCGGCCCCGCTGTTCCCCCAGCATGGAGGCAAGTTTGCCGATTACGGCGATCTTCGTGAATTCTGCCGGCTGGAGGCTGATCGGCCCCAATGCAATCCAGCTCTGCGAGCCGTTGCGCACCGCTCCGATTCCCGGAATCAGCACGCCGACCAGAAGAATGATAGACAAGATGTAGACGGCATTCCAGAACCTTTTGTTCCCGACTCCCCTGAAACGGAGGATAAATGCAGCCGCGGCCAATGCCACGGCAAGATAGATTCCCTGCTTCAGGGCGAACGGGAGGGTATCTCCATAATGGATCTCACCCCAGTAAGACCCTGCAGAGTGGACAAACATGATTCCCAGAAGACTGAGCGCTGCAGCAGCGGAGGCAAACAGGATCAGGAGCTTCTTTTCCAGTGCATGCATCCTTCCTTGTTATGGATCGGTTTGACTGCCCGGATGTCAGAGCTTCCGGACAGCTTCGATAAAGCGGTCGCCCCGTACCTCGAAGCTTTCATACTGGTCCCAACTTGCGCAGGCGGGAGACAGCAGAATGGTGTCCCCTTCCTCGGAAACACGGGCAGCGATTTCAGTTGCCCGCTCGATGTCTGAAGCATCATGGATTTTCTCGACTCCGCACGATTCAGCAAATTCACGGAGCCGGCCGGCTGTTTCTCCGAAGACGACAATCTCTCTGACCCGGTCCATGAACGGACGCAGTTCCTCGAATGAATGCCCCCTGTCCAATCCTCCTGCAAGAAGAACAACAGGACCTTCGAATGCTTCAAGGGCACTTTTCGTCGCGAGGGTGTTGGTCGCTTTTGAGTCATTGTAGAATCTGCGTTTTTTCCACTCCCGGATAAACTGCGTCCTGTGCCGGACTCCCGAGAAGGAAGAGAGGACGTCCTTGATTGCATCCAGCGGACAGCCATATGTAAGGGCTGCTGCCGTCGCCGACAGGATGTTTTCCAGATTGTGGCGTCCCGGCAGCAGAATGGCGGAACGGTCCAGCAAACGTTCCCCGTACCAGTATACCGCGTCCCCGTCTGCGCTGATGCCTTCATCTGAACGGCCGGACAGCGTGAATGGGATTTTTCTTGCACGGGACCTCGCTGCGTATTCCGCAACGGCTTTCTGGTCGGCGTTATAGATCAGCACGTCCTCAGGCAGCTGGTTGCGGGTGATATTAAATTTTGCTTCCCCGTATTCTCCGAAAGTCCCGTGGTAATCTATATGCGCCTCGTAAAGGTTGGTCCAGATAGCGATTTTCGGCCGGAATCGCTCCGTGCCCATCAGCTGGAACGAGGACAGTTCGATGACGACGGCCTGATCCGGCTTCGCATCTGCAGCGACCAGGCATGACGGCGTTCCGATATTACCTGCAATCAGCGGATTCTTGCCGCCGATGTTGAGCATATGGTACAGGAGCGTTGTGGTCGTCGTCTTTCCGTTGGAGCCTGTGACACCGAGCAACGGGGCTTCGCTGATCAGATATGCCAGCTCCACTTCGGTCCAGACCGGTATGCCGGCTTCCACCGCCATCGAAACGACGGGGTGGTCATATCGGATGCCCGGATTTTTGACGACGTAGTCAAATCCCCTTTCAAGCAGGTTTTCCGGGTGGCCGCCGAGAATCACCTCGACGCCCAGTTCACGAAGTGGTGCAGCTTCAGGATCTTCTCCTCTGGCATCATTAACCGTTACGTCGGCGCCAAGCCGGCTCAGGAGCCGCGCAGCGGCAGAACCGCTTTTGGCAAGCCCCAGCACGAGCACGCGGCTGCCTTCAAATTGGTCTATCGGTTTCATATCAGATCACCTCCGGCAATACCGCAATAAGTGCAGCTGCAAGCGCTGCTGTCCAGAAAACGATGACAACTTTCCATTCGGACCATCCGGACAGTTCGAAATGATGGTGGATCGGACTCATCTTGAAGATTCGCTTGCCCGTCGTCTTGAAAGAAATCACCTGCAGGATGACGGACAGCGTCTCGATGACAAATACAATGCCTACGAGAAGGAGGAGCAGTTCCTGCTTCATCAGCACTGACAGCATCGCCAAAATACCGCCGAGCGCCAGTGAACCGGTATCCCCCATGAAAATTTTGGCGGGGTTGGCATTAAAGAGAAGGAACCCCAGAAGCGCACCGGTCACAGAAAATGCAACCAGAGAAAGGTCTTCCTGCCCGTAAACAAGTCCCAGTACCCCAAATGCCGCAAAGGCGATAGAAGAAGTGCCTGCGACAAGTCCATCCAGGCCGTCCGTCAGGTTGACTGCATTTGAAAACCCGACAAGCCAGAAGATGAGGAACAGGACATAAAACGGTCCCAGGTCAATCTCCAACGATGTGAAAGGCAGTCCGACTGTTGTCTCGAACGGCCCAAGCCGGAGCAGCAGGTAAGAAACGACAGCGATGACAATCTGTCCGATCAGTTTTTGCAAAGATGTCAGTCCCAGATTGCGCTTCAGGACAACTTTGATGAAGTCGTCCAGGAATCCGATCAGCCCGAACCCCGCAAGGACAAGCAGCAGGACGATCGTCTGGGTGGTCAGCAGACCGTTCATCCAGCCGAGGGCGAGTGCAGTCACGATGATGGAAAGGATGAAGATGATACCTCCCATCGTCGGGGTACCGGCTTTTTTCAGGTGGGCCTGCGGGCCCTCTTCCCGAATGCTCTGGCCAAACTTAAGCCGCCTGAGCATCGGGATGAGCGGTAGCGCAAGAAGCGCAGATATGATAAAGGCGATCGCAATGATCGTGATGGTCGTGGCGAGTGTCATGTATTCTCGTTCTCCTTTAAAAAACGGCGGTGCCTGTTGCAGCACCTTTTATCGTTAATCTTTTCTTTCAGGCCCGGCATAAAGGTGGAGTGTTCCCGATTCTTCCAGGAGGGTCCCCTGCTCCGGCAGCTGCCGGATGACGGTTCCGCCTTTTGATCCGTGCCATTCCAGTTTCACAGTGTACAGCATCTGTCTGATTTCGTCATATGTTTTTCCTGTCAGGTCAGGAACACGGATCTGGACGGGATCGCCCCATCGGTATTCCCGCTCCAGCTGACCTTTCCTGGGTCCGATTCCGCGGACCGCAGCAACATCGCCGATGATCCTGCCGACAATCGGAGCCGAGATCGTTCCGCCGAACTGGACCTCATTTTTCGGGCTATCCACCGCTACATATACCAACACATCCGGATCGTCTGCCGGAGCAAAGCCGATAAAGGATACGATGTAGTCACCCTCCTTATAGCGGCCGTCCTCAACCTTCTGTGCAGTACCTGTTTTCCCGGCAACGCGCAGGCCGTCGACGAACGCATTTCGTCCGGAACCGTTTGCGACGACAGATTCCAGCGATTCACGAACTTTCTTGGACGTTTCTTCGCTGATCACCCGGCGTTTTTCTTCCGGGCCATACTCCTTGATCGGCTCGCGTGTTTCCGGATCCAGCACACGGCTTACGACATAGGGTTTCATGATCTTTCCCCCGTTGACGGCTGCCGCCACTGCCTGCACCTGCTGGATCGGCGTGACGGAGATTCCCTGACCGAACGAGGTAGTCGCATGTTCTACCGGTCCGAACGCCTCTTCCGAAAACAGGATGCCGGACGCCTCGCCGGCAATTCCGGAACCGGTGCTTGCTCCGAAACCGAAATCCCGGATATATTTCATGAGCTTATCTTTCCCGACCCGCTGGCCGAGTTCGATGAACCCCGGGTTGCATGAATTCTCGACGACTTCAAGGAAAGTCTGGGAACCGTGTCCTTCGCGCTTCCAGCAACGCAGACGGGCTCCTTCCACGAGGGCATAGCCCGGGTCATGGAAGTGGTCTTCCTCAAGGTTCACCTTCCCCTCTTCAAGCGCCGCGGCCAGTGTGATGATCTTGAAAGTGGATCCCGGTTCGAATGTCATCCAAACCGGCAGGTTCCTGTTAAAAATGGACGGGTCGACGGAGGCATAGTCCGCCGGGTTGAAATTCGGGGAGGAGGCGAGGGCGAGAATCTCTCCCGTGTCAGGATCCATGACGATCGACAGCGCCTGTGCAGCATCATACTTCAGCATGGCCTGCTCAAGTTCACGCTCCACAATTTCCTGGATGCGCACATCGATTGTCAGTTCCACATTGGCACCTCCCCCGCCTTCGACCCAGCCGTCCGCGACATGGGGCAGCGGGTTGCCTTTGGCATCGGTAAACAGCCGGACCTTTTCCCCTTTTCCGGAAAGCATCTTGTCGTACGCATACTCGATTCCTGCCAGCCCCTGGTTGTCATATCCGGTAAAACCGACGAGTCGGGAAAGCATATCGCCATAAGGATAGTCCCTTACATAGTCGACGCCCGTATAGAGCCCGGGGATCCCTATCTTGCCTATCTGCACGGCAGTCTTATAGGGGATGTTCTTGCCTTCAGGCGCGAGTTTAATGATAGACGCTCTTTTCGACATTTGCTCTTCCAATTTTTTCGGATCCGCATCGATCAGTGGTGCAAGTTCTTTTGCGGCACCGGGAATATCCCGGTTCTGGGATGGCATGAAGTAGAGAGTGGGCGCAATCCGATTCCCGATGATGCGGTTGCCGTTCCGGTCCAGGATTTCTCCTCTCTTCCCGGCAAACGGAAGCTCCCGATCCCAGTTTTCCATCGCCTTTTCGGTCAATTCGGCATTGCGGACAACCTGGACATGGAACAGTTTCGCTAGCAGTGCGGCAAACAGGACTGCGAGGACGAGAAAGGCCAGACGGAGCCTTTTTCTCATCCGGGCTTCGATAAAGCGTCGCACATTTTCCCCACCTTACGTTTTTCTTACAACGTATGACAGGCCTGCAGGTGCTATTCAGACGCTTAGTCCAGCGGAAGTTGCTCTTCCTCCTGATCTTCTCCCTGTCCGGATACGGCGGCTCCCTCCTCCGGGGTTTCAAGCTGAATGACCACCGGAGCAGAGGTATCCCCTTCTGATCCGGGAGAAACGCTCTGCGATACGGCATAGCCCTCGCCGCTCATCTCAATCTGGATCCCGGTCATGGATGCGTAAGCAAGTATGGTTCGCTTTGGCCATCCGGTAAAGTCCGGTATGATCGCTTCACCTTCCGTCTGGAGCAGAACGACGCTTTCCGGAAGGACCGGTGTCCCTTCTGCAGGGAACTGGGCAACGACTTTCCCTCCGTCGCCTGTAGAAATTGGACGGATATCGTTTTCCGAGAGTTCTGCAGATGCTGAATCTGCTTTCTGACCGGCAAACTCAGGAAGCCGGTAAGCCGCTCCTGCAGCCTGTTCCTCATCAGGACGGATATTGAGGTGTTTCAGGCTGTTTTCCATGACCGGCTTGAATATTTTCGATACCGGGATGGAACCGTACTCTCCGGCAGGGATTTTCGGCCGGTGGACGTTCACATAGACGATCAGCTGTGGGTCGTCTGCCGGCGCCATGCCGAGGAATCCGTACAGGAGATTGTTCGTTCCTCTGAGATAACCGCCCTTGCCGTCCGGGATCTGGGCAGTTGCTGTTTTCCCGGCGACAGAATAGTCGTTTAACTTAAAGATCTTTCCTGTCCCTTTCTCGGAGGTGATGGTCGATTCCATCATCTCCAGCACTGTTTCCGCGGTTTCCCCGGAAATCGGCTGGGCCTTTGTCTCAGGCTGGCCTTCCCTGAGCACTTTGCCTGTGTTCGGATCCTTGATTTCCCGGATCATATAGGGTTGCATCATTTTTCCGCCGTTTGCAACTGCAGTGGCGGCCTGCACCATCTGGATGGGAGTGACGGTCGATCCCTGCCCGTAAGACGTAGTCAGCCGCTCGACGGGTCCAACATCGTTCAGGCTCCCGGACGCTTCTCCCGGGAGGTCGATGCCGGTTTTCTGCCCGAAGCCGAAGTTCCGGAAATGATTCATCATCTCCTTCCCGCCCATCCGCTCCAGAAGGTTCGCCATCGAGACGTTGGAGGAGCGCTGGAAGCCTTCCCTGAAGGAGATCCATCCCCATCCTTCCCGTTTATGGTCGTAGATGGTCGTGTCATAGATGGAGTAACTTCCTGACTTGAAATAGTCGTCCGGCTTCCAGACTCCTTCCTCGATCGCAGCAGCGAGGGTGAAGATCTTCATCGTCGATCCCGGCTCGATCGTGTACTGGACAGCCTCATTCAGCCAGTTGGAGGACAGCCCTTCCCTCGTCCCGGGATCGAATGTCGGCCGCTGGCTCATTGCAAGGATCTCCCCCGTCTTCGGATTGGCGACGATCACCGACATCCGCTCGGGGGAATACTCTTGCTCCACCTGCTTCATGGAATCCTCCACAAAGTTCTGGATCGTCTTGTCGATGGTCAGCTTGATATTCGCGCCATCCTCCGGAGGGGTCACCTGCTTTTCGGCACTGGGCAGCAGATAGCCCCATGTGTCACTGTCGTAGGCCATCTTTCCATCTTTACCGGAAAGCAGTTCGTCATAGGTCTTTTCAAGACCCATCTGCCCGATCGTCTTCATAGACCCGTCTTCCTGCTCCTTCTTCTGCGCAAAGCCGATCAGGTGCGAGGCAAACGGCCCGTTTGGATAAAAGCGTTTCTTGTCTTTCACGAACTGAATGCCCGGGAGGTCGAGCGCCTCGATCTTCTTCATCTTATCATGGCTCAAATCCCTTCCTGCCGGCCCGAATTCCACTTGGTACACACCGGGATCATCCTGGCGGTTCAGCCGATCCAGAATTTCTTCCTCGCTCATGTCGATATGCTCTGCCAGAGCCCGGGCCGTCTTTTCCCGATCGATGACATGGAGCCAATCCTCATCTTTGACGTCTTTGCTCGCCTTCTCGGAAAGAACTGCAATCAGCTTGTAGCTCACGGTATCTTCCGCAATCGGATTTCCCGAACGGTCAACTATCTTGCCCCGGTCTGCACTCAGTACCTGTTCCCTTTCGTATTTTGCCTGGGCCATTGCCCGGAGCGGCTGACCTTCGGCTTCGCCAGTCACCTGAATGTATAGGAATCTTGAGAATAAAAGGAAAAAGAGCCCCCCATAGACGCAAAACATCAGGAAGGCTCCCCATTGGAAACGAAACTTCTTTTTCATTGCCCAGGCACGACCTTCACGTTTTTCTCATTGAGCGACAGGCCGAGCTCGCGGGCTTTGCCCCAGATGCGCTCGTAGGTCGATTTCTCGCTCACTTGAATGGACAAATCATGATTTTGCTTGGCCGTTTCCGTGATATCGGATTGGATCAGCTGGATCTCCTTGTTCACCTCGTTGAGGGATGACTGCGCCTGAAGAAGGATAACCGCAAACATGGCCACAGCGGCGACAAACGCTACGAACAGCGTTTTTTCACCTTTTGTGAACCATTTTTTTCTGCGTTCCGGTTGTATCTCCGGCGCGGGTGCCGGTACACGGGTGATCTCGGGTTCCTGTATGTAAGCATGGTCAAACTTGCGTGCTTCAAGCGCCATCGTAACTAGTCCCCCTTGGATTGTTTTTTCTCGTTTTCTTTATGTGTGTCAAGTTTTATCTCTGTTTTTCTGCGATTCTCAGTTTTGCCGAATGGGATCTGTTGTTGTTCTCCAGTTCCTCTTCGGTAGGCAGGATCGGCTTGCGTGTGATCAGCTTCAGCTCGGGTTCCATTCCTTCGGGAATCACCGGGAGGTTCGGAGGCAGATCGGGCAGCGAGGATGCTTCCTTGAACATCGTCTTGACCAGCCGGTCCTCCAGCGAGTGGAACGTGATGACACTGATCCGTCCTTCCTTGTTCAGAAGGCCGATTGCATCCTGCAGCGAGTCCTCTGCCGCCCCCAGTTCGTCATTCACCGCGATCCGGATGGCCTGGAAGATCCGTTTTGCAGGATGTCCGCCCTTTCTTCTTGCCGCCGCAGGAATGCCTGCCTTGATCAGTTCCACGAGTTCAAAGGTGGTCCGGATCGGTTGATCCTTTCTCGCTTCTTCAATCTTCCTCGCGATCTGTTTGGAGAATTTCTCTTCGCCGTAGCGGTAGAATATGCGGACCAAGTCCCCGTATGCCCATTCATTTACCACTTCATAGGCACTGAGAGGGGCGCTTTGATCCATTCTCATATCAAGCGGTGCATCATAGCGGTAGCTGAAACCCCGCTCCGGGGTGTCGAATTGGGGCGAAGAAACTCCCAGGTCATAAAGCACACCATCCACGCCGGTAATTCCCAATTGTCCGAGTTCTTCCTTCAGGTAGCGGAAGTTCGATCTGACGAATGTAATCTTGTCCAGGTGGTCGGCAAGGCGCTCACGGGCATGGCGGATGGCGGTCTCATCCTGATCGAAACAGATGAGCCTTCCGCCCTCTCCAAGTTGCTGCACAAGATATTCACTATGGCCGCCGCCGCCGAGTGTGCAGTCGACATAGAGGCCGTCCGGCCGGACGTTCAGTCCGTCGACTGTCTCTTTCAGCAGCACGGTCACATGATCGAACATGTCCGTTCCCTTCTTTCATCGGTAGGTTTAAATGTCAAAGTCAATGAGGTTTTCGGCGATTTCGTTGAAGGAGTCTTCCGATTCCTCGAAATATCCTTCCCAGGCTTCCTTGGCCCAGATCTCGATTCGGCTGGAAACCCCGAGCACGACGCAATCCTTCTCAAGGCCGGCATAACTCAAAAGGTTCGCAGGTAAATTGACGCGTCCCTGCTTATCGAGTTCCACCTCAGTTGCCCCCGAGAAGAAGAATCGGGTGAATGCACGGGCATCTTTTTTGGTGACAGGCAAAGCTTTCAGCTTTTCTTCAAGCTTTTTCCACTCGTCCATGGTATAGGCGAACAGGCATTTATCCAATCCGCGGGTAACGACGAATCCGCCGTCCAGATCATCGCGGAACTTTGCCGGAATGATCAGCCGGCCTTTTGCATCAACCGTATGCTGATATTCGCCCATGAACATGTGCCTTCACCCCACATCGTAAACTTAATGTACCACATCCCCCCACTTTCCTCCACCCGTTTTTGCAAATCTCTTATATTACAATTTGGTAACGGAAAATGTGGATCCGGCCGAGTTCATTTCTATATCGGATTTAAGCTGCACCGCCTTCACATAAGGGCTAAATCGACCATAAAGAAACCGGGTATTCCAGCCAGCAAAGTCAACCCGGAACGCTTCATCTCGACTTCCATTACCTGTAAGAGCAGTTTGTCCATCCACGGCTTTCTTATATACGGGCAAATAAAAAACACCGCCTCATGAAAGGCGGTGCCAGTCGATCCAATATGGTGATTCAAAGACGGACGATGTGATGATCCCCCGGATGTCCGGCCAGAGATGACGAAAGGTCGGCAATAAAGTCGGGACCGTATTCGTTCATGTACTGGAATGGGGTGAACTTCCGCTCCTGGTAGCCGCCCTCCGGCAGCAGTTCCGCTTCAAGGCGGCTGTACCTTCGTATCGCCGTCTCATGTTCGAGAAGGACCGATTCACGAATCTTTTCTCTCAGGTAGTTGAACTGCCGTTCATGAAACCCGATATTTCTCGCAATCAGTTCCTGGACATCTCTGCCCTTGGATTCCAGGGAGGACGAAAGCTCACGGTATCCTGCCTTCAGCTGTTCTTCCATTTCCGCAATCCGGCCGGCCGCTTCGCGGTCGCTGATCCGTTCGATGAACGACTGTTTTTCTTCTTCAGCCTTGCCGGCCAGCACATCTTCTGCAGTCAGGCCGGTCTCCTTGAGAAGGCCCGCTGTCAGGCGGCTGATAATGGTCAGGGACTGACGGGGAACGACGACCGGCATACGGATACCCATCTCTCGGAACGCAGGCCGCAACAGTGACCAGTAGGCGATTTCTCCGGGACCTCCGACAAACGTCAGTACAGGAATAATCAGGTCCTGCATGACCGGTCTGGTGACAACGTTATTGCTGAGCCGCTCAGGATGCGCGCGGGCGATATCCGCCAGGTCTTCTTCGGAAAACGAGAAGCCAGACTGGCTGTTGACAAATCGACCGCCCTCCCGTCTGAGAAGGAACCGTTCTCCGGAGTCCACGTAGAACAGATGTGCATCCTCCTCTTCCGCACCTAGCGGACGGTCAAAGCCGTCATGCCCGAAGCGTTCCTCCGTTTCCGCCACCCCGGCTGCAATCCCGGCCGAACGGCTGACCATGTTTTCGAAATGGGGCGCTTCAAGCTGCCTGAGTGCAGGATCGGCCGCATCAATCAGCAGCAGCCCCTCTTCACTGAAGAGCCGTGCCATAAGCGCAGCAAAGAAAGAGGTAAAGGTCGAATTGCTTTTCAAACAGCCGAGAACAGTATCAATCAGGCTTTCGGTATGTGCGGTTTCCCCAAAATCCCGGAAAACGCCCCGGATATACGATTCCATATCGGCGGGATCAAATAAAGTCTCCGACGCCATTGTCTTAGCTCCGAACGGAACCGGGAATTGCCGTTTCACTGTACGATCATCCGCAATCGCATAGGCATGGTTGATTTCAAGGAGATCATGATCCTCCCCGGCAACCCAGAAAACAGGAACTACAGGCGTTCCCAGCTTTTCGCGGAGCCGGCGCGCTTCCGCGACGACGGACAGGGCTTTGTTCACTGAGTACATCGGACCGGTCAGAAGTCCCGCCTGCTGTCCTCCGACGACTGCAGGAGCGCCTTCTTCAAGTTCCCTCAGATGGGTTTCCGCTTTAGCGGACAGACCTGCCTTTTCCATGAACCCCCGGATGATCCTGCCGAGTCCTTCACGGTCAAACGACCTGCTCTCGAGTTCCTTCAGCCTGGCAGAGTAGCCGGCTGCATCCGGAGTATAGTCAAAATATGTATGGATAAAATCCGGGTCGTTCAAATAGGCGTCCATCACTTTACCCGCCGGCCGGATGTCCAGTCGTTCAATTTCCATGTCGAAAACCCCATTTGTATTCTTTAATCGAATCCGATTATAGCATTCCCAATCAGCCTAATAAAAAATTCCGCTCAGCCTCCTGTGTAATCCGCAATCATGACCCCGATACCGATGACGAATGCGGCCATGTAGGCTGCAGAGAGGATCAGGAAAAGCAATCGCCAGATTTTCCTTAGGAGAGGGCCGATTTCCAGCTCACGCTCCGTCCTGCGTTCCCGGTAGGTCATGTAAAGTGCAAACACGATCACCGCGATGCCCAGATAGAATCCTATCCTGTAACCGGTAAAAGCCGCCACTACAGCCGGCACTGCCGGCAGCAGCAGAAATGTCGTAAAATCCGCGGCTCTGTTGAACCCCTTTGCAGGATCCTTGTACAGGCGGGTGAATACGGTGAAGAGAACCATGAAAGCAACAGCCGGGAAGGCAATCAGAAACCCTGCCGTCCCAAAGAAGAAGTTAGCCATAGCGGAGTCCTCTCCTTTCCATTGAACGGACGAGGTCATACATCGCCGCCAAAATCGGAAGAGAGGCATCGCGATCCCGGGCAAGCGCTATGACACCGCCCATGATCGAATCGGCTTCCGTCTTTCTGCCCGCAATGAGATCGGCCAGCATTGATGAAGTGTTATCCGCTGTATTCCGGCAGAGCGACAGCACTTCGTCCAGAGTCACTTCGTCCGCAGCCTCCGGAAATGCCGCAGTTATTTCTGCATGCAGCCGCACAAGAAGTGCACGGAGGTCGGGGTCTTCTGCAAGCAATCCGTTTCTGACACCGGCAACAGCCGTCACCGGATTGATCAGACAATTCTTTATGGCCTTTTTCAGGAGAAGCCGCTCCGGCTCCTCTTCCGCCGGGAAAACAGGAAAAGTTGGAGAATCCGCAGTCAGCAGCTGGTGGAAGGGGTGAAAATCACCGGAAACAGCCGAGATCCGGAGAGGACCCGCCCCGGTGTGCTCAACCGACCTGTGGCCCGTTTTCCTGGCTCCGTGCTCGACCGTCCCGAACGCAACCGGCCTGTCCCCAAAGCGGGAAGCCCAAGTCAGATGCCCCAACCCGTTCTGGATAAACAGCAGCGGTGACCGGCCCGTTATTCCGCCGGCTCCCGCAAGAAATGTCTCCAAGTCATATGATTTCATGGCCAATATGGTCAGACCGCCCTCTCCGGCAGCCTCAGGTCTCGCCGTCGCATCGACCCTGAAGACTTTTTCTTCACTCCCTGCTGAAAGCAGGATCCCTTCATTTAGGATGGCAGCCGCCTGCTCCGCAGTCCTGGTGACCATCCGGATATCAAATCCAGCCTCGGCAAGGCGTGCGCCGATCAGCATCCCGACCGCTCCGGCTCCAGCTACATTGATCCTCATCGCCAAACTCCTTCCCCCAATGAAAAGGCCCGCCGGAGGGCAGGCCTTGATACAGTACTATTATACCGGATTGACCGGGTGCTTGCGAAGTGGCGGTGCGACTTCTTTCGTAGCATACATGCTGAACCTGGCTGCCAGCGCTGAGCGGAGGTGGTCGGGAGATACGATATCATCGATGATCATCTCAGATGCCAGCTTATAGATATCAATCTGTTCCTTGTACTCCTCACGCTTTTCCTGGATGAATTGGACCCGCTCTTTGGGATCTTCGATCGCCTGGATCTTGTTCGAATACACGGCATTGACCGCGGCTTCCGGACCCATGACCGCTATCTGTGCCGACGGCAGCGCGATGCAGGCATCCGGTTCGAATGCAGGGCCGGCCATTGCGTACAGCCCGGCACCATATGCCTTGCGGACGATGACAGAAATCTTCGGCACCGTCGCGGAACTCATTGCGGAGATCAGCTTGGCGCCGTGACGGATGATGCCGGCACGTTCCACCTTTGTTCCGATCATGAAGCCCGGTACATCCGCAAGGAACAGAAGCGGGATCGAGAACGCATCACAGAGTGAAATGAACTTCGCTCCCTTATCGGCCGAATCGACAAAGAGCACTCCGCCTTTTACTTTCGGCTGATTGGCGATGATGCCGACCGGGCGGCCCTCGATGCGGGCGAGTCCCGTGATGAGTTCCGAAGCAAACAGCTTCTTGATCTCAAAGAAGCTGCCTTCATCGATCAGCCTGTCGATCGCCTCGTACATATCGAAAGGCGCGTTCTGATTTTTCGGAATGACCTCCCCGAGCGGGCGGCCTTCGATTACCGGAACAGGCGTCCGGACTTCGGGTTTTTCCATGAAGTTGGACGGGAAAAAGTCCAGATAGGCTTTTGCGGCTTCGATTGCTTCCTGTTCATCTGCGGCCAGCCAGTCCCCGCATCCGCTGACCGTACAGTGCATGCGGGCACCGCCCATCTCTTCAAGCGTTACCTTTTCCCCTATCACTTCTGCCGCCATCCTCGGTGATCCGAGATACATCGAAGCATTCCCGTCAACCATGATGACGATATCACAGAACGCCGGGATATAGGCGCCGCCTGCTGCGGACGGTCCGAACAGGAGGCAGATCTGAGGAATGACGCCGGATAGGCGTACCTGGTTGTGGAAGATCCGCCCCGCGCCCCTGCGGTTCGGAAACATGTCCAACTGATCGGTGATCCGTGCTCCTGCAGAATCGACGAGGTAAAGCAAAGGAACCTTCAGCTGTTCCGCCGTTTCCTGGATGCGGATGATTTTTTCAACCGTGCGGGCTCCCCACGAACCTGCTTTTACCGTGGAATCATTGGCCATGACACAGACAGTCTTCCCCCCGACCTTTCCTGTGGCTGTCACAACTCCGTCCGCCGGCAGATCTCCGGCCTCAACGTTTGCAAATCGTGCGTCTTCCGTATATTCCCCATCATCAAACAGCAGCTTGAGCCGGTCCCTCACGAAGAGTTTGCCCTGCTCCTTCAGCTTTTCATGATACTTCTCATGTCCCCCTGCGAAAATCTGCTCCAGTGACTTTTCAAGTCGCTCATTTTCGTTTGTTTTCACTGTCATTCCACTTCCCCCTCCCTTGGCTGCAGAGCAGCCGTTTTATTCGAATGTGAGGATGGTGTCCCCTTCGTTTATGAAATCACCGATGTTGACCCGGACTTCCTTCACCTTGCCGCCCTTTTCGGCTTCGATCGGAATCTCCATTTTCATCGATTCGAGCACGACGACCGTCTGTCCCGCTGTCACTTCATCCCCCGCATTCACATCAACGGTGAAAACTGTACCTGCCATTGTCGATTTTAGTTCATTCATCTTATACTTCCTCCTTTTTCTTGGCCTGCCACCCGGCAAGCACCTTGGTTGTATAGTTGCCCTCCGAAAATTCCTCGGATCCCCCAAATGCTGCAAAAAGCGGAATGTTCGTCCTGACACCCGCTGCATGCGCCTCACCGAAAAACCGCTCGGAACGGCGGATCGCTTCTTCACGTGAGCTGCCGCTGATGATCACTTTAGCAATCATCGGGTCATAAAATGGCGTGACCGTATCGCCTTCCGTGTAACCTCGGTCGATCCGGATTCCCTCTCCTTCGGGCAGCACGAGCTGTGTGATCTTTCCCGGGGACGGAAGAAACTTTTCCGGGTCCTCTGCATAAATCCGGTATTCAATCGCATGGCCGGCCGAAGTGATCGCGTCCTGGTCCTTCACTGGAAGCCCCTGGCCGGAAGCTACTTTGATCTGCCACTCCACCAGATCGAATCCGGTAACGGCTTCAGTGACCGGATGTTCCACCTGCAGCCGCGTATTCATTTCGAGGAAGTAAAACTCGTGGTCCGGTCCGACAATGAACTCGACCGTGCCCGCATTGGTATAACCCACTGCCTTACCGGCTTCCACCGCCGCACGCAGCATCCTTGCTTTCGCTTCCTCCGGGAATCCCGGTGATGGAGATTCTTCGATCACTTTCTGGTTTCGGCGCTGAACAGAGCAGTTCCGTTCGAAGAGATGAACGACATTCCCGGTGCTGTCACCGAAAATCTGCACTTCGATATGGCGGGCATCATCGATGAATTTCTCGATGAATACCCGATCATCCCCGAAATAGGACATGGCGCGCTTTTTTACCCCGTCAAAATTTCGACTGAGCGCTTGCTCATTTTCACAGCGGACCATGCCGATGCCTCCGCCGCCCGCACTCGCTTTCATCATGACCGGATAGCCGATGGCTTCCGCCGCTCTCAGTGCTTCTTCAAGCGTCGCCACGCCTTCCTCTGTTCCAGGAACAACCGGGACACCTGCTTCGGTCATGGCCCTCCTGGCTTCAATCTTGTCCCCCATCTTCTCGATCACTTCAGCCGAAGGACCGATAAAGATCAGGCCCGCCTCCTGGACTTTCCGTGCAAATGATGCATTTTCCGACAGCAGCCCGTACCCGGGATGGATGGCATCCGCGCCTTCCCGCTTGGCAAGTCCGATGATTTCGTCGCCCTTAAGGTAAGACTGAGGAACAGGGCCCGGCCCGATTTCAAACGATTCATCCGCTTCTTGTACAAATGGCATTCCTGCATCAGCCTCCGAATGGACTGCAATGGTACGGATGCCGAGCTTCTTGCAGGTCCGGATGATACGTGACGCGATTTCCCCCCGGTTCGCGATGAGAATCTTTTCCATGCGGATCCCCCCTATTGAATTGACAAACTATTTAAAACCCCTTCGTTATCAGTCTATATGAAATCTGAAACCGTTTTCAAGTCTTATCGGAAAAACCGGCAAAAAGAAAAGCAGAACCGTCTCGCGGTCCTGCTGTCAGCTGTCCTGTTTTTCGATGAATGCCACTCCTTTGGAAAGCCATGCCAGAAGCCTGTGATGCTCCCGGGCGAGGGCTTCATGCTCTTTTTTCAGTCGCATATAGGACTCGGATAGCTCATCGAACCCGCTCATCGCCTGTTTCAGGTGGGACTTCAGGTGATGTTCGGGCTTTTTCTGCGCGGCCTCCAGTTCAGCCGAATGGATTTTGCGGAGAGTCTTGTTCCATCTGAATCCGCATGCCTGCTTGGTCCGCCCAAGCTTCTCGGCCGCATCGGCGAATGCACCAAGCTGGGTCCCGCCATTTTTCACCGCATCGATCACCGTATCGGCGAGGATGCGGTCATCTTCCGGCGTCCATCTGTCTTTTCTTGTATTTTCCTTCACCTCTACCACCCCCGTTTGGGAAACTATATGCGGTGGTGGGAAAAAATAGACTTCATTTTTTCTTGTTCAGGAAACGGTCGACAGCTTCATGATGTACGTCCTCGGCCCATAGCTTTGCGCAGGCCGCCACTTCTTCCAGGACCTGTTCCGGAAGGCCCGCGGCCAATAGGCGCCGGACGGCAGCCTGTTTGTAAGCCCGGTGGACCGATGGATGGACGCGTTCCATCGGATCCGTGAAACGGTCGAGTGCTTCAAATTTATCAGATGTGAAAAGTTCTGTCGCCCAGCCGGATTCAAGCAGTTCATGGGCATTCTTCGGCCTGGCTTCCGTCAGCATCCTGAGTGCTGTGTCGTGCCTTGCTGACTTGTGCAGCAGATGGGACGCCCCGCCCCATCCGGTTGTGATGGCAAGTGTCCCCTGGATAAATCCGCACCTTACGCCCTCACGTACAAGCCTGAAGTCACAAGCGGTCGCAATTTCGCAGCCGCCTCCGACAGCATGGCCGTCGATCAGTGCAATGACAGGAACGGGCAACAAAGCCATCCGGAGCAGGATATCCGCCATCTTGCCGAGCATCGGCGCAGCATCTTCTTCCGTACGGAGCTTATGGAATTCCGACAGGTCCCCGCCCGAGCAGAATGCTGATTGCCCCTCGCCCGTGACGACGAAATACCGGAGAGACTCATCTTTCCCGGCAGCCCCGATTGCAGCCGACAGCCCGTCCATCACTTCTTCGTTGATTGCATTGCGCTTTTCCTGGCGGTCGATCGTGAAGATCGCTCCGCTTCCCCTCTTCTCAAACCGGTAAGCCATTCCCGCAGTCCTCCTTCAGTCGCTTGCTTCTATACCCTACCATTCCTTTAATCCCTTGGGCATATCTTCTTGGCGATCAAGCAGATTTCCGCCCCAGAGGGCAGGGAGAACTTTTAGCGCACAAAAAAAGACCGGAATGGGATTCCGGCCGTCGCGCTCGTCTCTGATTACTCGGAGATGACTTGTTTACCTTTGTATTCACCGCAATTTTTGCAAACACGGTGAGCGAGTTTCATCTCGCCGCAGTTATCGCAAGCGACCATGCCTGGCACTTGGAGTTTAAAGTGTGTACGGCGTTGACGCTTTGCAGTTTTGGAAGTTCTTCTCTTAGGTACTGCCATGCGGGGCACCTCCTTACGGTTCTATTCGTCCTTTGAATCCTCACCCTGCTGGTCGAAAAACTGGGCCAGCCCGGCAAGTCTTGGATCCACTTTCGGCTTTTCTTCTTCACGCTTGGCGGCGAATTCCTCTTCGGATGAGTAGGCCCATCCTTTCCCTTCCCGTGAAGGTGCCGCTTCTTCCCCGATCACCTGAATCGGGACTTCGAGCAGGACCAACTCTTCGAAGACCGGCGTCGGATCCACCACTTCCCCGGTCACCTCGTGAACGGCGTCATCGTCCGGGTCGGCATAGCCTTCCCAGACAAACTGTTCATCCGTTTCGATAGTGAACGGGTATTCGACATCTTCCCATGTCCTTGCTTCGGGGAGCGTCATCGTCCCCTCCAGCCTGAAGCGGCAGGTCATCTGGCCGGTCCCGACGGAGCAGGTGCCCGTCACACGGACCGGTTCGATCGCCCGGATTTCCGGGTCGCGCTTCATCACACCGGACAGGTCCGCAGTGCCGTCAACCGGCATGGAATCCTGCCGGAATTGATTTAATTGCCGGATGGTCCATTTCATCAGGAATCACCTCAAGACAACAGAATTGATTATAGTATGTCCAAAACGTGATGTCAAGATTATTTCTTGTCACCCGCGGATCTCGTTACCGCCTATATTTTTCATTCGGGCCACGCTATAATGTCGTTAATCCGATTGTATCAGAGGAGTGAGCGTGATGAAAGCCGCAGGTGTCGTCGTCGAGTACAACCCGCTTCATAACGGGCATGTCCACCATCTAAAGGAAACCCGCCGTATCACAGGGGCCGATGTTGTCATCGCAGTCATGAGCGGCAATTTCCTGCAGAGGGGAGAGCCTGCTTTCATCGACAAATGGTCCCGTGCGGAACTGGCACTCCGTTCAGGAGCCGACATCGTGTTCGAGCTCCCTTATAGGTTCGCTGTGGCACAGGCATCCGAGTTCGCCCAAGGCGCAATCGGCATTTTGGCGGCAGCCCGCTGCAACATGATCTGCTTCGGATCGGAAGACGGACGGATCGAACCCTTCCGGAACACGCTACGCCTGCTGGAGGACGAAGAGACAGGCTACGAGGCGGAAGTGCACCGGCTCGTGAAAACAGGGATCAGTTATCCCTCGGCATTAAGCCAGGCCTATCGGTCGATTGCAGATACTGCGGCAGTCGCGGAACCGCTCGCGGACCTCACGAAACCGAACAACATCCTCGGCTTCCACTATATGAAGGCAGCCCGCTCGATCGAACCGGCAATCACCGCTTTCACCATCGGCCGTACCGGTACAGGCTACCACGACCTCGGTGCCGATCCCGACAGCGGCATCATGAGCGCAACGGCCATCAGGGAAGCAGTCAGGACAGCAGGCATCACCAATGAGGTCCTCCGGGCCGTCCCGGATCATACTGCGCGCGCCATGGAACAGTTCCGGGAGGCACATGGCGGATTTGGCGGCTGGGACCGTTTCTGGCATATTCTCCGTCCCCTCATCATCCGCGACGGTGCCGTCCGGCTGAGGGATGTTGCAGAGATGACAGAAGGGCTCGAGCACCGGATTGCCAGGGCCGCGCTTGATGCTCCTTCTTTCATGGAGTTCATGGAGACGGTCAAGACGAAACGTTATACCTGGACACGGATCCAGCGGATTCTTACCCACGTTCTCTGCGGAATGGACAGGGACGAATTCAACCGGCTGCGCCATCCCCGCTACCTGAGGCTTCTCGGGATGACTGCGGCAGGCCGCAGATATTTAAACCAATATAAAGACGGATTGGGTCTCCCGCTGGTATCCCGGGTAGGCTCGTCCGATGACCCGATGCTGAAATCAGACATCCGGGCATCGGACCTTTATGCAGTAGGAACTGGTGACAGGCCCGGCAAGGACTTCCGCACACCGCCCGTCATGGCCGATTAAATGTCAATCAGACTTCGGATCCAGCGCCTCCAGATAATCAAGGGCATCATCTATCGTCTTCACCGGCACGATTTTCATATCAGTGCCGATTTTTTCTGCCGTCTCGGCAGCCGTTTCGTAATTGGATCGGATCCCGGGAATACGTTCCTTCATCCCGGCGGTAATTTCATCATCCGGTGCGAAGAAGATTTCAATTCCTTCCCGGTCTGCAGCCATGACTTTAAAGTCGATGCCGCCGATCCTGCCCACCGTGCCATCCTCATTCATCTCTCCTGTACCGGCAACCCGGTACCCTTTCGTGAGATCTTCTTCCAAAAGCTGATTCATGATTTCAAGAGTAAACATCAGCCCTGCGGAAGGGCCGCCGATATCCTCCGTCTCGATCTCAACTTCCGGATCGGTTTCAATCATACGCTTGGCTGTATAGCTTACGCCCAGCCCTTTCCTTCCCCCGGCACCCGGAATGGCGGCGGGGGAAATATCTTCTATGATCTCTTCTTCATCCCGGATGACAGTCAGACGGACCGTTTCTTCTTGGGGCACAGAAGCGACCGTATCGGCAAATGCATCCGGTGAATCCACCGGCTCTTCCCCCACCCGGATGATCAGGTCACCAGCCTCCAGTGTGCCGTCTGCCGCACTGCCCTCTACCACATCCAGAACGAGCACACCTTCGGTCTCCAGCGTGACGGATTCCCCCGCCCGGTTATAGGCCACATAGATTGCGTTGATCTGGGAGTCCTCCATCAGTTGCATTTGGCGCAGATTGTACTCCTCCTCAGACTCCCCCTCCCTGCGGATCTGTCCGGCTTTCATGATTTTCCGGCTGTCCATCAGCCCGGAAAAAGCATAAGTCAGCGGGGTTGCCTTAGAGAGGGCGATCGTCATCAGGCTCAGGGAACCTTCGTCATCCGAATCGCCGCCCTTCACTTTCACGAGAGGAGATAATTCGTATGCGCCGCCCGGCTTCTGGATATACATATCCAGCGGCAGGAGCGCAGCTGCCGCAAACAACAGCAAAATGGCCGTGAGCGCAATCCTTTTTACATTGTTCAAAACCAATCCCTCCAAAATAGCCCCGTACATGCCGGCATATACATAGTGTAGCACCGGCGATGGGCGCATTCAAAAACGAGGGAGTCGATTATTTTCGTGTATACCGTCATCATATGGTGCCTCATCGCACTGTTCCTCCTCCAGCCGGGCCTTGCCCGTGAAGGGGCTGTATTCGGCATTGAACTGTTTACGGAAGCCCTCCTCCCGTATCTGCTTCCCTACCTGATCCTGACCCAGTGGCTGCTCCGCCTCCCCGGGAAAGAACCGAAAAGACGGACAGGCACCTACTGGAAAACCTATCTGCTGGGGGCTTTCGGCGGTTTTCCGGTAGGGGCTGTCTCGGTATCGCACCAGGTCAGGGACGGACGGCTGACAAAGCGCGAAGGCGCGTTGCTGACGGCGATCTGCCACGCCCCCAGTTCCATGCTGCTGATCGGCTATGTCGGCAACGAGCTGTTTGGCCGCGCCTCGGTCGGCTGGCTGCTAATGGCCGTCATCCATGGGCTTAATCTGATCTTTCTTCTTATTCTGTCCATCCGCTCAGCCCTTCATCCGGAGAGTCAGCCGACTTCCTCGGTGATCTCAAAGAAGAAAGCCGGCTCTCCGCTCACTGAAAGCCTCAAGGAAAGTTCCCAGACCATTGTCCTTGTTGCGACGACCGTCGTCTTCTTTTCCGCCGTAGGCACCGTGGCGGCAGACCTGCTGTCCAGACTGAGCCCATTGGATACACAGATGGCAGGTATGGCGGTGTTCCCGCTGTTTGAGATGACAGCAGGCCTTCAGACGGCCCATGACCTTTTCTCGGGGCTGGATTTGCATGCAGCACTGACTGCGCTTATCCTGTCCATGAACGGTCTGAGCATTCATCTGCAGGTTGCTGTCATCGCCAGGGGTGCGGGTATCCCGATGCGCTGGTATGCTGCAGCCCGCCTTGCGCACATGCTTATCGTGCCGCCCGTGTTCATGTTGCTCTTGGCCATTTGGAATTAAAAAAACGTCCGGGAAGCCTGCTGGCTTCCCGGGCGTTTTTGTCATTGCCGAATTTCTTTGATGTTGTATTTTTCCCTGAGCGCCTGTTCGACAACGGGCGGTACGAGGTCCGATGTATCAGCCCCGTACTTGGCCACTTCCTTGACGATGCTGGAGCTGAGAAAAGAGTACTGATTGTTGGTCATCATGAAGAAGGTCTCAATCTCTTCCTCGAGCACCCTGTTCATCGAGGTGATCTGCATCTCGTATTCAAAATCCGATACTGCCCGCAGGCCGCGGACAATCGCGGTTGCGCCGACTCCTTTTGCATAATCGACAAGCAGTCCGGAATACGACTCGACTTTCACATTGTCGATGCCTGAAGTCGCCTCGCGGATGAGCATGATCCGCTCATCCACTGTGAACAGCGGGTTTTTTGATGAGTTGTTCAGCACGCACACCCGGATTTCCCCGAACACGCGCGAAGCGCGCCTGATAATATCCAGATGGCCATTGGTCACCGGATCGAAGCTTCCCGGAACTACCCCCATTTTACCCATTTGTCTCCCCCTCGCCGGCAACGTGCCGGTAAATAGAAATCACCGTGCCGCCATAAACAGATTCTTTATCTTTCCGGAAATCCCCGAAGCTGTCCGGCAGGGTCACTGAACGGTCATGTTCGCAGACGATTGTGCCTCCGCTTCCGACCAGTCCAGACTCCGCCAGTTCCCCGGCCAGCTTGTAATATGTATCCCGCGCATATGGCGGGTCCAGGAAGACCATATCAAACGGTTCCCCATTGGAGATGATCCGGCGTACAGCCTGCCGTGCATCTGCACGAATCAGTTCCACCCGGTCATCATATCTGCATTTGGCCACATTCTCAAGGATTGCCGCCTGGGCGCGCCGGTCTTTTTCGATCAGGACCGCATGATCCATTCCCCGGCTGAGCGCTTCAAGTGCCAACCCTCCGCTTCCGGCAAAAAGATCCAGCACCCGGCCGCCATCAAAATATGGCCCGATCATATTGAATACGGACTCCTTGACCTTGTCCGAAGTCGGTCTGGTACCGGTACCTGATGACGATTTCAGTTGCAGGCCCCTGCGTTCTCCGGAAATGATTCTCATCTTCTCACCTTCCTGTTTTGCACTAATCCCTGCTCTGCCGGTATGATAGGATGAACAGAGAAAGGAGGACCCGCATGATTACACAACGCTTTATTGAACTCGGCGAAGGGCTCGGTGACGTCTTTGAACTGTGCGAGCTGATCCGTTCAAATTCCGGCCGCCTTCATCGCGCCTTCATCTTCACCGCAAGAGACAGCGGTGTCCTGTCGCTGGCCGCGGCCTTTGAACCCGCCGGAGAGGGCAGCTTCATGCCGATCTACATCTGCCGGGAAGGCATCCGGAACAGCAGCAAAGGAAGTGCCCGTGTCACCCGCTTTCAGGAAGCCGCTGCAGAAGCCGGCGCCACTCCAGTCACAGTGGAAGTGCGTCCGTCAAAAGACTTTTCTGATCGGGACCAGTACTTCAGGCACATCACCGGCATCCTGCGGCTCAACCATCTGATTCCGCCGCTCCGGTAAATCAGATGCCTCCCTTATAATCATACTCCTTTGCCTTGTCAGGTTTCGCGTTCTCAAATTCCGTTTTGATGAACGGCTTCATTGAGAGCTGGACCGACCGGACATATTGGAGTTTCTCAAGTTTTTTTGCCGTATCTTCCGCATCGTCGAAATCGCAGTACAGTACGGCATACTTCATCCGCTTGGAAATATATTGGACATGTCCATATTTCCTGAGCGCCTTCACCTGTTTGAGATGGTGAAGGTGGACGACGATTCCGCGCCGTTCAATCATGATCATCCCTACTTTCCTACCATAAAGAATACCATAAGGCGGAAAATCACGGCAACCGGATGGATAATGACACAGAAACCGGTTTCTTTTATACTGGAGATAGTTTTCTCGGATACAGGGAGGGGTCAGAATGACAAAGAAAAGAAAAGTCGCCCTGACGGTTGCAGCGGCCGGAGCCGCCGCCTGGGCCGGTTCGAAAATCTTATCGAAGCCCGAGGGCCGGACATCTGTACCTGCCCTGGATTATGACGTGCCCATCATACTTGCCCACCGTGGCGGTGCCGGACTCGCACCCGAAAACACGGTGGCAGCCTTTGAGCGGGCCGCAGGGCTTGGTGTGCATGGATTTGAAATCGATGTCCACCTTACCAAGGATGAAGAGGTGATCGTCTTTCATGACGATACACTCGGACGGACAACCAACCTGGACGGCCGTCCCGGCGACTATACGCTGGCCGAACTTGAGGAAGCGGATTTCGGCTACCATCATGAAGGCGAGGACGGTTCCTATCCGTTCAGGGGAAAGGCCGGGGGAGCCGTGCCGCTCCGGACACTTCTCGAGGACTTCCCCCATATGTTGGTCAATATCGACATGAAAGATGCGCCGGATACATACGAAGGCGGCCTCCTGCCTTCAAAGCTCTGGCGGGTCATCGAAGAAGCAGACGCAAGGCACAGAGTGGTCGTCACCAGTTTCCATGACAGCCAGATTGACCGGTTCAATCTATACGCCAGAAATCAGATTGCCATCGGTGCCGGTGAACAGGAAGTCAGGCGCGCTTACCTCGCATTTGCGAGCGGCTTCGGCCACTTGTACCAGCCGAGGGCAGATGTGTTCCAGATTCCGGTCCGGTCCGGCATGTTCCCGCTGGATCTTCCGCCTTTCATCCGTTTTCTCGGGCGGCTCAATATCCCGGTCCATTATTGGACGATCAATGACAGGACAACCATGGAGCGGCTGATCGCGGCCGGCGCAAAGGGGATCATCACGGACCGTCCGGATCTGGCCGCGGGACTTGCAGGCGGACCGGAAGACGAATTTGGGCACTCACAGGACGGCTTGGAGTAAATCAGACCGCTCTGACAGATCATTAAGCTCATGAAATAAAGAGCCACCGGCACTCCTTATTAATTCATTCAAGAGATGTCATTTAGAATGATTTACATTTTTTCAAGAGAAGTGTTGATTTACGGACGGACGCTTTCCGCGGGGAAGGCTAAGAGCCGGCGCCCATGCGAAGGTGGGCGTCTGCGCCCAAAAGCATAGCGTTGGGCAGCACCTACCTGCGAAGTCTCTCCGCACTTCCTTTTCCGCAGGAGTCGCCGCCCTTCACTCCAATCAACAAATCAAGAGACTATGTATGGATTGAAGCGGAGGGCCCGAGACACCTGCGGGAAAAGCGTTAGCCGAAGACCCCGCAGGATGTTGCGCAATGCTCCGCAACGCTGGCGCTTTTGCTCGCAGGAGATCTTCCGCTACGCGATGCGCACAGACGCCAGTCTCCGTACTGGCGCCGGCTAAGGCAACGCCCGCGGACTAGCGGACGCCGTCACGAAGAACGGCGTCTGTGCCCAAAGCTTTACCTGCCACCAAAACGCAGTTTTGGTAAGCAAGGGCCCGCAGCGGAAATCCGGAGGATTTCAAGGAAAAGAAAAAAACTGCAGACAAAGGAGCCATACACACTCACTTTGTCTACAGTCTGAAAGGAGATGCCCTCAGGCATCTCCTTTTTCTGTATTCAAGCACTGCAGGAACATCCGCCGCCCGTTCCGCAACTCCCGCCGCATGCTGAGTCGGTCTCGAAGAACGGGTTGCTCACAGGGACCTTGACGGATTCGGATACCGTCTTTCCGATCAGCAGGCTCACTTCATCCAGAAGGTCCTGGAGATCGTTCTCGGCCACTTTAAGTGCGGCCACCTTGTCATTCAGGTCAAGCTCCCGTTTTTTTGTACGGACTTCCTTCATGACGGTGCTGTAGTCGGGATGATAGCGGCCGAACCGCTGTACTTCCTCGTACTGTTCCTTCAGCCTTGCAAAATCAGCGATCTCCTGCACAAGGCCGGGATCGGAATAAACTCTATGATGGGCAAGCCGGTACGCCTCCGCCGTTTCGGAAGAGACAATCATCCGGCTGAGCAGTTCGGATTCCTCGATGACCCGGAGCCATTCGTCGGTCATCATCATGGGCATCACTCCATTCCACTCCCATCATACCAGAATCTGTCGGTCGTTTGTACTCTGTCATCTCCGTCTGCTGCGCCAGCTTCTGCCTCCCGCTCATCGAGAAACCGGAGAGCTGTCCGGAAATCCGAGAACGGTCTCGAGGAAGACTTTGAAATCTGGATCTCCTCGTGCCCCTTTCCGGCGATTAACACGATGTCCCCGGGATCAGCCTCGTAGATGGCACCGCGGATTGCCTGCTCCCTGTCCGGCTCGGCTCGGACCATGGCTGACGAATTCTTTAGCCCTTCCATGACGTCGGAGATAATCCGGGCCGGCTCCTCGCTTCTCGGATTGTCGGAAGTCACCCAGACAGAATCCGAATACTCTCCCGCGACCCTCCCCATCTGGGGCCGTTTTTCCCTGTCCCGGTCCCCCCCACATCCAAAAACCGATATCAGCCTGCCGGTACACACAGAGGAAAGCGCACTGAGGACAGCCTCAAGGGCATCGGGTGTATGGGCATAGTCGACAAATACTCTGATACCGGCACCTCCCGCTTCCTGCATCCTGCCCTCGGGCAGGGATAGCCGGGCTGCATATTTGCATAGATCTGCCAGCCCGAACCCTGCCGCCATAAGAGATGCAAAAGCCGCTGCGGCATTTAGCCGGTTATGCCGGCCTTCAACCGGGGCACGGATGCCTGCATGCGTCTCACCGGCAGTGATGATCCAATCCCCTTTGCCGTTATCAACGATTCTGAGATGTGTTTCTCCTCCGGACTGCTCGCCGAAGGTCTTCACCGGCAGCCTGTCACCGGTAATAGACAGGACGGCAGGGTCCTCAGAGTTCACAATGATCTGCCCGGCAAGATCTGACAACCTGCCCTTGGCGCGCAGATAGGCTTCTTCGCCTCCGTGTTCTGCATGATGGTCCGTTCCGATATTGAGGAAGATCCCGTAATCAATGCTGCAATGGTCGAGCCGTCTGCCCGATAACCCGAGCGAGGAAGCCTCCATTGCGACATGCGTGACCCCTTCATCCGCACAGTACCTGAGAACTCTGTGAAGATGGGCGGGCGGCAGGGTGGTCATCGGCGGGATCTGAAGAGGGGCTTTTCTTCCAGCGATCCACACACCGAGTGTACCGATTACCGCAGCCCGAATGCCGCATGATTTCAGCAGCTGTCCGATAAACCTGGTGGTTGTTGTTTTTCCGTTCGTTCCGGTCACTGCGAACACGGTCAGCTCCCTGGATGGATGGCCGTAGAATGCAGAGCAGGAATATGCCAGAAAATCAGCGGCATCCGGTACTGAAACTGCCGACACGCCCTTCGGAAGCGCAGGCGGACGGGAAATGTCGGTGACAACCGCAACTGCGCCGTTGCGAAGAGCTTCCTGTATATGATCCAGACCGCTGGACGAACGCCCTTTTCTTGCCACGAACACCGAACCGGGAGTGACCTCGGCCGAATGATCCGTCACGCCGCTGACAAGCGCCCGGAAGTCCCCGCCCTTTGCCGTGCACGGCCAGTTTTTCAGCAGCTCGCATAATTCGATCATGCCTGACCCCTTCCCGAACATTTTTGTTCCGAGCGAATACATTATGTTGGAGTACCCTCCATCGTATGTAGGACGGTGGTTGAATGACACGAAGAAAGATGGTGGCGTAGTTCGATGATCATCCAGAAATTTGGAGGGGTCGCCATGAGGGATAGCAGCTCCAGAAAAGCATGCATTCGTCATATCAGAAGGGCGATCAAAGAACATGGGAAGGTCGTCATAGTCGTATCCGCCATGGGAAGGACAGGAGATCCATACTCGACGGACAGCTTGCTGTCCATCAGTGAAGCGCTCGGCATCTCTCCTCATGCTCAGGATGTAGCGGCCGGTTGCGGAGAACTTCTGGCCTCGGCGATCATGTCTGCAGAGCTTGAAATGGAAGGAATAGAAAACGAACTGATCTATGGCGGCCGTTCCGGAATTCTGACTGAGGGACCATTTGGCAGTGCAGACCTTAAGATGGAACTGGAGCCGTTTTTCCGGATCTGGGGTGACCGCAATGTTGCAGTCGTTCCCGGTTTCCAGGGAACAGGTCGCGACGGGCGGATCAGGACGACAGGACGGGGCGGAAGCGACCTCACAGCGGTGGTGCTGGGTGATATGCTTGGTGCTGAAATCGTCGAATTCTTCAAGGACGTACCGGGTGTATTGGAAGCGGATCCTTCCATTAAGCCGGATGCAAAGCTGTATGAATCACTTTCCTACACAGAATTGCTTCCGCTTCTCGAGACAGGGCGTCCCGTTATCCAAAAAAAAGCGGCACTGTATGCCGCGATGGCATCCGTGCCGCTTCATATCCGCAGTTTTTCCGAAGAATGTCCGGGAACCTTCGTAACCGGGTGACCGGCCGCCTCACTCGGATGAGCCGGCCGGTTCCTTCCGGTTAAGAAACAGATGTGAATACACTTTATTGGATACACCGGCTGCCTGCCGGTTGTATTTCCGATCAAAAATCAATTCACGGTGCTCTGTGGAATTAATCCAGCCGTGGACGGTTGCCGCGGAATCCACGTAGTCAGCCGCAATGTTTTCTCCAGCCTCGCTGTAATTGATGCCCGCCAGTTTGAGCTGGTCTGACAGCGGGCCGACGCCTTCCTCCGAACGGCTGCTTCTGGCAGCATCGGCCGCGCGCTCCCGGGCTATTACAGCCACACCTGCGTCCGCCTTCAGCGGCAGTAATTCATACCGCTGCCGGAAAACATTCGTCAGTTCCATGACCTGTTGCTCGGCCGCCCGGTCCGCAGCAATCTGCACTGCAGATGACAGCGGCTCCGTCGCAATGAGATGCCCTTCGTACGTCATCTCGTACGGCTGATGCAGGACAAGCACACGAGGAGTCACGAATCGGACAGCCATGACCTCTCCCTCTTCCCGGTCGGCATATACCTGGGCATAAACGCCGTCGTAGGCCACAAGGAGCCGCTCCTCCAAATCATCGCCGTTCAGGGAGAACAGGTACCGGCTGGTCCCGATTTCAACGCTGACCTCAGGTTCGATGATGGTATAACGGTAGATTTCCTCCATCGGCTCTCTGATGCTGAACGGGCTTACATCCAAGTCCACGCCGGCAGCATACACCTGATTGACTGTCCCGTCCTGGACACCGGCCATCATATAAGTATTCTCAGAGCGGTTATATACCCACCATTCGTATCCATACATCGAAGGCTCTATCCGATCCGGCCTCCCGAATTCTTCGGTTAGCTTTTCTGTCCCCTCACCGACAAGAACAGAAAGACCGCTTTCCGGCCGGCTGACCGTCTCATACCCCGACGGCGAGGCCCCCTCTCCAGGCATGGCCGAATTCGGCACAGGCGAAATCAGAGGTTCATTCTCTTTTGTTCCCTGTGTCGTGAAGAGGAACACTGCCGTAATGGCAGCCAGGACCGCAATTAGCCTGAGAGTAAATTTCAATTAAAAAACTCCTCGATCTCTGTTTATTGGGACCATTATAACAGTGCGGCGACTTTGGACACAATCTTGTCATTGCAACTGTTTTCCCGTTGTTCTATCATAGATGGGGTATGATATGCAGACAGACCGCACCAAAGGAGGCGTACTGAATATGTACTTTGAAAACACCGGCATCGAAGGCGTTGCCGCCGATCTTCAGTTACTTGATGACATTATGAACAAACATGGCCTCATCCGCGCTGAACAGTGGGACTACGAACGGGTAAGCTATGACAAGAAAATCGTCATCAAGGAAGGCACTTACTATCTCCGCGTTTTCGGATACACGACAGACGGCGACGTCGGAGCACGGGATGCGGTTATTAATCTGAAGAAGCCCGTAATCGGCAAGCACTATTATCCGCATGGAGTCGAATATGGTGAAGATGAATACTTCCCTGACTACCTTCTGGAAAACTGCACACAGACCCTTCTTGCACTGAAAGAAGATCTGAAACCGTACGAACTGCAACGCTGACGGCATGCCCCGCTTCTCCAAGCGGGGCTTTTTTTATTGTACGCTTGAGAAGGTTGAATTTTCTCTTCTATTCAAACTTCTTTTTGTTGGCTATAATAAATGTATCAACCATCTGGGAGAGACCTCATTCATGGGAAAATGGCTGAACCGCCGCACTTTTACAATCATCTTCCTCACCATCATCGCAGTCCTGACCGCTTTCTTTATCCTGCCGGTCTCACTGCCGCTCATATTCGCCCTGATCACCGCAATTCTTCTTGAGCCGATTGTCCGGATGACGATGACCCGGTTCAAATGGAAGAGAAAGATGACCGTGATTTCGGTGTATGTCTTCTTCCTGCTTCTGCTGGTCCTTTTAATCTACTTTACAGTGACACAGCTTGTCGGTCGTCTGATCAATTTCACGAAGTCTGCTCCGGATACATTTAATGCCATAGCCGGCGCTTGGATCGACATGCAGGACAAAATGTTCAACTACACGGAAGGCATGCCGCTTGAAGTTGTGGAGTCCATCCAGAACGGGATGAATCAGGTAATTGAATCGGCCCGGGATTTCCTGCTTGCCTTCGTCAACTACGACGTGATCACCGGACTTTTGACCGGAATTCCAAATTTCCTGGTCAGCCTCCTGTTCTATGCCATTGCGCTCTTCCTATTCATGCTCGATCTCCCAGGACTCAAAAACAAGGTCTTCAAGCACCTGACCGACGGCACCTCGAAGAAGGTGAAACTGATGACGGACCGCCTCAACCGGACCGTTTTCGGCTTTATCAAGGCACAATTCCTTGTCAGCCTGATTATCCTTGCCGCGTCGTTTGTCGGCCTGCTCATCATAAAGCCCGAATATGCCATACTGATGTCGATTATAATTTGGATCATCGATCTGATTCCAATTCTCGGGTCAATCATCATCCTTGCCCCCTGGTCGATTTATCAATTTGCAATCGGTGATGTGGCAGAAGGAACGAAACTGGCAATCCTTGCCGCCATCCTTCTCGTAATCCGCCGTACAGTGGAACCGAAAGTGATGGGCGAGCAGATCGGCCTTTCCCCTCTGGCCACACTGATCTCAATGTTCATCGGCCTGAAACTTTTCGGCTTTCTCGGACTGTTTATCGGCCCGATGATCGTCATCCTCTTTACGACAGCGCGGGAAGCGGGCATCATCCGGCTCGAATTCAAGATCTGAATATCTGCTTTCATAAGAAATCTCGGACTGCCGGCAAAAATGGCTCCGCCCTGCCTGCAGTCTTTTTGGCTATAAGCAAATCCAAAAAACAGCATGTCATGCTGTTGAGCATGACATGCTGTCTGAGACCGCCCGAAGCGGTCTTTTTTTAATGGCCGAAGATGGCCTTGAGCATCGAAGTCGTTTCTCCGCCTTCATAGAAAACATACAGAAGCAGGTAGACGGCCACACCTGTGATGGCGGTAAAGAACCAGATGATGCTTGTAACGGGACCTATCTTACGGTGGCGCGGAAGAACTTCCTTGAGACCGGTGTAAATCGAAACAAGTCCGAATACTGCACCTGTTGTCGCCAGAATGATGTGGAAAACCAGGAAGACGGTGTAATAGATCTTCAGTTCTTCCGGACCGCCGAACGATGTATTCCCTATAAACACAGTCCTTGACAGATAAATGATGAAGAACAGAAGGGCTGAAACGCCTGCAGCCAGCATTGTCTTCTTGTGGGCTTCCACTTTCCGCTTTCTGATAAGCGACCATCCGATGGCGACTAAAATCGCACTCAGGACGATGAAGAATGTACTGATGGTCGGTAAGATCGGCAGTGACATCTGAATGTTATCCCCCTATTGTCAGCTCAGTTGTACATCGAGAGCCGCTTGCGTTCAAGCAGTTGTTTTTGTGTGAGTTCATCGGCATTGTCACGCTCATGACGGAACCAGCCCAGGAAGATCTTGCCGAGTACAACCCCGTATATGATTTCCTGGAGAATCTTCATCATGACACCGCCCATCTGCTGATCATAGAGGATCGGCATGGAAGTGAACACTTCCGGTCCTGAAAGGCCGGTGCCTGACAACGCACTGAGGGTCGAGGCGGGAACGCAGAGCGCCATTGACATGAGCCATGCTTCCCCGCTTTGATAGGTCTCGTATACAGGCGTATCGACAAATATGATGAGTGCACAAGCAGGAGTGATCAGAATCGCGCTGGAGATGATATAGGCGATTTTGTGCAGACCCTGCTTAAGTCTGGGTGCAAAGTCGTTCTCGTTGATGAGCGGCCACCAGAGGCACAGCGCCGATATAAAGAGCGTAATTGTGAAGACCGCATGAAGCGGGATGCTGAGCTTGATCGTATCGAGAATTGCTGGGAGGTGATAGACCGAGAACATCGCGCTGAATAAGATGACGCTGACAAGCGGTTTCGTAAGCACACGGAGAACTGTTCCGAGAACAGGTACAGCGAATACTTTTCTCCAGATCCACATCGGAATCCCCTTGATGAGGAACGGTGCAGCGATCAGGAGGAGAACCGCCATCTGGACCATATGCATGCTGAACAGAATATGTCCAAGAAGATCAATTGGCGAACCCTTGGTGATGTATACCAAGAGCAGCCCTAATGAAAAGTAGATCAGTTCACTGCGAGAGAGCGGTTCGCTTCCCCCGAACCGGTCACGCCATTTAACGGTGATGGCCAGGTAGAGCAGGAACAGGACAACGAGCGTCAGAAAAAAGTAGGGGCTCCAAAGCGCCCTGAAACCGAATATGCTAATTGGCACCATTGCCATCGCTCCTTTTAAAGGTCTCCTCCCATTATAAGCCCGGGAGATAGGCGAATCAATGAACGAACTATGACACCTGTCTGAAAGGACTGCAACAGACGGGCCGCCTGTTCCAAGCATAAGCCAACAGAAAACGAAAAAAACATCCCGGAAGCAATTTGCTTCCGGGATGTTGCAGCATTACCACCAGATGATGGTGACAAATGCCAGCACGGTCAGGAATGCAATGAGCATCCCGCCGTACATGAAGAAGGCAACCAGGCCATGGCCTTTTTCGCTCATGTGCATGAAGTAATACAGCTGCAGTCCGACCTGTACCGCTGCAAGAAGCAGCACGACCGGGACGACGAAGTAGGCAGAGAAACCTGCCTGGACAGCCGCGAAGGAGATCAGCGTCATGAAGATCATGAGCGCGAACATCATCAGCTGGCTGCGCATCAACCGGTCAGAACGGCGCTTCTTGTACGAATACTCGGCCGGTGTCTTTTCAATGATCTCGATATCGTGTGCCATCTTAACCGACCACTCCCATCAAGTAGACTACCGTGAAGATGAATACCCATACGACGTCGATAAAGTGCCAGTAGAGCGAGAACGTATAGTACTTCGTGGCATTGTACAGGTTCAGTCCGCGTTTTGCGTTCCGCAGGATCAGAAGCGTCAGCCAGACAAGGCCGATCGCAACGTGGAGACCGTGCGTGCCGACAAGTGTATAGAATGCCGAACTGAATGCACTGTTGCCGAATGTGAAGCCGAGATGGATGTAGTGATTGAACTCGTATACTTCAAGAGCAAGGAAGCCGAGGCCAAGGAAGCCGGTGATGGCAAGCCAGACCTGCATCGCCTTGAAGTTGTAGTTTTTCATGTGATACATCGCATATACGCTCGTAAGGGACGAAGTCAAAAGAAGCATCGTCATGACGAAGACAAGCGGCAGTTCAAAGAGCGTCTCGGTGCGGAACTCGTTCCCGTCAGGAACCGAATTTTTAAGCGCGAGATACGTTGCAAAGAGCGTGGCAAACAGGACGGTCTCTCCACCGAGGAAGAGCCAGAAGCCAACAAACTTGTTCTTGGCTTCCATCGTAGCCGTTTCGGGATGATCCGGCCAGGACTGAGGTGTGAATTTAGTATTCAGATCCATCAGTCACGCCCCCTTTCCGTGCGGCGGATTTGGTCTTTCGTTACGTAATATCCGAGGTCATCCTTGATCGAGCGGAGCGCCATCATCAGGAACGTGAAGGCAAGCCCGAAGATCAGGACAGCAAGTCCCCAGCTATGGTCGACGCGGTACATCGCACCAAAGCCAGCGATAAAGAGTCCGAGTGTCATGAAGAACGGAATGATCGAACCGTTAGGCATGTGGATATCGGTTACCGGCTCGGCAGCAGTATAACCGTTATGGCCCTCCTGCTTTTCGATCCAGTACGTGTCCAGGCCGCGGACGAGCGGAGTCTGGGCAAAGTTGTAGAACGGTGGCGGCGAAGGAATCGCCCACTCGAGTGTACGGCCGTCTTCCCATGGGTCGTTGCCGACACGAACGTTCTTCGCAGTTGTCATGATGATGTTGATGATGAGCACGATGACGCCGATTGCCATAAGGATTGCACCAATCGTACTGATCATGTTGAACAGGTTCCATCCCTGGCCGTCCATGTAAGTCCATACCCGGCGAGGCATCCCCATCAGACCGAGGAAGTGCTGCAGGAAGAACGTCATATGGAAACCGATGAAGAAGAACCAGAAAGTGATTTTGCCGAGCTTTTCGCTGAGCATTGTACCGAACATCTTTGGCCACCAGTAGTGTGTCGCTGCAAGAATCGCGAGAACGACACCACCGACGATGACGTAGTGGAAGTGGGCAACGATGAAGTACGAGTCATGGAGCTGGTAGTCAAGCGGTGCAGCACCCTGCTGGACACCTGTGACGCCGCCCATGACGAACGACGGGATGAATCCGAGCGCATAAAGCATCGGAGTCGTGATCTTGATGCTTCCGCCCCAGATGGTCAGAAGCCAGTTGAAGATCTTGACCCCTGTCGGAACGGCGATCGCCATTGTCGCAACGGCGAAGATCGCGTTGGCCGTCGGTCCGAGACCGACCGTGAACATGTGGTGGGCCCATACCATGAATCCGAGGAACCCGATGAGGACCGTCGCGAAGACCATCGCAGAGTAACCGAACAGACGCTTCCGGGCGAATACCGAGAAAATCTCAGAGAAGATCCCGAACGCCGGAAGGATCAGGATGTATACCTCAGGGTGACCGAAAATCCAGAAGATATGCTCCCAGATGATCGTGTTGCCGCCCGCCGTATGATCAAAGAAGTTACCGCCGAACATCCGGTCGAATGTCAGGAAGAAAATCCCGATTGTGAGTGGCGGGAATGCGAACAGGATCAGTGCGGATGCCACAAACGTTGTCCAAGTGAACAGCGGCATACGCATGTAAGTCATACCAGGTGCACGCATGTTGATGATTGTGACGAGGAAGTTGATCCCCGCCATGAGCGTACCCGCACCGGCAATCTGGAGACCGATTGCATAGAAGTCGATCCCGTGGCCCGTCGAAGCAATCGACAGGGATGCATAGGATGTCCACCCGGCATCAGGTGCAGCGTCCAGGAACCAGCTCAGGTTCAGGAAGAGACCGCCGAAGAAGAACATCCAGAAGCCAAGGGAGTTGATGAATGGAAACGCAACGTCACGCGCCCCGATCTGTAACGGGACGATGGCGTTCATAAATCCGAACAAAAGCGGCATCGCTGCCAAGAAGATCATTGTCGTACCGTGCATGGTGATTAGCTCGTTAAAGAAACCAGCACTTACGAAGTCGTTATTCGGTATGAGAAGCTGCAGACGGATCAGCATGGCTTCAATACCGCCGAGGACGAAGAAGAAACCGCCGCCGATGAGGTAAAGGATACCGATCTTCTTGTGGTCGACTGTGGTCAACCAATCCCACAGCGTCGCGCCGAACCCTTTCTTTTGTCCGACTGAATTCGCAACAGTTGTCACTGTTTGTTACCCTCCTTTACCGGTACCTTATTCTTCTACTTTAAGATCAAGCAGATAATCCGCAATTGCATCAAGGTCTTCATCCGACAGACTGTCGAATGCCGGCATCAGGTTGCCAGGCTTGTACTTCTGCGGATCCTTGATCCAGTCGATCGTGTTTTGCTTGTCGTGCTCCAGGAAACCTGCAACTCGGTTGCGATCACCGAAGGTGGTAAGGTTCGGAGCCGATGCGCCGCTTGTGCCGACAGCGGAAACTGCGTGGCACGCGAGACAGCTTTGTTGGAATGCTGCTTCCCCTGCGTCGGCAGAGTCCGCACTTGCCGTTGCGCCTTCCGTTTCCTTCATGGCTGCAACCCAGTTGTCAAACTTATCCGGGCTCATGGTTTTCACCTTGAAGTCCATAAGCGCGTGGGAAGGACCGCAGAGTTCTGCACATTTTCCGTAGAACACGCCGTCTTCAAGATCTTTCGATTCTTTATCGAATGTCAGATAGAACTTGTTGACGTTCTCGACGTTCGTATCAAGCTTACCGCCGATTGCCGGAATCCAGAAGGAGTGCTTGACGTCGGAAGAGATCAGGTTAAAGTACACTTTCTCTCCTGTTGGAACAACGAGTTCCTGGGAAGTGACAATTCCGTGATCCGGATATTCGAACTCCCACCAGTACAGTTTTGCCGTCACATTGACGACAAGGTTTTCCGCGTTGCCTTCATCGTCTGTCGCTTCCATTGCAGATACATCACCCAGTTTGTAGGTGTAATAGACTGTCGGAACCGCCATGATGATGACGAGAAGAATCGGGATCGCCGTCCAGATGAATTCGAGCTTGTGGCTTCCTTCCACGTCTTTCGGCATGTGACTGTCACCCAGCTTCTTGCGGCGGAACTTGGCAAGCGCAATGAAGTAGATGGTGAAGACGACTGCCATGACGAGGATCATGATGCCGGTCGTCAGGAGCAGGAGATTAAACTGATCCTGGCCGACTTCCCCTGCCGGTAGAAGCGTCGAGAGGTATTCTTCGCCGCAACCCGACAGGATGATGGTGAGGGCTGCCAGCAGCGTTACAAGGCGCCATTTCTTGAGTCCTTTCATCATCGATTAACCAAACCTCTCTTTCATAGATGTTTTCAAATATGAGGACGAAGTGCCCAATTTATGATGAATTCTTATCAAAGAAAGAATTCCGCAATCAGATGATGACCGCGAAGATGATCATCGAGACGAATAGGATCGTCATGTAGTTCAGCGAATACACGAACATCCGTGTTGCCCATTTGATGTCGTCTTCCGCCCTGAAGCCTTTCAGGGCGATAAAGAGCCAGCCTGCGTTAAGCGCCGTAGCCAGAATGATAAACGGCCAGCCGAGCTGAGGCAGCAGGAACGGGAGCGGGAAAAGAACGAGGACCCAGGCGAGCATCGATTTTTTCGTCCTGGCAAATCCTTTTACCACCGGCAGCATCGGAATGCCTGCAGCCCGGTATTCTTCCGTCCTTCTCATGGCGATGGCATAGAAGTGAGGCGGCTGCCAGGCAAACATGATCAGGAAGAGCGCCCATGCACCAGGGCCAAGCGCCGGCTCGATGGCTGCCCACCCGATCAGCGGGGGAATGGCCCCGGAAATACTGCCGACAATCGTGTTGCTGACATGCTTCCTCTTGGACCACATCGAATAAAGAACGACATAGCTGAAGACTCCGGCAATCCCCAAAAGTCCGGCCGTCGTGCTGGCGGAGAACAGAAGAATCTCCCCGATCAGCATGAATGCGATGGACATGGCGAAAACCGCCGGTGCCCTGAATCGTCCCGTAACCGTCGGACGCGATTTCGTCCGCGACATGACCGGGTCGATGTCCCTGTCGATCAGATTGTTCATCGCCGCTGCTCCGGCAACGATCAGTGCGGAGCCGATTACGACATAAAACAACAAGTCCAACTCGTCCAGAAAGTGCCGGCCGGCGAATTGGATGGCAAGGAAGAAACCGGTAAACGCCGTTATGACATTTGAGTTCACGATGCCGATCTTGATGAGTGCCAAAAAGTCCTTGATAAAGGAAGCGGATTCAGCTTCCGCCGCTGTTGCATGTGCGGTGCGACTGTTTGTCATGAAACCCCTCCTTTCGAACTGCCGGCAAGTTCCGCTATCCTTAACTATAGCTGAATTTCGGGCTGAATTCTATACATAACCCGAATTTGTCGAATGATAGCGGACCGTCCGTATAATAGAGCACAGCATCTCTATAGTAATGCATTTGGGAAATTCATTTGTGAAGCCTTTGAGCCTTTTTTATGAACAAATTGTGAAATGGAGTGCGGCCGGGTGTTCCATCCGGGTGTCGCCGTTGTTTTTGCCCTCCGTTTCCGATATCATCAGTTAAGCGACACCGTCACCAAACGGTTTAGAACTCTTAAAGAGGTGTCATCCATGCAGCATAATCGAACACTGAAATGGCTCGCCGTCGCTTCGACGATCGGCATGCTCGCCATTCTTCTCGGCGGGGCGCTCGTCACAAAGACGGAAAGCGGGATGGGCTGCGGCAGGCACTGGCCCGGCTGCAACGGAGAACTGATCCCATCGGAGATCAACGCGGAAGTGCTGATCGAATTCTCCCACCGCCTTGTTACCGGCGCGGTCGGGATCCTGATCGTTCTGCTTTCCGTCTGGGCATGGCGTGCACTCGGACATATACGCGAAACAAAGTTCCTGTCGTTCATGGCCATTTTCTTTCTCGTCCTCCAGGCACTGATCGGTGCGGCGCAGGTACTTTGGGGCCAGGGTGATTTCATCCTTGCCCTCCACTTCGGCATCTCGCTGATTTCCTTTACTGCGGTTTTCCTGCTTACACTGCTCATTTTCGAGGTCGACCGGAAATTCGATGCTGAGAATGTGCGGATCGGAAATAAACTGAAGTGGCATACGATCGGCGTTACCCTTTATTCGTATATCGTCGTTTATACAGGAGCACTTGTCCGCCATACGGATTCCGGACTTGTCTGCCGCGACTGGCCGTTCTGCCGGAACGACGACATCGGCCTTCCGACAAATATGCATGAATGGGTGCAGATGGGCCACCGCCTTGCTGCACTCCTCATCATCATCTGGATCGCCTATATCTTCTTCCATGCCTGGAAGCATTACCAGAACCAGAAGGTAGTCAGCCGGGGCTGGCTGATTGCGCTCATTCTCGTTCTGGCTCAGGCATCGACCGGAATGCTCGTGGTCTTCACACGGGCGAACCTGGCCGCCGCACTGATCCACTCGCTGATCATCTCGCTCCTGTTCGGCCTCCTCTGTTACATGATTCTGCTCGTCTCCAGAAGCAGGCATTTCGGGAAAAATTCATAAAACTTCAGGACAGTACCGCAGACAACAGCCGTTGTCTGCGGTATTTTCATGATTTCACACGAAAGCGCACCCTATCCACTTTTCATAAAAAAACTGCAGCGAATGCCGATAACGGCATTCGCTGCAATTTTAATCAGTCTTCATCCATTTCAATCAGAAGATCCCCGGTGGAGATGGAGTCTCCCGCCGAAACATGAATTTCTTTGACCGTGCCGTCAAATGGTGCCTGAACGGTCGTTTCCATCTTCATGGCTTCGGTGATGAGAAGGTGTTCCCCGCGCTTCACCCGGCTGCCCCGGTCAATGGCGACTTTCAGCACAGTTCCCGGCATCGTGGCGCCGATATGATTGCTGTTGCCCTTTTCCGCCTTTTTACGCTGGACGTGATCCGTTTCGGCAGAAGCGTCATCAATGCAGACCTCACGCGGCTGGCCATTGAGTTCAAAGTAAAGGTTCCGCGTTCCGTCCGGCTGGACTTCTCCTATCGAGACGAGCTTGATGATGAGGGTCTTCCCTTTCTCGATCTCCACTTCCACTTCCTCGCCGAGTTTCAGTCCGTAGAAGAACGTTGGCGTATCGAGGACGGAGACATCTCCAAATTTCTCAGCCTGGGCCGCAAAATCATCAAATACTTTTGGATAAAGCGCATAGGCCAGAATATCATGGGCGGAAACCGGACGGTTCAGCTTTTCAAACAGCTGGTCACGGGTGCCTTTGAAATCGAATGACTCCAGAAGTTCGCCCGGACGTACAGTGAGAGGCTCCCTTCCCTTGAGGATGACTTCCTGAAGCTCTTCGGGGAAACCGCCGTACGGCTGGCCGATTTCTCCGCGGAAAAATTCGATGACCGAATCCGGGAAATCGATGGAACGACCCCGTTCAATTACTGACTTTTCATCCAGGTTGTTCTGGACCATGAAGAGTGCCATATCACCGACCACTTTTGAAGACGGCGTGACTTTGACGACGTCACCGAACAGCATGTTGACGCGGCCGTACATTTCCTTCACTTCCTCCCAGCGCTCGCCGAGGCCCACACCTTTCGCCTGCTGCTGCAGGTTACTGTACTGGCCGCCCGGCATCTCGTGGGCGTAGATCTCCGAGTGCGGGCTCTTCATGCCGCTCTCGAATCTGCCGTACATTTTCCGGACGTCTTCCCAGTAATGGGAAAGCTCTTCAAGTGAACCGATATCCGCCCGGACATTGCGCTCCCTACCTGCAAGTGCATAGGAAAGCGACGAAGCGCTCGGCTGGGAAGTCAGGCCGGCCATCGAACCCAGTGCCGTGTCGACGATGTCCACTCCCGCATCAATTGCACGGGAATACATGAAGATTCCGTTTCCGCTCGTGTCATGCGTATGCAGATGGATCGGGAGCGATACCGTATCCTTCAATTCGGAGACCAGACGGTAAGCCGCTTCAGGCTTCAGAAGTCCGGCCATATCCTTGATGGCGAGAATGTGTGCACCTGCATCTTCCAGTGCCTTTGCCATCTCTTTATAATAGGAAACCGTATATTTTGCGCGGCTGTCGTCCAGAATGTCCCCGGCATAACAGATGGCCGCTTCCGCAACCTTGCCGGACAGCCGGGTTTCATCGATGGCGACTTCCATCTGCTTGATCCAGTTGAGGCTGTCAAAGATGCGGAATACGTCAATGCCGGCATCGGCGGATTTCCTGACAAACTCACGGATTACATTGTCGGGGTAGTTCTTATAGCCGACCGCATTGGAACCCCGGAACAGCATCTGGAACAATACATTCGGTATTTTCTCACGGAGCTTGATCAGCCTGTCCCAAGGGCTTTCACCCAGGAACCTGTAGCTGACGTCGAATGTTGCGCCGCCCCACATCTCAAGTGAAAATGCATCCTGCATGAGGCGGGCGGTTTCATCTGCGATATCAAGCAGGTCATGCGTGCGGACCCGGGTGGCGAGCAGGGACTGGTGGGCATCCCGGAATGTGGTGTCGGTCAGGAGGACATCGTCCTGTTCCCTGATCCACTGGGCAAGCCCTTCGGCCCCCCGCTCATCGAGGATCTGCTTTGTCCCCGGTTTTGGAGGGACGGACAGATCGACGGATGGTTTGCGCGCCGGGTGGAACACCGGCTTTTGCTCCTTGCCGATGCCCGGGAAGCCGTTGACCGTGACATTGCCGATATAAGTAAGAAGTTTTGTCCCGCGGTCTTTCCTGGCCGGGAAGATGAACAGGTCAGGAGTCTCATCAATGAACGCTGTATTATACTTGCCGCTTAGGAAATCCGGATGTTTGACGACGTTTTCAAGAAACGGAATATTCGTTTTGATGCCGCGGATCCGGAATTCCTGGAGGTTCCGCTCCATCTTGGCTGCCGCTTCCTTGAAAGTCATCCCCCATGTGGACACTTTGACAAGAAGTGAATCGTAGTGCGGCGTGATGACTGCCCCCTGGAAGCCATTGCCCGCATCCAGACGGACGCCGAAGCCGCCGCCTGAGCGGTACACCATAAGCTTGCCGGTATCCGGCATGAAGTTGTTCAGCGGATCTTCCGTCGTCACCCTGGATTGGATCGCATAGCCGAACAGCGGTATGCTTTTCTGTGCCGGAATGCCTGTCTCCGGATCGGACAGGCTCCTGCCTTCCGCAATGTAGATTTGAGAGTGCACGATATCGATCCCTGTAACCATTTCCGTGATGGTATGCTCCACCTGGATCCTCGGATTGACTTCGATGAAGTAGAAGTTGTCTCCGTCCACGAGAAATTCAACCGTTCCGGCATTGATGTATCCCGCATTTTTCATGAGTCGGACAGCCGCTTCACAAATTTCAGCCCTGAGCTCGTCCGAAATCGTAATTGACGGCGCTATTTCCACGACTTTCTGATGGCGACGCTGAACTGAGCAGTCGCGCTCGTACAGATGGACGACGTTGCCGTATGTATCAGCCAGAATCTGGACTTCGATATGTTTCGGCTTATCGAGGAATTTCTCAACATAGACTTCAGCCGATCCGAAAGCGGCCTTGGCTTCTGATCTGGCCCGATCGAAAGCTTCAGCCGTTTCATCTGCAGCCCGGACAACCCGCATCCCGCGGCCTCCGCCTCCGAGTGCTGCCTTGATGATGATCGGATAGCCATTCTGTTCGCCGAATGTTTGCACATCTTCAAGCGAAGAAACAGGGCCGCCGCTTCCCGGAATAACTGGCAAATCAGCCTTGACCGCCTGTTCGCGTGCCTTGACCTTGTCGCCGAACATATCCAGGTGAGTAGAGCGTGGCCCTATGAAAATGATGCCTTCTTCTTCGCATCGCCGTGCAAATTCAACGTTTTCCGAAAGGAAGCCGTATCCCGGGTGGATGGCGTCCGCACCGCAATCTTTCGCGATGGCGATGATGCCTTCAATGTCAAGATAAGCATCGATCGGCTTCTTCCCCTTACCGACCAAATATGCCTCATCCGCTTTGTAGCGGTGGAAAGATCCGCTGTCCTCCGCCGAATAGATGGCGACTGTGCGGATCTTCAGTTCTGTGCAAGCACGGAAAATCCGGATTGCAATCTCTCCCCGGTTCGCCACCAGGATCTTCTGGATTTTCCCCATTTCCCCCATCTCCTTCATCATGATTTTGTTTCGTTCTTGACGAACATGGATACATTGAGCAGTATCCCTATGCAAAATGATAACAGGATTAATGACGTTCCGCCATAGCTTATAAACGGAAGAGGTACACCGGTAAGAGGCATCAGTCCTGTCATCCCGCCAAGATTGACGAATGTCTGGAAGCCGATGAGGCTCCCGATACCCGCCGCAATCATGCGAGCCTGGGGGTTTTTTGTCTTGAGTGCAATCGTGATGGCCCGCATGACGATGAAGCCCAGGCCGCCAACGACAATCAGCACACCGAGGATTCCAAGTTCTTCGGAGATGATCGCCATGATGAAGTCGGTCTGCGGCTCGGGCAGATACCCCATCTTCTGGACCGACTGGCCGAGACCGAGACCTTTCAGCCCCCCTGCGCCGATGGCCAGGTATCCGTTGATGATCTGGAACCCCGAACCGAGCGGATCTTCAAATGGATCCATGAAAGTGGTCAGCCTGGAGAGCCGTCCTTCAGTCAGAAGCTGTTTGCCGCTCACGACGGCTACAAGGACAAAGAGGAATGCCGCCGCGACTGCAAGTCCAGAGAACTTAAAAAATGTCTTGGGCTTCATGCCGCTCGCAGCCATTACCGAGACGGAGGTGACCAGAAGGATCATCGTTGCCCCGATATCGGTTTCCATCATGATTGACAGCACGGCAAACGCGAGAAGAATAACAGGCGGGAACACCGAGTTGTTCAGGTCATTGATGGCGTTCTGCTGCAGTTTCTTCGCGAAGAAACCGGAAAAGTATAAGATGAAGGCAATCTTCGCCACCTCGGAAGGCTGGAGATTGATCGGGCCCAGGTTGATCCAGCTCCTGGCCCCCGCTTCATCACCAAAGCCGATAAAGTGGACGGTGATGAGCAGGCCAAACGTGACGAACAGCATTAGCGCCATGAATCCTTTCCGCTTATAATGCTTGAACGGGATAAATGCACCGACTGCCAACGCAGGCAAAGCGATAGCGAGGTTGATCAGCTGACGTTTATAAAAATGGTCCGCGTCATATCCGTAGCGGTTCACCGCCCAGACCATGCTCGCACTATAGATCATCACGAGCCCGAACAGGCAAAGTGCCAGATAGACGAAAAAAAGCGGAAAATCAAAATTTCGGATATATCGCTTTAAGTATGCTTTCATAGAATTCCCTCAATCTTTCTTCTAAACAAAAAACTCAAACCGGCAAACGAGTTTGAGTTTTTTGCGTTATTTCTTCGTATATGCATCATGCAAAATCGACAGCTCGCGCTCAAGGGAAGCCAGAATCTGTTTTCCCTGTTCACGGTCAATCAGGCCCAATTTTGCTGCGAACTCGATTTCGCGGGAAAGCCCGAACATCTGTGTATCGAGCACTTCTTCATACAGAGGGCACTGCGGCATCGTCAAATGGTCCATCTGAACTTTGATCAGCTGGGCGATTTTTTCCGCATCCGCCTGAAGAAGTTCCAATGCCTTTTCATGATACGCCGGTTGAACATTTGTATCCATGAAGCCGCCCCCATCAGCAGGATTTCTGCTACAGTATATCTATTAGAGTTTATCTTTTAGGAGCGGAAATTGCAAGCACCCTTCATATGGACGTTGCTTGCCGCCAGAGGTTCCCCCTTTTGCCGGAGCCGGCTTTGCTGTAAACTGAACATGCGACAAACTGGAGGAGATAGATGATGCTGATCATTCCAATACAGGGAAAATGCAAGTACCGCATTTCGCTGGATCCGACCACCTGGATCTTCGATGACCGGAAACTTGACCTGAATACTTATTTTACTCAAGAAAAAGAAACGGAAGATGGTATGAGCGACTATATCAAGTCGACGTCCAAACACTGGTCACGCGAGCTGATGGAGGGTGCGAAAACACAGGAAGAGCTGGAGAAACCGGCAAGGAAGTTTAAGAAGCAGGAACTTCTCACCGGTACGTTCGGCATCGCCCTGGAACCTTTCCTGAAGAACGCGGAGGCGGATGAAGACGCGGAAGCGATCGTCTTTGCCGACAAGGATGGAGGCGAGCACCGCTTCCCGATTGAAGAAGCATACGGTCTGCTTTTCCAATTCAGCCGTGAAGGCAAGCCGCTGGGAGAAGAAGGCCCCGCTTTCCTCCTCCTTCCCGACGGTTCGAATATGGAGGACCCGATCAAGGGAATCCGCTCCATCATATTCGTCTGAGGAGGTGGAGTCATGCATGTGCGCTGTGTAATGTGCGAACGAGAAGAAGAGATTCCGGAAGACTCCCCGGAGGCCAAGCGGATCCGGAACAGGCCAATCCATACGTATATGTGCAGGGAGTGCCATGATCGCATCGCCGAAAAAACCGCGGAGCGGCTCGCCACCGGAAAATTCATATTCCGCCGCACATCCGAATCATCGGAAGAAGAATTTTAGGCTGTGACCAACAACCTTATAGCTGCAGACAAAGCCAGGTGAATCCTCTTTGTCTGCAGCTTTTTTCTAAGTAAATACAGCAAACGGCACGGACTCTGCAGACCAACGCTTCGCTTTTGGTCGCAAAAGTGGTCGCTTACCGCGGGCCGGCGCCAAGCCCCGCGACTGCGTCTTGCGGGTCTCGCCAGCCCGGCTTTTCCCGCAGGTGTCTCCCGGCGTCCGTGCCGTTTGCCATATGGTGTGCAGAACTAAGTTTAAACCCTCTTGGCATCAGCGGTTACCAGAGAACGATTAGTGATTACGCGGAATACTGCCAGCTACACCCCGCAGCCGAAACTCGACCAAAGGCGTCTGAGTTCCTGCCAAGCCCAGGTGAATTACAACATAAGCCTTCGGTTCAACTGAGAGTGTTTCATCTTTATACCGAATTCCACTAGTAAAAGAAGATTAGTTTATTTCGAGTTAGAGCATCATTTTAAAATGGCACGTTTGCCTAAGAAGCCCCATGGCGGATTGAAGCGCAGGGTCCGAGACACCTGCGGGAATAGCGTTAGCCGAAGACCCCGCAGAGCGCAGCTCGAGGAGGCTGAGGCAACGCCCGCGGTAAGCGAGGACCCGTAGCTGAAATCCGGAGGTTTCTCCATAAGAGCATCTTTTGCTGTCTCTACAGGAAACAAAAAAAGATTCCACGCTCAAACAGGCGTGGAATCTTTTTGTTCGTTTTTGTCGTCGTTGACCCGGCGGATCCTGTAAATGATCAGGATCAGTGCCGCGACAATCAGCCCTTCCACAATCGGAAGGAAAAACGCGAGGAATGTGAGGACCAGGCATCCGAGGAACAGGAAAAGATAGATGACCACGTTCTGCCAGGACTTCAGCTTCTTCGCAAATCCAAGATAATACACGAGGGCCGATAAGGCGAAAATGATGAAGAACAGGACATATCCCGCTGAAGTGAAAGATGGCATCGCTTCATAGACATAGCGGGAGATGGCCGACATTCTTCCGAATACTTGCTCCTCTTGCAAAATGGACATTCCTTTCGGATTCGGTTACGCGTCCTGCTCCGCCAGCTTTTTCCTCTTTGCTGCCCGCTCCCGTTCGTTTTTGTCCAGGAGCTTTTTGCGGAGACGGATGGACTTCGGCGTGACCTCACAATATTCATCGTCACTGAGGTATTCGAGCGCTTCCTCAAGCGACATGATCCGGGGCTTTTTCAGAGTGGTTGTCTGGTCTTTCGTCGCCGACCGCACGTTTGTTGCATGCTTCACTTTCGTGACGTTTACAGTCAGGTCATTGTCCCGGCTATGCTCGCCTACGATCATGCCCGCATACACTTCCGTACCCGGCTCGACAAAGATGGTACCCCTGTCTTCCACCTGAAGTATACCATATGGTGAAGCTGTACCGTTATCCATAGAAACGAGGACACCCTGATGGCGTCCGCCGATCCGGCCCTTTTGCATCGGCTGATAGCTGTCATACGTATGGTTCAGGATGCCGTAGCCATGAGTCATGGTCATGAACTCGGTCGTATAGCCGATCAGGCCGCGGGCAGGCACGTTGAAAACGAGCCGGACTTGCCCATTCCCGTTGTTGACCATATCGAGCATTTCGCCTTTTCGCTCGCCGAGCGATTCAATGACCGAACCGGTGTATTCTTCCGGTGTATCGATCTGGACACGCTCGACCGGTTCGCATCGGACACCGTCGATTTCACGGACGATGACTTCCGGCTTTGATACCTGCAGCTCGTATCCTTCACGGCGCATATTCTCGATCAGGATCGACAGGTGCAGTTCACCGCGGCCCGATACAACCCAGGCATCCGGAGAATCTGTCGGATCGACACGGAGCGAGACGTCTGTCTGGAGCTGCTGTTCCAGACGTTCTTCGATCTTGCGCGCAGTGACCCACTTGCCTTCGCGTCCGGCGAACGGGCTGTTGTTGACAAGGAATGTCATCTGAAGTGTCGGTTCATCGACATGGAGGGCAGGCAGTGCCTCAGGATGATCGACCGGGCATACTGTTTCCCCGACGTCGATGTCTTCAAAACCGGAAATGGCCACAAGGTCCCCTGCATAGGCTTCTTCGATTTCAATCCGTTTAAGACCCATGAATCCGGACATTTTGGTGATCCGGAAGTTCTTCAGCGTTCCGTCGTTCTTCATGAGAACGACCTGCTGGCCGACATGCATGGTACCGCGGAAAATACGGCCGATTCCGATCCGTCCGACATAGTCGTTGTAATCCAGCAGCGAAACCTGGAACTGAAGGGGCTCCTCCCGGTTGTCGGCAGGGGCAGGAATATTTTCCAGAATCGATTCAAACAGCACCTGCATATTTTCTCCCTGATCTGCAGGATCGGGCGAAAGGCTTGCGGTTCCGTTGATGCCGGATGCATAGATGACCGGGAATTCCAGTTGTTCGTCGTTGGCATCCAGTTCGATGAAGAGTTCAAGCACTTCATCGACCACTTCTTCGGGGCGGGCAGCGTCTTTGTCAATTTTGTTTACGACAACGATCGGCTTCAGATTCTGTTCAAGGGCTTTTTTCAGTACAAAACGGGTCTGGGGCATGGTGCCCTCATAGGAGTCAACGACAAGCAGTACGCCGTCGACCATTTTCAGGATCCGCTCGACCTCGCCCCCGAAATCGGCGTGGCCGGGCGTATCCAGAATATTGATTTTGATGTCGTGGTATTGGACAGCGGTGTTTTTCGCGAGGATCGTGATGCCCCGCTCCCGCTCGATATCATTCGAATCCATTGCGCGCTCATCGACATGTTCATTAGAACGGAAAATGCCTGATTGCTTCAGCAGCTGGTCGACAAGAGTCGTTTTTCCGTGGTCAACGTGGGCAATGATGGCGATATTTCGTAGATCTTGACGTAGGTTTGTCATATTTTCACTCACTTTTCTGTTGCCGGATTCATAACTGTGCTATTATATCACAGGAAAGGCATTTGTCATCTAATAACTACCAAGAGGCGAAAATAGCAGTTCCGGAGGAATCATTCATGAAAAATGTTCAATGGGTATTTATTCTGTACGCGCTCGCTGCGCTATTCTCAATGATCGCGATCGGTTTTGCCATCGGAGTAAAAAGTGTTCTTGGCATCATCGGCGGTATTATTTTGCTGTTTGTCGTTATGGGGATGGGTTTCAAAACGAAAAAAGCCATGCGGGACAAAGGACTCCTTTGAGTGGACCGGTTTCCCGATTCGATATAAAAGCGGAACCCGATTCAGGGCTCCGCTTTTATTATGTCTGTTTAAGCCGGATATATTGGTCCAATATGGCCTGGTGCAGTCCCTGACGGGCGGCGATGAATGTATCATTTGAAATCATGTCCGGATCTTCGCCGCGAAGGTTAGTCGAGATGGCGCCCACTTCCCGGATGATAACGGATCCCCCCGCTATGTCCCACGGTGCGAGCCTCATGGAAAGATAGGCATCGAGGCGCCCTGTAGCAACGTGCGCGAGCTCGATTGCTGCGGAGCCGTAGGACCGTGTTCCGCGGCAGTCCGCAACAAGCCGGCCAACCGCTTCATGATCGATATACCTGTTCGGAGCCACCCAACTGGCATTGATTCCTATGATAGACTTATCAACCTCCACAGGTTCCAGGACGGGCAGGCGTTCGTCGTTGCGATATGCGCCTTCTCCCCGGTAGGCGTGATAAAAATCATCCGCCATCACATCATAGATATATCCGAGCATGCCGACTCCGTCAGCGAAGATTCCAAGTGAGATGGCAAAATTGCGTCTTTGATGGATAAAGTTCATCGTCCCGTCGATGGGATCAAGGATCCATACCACGCCTTCACCCGATCTGACGTCATCACCGAAGCCTTCCTCGCCAAGTATCCGGTGCCCGGGAAAATCTCGGCGTATCCTCGATATGAAGAACTGCTCAATTTCCCGGTCAATGTCGGTTACGAGATCATTGGCGTCCGCCTTTGTCTCAATCTGTATCTTTCCCGCAAAGCTCACCCTGATTCGGTGTCCTGCTTCCTTAATCAATGATTTTGCATAACGGTCAATTGCTCCCCAGTCCATCAGGCTCCCCCTTCCCGCCTGCGCCGCAGGCCGTTCTTCTATTATAAACCGAAAGGGGATCCGCATCATTCAATGTAGCTTGAATGAATCCGGATCCCCTCGGTCCCTGTCCGCCAAACGGTCAGTTCGCCTTGAACGCTTCATACTTCTCCAGTTCTGCGTGGATCTCCTTTAGTCGTTGCTTGCTTTTCTTCTTCTGGTCGGCATCCGATTGGGACATGGCATCGTAGAGTGTGGCGAGTTCATAGTCCAGTTCCAGGTTGAGCATGCTGATATACTGTTTTTCAACTTCGGCTTTCCGGATCACATGGATGACTTGTTTCATGCTTATGCACCCTTTCACGGATTTTTTGGTCATCTCGAGCATCGTTTCAGGATCGGTCCGAGCGGTTTGTTGAGATGTCCTGTTGCAAAGATTGTTCCCCGTTTTTTGTTACAATAAACGTGGAGACGAAAAAGGAATCATCTAAGCAATCAATCGAAGGAAGTGAATAAAATGATGTTCAACGGATTTATCCGGGAGGATTTCGACACATTTAAAATAGAAGGTCTCGCCGAGCGGATGCAAGCCATCGAGGAACGTATCCGGCCAAAATTCCGTGAGCTCGGACAGGAGCTCACGGATGATCTTTCAGCGATTCTCGGACAGGAAATGCATCTCCATATCGCAAAGCATGCACGCCGCACGGTGAACCCGCCGAAAGATACGTGGCTCGCGATCGCCGGTAACAAAAGGGGATATAAAAAACATCCACATTTCCAGGTCGGGCTTTTCGACGACCGGGCGTTCATCTGGCTCGCATTCATCTATGAGCTTCCGGATAAAGCAAACATTGCCCAGCGCTTCCTGGACAGGATCGATGCGGTCGAATCGACGATTCCCGATGGGTATGTCATATCACAGGACCATATGAAAAAAGGGGCTGTGGAAGTTTCTGATATCGATCTTGCTGATGTCCTTGAACGGTTCCGCACCGTCAAGAAAGCCGAGTTGCTGATTGGCCGGAACATATCCGCAGGCGATCCGGTTTTGGAAGACGGAGAGGCGTTTTACCGGCTTGCCAAGGAGACTTTTGATACGCTCGTTCCTCTCTATAAGATGGCATACAGCTGAGAAAGCAGAAAAAAGGAGCGGGGGCTTATCGCCCCGCTCCTTTTATGATGGCTTCATCCGGTAGATCCTTCAGCTTCTTGATGACCGGATAAGCCGAGTAGCCGCTCGCTTCTTCAAACTCGGCAAACAGTTTCTTTTCCCCGGACTTCGACGGCTCGATGTCCTTGAATCTGCGATAGGCATTCATCAGTTCTCCGCGCCGGATCCCGCTTTCATATGCTTTTTCCACTGCTTCGAAGAATTTGACCGCATCAATGATTTCGTCAGTTGTCCAATCCGTCCGAAGCGGATAGGAATATCCTTCACTTGCCATCATTCATTCCTCCCGTTTTTCCCGGAGCCCCATCTCGCACGGATTTGTCCGGCTTCTTCCACCATGCGTGCGAACAGTTCCTGCACATTCGGCACATCTTCGATGAGGCCGGCAACCTGCCCTGCCCAACCGAACCCTTCATCCTCTTGTCCATCATGGATAAAGCGCCGGTTCGCCTCACCGCTGATATAGGATTTCAGTGCTTCGTACGTCGGATTCTCCTGCTCGATTTCAAGAATTTTCTCAGTCCAGCTGCCCTTCAGTACACGTGCCGGGGCACCGATCGAACGCTTGATGATGCTTGTCCCCGTCTCGGATGCAGCCAGAAGAGCTTTTCTATAGGCATCGGAAGCATCGAAGCATTCCTTTGTTGCGATAAATCGGGTCCCCATCTCGATGCCTTCCGCGCCCAATGCATGCGCTGCCATCCAGCCCCTTCCGTCACCGATTCCTCCGGATGCGACCACCGGAATCGTGACGCTGTCGACAACACGCGGCACAAGGACCATTGTTCCGATGTCGTCCCGGCCAAGATGCCCGCCACCTTCCTGGCCGACCACCATGACGGCATCCGCCCCGAGGCTTTCCGCCTTCTGAGCCTGGCGAACCGCTGCAACAAGCACCAGTTTCCGGACTCCTGTCCCTTCCAGCCGCTCAAGAAGTGGCGCAGGGTTGCCTCCTGTCATTGTGACCGCGGGGACTCCCTCTTCGATGGCGACATCCAGCATATGTTCGTATGGCCGTCCGTGCTGGCCGATTGCATAGTTGACCCCGAACGGCTTGTCAGTCATTTCTTTTACCCTCCGAATCTCCCGGCGGAGCTCATCAGGTCCGGGAAGGCTCATTGCAGTAATCTGTCCGAGCCCTCCTGCGTTAGAGACGGCTGCCGCCAGATCAGCATAAGCGAGATAAGCCAGCCCCCCTTGAATGATCGGATACCTGATGCCAAGCAGTTCAGTGATCCTCGTGTTCCATTCCATGTCAATCCCCCCTTGCTTCCATCTTATCGCATGGGAAAGAGAAGTTGAACAGTGCCGTTGTTTTCGGTGACATTTGATGGCAGTCGGTGCTATAATATCCCCTTGATATCCTGCAACATGAGAACGAGGGGGCTCCAGATTGTCACAGCTCGAAACACCATTATTCGACGCGCTCCTGAAACACCGGAACCGTCATCCGATACAATTCCATATCCCTGGCCACAAAAGAGGGCGGGGCATGGATCCCGCATTCCGGGAATTTGCAGGAGACAATATCCTGTCGGTTGACCTGATCAACATCGCTCCGCTTGATGATCTCCATGCGCCGAAGGGGGCCATCCACAAAGCACAGGAACTGGCGGCCAGAGCGTTCGGGGCCGATTACACCTTCTTTTCCGTACAAGGGACGAGCGGTGCCATCATGACGATGATTCTCAGCGTCTGTGAACCTGGGGATAAAATCATCGTTCCGCGAAATGTCCATAAATCAGTCATGTCCGCCATTGTCTTTGCCGGAGCCGTGCCGGTGTTCATCCATCCTGAAGTCGACCCGGAACTCGGCATCTCGCACGGAATCTCTGCGGAAGCCGCTGAAACAGCGCTTGCGGCCCACCCTGATGCAAAGGGCCTGCTCGTCATCAATCCGACCTATTATGGGGTCTGTGCAGACCTGGAGAGGATTGTTGACATCAGCCATGGCTATGGCATACCGGTGCTGGTCGATGAGGCGCACGGCGTTCATATCCACTTCAATGACAGCCTGCCCGTATCCGCCATGCAGGCCGGTGCCGACATGGCCGCCACTTCCGTACACAAGCTCGGCGGCGCGATGACGCAAGGCTCCGTCCTGAATGTGCGGGAAGGTCTTGTGTCAACCAAGCGGGTCCAGTCGATCCTTTCGATGCTGACGACCACATCCACTTCGTACCCGATCCTGGCGTCGATCGACTGCGCCCGCAGACAGCTCGCCATGCACGGCAATGATCTTCTGGATGAAACGATCCGGCTGGCGAAGGATGCACGGAAGCGGATCAATAAGATCCCGGGCCTCTGGTGCCCGGGCCGCGAACTGATCCGGAGTTCGGCCACCTATGATATTGATCCGACAAAACTTCTGATCAGCGTCAAGGACCTGTCGATCACCGGCAGCCAGGCTGAAGTATGGCTGCGGGAAAATGCCAACATCGAGGTTGAACTGTCGGACCTGTACAATATCCTGTGCATCCTCACAATCGGCGATACCGGAAAAGAAGTGAGCCTATTGGTCAACGCGCTAAAGAGGATGGCCGACACATTCGCACCGGATGGTTCCGAACGCCCGCCGTTTGTGGCCCTTCCGGAGATTCCTGCACTTGCGCTCACTCCGAGGGATGCCTTCTATGCGCAGACCGAAGCCATTCCGCTCGATGAAGCGGAGGGGCGGATCTCCGCTGAGTTCATCATGGTGTATCCGCCGGGAATCCCGATTGTCATCCCTGGGGAAATTGTCACACAGGATAACATCGACTATATCCGGATGAACATGGAAGCCGGCCTCCCTGTCCAGGGACCCGAGGATGACACGCTGCAGAACCTTCTCGTCATCAAAGAGAGGATGCCGATCATCTCGTGATTCAAAATAAAAATGGAGAGCGCGGATCATTCCGGCGCTCTCCTTTTTATTGGGCCGTTTCCGGCATTTTGATTGTTGCTGGATCAATCAGCGTGTACCCTTTATCACGCAGTCCCTGAACAATCTTCGGCAGGGCGGCAGCCGTCCATTCCCGGTCATGCATCAGCAGATTTGCCCCGTTGTTCAGATATTCCGTGTTGACCATGATATCAGCAAGAGCCTCACTGTTCTGATACTGGGACTCCCAGTCATAGCCATATGTCCAGTTCATGATGAGCATCCCTTCGTCCGCTGCAAGTTGCCGGGTGAAATCCGTATTCACCCCGAACGGCGCCCGGAAGAACTTCGGCTTTTCCCCCGTCACCTGCTCCACGATTTCATTTACGCCGAGAATCTCCTCACGCTGAGCCTCCTCGGGAATCTGCTTAAGGTTCGGATGTGACATCGTATGGTTGCCGATCGGGAACCCCATCTCGTGGATCTCTTTCAGCACCGCCTTTTCTTCGTCGGTGTCGATGAAGTGGCCGTTGACAAAAAAGATGGCCGGCGCGTCCATTTCCTTCAGGGTCTTCGCCATCTCAAGCGCGTGCTTGTCCGGTGCATCATCGAACGTCAGCAGGGCTGCCTTCGGATCGGCATCACCGATCGGCTGGAACGACCAGGTGGCTTCATTCAGCTCATAGAGCGGTTTGGCTGGTTCCGCAGCGGCCGGTACTTGCCCGTCGCCGTTGCCTTCTTCTTTTTCCTCATCGGTATCTTCCGCAGGCTTCTTCTCAGCTTCGCCGCTGTCCGCTTTTTCTTCTGTCTGTTCATCCTGGCGGTCCTGCGCATCTTCGCTGTCTGCAGAATCCTCCGGACCCGCGCAGCCTCCGAGCAGGACGGCAGCCAGTGCGGCACCCGCCATCCAATATCTAAGCTTCATTTCTGCACCACATCCCTTCTCTTCTATCAGTCTATCATCGCCGAAGGTCACGGCACAATCCGACAAAGGGAGTTTTTAGGAAACGAAAAAAGAGAGCGGAAAGTCCGCTCTCTTTCTGTCGTGATTATTTCAGGATATGGATCGGATTGCCAAGAACGACTTCCGCCGCTTCCATCGAAATCTCCCCGAGTGTCGGGTGAGCGTGGATGGTCATGGCGATATCTTCGACTGTCATACCCGCTTCGATGGCCAGTCCAAGTTCCGCGATCATATCGGATGCGCCTGCACCGACAATCTGAGCGCCAAGGAGAAGTCCGTCTTCCTTGCGGGAGACCAGTTTGACGAAGCCGTCTGCAGCGTCCAGCGCGAGCGCGCGGCCGTTTGCACCGAACGGGAATTTGCCCGCCGTCACTTCGTAGCCTTCCGCTTTCGCCTGCTCTTCGTTCAGGCCGACTGTTGCCAGTTCCGGATCCGTGAAGCACACAGCCGGGATTGCCATGTAGTCGACTTCCGATTTTTCGCCGGCAATGGCTTCAGCTGCGATTTTACCTTCATAGGAAGCTTTGTGTGCGAGCTGAGGGCCCGGAACAATATCTCCGATTGCAAAGATGTTGGACACGCTTGTGCGGCCCTGGCGGTCGACTTCGATGAGACCGCGCTCTCCGAATTTCACGCCGGCTTCCTCGAGGCCCATCTCGTCAGTGTTCGGGCGGCGTCCGACTGTAACGAGGACGTAATCCGCCTCGATTGTCTGTTCTTCACCTTTTGCTTCATAGGTGACCTTGACGCCGTTCTCAGTTTCTTCTGCGCCTTTCGCCATCGCCTGAGTGACGATTTCGACGCCTTTTTTCTTGAGGCCTTTTTTGACGATCTGCGTCATCTGCTTTTCAAAGCCTGCGAGAATATCCTTCGCACCTTCGAGAATCGTCACTTCGGAGCCGAGGTTGGCATATGCCGAGCCAAGCTCCGTGCCGATATAGCCGCCGCCGATGACGACCAGCTTGCCTGGAACTTCTTCAAGGTTCAGTGCGCCTGTCGAATCGATGATGCGCTTAGAGAACTTGAACGAAGGAATTTCCACGGGACGGGATCCTGTTGCAAGAATCGCATTCTTGAATTTATAAGTCTGTGCGGATTTGTCATCCATGACACGGACTGTGTTGGTGTCGACAAAGTAGGCTTCGCCTTGTACGATTTCAACTTTGTTGCCTTTCAGGAGGCCTTCGACTCCGCCGGTCAATTTCTTGACGACGCTATTCTTGAATTCCTGCGCCTTGGAGAAGTCAAGTTTCACATCGGAGGTGCTGATGCCCATGTTGTCTGCGCCTTTCGCTTCGACAAAGCGGTGGCCGACACTGATGAGCGCTTTGGACGGGATGCAGCCTACGTTCAGGCATACGCCGCCAAGATTTTCACGTTCTACAATCGTCACTTTCTGGCCCGTCTGTGCTGCGCGGATTGCTGCAACATATCCTCCCGGGCCGGAACCGATGACGATTGTATCTGTTTCAATTGGAAAATCACCTACTACCATTTTTTACGCCTCCATTAGTAAAAGTTCCGGATTCGACAGCAGCCGCTTGATATGGTTCAGCGCCTGCTGGGCCGTGACGCCATCGATCATCCGGTGATCATAGCTCAATGATAATGCTAACATAGGAGCCGCCACGATTTCACCATTTTTGACAACCGGTTTTTCTGCAATGCGCCCGATTCCGAGGATTGCGACTTCCGGATGGTTGATGACCGGTGTGAACCACTGTCCGCTTGCAGAGCCGAGGTTCGAGATGGACATCGAGCCGCCCTTCATCTCGTTTGGCGCCAGTTTGCCATCGCGTGCTTTCGCCGCAAGCTGATTGATTTCATCAGAAATCGCGAAGACCGATTTCCGGTCGGCGTTTTTGATGACCGGCACAAGCAGTCCGCGATCGGTGTCTGCCGCGATGCCCACGTTGAAGTAATGTTTCTGGATGACTTCTTCTGTCGAATCGTCATAGGACACGTTCAGCTGCGGATATTCACGGAGCGTGCTCACGAGTGCTTTGACGACATATGGCAGATACGTCAGCTTGATTTCCTTTTCCGCAGCAATCTCCTTGAACTTCCGGCGGTGTTCCACAAGTGCCGTCACATCGACTTCATCCAGATGCGTGACGTGCGGTGCCGTGTGCTTCGAGTTGACCATCGCTTTGGCGATCGCCTTGCGGATCGGGGAGATCTTCTCCCGGGTTTCCGGAAATTCTCCTTCAGGCAGCTGAGTTGCCGCAGCCGGACGTGCCTTTTCTTCTCCTGCAGGCGCCGTTTCCTGGGCTGCAGCAGATTCCTGTCCTTCAGCCGGCTGCTGGCCGCCGTTCATGAATGCGTCCACATCTTCTTTGAGAACACGGCCGTTTTTGCCGCTTCCTCCAACCTCGTGAATATCGACATCATTGTCACGGGCGTATTTTCGCACCGATGGCATGGCAATTACACGTCCGTCTTTCTGCTTGCCCGATTTTTGGGAAGCAGCCGGTGCTACGCCCTGCTCTTTTTCGGTTTTCGGCGCTTCTTCTTTTTCGAGGTCCTGTCCGGATTCAAGGGAAGCCTGCACCTGGTCATCGGTTTTGTCCGAGCCCTCGTCCTGAGCTTCCTCTTCGCCTTGATGGTCAGGTGAATCGATTTTGATCAGGAGATCTCCGACAACTGCGACTTCACCTTCGCCTACCAGGATGTCCTCGACTGTTCCGTCCACGGGAGAAGGAATTTCAACGACTGCTTTATCGTTCTGCACTTCGCAAAGAACGTCATCTTCCTGGATGGTATCGCCTTTGTTGACGAACCACTTTACGATTTCTCCTTCATGGATGCCTTCACCGATATCCGGCATACGAAATTCAAATGCCACACCTCTCACCCTTTCTTTATTTAAAATCGGCTATCAGAATTCAAGAACTTTTTTAGCGGTTTCCACAATATCCTTTGCCCCCGGCAGCCAGGTGTTCTCGCCCTGCGCATAAGGATAAATCGTATCAGGGGCCGTCACACGGAGGACAGGAGCTTCCAGGCTCAGGATTGCGCGCTCCGTGATTTCCGCAACCACGTTCGCGGCGATGCCCGCCTGGCGCTGTGCTTCCTGGACAACGATCGCCCGGTTGGTTTTCTCGACCGAAGAGATGATGGTTTCGACATCGAGCGGCTGGACCGTGCGGAGGTCGATGACTTCAACTGAATGACCTTCTTTTTCAAGTTCCTCGGCCGCCTTCAGGCTTTCGCGGACCATGGCACCGTATGTGATGATCGACAAGTCTGTGCCTTCTTTTTTCACATCGGCCTTGCCGAGTGGGATTGTGTATTCTTCCTCCGGAACTTCTTCGCGGAATGAGCGGTACAGCTTCATATGTTCAAGGAAGATGACAGGATCTTCGTCGCGGATTGAAGAGATCAGCAAACCTTTCGCATCGTATGGCCCTGAGGGGATGACCACTTTAAGGCCCGGTTGCTGTGCCATGAGCCCCTCAAGGCTGTCGGCATGCATTTCCGGTGTGGCGACCCCGCCGCCGAACGGCGAACGGATGGTGACCGGTGCGTGGAAATGGCCGGCACTGCGGAAGCTCATCCGTGCAAGCTGTCCGCTGATTGAGTCCATCACTTCATAGACGAACCCGAAAAACTGAATTTCCGGTACCGGACGGAAGCCTTGCAGCGAGAGACCCACCGCCAGGCCGCCGATGCCGGATTCGGCCAGTGGCGTGTCGAAAACGCGGTCTTCTCCGAATTCTTTCTGGAGTCCTTCCGTAGCACGGAAGACGCCTCCGTTAACGCCGACGTCCTCCCCGAAGACGAGGACATTCTCATCATTTTTAAGCTCAGTACGGAGTGCATCCGTAATCGCTTGGATCATCGTCATTTGTGCCATCGGTCACTTCGACTCCTTCTCTGTATAGATGTCAAGCTGCTCTTTCACATTCTGCGGCATTTCTCCGCGGTACATGATGTTGAGGAAATCGCTCACTTTCTGTTTTGGAGCGGCATCCGCCTTCTTGATTGCAGCCTTGATTTCTTCCTTGGCTCGGTCGATCACTTCGTTTTCCTTTTCCTCGTTCCAGAGGCCCTTGCCCTCCAGATACTTGCGGAAACGGATAAGCGGATCGCGTTTTTCCCATTCCGAGTCAGTCTCGGATGTACGGTAGCGGGTCGGATCGTCCCCCGCCATCGTGTGCGGGCCATATCGGTAGCACATCGTCTCGATGAGTGTCGGGCCGCCACCGTTAATCGCGCGTTCACGTGCCTGCTTTGTGACCGCATAAACGGCAAGCGGGTCCATCCCGTCAACAAGTACGCTCGGGATTCCTGCGGCAATCCCCTTCTGTGCCAGTGTTTTCGCTTTGGTCTGAAGCGAACGCGGTGTCGAAATCGCATACTGGTTGTTCTGGATGATGAAGATTGCAGGAGAGTTGAATGCCCCTGCAAAGTTGATCCCCTCGTAGAAGTCACCCTGCGAAGTACCACCATCACCCGTATAGGTGATGACAACGGACTTTTCGCCACGCTTCTGCTTGCCGAGCGCTACGCCGGCAGCCTGGATGTACTGGGCACCGATGATAATCTGAGGCAAGAAGATATTGACACCGTCAGGAACATCGCTGCCATGGAAATGGCCGCGCGACCATAGGAATGCCTGTTCCAGCGGCAGGCCATGGAAAATGATCTGTGGTACGTCTCGGTAACCAGGCAGAATGAAGTCTTCGCTTTCCAGCGCGAAGTGGGATGCCAGTTGGGAAGCTTCCTGGCCTGCAGTCGGCGCATAGAAACCGAGTCGTCCCTGTCGGTTGAGGGAAATAGAGCGCTGGTCAAGGATCCTTGTCCAGACCATACGGGTCATCAGCTCTGTCAGTTGCTCATCGCTTAGTCCCGGGTCCATCTCTTTATTGATGATTTCCCCTTCATCATTGAGAATCTGGAGCATTTCGAATTTATCTTCGATTTCACGGAGGTTTTGTTCCGGATCGAATGCGTTTGCCTTCTTGGCAGCCATTGCGGCAACTCTCCTTTAGCTGTATTATCGTTTTTATTTCTTTGATTGGTACACTTGACTCGGTTTGAATTATACAAGACCGCAAAATGCTAGTCAATACAAGGGTTTGAAAGCGCTTTTAGTATTAGTACACAGATGATTTTTCCATCACCTGTATTAACACATGGGATCGGTTTGTTTTAGCGCGCATTCGTCAACATTTCCAGTATTCCCTTTATGGAAATGAAAAAACGCCCGGAAGTCGATGCTTCCGGGCAACTGGTCATTCATTTTTCTTCAGAGCCGCTGATTGCGGCATAGGCTTCTTTTTTCTGCTCGTTGACAGCTTCGGTCGCTTCGTTGAAGGCATCCGCCGCAGCGGTCACTTCCGCATTTCCATCGTTGACCGCTTTCACCTTCTCCTGGATCGCCTGAAAATCAGCTTGTTCATCCGTTGCCAGGCTATACAGTTCTTTTTGCAGGCCGGCTGTCTTTTCATAGATTCCGGAGAATTCCTCATGTGCTGCATACCGGTCGGCCATCGACTTCTTCAGTTTCCCGACTGCTTCACTTACCGGAGCTTCTTCATCCTTGCCGATTTCATCAAGTCCCGACAATTCTTTTTCCGCTTTGCCGAGCGCTTCTTTCCCCTTTTCCAGCAGATCAAGGCGTTCTTCGGCAGATTCATTCGCTTCATCGGCCAATACCGACAGTTTCTCACGATCTTCCTGGGTCAGCTCCATCATTGCGTTGAACTTTCCGAACTCTTCTTTTTCAAGCGACGCCATTTTCTCCTGTGCTTCCAGGAACGGTTGCTCCTTTTCCTGGATCGTTCCGATCGCATCTGAAAGCCGTTCTTCGGCGGATGCGCCGAAAGAGCAGGCGGAAAGGAGCATCGCTGCAGCAAGCATTGTGCCCGCCAATCTTTTTTTCATCTCCGTCTCCCCTTCCATTTCCTATTTCTACTATATTCGCTGGACGCTATGTTTTCAATGAGACGGGACATTTTGTTTCATCAACCCGCCTGTGCCGTATATAATGGGAAACAAGGTATACCGTACGAAAGGAAGTCAGCTGCCATGATTACGATGGACCAGATTATCCGCGAAGGTCATCCGACCCTCCGAAAAAAAGCGGAGGAAGTGAAATTTCCTCTCACACAAGAAGAAAAGAAAATTGCCGGCGATATGCTCGAGTTCCTGAAAAACAGTCAGGATCCCGAGAAGGCTGAAAAATACGGATTGCGCGCAGGCATCGGGCTCGCAGCCAACCAGATTGATGTACCTAAGCGGATGTTCGCCCTGCATATTATCGATGAAGGCGCGGAGCCGCTCAGCCTGACGATCATCAACCCGAAAATCGTCAGTCATTCCGCCAAGAAGTCCTATCTTCCCGGAGGAGAAGGCTGTCTGTCTGTGGACAGGGACGTGCCGGGCTTTGTCCCCCGCTACTCCAAAATCACAGTCAAGGGCTTCACACCCGAGGGAGAGCCCATCAAGAAACGGCTGAAAGGCCTGCAAGCAATCGCTTTCCAGCACGAGCTTGATCACCTCAATGGTGTGATGTTCTACGATCACATCGATCCGGACGAACCGTTCCGCGAGTACAATGATGCGGAACCGCTGAAGGCCGATGAAGAATAATAGCCGGGTCCGCTATCGGTCCCGGTCCTTTGCAGACAGGCTTGTCCTGTCTGTTTTTATTAGATAAGTTTCAGCTGATCGAGGATTCGGGCAATACCGTCTTCCGCTACGTCTCCGGTGATGAAATCGGCCCGCTTTTTGGCTTCTTCATGAGCGTTCCCCATAGCTACACCTATACCCGCTGCCCTGAGCATCTCGATATCATTGAGGCCGTCTCCGAATGCAACGGCGTCGTCCATCGTGAGACCTTCCCGGTCAAGGATCCGCTGCATCCCTTCGGCTTTGGAAGTTCCTGCAGGAAGGATGTCAGTGGATGTTCGGTGCCAGCGGACAAACTTCATTTCCGGAAAAGCTTCGGTATAGGCCCGCTCATGTTCCTCGGTGCAAAAAAGCAGCGCCTGATGGATCGGCCGCTCCTTATAGAATGTCTCCGATGCCCTCGGGTAAGGCATTTTAAGTGAGCCCAGGCTGTCTTCGACATGCGGATGTCCCGTCTCGGTAGCGACCATTTCCCTGTCATCCATGAAAATGAGCGGGAAGCGGTCCCGGTCCGCCTTTTCTTTGATTCGGGCCAGGATATCAGGTTCGATGACGCCGCCGTGGATCAGTTCGCCCTTGTGGACAACATATTGTCCGTTAAAGCAGATATATGTATCGATGTCCAGGTCTTCGAGCACCGGACCGATCATGAATGGCGCGCGTCCTGTTGCAATGGCAACGAGATGCCCCTTTTCACGTGCTGCCATGACCGCTTTCTTCGCTGACTCAGGCAATTTTTTGTCATGGTCGTACAGGGTGCCGTCGATATCGAAAAAGAGGATATTCTTCATCGTTTCCAATCTCCGCCTTCCTATATAATTTCTTTAAAAACCGCCCTTGACAGAACATTCAAAATGACCTATAATAGGTCACAAGGAGTGATAGCCATGCTGAAACGCCTGAAACGCAAATGGTTGAAGCGGCTCAATGGCATCCTCGGCAAGAAGTCCATTGCATAGTGAACTCATGCCCCCGCAAAAACGGGGGCTTTTCTTTATTTCACTGGGCCTGCATGCTATTATAAACGATATGGCAAGTATTTGAACGTGAAAAAGGAGAGCAGACCATGATCTACAAAGTGTACTACCAAGAAAACCTGCATGAAGTACCAGTCCGCGAAAACACAAAATCCATGTATGTGGAAGCAGAATCGGTACGTGCCGTACGCGCTGCACTGAAAGAGCGTGAACTGTACGTTGAACACATCCAAGCCTTGGAAGACGGCCATCTGGAATACGAAAAAAAATCGCCTGACTTCCACGTCGAACAGGTGTGACCCGGATGAAATCGGTCAAGAATGATCAGACAGCCGTATTTGCGCTCGGCGGACTGGGCGAAATCGGCAAAAACACGTATGGGGTCCAATTCCAGGATGAAATCATCCTCATTGATGCGGGGATCATGTTCCCTGAAGATGACCTGCTCGGCATCGACTATGTGATTCCCGACTATACGTACATCGAGCGGAATGTGGATAAAATAAAAGGCTTATTTATCACACATGGCCACGAGGACCATATCGGCGGTATTCCTTACCTGCTCAAAAAGGTGAACATCCCGGTTTATGGCGGCAAGCTGGCGCTGGGCCTCCTGCGCAACAAGCTTGAGGAGCACGGACTCCTCCGCCGCACGAAACTGATCGAAGTCGGAGAAGATGACGTGATCAAATTCAGGAAAACTTCGGTCAGCTTTTTCAGGACGACCCACAGTATACCCGATGCCTTCGGGATCGTGGTGAAAACACCTCCGGGCAACATTGTCCACACCGGTGATTTCAAGTTCGACTTCACTCCTGTCGGTGAGCCGGCAAACCTTGCGAAGATGGCGCAGATCGGAGAAGAAGGCGTACTCTGCCTTCTCTCCGACAGTACGAATGCGGAAGTGCCTGATTTCACGATGTCCGAGAAGACTGTCGGAGAAAGCATCGATGAGATTTTCCGGAAAGTGAACGGAAGGATTATCTTTGCGACATTCGCCTCCAATATCTACCGGCTTCAGCAGGCAGTGGAAGCCGCCATCCGTCACGGCAGGAAAATCGCCGTGTTCGGCCGTAGCATGGACAATGCAATCACCATCGGCACGGAACTTGGCTATATCGATGCGCCGAAGGAAATGTTCGTTGATACCCAGACGCTGAACCGCCTTCCTGCCAATGAGGTCATGATCCTCTGCACGGGAAGCCAGGGCGAACCGATGGCAGCACTTTCACGGATTGCAAACGGCACACACCGGCAGATCCAGATTCAGCCTGGGGACACGGTCATCTTCTCTTCTTCCCCGATCCCGGGCAATATCGCCAGTGTCAATCGGACCATCAACCTGCTGTTCCGTGCAGGCGCTGAAGTCATCCATGGGTCCCTCAACAACATCCATACTTCCGGGCACGGATCTCAGCAGGAGCAGAAACTCATGCTCCGCCTGATCAAGCCGAAGTTCTTCATGCCGATCCACGGTGAATACCGGATGCTGAAGACCCATGCCGGGCTTGCTGTCCAGTGTGACGTGCCTGAGGACAACATCTTCATTATGGAGAATGGAGATGTTCTCGCGCTCAGCTCTAACGAGGCCCATCTGGCGGGACGGATCCCGTCCGGAGATGTCTATATCGACGGCAGCGGAATCGGTGACATCGGCAACGTCGTCCTGCGCGACCGCCGTGTCCTTTCTGAAGACGGGCTCGTTATCGTGGTCGTCACGCTGAACAAGGCAAAGGGCAAGATCGTTGCCGGTCCTGACCTGATCTCACGCGGATTCGTCTATATGCGTGAATCCGGCCAGATGATCAACGAAGCGCAGTCGATGCTGAACCGGCGTCTTCGTCAGTCGGTTGCCAATTCTGATACGCCGGACACCGAAGCGCTCAAGAGCCAGATCACAGATATTCTTGGTCCATATCTGTACGAACAGACCAAACGCAAGCCGATGATCCTTCCTGTCGTCATGGAAGTCTGATCAACGAAAAAAGCTGCACGGAATCGTATTCCGTGCAGCTTTTTATATTGTTACCCGTCAAAAAAGCCCCGGCTATGTATGCCGGGGCTTTCATCGCTGCTCAGTGCAGCGCTTTTTTCTCAAATCTCAGGATATCCGCGTCTGACCCGATGATGATCAGGATGTCCCCTTCGTGGATCGGTTCCTCCGCCATAGGAGAGACCACTACGTCCTCTCCCCTCTTGATCGCCACGATGTTGATGCCGTACCTCGCCCGTATATCAAGGTCCAGGATGGAATGGCCTGCAAGCATCTCATTCGCCTTGATCTCCATGATGGAGTGCTCATCGGACAATTCAAGATAATCAAGAATATTATTTGAGATCATATTATTCGCGATACGGATTCCCATGTCCCGCTCGGGATGGACGACCTGGTCCGCCCCGATTTTCTGGAGCACTTTCGCGTGATAGTCATTTTGCGCTTTAACCGTGATTTTTTCGACGCCGAGTTCCTTCAGAATCAAGGTGGTCAGGATGCTCGACTGGATGTCCTCTCCGATTGCAACAATCACATGTTCAAAATTCCGGATACCGAGAGACACGAGCGCCTGCTCGTCGGTCGTGTCCGCCACGACGGCCTGTGTCGCGATCGAGGCGAACTCGTCCACCCTCTCCGGATCCTGGTCGATGGCGAGGACGTCCGCCCCCTGCTCCACCAGTTCACGGCAGATGCTTCCGCCGAACCGGCCCAGTCCGACTACGACAAACTCTTTCTTCATTTTTCTTGCCTCCAGCCGCAGGCCCGCCCCGGTGCGGTCCGTGCGTAAATTACAGCTTCAATTTCCGTTTACGCCCCCCAGGATAAAGGGAAGGATGAGGGGGGAGGCTGTTCAGCCCCGGTCAAACGGACGCTTTGGCCGGTCCGTGCAGAACTGGCATTTCGGATCTGTACAGGTCTCTTCGCGCCACTCATTGCATCCGGCGCAATACGCGGAATCATAGGTGGCATCATAGGACAGTGGTTCCAGACAGAATTCACAATAATCATCCAGTTCTTCATAAGGGATGATGCGATCTTTTGTCATCAGGAAAACCCCTTCGATGACGGGCGTTACGCCATTGCGGCTTCGCCCCCGGCCATGGTCCGGACCCGGGAAGAAATTGTTCTTGCCCATTGCCACCCCTCCTTTTTCCAATAGTGTACCACATCATCCCAAAACTACAATGAATGGCGGTGAAAACATGACAGAGGTTCCTGATACGAAAGATTTCATTGTCAAAGACGGGTATCTCTCCTTTATCCTGCCATTTGCCTATAGAAAAAAACAGATCAAAAAAGCGGCTGATGCGCTCAGGAAAGACGGATTTCACTTTTTTACACTTGAGGATCCCGGCGGACAGATCAATGATCTCTATGAAGGTTCCATCGAGATTTCCCAGGAGGAGCTGGATCAGTATTTCCTTCCCTATGTGGAACGCAAAATCTTCCCTCCGACTATCGAGGAATATGGTTTCCACCGCTTCTACAAAGTGATCGGAGAAGATTTTGAGCTGACGGCCGACGGAGAGCGCTATCCGTTCCGCTTTATGAGCCTTGATGTGACGCTGGGTCCTTTCGGCATCGCGTTCTTTACGTCCAGGGTACGCCTGCTGGACAACGGGCTGCCGCTATCCTCCGTCCTGAATTTCATGCAGCACTTCAGGGCGGCCGAAAACAAGCTGAAAGAGGAGAAAGGATCGGTCATTTATTGTGAAGATGGCATTGAATTTTCAAACGTCCATGAATTTCTTCTCGACCGCTTCGCTTCTGCCATCAAGTCGTTTATCATCCACGATGATCGGCTCAAAGGCTATTTCGGGAGCCTCCCCTATTTCGAGGATGAGCGGATGTTCGTCACCTCCTTCCTGTTCGCAGAACCGGGCACGGAACTTAGTGATGAGCAGCTGTTCCGGATCGGCAAGGTCGACGGACTCTCTCCCGAAGGAAAACCGTTCATCTCGGCTTCCAACATGAACTACATAAGAGATTATCTGGACAAGTATTTGCACGACCGATGGGCACCGGATCTGTACACGCTTGCCACAGATCTCTCCTACATCAATGTAACCACGAAAAGTTCTGAGGAGATGCAGCGCCCTCTTGCCCACTTCATGGGAACACACTACTATAATTTTTTGCTGCATTACTTTTACCGGATCATGCTTCTTCGGGTATCGTTCGAGTATAGCCGTCTCCAATGGGACAAGGATGAAGAGTACCTGAAGCGGCTGATTGAGCTGATTACGATTTTTTCATCCTGGTACTACTTCAAACATGTCAGTGTCCGCCAGGAAGGACGGGAATTGGGGCTGCTCTTCAGGCAGGCATTCAGCCTGGACGACCTGTATGAGGAAGTGCACACCACACTCGATGAGTTGTACCGCACACAGGAAAACGCGGCTGCGAACCGGATGAACCTGCTCCTTTTCTTTCTCACCGTCTTTACTGTCATCTCGGGCATCTACGGGATGAACCTGGTGATTGACGACTGGAAAAACGATACAAGCTGGAAAGAGATTTCTTCATATGGATTGTTCGGATGGATCGCGCTCATTACCGCTTTACTTGGTATCGGCATGTCGATTTATCTCTTCTTCTCTTACCTCGGCCGGATCGTATGGCGTAAGCTGAAGAGAAAAATGGATGATCTGGACTTCTGATCCGTCAGTCCGGAACGCAAATATCGGCGTTCCGGGCTTTTGTCATGCCTTCCGCTATGAAACGGATGAAATTTTCCTCTTGCAATCACGAATGAATTTTGTATAATAAAATCCGCTATTGCTAAACTTAAAGTTTATTATAAGTAAACTCCACAGGAGGCTGTCCCATGCAAATCGGGAAAAAGATCAAGCAGCTCCGGCTGAAAAAAGGGCTTACACAGGAAGAACTCGGCGAGAGGACAGATTTGAGCAAGGGCTATATCTCCCAGCTTGAACGCGACCACACCTCTCCGTCCATCGAGACCCTGTTTTCTCTTTTGGAGGTACTCGGTTCTTCCCCCAAGGAGTTTTTCGACGACGGCAGCCCTGCGTCCAAGGTCGTCTTCAGCAAGGACGAACATATCCTGAACACTGATGAGGACCGGGGATACTCCGTCCGGTGGCTAGTTTCCGAGTCAAACGAGAAGGAGATGGAGCCCGTCCTGCTGACTCTTGAGCCCGGCGGAGGATTCAAAGAGTTCGAGCCTTCCCTATCGCAGACGTTCATTTACGTATTGAAAGGGCAGATCATGCTCCAATTGGGTACAGAGAGTTATAAGGCCGGAACGGGCGATGCCCTTTACTACGAAGCATCGCATGATCATCAGCTTTCAAATGCCGGTCCCGGGGAGGCCCGATGCCTGCTCATCGCCACTGATTCTTATTTGTGATTATTGATACTGGAGGTAAGACATGACCCAACAGCCTATTATCCGCTTCGAAAATGTCTCCAAGCGGTACAACGACGACACGACCGTCCTGAACAACATCAGCTTCGAAATGGAGCGCGGCAAATTTTATACCCTTCTCGGCCCTTCAGGCTGCGGGAAGACGACGATACTCCGCCTGATTGCAGGCTTCATCGAGCCGAGCAGCGGTGAAATCCAGTTTAACGGCAAGAAGATCAATGATACCCCTCCGAACGAGCGGCAGGTCAATACCGTGTTCCAGGACTATGCCCTCTTTCCACACCTGAACGTCTTTGAGAACGTCGCCTTCGGGCTTCGCATCAAAAAGATCAAACAGGCGGAAGTGAAGCGCCGTGTCGAGGAAGCATTGCGGTTCGTCAACCTCCAGGGATATGAAAATCGCGAAATTTCCGAGATGTCCGGCGGCCAGCGTCAGCGTGTGGCCATCGCCCGCGCCATCGTCAATGACCCGGAGATCATCCTTCTAGACGAACCGCTGTCCGCTCTCGACCTTAAACTCCGGACAGAGATGCAGTACGAGCTCCGCGAATTGCAGCAGCGCCTCGGCAAAACGTTCATCTTCGTCACCCATGACCAGGAAGAAGCACTCGCGATGTCGGACGAAATTTTCGTCATGAATGCCGGCGAGATCGTTCAGTCCGGCACGCCGATCGATATTTACGACGAGCCGATCAACCGGTTTGTCGCAGACTTTATCGGCGAATCCAACATTGTCGATGGTGTCATGATCCGCGACCATCTCGTCCGTTTCGCGGGCAGAGAGTTCGAATGCGTCGATGCCGGCCTCGATCCGAATGAAAAGATTGAAGTGGTCATCCGTCCTGAAGATCTGGAGATCACTTCCCCCGACCGCGGAAAACTAGTCGTTACTGTAGACACACAACTGTTCCGCGGTGTCCATTATGAACTGTCCACCTACGACAAAGACGGCAATGAGTGGCTCGTTCATTCAACGAGAAAGGCGCAGGTCGGAGATGAAATCGGCCTGGACTTCGACCCTGAGGCAATCCACGTCATGAGGCTGAACGAATCGGAGGAAGATTTCGACCGGAGGCTCGAATCCTACGAGGTGTCCGACCATGCAGAATAAATCGACACGCGCACTTTACCTGATTCCCTATGGTGCCTGGATCCTACTGTTTGTCATCGCGCCGATTGCACTTGTCGTGTATTATTCGCTGTTCAATATCCACGGTGATTTGACGCTTGCCAACTACCGTGCATTCTTTTCTTCGATCTACCTGGAACTGACACTCAGCTCGTTCTGGTACGCTTTCCTGATCACACTGTTTTCACTGCTGATCGCGTATCCGACAGCCTACTTTCTGACGAAGACCAAAAACAAGCAGCTCTGGCTGCTGCTGATCATCATCCCATCCTGGATCAACTTGCTCCTGAAGACATATGCCTTCATCGGGATTTTCGGTCAGTACGGTCCGATCAACGCCTTTTTCGCGGCAATCGGCATCGGATCCACACAACTCCTGTTCACCGACTTCAGCTTTATTTTCGTATCGGTATATATTTTCATTCCGTTCATGATCCTTCCGATTTTCAATGCAATCGATAGGCTCAATCCCGCGCTGATCGATGCATCCCGTGATCTCGGGGCAAGCCCGTGGACGACGTTCAGGAAGGTCATCCTCCCGCTCACGATGAATGGTGTGAAATCCGGCATCCAGGTGACCTTCATCCCGGCGCTATCGCTGTTTATGATCACACGGCTGATTGCCGGAAACAAGGTCATTACGCTGGGCACAGCCATCGAGCAGCAGTTCCTTGTCACCCAGAACTGGGGAATGGGATCGACGATCGCAGTCTTCCTGATCCTGTTCATGTTCATCATCATGCTGTTCACCGGCCAGAAGGAGAAAGGAGGCGCATCCGTTGGGAAAACAAAGTAATATCCAGAAGTTCTTTCTCACGATTGTATTCATCATCCTGTATGCGCCTATTTTCTTCCTGATCTTTTATTCGTTCAACTCGAACGGAACGATGTCATCGTTTGAATCGTTTACTTGGGAACATTATGCCGCAGTCTTTGAAGATACCCGGCTGATCATGATCGTGTTCAACACGGTGATTGTCGCCCTGTTGTCGGCACTGGTCTCTACCGCGGTCGGAGTCCTTGGCGCACTTGCGATTGTTTATCTGAAAAACCGGAAGTTGCGAAACACGCTGCTTTCTTTGAATAACGTGCTGATCGTCAGTCCTGATGTCATCATCGGTGCGTCGTTCCTGATCCTTTTCACCGCGGTTGGCGTGCGTCTCGGATTCGCATCGGTGCTGATCTCACACATCGCATTCAGCATCCCGATCGTCGTCCTCATGGTTCTGCCGAAACTGCTGGAAATGAGCGACTCGCTGATCGATGCCGCCCGCGACCTTGGCGCATCAGGCAGGGACGTTCTCACGCGTGTCATCATCCCATACATCAAGCCGGGCATCTTTGCAGGTTTTTTCCTGGCACTCACCTACTCGCTTGATGACTTTGCCGTGACGTTCTTCGTCACCGGGAATGGCTTCAGTACCCTGTCCGTCGAAATCTACTCGATGGCGCGGGCCGGCATCACGCTGACGATCAATGCGCTTTCCGGCCTGATCTTCATCGTCACCGTCGGTCTTGTCCTGGTCTACTATGCGCTGAATAGGCGCAATCGCACACCTGTCACGGGGGTGAAGAAATGAAAGAGATTATCCGTGCCGCAGTTGCCGTGATCGTCGTATCCGCACTGCTGCTCTACATCAACAGCCAGCTCGGAAAGACGTCGGGCAGCACGGGAAGCGACACCATCACTGTATATAACTGGGGCGAATACCTGGATCCTGAACTGCTGGATCAGTTCACCGAGGAAACCGGCATCCGCGTCGTCTATGAGACATTCGACTCCAACGAAGCGATGATGACGAAAGTCCAGCAGGGCGGTACATCCTATGATGTCGCCATGCCGTCCGAATACATGATCGAGAACATGAAGGAGGAAGATCTCCTCATACCGCTCGATCACTCAAAAATTCCGAACCTGAAAAACATCGATCCGTATTTCCTGGATCTGCCGTTCGACCCGGACAACGAATACTCCGTCCCCTACTTCTGGGGAACCGTCGGAATCGCCTTCAACCCGGACCTTCTCGAGGAGGACTTTGACTTCACGAGCTGGGAGGACCTGTGGAGGCCCGAGCTCCGCGAGCAGATCATCCTCGTCGACAGTGCCCGCGAGGTCATGGGGATGGGACTGAACAGCCTCGGCTATTCCCTCAACTCGACCGATGAGTCCGAACTGGATGCCGCATCAGCCAAGCTGGATGAACTGACACCGAATGTAAAAGCCATCATCGGCGATGAGATCGTTGAGATGATGCGGCGCAACGAGGCAGCGATCGCACTCACCTGGTCGGGCCAGGCCCTCGACATGATGTATATCAACGAATCAATCGACTTCGCGGTGCCTGAGGAAGGATCCAACCTCTGGTTCGACAACATGATCATTCCGAAGACCGCGGCCAACGTCGATGGCGCGCATCAGTTCATCAACTTCATGCTCGATGCGGAAGTTGCGGCACAGAATGCCGATTGGGTCGGCTATTCTACGCCGAATGCCGCCGGACTTGAGCTGATGGACCCCGAAGTGACCGGGGATGAGCGTTTTTATCCGGATGAGGAAATCCGCGAGCGACTTGAAGTATACCGGAACCTCGGGCCGGAAATGACCGGTGAATACAACGAACGCTTTCTCCGCTTCAAGATGGGGATGAACTGATACAGGCAGTCCGGAATCTGCATATTCCGGACTGTTTTTCTGTCTGGGGCAGATATTTTCTGTTGGAGACATTCGACGATGGTGAAACGGGTATGATGGGTATGGTAGAATTGTTTGACACACGAAACTTTAAAAGGGGGGCCCGGGCATGGCGGAGGGAACCAATCGTTCTGCATTGTATATCCTCATGTTCAACATGTTCATCGCGATGTCCGGCATCGGACTGATCATCCCGATCATGCCGGCTTACCTGGAGACATTTGGAGCAGCCGGCCAGGTGCTGGGTTTCCTGATTTCCTCCTTTGCTCTGGCGCAATTCCTGTTCTCCCCGATATCCGGCAACCTGTCTGACAGATATGGCCGGAAGAAGCTGATCATCTTCGGGCTTGTCGTCTTCGGCCTGTCACAGCTTGCCTTCGGCCTCGCGACTGAACTTTGGATGCTGTTCGTCGCCCGGTTTATCACTGGCTTCGGTGCTGCTTTCCTCATCCCGCCGATGATGGCGTTCGTGGCCGACATCACGACCTTTGATGACCGCGGAAAAGGGATGGGATGGCTCGGTGCTTCCATGTCCCTGGGCTTCATGATCGGCCCATCCATCGGGGGATTCCTCTCGAACGTGAGCCTGCAGTTCCCGTTTTATATCGCCTGCAGCGTCGCCCTGATTGCCGCATTGTCCTCTACCCTGATTCTTCCGGACCCTCGTCCAAAAAACGGACCGGAAAAGCAGGAGCCAAGGAAGCAGGAAAACATCCTTGGCCAGCTAAAGCGTTCTGTTGCACTGAATTACTTTATCCTGCTGATTATCACGCTTGTCTTCTCGTTCGGACTCGCAAACTTCCAGGCGACGATCTCCATGTATATGGACAAAAAATATGCCTACACCCCGGCCGAGATTGCGATACTGATGACAATCGGAGGCTTTGTCGGGGTCGTTGTCCAGACTTTTGTCGTCGATCCGCTGTTCAGGAAGTATGGGGAGATGCGTGTCATTCTTGTGAACCTGCTGATTGCCGCCTTTGCCATGACCGGCATTCTGTTTGTGGACCGGTTCTGGTCGCTGATGCTGATCTCCACTTTCTTCTTCACGGCGACCTCGCTTCTGCGTCCGGCACTCAACACGCTGATCTCCAAGATGGCCGGTAATGAACAGGGATTTGCCGCCGGCCTGATCAATGCCTACATGAGCCTCGGCAATATGTTCGGTCCTGCGCTCGCGGGCACGCTGTTCGATATCAATATGGCCATCCCGTATATTTTCGGGACTGCGGTACTGCTCGTCTGCTTCGGCATCACCGCTTCCTGGGCAAGGCTCCACCGGGAACAGCTCCGGACGCTCCGCTCCAGAAAGGTTGCAGTGACCCGGTAAAAAATGAAAACCGACAATTTATGCAGGACCACTGAAAGCAAAAAGGGCCGTCACTCAGATTTTGAGTGACAGCCCTTTTTCTTGTGCCCTGCTGATTTCTGCTCGTAGGGATGGGTTTTCCCTACAGGGAGAGATCCTCAATGCATACGGCGGTTTCGTCATTCACGCGCTTGGTTTCGTCATTCGCATGCCCGATTTCGTCATTCGGCCCCCCGATCTCGTCATTCGCCAGCTTCCTGGGGTCGAATGACGAAATTGCCCGGATGAATGACGAAATCACCACACTCGGCTGATCGCGGTCACCACCTGCCCCGGTTTCATCATTTCCTCAACCGATGGGTTCATCAGAGGCCAGGCGCTTTGTATGGCCAACTCCTGCGTTTCACATTATTGATCCTGCTTTTTTGCTTTCAGCAGCTTTTCCAAGCTCGTTTCTTCCATGTTCGCTGCTGATTCCCTTGTCCCTCCTGCAGACCTGCCTGGTTTCCGGATTCGCGGCAATCCAAATCTCCGCAGTGTGATATCCGCAAAGAAGATCAGCATTGCCGCAAGGGCGAACCAGTCCCAGGCCGGGAGGATCTCCTTCTTGGAGGATTCAGGCGGTCTCAGGGCTTCTTTGGCCGATTCCAGCACTCGGCCTCCCGACCTTTCTGCGATGGCAGAAAGGCGTTCCTGATCCGGAGGTCCGGGCCGGTACTCGGCACCATACGGAATCGAGATGCCGGCTGTCGTGACACTCTCCCCGTCCCCGGATATCCTGAAGAAGACGAGGCTCGGGCCTGACTGTACCCGTACGCGCGCCGTACCCGGCCTGACCGGTTCAACAGCCGTCCCGAGCTCACGGCCCCCTTCGTCGACGGCGGCTATGTCCAGGAAGGGCATGGACTCCGGTCCGGTCACCGTATAGGAACCGTCTTTGTTCCTGCGGATGTCGAACGCCTCACTGCGGTATTGGGGAAGAATTCTTGAAACGGCGGTTGTCCACAATTCTCCCCATCGGTCCCAGGATGCGAACCCGCCGCTCCAGCCACCCGAGCCGGATGTATAGGCGAGAGTCCTGCCCAGGCCGTACCGGCCTTCCGCGATGATCGGATCGCCTTCCGGGCTCTCCAGGATGACATCGGAATCGGGTTTTGCCGTCGTCGCGATGTAAGCGTTCATCTGCGGCAGCCCGTTGCCGAACAGCGTATCCCAGCCTGTCCCCCCGCGTACGGCGGGCGTGAAAGGCTCGTCCACAATATAGGTTCTCGACAGCATGGCAGTCTCCCTGGACAGGATGGACGGAACCGAGTCTGCATCTGTCACTTCATAATAGCGGCCGGAAGCCTGATCGGCGAGCTGCCGGAGGAGTTGCCGGTCCGCATCCTCACCTATTGCCACAGTCGACATGGTCACCCCGTCGGAGTCACCTTTTTCTGCAAGAGACGCGTAATTCCCGCCTGCCGCAGACATTCCGTCTGTCAGAAGGATGATGTGCTTCCGTTCCAGATCCAGGCCACTGAGCCGTTCGTAGGCCAAAGCGACTGAAGGATAAATATCGGTGCCGCCGCCCGGCGTGACCGACATGATTTTCCCCGATGCTTCATTCGGATCACCGATCGGGGACGTTTCGATTACTTCCCACGGACTCTCGTCAAATGCAATAAATCCGAGCGTGTCGTCTTCCCTGAGAAGGGCCACAGAGCGTGCGGCTGCCTCTTTCGCCAGCTCAAGTTTACGCCCGGCCATGCTGCCTGAGCGGTCCAGTACGATCACGAGGCCCAGTGATGGGATGACCTGTTTGCCGGTCACGTCCATATCGACAGGAAGTATCTTCTCGATCGGCGTACGGAAATAACCGCCCAGCCCAAAGCTCTCCTCTCCGCCGACCATCATAAACCCGAGGCCGAATGTCCGGACGGCCTGTTCAATGACAGCCATTCTTTCCTCCCCGACCCGATGGCCAGGCACATTGTCGAAGATGATGGCATCATACTGCAGATAGGACGAAAGGTCCTGCGGAAGGTCTCCGGCATGGACCGTCTCAACGCTGATCCCGCTTTTTCCGACCAAGTTTCCGAGCTGGCCCGGAGTCCCGGTGCTATCTGCGATCAGCACGCGCGGCGGTCCTTCAATCTCGGTGACGGCAGTCATCCGGTTGTTTTCCTGAATGCCGTCCTCCTTCATGATGACTTGCACCTCATATTTCACGAGTCCCTCTTCAGTCTGGACCTCGCTGAATGTAAAGCGGTTTTCCCCTTCGGAAAGCTCAGTGTCCCTCTCGGCAACCGGCTGATCATTGCGGAACAGGATCAGCCGTGCCGCCGCAGGCGCGGTCGCCCGGACGGTCACGTCCAGCTGCTGCGACTCGCCTTTCCTGCCCGTTGTCGGGACGGTGAATGATGAGACGGATACGTCTTCTGAATCCGGTGCGGCGAATACTGCCGCGTCTACCGTGACATCTTGGGGCAGTTGGCTGCGGATATACTCCAGCGCATCCCCCCTCGTCTCTCTGCCGTCTGATAAGACCACGATTCTGGCGGGACTTCCCGCAGCAGCGGCTGACGCATACCGAAGTGCACCTTCGAGATCCGTTTCTCCGGTGTGCCTGGTGATATCCGGGCTCCCGGACTCCAAAGGGTCATTCCATGCCTCTCCCGCAAACGATAGCACTGTGACATTGCGGTCCTGCCCCTGGCTGACTGCCTCTTCCAGGAAGGCTGAAACCTCTTCCTCAGTCCCTTCCATCGAGGCGGAGCGGTCCACAAGGAAGAACAGCCGCTCCTCCTCCGCCCGCATCAGAAGGTAAGGGGAGGCTGCCGCAAAGATCAGGAGTGCGGCAACAGATATTCTCATACCTAGAAGTACAAAGGCCTTGCGCCCACTTTTTCCCTGCTCCAGTTTCCATGACCAGAAAAGATAGCCGAACACCGGGAGAAGAAGCAATAGATAGGCCGGATGTTCAATACGAAAGTCCATGACGCCGCTGCACCTCCCATTCCGCAAGAATCAGAAGCAAGATCAGGAGGACAAGCGGCACCACAATCGGCTGATTGTCGGCGGATCCAGAAGTCCCGCCGCTTTCTCTCTCGCCGGCGGTGTACGAAAGTCCGGCCTTCACCGTACGTTCTTCCTCAGGCAGGATGACGGCCAGGTAGCGCTCTTCCTTACCGGCCCGGAGAACATACAGCCCGGGCTGATCAGGCGCGGCCACCGCCTCGGCGGGGCCGAATTCCGCGAGGTATTCTCCGTCCGAGGTATATAATTGCCAGCCCCCTTCAAGCGAAGGCGTGACCGAACGCCTTTCTCCGGGGAGGAAGGTTCCGGCACCAGCCTGCTCCCGGGAATAGCCGTCAATTGCACTCCAGAGAAACAGCGGGAAGGATGGACGGAGCGGCCAGTCCGTCATGGACGGGTCGGCCAGCACCGCAATCCTGCCGTCGGAAGCCCTCTGGATCAGCGGGCTGCTCTGAGGGCCTGCGACCGCCTCCATGTCCGGGAAGGGAGGATAAAGTCCGGAGACATAGATATCCTCACCTGGCGCAAAACCGAACAGCGGAACCTCTGATGGTGTGATGAACACCGGATTTTCTTCGGGTTGCCCTTCCCGTCCGAACAGGATCGTGCGTCCCCGGCGTTCCTGGAATGTCTTTTCCGAACCGGTTACGACAATCGCCTCTTCCGGCAGTTGCTCCGCCTCGTCCCTTCCATAAGCGGTCACATCGGCACCGGTCGCCAGGAGGGCTTTATGAACCAGCTCATGCAGTCCGGCATCCGCATAGACCTGCAGTTCCCCTCCGCCGGAAACGGCATGGACGATATTGTCCGCCGGATAGCCATCATCTGTTTCCATTGTGAGTTTGAGTCCTGGGACGGCCGGCAGCCCATCAAACACAATCCGTTCCGACTCGCCTTCGGCTATTGTCAGTTCGTGCACTTTCCCTACCGGGTTGCCCTGTCCATCTTCAAGGGAAAGCACGATTTTTTTGTCCGTCGGAGAGTCATTGGTCACGACCGCAATTGCCGACTGTCCGTCTTCCATCCGGGCGATGCCGAACTGCTCGATCGATACATTTTCCGGAAGGGTTGACGCGGCATGAATTCTGTAAACCAGCCCGGGCATAGCTGGCGGAAAGTCTTCCGGGCCCGCAGCGTCGGTGAAAACATGCACATCCGCCTTTTCTCCGCCGGCAACTGTGCCTGCGAGCGCCATTGCCGCATTCAGATCCTGATGTGCATAAGTCAGTCCCATGCTCCTGACAATCCCGATCGCTTGATCCGCCTGTTCGGAACCCTGCAGCAAGACATCCGGGGATCCTGATGCACGGATGATGGTGAATCGCGCGCCTTCATTATCGCGGATCAATGATTCCATCTTGGTCTTTTGCCGTTCAATCAGTGGCTCACCGTCTTCATCGGCCAGCATCGTGGCAGATGTGTCCGCCACGATGATTAAATGTCCTGAATTATTGCCGGAACCGGCTATGCCCGGCTTCATCAGCAGAAGCACGAACAGCAATAGGGCCGCCATCTGCAAATAAAAGAGAGCATTCCGGTTCAGGTGACTGATAAGAGGAGAGCTTTCCGTATGCTTCCGGGATTGTTCCCAAAAAAGGATGGACGGCACCGTGCGTTCCTCGTATTTTTTCCTGAAAAAATAATAAAGGAGGACGATGGCGGGAACGGCCAGCGTCCAGATCATTCCGATTGAACCGAAACCCATCCGATCTCCTCCCTGCTCAGCGGACCCAGCCCGCTCTTCTCATCTTTTTTGACACAAGCTCCAAAACACCGTCCTGCTCCTCCGCCTCAAGCACGGCAACAGCGTATTCCCGGCATAGGGCTGCAAGCTCTGAAAAATGCCTTTCACTGAGCGCCTGCTGCCTGTGTATCGCAGCTGCCGTAAGCGATACATCCACCGCCTTGCCGGTCTCCGAATCGACAAAACGGACATCGCTGCCCCGTTCGGGAATATCCGGAATGTCATCCTTCAATAGAATCATCCTTACCTCACCCGCACTTTTCCTGAGCTTACGGAGAAGCGGACGGAATGATTCGGTCGGCTCCAATCCGTCGGTCACGACATAGCGGACTGATGCGCCGAGAAGGTTTTCCGAAGCCGCATCCCCTGCAAAGCTGTTCCCTCCAGGAGGCTGCAACTGTTCCAGATGACCCAGGAAACGGCTCCTGTTCCGGACGCCCTTTGCCGAAAACACGGACGGCTTTGGGCCACCCGCTGTCATGAAAACAAGATGGTCATCAGCCGACAGCGCCATCATGCCAAGCATTGCACACAGCCTCCGTGCATAGAGCCACCGGTCACCGCCCATTGACCGGCTGGCATCCAGGATCACGGACACACGCAGTTCGCGCTCGTCCATGAAACGCTTGATGAACAGCTGATCTGTCCTTGCATAAATGTTCCAGTCGACATTTCGGATGTCGTCACCGGGAGCATAAGGCTGGAAATCCGAGAAATCCGGAGAGGTTCCGCTCCTGCCCGAGGCATTTCGCCCATGACGCATCCCTCTCGGAGCAGTTCGGGCCAGATGCCGGAGCCTGGCGGTGACAGCGGCAGCGGTCGTTGGAAAAAACGATTCAGTCATGACGCGTGTCCTCCTGCAGACAAATCGGCAAGCCGCATGATCAGGCCATCCGCCGGCATGCCTTCCGCTTCACCCTCATAGTTGAACAGCAGACGGTGGCGAAGCACAGGAACCGCACATTTTTTCAGATCGCCGATTGAGACATGGAAACGCCCTTCGCTCAGTGCCCGTGCTTTTGCCGCCAGCACAAGGCTCTGCAGACCGCGGGGACCGCTGCCAAAGCGGACCCACCGTCTTACCTCATCCAACGGGGAACCGGATGGATGCGTGCCGGTGACGATCCGGGCGGCCACATCCAGCATCTCCTCCGGCAAAATTACTTCCCGCACCATTTCACGGGCTCGCCGGATTTCTTCCGGTCCCATTAACTTCTGAATGCCGCCAGTTTCGCTGCCCGTTGTACGGCGGATGATTTCCTTGAGCTCTTCCATACCCGGGTTCGGGACGATCACTTTGCAGAGAAAACGGTCCAGCTGCGCTTCGGGCAGCGGATAGGTTCCTTCTAGTTCAATCGGATTTTGTGTGGCCAATACGAAAAACGGGTCCTTCATCGGACGGGTGCTTCCGAGTGTCGTCACCGTCCGTTCTCCCATCGCCTCGAGCAGCGCGCTTTGTGTTTTCGGTGTGGCGCGGTTGATTTCATCGGCGAGCACCATCTCGCTGAATATTGGCCCTTCACGAAATACAAATGACTTGCGCCCATCCGGTGTTTCTTCAATCACCGTTGTTCCCGTGATGTCGGAAGGCATCAGGTCGGGGGTGAACTGGATGCGGGAAAAGCCCAGGTCCAGCACTTCGGAAAACGTCCGGATCAGCATCGTTTTCCCAAGTCCCGGCAACCCCTCAAGAAGCGTATGGCCTCCGGCAAGAATGGAATAAATGATAAAGTCCACCGCCTCCTCCTGTCCGACGATGAACTTTCCCACCTCTTCCTTCACCTTTCGGATTTTCAGACTCATCTCCGTATAATCCTCTTTCGTAAACGCCATCTTCCTCACTCCCTCTTGTCGATCGACGAAAAGTAATCAGACAGGACCTTTTGGAGGTCTTCCGGAAGGCCAAGACGGCCGGCATGCTCCACATAGGCTTCCCGGTACTCGCCTTGCACCTCCGCATATGGCCGGACATCCCCTTTTTCAGCAGGAACGAGGCTTTCGGCAGCAGAAGTGCCTTCTTTCCGCGGACCTGCGTCCAGCTCCGGATCGCCCGTTTCAGGCGGGGATTGCGGCGTGCTGACAAGGTTCCGGTCCCCGTCACCCGAGCCTTGGCCGGTACCCTTGCTGCCTGAACCAGGAGCGTCTCCGGCATTGCTTCCTGATCCGGCTTCGCCCGCTCTGTCGCTTCCGGTGCCGTCTCCGCTTTGCGTACCGCCCCGATTACCGCTGCCGTCCTGTGCTTCGTTTCCAGTTCCCTCCGAATCATTGCCATTTTCGCCGGAGGAACTTCCTTTGCCCTCTGTTCCCGATTCCCCGCCACCGTTTTTGTCTGAAGAGGAACTGTCTTTTTCTCCTTCATCTACAGCGGGACCGGTCCCCTTTTCTCCAAGAGAAGCATGTTCTCCCGCCCCTGATGTGCGTCCCATGCGGGCAAGTTGTTCTTCGGCATCTCCTGACATCTCGGCCAGTGCTGCCGACGCCTCGCCCGGGGTCAGAATACGTTCTCCCGCCGTTTGGCCGGGACTGTTTAGGGGACGCTCCGCCAGGCGTTCCTCAAGGGACAGTTCCCTCTGGAGCTTCACCGTCTCTCGGACTGCCTCTTCCGGAGAATCAGCAGATCTGATTTGTTCCGCCAGATCAGAAAGTCTTTTTTCGATTTCCGGATCTTCCGTCTGTTCCGCAAGGTCAGTAACATGGTCGGCGAGATCCTCGATGATCTGCTGTTCTTCTTCGGCTTCCTGCGCTTCAAGCTGTGCGGAGGAGGGGAACAGGGAAAGCCCCGCCGTGACTGCGGCTGCGAAGCACGCGATCAGGAGCGGCCTGGGTTCCAGCCACCGCCCTTTCCTCTTTCTGAAGCGATCCATAGCGCCGGATACCTCTTCCGCGGCGGCATCTGCAAGTGCATCCGAAAGGGCGCCTTCCCTTCTCCCATCGGTCTCTGCCGCCAGGATGACATTGTCTTTGCCGAATGAATCAAGCATTCTTACCGAATCTGGCCGTGATGGAGCCTTCCGCCACTCGTATGCGAATATCACAAAAACGGCTGCGACTGCAACCATCGCCGTATAACCGGCGTAGCCCGGCCAGACAAACAGACGGGAAGCAGCAAGCAGGGCAGTGGCAGTCAACGCGCCGAAGGCCAGCCCACGCACAGTTGTCCTCATAAACCATTCCAACAAGAGTCTCCGCCGCACATATGCGACGGCCCTGCCAAGTTTGCGCCTGCTATCCATGCCACCTCTCCTTTATTTTCCCCGCGCCATATTGACACGCAGTGATTTCACCGACACGAAAACGGCCGCCGCTGTAAGAGCCAGATAAAACAACAGATAAGTCAGCCAGACCGGCCATCTGAGCCCGGTCATCCCATGCAGGAAATCACCGGAATCCGGCGCGAGGAGTGAGGCGGTCAGCACCGCCGGATTGATCGCCGCGAACAGATAAGCAGCAGGAGATACGCCCCCTTGGTTAAGCGAGGCGAAGAAGATGCTGAGAAACCCGGTGACCGCGAGCAGGGAGAGAACCGAGCCGTAAGTCGCGATCATCGAGATGATCGTCTTTTGGATCAATGTGGAGAACATGACCCCGAGACTGCCGATCGCGATTGTTGTCAGCAGGAAGTAGAACATGAACAGAAGCAGCTGTTTCGGCGACACACCGCCGTACAGAAAGACGACGCTGTACAGTGGCAGGCTTGATACCAGCATCAGAATCAGGAAGGCGATTGAAGACAGCAGCTTGCCGATAATGATCTGGAAAGAGGACTGCGAAGTCGTCAGCAGCATGTTGAGCGTCTGCTTTTCCCGCTCCGAACTGATGGATCCTGCGGTAAGCCCCGGCGTAATGAAGAGAACGAGCACAAGTTGGATATAAGTCAGCAACGTGAACAGCATATAGCTCTGGCCGGGATCCAGATACCCTCCGGAAGAACTGTCCTGCGTCATGATGTACATGAAGCCGATGACGAACAGGCTCATCGCAGCCAAGTAAAAGAGGATGCCGACAAAGCTTTTCGGAGACCGGAAACGGAGCTTGATTTCTTTCATCAGAACCGGATTGGACAGGTCCGTTTTCATCACACTCCGCCTCCTTTCGTAAGTGACAGGAATACGTCTTCCAGGTCGGTCTCCTCTTCGGAGAAAGAGCGGATTCCAAGAGGGCTTGCAGCGGCCGCTGCAAGCAGTTCTTCCTGGTCCGACTGTGAACCGCTGAACGAGAACGTGACCTCGCCTGTTTCATCGTCACGGCGCAGTGCCGAGACAAACGGCCTTTCTTCGAAGAAACTGGCCGCAGCTGCGGGAGGGCCGTTCAACTTGACTGTGATGACCCGGTCACCCTTCATCATGGAATGGATATCCCGAACGGGTTGTCTGGCCAGCAGCCGTCCCCGGTCGATCACTCCGATTTCGTCACACATCTCCGCGAGCTCGGGGAGGATATGGGACGAGATGAGAATCGTTTTGTCCATTTCCTTCAGCCGCTTCATGATCTCCCTCATTTCAACCCTCGCCCTCGGATCAAGCCCCGATGCCGGCTCATCGAGGATCAGCACTTTCGGGTCATGAATCAGGCTTCGGGCCAGGCAAAGCCGCTGCTTCATCCCGCGCGACAGGGAATCCACATACGCATCCCGCTTTTCTGCAAGGTTCACCAGATCCAGAAGCTGGCCGATCAGAACTTTGCGGCTCCCGGCCGGAATGCCGTAGCTCGCCGCATAGAAGTCCAGGTACTCCTCTGTTTTCAGCTGGTCGTAAACACCGAAAAAATCAGGCATGTAGCCGATCAGCTTGCGGACTTCAGCCGGTGAGGTGCGCACGCTGTGCCCTCCGACAAAAGCATCGCCGGAAGTCGGAGGCAGCAGGGTCGCCAGGATCGAGAATGTCGTCGACTTCCCCGCGCCGTTTGCCCCGACAAAGCCGAAAACGCTTCCTTCCCCGATTTCCAGGTTCAAATCCTGAAGAGCTTGGAATGTCCCGTATGACTTGGTCAGATTCCTGGTTTCAATCATGGCGACGCCATCCCTTCCAATTCGATTTCCGGCAGCGTTGCGGGTCCTCCGTCCGACGAGCTCTCGATACGGAATTGGAAAGCACCGTCGCGGCCGATGTAGTCCTTTGCGGGATCCAATTCATGCTTGCCGGCTATAAGTTCTTCAAATTCCCCGGATGACCGGTTCAGGACAGAGATGCCGGCCCCTTCAGAGATGCGGACTTCAAATGAGGTCCAGCCGATTCCCGGCTGTGCATAGACTTCCGGAACGGAAGGCTCGTATAGGAACGTCCCCGGCGAAAGGAACAGGTCCCCTTCCGGATACTGCTCTACATACCCGTCCGGCCCCTCCGGTGTTACGGGTCCGCTGATGGAGGAAGGCGGTATGCGGAATGGCCCGGAAAGCCGGATTTCCGGATCGAACGGCTGCACGATGACTGAAACCGAACTGTACTCCGGATTCCCTTCCAGACTGACTTTGGCAAGTGGAGAGGCGGTATGCCCGACAAGCGCCGGACGCTTTCCATCCAGATAGTAACCGGCTGCCTGAACCATGTTTCCGGCCCTCTGATCTTCCCCGTTCCCGTAGCCGATGCCTGTGCCTGCTAGTGACACAGCCGGGAAAAGCACACTGCCCTGTACCTCCACGTCGATTTCCGCAGTTTCTCCGGCTTCCAGATCACCGAGCGGAATCAAGCCTGTGCCGCTCCAGACAGCGACGTCCCTCAGGCGAAATGAAAATCCGTTTTTCAGAGTTCCGGTCAGTCTGCCTCCGGAAACAGCGAGGTCGGCTTCGAGACTGCCTGCATCCTCAAGACGTGTGTCACCATGAACCGTGCGTACCGACCAGTACGGCACGTCTCTGAGTGTCAGTAAGGTGCCTTGCGGCGACTGTTCCGCAACCGCGTGCCCGAAGCTGCCCGAACCGCCGGAGAAGACAGCACTTTCCCCCGCAGCTGAGAGGGTCATCGGTGATGAGGCGACCGCCTCCAGATCCCCTCCCCGATTGGTCAGCACTGACCCGGCATACATGCCGGTAAGCGTTCCGCTGCCATCGGAAAGGAAAAGGGCCGCCTGCCTGAACTGGGGATTGAACAGCCTGTCTTTTGCACCGTAGGCGAATATCCCTGCTGAGATCAGGACAGCGGCAGCCGGGATGATCCACCAAGCCTGCTCCCGTCGGTCCTTTTTTTTGAGGACATAGTAGAGCACAGGACCGACCAGGATAATATAAAGCACCACAATGACGATGATGGCTGCAGCAGGTATCCTGAAGGTTTCAAAACGCTCCGTTGCACTTTGGGCCAGCTGGACAAACTCACTTTCCGGGTTCCCGTACATACCGGAATGGGTTGAATTGCTTCCCGGCAGCCCCGTAAGGATTACGCCAATGAAGCGGGCGGTATCCGGTGCGGAAGCCAGCGGTTCATCTCCGAATGAAAACGCCGTCTGAACGATATTGCCCGCCCCGTATTCAGAAAAGGCAGCCAGGACACGGCCATCCCATTCCCCCAGGGATTTTGCACGGTCAGCCAGTGAAACACGGAACGCCGGCACATCAGTTTCGACCCCCGTTTCCCGCAGCGCTTGAGGCGGAAGTTCTGCCCTGCCCTGCTGTTCAAGAGGCAATGCACTTCTGAACAGCCCGGCATCGGCAGGATCATCGGTCATTCCGATAAGGAGAGTCGCCCCTGACCGGATGCGGCCGGCAATGGCCTCCTGATCAGCCTGCGAAAGTCCGGCCAGCACCCCGTCATCCGCGATGATCAGATCAGCCGCCTCCCATCCGGCCGTGTCAGCCGGAAGAAGATCGTTCCGGTCAAGCGGCCCGATCATCTCGGATTCCGGCGTATTGCCGAAATTCAGGTCCCTGAGTCCCGCAACACGGTCAGCACTTTCGGCAAGAGCCACTGCAAACGAAGTTTCCATATAATAAAAATTCACGTTCGGACGGCGGTCCCCTTTATAGCCGACTTCCCGTCCGTTTCTCCATCCACCCTCAAAAAAACGGAATTGCTTTTCCGAAAAAGAGTAGGAGTTCGCCGAATCGACAGTTAGCCGTACCGTCTCCGTCTCACCCGTGCCGATTTCCAGCCCGATTGCCCTGGCCGTTCCGGATTCATAAATGTCGCTGAAATCAATCACCAGATCGCCACTGAACGGGTCGCCCTCATTCCGGATCTCGACCACTACAGGCATGGCTCTTCCTTCCTTCGCCTTCCCGTCTATGCCGCCCGCTGCCTTGACGGTCAGCTCAGGGGCCGCAGCGGCGGATCCTGCCCCCATCAGCACTGCCAGCGAAAATATGAATAGTGCCGTCCCCCATTTCACTGCTTTCAATTGCCCCATCCCCTTTTACTCAGCTGTTGACTTTGACGTTTTTGTACTCGTCCCGGTTCCGTCCTATTTGACTCGTTCCGCATGTGTGAGCGCAATTTCCTTGAATGCCTCTACCTGAGGAAGGGAGAGGGCCTGTTCATAGCCGATCAGCCATGTATCCCTCGTCAGCTCGAATCGGTCATCACCGTCTGTGAGCGGAATTTTATTGACCGGGTCATCTTCACGCAGTGTGATGGAAGGAAGCACGGCATAGCCGATGCCATTCACGGCAAGTTGCCGGCATGTTTCAATCTGATCGACGATAATCTGGCGGCCGGGGCTGGACTGGAAATGCCGTTGCCACCATTCCCTGATCTCTTCGTAATAATCCGAATCGCTCTTGAACTGGACAAACGGCCGTTCCGTTTCCGGAATCTCATCTACGGAGCGGATCACCGTGTCAACCAGATAAAGATGGTCTCTGAACAGATGGACCTTAGCCCCCTTCCAGTCCGAATGGCCGCGGACAATGCCGACATGGGCTTCACCCTCATGGAGGGCCCTTACGATTTCAGAACTCCATCCGGTCATCAGGGAAACCTTTGCATCCGGATATTTGGTGACAAAATCCTTCAGCACAGCAGGCAGCCAGGTCTGACCGACAATCGAAGCGCAGGCGATCTTGAGTGTTCCGTGCACTTTATGGACCATTGCCTGAAGGGTTTCCGTAACTTCCTCATACCGGGCAAGCGTCTCCCGGGCAAACTGGATGACATGCTCACCGGCGGGCGTCGGGATCAGCCCTTTGGATGACCGGATGAACAGTGGTGCGCCCCATTCTTTTTCGATGGAGCGGAGCCGCTGGGACAGTGCCGGCTGCGAAATAAACAGCCGATCCGACGCTTTCCGCATATTGCCTTCCTCTGCCAGCGTTTTGATGATATTGAATTCATTCACGTTCATCGGCCTTCAATCCTTCCTGTAAACCGGACAAATACCGGTCTGATTCCTCTGTTCCCCTTTTCCGGCCCGCCCGCCGCCTTCGCCTTCCGGCCGCAGCAGGAATATCTATTGAGGCGCATCCGAAAAAACGGAATTAAAAACGGTTCCGGACAGATCCGGAACCGACTGATCAGCGCGGCATTGTATATACCGCTTTTTTCAGTTTCTTCATCAGAACCCGGCGTGTCATGATTCCGGCAAACATGCCTTCTTCGTCTTCCACGCAAAGGAACGGATGGTTGATCAACAGATCGAACACCCTTCTGAATTCAGTGTCGATCCCCACAATCGGAAGATCTGTCTGCATTAATTCATCGACTTTCATATCGGACAGCCGCTCATATTCAATCCGCTCAAGACCAAGGATTGATTCGGTGATCATCCCCATACTGAGCAGACCTCGCAGCCTGTATTCGTGATCCAGTACCGGGATTGCCGAATAGCCGGTCTTCGTCAGTACAAGGAGCGCATGCTCGGCATTATTGCCGATCTGGACATGGGCGACTTTTTCCGATGATATGACATGGTCACGGATGGGCTCGTGAAGAAATTCTGTGTTGTTAACGGAAATCATATAGGATCCGACCCCTTTGTCAACCTTCAATTTTTGGTTTCCCCGTTTCCATCATATCATAACCCGCTTCCGGCTGACGAGCTTACAAAAACAGGATGCCCGGGAATTAAGCGCCTCCCTGGCATCCTGAATGGGGATCAGTATGTCACTGCATAATAAAAAATGACTGCCCCGATAAAGATTGTTGCAACCGCGATGACGATCAGGATCGGGTTCAGTGCATACGGATGATCCCTGACTTCATCCGCAATCTGATCCTCGCCATTCTCCGTCTGCGCCACGGTCCGGTCCATCCTCCTGAACGAAGCAAGCCCAATGGCGATAATCAGCAGGGATACCGCGATTGTCGGCCATAACCAGACATCCATCCCATTGCCTCCTTCCCGTTTTACGTTAACCTGTCCGTTTTTTTGCTGATTCATTCCGCTTCTGTGAAATCCCGTCCCGACATGATAGGATGGATGCAAATCAGGAAATAGATCGGAGGAAAACGGGATGGCCAACAGTCTGAATAACCGGGAGCAGCTGGCCGGAGCAATCTATATCATCAACAAGCATGCCAAGACGGCACCCGACAATGAATTTCTTTATAAGCTGAAAAAGGCCTCACTTGAAAAAATGATGGAAGAAGGACTTGCGGAAAAAATCGGGCTCCAGTCCATCGCGAATCCAAAATTCAGCCGGAGGCAGTCGGCGGTCCTCATCACCTGCGGAGAATTCCATTTCCATCTGCCGCCTAACCGGGATGAAATGAAGACGCTCCCCCATCTCGGCGAACCGGATCCCGACTACCGGAACCCGAAGGTCCGACTAGGGCTAAAGGCAGCCAAGCAAATTCTCCAGGACTATACAGGACTTGCCCCCGGGGTCTCAGGCCGGTCATTTCCGGAAGGCCAGTCACGTTCAGCGTCCGCACGGCCCATGCCCGCAAAGCATGAACAGAAAGCCAATCCGCCTGCTGGAGGCCGGCGAAACCAGAAACCGTCGCCTTCCCGGCACCGCTCATGGTTTGATCAATGAGGTGATGTCTTACTGATACAGCCTATAGAGGGCCTGTGTCCCTTCGTTTTCCGACCCTGTCTCTGCAAGTGCCGTGTACATCTTCTCTGCCAGGGCAACTCCCGGAAGCTCGAGTCCCATCGCCCTCGATTCATCCAGGGCGATGCGGAGGTCTTTGAGGAAATGCTTGATATAGAATCCCGGTTCAAAATCGCCTTTCAGCATACGTGGTGCCAGATTGCTGAGCGTCCAGGAACCTGCAGCACCAGCCGATATTGACTTGAGCACACGTTCGGGATCAAGACCCGCCTTCACGGCATAGCCCAGCGCTTCACAGACACCGATCATGCCTGTGGCGATGACCACCTGATTGGACATTTTCACATGTTGTCCAGATCCTGCCTGCCCGTGGTGTACAATATTCTGGCCGACTGCTTCAAGCAGAGGAAGCACTTTACGGAAGGCCTCCTCCGGTCCCCCGCACATGATGGAAAGCGTCGCGTTCCGTGCTCCGACATCTCCTCCCGAGACAGGTGCATCAATGGCCGCACAGCCTCTTGAACTTGCCTCCCCTGCAATCCTCTCCGCGAGCTTGGGCGATGAGGTTGTAAAGTCAACGAGGATGGCCCCGCTCCTGACTGAATTGAAAATCCCCTGTTCCCCGAAATAAACTTCTTCGACATCATGCGGATAACCGACCATTGTCATAATGACATCCGCCCCGTCAGCCGCTTCAGAGGGACTGGCAACCCACGCCGCGCCTTTTCCGACAAGCGCTTCTGCTTTTTCCCGTGTTCTTGTATAGACCCTCAAGCTATGGCCGGCTTCCATCAGATGGGCAGCCATGGGTCCGCCCATCACACCCACTCCGATAAATGCGATTTTTTTCCTTTCCACCTTGAATCCCCCCATTCGTTTCCTCCATTGTAGCAAACGGAGTCACAGAGCGGACGCAAAAAAAGGGACGGTCCGCTTAGCGGGCCGTCCAAGTAAAGGGGGAAATGAGAATGTTGCTGTGTTCAAAAGTAATATATCCTGAATTTGGTCAATCTAAACATCAGAAAATCATTTTTTTCATTTTCTCCGAAAGATTCCTTTATTCCTGTTCCTGTATTCCGGTTTGATCTGAGTCATACCGGTTCAGCAGTTCATCCAGTTGCCTGCTCAATCCTATTGTTTCCGGATGTCCGCGCCCTTTCTTTAACGCGCTGTCGGTCATCCTCTCCCTCAACATCTCAATCTGTTCAACTGTGGACTGCTTCATAGAACCCTCCTTGCCTGGCCAGTATCGTCACAAAAACTGCTAAAAAATCTTTACTCAAAAGAGAATATAAGGCAAACTGTTAGGTAATCAACCGGAAGGGGCGGTATGGATGAAAATTGCCGAAGTGGGAAACATCATCGAGTTTAAAGATGGACTCCAGGGTATAGTGGAGAAAGTCAATGAAAACTCGGTCATCGTCGACCTGACGTTCATGGAAAACTTCAATCAGCTGGATGTGGAAGAAAAAACAGTCGTCAACCATAAGCGCTACAAAATATTGTACGGCAGCAGTGACTGATCCGATACATACTTCCCATCATTCGGACTGATTTTCCGGACAGCCGGGTTTTCAGATAGCATTCAAGGAGGAATTGTAATCATGCAACTTAATTGGAAACATGTATCTCTATCGGCGGCAACTGTCCTCATGCTGGCAGCATGCGGCACAGCCGAAGAAGAGGCCGACAACAACAAAGATACACAGATGGAACAGGAAGAAACAGTGGAACAGAGTCAGGGATCTGAAGCAGAATCCGATAAAGGAACCGAAGACCAGCAGGAAGCCTCTGAACAGGAGCAAGAACGCGGCCCTGAGCGGGAACTGTCCTATCAGTCCGGCGACAGCATGCAGACCGGCAAGGCGAAGCTGACAGAAAGTGACGAGATGGACTATTCCATCTATGTGCTGGACGGCTACCAGCTCACATCGGAGGAACCGAACAAAGACGTCCTTTACTGGAACGAAGACGAGCAAATCTTTATGAGGATCGAGACATTCGGTTCCGATGCAGACTACAAGATGCTTACCGAGCAGATGATTGACTCTCTGGAGTATGAAGGCGGAGAGGCGGCAGACGTTTCCGGAGAATACAGCCTTGCAGACGCATCCGGAATAGAAGAGCCAGTCATCAGGCAACTCGATACTAAGGAAGGCCTCACGACGGGTGCAGTTTTCAAGAAGGACGGCATGGCCGTACGCCTGACAATCTTCGGCACGCCGGAAGCCGACCAGACCGATGCACTTCTTTCCATGGGAGCGACCATCGGGCAGAAATAATGAAGCTAATGAAAAAAGACCGGGAAACCGGTCTTTTTTTATTAGCTTCTATTCACTTGGAAAGATCCTTGATCGACAGACCCAGTTTTTTGAGCAGTTCGATTGCGGCCAGTTTTTCTTCCGGGCTGAGCGCCTCCATCAATTTATGGAGATTTTCCTCATGGACAGGAAAAATCTTGTCCAACAGTTCCCTGCCTTCCGCCGTAATGTCCACAAATGTGACACGACGGTCGGTTTCGCAGATTGTCCGCTCGAGGTAGCCTCTTTTATGAAGCTTGTCAATGACATATGTCATCGATCCGCTCGCAAGCAGAATTTTGCTGCCGATTTTCTGGATCGGCTGCCTGCCCCTATGGTAGAGAAGCTCTAGCACCGCAAATTCTGTCGGGTTCAATCCATATTCCGCAAATAGTTTGTTCGCCTTTTCAGAGATCACTTTATGAGCTCTGGAAAGGACCACGAATAATTTTAATGATATTTCACTGCCGTTCTCCTGCATACTTTCATCCCCTGCCGATGTATCTGATCAATTCATTATAGGATGTCTTTCAGGAAAGTGTCAAAACCCGATCAGCCCGGCGCTTATGGAATGAGGATAGCTGCTCCATCTGTATCGGTCGGAACAGGATTTGTTTCCTGGACAGGGAGAAGAAGTTCGATCCTCGTCCCTTTCCCGAGCTCTGACTTGACGAAGAGATGGCCCCCCATCGACTCGGCCGTCTCGAGGACAAACGGTAATCCAAGGCCCGTCCCTTCCCGCTTTGTAGTGAAAAACGGAAGAAAGACCTGCTTGATCTGAAGATCGGTCATCCCGCTGCCTTCATCGCTGAATGCGACAACAATATGTCCGTCGTCGTAATGCTCGAGGGAAACGATTAGAGTCGTCCCTTCTTGCGAAGCCTCGAGTGCATTCTTGATCAGATTGATGAAGGCCTGTTTCATACGGTCCTTTTTTCCTTTTAGGGAGACAGCTTCTCCTACCTGGTTGTCCATAAAGACGGAAATATTTCTCATTGTTGCCTGCGGTTCCATCACAGTCACCACGTCACCGAGACATTTATGCAGATCGAATACCTCATCCTCCTGATCTGTCGGTTTGGACAGAGTCAGAAACTCGGCCATGAGCGATTCCATTCTGTCCATTTCGCTGTCAATCACATGTACATACCGGACAGAATCCCCTTCGGCGGAAAGCTTCAGAAGTTCAGTAAATCCTCTGACGGAAGTCATGGCATTTTTCAGTTCATGCGCAATACTCGCTGCCAACTGGCCGATGGCTGAAAGGGATCCGCTGTGTTCCATCTGTCGCTTCAGGAATACTTTTTCCGTATCATCGCGGACTAAAGCGACGATGAACTCTTCGTGTTTTTCATAGTAGACAAAGATGTGATAGAACCGCTCTTCCCCGTCTGCAGTGACAAAGCGGTGCTTGAGTTCGGCTTGGCCATTTTTCTCAAGCCCCTGCTTAACTAGTTGGAAATCGTCATCTGTCAGTCCGAGACCAAGTAATTCCGTATGACGGCGCCCGATCAGCTTATCCGGATCCAGGCCATAAAAGTGCCCAATCCTGTCATTGACATCGCGGATGGTACCGTCTTTGCCGAATACCAGGTAGCAGTTCACCTCATGACGGAAAATGCTGTGATAAGCTTGCGTCCCTCCACGTTCCCGCTCTGACTGCTCCCCCATTTTAAAGCGAAGGATCACATCATTGGAATGCCTGAACACCGTTCCGATTACCTCGATGTCCGGAAAGGGCTTTCCGGAAGGATTCTCCAATCCGAAGCGTGAGGTGACCCTGCGCCCGGGATTCACCTGGCTAATGAATGTGGACCAGCCGGCTTCCTGTCCATTCTGAAGCACTTTGTCCATCATGCTCCCGGGGAAGAGACCAAGTGTTTTGACTGCCCTTGGATTAGAGCGCAGACATTCGTTATTCCGGTTGACCATGACAATGGCGTCATCTGTTTCATCAAACAGGGAGTCGAGGGTTTCCATTATAGATTTCATTGGCACATCCCACACCGGCCTTTCTCCATTTTGGACTAGCTTATGAAGGCAAATTAAGAATCATGTTATGGCAAGCACGATTCAGTGATTTAATTCTGATTATTCCATATTTTTACCGCTCCTAATATAAGACTATTTACTCATATTAGGAGACGGAGGTCAAGTTCCAAATCTAAATATTCATTACTTTGAATAAAAATCCGACAGGACGTATGCCCTGCCGGATGTGTTTAGCCGATGATTACGCGCTCTTTCGGATATCGGTAATTCAATTTTTGAGGTTTCCCCCCCAAGGTGAATAAGAAAGAAATAAGTCCGACCCTTCCGACAAACATGAGGAACATGAGGATCACCTTGCCGACTGAGCTCAGATCCTCCGTAATTCCGAGCGACATTCCGCAGGTACCAAATGCCGATGTGATTTCAAAAACCAAGGCGTTGAGCGGAATATTATCTTCCGTGATCGACATGATCATCACAGAAATGAGAACAAGGAAACCGGCGATGAGAATCACCGCGTAGGACCGGTATACATCAACCAGTTTGATTTCCCTTCCAAAAATCTGAATGATGTCCTTGCCTCTTGCAAAATTAATCAGAAACAGCACGGCAATGGCAAATGTGGTCGTTCGGATCCCACCGCCGACTGAACTCGGAGAAGCACCGATGAACATCAGGAAACTGATGAACACATCCGTCGCCTCCGAAAATTGGGTGATGTCCATCGTGGTCAGCCCGCCCGAGCGTGCAGAAACAGAATGGAACATTGCGGCAAATAGCGCCTCATGCCACTGCATTCCCCTGAACGAATGAAAAGATTCGATCAGAAGAATGACCACAGTTCCTGCTGCCAATATAATAGCAAAGGTAGCGGTCGTGATTTTGGCGAACAGCGAGAACCGGAACGAAGGTTCCTTATTGGACAGGAACCGCTTGACTTCGATCAGCACCGGAAAACCGATTGCCCCCAGCACGATCAGTGCCATCGTGACCAGTTGGACGAAATAATCGTTAAAGTAAGGCGCCATGGATTCACTGTCGATTGTAAATCCGGCGTTTGTAGTCGCTGTAACCGAATGGAACATACCGTTAAGAAGCGCATCCCTGAATGACTCGTAGTATTTTGTGAAATACAGCGTCAGCACGCTTCCGCCCACCAGTTCGATGAGAATCATGATTTTCATGATTTCCCGGATCAGTTTTACCGCTCCCGCCATGCTGTACTGGTTATGGTCGACCATGATCAGCTGCCTCTCCCGAAGCCCGATCCTCCTTCTGACCAGCAGCCAGAAAAAGGTTCCGATCGACATGACGCCGATTCCCCCGAAGTGAAGGACCACCATAAACATGATTATGCCAAAAGTGGTGTAGGTGGCGCTCAGATCAATGACGGACAGGCCGGTCACGCTTACTGCACTGACAGCCGTGAACAGGCCGTCGATGAAACGGATATCCACTCCGGGACGATGGACCCCGGGCAGGTTAAGAAGTATTGCCGAGATGGTGATTGCAAAGAAGTAATAGATGACAAGAACACGGGCAGGCGTCAGTTTCTGGTCCCTGATCCTTGATAGCAGCTTCTGCCTCCGTGTCAGATCTTTATATGCCATAGTGGCCCCATGTCCTTTCTGACGAGCCTTGCATGATGTCTCATTTTATAGAAATCCGCCGAAAAAAGAAAGGTGGACAGAAGACAGTTCGGCTTATTTGCCGGAACTGTTCCCATCTCCACCTTTCCCGTTTCCGCTATTCTTATGCCGCTGGCCGGTTTCTGACGAATTCCCGTTTCCATGGGAGTTCTGATTTTGGCGCGGGGAAACCCGATCACCACCCGGCTTTTCGCCGGACTTAACTTTTGGTTGCGGACCGGATTGTTTATTCTGTCCCGCTTGTCCTGGTGGGCTTTTGTCCGGCCCGGCATGGGATGGCGGTTTGGATTGATTCTTCTGTCCTGCTTGGCCTGGAGGCGAACTTTTCTTGTCAGGACCGGCATGGGATGGCGGACCCGATTGATTTTTCTGTCCCGCATGGCCTGGCGGCGGGCTTTTCTTGTCAGGACCGGCGTGTGCAGGAGGATCACCGTCATTGTCCTGCCCCAGAGAATTTTTCTTCGGGCCATCATCCGGTTTCTCCCGAGTTCCGCTTTCCGGAGGGGAGGTTTCGTTCTTTTTGACGGCCGGTGTCCTGCTTGAATTTTCTGACGTCGGGACTCCCTCAGGACTGGCAGGAGCAGGCTTTTCCCTCTCGGCGTTTTCCTTATGTTCCTGCCCGGCCGGAGACGGCTCGCCGGATTGACTGTCCGGATTTATCAGGCGACTGATTGGTACACCTTCTTTCATTGCCTGGTCCCGCAATTCCCGGTCGGCTTCCGACAACCTCAGGTGCATCCCTTCCTCTCCCGCTGCATCCCTGATGAAGCCTTCGGTCCGTTCAATGATACCGGCAAGGTTTCCATCCGCCGTCTCTACCGATGTGACTGTCAGCTCCCTATCGGCTTCGCCGTACTCTTCGAAAATCCTGCCGAGCAGCATAGTCACATCCTTGCCGTCCCAGTCTCCAAACATCCGGATCAGTGCCGTCCCATCATTATTGAGCGGTGTCAGTTCCCTGACCTTCCCTTCGCCGTCAATTCCGAATTCGACCGCAGGGTTCACTTCCACTTGGATAAAGGCAAGAGCCGGCTCCCTGAGTGGCAGGAAAAGTGCGGACAGAAGGACCAGTATGGCTGCCGCAAGCATCCCTGCAACAGCAACCGGTTTCGGTGCTGTTGAGAGTCTTGGGCGGCTTTTTGGCTCCATAGGTGTCACCAGACTTTCAGACCCGATCTCCTGTCCCTGCGATTCGCCCCTGATAAACCGGCCGTCGGGAGTGAGAATGACTACACTTTGATTATTTTGTTCGACAACGATCCCCTTGATCTGGTTCATTCGGGCATCCATCCTTTTAAATACTCCTGGAGCATCGGCAAGTCACTGTGGTGCAGGACCACCATTGCGAGAATATACTTCCGGTGACGCTCAATCGTCTTTCTGGAGACACCCACCAACTTCTCAATCTTTCTGATCGGAAGGCGCTTCCTGAGCAATGTCTCGCTTTTCATTTCTTCGGAACTGCAGACGATCACGGCAATGTCCATTGCTGTCTTTCTTGCATCAGCATGTTTCGGGGACACATCTGCCAATTCGCTGAAAGACAAACCGACGCCGGCAAGCAGTTCCGAATAGACCCGGATCTCCTCTCGCCTCGCTTCCGCTTCCTGCTGTTCGGAAAACCGGGTGTAGGAAGCGGCATCGGTCGCGGCAACAGCTTCTTCTTCGCCTTTTGGCAGGTGTACGGCCAGGCCGCTCCTTGATTCTTTCCTCATATGGTCAATCAGTTTGCGCCGGATCACCAGATGAGCGAAGGTCATAAAAGACGCATCCCGTGAGCGGTCGTATTTCATGACTGCTTCATGAAAACCGCCGAGAGCGATACTATATTCATCATCATGTTCATCGATATACCGGTTGCACACCAAATAGGCTGCTTTTTTCATAAACGGCGAATAAGCAAGGAGAAGGCCGTCCAATTCTTCGTTCGAGCCATTCTGGGCAAGGATCACACGGTTTTCCACATCCGATTCCGAGCCGTTTCTGCGATTCATGAATCCGTTGAATGTCGTGATGAGCACGGTTGACCTCTCCTGACCCTGTTTTCGATAATCTGATTGTATCGGCAATCCCGATATTTGGAAAGTGGTCATTTCAGGTCTTTCATAGTATTCGGCGGCTTTCTCCTCTTTAGGGGGGTGGATTCCCCTATGGATAGTGCATGAAAAAGAGACTGCCGGAATGGCAGTCTCAGACTGTAGACAAAGTGAGTGAACTACTCCTTGGTCTGCAGTTTTTTCTATTCCTGAAA
>NZ_QUZH01000028.1 GCF_009761675.1 Bhargavaea sp. CC-171006
TCCACTACGATTCCGAAAGGAATGCCTATATCTGTCCGAACGGACAGGAACTCCGGTATTCGACCACCAATAAGCAGGGCTACCGGGAGTACAAATCGAACGGGGCCAAATGTGCAGGTTGTCCGCTGCTTGCTCAATGCACTCAAAGCAAGAATCATGTAAAAGTCATCACCCGGCATATCTGGCAGGACTACCTCGATCAGGCAGAGGCCATTCGGCTCACCCCAGAAAACAAAGAAATCTATGCAAGGCGGAAAGAGACCGTAGAACGCGGTTTCGGAGATGCCAAGGAGAAGTGTGGCATGCGTTGGACAACCCTTCGTGGAAGGGCAAAAATGTCCATGCAGGCGATGCTTACTTTTGCTGCCCTGAATCTGAAGAGGTTGGCCTGCTGGACCTGGGAGTCACCCGAACCGGCCTGACGGCCGGTCATTCCAAGGGGATTTAAGGAGAAAACCACGATAAATTTCCAATAAAATTACTAAACGGACCTAGAGAGATTTCCTCTAGGTCCGTTTTGTCTACAGTCTGAAACGGCGCCCAGGCGCCGTTTTTTTATTTGGAGGAAAGAGCATACGTGAGCTTTCCCGTTTCATCAGCAAAGCTTGGGGACGAGAGGACTTTCGTATGCAAACTCCATGGATTCGCACGCGTCCCCGGTCCGTGACACTTTTTGTCTGTTTCCATGCTATTGCCCTTCTTCAGAATGGGGTCTATAATAAATAACATTCAAATTATTTCGCCTACCGGAGGGATTTCAATGACCGAACAGACAGTAAGCGCCGAAAGTTTGCAGGAACGCCTCTTCTCCAAACTGGAAGCTTCCAATGATGACATGATCAACATCCGCCGCTATCTTCATCAGCATCCGGAGCTTTCGTTCAAGGAATATAAAACAGCCCAATACATCCAGGACTTTTATACTGAGCTCGGTGTCGAGTTCCGCGCGAATGTCGGCGGCAACGGTGTCGTCGCACGCATCAAGGGCGGCAAGCCCGGCAAGACGGTTGCGCTCCGCGCCGACTTCGATGCCCTGCCGATCCAGGACCAGAAAGACGTCGAATATAAGTCGACCGTTGACGGCGTCATGCATGCATGCGGACACGACGGCCACACGGCGACACTCCTGACGCTCGCCAAAGCGCTCCACGAGCTCCGCGATGAGCTGGCCGGCGAATATGTGATGATCCACCAGCATGCCGAGGAATTTGCCCCGGGCGGCGCCATTTCGATGATCGAGGACGGCTGCCTGGACGGTGTCGATGCCATCTTCGGCACGCACCTCTGGTCGCAGACGCCTTACGGCACGGTGGAATACCGTACAGGCCCGATCATGGCGGCAGCCGACCGGTTCGAGATCAAGGTTCAGGGCCGCGGAGGACACGGCGCGAACCCGCACCAGACAAAAGACGCCGTCGTCATCGGCTCCCAACTGGTCCAGAACCTCCAGCAGCTCGTTTCCCGCCGTGTTGACCCGATCGAATCGGCCGTCCTTTCCGTGGGCTCGTTCGTCGCAGAAAACGCGTTCAACGTTATCGCCGACTCTGCTGAACTCAAAGGCACGGTCCGCACGTTCCAGCCGGAAATCCGTGATCTCATGGAAAGCGAAATCGCCCGTGTCGTCAAAGGAACCGCAATCTCTACAGACAGCGAGATCGATTACAAATACTTCCGCGGTTATCCGGCTGTCGTCAACCATGCGGCAGAGACAGATTTCCTCGTGAAGACAATCGAGGGTCTCGAAGGCCTGGAAGCTGTGGAAGGCGCACCTCAGATGGGCGGCGAAGACTTCGCCTACTATCTCGAGAACGTGCCGGGCACGTTCTTCTTCACCGGCGCCGCTCCGGAAGAGCCGTATCCGCACCACCACCCACGCTTCGACTTTGACGAGCGTGCAATGCTGCAGGCGGCGAAAATTCTTGGGGCTGCCGCGACAGGCTACCAAGGCGAATAAGATTTTTCAGTGGGGCTGACCAATAAGTAATTCTTGTATCTATGGCAAACAGCAGTGGCGTCGGGAGACTCCTGCGGGAATAGCGTTAGCCGAAGACCCCGCAGGACGGAGTCCGAGGAGGCTAAGGCAACGCCCGCGGAAAGCGACGAGAGCCACTGCTGTTTGCTTTTTATGCTGGAAATACACTTTTCAGACAAACTCTTTTTACATGGAGCAATTCTTGACCGTCGTCCGGCGCTGTTCCAAGATGGACAAAGACAACTGTTGTAAAGGATGAATCCTAATGAGAGAGATCTATACAGACGTGGTCCAGTTCCGCGGATCGCACTATGATTTCGGTTATTTGCAAGGCGAACGGCTGCGCGACTCCTTGACGCTCCATAATCGCAGGACCAAGTGGCGGACGATGAAGCCCCGTTTCCACATCAATGTCCGCGAAGCGGAAGTCATCTTCGGCCGGTTCGCACCGCAGTTGTGGGAGGAGTTGAACGGCATGCGGGACGCGCTCGGCCTGCCGATGGAAGAGATTCTCCGGGACTTCGGCGGCTACCGGACAGAACCCGTCCGCGCGGGATGTTCGGTGCTGACAGGCAGTAACTTCATCGTGCGGAACTACGACTTCCATCCAAACACTTACGAAGGGCTCTATACCGTATTCCAACCCGATGACGGAGGCTACGCCATCATCGGGCCCGCCCAGCGGATCACCGGACGGATGGACGGCCTGAATGAAAAGGGCCTGGCGATGGGCTACAACTTCACGAACCGGAAGCGGCCGGGTGACGGATTCGTCTGCTGGATGGTCGGCCGGCTGATCCTGGAGACATGCGCAGATGTGGAGGAGGCCGTCCGATTTCTGCAGGACCTCCCCCACCGCGGCTCATTCAGCTACAACCTGCTCGACAAAACCGGCAATCGTGCCCTTGTCGAAGCCGGTCCTCGCGGCGTCATCGTCAGGGAATCCGCTTACTGCACGAACCACTTTGAGCAGCAGACTGACGAAAACCGCCGCTACCTGAAAGATTCCATCGAGCGGATGGACGCCATGAAGGAAAGGCCGGAAGCGTTGTCCGATGCCTTGCAGGCCTGGCGTCTCCTGAACGACACCGGCAAAGGCGTCTTCGCCGACAATTACAAAAGCTGGGCCGGCACGATTCATACTTCCGCCTACTTCCCGGAGACGCTCACCGCCTGGTTCGCACTTGGAGGGGACACAGATCCGGTCGAATTCGACTTCGCGGCCTGGCTCCGTGGTGACGACATCGAGCGGTCGACGATCACGGGACATGTCGGTACGGACATCGGATTTGCGAACATGGACAAGCTTCGGAACTGACTGGAGTCTACGACCTTTAGTGAGACGTTGCTATATTATATTGAGACGTTGACATATTACATTGAAACGTTGCTATATTTCATTGAGACGTTGACATATTGGCGCAACGCGTAATATCCACAAAAAAACTGGCTTCGCGCACTGCGAAGCCAGTTTTCTTATTTATTTCTTCCCCGACATGCGGAGCGTGATTTCCGAGATGACCAGCACCGCTATGGCGAGCAGCAGCATCCCTGCCCCCATCCCGTACTGGAACCACGCTGCAACGAGAACCAGCACAGCCTGGATCACCTGCGCGCTGCGTACCGTGCGGCGCACCGCGGAAGCACGCACCGCCTCAGATACAGGATAAAGCCGGTCCATCCGGAACTCATGCTGGCTGGCGAGCGCGTCCCGCAGCTGATAGGCCGTCGCGAAAGCGAGCGCGCCGCTGAATACGGCCGCGACCGCCGGCATCGGGATAAAGAGCGCGCCGATCATCGAAATCGCGGTCAGCCGGACCCACAGGAGGAACAGGTCGTCCGACCGGATGAACGTCCTCATCGCGAGGTAGCGCGGCGAGGCTTTCGTTTCAAACGTTGCGTTTCCGTACACCCAGTCGAGCCAAGCCCTCCTGTGGACCGCTCCGCGCAGATGCGGAACGTCCGTGAACTGGTTGGCGAAGCGGTAGAACCGGCTCATCCGGCCGCGCTCCAGCTCGATAAAATGAAGGAACGGGAACGGCTTGCCTTCGCTCGTCCGCTGCTTCAGGGCACCATACACCACGATCGGGATCAGCAGTGCTGCGCCGAGCCACCATTTGCCGTACATGGCAGCAACGAGCGGAATGGCCGTCAGGACAAACCGGATGGCACGGTCGCCCCAAGCGCCCTCTCCCTGCTCGGCCCACCGGTGGGCGAATTCGGTGCGCACATTCCAGATATGGAGCGCGGCAATGCCGAGCACAAGGGCGAGCAGCCCGATCCCTCTGAGTCCGTAGACCGCATTAAGAAGCGGAATCGAGACAATAAAGGCCATGACCGGCAGCAGGATCCCCGAAACTGACGTCCACTTGAGCGCGCTCTGCATGTAGCCGCCGAGCTTTTCTTCCATCGGCAGGAAAAAGACGGCGTCCGCTTCTTTCAGAAGCGTCACAGGCGGCGCATAGGCAAGGATCGCAGCCAGGATGATGCCTGCCAGCGGAGCTGCCGGGAAATCCTCCGGCACGGTCTTTAGCCAGCCGCTGTACGCATAGCCCCCCGCTCCGATCAGAAAGACGAGGACGATGGCGAGGTGTCCGGTAAAGATGAACTTCGTGTAGCGCTGCAGCTCCTCCGTATAATGAGTGAAGCGGCTGCGCCACACATCACGCAGGCTGCCCATCGTCCGGCTCCCCTGCCATCTCGATATACAGATCATCGAGCGTCGCGCCCGGCATGCCAAACTGTTCGCGGAGCTCGTCCATCGTTCCGGCCGCGCGCATCCGGCCCTCATGCAAAAGCAGGATCCTGTCACAATATTTCTCGGCGGTCGCGAGAATATGCGTCGACATGAGGACCGAAGCCCCGTCCGCCTTTTTCTCGCTCATCTGCTCTAGCAAGGAGCGGATGCCGAGCGGGTCCAATCCGACAAACGGTTCGTCGATGATGTAGAGCGACGGATTCACGAGGAACGCGCACATGATCATCACCTTCTGCCGCATCCCCTTCGAGAAATGCGACGGGAACCAGCGCAGCCTCTTTTCCATCCGGAACTCCCGCAGGAGCGCCGATGACCTTGCCTCGAACACGTCCTTCGGAATGCCGTACGCCATCGCTGTCAGCTCCAGGTGCTCGCGGAGCGTCAGTTCATCATAAAGGACCGGCGTCTCGGGGATATAGGAAAATGAGCTTCTGTATTTCTCGGGATCATCCCGGAAAGCCGTTCCGCCGATCCGGATTTCGCCTTCCGACGGCTCCATGAGACCGATGATATGCTTGATCGTCGTACTTTTCCCGGCGCCGTTCAGCCCGATGAGCCCGACCAGTTCACCGGGGCCGACTTCAAATGACAAATCGTGAAGCACCGGCTTCCGTGTATATCCGCCTGTGATCTTTTCCACTTCCAATACGTTCATGTTTCCACCCCATTCATGCCTCCATTTTAGCAAATCCGGACCGGTTATGCCTCGAATCGCCGTCCTCTATTTTCTGAATATATGATATCCTGTTGTCAGGATATGAAAAGGAGATGTTGACCGATGACCGAATGCATTTTCTGCAAAATGGTGGAAGGAGAAATTCCTGCAGCCAAAGTATATGAGGACGAGCATGTCCTCGCCTTCATGGACATCATGCCGACGACAAAGGGCCATGTTCTGCTGATTCCAAAAGTGCACCGCGAAAACATCTATGAATTCAGCGAAGACGAGGCGGCACAGCTGTTCTCCGCTGCGCCAAAAATAGCGCGGGCGCTAAAAGCCGAGTTCGAGCCGGCCGGCATGAACCTCCTGAACAACACCGGAGCGGCCGCCAGCCAGAGTGTTTACCATTTCCACCTCCACTTCATCCCGCGCTATGATCGCCAGACGGACGGCTTCGGGCTGCATTGGGAAACGAAAGAAGACGAGTTCCCGAAAGAAAAGCTCCAGGAAATCGCCGAGGCGATCGGCGCACAAATTAAAAACTGATAGATTGAATATTTCATCCAAAAACGGTACAATCGGACTACAGCAACCCGCCGTCGGCCATAGGGCACGCCGGGGGTAGCAAAATTTAGCTTAGCTGAGGAGAGATGAGCAATGAAAACGAAAAATCTGGTTTTGATGGCTTTACTGATTGGGATCGGGACTGCGCTGTATCTGGTGATTCCGGGGATCAACGGGGGCATGAAGCCCGACTTCATGCTGACGATGATGTTCATCGGCATCCTGCTGTTCCGCGACATCAAGAGCGTACTCGTCATGTCCGTATCCACCGGCATCCTGTCCGGCCTGTTTACGACATTCCCGGGCGGATTTATCCCGAACGTCATCGATAAGACGGTGACGGGGATCGTCTTCTTCGGTGTGGTGCTCCTTCTCGGTAAGCTCGCCGACAAGCTTGCCGCGGCAACTGTTCTTGCCGCGCTTGGAACCGTTCTGTCGGGTTCGATTTTCCTGTCCGTCGCGATTTTCGTGCTTGGCGGGGACTTCCCGTTCATGGCTCTATTCCTGACAGTCGTCGTTCCGGCCATCGCCATGAATGCCATCGCCTTCTTTATCATCTATCCGATCGTTCTCAGGCTCGCGCAGCGCTCGAACTATTCGACGGCGCCGTCCCTCTGATCGGAACACCGACAAACACCCTGGCCGGAAACACGGCCGGGGTGTTCGTCTGTTGTCGCTCCCTCTCCCCTCATGTTTTAATAAAGAGGCGGAAAGGAATATTGAACTATAGAGAGAAGGGAGAGTGCCCTCATGAAAGCATCATCATTTTTCCTCGGACTCGCCGTCGGTGCTGCGGGCAGCGCTGCAGCAGTCCTGCTGAGCGCCCCGCAATCCGGCAAAGAGCTCCGTTATTCAGTGAAGAGCTCGTCCGATAACATGAAGCCGAAGATCGAAGATGTTAAAGCGAAAACCAATGACCTGAAAGCTTCGGTCATTCATCTGGTCAATGAAGCGAAGACCCGCTTCCCTGAAGTTGCGGATGAGCTGAAAACATCGGTCGACGTCTGGAACCGAGATACGGAACTGAACCGTGAGAGAATTCAAAAGCGTGTCCAGCAGATCCAGACTTCCATCGCCGAACTCGAACAGGCGGTCAGCTCCATCAAGAAATAAGGTTCATCGGGAATTCACTCCCGACATACACAGGCGGCATCCGGACTGGTCGGATTGCCCCTGTAAATCGCCATTTTATCCGGCCGACAAGCGCCGGAGACGGACTCCGTATGCCGTAAGACGGCCGGAGTCTTTTTTCGTTTATTCTTTAACGGAATTGGCATCATCCTATGCAGATGAAGCCGCAATTTCCTGGCACACTTGCGAAATATTACGATTGTGACAAAAAGCCTTCATTGTCATCTATTTTATTGATATACTATTCTTAAACTATCCGAACATTGAGAAAGAAGGTGAGAAATTGGCGGAACAAACCTATAGCCTGCCTGAAGCCATGCTGTACAGCCAACGTATGGCCCAGCTTTCGAAAGCGCTGTGGAAAGCGGTTGAAAAAGACTGGCAGCAGTGGATTAAGCCGTTCGGCCTGAATATCAATGAACACCATATCCTCTGGATTGCGGCGCATTTGAAAGGAGCGACAATTTCAGAGGTGGCGAAGTTCGGTGTCATGCACGTTTCAACAGCATTCAACTTCTCCAAAAAATTGGAGGAACGCGGATATCTCTCTTTCTCCAAGCGCGAAGATGACAAGCGCAGTACATATGTCGAAGTGACCGAGCAGGGACACGGGCTTTTGCTAGAGATCAATAATCATTACTTCGACACGGAACATTCTGTTTTGGAGGGTTCACTTCCCGTCCGCCAGCTCTATGGCCGATTCCCTGAGTTCATCGAACTGATGGCAGTGATTCGCAACATATACGGTGAAGATTTCATGAATATCTTTGAAGAGGGCTTCAGAAACATGGAGCAGCTGTACGGGAAAGAAGCACAGGCCGAACGAGCCGCTGACGCCGGAGAAGCGGAAGTGCAATCCATAGAGGAAAAAGACGAAGTATCCTAAACTTGGATTTTTTCATTTAAAACGGTTGATTTTTTTCGCGAATCGCAGTACGGTATGTATCGTCCAATTTGGGAATTCACTAAAGGAGATGCAACTGATGCGATGCTGGAAGACCATCAATGTGAAAAAGCATTACGGGCTCAGCCGTCTGTTCCTGCTTTCTTCCATCCTGATGATTGCCGTCTTCATTTTTTCATATATCGGTTTTGAACTCACCCGGGAAACCGGCAGGTCCGATGCGTTTTTCGCTGTATTCCTCGTCTCGGTGGTTCTGCTGTACCCGATCCACAAAGTGATCCACTTCGCGGCCCTATGGAGATACCGTAAGCGGATCACGCTTGTCATCAACCGGGACTGGGCCTTTTTCCCGCTCTTCCTGCTTCGCATTTGCGAGCCGATTCCGAAAAACCGATTCGCCGTCTCTCTAGTGGCACCGTTTTTTATCCTTAACCCGCTATTTGTTGCAGGTGGAATCCTCCTGCCGGCGTTTTCGCATTATTTTACGGCACTGCTCGCCTACCACTGTGGCATCTGCCTGATCGATTTCGTCTATTTCAAGAACCTTTCGCGTTCTCCGAAGGCGTGCTATATCGAAGAAAACGACAACGGCTACGAAATTCTGGTACCACTGCCAGATTGAGCGGTTTTCTTTTAACCGGTATTCTGATATGCTAAGTCAATAGTTGTGTAGAAAGGGGGAAATGGAATGATCATTCTTGTCACTGTACTGTTTTCGATCTTCTATCTGTTCCAGATCAACAAGATGACCTATGCCCTCTGCGAAGTCAGGGAAATCCCCGAGGAAAAGCAGCCGAAGATTTATCAGACGGTCAACATCCTCATCACGATCTTAATCATCTCGTTTTTTGTCGAGATCATGACTGCCATCTCCTGAATGAAAATAATAAACGTCCATCCGCCCGGTTTCCGGGGGATGGACGTTTTTGATTCGACGGTAGGACGGTATTCTGGTGCCGGCATTTCCTTTAGTTCACCGGACAATCCGCCGGCCATACCGGTCCTTTCCCTTCGCTGCTGTCATTCAGGCGGCGCGGCCGAAGGGGGATCATGCCGGCCCCCCTTTATTCATCAGTAGACGTACGCTGCCCCGACGATGATCAGCAGGATGAAAAGGACGACGATCAAGGCGAAGCCGCCGCCGTAGTTGAAACCTCCGCTCATGTGATCACCTCCCTTCTCTCCCGTATCGTATGCGCGGGTGAAAAGGGTCTGTGGGCATTTGCCGGGAACCTTTTTGTAGCCAGGTCGTTTTTATGATATATTTACTTTTGTTTACACAATCAGAAGGGGAGTTTAGAATGAAGAAATCTGTAATCGCAGCAACTGTCGCCGCGTCGGTGCTTGCCCTCTCCGCCTGCAGCAACAACGCAGGAGAAGATGTCATCGTGTCGTCCAAAGTGGGTGACATCACGCAACAGGATCTGTATGAAGAAATGAAGACAACAGTTGGCGAGCAGGCGCTCCAGCTGATGGTCATCGAAAAAGTTCTTGACGATAAATACGATGTCGACCAGAAAGAAGTCGATAAGCAATATAACGACATGAAAGAACAGGCCGGCGAAGGTTTTGATTCCTTCCTCGCCCAGCAAGGCTATACAGAAGAAAGCTACAAAGACATGATCAAGCTCAACCTTCTCCAGGAAAAGGCCCTGACTGAAGGTGTTGAAGTGACGGACGAAGAAGTTGACCAGTACATCGACCGCATGGGTACCGAGCTGAACGCCCGCCATATCCTCGTGGAGGATGAAAAAACGGCAAAAGAAGTAAAGACGAAGCTTGACGAAGGCGGAGACTTCGCAGAGCTTGCCAAGGAATACTCCACTGAACCGGCTGCTCAGGAATCCGGCGGAGATCTTGGCTGGTTCGGTCCCGACAAGATGGTCGCCGACTTCACGGACGCAGCTTATGGCCTCAAAGTGGACCAGATCAGTGAACCGGTCAAGACGGACTTCGGCTACCACATCATCCAGGTGACCGATACCCGTGAAGCGGAAGGTGCAGAGAAGAAGGAAGACATCACCGATGAGCGCCGCGCGGAAATCAAGGACGAACTAGTCCAGAAAAAGGCTGATCCGAACGCCCTGATGGACAAGCTGTCCAAGATGCTTGATGATGCGGATATTAAAATCAAGGATGAAGACCTGAAAGACGCGCTTGACCAGTTCAAAGGTCCGGCTGCAGATTCCGAAGAGAAAAAATAATTGATGAAGAACCGGCATCCAATATGGGTGCCGGTTCGTTTTTGTTATATAATGGATGAAATTCACCGCTGGGAGGGACTGTCATGATCCGCAAGATGCAAGAAAAGGATATTCCTGCGGTCCGGCAGGTTGCCGCTGAAAGCTGGCACGATACATATGGAGAAATCATTCCGCGGGAGATCCGGGAGCGGTTCCTCGCGACTGCCTATAGTCCCGCATCACTGCAGAAACGTCTCGAGAAGTCCACCCTATACGTGGCAGAACACCAGGGTACCATCGTCGGGTTCGCCAACTTCTTCCGCCTTCCGGAGACCGGGGATGCCGAACTCTCGGCCATCTACCTTCTTCCTGCCTGTCAGGGCCAGGGACTCGGAACCGCCCTTCTGGAGAGCGGGATCGGCGAACTGGACGCTGAACGCCTCTACCTCACAGTCGAGCGTGACAATGAGAACGGAAAACGGTTCTACGAGGCCCGCGGCTTCAGTGCCGTTGATGAATTCGAAGAGGACTTCGGCGGACACACCCTTTACAGTGTACGGATGATGCGCCCGCTCTGATGATTACTCTCCGTCCCGGACAAATAGGTCCGGGGCTTTTTTGATTTTGATGGATTGGCGCAGTGCTCAGTATGGGCACAATGATGAATGGGGATATTGAATGAATAAGGAGGTGCGAGATGAACCACGATTTAACTGAACTCGAAGTCGAACATTTGCGGAGTCTGATTGGCGGTCATGGCAACGTCTCCAAGAAGTTGGATGATTATGCTCAGCGTTGCACAGACCCAGAGCTGAAAACCCTTTTCGAACGGGACGCACAAGCCGCAAAGCAGGCGCAACAGGATCTCTTGTCCTATTTGAATTAAGGAGGATGTTTATGTTCCAGGATAAAGAAATGGTGAATGACTATCTGGCCGGTTTAAATGCAAGCTTGACCGGCTATGCCAACATCATTGCACAAACGAATAACGCAGAACTCAGACAGACATTGATTCAGTTGAGAAATCAGGATGAGTCGCGCCAGCGGACACTCTACAGTTACGCCCTTCAGAAAGGGCACTACAAACCCGCAGCACCCGCCTCAAAAGAAGTGATTCAGCAACTGCGAACCCAACTGCTGGCTGAACAGCAGCAAAATTAACTTCGCCCGGAGGGGCTGTGCAAAAATCTGAATTCAGCCCGCCATATAGAAAACGGCACGGACGCCGGGAGACTCCTCGAAAATGCTTCGCATTTCCTTCGTGCGAGGTTTATTCGAGGAGGCTTTTCTGTCCTGCGGGAAAAGCCGGGCTGTCGAGACCCGCTTCACGCGGGGCTAGGCGCCGGCCCGCGGTAAGCGACCAGAGTCCGTGCCGTTTGCTTTTTCACACTGATACTTATTTTCCGGACATCCCCTTTTCGCATTCAGGCACAATTTCCATTCCTGGGCATATGATGATACCCAAGTCTGTTTGAAAGGATTGAAATGGGTACCATCCTCCCCCTTACCCGGGTCATTACGCTGGAACGCCGTACTATTGGGCCTACCCCGCAGGAACTTCTTACGCCTACCCGACGGCGCCAGATCCCGTAAATCAGGGGATGTCCGCACAAATGTTGAGAGATTACGGACCCAACCCGTTCACCATCAATATCAACCGGGCAGCCAGACTTAACCAAAATTACCGGACGGCATTATGGACCGGCCCTCATTTACAGGTTACATTAATGTCCATCAATCCCGGTGACGACATCGGACTGGAAATCCATCCCGTTGTCGACCAGTTTTTGCGTATTGAACAGGGCCAGGGATATGTCCAGATGGGCAAGAGGAAAGACCGACTGGATTATGTCAGGAACGTCCAGGATGATTCCGCCATCATGGTTCCTGCCGGCACGTGGCATAATGTGACCAATACCGGCAGCACCCCGATGAAGCTGTACTCAATCTATGCCCCGCCCAACCATCCGCCTAATACGGTGGACCCTACGAAAGCGGATTCCAAGGAAAGAATGCAGCGCATCCGGCACGAGACAGGAAATAACGTGTTGATTGACGGCAAGACCCCTGATGATTGGGTCCGGCACATAGAGTACTTGGTGAATGAAGGATTGGATGATGTCAAACGGGGCATCAATTCGACGCATATCCTCCAGGAATTCATTCTGATGGGGGTCCTTGTCGGCAAGGGTTATTCCCCTGAACAGGCATACGAGACCGTGGAAGAATGGGAACGGACGGGTGTTTCCAAACTGCTTCAGCAAAGCAAAAACATGTAGAGTCATTGAAAAGAGCCCGACTCGTGGAGTCAGGCTCTTTTGATATGAATGACTTACTCGAAGGTCGGCTTGTAGAACTGGCGATTATCAAGCGGGAAGAGACGCTCTGTGAACTCTCCCGGCTCCGCCTTTGACAGTGCGCGGTTGAGCATGTTCATCTTCGCATCGATGTTGTCGATGTAGTGGAGGATCTCCGCCTCTTTCAGCATCGGGCGCTTCGGGCTGCCCCACTCTTCCTTGCCATGGTGGCTCAGGACCATATGCTGCAGGAGAACGACTTCCTCCCCTTCTATCCCGAGCTCTTTTGCGGCCATTGCAATCTCGTTGACCATAATCGTAATGTGGCCGAGAAGATTGCCTGCAGGCGTGTAGACAGTGCCGACAGGGCCGGACAGCTCCACCACCTTACCGACATCGTGGAGGATGATCCCTGCATACAGAAGGTCTTTATTTAGTGTTGGATACAGCTCGGCAATCGCCTTGCCGAGGCGCAGCATCGAGACGACATGGTCGAGCAGGCCCGACACGTAGTCGTGGTGGTTCTTGGTTGCGGCCGGATAAACGAGGAACGCCTCCCGGTGCTGCTTCAGCAAGTATCTCGTGATGCGCTGAATGTTCGGATTGGTGATCTCGAAGATATAGGGTGACAGCTCTTCATATAGTTCCTCTTTTGATTTCTCGGCGCTTGGAACGAGGTCGGAAATCTGGATGGGCTCATCCGGCTTGGCAGGACGGATACTTTTGATGCGGAGCTGGTTTCTGCCCCGATATTCATGGACATCACCGCCGACCCGGACGATCGAGGCCGGCTGGAACATCTTCTCATGCTCCTCTTTCGCATCCCAGAGCTTCGCTTCGATATCGCCCGTCTTATCCTGCAGGATCAGCGTCATGAACGGGCTTCCTGTTGTCGTCATGCCTTTGGTTGCCTGCTTGATGAGCATGAACAGATCGACCCGCTCGCCTGTTTTATAGGTTCCGATCCCTTTCATCTCGGTACCGACTCCTTTCATCTCAGCACTCCCCTTTCGCTCCCGGCTCCGGCCACGCTGATGACGGCTGCCTCACTGAAGGCGCCGGCCATCTCCTTGTGGCAGGTGAAATACAGGAACTGGTGATGAATCTTCAATTCTTCCAATAAGTTTATCATATTGCCGAGCCGTGCCCGGTCGAAGTGGACGAACGGATCATCCATGATGATCGGAAACGGGGCCGAATCCAGAAGAGAGGCTGCAAGAGACAGCCGCATGGAGATATAAGCCTGCTCCTTTGTCGCCTGGCTCAGCTCATTCAGGCCAAATCGCATGCCGCTGGCTCCTTCCGACTCGATCAGGCCGTCGACATTCAGTACAAGCGCCGCATGGACACCGCCCGTGAGTTCCCGGAACCATCCTGAAGCCCGATCGATCACGTCCGGCAGCTTCTGTTCCTTGAGTCTCCCGGTGGCTCCGCTGATCGCGGAGACGGCCGCTTTGCGGGCGGCCCATTTCACGGAAAGCTCCCGGAACGCCGCCTTTTTCTCTTCGAATTCCTGCAACAGGGCATCATATGCGGTATCTGCTACAAGATGACCCATCTGTGCTTTTAGTTCTGCCTGTCTTTTAATCAGGCCGGTCCGCTCTTCCGCGATCGCTTGCAGGGATTCACGGTTCTCCTTGATCCGCAGGCTAATCTGCTCAATATCCGGAGCGGCTGCCTTTCCCGGAGCTCCGATACGCGTTAACTGCTCACCAATGCGGCCGATCATCTCCACTAGCTCCGTTTTCCTCGAAGCTTTTCCTGCGGCTTCGTAATACGCCTGTTCTCCTTCTGCTGCCGCAGTCGCAAACAGCGTATTGATTTCGGATTCAAGAGTTGTCTTGAGACTCTCAGCTTCCGCCAGTTCATCTGACAGCCTGTTCTGTTCTTCAAGCAGCCGGTCCCTTTTTTCGCCGGTCCTCAGCAAGTACATTTCCGCTTCTTTAAGCCCCGGAAACAGGAGATGATCCGGCACGGGATGACCGATCAGTTCATGTGCGCCGTTCCTTATGGCACCGGCCGTCCGGATCGCCCGGTCCCGCTTTTCTTCTTCTGAGCGGATACGGCGCAACGTTTCCTGCAGTTCCCGTACCAGCCGGAACAGTTCCGGCATGATTGCCGCAGGCAGCCTTCCCGTGATTCCGTAGCCTTCCAGGAATGTGCCAAGCCTTTCTTCGGTATCATCAAGAACCGCCGCGGCGGATTTCCATGATGTGTTGAGTTCCCCGACCTCACTCCGGATACGTTCTTCCGCTTCGATGAGCCGGTCGAGTTCAATGAAGTGCCGTCGCACCCGCTCTGCCCTGCGGTCCAGCTCTTCTTCCCTGCCGCCGTATTGGCTGAGAATCAGTCGCTCCTCTTCCGTCAGTCCGTCATTGCCGTCCCCCTGCCTTAAGAGGAGGTACACAGAGGCGGCACCCGCCGCCACTCCGGCAGCGGCAAACAGCCAGTTCTCAGAAAAGATGGCCATGGCGATGATCAATGCGGCAAGGCCTGCAAGAATCAGGATCGGCTGCCGGCTATCGCTATGCCCTGTGTTTTGTTTGGCTGCAGCAGCCACGAGGCGCTTTTTGAGCGTGGGCCATTTCGATGCCCACTCGATCTCCCCGTCATCCGGCCCGGATGCTTCAAGTTTGTTTTGCTCATCGGCAATCCGCCCGGCCTCGGCCGTTTTTTCTGCAATCCGCTCATCAAGACGTTCGAGACTTCTTGTTGCGCGGTCATGTTCCTCTGTCAGGCTGTGAAGTTCTTCCTCTTTCCGGATTGATGTGTCCGCCAGGGCGGCTGTTTCTTCGTCAGCCAGACCGAGACGGGCAAGGAGGCCGTCTTTCATTGCGGTAAGCTCCCGCAGCGCATGCTCTGCAGCAGTCTCCAGTGACCGCGCTTCATGCCAGGCGGCTTCGTCGGAGAGAGCAGACCGGAGTTTTGAAAGCCGCTCCGCATCCGGTTTTTCCGGCATCTCTTTTCCGACAGCGGCAATCCGTTCCTGAAGGTTCCTGATCGCTGCATCTGCAGCAATCTTCCGGTCCTTCAGTGCTTCATACCGCCGGATCCCTTCGGCAGGAAACGGGGCATCACCGATTGCCTGCAGCTCTTCCTCCGTCTTTCGGCGTTCGATTTCGAGCGGAGCCGCCTGCCTGAGGATGGACAGCCGTTCCTGATCAGCGGTAAGTGCGGATTCTTCTTCCGCAATCTCATTTAACCGCAAAGCGATTTCCGCCATGCGCTCTTTCATGGGGGCATAAGCATCCGAATTTTTCCGATGTTCCCCGATTTCAGCCTCGATTTCCTTCATCTCATTCAGCAGGACATTCATCTCGGGAACCCGGCCGGACTTCTTGAACAGCCCGTCCATCTCTTTTTCCAATCGTGCTTTGTAACCCGCAAGATCCTCGGCCCCGGTTGTTCCGGAAGCGATCAGCGCCTGTCCCAGTTCTTCTTCGTTCATCCTGCCGATTTCCTGAAGCTGCAGGAGAGAGAATGAGAAAACGGACTCAAACGACTGACGGTCGTAACCCCGCAGCAGCCGCCCGAGCGTTTCCTCCCCTTCTTCCCTGCCGTCCGGAAAGCGGACAGTCACTTCACCGGCGGAGCGGCCCGCAATCCGTTCAATCACACAAGGGCCGAATTCGCTGTCCGTCACATGCACCTGCCCGCCGTACGCGCCGCCTGTTTTCGGTTCGTACCGGAGAAGCGAACTTCCCCGCTGCGGAAAGCCGAAAAGCGTGTGGAGGATGAACTGCCGGATCGTCGTCTTGCCCGCTTCGTTCGGCCCGTACAGGACGTTGATGCCCCGTTCAAGGTCGATTGTCACGTTCTCGTGCTTGCCGAATCCGTAGATGACGAGCTTCGTGATGGTCATCATTCTGCCCGCCCCCCTTTCATCAGCCCGTCGGTGAGCAGCCTTTCCGCTTCTTTTCTGATTTCCCTGATGCTTTCCTCGTCCAGCCGGCCGGTGAACTTGTACGCCTGGCGGTGGCCGTACAGGTCGGAAAGGCGGCTTTTCCAGCCGTCCATATCCCAGCTTCCGATTTCATCCAGCACATCGCGCATCAGTCCGCCCGGCACCGACGGAGCGGCCTCCCGCTCCCATGTCATCCGGTGGACTCCGATATCCGGAAAGTCGTTTGAGGCTGCTTCCCGGATGAATTCCAGCCATTCGGATTCCGGAGCATCACTGAACATCGCTTCCGACTGCTCGTCGATCCCGAAAAGCAGGAGGTCGATCAGTCCCGGGCCGTTCGCTTCCCTGAACGCACGGATCTGATCCATGCACCGGTCCAGCCACTCGTCCGCATGACGGATACCGCTGCAGTCCACTTCGGCTTCGCCGAAGACAAGCGCACCTGCGGGGATGAATTCCAGTGACGGAGTTCCCTGCCGGATCGTCACGTCATAGAACCCCTTCACACCGCTTTCCTTCCGGTGAAGGCCCTGGAGGCTGCCCGGATAAACAATCGGCGGCTGCTTGTGGAGCACCTGGCGCTTATGGATATGGCCGAGCGCCCAATAGTCATACCCCTTGCCGAGGAGCTCGTCCTTTGTGAACGGGGCGTACACGTCATGCGCCTCGTCTCCCCGGATGCTCCCATGAAGCATCCCGATTTCAACAGCATCGCTATCCGCCTGCGGATAGTGTCCGATGACCGGCTCTGTAACATGCCGCTCCGGATAACTGAAGCCATGGATTCTCACGTTGGTCCCGCGGACAGTCAATTCAGCCGTCTCCACTTCAGGCCCGAACACATGGACATTTTCCGGCAGGGAAAACCGTACCCAGGAACCCGACAGGTGGTCATGGTTGCCGTGGCTGACAAAGACGGGAACCCCCACCTCGCTGAGCGTTTCCATACCCTGGCGGAACTGCTCCTGCGCCCGCAGGCTCCGGTCCTCGCCATCATAGATGTCTCCTGCAATCAGAAGAAAATCCGGCCGCGCGCCAGCCGCATAATCAATCAGATTGCGGAACGCCGTGAACGTGCTTTCTCGGACAGTTTCCGATATCTTGCCCGGCAGACCGGCAAAGCCTTTGAACGGGCTCCCCAAGTGCAGGTCGGCCGCATGGATGAATCGGATCGTCATCCGGACACCTCCTCAATAGCGAATGTTTGTTCCTATTCTATCATATCAGGGTAGGGCTTGGAAATGAGATTTGCCATGTTCCTCCTATGAACCTCACGCTCTGGTGAATCGACGGTCTTTCGTCACTTTCGAATGCCCTTTCGTCACTTTCGCGCACCCTTTCATCACTTTCGTACGCCCTTTCATCACTTTCACGCCCCCTTTCATCACTTTCGCACTCCCCCATTAAAAAAACCCCGCAAAAGCGGGGGACAAATCTCTTATTCCTTCCCGAGCTGCATCGCCTTTTTCAGGTCTTTCAGTGAGCGGGACGGGCCGTACATGAGGACACCGCCTTTGTAGACGCGTGCGCCGAACCAGCCGAGCACTGCAATCGTCAGCACCATGAGCCCGATGGCAAGGGCCGGCTCCCACCAGGGGAGGTCGAGCAGCCCGACACGGAGGAACATGACAAGTGGAGCGAAGAACGGCACAAAAGAAGAATACGTCACGAATGCCGCGTCCGGGGTCGATAGGCCCGTAGCCGCAATGATGAACGCCACGACGATGATTAATGTCAGCGGCGTGATCAGCGAGGCAACATCCTCTGTCCGGCTGACAAGCGACCCGAGGAGCGCCGCAAGCACCGCATAGAGGAAATAACCGAGGACAAAGAACACAATTGCATAGATGATGGTCGTGGCCGGGATGTCTCCGAGGCCCATCTCCGAGAAGAAACTCTCAGACAGGTCGGATACTGAAGAAGACGACCTGATTGCCAGATAACCCGTGATTCCGAACAGCAGCATCTGCACGAGTCCTAGTGTTCCGATGCCGAGCACCTTCGCAAACATATGCTTCACCGGCGATACGCTGGAGATCAGGATCTCCATGACCCGGGAGGACTTCTCAGTCGCCACTTCGGTTGCAATCATGTTGGAGTACATGATGACCGCGAAATAGATGAGGAACATGAGCACATAGACGAGTATTCGCGCCTGGTTCATTTCCTCTTCTGTCTTGCCGGATGCGGAAACCGTCGTCTGCTCAAAGCCGACCGGCTCGAACAGCGCGCCCGCCTGTTCCGGTGCGAGTTCCATCTCTTCTGCACGCATCTCGGTCTGCATCGACTGCAGGGCCTCCTGCAACATCATCGGGAAGCCGAACATTTCCGAGCTCTCCGAAACATATTCGGCTTCGATTGAATGGCCATCCGGGACTTGGAGAATGAGGAACGATTCGATTTCGCCTTCCTTCAGCTGATCTTCGAGTGCACCGCGCAAATCTCCGGTCACTTTAAACTCAGCTTCCTCCCCCATAGCCGCTAGCTGCTGAGCGAGCCGGTCCACGACCGCTTCATTGTCCGTCACGACCGGAATGGCCTTGCTTTTCTCCTCCCCGTCGTCAAACGCCTCGATGATCGTCGTGATGTTCGCCAGGAGGAAGATGCCGGCAATGACCACAGCAGTGGTGATAAGGAAGGTCTTCGACTTTGCCTTGCTCATGAAGGCCTGTTTAAAGATAATCCAGAAATCACGCATGCTCGTTCCCCACTTTCGCGATGAAGATATCCTGCAGCGACGGCTCCTCGATGCTGAAGTGGCGGACCGGTCCGGCCTTCAGCGCTTCCTGCAGCAACTTGTGCGCCGTCTCGTCATCCGTTACCTGGAAGACCGCTCCATTTAGCGCATAGGATGCATTGCGGACGCCTGGTACGGACTGCAGCCTTGTCAGATCATGGTCGGACCGGATGCTTACATTCTGCCTGCCGAACGACCGCTTGACATCGCGCAGGGATCCTTCCACGATCTGCTGTCCCTTGTGGACGATGCTCAGCTGTTCACATAATTCCTCGACATGGTCCATCCGGTGGCTGGAAAACACAATTGTCGCGCCCTGATCCCGGACATTTTTCACCGCGCTTTTCAGTATTTCCACATTAACCGGATCGAGGCCGGAAAACGGTTCATCGAGGATGACCAGCTCCGGCTTGTGCATCAGAGCCGCAATCACCTGGATTTTCTGCTGGTTCCCTTTGGAAAGCTCTTCGACTTTTTTGTTGAGATAGTGGGGAACTTCAAAGCGGTCCAGCCATTCGCGAATTGCCGCTTTGGCATCAAGCCGGTGCATGCCGCGGAGTTTTCCGAGGAAGATCAGCTGTTCTTCCACTTTCATTTTTGGGTAAAGGCCGCGTTCTTCCGGCAGGTAGCCGATCTTGTGGCTTGTTCCGTAGTCGATCGGCTTCCCCTTCCAGGTGATGCGTCCTTCAGTCGGGTTGAGGAGCCCGAGAATCATCCGGAACGTCGTCGTCTTGCCCGCGCCGTTCGCCCCGAGAAAGCCGTACATCGTTCCCTCCCCGATCGCGAGCGACAGGTTGTCGACCGCCGTGAACTCCCCGAACTTCTTCGTTACGTGATTTAATTCGAGCGCCATGATCTCTCCCCTTTCATTTCCTATACGGTTCCAGATGGCTGCAAGTTTCAGATTAATACTTACTTGAGGCGATGGCTGCGCCGACAATATATGAAATCATGTGCAGCATATAGACCGTCATCAGGACAAAGAATGCCGTCCCGACCGGCTCGATGATCATCACGACCGTCCAGGCAATCAGGATGACGATGGTTGTGACCACCCAGGAAAACGACCTGGCCCAATTATGGATTGCATAAAACCGTTCGTCGTACCGCCGCTCCTTCTTTCCTTTCCTCCAGCTAAAGAACATGACAATCCCCGCGACAGCGAGACCAAACGGCAGGCCTGCAAGAAACGAACCAAGTTCAAACCCTTCGTACATGGTCACTCCTCCTCCGGATCAAATAAGTCTTCGATGCGGCAGCCGAAAACGGCAGCCAGTTTGAACGCCAACTCAAGCGACGGATTATATCGCCCTTTTTCAAGGGAGATGATCGTCTGCCTGGAAACGCCGAGCGCCTCGGCCAGATCGTCCTGTGTCATTCCCCGCTCTGAACGATTGTCCCTGATATAGTTTTTCATGGCTTCCTCCTACATCCTTCTCGTCAGGACCATCGTGATCACTGTTTGGCTCAATCCGTAAAACACAAAAATGACAAATACGGTCTGAAGTGCTGTCAAATGGGTCGGATACGATGCCAACACTAGGATCAGTCCGGCGAGAGCCAAGATGAGAACTTGGGAACTGTAAAAAGATGAACGCTCGATAATTCGGCGCCACCGTTCATCCTTCATGTCCCAATGCGGGAAAACGATCAGATTATAGAAAAGAGGAATTAACAGCATAAAAGGAACCAGTGCTGAAAACCATCCGATATTTCCTTGTTGAATCTGGCTGATCACTCGGGATACGCCCCAAAATACGACGATGATTATCAAGGTGATCAAGAACCACTTGGTAAACTTTTCACTTGGCTTCATATATTCCACTCCCTACATCCTCTTGGACAAAATGACGAATGTGATAAATACCGATGAAACGAGGAACGAGGCAATGACGGAAACGGTCTGATAGCCGCTCATTTCCAGAGGTGTCAGAGCGAAAACATTCACGAGAAACGCCAGGAATATCAACAAAACAATGTAGTTGTAGAACATCCCGCGTTCCCGGATTCTCCTCCAGCGCTCATCATCCGCGGCAAAATGCGGGTGCAGCGCAGACAGGCACCACAGCATGATTGCCATGGAGGTCAGCATAAGCTCATGCCCAAGCGGAAACTCTCCCGAAAGAACCGATGAAAGGACGAACAGTCCCGCTACGGCAGTATGAAAAATCGCAAGCCCTGTGAAGACACCTTTCCCCGGTGCCTTCAGGGAGGCAAAATTCTGCACGGCCAAAGTAAAGCCTCCTTTACGTAACTAAAACTTTACGTAAAGCTTACTTTACTTTATTCATAGCGTCAAGCGACCTTTACAATAATTCTTCATTTTTTCAGAATATCTTTTATAATGGGGATAGTAGTGAAAGGGGGATGCTGAAATGAAGACGTATAAACTGACGGCATACAAGCAGGACGGGGAACTGATCACGGAGGAGTCGTTCCAGGCGGAGCATGACGACGCGGCGAAGGAAAAGGGGCGCGCTCTCCTCGAAGAAAAGGAATTGTCCGAACAGACTCACCGCCTCGCCTCTCCGGAAGGCAAACTGCTGCTGTTCCATTCCTGATACGAAAAAACCCCGCAGCATCCGTTTTCTCGGATACTGCGGGGTTCCTCTTTATTTCCCTGTGAAAGCCGGCTTTCTTTTCTCGACGAATGCCTTGATCCCTTCTTTATGGTCCGCGGTTTCCTTCATCGCCTGCTGGGCGTCTGTTTCGAGCTCGAGGACGCTGCGTAGTTCTTCCAGACGTGACGTGTGGAGGATGCCTTTCGAAGCGATCATCGCACTGATCGGTGTGGACAGGAGCTTCTGCGCCATCCCTTCCGATTCTTTATGAGCCGTGCCGTCCTGTGCGACTTCATCGATAAGTCCCCAGCCTGCTGCCTGTTCGGCTTGCATGACATCGCCCGCCCAGATCATCTGCTTCGCTTTCGGGACGCCGATCCGCTCCTTCAGGAAGAAGTGTCCGCCGCCATCCGGCACAAGGCCGATGCCGATAAAGTTCATTGCAAGCTTTGCCGATTTCTCCGCGATAATGACGTCGCACGCGAGTACCATGCTGAATCCCAGGCCAGCTGCGGCGCCATGCACCGAAGCGATGGTGATCTGAGGCAGTGTATAAAGCGCAATCGCCAGGCGACTGACGTCTTTCATGACGATGCTCAGGTCCATCGGGCTTTCCGGGTCGATCATCTCCTTGATGTCACCCCCCGCGGAAAACGCGCGGCCTTCGCCTTTCAGGATGACCACCTGGGTGGAGCGGTCTTCTTTGAGTTCTTCCAAGGCATCGGCGAGTTCCTTCATCATCGTGCTGTTCATCGCATTCATCGCATCAGGCCGGTTCAGCACCAGACGCGCAATTTTCCCTTCCCGTTCAAGCCGGATTGTTTCGTAAGCCAAAAACGACACCTCTTCCTATCAATTATATGAATAGTCGTTCACCACTATAGGCTTTCGGTACCGTTCAGGCGTTTCCCTTTTTTGTTCTGAAATTAAAAATCACTTCAGATACCGGATAGGAGCACTCATCCCAACAATAGAGCTGCCGTATTCGTTATAATAGAGCGGAAAGCATGTCTCAGGGAGGTACTGACCATGAAAATCGGAAGCATCTTTGTCCCGGTATCGGACTTGAACCACTCTGCCGATTGGTATGAATCCCGTCTGGATCTCAAGCGGATCGGCGAGTGGGAAGGAGGAATCGGCTATGCGCTGCCGGACGGCTCCGCACAGCTTGCGCTTGTGCGCACGAAAACGCAGCAGGGTACGGAATTCTTCGTGGACGAAAAAGAGCGTCATGTGTTTTTCAACCTGCTTGTCACGGACGCCCGCGACCTGCACCTGAAACTCAGCACCCGCGCTGTCGTCACCACGCCGATTAAGGAAGCAAACGGCATGAAATACTTTGACTTCTTTGACCTGGACGGCAATACGTTCAGCGTCGTTGAAGAAGACCCGGATTCGCCTTTCTACCAGGATCACCTGGAAGAGAACCCGAACAAATGAAAAAAGGAGACCAAACCGAAATGGGTTTGGTCTCTTGTATTTTTGATCTCGTTTTTACTTTGCCGGCACGGCTCCCCCAAACAGTTCGTCCAGCATTTCGAGCTTCTTGTCGATCGATTCCGAATAGCTCAGGATGTAGGCGGACGGGTCTTTCGGGTTGTGGAACTGGGTGATGCGGCCGGTTCCAGGATGGACGAACTTGCTGGATGCGCCGCAACCGAGCCCGATGATCGTCTGGACCTCTTCCATGATGACGATGTTATAGATGCTTTCCTCGCCCGGCTTGGAATAGCCGACGTTCTCGAGGTTGCCGAGGATGTTTTTCTGGCGGTACAGGTAGTACGGGACGTAACCATTCCGCGCGGTCCAATTTTGCGCCATGTGCATCATGTCGACGACGGTGTCGCGGTCCGCCACTGTGTACTTGGAGCGGTTGCGCGTCATCTCGGACGCCCGCTTGAACGACAGCGTATGGACGGTGAGCGATTCCGGCTGGAGCTTTTCCGTCTCGGCGAGCGAGTGCGCAAACTCCTCCGTCCCCTCGTTCGGCAGGCCGATGATCAGGTCCATGTTGATATTGTTCATGCCCATCTCGCGGGACAGGTGGAACTTGTCGATCGTCTCCTGCACGGTGTGGAACCGCCCGATCGCCTTGAGGGTCTCGTCGGTGTACGACTGGGGATTGACGCTGATCCGGTCGATGTTCCACTTTTTCAGCACATCGATCTTCTCCGGCGTGATCGTGTCGGGACGTCCCGCCTCGACCGTGATTTCCCGGACGTTTTCAATGTCCGGGAAGGACTTGTAAAGCGTCTCGTAGAGCGCATCCATCTCATGCGCTTCGATCGAGGTCGGCGTGCCGCCGCCGAAATAGACGGACGTCACTTTGATTCCGCGCTCTTTCAGCCAGGCACCGATTTCCTCGATCTCCACGTGCAGTCCGTCCAGGAACGACTGGACGCGCGTGCCGCGGCGCGGGAGCGCGTAAGCCGGGAATGTGCAGTAGGCACACTTCGTCGGACAAAACGGGATGCCGATGTAGACGCTGACTTCCTCGCCGATCCGGTCGAGATCCGGGATCATCTTCAGTTGCCGGGCGACGATGTCTTTCATGAGTTCGATCTTTTCCGGCGTGATGCGGTATTCGCTGATGAGCCGCTCCGAGATTTCCTCATGAGTGAGTCCCTGCCGGCGCATCTTGTGGTACAGCTTCGTCGGACGCATGCCGGTCAGGATGCCCCACGGCTGGATCAGCCCTGTCGATTGCTCGAGGACATCGAGGAAGACATGGGAAAGCACCCGCTTCAGCTGGCGTTTTTCGGCTTTCGGATCGCCGCCGTGTGCGGATTCCTCTTCGTAGGCAGCGGTGAATTCCCGATTGCCTTCCAGGAGCACCGCCCGGCCGCTGATGGTTCCACGTTCTTCGGACCAGTCCATCGAGACGCTGATGCCGTCCTCCGGCTTCTCACCGGTCATTTCAGTCTCCTCGAAAAACAGATTGGCGATATGTTGGAACATGCGGATCCAGTCGTGATCGAATTGTTGCTGTATATGAATGGGTTTCATGTTGTGCTCCTTGTTTCAGTGGAATGAAAAATCTCCGTTTATTATAGCAGACAGGTCCGCCGAATTCATTTTCTTCTGCCGAATGTGCTTTTTCTATCTCACGGCGGATGCCGGTACTGGTTGATGAACCGGATCGCTTCCGAGATATCCCGTACCGGATCTGCCCTCACTTCCCGCTCCACGGTCAGGTACCCGTCATAACCGATGTCTTGAAGTGCCCGGAAGTAGGCATCAAAATCGACCGCCCCCTCTCCCGGCGGGACCTCCCGGAAAAAGTCCCCCCGCTCCACCATCTCCGCAATCTCTTCGTGTGAGCCGCCCGGACAGTATCCGTGCATCCCGTACACATCGCGAGGATCAGCCGCACGCAGCCGGACGCCGTCTTTTACATGGGTATGGACGATATATTCCTTCAGCACATGCACCCCCTGCACAGGATCATCTCCGGTGACCATGACGAGATTCGCGGGATCGAAGTTCACCGAAACGCCGTCCCCCGGAAGGCTGTCCAGAAACTTCTTCAGCCGGATGCTTGTCTCCGGTCCCGTCTCGATCGCGAAATACCCGTCCATCCCTTTTGCAAAGGACGCGAGGCCCCTGCAGGCTTCCTGCATGGCCGCATAGATTCTGCCCGATTCATCCTCCGGCACAATCCCGATATGCGTCGTCACAATATCCGTTCCAAGGTCCTTGGCGAGGTCAATGATTCGCTTTGACTTCTCGATCTTCGCAGGGTTCGCCTCCGGGTCCTGAAATCCGTGTCCGCCCAGATCCCCGCAAAGTGCCGAGACCTCAAGACCGAGGTCATCGATGAACGCCTTCAGCTCCCGCCTTTTTGTGGGACTCATTTCCGCAGGATCCAGTTCACCCGATACCGCATACATCTGGACACCGTCAGCCCCCATTTCCTTCGCCTTCTTCAATGCCTCCCGCACCGGCAGCCTCAAGTTATCCGTTATGATCCCGACTTTATTGGTCATCCTGATCGTAAACGACCTCCCGTCCGGTTTTGGATGATTCGTAGACACCGTCCAGCATCTTCATCACTTCAATCCCGTCCTCAAGCGGCGCTTCCGACTTTTTACCGTCCAGGCAACACTCGACAAAATGGTCGATTTCCGCACCGAACGCCTCATCAAAATCAATCGTCAAATGGTCGATCTGCGGATGGATGTTTAAAATCGTATCGTTCTGTTCGGTCATCAGCACGAGTTCCGGCTCGAGCTCCGCCCCTCCATTTTTTCCGTAGAGCCGGATTGCGGTCTCATCCTGTTTGGCGTGAAGGCTGAAGGAGACATCAATCATTAACGTTGCCCCGTTTTTGAATGTGACCATTGCCGCCGCCAGATCTTCCACGTCATTCTTGCCGGCGCAGTAATCCGCCGCCTTGTAAAACGATAGGCCCTCCACATTTCCGCGGTTTCCGAGCTCGCTGAACGTCACTCCCCTGATGCGGGCGACCTCAGGCTTCCCCATCAAATACCAGCAGACATCAAGGAGATGCACCCCAAGATCAATGAGCGGCCCACCGCCCGACCGCGAACGGTCCGCAAACCAACCCCCGGGGTTGCCGATTCTGCGGAGATGGGTGCCTTTCGCATAATAGATCTCGCCAAGCAATCCGTCGTCAATGAACGTTTTCAGCACACGTGTCCCTGCCGCGAAACGGCGCACAAACCCGACCTGGAACACGATGTCCGGTTCCACGGCGGCATCCCTGATCCGAAGCGCTTCAGGAAAAGTCATCGCGAGCGGTTTTTCCATCAGCACGTGCTTGCCGTGCTCCAGTGCCTTCACGCCGAGTTCCGCGTGCGTGTGATTCCATGTACAGATGCTGACCGCATCCACTTCCGGATCCGCAAACACCTCTTCCGCTGTGCGGAACACCTTCTGCACCCCGAAGCGGACCGCCTTCTCCGCCGCCCGTTCCATCGACAGGTCATACACCCCGTACAACTTCACCCGCCTGTTTTGCCTGTACGACTGCAAATGAAAATCCGAAATCATCCCGGCGCCGATCACACAGACCTTCAGCTCATTCATTTGCCGCTCCTCTCTCATTTGCCTGTACCCGTCACTAGTCATTCACTTTCCTACATTGTATGGACAGGCGGAGTCGTTCACGACTGAAATCAACACACAAAAAAGCCGCCCGGAAGGCAATATGCCCCGGACGGCTTGAGCTTCATTAAATTTTCTCGTAAAGGGACTGCACCGGCTTCATGAGAATCCGGTTGACGTCTTCGATGATGCGGCTCAGCTGCATTTCAGCCTGCAGCATCCCGGCGATCTTCGGGTTGTTCTGGGCAAGCTGCGCCGTTTTCTGCGCGTATTCCAGAACATCGCCGTCAATCTCTTCGCCCGCCATCTGCTTTTGCTGGAGGTCCATCTGGATCTTCCGGAAGTTCCGGAAGATGTTCAGCGCCTCTTCGTCATTCTTGACGTTTTCGATCGCTCCGACAAGCGCTGCGTATTCATCCGTCTTGCGGAATGTCGCTTCGAGCCGGTTGATGTCATCATAAATATTCACTGTCATTTTCCATCACTCCAATCAATTAATGAGCAACGACAAGATCCCCTGGAAGATCCCGATCAGGCCTCCAAGGACCGCCCCCAGGACCGTGATCATCTTGAACTCCCGTTTGGAAATTCCGAGCACCAGGTCTTCCAGTCTGGATACCGGAAACGTGTCGACTTGCTCTTTGACCATCTGGTCGATTTTCAGGCGGCTGAGCGCCTCTTCCATCTTCGCCTCCGCCTGGCTGAAGGCAAAGTCGGTGAGGGCGGGCGTCACATTGTTCGCCACCCATGCCTCCCCTTCCGGCCAGTAGTCTTTCAGCGTGCGGTCCAGCCGGTCGCCTGCAGCCAGCTCTTTCCTGACATAGGCGAGGACCGATGCCTTCAGGCCGTCCCAGTCAAATCCACCGATCAGTTCCTCGACCGGGCGGTTTTTCAGTTTCTCATATTCCCCTTCAATCAGTCCATCCAAAAGACGTGCGGTTCCCGGAGCAGACAGGAACTTCAGGCCTTCTCTCTGAATCTTGTCGACGAGGGTTTCCGAACTCCCGAATAGCGACTGGAGCATGCCGCCGAATGTCCCCCGGGATTCCAGGAAGTCATCCAGCATGTTGCGGATCGTCTTCCGGCCATCCGCCGAGTTCACATAGTCCATGGCGCGTGACAGGATATAGCGGCGGATTTCCGGAAGCTTCTCCTCCGCCTCTTCCATCCAGTGTTCAGGCACCCGCTCCGAGACTGTGCCGGTAAGGAGCCGCGCTTTTGCTTCCTCAAACTTAACATCCACGAGACCGAGCGCGACTGTCTCGATCTTCTCGTCTGCGCCCCGCATACCCGCCATGTCCAGCCAGTCTGATAATGTCTTATCCCCGCCGAATACATGCTTGCCGATCAGCCGGCCGATCACTGCCTCCGCCTTTTCCCGGACAGCGGGCGTGAAGAGCTTGTTCCGGAACGTATCCGGCGTCAGAAGGTAGTCCACAACGATTCTGCCGAACTGCCTGGCCAGCTCGTCCCGGCGCTTCGGAATGAGTCCCGGCGTGAACGGCACACGCCAGTTGCCGATATATTTAGCCTCATGGGGGCGGAACAGCATCTTGATCGCCAGATGGTTCGTAATGCCCCCGATGATGGCGCCGATCACAGCCATCATCGCGATGGTCAGAAATGCATTCAATCACTTCACCTTTTTCTGTTGGTGTCCGTCCCATTATAACAGACAGAGACTTATACAGAAAAAGGAACGCCACCCTCAGATGGCGTTGTACATCATTGAGAACCGGATGGCATGTTCCATGTCGTCGTGCATCGCAATGAAAAACGGGTTGATGCCCTCCTGGAGAGGCGATTCAAGCATCATGACTTTGTATTTATCGGTCCCTTCCAGCTCGTCGCGGACCGCCTGCTTGAGCGCACCCTTCATATTGTCGACCGGCCCCGGCTTCCTGAGGCTTTGAACGTAGTCGCCCGTCATCATATAATAGAGCTGCTGGAACATTTCATAATGGCTCTTCTCATCATCCAATGCATGCTGGATGAAGTCGAGCCAGTACCGGTCATTCGTGAGCGAAGCCATCGACTTGTAGAAATAGAACGTCTTGTACTTGTCCTCTATCGCTTCGCGGAGCTGATCGGTAAACACGCGGTCGCATCCTTTCGTCATCTTTACACCAAGGTATGCGTTTGGAGCGGCCATCATGAAAGGGATGAGGGACATGCTGCAGCATTTCACGTACAAACCGATGTTCGAAGGAGGCCGGCTCCCGGGCTGGACGTTCTCTTTCCATTATAAAAACAAGCGCTACGGCGGCGACTACCGCCAGGACGGCTCGATCGTCTGGTCAGGCGAAACACCGCCGGATGAAGATCAGGTCAAGAAGATGATTCACGAACTGATGACGTTCCACGTCTACGAGTGAGGCTTGTTTCGGCTTGGGAGGCCATATTGCAAGTCGGGTTTCCTTATTGCAAGTCGGGCGGCCTTATTTCAATTCGAGCGGTGTTATTGCAACTTCAACCTCCTTATTTCAAGTCGGGCAGCCTTATTGCAACTTCAGCCCCCTTATTTCAATTCGAGCGGCCTTATTGCAACTCCCTTCCTTATTTCAGATCGGACACTCAACATGACCGTTTGATTTGAGCGTCTGCCGGGAATACTCCAAGTAATACCGGAAGGAGGAATTCCCGATGGGAGACAGCAAATCGCAGAACAACTTCGAAGAGAAAGATAAGCTGAACGAACAGCAGCGACGCGAACAGGAAGCGATGAAGGACAAGGCCCGCGAGCCGAATGAGCAGAACCGGATGATCAATACTGCCGACAACCAAAGAAAATAATTGCAAGAAGCCTCCACAGCCGAATAACCGGATGTGGAGGCTTTTTAATCATTTAAAAATAAAATTCCCAATATAGGATGTTACCGGTCAGTACGACTGCAGTCATCACTGTGAGAATTCCGATGAAAGCTTCCCGTTTGTCCTTCCGTCCGGTTCTCATCCGGGCAATCAGGATGCCGCTGACGACCCATGAAGCGGCCACGTAGAACAAATTCGCAGTCAGGAAAGGATGAATGGATGTGTAGGTCGTTATCGATGCGGTGCGATAGGCGATCCAGACGGCGTTGAGGACCGCCAGCAGGTTCAATACATGCTGCATCAATAGGATTGTATGGATCCTTATTTTTCTCAGCAGGGAGAAGAGCATGAAAACAATGGATAACAGTGCAGCAAGAGCCCCCAGGGCGATTGATCCCCACTCAAGTAGATGTTGATAAATTGGGATACGCAACATGTCCGTTTGAGCGGAAGACAACATGTTTCCGTTTACCGGATGCTCTGAATAAACATCGATCGCATAGGCGCTGAAGTCGTCCCCTGTCAGATACATTCCCGGTCCCGTCTGCGAATAGCGGAGGCCGTTCATCGTGAGATCATGTGCTTCCGCCTGTTCAGATTTGCTTCTCAAAAGAAGGCCATACACCTTGCTGAATCCGTGCCGGGGCACGCGGGCCGGCTCATAAATTCCTGCCCACTTTGATGAGTCTTCCAAGGTAGACGGGTTTTCCTTATGGGGCTTTCCGAAGACGATTTCAGGAATACCAAGTGTGAAGGTGCGCTCATTCGCCATATTGGTCATCACCAACACACCGGTCCCCGCTTGTCTGTCTACATAAAATGAAGAACTGAAGGCAACGGTATTCCCACCGTGTCCAAAAACCTGTCCGCTTTCGGACGGCAAGGAAACCAGCCCATTGGCCATCCTCGGCACATTCGTTCCCGGGTAATATAAAGTGGGCAGGAGCAGGGCGTCGAGCGTTTGGCGGTGCCGGAACAAAGGAGCTCCGTCTTCACTCAACAGCGCCTTCAGCAGTTTTTGAAGATCAGAAGCAACTCCCGTCACACTTCCGGCAGGATACAGGGGAATCACATAATGATTCGGCTGGATCAGCTGCAGATCTTCCGAGTAGCCCTGGACGTTTTTCCTTTGCTCTTTCACCCATGGGAGATCATTTTGTTCCGCGTCTATTGATGTTTTCGTCATTTGAAGAGGTTCGAAAATGTGTTTCTGTACATATAATCTGAAGTCCATGCCACTCACTTCTTCAACCACATAGGCGGCCAGCCCGGCCCCGTAGTTCGAGTACGCAACAACCTCTCCCGGAGGAAATACCTGCCGGACATCCGCAGCTTCCAGTACCTCTTTTAATGAAGCTATTTCGGCCGGTTTCAGAACCATCAAATCCGTGTAGCTGTCATCGTAGCCAGCCGTATGATTCATTAAGTGTGTCAATGTAACAGGACTGTCAAATGAAAGTTTTGAGTGAAAGTCCCGGGGCAGATACGTTGCGATATCTTTATCCAACTCAAGGTGACCGGCCTCTTCCAGCTGCAGAATGCTGATCCAGATGAGGACTTTGGAAACAGATCCCCATTCAAAGATTGTTTCTTCATCGACCGGGACCTGCCGCTTGATATCAGCATACCCATCCATCAAATACGTGATTTCATCTTCATTGACGACGATCACAGCTACGCCTGCCGCCTTTTCTCCATGTTCGTTCAGGTAATCAGATAATGCCTCTTCCAATTCTTGCTGTTCTGATGCCGCCAAGACAGGTTTGATATTGATTGTAAAGAACATCAGAATCAGAGAGACATATACGAATAGACGAACCTGTTGAGGACCTTGATTGTTCACAACTTATCAAACCACACTCTCTGATTTCTGTTATCAACTCAAACAAACCTGAGCCCTGTGACACCTTACATAAGAACTCATTATTTTCAGTCTATTCTAGCACATATTTACTAATGCTCCCCCGTCAAATAAGGGATCTCCGCCGGCAAAGACAAATAACAGCCCCGACAGCCAATGGCAGCCGGGGCTATAACATGTCATTTCACATCTTTACATATAAATAAATATGTCAAATTACCTTTTAAATAAATTGGGGGATTCTAATGGAATTATTCATTACTGTATCGCCACTCATTATAATGTACCTATTCTTTCTCGGAACCATCTGGTTGGTTGTTACGATCATAAAAAAAGCTTGGAAGGATTAATCATTCCTATTCCCCCGCCAGCTTCCTCCTCCCGAACACCATGTAATAGTAGATGGACGAAATCATATACAGGACGCCCGTGATCGTAAACGCCCACGCGTATCCCCAGTACGATCCGTAGGCAACGACCAGACCCGCGGACACCGGGCCCATCGCCGCCCAGCCCATCTGGAAGACGGTCTGGTTGACGGAGTTGGCGAGGCCTTTGTATTTGTCGTGGACGATTTCCATCGAGATGGCGCTCTGGATCGGGTTGCCGGCGTTCATGAGCGCCTGGCGCATGAGGAATCCGAGAGAAGCGAGGCCAAGCGACATCGTATAAGCCGTCAGGAACAGGAACGGGATCGATGCGAGCTGGAAGAAGATGAGCGCCTTCACCTTGCCGACCCGCTTGACCAGCGCCGGACCGATCATCATCGCGACGGCCGTCATAGCGGACCCGAGTGATAAAATCAGGCCGATGTAGGCATTTGATGCATCGAACCTGTTGGCGAAGTACAGGTTCAGGTACGGGATGACAAGCCCTGACCCGAAACCGATCAGCAGATTCGCAAGTCCGAGATGGAAAATGAGTTTCACGTTTCTGCCCAGTGCCGCCTCATCCGGCTCACCTGCTTCAGGCGGTTCGGGGATCCGGTCCGGAGTCACATGCGGCTGGTCCGCCCGCTTTCCACCAGAAAGGAAGAAGAGCGGAAGAATCCCAGCCGCAAAGATTGCCGCTCCTGCAAGAAGTGACCACCGGACCGCCTCCACTTCGAACAGGCCGAACGACTTTTCCAGTATGTCCGCAATCACTCCGCCCCCGAGACTGCCGAACACTCCTGCCACGGTGACGAGCGAGAAATAAAGGCTGAACAGATGGACCCGTTCCGAAGCAGTCGAGTTTTCCGCAAGGAACGGGACACCGGACACCTGTACAAATGCCATCGTCAGACCAGTCACGAATGCGGCCGCCACAAGTGTGCTTTCCGCCGTTTCAACAGCTCGGTAGAACAACGTCATCATCGTAAGCGCAGACCCGCCGATGAGCAGCCACTTCCGTCCGAACCGGTCACTGAGCAGCCCAGCCGGTATGAGGATGATCGCCGTCGCGAGTGCCGTCATCGAGATTATACTGCCGTTCACGGTTTCCGGCATTCCGAGCGCCTTGATATACAGATTGTACATCACGGCAAATACCCCCATCCCGACCTGGATGAGGATATTGGCCAGTATGAACAGCCGGACGTTGCGGCTAAATCCAGAGACCTTCTTTTTCCATTCGTTCAACCAGTTAATCATGGACAGGCCCTTCACTTTCCGTTTATTTCGATATACGAATTATACGAAAACGGAAAGGAAAAGGCAATAGAAGGAATGGTCTTGAAGGTATCAGATGGGGAATCATGAATGGGCTTCCCGCACCTCCATGACAGGCGCAGTTTGAGTTTCATCTGCGCCGATCAGCCGTTCTATGACGCTCCGGGTCAATGCGGGAACCACTTCAAATGAATAAGCCATTTCCGCCCGTTCCATTTTGCTGTGCGCATCCATCCCATAGGGCCCGATGTTGATCACCGGAATCTGAAGTTCCCGCACTGCTTCGTAATCGACGAAGTGCTTGGTGCCCCAGGCAGGGTTGTTGTCCCTGACCGCCCCGATCCCCTCTTCATCGTCACTGATGGATACAAAGCTCATGTCGGAAATATGGGGAAAGAAATTTCTGACCTTGATCGGGTGGGGATACATCGGCTGCACGTCCTCGATCGCCCGATCCAGTGCCCGGTTCAGCGCTGCTTCATCCGAGGTTTCCCCGGTGATCCGCACCCTTGGCGAGTAAAGAGAGGAATAGAACAGGACAACCGCGGGCGACCGGTCGGCCATCCACTTCCAGGCTTCTTCGACCACCCTCACTGAAAACATCCTCACGTCCAAACTCGTGTCTTCGAGGAGATTCTTTTTGAATCGATCCATATGATCAGTGAACCGTACACCATGTTCATGGACCAGCTGTTCTTCCATCTCTTGATAAGTGAACACTCTCGGCGCCCAGGGAATTTGGCGAACCGGCTCGCCGGTCATCTCGCAGTATTGGCGATATCTGGCTCCGTAAATGGATAGGGCATGTTCAAATGCAACCAGAGCCTGCCCTTTCAACTTATTCAATACGTCTTCCGGTGACCATGAATGAACGAAGAAATTGTAATAAACAAAAGCGGACAAGGCCGTCTGAACCGTGTAGCCCGGCTTGAGATCGGTCTGTTTCAATGAGACCGGAGGAACGGTCACCTCCCCGTCCGCTTCATCACAAAGCTCCGGATTGTAGCTGATCTGCCTCGTCAGTTCCGCGGCGATCAGGTTCGGGTCCATCCCTTCAAAACAGGATCCCACATGTGCTTCGGCTCCTGTAATGAAGAAGGAAGGAAGCAGTTTTCCGACGGTTCCCCGATAGACGTAGCGGTTCCTGTCTTCTGTATGGCGTGGAGACACGAAGTCCGCATTGATGGCCCCTACATAGGTGAAGCCGAGTTGCTCTTTCCATTGCCTGAGCATGTCCAGCGCGGACAGGATTCCGTGGGAGCTGTCCTCTTCATCGCACTCCGCCAGGTACACAATGTTCCCGTCCAGCTTTTCGGGATGCTCCGCATAATACTTCAGGAGGTACGTATTGCTAGCCAGCCCGCTTTTCATATCCAGCACACCCCGTCCGAAAAGCCAATCACCGGAATCCAGCTGTTCCCTTACAGAATCGGGGAGCTCTTCTTTCCGCAGCTTTTCCATCAGACGGTCGGGATGGCAGGCATCCTCCTGCAGATGGACAAAATCATCCGTGCCCACCGTATCCAGATGACCCATCAGGAGCACCGTGCGCCCGCTGTTCCCTTTCGTCCCTTTCACATACGCCAACACATTGTGCCGCTCCCGCTCATCCTCACTTGTCGGGGCGAGAATCACCTGATCCGGGTGATCCATGAAATACGGCAATCCGGAAATCAGTGCGTGCAGGGTCTGTGCAAGCAACTTCTCCCCCTCCGTATTCACGATGCTCTCCTGCTGAACCAGCTTTTTTGTTATGGACATTACTTCTTCCCGGCTTGACCTCATTGGCCTTTTCTCCCCTTTTAGCGTCTCTATATTTATTCAGATTATTATTGAATTCATTGCAGGAGTCAATCTCACTCTTTATAAAACAAGATGCTCCCGGCGAAGAATCACCGGGACCGCTCTCGCTGCGATCCAATTTCGCCATTCGGAGGTCCGATTTCAGCATTCACCGCTCCGATTTCGTCATTCACGGCAAAAATCTCGTCATTCGCAACCGGCCGGCTGTGAATGACGAGATTAAACGTGCGTATGACGAGACTGAACTGACGAATGACGAGATTAAGCGGGCGAATGACGAGACTGATCAATGCCGGGACTGTAGCCCCGGCCTTTCTGTTATCCGGTCTTCCCCGCAGCCTGTGAGCCCGCCTGCAGCTTATACATCTGCGCATACTGGCCGTCGTAGGCGAGCAGCTGGTCATGGGTGCCGAGCTCGACAATCTCTCCGCGGTCCAGCACGATGATGCGGTCCGCGTTTTTGATCGTAGACAGCCGGTGGGCGATGACGAATGTCGTCCGCCCCTTTTTCAGGACATCCATCGCATGCTGGATGATTTCTTCCGTCTCGGTATCGATGTTCGACGTCGCCTCATCGAGGATGAGGATCGCCGGATCAAAGGCGAGCGCCCGGGCGAATGAGATCAGCTGGCGTTGCCCGGCGGACAGGGTGCTGCCCTTTTCCACGACCGGCTCGTCGATCCCGCCCGGAAGGTTCTTCAGCACCCGGTCGCCGCCGACGGCCTCTAGTGCGCTTTCCACAACTTCCCGGGATATCCTCGGGTCGTCCAGGCTGATGTTCGACCCGATCGTTCCGGTGAACAGATACGGATCCTGGAGGACGATGCCCATATGGTCCCTTACTGTCTGTCGGGACAGTTTGGTGATATCGGTGCCGTCGATGACGATCCTTCCCTTTGTCGGGTCGTAGAACCGGAACAGCAGGTTCATGATCGAACTCTTGCCGGAACCGGTATGGCCGACAAGTGCCACCGTCTCACCCTGTTTCGCCTCAAAGTCGATTCCTTTCAGGACATACTCTTCATCTTTGTAGGCGAACCAGACTTCCTCGAACCGGACGTTCCCCCGGTAGCGGGCGATCTTCTCGTCGCTCACGTCCTCCCCTTCCTGATCGAGCAGTTCGAAGACCCGCTCAGCCGCGACAAGCGAATGCTCGAGGCGGGAGAACTGGTTGACGATGCCCGTGATCGGGTTGAAGAGTCGCGTGATGTAGTCGACGAACGCGTAAAGTGCACCGACGGAGATCGCCGCAGGAGCGGAGATCGCCACATTGCCGAAGTACAGGATGAACGCGATGAACGTCATCGACCTGAGGACGTCGACCAGGTTGAACGACGTCGCCGAGTCGAGGAACAGCAGCTTATTGTTGTACTTAAAGTGCTCGTCGTTCAGCTCATCAAATTCCTGTTCCATCTGCTTTTCCCGGCGGAAAGCCTGGATGATCGTCATGCCCTGGATGGCCTCGTTGATCATCGCGTTCAGGTCACTTACCTTGCCGCGGATGATCCGGTTATATTTGGAGGCGTACTTCCTGTAGGAAATCATCCAGATGTAAAGCACTGGAATGAGCAGAAGCGTGATCGCTCCCATTGCCGGCTCAAGATAGATCAGCGCGGCGAGGATCCCGATCATGTACATGCCGCTTGTCGCAAACTGGGACAGCACCGTGACGTACATGTCCCGGATCGCTTCCGTGTCGTTTGTGATACGTGCAACGACTTTGCCCGCCGGCAGGTTGTCAAAGTAGCGGACCGGAAGTGTCTGGATCTTGCCGTACACTTCGTTCCGCATCTTCTGGATGATGCGGTTCGCTCCTCTCTGGAGGAGCAGGTATTCCATGTAGCGGAATACCGCCGTGACCACTGCCAAGCCCATGAAGACCGCAAGCAGCATCAGGATCGGGGCGAATTCCATCCCGCCTCCTTCACTGCCGGCGATGTGGTCATCGATGATCTTTTTTGCAATCAGCGGTCCGGCAAGGTCAGCCGCGACAGCGAGTGCCAGGCAGATCACGCCGGGAATGACATACCGTTTCTGGTCCGTCGCATAGCGCACCAGACGTTTTCCCTTACTCATGGTGATCCACCTCCCCGATCTGCTGCCGGTCGAATTGTTCACGGTACCAGCCGCCCGCTTCCAGCAAGGAATCGTGCGTTCCTTCCTCGGTGACTTTGCCGTCTTCAAGTACGATGATCCAATCGGCATGCTCGATCGCCGACAGCCTATGTGTCGTGATGATTGTCGTCTTATCTTGCCGGCCCTGCCGGATGTTTTCGATGATTGCCGTCTCGGTCTTGGCATCGACCGCCGACAGCGAGTCATCAAGGATCAGGATGTCCGGATCCTTGATCAGTGCCCGGGCAATGGAGATCCGCTGTTTCTGGCCTCCTGAGAGTGCAACGCCCTTTTCACCGACAAGCGTTTCCAGGCCCTGCGGCAACATTGAGAGATCCTTTCGGAAATGCGACAGGCGGATGGCTTCATCGATATCCGCATCGGTCGCGTCCGGCTTGCCGAACAGGATATTGTCCCGGATGGACCGTGAAAACAGCACATGATCCTGCGGCACATAGCCGATCCAGTCCCGCACTTCGTCTTTCGTCAGGTCACTGACAGAGACACCGGAAAAACTGAGTTCACCGTCTCCTGCCGGATATTCCCGGAGAAGCTGGCGGACGAACGTCGTCTTTCCGCTGCCGGTTTTCCCTACGATTCCGAGCGTCCCGCCGCGTTCGAGTCGGACTTTCACCCGGTCCAGGTTGACCGATGAGGACTGCGGATAACGGAATGTCACATCATTGAAAGTCACGTCATCCGGCTGACCAGCCCGTTTCGGCCGATCCGGGTCCCTCACGTCTTCCAGATAGGATAAGGTTTCGTGTACCCGGTCAAGGGAGGCATTCCCCCGCTGCATGACGTTGATCAGTTCGCCGATTGCGATCATCGGCCAAACGGCCATTCCGAGATAGACGTTGAACGTGACGAGGTTGCCGAGCGTCATCTCGCCGGTCGAGACGAGAAAAGCACCGTAGCCGAGGCCGATTGCGTAGCTGGCCGCGGTGAGCACTTTCGATGTCGGCGCAAACAGCGCATCGATCCGTTCGACCGCCATGTTCTTCTCGTACACTTCTTCCGTTTTCTTCCTGAACTTTTCTTCAGTCGCGCGTTCCTGGACGTATGCCCTGACGACCCGGACTCCCGCAACCGCCTCGAGCACGTCATCGTTCAGGTCGCCGAAAGCGTCCTGTGCGACGACGTACCGCTCGTGGATTTTCTTGCCGAGCACCTGCATGATGATCGCCAGGATCGGAAGCGGCAGGATGGCCGCCAGTGTCAGCTTCCACGAGACGAGGAAGCCGGCCGTCAGCAAGATCGTCGCCAAATAAAGCGTCGAGTCGATCAGCGTCATGATGCCGAACCCGGCCGTTTCAGAAATTGCACGCAGGTCGTTTGTCGAGCGGGCCATCAGATCGCCGGTCCGGTTCTTTTCGTAGAAAGTCGGAGTCATTTTCAGGAAGTGCTTCATAAGCCGGCTCCTGAGAACACGTTCGATCACATTCGCCCCGCCGAACAACTGGTATTGCCAGATAAAGTTCGAGGCGTAATTGACGGCCATGACGAGGACCATCACGCCGGCAAAGGTCATGAGCAGCCCTTCTGTCATATCGCCGCGGTACATCGTGTCGATCGCCCGGCCGATCAGCCATGGCGGTACGACGACGAGGATGTTGGTGAAGGTGAGCAAAATCAGTGCCACCGTGTACCGCTTCCAGTTCTCCTTGAAGAACCAGTTCAGTTTAAATAAGACTGAGAACATTGGTTATCCCTTCTCTCCATGGCGGGGACTACCCGCCTTCTTTAGATTCCTTGACGAGAATTTTCCGTTCTTTTGTGATGCACATCACCATTTCTCCTCTCCGGTTTTTGTTTTGTATTCAGCACGCATTTGCGCGGTGATACCTGAAAAAGGCATAAAAACGCGCCCCCGAATCATGGAGGCGCGCTCAATGAAAAAGGGTCCGGCAGGCATGCCGGACCCTTGTATCGACACTGGTGCCGCGAAATTACGGCCGCAGTGCGGGCAGGCATGGCGATATGCAATTGTTGTCGAGTCCGAGTTGAATGATCATGTTGTACATCGTCCATACCTCCCTTCCGTTGGTTTTGTTTTCCTTAACAGACTACCCTTGCGGATCAGTCCGTGTCAACCGTTTTCAGAGAAATTTCTAAATTGGCACTTGACTTATTCATCATCTCCGAGAATGGCCGCAGATATACCTGATTCATTATTTGTGGATACGGCCTTACAGGAATACATGGAGCAGTGCACCGAGCACGCCTGCCACCGCCACAACGACCCACGGGGGTGACTTCCTGAACTGGAGCAGCCAGAAACAGAGCGCAGCCACTGCTACATCCCATACCGAAAAGATCGAACTCGGGATGACCGGGTTGATCAATGCAGCCGCGAGAATCCCGACGACCGCGGCATTGACGCCGACCAGCGCGGCCCTAAGCCAGGTTTTCCGGCGGAGTACCGACCAGAACGGCAATGTTCCGACGACGAGGAGGAACGACGGCAGGAACATCGCGACAACCGCGATGAGCGCGCCCGGCACGCTGTCCATGATCATCCCTATGTATGCCGCCAGGGTGAAGAGCGGTCCCGGCACGGCCTGAGCGGCACCGTAGCCCGCAATGAATGTCTCCGCGTCCATGTATCCTTGCGGCACCACTTCCCGCTCAAGCATCGGAAGGACAACGTGGCCGCCTCCGAAGACGATCGAGCCGACACGGTAGAAGATATCGGTGATCGATACGAGAATATGATCAGTGGTCTGCCGTAGCAGAGGCAATAGCGCAAGCAGGGCGAAGAACAGCCCCCATGCCACCGCACCGGCCTTTTTCCCGATCGGCATCGGGATGGCCGCTTCTTCACCGCCGTTCCCTTCATTGCGGTTCCGATATAGGATATAACCGATGAGACCGGCCAGGACGATGATGCCGATCTGGCCCCAGGCAGTCGGCACGAGAAGGACGCCGGCCGCAGCAAGCGCGGCAAGCGCCATTCTCGGAATGTCCGGTGTCAGATTTTTGCCCATTCCGATCAGTGCGTGGAGAATAATCGCGACCGCGACAATCTTCAGGCCGCGGATCCATCCGGTGTCGAACGGCACATCACCAGCAACAAGATATGCAAACAGCATGAGAATGATGACAGACGGCATCGTGAAACCGAACCACGACAGCATCGCCCCTCCGATGCCGCCGCGGATCAGGCCGACTCCGATGCCGACCTGTGAACTGGCAGGTCCCGGAAGAAACTGGCATAGCGCCACCAGATCAGCGTAGGCCCGGTCATCAAGCCATTGCCGTTTTTTGACGTATTCATCCCTGAAATAACCGAGATGGGCGGCAGGCCCCCCGAACGACGTCAGGCCGAGCTTAAGCGACGCCGACAGGATTTCGCCATACCACCCTCTTTCCTTCTTTTCCATGAAAAAACTCCTTCCAAAAAAATCTCCATCCCCATTCTAAAGGAGTCAGCCCGGAAGATGGAGCACTTTACAAAGTTTTAATAAACAATTGCCGTTCAGCTGTCCGCTTTGATCACAGCGACCTTCAGATAATCGGATTCCGGTGAATTCCGCGGTGTGCGGAAATCTTCCGGCAGACGGTACTCCTTAAGGATCCGGTACTTTCTCCCGGATGACCTGAACGCCTTGTCAATGAAGGTCTTGAATTTCTTCATTCCGAAGCCCGCATGATTTGTCGAGGCGACCACGATGCCTCCTTTGGCCGTTACCGCCAATACGTCTTCCAGAAGCCGTGCATAGTCTTTTGCCGCGCTGAACGTGCGTTTTTTGGATCTGGCAAAGCTCGGCGGATCCAGGACGACCAGGTCGAACTCAAGCCCTTTCCGTCCGGCATACCGGAAATAATCGAAAACATCCATCACAACGATGTCCTGTGCTTCGTAATCGATGCCGTTGACGGCGAATTGCTCAATTGTCTTCGGAAGGCTCCGCTTTGCTAGGTCGACACTCACCGTTCCTGCGGCGCCTCCCAAGGCGGCAGCGACCGAGAATGCCCCAGTATAGGAAAATGTATTGAGAACCCGCCGGCCATCCGCATATTCATCACGAATCGCCTTCCGGACATCCCGCTGGTCCAGGAAAATCCCTGTCATCGCGCCGTCATTCAGATCAACAGCAAAGTTCATGCCGTTTTCCTTTACGATCAGAGGGAAATCCGGCTGATCTCCCGATACAAAATCGTCCTGTTCCATATATTTGCCTTTCAGGTCAAATCGTTTTTTCTCGTAGACGGAGAGGACTTCCGGCATCTCTTTCAGGGAGTCGTAGACAAATTGCCGCATCGAATAGATGCCCTCGCTGTACCAGCTGATCATCCAATGACCGTCATAATGGTCGATTGTCATCCCGCCGATGCCGTCACCCTCCCCGTTGAACACACGGAATGCCGTAGTGTCCGGGTCTTCGAAAAACGGTTTCCGGCGGTCCGCAGCCTCCCGGATCTTCCGTGAGAAAAATGCCTTGTCGATGGTTTCCCGCTCATCCCGCGAAAGCACCCAGCCCGCGCCTTTGTTCTGCAGGCCATGGTAGCCTGTCGCCAAATAATTTCCGGAAGGATCCGCCAAACGCAATAATGTTCCTTCAGCTCCGAATAAAGAAGGGTTCCGTACAGCATCCTTTGGAATAACCGGCTGACCCGCCCGGATGGCCTCCGCTGTTTTTGAATCAACTTTTACACTGTTCGTTTTCATCATTCCAACTCCAACTTTTGATTTCCCCCATTATCTCACGCCTGCACAAAATAGACGAATTTACGGCGGCTTACAGGATTTTTTTATTGTCTTTTTGGCAATGCAGATTTATCATTGAAAGTAACTCACTATTTTTTACATTCACAGGAGGTGTACACTTTGTCCTCCCCCTCATTCGGGTCATGGACAAAGGAATTGTTTGGACATTGCCATACGATTGGCAGCATTTGCTGCCTTAATCGCATTCACCGCGTTTTTTGTCGCGAGTGAATTCGCAATCGTGAAAGTCAGGACGACCCGGATCGACCAGCTGATCGCCGAAGGGAACCGGAAAGCCATCCGGGCGAAGAAAGTCATTTCCAATCTGGATGAATACCTTTCCGCGTGCCAGCTCGGTATTACGATCACTGCCCTCGGTCTGGGTTGGCTCGGGGAACCGACCGTCGAACGTCTGCTCCATCCCCTTTTCGAGCGCTTCAACATCGAGGGCAACGTCTCCTCGCTGCTTTCGTTTATCATCGCATTTTCGGTGGTGACGTTCCTTCATGTAGTTGTCGGGGAACTTGCACCGAAGTCGATTGCCATCCAGAAGGCGGAAGCGATCACCCTGAACTTTTCCGGCCCTCTCGTTGCTTTCTACCGGCTCATGTATCCGTTTATCCATACGATGAACGGCACGGCGCAGTGGCTGATCCGCCTGTTCGGGTTCAAGCCGATGTCGGAGTCCGAGGAAGCACACTCCGAGGAAGAATTGCGGATGATTCTCTCAGACAGTCTGAAAAGCGGAGAAATCAACCAGTCCGAATATAAATATGTAAACAAGATCTTCGAGTTTGATGACCGGATTGCCCGTGAAATCATGGCTCCGCGGACCGAGATGATGACTGTCGAACAGGACATGACGCTCCGTGAAGTGCTGGACGTCATGGGCGTCGAGCAATATACACGCTACCCGGTGACAGACGGTGACAAGGACCATATCATCGGGCTGATCAACATGAAGAATCTCCTGACCGCCTACATCAAAGACCCGGCAGCCGGCGACCGTCCTGTAACGGACTTCCTCCAGCCGATCATCCGAGTGATCGAATCGATTCCGATCAGCGAGCTGCTCCTGAAAATCCAGCGCGAGCGGATCCATATGGCCGTGCTTATGGATGAATACGGCGGAACGAGCGGTCTCGTCACCATCGAAGATATTCTTGAAGAGATTGTCGGAGACATCCAGGATGAGTTTGATGTCAATGAAGTGCCGGATGTCCAGGCGATCGGCGAAGGCCATTATATCTTCGACGCGAAGATGCTCATCGAGGACGTGAACGACATTCTGGGCATCCATATAGATGAAGAGGATATCGATACGATCGGCGGCTGGTTCATGGCCAAGCGATTCGATATCGTCAAAGGTGAAAAAATCCACGAGCAGGGCTATGAGTTCCTTGTCAAAGACATGGAAGGACACCATATCCTGTACATCGAAGTACAAAAAGTTAAAAGCGAACCTGAACCGCTGGCGGCCGAAGATGCCGCTGCTGCGGAGTCCTGATCCGCTCCCGGAAGCTCGGCTTCCGGGGGTTTTTATTTGTCCCCGAGTGAATGCCATTTGAAGTTTCCGGCGGGAAAACATCCGACGAAAAATTGGGGTATACTGAACAATCCGGAGGTGGGGACATGGACCTTTATTCAAATCTTAAACAGGGAGAACGAGGGGCCTGGGTGAGCATCATCAGTTACCTTGTGCTGAGCACCGTCAAGTTTATCGCCGGTGTCGCCGGAACGTCCGAGGCGCTAAAAGCGGATGCACTGAACAATACGACCGATGTGATTGCCTCTGTAGCAGTACTGATCGGACTTCGTATCTCCCAGAAGCCGCCGGATGACAATCACCGCTACGGCCATCTCCGTGCCGAGACGATCGCTTCACTTATTGCCTCCTTTATCATGGCGGCCGTCGGGCTGGAGGTGCTGACGGATGCCATCGGCTCCATCTATAGCGAGGAAGCACAGACACCTTCCGCATTTACCGGATTCATCGCGCTGGCAAGCGGGCTCATCATGTATGCCGTCTATCGGTACAATCTCCGGCTGGCCAAAAGGATCGGAAGTTCCGCACTCCGGGCGGCCGCACTCGATAACCGCTCCGATGCCCTCGTCAGCCTGGGTGCAGCCGCAGGTATCGCCGGCGCCATATTCGGCTTACCGGTGATCGATACGATCACCGCCCTCATTATTGCGCTTCTTATTTTGCTTGCCGCAGCCTCGATCTTCAAGGAAGCCGTCTACACGCTCACGGATGGATTCGACGAAGAAGAAGGAGAAGCGCTCGCCCATCTGGCCGCTTCCGTCCCCGGGGTTATCCGGTTAAAAGACTTTAAGGGGCGGATGCACGGCAATATGATCTTCATCGATCTGACAGTCACTGTCGATCCTTCACTGAACGTCATTGAGAGCCACCGCATCACCGAACAGATCGAGCGGCGGATGCAGAAAGTGAAGCCGCTCTCCACCGTGCTCGTCCATATCGAGCCGGAATTTCCAAATAAGCCATGAGCCCCAAGGGTTCATGGCTTTGATTATGCTATAGATAAGTTGAAGACAATAGCAATGGCATGACGACCAATAGCAGACCTGCTGTTCACAAGTTCATAGGTATTGGCCAGTCTCCAGCTTACGAAGACATGAGAAACGTCACGGCAATCCCAATCAGCAATCCGGCCAAAACCACCACGCCATACAGACAAAACCTCCTAATTGACAAGACGACCGCCCCCTTTTCGTCTTCTATACTATGTATGTCCATCGCCAATTAATGTTTATGAACTGAACACATATGGCTTTTCTGCAAGGTATTTGAAACCTTTTCTGAGCATAGTCGTATTAAGGTTGGAAACATTCGGAATTGCTCATCCCATGAAAGCGCATGTTGGGTGAGCATCTGGCATGACTACAGAAACAGAAGGGGGATTTATTTTGTATGACGTCGTAGATCAGCGCAGGGTCATTTCCTTTACCATCGCGATCATACTATTCATCATGGCCTTTCTGGGCCCCGCTGCCATTCTTCTCCCGCTGAAGACCGGCTTCATCACCCGGGAAGCGGAGGTGATCGGCACGAGCGGCTGGTCGCTGATCACGGGAGGCATCGGATTTCTCGCCCTCGCCGCTGTTTTCGTCCTTTTTGCCGCAATGGAAGACAAAAAGAAAAAATGGACGATTTCACTTGCCCTATTTGCAGTCGGCGTTGCAGGCATTTTGCTGACCGTAAAGGACTACTACTATTACACGCCTGATCACTTTGTGATCAACGGACCGTTCACTTTGACGAGCGAGACGTATGAATGGACAGATTTCGAGAGTGTCACGGAGAATCTGACCAAGGAAGGCGGCACCCTGTTCGTCGAATCGCTGGAATTCAAGATGAAAGACGGGAAGACCTATCATTTTGAACGAGGCAGGATGCTTCAGGGGTATCAGCCGATCATCGGTGCCGTTACGGCAAACGGCGGGAAACATATCCGCAATGGGGGTTGATATCCGCAAATAAAAAAGGTGATTGGAAGGAGATGCTTCCAATCACCTTTTGCTATTTCATCAGGAGTTGTTGTTTTCCTCATCGGTCTCGTCCAGCATATCTTCATCGTCCGTCGTGTCATCGGTATCGGCGTCATTGGTCGAATCATCTTCTTCAGTGTCTGTATCCGTTTCGGTATCGGTTTCGGTATCGTCATTCATATCGGTACCTTCGCCGTCATCAGTTCCGCCATCACCGGCCGGTGCTTGTTCCTCTACCGGTTCCTCTTCGTTTACGTCCATGTCGTCATCTTCGTTATCCCCGCCGCCGCATGCTGCGAGCATGCCTGCAGACAGGAATGCTGCCGCGCTGAGTTTTAGCCATTTGCTGGTTGCCATAGATGTACTCCTCCTCTTGGACTGTGCGTTGACTGTTCATTCCATCATTACCCGCTTGAATACAGAATAACCATTTTTCAGAAGGTCAATCGCCTCGATCAAAAAAGAGCCCCTGGACGGGACTCTTTGGTTCATCAGTTTTTCCGGTACTCGACACGGTAAACGTCGTGTCGGCGGTCTTTCAGCTGTTTGACCGTGCCGTCCTGGCGCTGGCGCCGGAGGATTTCAAGGTCGACATCGCCGATCAGCGCCATCTCGACATTGGCATTCGTCTCGCCGACGATGCCGTCGCGGGCAAACTCAAAGTCGGAGGGTGCAAAAATCGCCGACTGGGCGTACTGGATATCCATGTTCTCGGTCTGCGGCAGGTTGCCGACCGTTCCAGAGATGACCGTATATACCTGGTTTTCGACGGCCCGTGCCTGCGCACAATATCTGACGCGCAGATACCCTTGGCGGTCTTCCGTGTTGAACGGTGTGAAGATGATGTTCGCGCCCATGTCTGTCGCGATGCGTGCCAGTTCGGGAAATTCGATATCGTAGCAGATCTGGATGGCGATCTTTCCGCAGTCGGTGTCAAATACCCGTACTGCATCGCCTGCCGAAATTCCCCACCATTTCCGCTCGTTTGGCGTGATGTGGATCTTGTATTGCTTCTCAATCGAGCCGTCACGGCGGAACAGATAAGCAATGTTATAGATCTCATCGTCTTCTTCCTTCACGAAGTGCGATCCGCCGATGATGTTGACGTTGTAGCGAACGGCAAGATCGCTGAAAAGTTCAATGTACTGCTCAGTGTAGTCGGTCATCTTCCGGACGGCGATGCTCGGGATCGGCTCGTCCAGGAACGACATCAGCTGGGTCGTGAAGATCTCCGGGAATACGACAAAGTCAGAATAGGCATCCGATGCGACATCCACGAAATATTCCACCTGGCCTGCCAGGTCTTCGAAGCTGGAAATCTGGCGCATCTGGTACTGGACCACACAGATTCGGACCGGATAACTGGTCTTGAAGTGACGCTTGGACTGGGGTTTGTAGTCGATATTGTTCCATTCCATAAGCGTCGCGTACTTGCGCGATGCTGTGTCATCCGGCAGGTAGTCGGGATTGACCCGCATGAGCATGAAGTCATTCAGCAGTTGGAAAGACAGCACCGGATCGTAGATTTTATGGCGTGAAACGGCATCGACATACTCGCGCGGCGTCATTTCATGCTCGTATTTATAGTAATTCGGGATTCTCCCGCCGATGACGATCGATTTCAGGTTCAGCGTGCGTGCCAGGTCCTTGCGCGCTTCATACAGCCGCTGCCCGACGCGCATCCTCCGGTAGTCCGGATGGACCATCACTTCGATTCCGTACAGGTTATAGCCGTCCGGATTGTGATTGGTGATGTAACCCTCGTCGGTCACGTCATCCCATGTATGCCGGTCGTCGTATTCATCGAAGTTGATGATGAGGCTCGAGCAGGAGCCGATGATTTCTCCGTCGAGCTCTGCCACAAACTGGCCTTCCGGGAAAATGTTCAAATGGCTTTCAAGATGTTCCCGGTCCCACGGATCCATACCCGGGAAGCATGCATCCTGCATCCTCAGGATCGAATCGATATCGTCATGGGTCATCTCCCGGATGACCATGCTTTTTTCAAATGAAGACAGATCAAATTGCTCCGACATGACAGAGCCCCCTTTTCATTGCATTGAGCCCATTATACGCTGTCAGGGCCAATCAGGAAAACTCTATTTCTTTTCCCATGAGCACAAGAAAATAAACGTTTCCGGCACACCGGATGCGCCACCGGATTGTCACTGTTCCGGAGAGCTGCGGGACAAAATCATTGTCAAGCCCGGAGCACTCGCCCTATAATCAGAATGAAATCAAAAGTCAGGAGCGCCTTCTATGGAAAAACGCCTTGAAAATATGCTGCTGGCCGTCTGGACGGTATCGCTTGTCGCGACGGCCGGATCTCTTTATTTCTCGGAGGTCCGAGGATACATTCCTTGTGAGATGTGCTGGTACCAGAGGATACTGATGTATCCGATCGTCGTGATTGGTGCCGTCGCCTACTTCAGGAAGGACTTCCGGGCAGCCGCCTATACCCTGGCACTGTCGGTCATCGGCGGTATGATCTCGCTTTACCACTACGGGATCCAGAAGCTGCCGGCCCTCCAGGACTCCGCACCGGCCTGCGGCCAGGTCAGCTGCACGGGAGCCTATATCAACTGGTTCGGGTTTGTGACAATCCCGTTCCTGGCCCTGATCGCATTCATCATCATCGCCGTCATCAGCTTTCTCATGCTGAAACGGCAAAAGGAGACGAACTAATTTCTCATGAAAAAACTGCTTATCATCGGAGGCGCGGTCATCGTCGTTTTCGCAATGATCATCTTCCTCACGAACCAATCCAACAAGTCCAAGCTGGAAAACAGTCCATATGGGGACAAGAAGCTGGATCAGGCGACAATCGACCAGCTGGATGATGAGAACTACCAGAACATCATCCTCCCTGACGAACTGGAGAAGAAGATTGAGTCCGGCGAAGCGGTCACTGCTTATTTCTTCAGCCCGACCTGCCAGTACTGCCAGGAGATGACGCCGCGCCTGATGCCCGTCGCCGAGGACATGGACGTCCAGATTGACCAGTTTAACCTGCTCGAATACGAGGATGGATTTGTACAATATCAAATCGAAGCCACTCCGACACTGATCCACTTCGAGGACGGAGTGGAAGTCGGCCGTATGGTCGGTGCCCAGCCGAATGAGAACATCGAATCATTCCTGAACGAATACGCCAAATAATCCAAAGCCGCGCGGCAAGCGCGGCTTTTTTCAAGAGGTGAACACATGGAATTCACTTATATGACCGAAGAAGAAGGGCTGCCTGTAGAAAAGCTTCTCAGGGACCGGTGGCGCCTCGGCCGCAAGACGGTGCATGAACTGCGGATGGCGGATTCCGTGAAGCTGGCGGACGGCAGTCAGATCCGCTGGAACGAACCGCTCCAAGCCGGAACGGCCCTCTCCATTCGCCTGCCCGAATCAAAGTCGGACTATATTCCTGAAATCGGTGAGCTGGACGTAGTCCACGAAGACCCTCACTGCCTCATTGTCCATAAGCCGGCATCCCTCGCCGTTCATCCGAATGAACCGGGCGGCACCGGAACCCTCATGAACCGGGTCATTTCCCGTTTCGGACCTTATGCGGAGCATGTGCACCGTCTTGATAAGGGGACATCCGGACTGGTTCTGGTCGCGCGGCACCCGGTGGCTAAGGCCGTGTTCGACCGGATGCTTGAGGAAAAGGCGATCCGGCGCACTTATGTTGCGGAGACGGCGGGACCATTCAAGAAACAGAGCGGGACGGTCTCCGCTCCAATCGGACGGGACCGTCATCATGCCACCCGCAGGAGGGTCTCCCCTTCCGGCCAGCACGCGGTCACCCATTATAAAGTGATCGGCGGGAGTGGCAGCCGTGCCATCATAGAGCTTGAATTGGATACCGGCCGTACCCATCAGATCCGCGTCCATCTGGCCCATCTCGGCCATCCGATCATCGGAGATGTGCTGTACGGGGGACGTCCTTCACCGGATGGTTCCTACAGGCTGCACGCAGCAAAGCTTTCTTTCCTTCATCCGTTTACCGGCGAACTACTGGACGCCGAGGATCCGTTGCGGCCGGAATGGCTTCTATCTTAAAAGAAAGACAGGGCCGGACATTGCGTCCGTACCCTGTCTTTTCGTGTTCAGAAATCCATTTTATCCGGATCTTTGCCTGTACGCTCGTTTCGGTTAAGCGCATCGAGCTGCTGCATCTCTTCATCCGAAAGAGAGAAGTCGAACACATCCGCATTTGAGCGGACCCGCTCCGGACGGACAGATTTCGGGATGACGATGATGTCGTGCTGAAGGTGCCAGCGGATCACTGTCTGGGCAGGCGTCTTGCCGTGGGCTTCTGCAATACGCCTCACGACCGGCTCTTCGATCAGCTTTCCGCGTGCAAGCGGCGACCATGCCGTCACTGCAATGTCTTCTTCCTGGCAAAATTCGCGGAGCGGCTCTTGGCTCAGGTACGGATGAAGCTCGATCTGGTTGACCATCGGCTTTACATTGGCAATCGCGAAGACGGCTTCAAGATGATGGCGATGGTGGTTCGAAACCCCCGGAACACGGATCAGTTTTTCTTCATAGAGGCGTTCGATCGCCCGGTATGTATCCGTGAACTTCCCTTCGACCGGCCAGTGTGTCAGGTACAGGTCCAGATAGTCCATCTTCAGGTTTTCCAGCGACTTTTCGAACGCACGCAGCGTCTCATCATAACCCTGATCGGTGTTCCAAACCTTTGATGTGATAAAGATGTCTTCCCGTTTCACCCCGGATGCGCGGATCGCCTCGCCGACCTGAGCTTCGTTGCCGTATAGGGAAGCTGTGTCGATGGCAAGATAGCCTGCCTCAAGTGCCGCCGCCATGGCTTCGACCGCCTCGGACGGCTCGGTCATCTTGTACACGCCAAGGCCGAGGCGCGGCATTTCCACACCGTTGGCAAGCGTCTTCTTCGATTGCAGATTCAGTTCCATCTCATTCCCTCCTTCTCATTCTCTTTCATTTTATAGGAGCACGAGAATGAAATCGACCCATCTGTTTTTAAAAGTTTTAGTTGAAATCTGTCGATAAAACGAATAATATGGTGGATGGTCCTTTTAATTGTTCGTGTTTTCAAAGGAGGAAAATCAATGTTTCAACTGAAACAGCATGATACATCCGTCAAAACTGAAGTTCTGGCCGGCATGACAACATTCCTGACAATGGCCTATATCATCATCGTCAACCCGATCATCCTTGCAGATGCCGGTGTGCCGTTTGACCAGGTGTTCATGGCGACCATCATCGCTTCTGTCATCGGGACACTCTGGATGGCGCTATTCGCCAACTACCCGATCGCCATCGCACCCGGCATGGGGCTGAATGCGTACTTTACCTCTGTCATCATCGCCTCAGACGGCGCACTGGACTATACGGCAGCCTTTTCTGCCGTCTTCGTCGCCGGTATCATCTTCGTTATCTTATCGCTTACGCCGATCCGGGAGAAACTGATCGATGCGATTCCGGAAAACCTGAAGCACGGCATTACTGCCGGAATCGGGCTCTTCATCGCCTTTATCGGCCTGCGGCTGTCCGGGATTGTCGCCCATCATGAAACCAATCTGGTGAAACTTGGCGACCTGACTTCCCCGCCTGTCCTGCTTTCACTTTTCGGCCTGATCATCACAGTCATCCTGATGGCGCGCAATGTCTACGGAGCGATCTTCATCGGCATGGCGGTCACAGGTGCCGTCGCTTATCTGACCGGCCAGCTGCGTTTCATGGACGGTTTCGTAAAAATGCCGCATCTGCCGGAGGGCCTCATTGTCTGGAATCCGATTGATGCATTTGGAGACGTGATCTCCCATGGCCTTTATGGTGTCGTATTTGCATTCCTCATGGTAACCCTCTTTGATACGACCGGCACGATGCTCGGGGTCGCCCGCCAGGCCGGACTGATCAAAGACGGCAAGATGCCGAGAATCCGCCCTGCCCTGCTCGCCGATTCGGTCGCAGCTACTTTCGGCGCGATGTTCGGGACGAGCCCGACATCGGCTTATGTGGAATCCTCTTCTGGCGTCGCCGTGGGCGGACGGACCGGGCTTACAACCTTGACGGTCGGAGTGCTCTTCATCATCGCTTCGTTTTTCGGCCCGCTTGTAGGTTCGCTGTCCGGGGTTGCGGCGATCACCGCCCCTGCTCTGATCATCGTCGGCAGCCTGATGATCGGCATCGTCAAGGAGATTGAATGGGAATCGTTCGACGAGGCCTTCCCTGCATTTCTGATCATCCTCACAATGCCGCTCACTTCAAGCATTGCGACAGGAATCGCTCTCGGGTTCATCTCCTATCCGATCATCAAGATCGTCAAGGGCAGATGGCGCGATGTCCACCCGCTGCTTTATCTGTTTGCGGTGATGTTCGCTTATCAGCTGCTGTTCCTGCCACATTGAATTAGGTCTTTCACTCAGAATCCCTCGAATTTCCGCTACGGGCCCTTCGCTTACCGCGGGCCGGCGCCGAGCCCCGCGACTGCGTCTGCGGGTCTCGCCTGCCCGGCTTTTCCCGTAGGTGTCTCGGGCCCTTCGCTGAAATCCAATCATAATCATTCATCCGGCGGAGGTACAAGGTGAAATCAATTAAACTGGAGATATTCTTCCGGAAGAAAAAACAAAACGGCAACGGTGCCTGACCGTTGCCGTTTGTTGCTTTATTTTCTATATGCCGCTCCCTGTTGCTTTTTCTTTAGTGTCCGTGCCACAAATGCCGCAATGACTGCGTAGATGACGAAGACGGCTGCGGTCAGCCATGGGGACAGGGTAAAGAGCAGGTAGAGCTGGACGAGCGCGGCGAGCAATGCGGTGACGAGCATGGCCAGACCGGCTTTCCTGTTTTTCTGGTAGAGCGATATGAAGATGGCTCCGAAGATGCCGCCCGAGATGAGCGCCAAGCCGAGGAGCATCAGTATGAGCAAAGAATCCATGCGTGAAATGGTCTCCCTTTTTTATGATCAGCCATTAGTAGTGCTGTTTCGGACGCGATGTGACGGCCTGGATGATGAGCAGCACTGCGGAGACCGCATGCATGAACCAGCCGAGGAACGGGATCCAGGCGATGGCGCTTGTCACCAGGCCGGCAATGGAGCCGGACTTGGCGGAAAAGTCCCTGATGGCGAGGATGAGCGTGATGGCATGAAGGACGAACATGACACCGAGTAACGTATATCCTGAACCCATGACATAAAGTCCGCCCAAGAATGGAATGGCAAGAAAAGCCTCTCCCAGTCCCGTAACCCAGCGCATGATGGTGGATGCTCTCATGAGTGATCCCTGCTTTCGTTTAGTCTTATCTGTTATACGGCCGTACAGGCCGAAAGTTTCATTTTTACATAGAGATTCCGTGACGAATTTTTGGCGATTCCGCCGAACTGTGCTGTTGCTTGTCCGCAGCACCATTTTCTTTTTAACGGGGATGCGTTATACTGATGGGAGATCGAACTTCGAACCAGGAGGTAACGACATGAACACTCTCTTGATCCTAGGTGTGTGCTTCGCTTTCCTTTCCGCAATCTTCACGGGCGGCTATGAAGACAAGCCGGGCACAGCAAAAGATAACAAATCAAGCCGAAGCTGATAAAAAGGGGCTGCCGTTCAGGCAGTCCCTTTTTGTATGCGCGCTTTCCTTAATGGAGGCCCGGGAAGCCTTGCTGGCGAAGCGCCTCAAAGACGAGGACCGCCGCCGTGTTCGACAGGTTGAGCGAACGGATATGGTCATTCATCGGGATGCGCAGGCAGCGCTCCGGATGGGCGGCAAGCAGGTCCTTCGGCAGGCCGGACGTCTCTTTTCCGAAAACGAAAAAGATATCCCGGTCCGGATCTGAGAAGTCCCTGTCGGCGTAGTTTCCTTCCCCGAATTTTGTCAGGTAGTAGAAATCGCCGCCCGGATAGGCGGAGAACACATCCTCGATCCGGTCATGGTACTCCAGGTCGACATGTTCCCAGTAATCAAGACCTGCTCGCTTCAGCATCCGGTCGTCGGTGGAAAAACCGAGCGGGCGGACGAGATGGAGCCGGGTCCCCGTGCCCGCGCAGGTGCGTGAGATGTTCCCGGTGTTTGCCGGGATCAGCGGTTCATGTAAAACGACGTGAATCATTCGTGCACTTCCTTCTTCTGGTCTGCGATACGGCGGAGCGCGGTCCGGATCTCATCCAGGACCTCCTCTTCCCGCTCGCGTGATTCGGCGTGCCGGAGTGCGGTTTCCGCCTCCTCCGTGCCGATTTTGCCAAGGGCGTAGGCAGATGCGCCTCGCATGTATGGCCGCACATCCTCGCGGAGGATGCGGGACAGTTCCGGCAGTGCGGACTGTTCCCTGAAATGGCCGAGCGCGTAGATGGCGTTGCGCTGGATCGGGTTCTTCCCGCGCCAGGAACCTGACATATGGCCGTATGTCTCTTTGAACTCCCGGTTCGACAGACTCAGGAGCTGCTCAAGAAGCGGCTTCGCCAGTTCCGGATCGGGACGGAACGCCTCATGGATCCGGTTGTGCATGCCCTTGTTTTTCGGGCAGATCGTCTGGCAGGTGTCACAGCCGTACACCCGGTTGCCGATCTCGGTCCGGAACTCCTCCGGGAGACTGCCTTTTGTCTGGGTGAGGAATGCGATGCAGCGCTGTGCATTGAGCCTGCCGCCTTCGATCAGGGCGCCTGTCGGGCAAATATCAAGGCAAAGCGTGCAATCGCCGCAGCCGTCTTCGATCGGTTCATCCGGCGCGAAGGGGATGTTCGTGATCATCTCCCCGAGATAGACATACGAACCGAATTCAGGCGTGATGATCGAGCAGTTCTTCCCTGACCACCCGATGCCGGCCCGCTCCGCAACCGCGCGGTCGACAAGCTCTCCCGTGTCGACCATCGACCGGAGACGCGCGTCCGGCACCCGTTCCAGGATGAAGGCCTCGAGCAGCGCGAGCTTTTCCCGAAGGACATCGTGATAGTCCTGTCCCCAAGAGGCGCGGCAGAACATCCCCCGCCTGGCTCCCTTCGTTCCCTTGGGCGCGCCATCCAGCTTCGACGGATAGGCGACTGCAATCGCGATGATGCTCTCCGGCTCTTCCAGAAGCAGCGCAGGGTCGGTCCGTTCATCAAGGGAGCCCTTTTCGAAGCCCGACTGGAACCCCGACTCCTGCTGTCGCCTCAGCCGGTTCTTCATCTCCCTGAACGGATCGGCGGTCGTGAAGCCGATCTTGTCGATGCCCGACTCCCGCGCGAATGCCCGCAGTTCCCTTTGCAACGTGACGGTATCCATAGGGACTGCCCCTTTCTGTTATGGTACGATATATGAAAAGTCACAATATACAGGTGATATCCATGAAGATTACAGCAGATCAGATGTTGTTTGAAACGGTGCCGGATCTGAAATTCGGCATTCTCCATTATAACAGAATCAGCACCTCTGACGCCCCCGGGATGCTGAATGGGCGGATCGGCTACTTTTACCAGGAAATGCAGATCGGCCTGGAAGACAAGAACGTGACCGACATCCCGGGTGTCGCGGAATGGCGTAAAGTCTGGAAAGCGTTCGGTAAGGATCCCGGCCGCTACCGCCCTTCCGCCGAAGCGCTGATCCGCCGCGTGAAAAAAGGCCAGATGCCGGGTGAGATCAATCTCGGCGCGGACCTGAATAACTTCTTCTCCGTCCGCGAAGGCATTCCGTGCGGCCTGTACGACTTGGATGCGGTTACCGGTGACGTGTCCATACGCAAAGGTTCTTCTGAAGACGAATACGGAGGCCTGAACGGCAGGATCAACAATCTCGAGAACCTGCTTATAACTTCCGATGAACAGGGGCCGTTCGGCAGTCCGTTTGTAGATTCCGGCAGGACCGCAGTCACGGAAAAGACAACGGAAGCGCTCCATGTCCTCTACCTCCAGCCATCCATGACCGTCGAAGAAGCCGAAGTGCTGATGGATGAAACGGGCATCTTCTTTACATCCGTGACCGGCGGAGCTTTCACGGGGGTGATTTTGCACGCCGGGAACCGATCCGCTGAAATCTGACGCTGCGGAAATCCCAGTTCCGGTCTCACCTATCCATTCCTCCAATACACAGAAAAATGCCGATGCCAAGGTTTGGCATCGGCATTTCACTTTTTCTATTAATAAATCGTAGCCCGATTAAATCCTGATACATCCTCGTCCAGCAGGATTCCCGTCCCCCGCTTTTTGTGGGCGGAGATGAAGAATGATGCCGTCACGAATAGGGTCGCAATGGTGCCGCCGATATAGGACACGGTCAAGTCGATCCCGAAGCCCATCGTCGGCTCGAACAGGATATAAACGAACACCATGGACGTCATAAAGATCGCCGGAACCGTTGCGATCCAATGGTTCTTATGCTGCAGGAACAGATACATCGCGCCGACCCAGAGGGCGATCATCGCAGTGACTCCATTTGCCCATGAGAAATAGCGCCATAGCAGATTGAAGTCGATTTTCGTCAGCACGAAGGAAATAATGAAAAGCGGGATCGCAATCCAGAGGCGGCTCAGAATCTTCGCCTGCCCGATTTTAAAGTAATCGGCAATGATCATGCGGGCCGCACGGAAAGCCGTGTCCCCGGAAGTGATCGGAAGAACAATGACACCAAGGACTGCAAGAGTTCCTCCGATGGCACCCAGCATCATGACAGAGACATCGCTGACCACTGCTGCCGGCCCGCCAGCAGCAAGAAGCTCATTCAGCCCGCCGTAGCCGTTGAACAGGCTCATGGCGGCTGCTGCCCAGATCATGGCGATGATGCCTTCTGCTATCATCATTCCATAGAAAATCTTACGCCCTTCATTCTCCTGTTTCGTCGTCCTGGAAATAATCGGCGTCTGCGTAGCATGGAAACCGGACAGTGCGCCGCAAGTGATCGTGAAGAACAGCAGCGGGAAGACTGGAAGGTCACCCGGATGCATGTTCGTGAATGACAGCTCCGGAATCGGTGCCCCCGTCACGACAAGGCCGATGCCAACACCCAAGGCCGAGACCACAAGCAGTGCGCCGAACCATGGATAGAGCCGCCCGATGATCTTATCGATCGGAAGCAATGTCGCCAAAACATAATACAGGAAGATGATCCCGACAAGGATTCCCAGCGCCACTTTGCCGTCAAAGATGACATTGAGCAACATTGCCGGTGAAGTGACGAACACTGTCCCGACAAGGATGAGCAGAAGCAGCGCAAAGATATTGACGACGTGCTTCATGATATTACCCAGGAACTTGGATGCAAGTTCCGGAAGATGAGCCCCTTTATTCCGTATTGAAATCATCCCTGTCAGATAATCATGTACTGCCCCCGCAAAAATACATCCGACGACGATCCAGATGAACGCAACCGGGCCATAAAGAGCACCTGCTATCGGGCCGAACACCGGCCCTGTCCCGGCTATGTTCAATAGCTGGATCAGCGAGTTCTTAGGAGTCGACATCGGTACATAATCCACCCCGTCCCCATTGACATAGGCTGGTGTCGGCCGTTCATTTTTCGGTCCGAAGACTTTCTCGACATATTTTCCGTATGTAAAATAACCTACGATCAAGAGCACAATGCTAAGCAAAAAAGTGATCATTTGTCCTTCCCCCTGCTCTCTGTTGTATTACACAATTTTATCACTTACAACAGAGAACGCAAGATTATTTTTTTAATATAAGGACCATTTCATTTATTCGAATGATTGACTTCCCTTCCTGAAAGACGAAGCGACCTCAATCCGGGGAGTACCGGACTGAGGCCGCTTTCAGGTTGACCCAGGCAATTGACCTGGGCGACTTATTTCAGGGGTGCGGAGGCCGCCGGGAGCTTTTTCAGCCTGAGCGCGAGAATGAAACCCGCCACTGACAGGATGCCACCGACAAAGAATGCGACACGGACACCGGTCATGAGTGCTTCCGGGGAAGGAATGGCTGATGACCCGACGGCTGTGGCCGTACCGGTCATGACGGACACGAGAAGGGCCGTGCCGATCGATCCCCCGATCATCCGGAACGTATTATCCATGGCCGTGCCATGGGAGATCAGCCGGCCGGGAAGCGAGTTGATCCCCGCCGTGCTGAGCGGCATCATCAGCATCGAAAGGCCGAGCATCCGGAGGCCGAATACAAGTCCGAGCAGGACAAGCGGCGTATCCGGGGTCATAAAGAGGAACGGCACTGTTGTCACGACTTGCAGCGCAAATCCGGTAATGACAAGCCAGCCGGCCCCGAACCGGTCAAAGATCCGTCCGGAAAATGGGGACATCGCCCCCATCGCAATGGCGCCGGGCAAAAGCAGCAAGCCTGATTCAAATGCTGTACCGCCGCGCACGTTTTGTACGTACAGCGGCAACAGCGTCTCCGTTCCGATCAGAAGAGCGAATGTAATCATGCCCATCGGAATGATGAGGCGGTATACACCGGAGCGGAACACACCGAAATTGAGGATCGGTGTCTCAAGTGCCAGCTGCCGGCGTATAAACAGGTACAGCGCGACAGAACCGACGGCTGTGGAAACCAGCACGTTCGGACTCAGCCAGCCTTCCCCGCCGATACTGCTGAAGGCAAACAGCAGCCCGCCAAAGCCAAGCGTCGACAAAACGATAGATGGAAGATCTATCGTCACCGGACGCTGCTGTGTAACGTTCTTCATGAAGATGAATACAGCTATGAGGTGCAGCACAGCCAAAGGCAGGACGATCGAGAAGAGCACTCTCCAAGAACCGAAGCTGAGCACCCAGCCTGCCAGGGTCGGTCCGATGGCCGGAGCAAAACCGATGGCCAACCCGACAAGTCCCATGACGGAACCGCGCCGGTTCACCGGGAAGATGGTGAGGAGAATCGTCTGCATAAGCGGCATCATCATCCCGGCTCCCGCCGCCTGGATTACACGGGCGACCAGCAGGAAGAAAAAGCTCGGGGCCACGGCAGCGACGAGCGTGCCTGCCGCAAACAGTCCGCTTGCCACCATAAGCAGACGCCGGCTTGAAAAGCGATCGATCAGAAATGCCGTAATTGGGATCAGGATACCATTGGTCAGCAGATAAGCCGTCGTCACCCACTGCGCTTCGTTCGCATCAATGGAGAAGTCCACCATGATAGGCGGAAGCGCCACGATCAGGAGCGTCTGATTCAGGAGAGCCACAAATGCTCCGGTGATGAGGACAATCAGGATGACTGTCCGGTTGTATGCGGGAAGAGCCGAAGATTGCTCAGGTTGCTGCATGGGTATTTCCTCTTTTCTTATATATGAGCTATCGTTCAGTATAATTGAAAATTCTTCCGCTGCCCATTCCAAACGGACAAATCTGTATCCCCCCGCATAGGCTATCGGGACATCATAAAAAGGAAGTGAATGGTTTGTTTATGGGACACCCTCCGTATCCTGCCCATTGTTCATGCGGAATGTGGGCACCGGTGCCCGCTCCGGGCCCTTGGATGACCGGAATGGATCCTGCCGCCGGGTATCGGCACCACGGTACGCCAACCCGTTTTCGGGATCACGGCAGACGCCCGTATGTTGTTGATATCCATGAAGCCGCTTTGGCCAATCCTAACTTCCGGACGACCATATGGACCGGTAACTACTTGCAGGTGACATTAATGAGCATTCCTCCTGGTGGAGACATCGGCAAGGAAATCCACCCGAATACCGACCAGTTTCTGAGGATCGAGCAAGGCCAGGGCATTGTCCAGATGGGCCGTACTCCGGATCGACCGGAGTTCACCAGGCATGTCAAAGAAGATGATGCAATCTTGATTCCTGCCGGCTATTATCATAACTTCACCAATACCTGTCACGTTCCGATCAAGATGTATTCGATCTACGCCCCGCCACAGCATCCGCCAGGCACTGTCCATCAGACAAAAGAGGATGCTATGGAAGCAGAAGAGAGCCATTAATGGAAAGAAGCTGCCTGCAGATGCAGGCAGCTTCTTTCATGGTTCACATTGCGGTCAGGCCGCCATCGATGACAAACTCAGACCCCGTAGAGTAACTGGAGTCATCCGATGCGAGGAACAGCACCATGTTCGACACTTCCTCGGACCGGGCCATCCTGCGGAGCGGTATTTGCTTGGCAAACTCCCTGATTTGTTTGATGGCATCCCCCTCGGTGACCATCGGCGTCTCGATCACGCCCGGGTGGACCGAGTTGACGCGAATGCCAAGACCGGCCAGCTGAAGAGCGGCTGACTTGGTAAGTCCACGAACAGCGAACTTCGTATCTGTATAGCCCGGTGCTCCCCCAACAAGCCCGTTCATTGAGGAAATATTGACAATCGATCCTCCCCCGGCTTTCTGCATCGATGGGATGACTGCCTTGATGCCCAGGAAAACCGAGACTTGATTAATGTCCACAATCTTGCGGTACTCATCCTCCGTCATGTCGAAGATGGTCTTCGCCATGCTGATGCCGGCGTTATTGACGAGGATTCCAACCGGTCCGAATGCCGCTTCCGCTTCTTCGACGACCGTCTTCCAATCCTCCGCCTTTGTCACATCCTGCCTGACAAAATGCACCGATTCGCCAAGTTCTTCCGCAAGAGCGCGACCGCCTTCAACATTCAGGTCCGTCAAGACCACCTTCGCACCCTCAGTCACAAATTTCCTGACATGGGATTCGCCCATACCGCGGGCACCGCCTGTGACGATTGCAACTTTCCCATCCAACTTGCCCATGTTTCATCCCTCCTACTCTGGTTCCTTGCATCAATATCATACTCCTTCGCCACTCTTTATTTCGAGCAGGAACTCTCTATTGGCGGATGGTTATGAAGCGATGCCGAGAGGTGAGAAGATGAGGTACATGCCGATCATCGTGATGATAACGAGTGCAGCCACACCCTTTCTATGCTTCCAAGGTGTCAGGTCGACTTTGTTTTGTCTCTCCTCAAACTGGAATGATTGTTCTAAAGGCTTCACTCTTGCGATGATCCATAGCAGCAGACAGTCCAAGAAGAACAGGGCACCAAACACATAGAGGTAGTGAATGTCGAGAAACACTTTGGACAGCAGGTAAGCCACAATATGAAATGCAAATGTCGCCTTCGCCGCAAACGGCGTCACTGTTTTTGAATAGAAGCCGAACAGGAGGATGGCCAGCATCGGCATGCTATAAATCCCGTTGAACTCCTGAACAACAGCATACAGGCCGGCCGGGGCAAAGGAAATAAGCGGCGCAATCACAACCGCTACCAGACCGCCGATGACAGTCACGAGTTTTCCTGCTCTGGCCACTTGACGATCCGTTGCATCACGCTTGAAAATCGGTTTATAAAAGTCTAGCGTGAACAGTGTCGCCGTAGCATTCAGCGATCCTACGAACGAACTGAGGATGGCGCCGAAAATGACCGCTGCGAAAATCCCGTATGCCCATTCCGGCAACACGTCCGAAACCAGCGTCGGATAGGCATTGTCCGGATTTGAGATACTGTCGCCGTACAGATTAAAGGCAACTATACCCGGGAGGACAAGGAAAAGGGCCCCGAAAACCTTGAAGAATCCAACATAAAGGGCCCCCTTCTGCCCTTCCTTCAGGCTCCTTCCGGCAAGAGTCTTCTGGACGATCATCTGGTTCGCACACCAAAAGAACAGGTTGTTGAAGAGCATCCCCGTAAACAGCGTCGGCCACGGGACAAGTTCCGAATCAGCCGCCCCAATGGCGTTCAGCATCTCCGGTGACTGTTCCTTCACAGTGGACAAACCTTCCATCGGATTTCCATGACCAAGCGCGGACAGGCCGAGGACGAGAATCGCGATGCCGCCCGCAAATAAACCGATTCCATAAAGAGTATCGCTGTACGCACTGAGTGAAAGCCCCCCCGAGCATCAGGTAAGCGAGTCCGATGATGCCGATAAACGCCGCAATCAATGCAATGGCAACAAGGGGATCCAGTCCGAATGCCGTATCGATATGGAAAATCTTATTAAAGACGAGTGCACCTGAATAAAGGACAACCGGCAGAAACGAGGTCATGTACGTTACGATGAACAACAATGAAACGATCCGCTTCGTTGTCGTGTCATACCGGATCTCCACAAAATCCGAGACCGTATCCACCCCATACTTAAAGTACTTTGGCAGAAAGACCAGGGCCAGGACTACACACGCGAACGCTGAAGTCACTTCCCAGGCCATAACCTGCATCCCTCCGGCGAAACTTTGGCCGTTTTGACCGACGATCTGTTCCGTAGACAAATTGGTCATGATAATCGTCCCGGCAATCGTCAGCCCCGTCAGGCTACGGCCACCTAAAAAGAAGCCTTCCCCGCTGTTGTTATCTACGGACCGGCTTCTTTTATATGCATATAGCCAAATTCCGCCGACAATGAACACAAATACCGCAACTGAAAAAGCATCCATCATTTCCACCTGCACATTCATTTTTGGGGGCATGTTGAATTTCAGACCCCATGGTTATGTAAGACAGAATCCATGTTGTAATCTAAACTGATTTGCCGTCCCGGATTTACTTGATAGGGATATCCATTTCCATAAAATAAAAAAACCCCATCCAGTGATGGATGGACTGTCGTGGATCAGGCTGTTTTCTTGAGTTCTTCATAAAGCCGCTTTGCTTTCTGCTCAGCCTGTTCCTCATATCGGTCAAAAACGGTAATCAATTTATTCCCGATAATAAAATTCCATTGACGTGTCATTCATACCACCTGCCTTCACAAGTCTCTACCCCAATTCCATAAAGGTTAAACCTCGCAATCCGGCTGGCACTATTAACATGACTGATTGATTCCATCCTTCTGACAATATAATATCAATAAAGGTCAATTTCCTTCAATGTTTCAGCTTGTTGACCGTTGTCGTAATGTTCATCTATCTTCTTTATCATCCTATTTCCCACATCCCTGTTATACTATTCTGGCAGAGTTAATTTTCAGTCTCGAAGACAGAATAGGAGCATCGAACTCATGAAAAAGGAGAATTTCGAACTGGCGGTCGGCCTTCGGCATGAGCTGCACCGGCATCCTGAGCTTTCCAATGAAGAGACATGGACTAAGTCCAGGCTGATTGAATTCCTCAAAGCGCACACTAATCTTGAAATTGCCGACAGGGGAAGCTGGTTTTACGCGGCCCACCGAGCGGGCAAAAACCGCCGGAACATCGCATTCCGCGCCGATTTTGATGCTCTGCCGATTGATGAGACCATCGATCTCCCCTGGGGCTCCAAATTCCCCGGCAAGGCACATAAATGCGGCCATGACGGCCACTCTGCAACACTCGCCGGTGTTGCACTGGAAGTGGATCAGCAAAAGCCGGACGTGAATGTTTTCTTCCTGTTCCAGCCGGCCGAAGAGACCGGGGAAGGTGCCATACAATGCGTCAGCCTCATTGAGGATGAACAAATCGACGAATTCTATGCCTACCACAATATGAGCGGGTTCCCCTTCCAGGCCGTCGGAATCCGTGATGGGACGATGTTCTGCGCCTCCAAGGGCATGACCATCCATCTCGAAGGGCTTCCTGCCCATGCCAGCCAGCCAGAAGACGGCATCAATCCTGCGTTCGCGCTTGCTTCGATCATCCGGGCCATTCCTGAGGTCACCGACCCGGCAGGCTATCAGGGCCTTGTCCTGTGCACCGTCGTCCAGATTGATGCCGGGGAGAAAGCGTTCGGCATTTCCGCATCCAAAGGGCTTCTCCGCCTGACAATCCGTGCGCTGTACGAGGATGAACTGAACCTGCTTCAAAAGAAGCTCGAGCATTATTCGGCAGCCCAGGCGGATCAATATGGCCTTCGAATCCGTTTCGAGTATAACGATGAATTCCCCGAAACGGCCAATGACAAGGAAACGGCAGACAAGGTCCGTGCAGCTGTAAAGTCGGCAGGCCTCAAAGGCTTTGAAATGAAGGAGGCCTTCAGAGGGTCAGAAGACTTTGGCCATCTGGCGAAGCTGACCAAAGCGGCCTATTGCATCATCGGAAATGGTGAAGAACATCCTCACATCCACACCGCCGAATACGATTTCCGCGACGAACTGATCGAAACCGGAACCGACTTGTTCCTCGCCATCCTGGAACAGTAAGATTCATTATTTATCACTGCGCAGTACTAATGTTATAATGTAAAAACCCGAAATTTCGAGAAGCTTCACACAATGGATTTTTGGGCAATCGGCAAGAATAATCAACTAGATAATGGGAGATGAGAGTATGGAATCGAAAATCAGAATCGGCATCGTCGGGTACGGAAATCTCGGTAAAGGTGCAGTGGCAGCCATCCGGCAGACAACTGACCTTGAACTCGTTGCCATCTTCACGAGAAGAGAGCCGGAATCCCTGAATCTGGACGATTCGTCCATTAACGTCGCCCATATTTCAGAGGCAGCCGACTATAAGGACAAAATTGATGTCATGCTCCTGTGCGGCGGCTCCGCCCATGACCTGCCGGAACAGACTCCGCATTTTGCAAGCATGTTCAATACAGTCGACAGCTTTGATACTCACGCGAAGATCCCCGAGTTCTACAAATCCGTCCATGAGGTGGCGGCGAAGAATAACACCACTGCCATCATTTCTGTCGGCTGGGACCCGGGTCTCTTTTCCATCAACCGCGTCATGGCCGATGCCATCCTGCCTAACGGGGAAAACTACACATTCTGGGGCAAGGGCCTCAGCCAGGGCCACTCCGATGCGGTGCGCCGTGTCAGCGGTGTCAAAAACGGCGTGCAGTACACCATCCCTGCCGATGCAGCGATGGAAAAAGTACGCAGCGGTGAAAACCCGGAACTCTCCACATCAGAAAAGCACCGCCGCGTCTGCTACATCGTGCCTGAAGAAGGGGCGGATCAGGCAGCGATCGAAAACGAGATCAAGACGATGCCAAACTACTTTGCTGACTATGACACGGAAGTGAACTTCATCACCGAAGAAGAACTCAAGCGTGACCACTCCAAGGCCCCTCACGGCGGTTTCGTCATCCGTGGCGGCAACACCGGAGACGGCAACAAACAAATCTTTGAGTTCTCCCTGAAACTCGACAGCAACCCGGAATTCACGGCAAGCGTCCTCGTCGCCTACGCACGGGCCGCACACTGGATGAACCAGGAAAAGCAATATGGTGCCAAAACCGTCTACGACGTGGCACCGGGTTACATTTCCCCCCGCTCTCCTGAAGAACTGCGGAAAGACTATCTATAATGAGAAAAAGGCAACTCCCTGCTAAAGGTGAGTTGCCTTTTCATATGTCAGAAGGATATGTTGGAAAACGGGCGCAGCTGTTCAGCCCGAAAATTCCACGAGATCATGCATCCATGATTAAATCAGTTCTCAACTTTGATTTCATTCTTTATCAAAGTCAGTGCATTATTATTAAATGAATTCTAATACTCATCTGCCTTCCAGATCAAGGTTGATAGGACAAGACACATAAACCTGATCCTTTCCAATGAAAAGGGCTCTGGCGGCTTACTGCAGCCCCACACGAGGACCCACCACGTGTGTGCCCGACTCCCTTTGCTTCCCCTTCTCTTGCACAACCCCTTGGACCTTGTTTACGCCAAATCGTCCGGTGGGCATATCAGCCGCAGCGGATTCTTGTTCTTTTCAACATAAAGACACTCGTCCATCCCCCTCCGTTTATTCTTCATATCCTTTTACGAGGAGGAATTTCTGATGAAAATGTCTGATCACGGACCATTCAGTAAAACGGTGAACATCCCGAATCCCTTATACCAATCGTTGCAGGGCCGTTATTTCGTGGGCCAAACAGAGCGGATCCATGTTGGAAAAGGAAAAAATGCGTGGGGAGGATTGATCAACCCCCTTAAATCCGATGTCAATCTCTTTGTAAATGCATTCACCATCACCAATCATTCCGATGTGCCCGTTGAGGCGGAAATTTGGTTTAATCCACTTCCCTTTGGAGAGCCGAAGATCTCAAGAAACGTCACGTCTGCAAATACAGCGCTTTTCCCGCTTCCCCAGCCAGAAGTGAAGATTGCTTACGCTGAAGGAATTCGAGGGATTCCTAAAAAGGGGGTTATGGCATTCAGAAGAATCGTTCCTCCAAATAGTACGTTGGCCAGCGATGAAGACGGAAAGTTCATCTTTCCGCCCAACGGCTCGTTTGTGATTGTTCTGGTTGCACCCGATAATGGAATCGTACAGGCCGAAGTGGCATTCGGCTGGTTTGAAGAAAAGAGAAAAGAAAAGAGCCAAACAGATAAATGGCACTAATTCAAAGCGAAGAAAGATGAAAAAACCGCTTTCCCTTTTGTATGGAGGGAAAGCGGTTTTGTTTGAATGTCCATGAGGAACAGGTTAGTCAGATAAGTTGATGTAACCCATAGAAAAACGATGCCTACGGGAGTAGGCATCGCGTCATAAGTATATTCGTTGGTACCGGTGGTCGGGATCGAACCGACACTCCGTAAGGAACACGATTTTGAGTCGTGCGCGTCTGCCAATTCCGCCACACCGGCATGATTTAAAATCATGCAGAAATAAAAAAATGGAGGCGGCAACCGGAATCGAACCGGTGATAAGGGAGTTGCAGTCCCTTGCCTTACCGCTTGGCTATGCCGCCGTATAAAAAATGGAGCGGAAGACGGGATTCGAACCCGCGACCCCCACCTTGGCAAGGTGGTATTCTAGCCAC
>NZ_QUZH01000029.1 GCF_009761675.1 Bhargavaea sp. CC-171006
TCCCCCTGCAAGAGTAGGACGTCGCTGGGCACAAGGCCGTCTCCTTATGGAGGCGGTTTTTTTTTGTGCGTGAAAAACAGTCCGCAGGACTTCTCACAGAAGCACAAGCAGCGGCAGGCACCACCCTTACGATTCCGAATCATTCTCCCTTAGCCCATAATAAGGTTTCAGCTTTTCCAGAAAAGGAGATTCATAGAAGAGAACAACCTGCTGTTTCTTCATATAACTGACAATCGCCATTGGCTCATGGATTCATATCTTTTGCCATGCAATGCTCTTCCGCGGTAAGTTTAAGACATCTGAGAGGAGTGGCAGAAATGGCAGCGACGATCTATGATTTTGAAGCAGAAAAGCCAGACGGCACCAAACAGGCACTCTCCGACTATGAGGGACAGGTTGTCCTGGTTGTGAATACGGCAAGCAAATGCGGCTTCACCAACCAGTTTGAAGGTCTTCAGGAACTCTATCAGGAATATCGGGACGATGGCTTTACGATTCTGGGTTTCCCGAGCGACCAGTTCATGAATCAGGAGTTTGACAACATCGATGAAACGATGGAATTCTGCAGAAGAAACTATGGCGTGTCATTCCCGATGTTTGCAAAGGTGGATGTGAAAGGTAAAAATGCGGATCCTCTTTTCCAGTACCTCACAAACGAAACAAAGGGTCTTCTCGGCGGTGAAGTAAAGTGGAATTTCACGAAGTTTCTCATCGGACGGGATGGACGTCCGATTGAGCGCTATGCACCGCAGACAAAGCCGGAAAAAATCCGTAATGATCTCAAGAATCAACTAAGCGAATAATGGGAATAATTTTACTTCCGATTGTTTCTTGACAGCCCAATTTCACGTTGATAACCTAACAATAATATTCAGCGATATGGGGGCGTAAAACGCATGTGGGAGAACAAGTTTGCCAAAGAAGGTCTGACTTTTGATGATGTATTGCTTGTCCCGGCGGCATCGGAAGTTTTGCCGAAGGAAGTGGACCTGTCCGTCCAGCTGACAGATAAGATCAAGCTTAACCTCCCGATTATCAGTGCCGGAATGGATACGGTCACCGAAGCAAAAATGGCGATTTCCATGGCACGCCAGGGCGGCATCGGCGTCATCCATAAAAACATGAGCATCGAGGAGCAGGCAGAGCAGGTGGAGCAGGTCAAACGCTCCGAAAACGGCGTCATCACGAATCCGTTTTATCTGACACCCGAGCACCAGGTTTTTGATGCGGAGCATCTCATGGGCAAATACCGGATCTCCGGTGTGCCGATCGTCAACAATGAAGAGGAACTGAAGCTGGTCGGCATCATCACGAACCGCGATATGCGGTTTATCGAAGATTACTCCGGCCAGATCAGCGATTTCATGACCAAGGAGAATCTGGTGACCGCACCAGTCGGAACGACACTTGCGGAAGCCGAAAAGATGCTCCAGAAGTACAAAATTGAGAAACTCCCGATTGTCGATGAAGAAGGCATCCTGAAAGGCCTCATCACCATCAAGGACATCGAAAAGGTCATCGAGTTCCCGAAAGCAGCGAAAGACTCGCAGGGTCGCCTGCTTGTGGGCGCCGCAATCGGCGTGACCTCCGATACGATGATGCGCCTTGAGCAGCTCGTCAAGGCAGAAGTCGACCTGATTGTCATCGATACGGCACACGGCCACTCCAAAGGCGTCATCGATACGGTCCGCCAAATCCGCGAAACTTACCCGGAACTGGATATCGTGGCAGGAAACGTTGCGACTGCGGAAGGCACACGTGCCCTCTACGAAGCGGGCGCGGATGTCGTGAAAGTCGGCATCGGACCGGGATCGATCTGCACGACGCGTGTAGTGGCAGGAGTCGGCGTCCCTCAGATCACGGCCGTATACGAGTGCGCGACAGAAGCACGCAAACACGGCAAGGCGATTATCGCCGATGGCGGCATCAAGTATTCCGGTGATATTGTCAAGGCGCTTGCAGCAGGCGGACATGTTGTCATGCTTGGCAGCCTCCTTGCCGGAACGACCGAAAGCCCGGGCGAAACGGAAATCTTCCAGGGCCGCCGCTTCAAAGTATACCGTGGTATGGGATCAGTCGGGGCGATGGAACAGGGATCCAAGGACCGCTACTTCCAGGAAGACGCGAAGAAGCTCGTACCTGAAGGCATCGAAGGCCGCCTGCCGTACAAAGGGCCTCTTGCCGACACAATCCACCAGCTGGTCGGCGGCATCCGCGCCGGCATGGGCTATGCGGGCGCGAAAGATCTCGAGTCGCTCCGCGAAGAGTCCCAGCTGATCCGAATGACAGGCGCCGGTCTCCGCGAAAGCCATCCTCATGATGTACAGATTACTAAAGAAGCACCTAACTATTCATTGTAAATACAAATTTTCGTGCCTTTTCGCCCTCTATCGGGCGGAAAGGCATTTTTTTCGCGAACCGGCAAGCGGCAACAGGTCGTTCTATGTTAAAATGGAGCGGTTGAAATAAGTATTCGGAGGGACCACATTGAATTACATGTTTAAGAGAACGCTCGCGATTTTCATGATCGTGCCAGTTCTTATGATGACCATATTTTCTGCGCCCGGCCCTGCTTCTGCGGCTGAGGATCTTGGCCTGCGCGTAGATGCCGCAATCCTGGTCGACGCCGATACAGGCCAGATCCTCTACGGGAAAAACGAAGACGCCACACTTGGCATCGCCAGCATGTCAAAGATGATGACAGAGTACCTGTTGTTCGAGGCAATCGAGGAAGGGCGGATCACCTGGGACCAGGAATACACTGTCTCGGATTATGCTTATGCCGTCTCCCAAGACCGGCGCCTGAGCAACGTACCGCTGCGTAACGGTGAGAAGTACACCATCCAGGAACTGTACGAGGCGCTTGCCATCTACTCTGCAAATGCGGCCACAATCGGCATTGCGGAGACGCTGGCCGGTTCGGAAACCAAGTTTATCGAACTGATGAATGAAAAAGCGGAAGAACTCGGCCTGAAAGACTATAAATTCGTCAACTCAACAGGCCTGAACAACTCCTATCTGCAGGGCATGCATCCTAAGGGCACAGGAGAAAACGATGAGAATGTCATGCCGGCCAAGTCGGTGGCGCTTCTCGCTTATCATCTCCTCAAGGACTATCCGGAAGTTCTGGAAACGACCAGCATCCCAAAGAAGGTGTTCCGCGAAGGTACATCGGATGCCATCCAGATGGACAACTGGAACTTCATGCTGCCCGGCCTCGTATATGAATATGAAGGTGTGGACGGCCTAAAGACCGGGACAACCGAACTTGCCGGCCATGCATTTACCGGAACGGCCAAACGCGGTGATACGCGCCTGATCGCGGTCGTCATGAAAGCGGTCGACGAAAACGGCAACGGATCCTATAAAGCCCGCTTCGATGCGGCCCGCACTTTGTTTGACTACGGTTTTAACCAGTTCGTAAAAGAAGAAATCCTGCCTGCAGACCATAAGTTCAAAGGGAACGAAACACTCCCTGTGAACAAGGGCGAGGAAAATGAAGTGAAGATCGGCCTCAAGGAGCCGGTCACGATGCTTGTGAAATCCTCCGAGAAAGACAAATATACGGCGGAATTCACTGCCGATGAATCGAAGCTGAAGGACGGCGAGCTGGAGGCTCCTGTCAAGGAAGGCACGGTCGTCGGGAAGGTGAATATCGTCCATGCCGACGGCGAGCAGGTCTATGGCAATGTCGACGGAGCTCCGGCATCGTTCGACGTCGTCACAAAGGAAGCAGTCGAAAAAGCGGGCTGGTTCTCGCTGACACTCCAGGCAATCGGCGACTTTTTCTCAGGCATCTGGAATAAGGCTACGGGATGGGTGAAGGGTCTGTTCTGATTCTTCCACCTGCCGACAATAAAAGACGGAACAGCCCAATCAGGCTGTTCCGTCTTTTTTGATGTCCCAGGATTCCATGAGGAGAGTGATCGCTTCCGGAATATCCGCTTCGGGGATACTTCCGAAGCCCAGAACAATCTCCGGCAGCCCCTCTTCTTCCGTCCTGACGATGGAATAGGCGGCTGCGGACCGGACACGGATGCCGGCATCACCGGCCATCCGGACGAGCTCTCCGGCGCTTCTGAGGCTGTTGACGGTGAGACGGAGATGCATGCCCGCCTGGCTTTCCTCATGGCTTACCGAGCCGGCATACGGTCCAAGAGAGGATGTGAGGGCCATATACTTGCGTCTGTATACTTTCCGCATCCGGTTCAGGTGGCGTGAGAAAGAGCCGTCCGCCATGAAGCCCGCAAGCATCTGCTGATCGAGCCGCGGCACGGTCGATGAATAAAGGGCAAACAGTTCGTCGTAACGGTCCATGAGCGGTTCAGGAAGCACCATGTAGGCAATCCGAAGAGATGGCATGAGCGATTTTGAAAACGTGCTGAGGTAAAGGACACGGCCATGGCGGTCCATTCCCTGGAGAGCAGGCACTGGAATGCCACCGTAGCGGAATTCGCTGTCATAATCATCTTCGATAATGATGCGCCCCGGCTTTCCGGCAGCCCAGCTGAACAGGCGGCTCCGTCTTTTCGCAGACAGAACCGCGCCCGTCGGAAACTGATGGGCCGGAGTGACGTAGACGGCATCCGCCCCGGATTCCTCCAGGACAGCGACGTCGATTCCCTCACCGTCCACAGGGATGGGGACGGTCATCCGGTCATTCTGGCGGAACAGATGGTGTGTCAGCGGGTATCCGGGGTTCTCGACGGCATACACCGTAAACGGCCCAAGAAGCCGGATGATAAGCGGCATCAGCTGTTCCGTTCCCGATCCGATGATGATCTGCTCTGGTGTGCAGCGAACCCCGCGGGAATGATTCAGGTAGGTCGCAATCTCCCGCCGAAGCTCCGGGTCACCGTGGGGGTGGCCGAGAAGCAGGAATTCTGCGGCAGCCGGATCGATTAGATTCTTGGCTTGCCGTCTCCATTCGTCAAACGGAAATGCTGCCGTATCTATGCGTCCCGGGGAAAAATCGTATCGGTATTCAGTTTTCTCCTGCGTGGGGACAGGGATTGTTTTCTTATTCTCGGCCGGTTGGGCGTAGGCAAGTTCACCGACATCCTGCACGTAAAACCCGCTTCTCGGCTTCGAGGTGATATATCCTTCCGCCAACAGCTGCTCGTAAGCGAGCTCGATTGTCGTGTTGCTGACGCCGAGATGTTCGGAAAATTTACGTTTGGACGGAAGCTTTGTGCCGACCGTAAGTGAACCATCCAATATCATTCGCCGGATTCCTTCATAGATTTGTGCATAAATCGGATCGTCGCCGTCTCTCCGAATCGGGACAATAAGCATTTGCAGCATCCTTTCTGTCAACTGGCCTTATCAATTCAGTGAAAACTGGATGTTTTAATATGGTCACTACCTATTATACTTGAATCAGAAGACAGAACATAACAAAAAAGGGGAGACGGTAAATCATGCAATTCCAATATGGCGGCGTCATCATGGACGTAATCAATGCAGAACAGGCGAAAGTGGCTGAGGCGGCAGGAGCGGTCGCAGTTATGGCGCTGGAGCGCGTGCCTTCCGACATTCGCGCGGCAGGCGGAGTTGCCCGGATGGCGGATCCGCGCATCATCGAGGAAGTCAAAAGCGCAGTTTCCATCCCGGTCATGGCGAAGGCAAGAATTGGCCATATCTCGGAGGCGCGCGTCCTGGAGGCGCTGGGGGTCGATTATATCGATGAAAGCGAAGTGCTGACGCCTGCAGATGAGGAATTCCATCTTTTGAAAAGCAGCTTCAGTGTGCCGTTCGTCTGCGGTGCGCGTGATCTGGGGGAAGCTGCAAGGCGTCTCGGAGAAGGGGCTCAGATGCTCCGGACAAAAGGCGAGCCGGGAACCGGAAACATCGTTGAGGCGGTCCGTCACCTGAGGAAGGTGAATGCCCAGGTAACGCGAATCATCCACATGAATGATGACGAGCTCATGGCGGAAGCACGCGACCTCGGTGCCCCGTATGATGTGCTGCTGGCAATCCGCGAGAAAAAGCGGCTGCCGGTGACGAACTATGCGGCAGGCGGGGTGGCAACTCCTGCAGATGCGGCTCTGATGATGGAACTCGGCGCGGACGGTGTATTTGTCGGCTCCGGCATCTTCAAATCGGATAACCCGGAGAAGTTTGCAGAGGCCATTGTACAGGCCACCCGTAACTATAAGGACTATGCACTCATCGGCGAACTGTCCAAAGGAATCGGAACCCCGATGAAAGGTCTTGAAATCGGCGCACTTACAGCAGGAGAACGGATGAGCGAGCGCGGAATCTGAGCATTATGGCACGGCCGGAAGATTATTTTTCCGGCCGTTTTTTTATTGGGAAATATCTCCCTTCTCTCACGGCAGACTTCAATGAAAGAATTACCATTGGAAGAATTTAGATGAAATTATCCTTACAAGATTACCATATTTTATGGAATTAAAAGAGCGGCAGACATAAGTGGAAAAAGAGTTTAACAGCCTATTCAAATGATTCTGAATTCCTATTATGATAAAGTCCTACCGTACATACGGAGACAAATCGATTAAGGGAGTGAAGTGGGGATGAATAAACGAAAGCTTGCAGGGATTGGAGCAGCAGCCATCATGGCGCTGTCGCTTGCCGCAGGACCGGCATCGGCGGATGGCCATGGCATCACGATCTCCAAAAATGAAGATATGAATGTCCCGCAGCTCGTCTCGGGTGAATTGACAAAGCCGTCTGCAAAGCCGGCGGCGGCCATTGCACTGGATTATCTGAAAAAGGAAAAGGCCCTGTTCGGATACAGCGGTGAGGCGGCCTCATCGTTTGAAGTCATCTCCGAGGAAAAAGATGAGCTGGGCTACACCCATGTCCGTCTCCAGCAAAAGCACATGGGGACGCCAGTATTCGGTTCCGTGCTGACCGCCCATGTGGACAAAAAGGGCGTGCTGACGGCCCTTTCGGGAACGGCAGTGCCGGGCCTGGATAAAAAGTCGTCGCTCGCTGGCCAAAACAAAGTCACAAAGGCGGATGCCTACGGAATCGGAAAGGAAGCGGTCGAGAAAAAGCTCGGCGACAAGGTGGACAAGTTCGAGAACGAGGAACGTCCTGCACTTGTCATCTATGCGCTGGACGGGGAGCCGCGCTATGCCTACCAGATGCGGTTTGAAGTGCTTGATCCGGCTCCCGGGAACTTTCTCGTGTTTGTCGATGCCAAGACTGGCGAAATCATTGAGAACCTGAACGAGATGCACGAGGCAAAAGGCGGGAAAAATAAAGGCGGTACAGATGCCATCAGCGGCACGGTCGTGACAGGCTCCGGCACGGGGGTTCTGGGGGACTCCAAGACGTTCAAGACATTCAGCACGGCTGACGGCTATTACATGTTCGATGGTACACGCGGAAACGGCATCTATACGTATGACGGCCGGAACCAGACACGCATCCCGGGCTCACTGTGGCTGGATGCGGACAACCGTTTCAATACGACCTATGATCGGGCGGCCGTCGATGCCCACACCTACGCTGCCTGGACATACGACTATTTCCGCAATGTCCATAACCGCAACAGCTATGACAATGCCGGAGCTGAGCTTGTCTCGACCGTGCACTACGGCCGAAGCTACAACAATGCCGGCTGGACAGGTTCCCAGATGATCTATGGCGACGGGGACGGCTACAACTTCCGCGCCTTCTCGGGTTCGCTAGATGTGGTCGCGCACGAATTGACGCATGCTGTGACCGACTTCTCCGCCGACTTGATCTATCAGAACGAGTCAGGGGCGATCAACGAGTCGATGTCGGATATTTTCGGTACGCTCACCGAGTACCACTTCAACAACAATCCGGACTGGCTGATGGGTGAGGACATCTACACGCCTGGCACCCCTGGAGATGCACTCCGCTCGATGGCGGATCCGACACTTGCCGGAGACCCTGACCACTATTCCAAGCGCTACACGGGCACCCAGGATAACGGAGGCGTACACATCAACTCCGGCATCGGCAACAAGATGGCGTATCTCCTGGCAAACGGCGGCACTCACTACGGCGTGAAGGTCAACGGCATCGGCAATGACAAGGTCGGCAAGGTCATGTACCGTACGCTGACACAGTACCTGACACCGACGTCGAACTACAGCCATTTCCGCGCCTCTGCAGTACGCGCGGCAACCGACCTGTACGGTGCGTCAAGCGCGGAGGTCGCTTCCGTAAAGCAAGCTTTCAGCGCGGTCGGGGTCTACTGAGTCCGGCTTGCCATTTCCCAGCGTTTATAGTACAGTGAGGATAATTTCACACTTGAGACGATGAGGGGAAGCAGTAGCGGGAAACGCCTTTTTCAGAGAGCCGGCGGGTGGTGCAAGCCGGCAGTGGCGTCCGTGAATCCGTCCCTGAGCAGCCGGGCTGAAACAAGCATTGCAGTAGGCCCGGCCGGCGCATGGACCGTTATTCCATTGAGCGGGTCGCTTTCAGCGGCCAATCAGGGTGGCAACGCGGGTAACTCTCGTCCCTTTTTATAGGGACGGGGGTTTTTTATATGCCCGGATTTCCCTCATCGCCGGAAAATGAATGATAGGAGGCTGCCAACATGCTGGACATCAAGTATGTAAGAGCTCATTACGAAGAAGTCAAAGAAAAGCTGTCAAAGCGCGGGGAGGACCTGGCCGATTTCGAACGCTTCGGCGAACTGGATACACGGCGCCGGGAATTGATCACGCAGGTTGAGGAGCTGAAGGCGGAGCGTAACGAGTCGTCCCAGAAAATCGCCGAGATGAAGCGCAACAAGGAAAACGCAGACGAGGCGATCAAGAAGACACGCGAGCTCGGCGACCGCATCAAGGAACTGGATGCGGAGCTGAATACCGTCGAGGAAGATCTGAACTACATCATGATGCGTGTGCCGAACATTCCGCACGAAAGTGTCCCGGTGGGCGAAAGCGAGGACGACAACGTCGAAATCCGCAAGTGGGGCGAACTGCCGGAATTCGGCTTCGAAGCCAAGCCTCACTGGGAAGTCGGCACGGATCTCGGCATCCTCGATTTCGAGCGTGCTGCGAAGACGACGGGCAGCCGGTTCGTCTTCTACAAGGGGGCAGGGGCAAAACTTGAGCGCGCGCTTGCCGCATTCATGCTGGACCTTCATACGGAAGAGCACGGCTATGAGGAGATGCTCACGCCTTACATGGTCAACCGGGCAAGCCTGACGGGTACCGGCCAGCTTCCGAAATTCGAGGAGGATGCGTTCCTCATCGAAGAGGAGGACTACTTCCTGATTCCGACAGCGGAGGTTCCTGTGACGAACTTCCATCGCGATGAGATTCTGAACGGGGCCGACCTGCCGCATGCCTATGCAGCGTACAGCGCATGCTTCCGGTCTGAAGCGGGCTCTGCAGGCCGTGATACCCGCGGACTCATCAGGATGCACCAGTTCAACAAGGTTGAACTCGTCCACTTCGCGAAGCCCGAAGACTCGTATGAAACGCTCGAGAAGCTGACCGGCCATGCGGAGAAGGTGCTCCAGCTCCTCGGATTGCCGTACCGTGTTCTGAAGATGTGTACCGCAGATCTCGGCTTCACTGCCGCGAAAAAGTACGATATCGAAGTATGGATCCCGACACAGGGCGTTTACCGGGAAATCTCGTCCTGCTCGAACTTCGAGGACTTCCAGGCACGGCGCGCGAACATCCGCTTCCGCCGCGCACAGGGCGCGAAACCGGAATTCGTCCATACGCTGAACGGCAGCGGGCTCGCCATCGGCCGCACCGTCGCCGCCATTCTTGAGAACTACCAGCAGGAAGACGGCTCGGTGATCATCCCTGAGGCACTTCGTCCTTACATGGGCGGCAAAGAGAAAATCGAAGCGAAATGAGCGAAAAATCCCCGTGGCCTTCTGACAGGCTGCGGGGATTTTTGTCTGTTCTGCTTAAGAAAAACGCTAATATCAGGCATCATTGAGGCTAATGTTAGGTTGATCAAGCGGCAGGGAAGAAGAAGTTGAGCTGCAGGAGCCTAAATGGACGACCATGCCGTTGCAAATCGTTTTTATTCCCCTTGCTCCATCTTCCGTTCCCGCCGTGCAAGCTTCTCGGCTTTCCGCCGTTCACGGATGCCGCGGAAAAAGTTCGTGAGGAGTGCGCCGCATTCTTCGGCGAGCACCCCTTCAGTGACGTCGCACCGGTGATTAAAGCGAGGGTCGTCGAGCAGGCGGTAAAGCGACTCGACACAGCCTGCCTTCGGATCGCGCGCGCCGTAGATTACCCGTGGAACGCGGGACTGCAGGATGGCGCCCGCGCACATCGGACAAGGCTCGAGGGTGACATAAAGGGTGGTGTCTTCCAGACGCCAGCTGCCGGTTTTCCTGCATGCCTCGGTGATCGCCGAAAGTTCCGCATGTGCTGTCGCTTCCTGGTCCCGTTCCCGCAGATTATGCGCGGCAGCAATCACTTCGCCGTCCCGGACGATAACTGCCCCGATCGGGACTTCGCCGATCGCCTCTGCTTTTTTCGCTTCCAGAATGGCAAGCTCCATAAACCGGAGGTCTTGTTCCGACACTTCGGCGCCATTCGTTAACGGTTCGTTCCTGTCCATCCCGGAACCTCCTGAACACCTGAATTTCCTCTTAGTGTATCACGCTTTTGCGGTTCCGGGCATATGATGGACCGGACTGCCCAAGGAGGGGAACAGATGATTCATGTTGTCAAACAGGGGGATAGCCTGTATACGATTGCCCGGCAGTACGGAGTGCCGGCAGCGGACATCGCATCTGCCAACGAACTGCCTGACCCCGATGTGCTCGTCATCGGGCAGGCGCTCGTCATCCCGCAGACGCCGGCAGCGGACCGGCCGGAAATCACGGTGAATGGCTACGCGGAGTGGTATACACAAGCACCGCCTGCTTCACTGGTCGAAGAAATCCGTAAGCGGAAAGGGCTTCTCACTTACGTCATGCCTGCCGGCTATGAAGCGCGGCGTGACGGCTCGCTTGTTCGCTTCGACTGGGGCGGTATCGGAGAAGCGGCTGCAGAAGCGGGTGCGGCGACGGCGATTGTTGTAATGAACCTGGAAGAAGGGGGCTTCAGCCGGGGTGTCGCTGAAGCGATCTTTGCCAGCGAAGCTGCACAGGACCGGCTGATTGAGGAAATCAATACACTCGCCAAGGAAAAGGGCGCAAAAGATGTCCATATGGACTTTGAGTTCCTGGGGCGGGAAAACCGGGATGCATACACCGCATTTCTCAGGAAACTGAAAAGTCGCCTGGATCCGGGCCTCACGCTGTCGGTCGCCCTGGCACCGAAGACGAGCGAAGATCAGCCGGGCGTCTGGTACGGAGGACATGATTATGCTGCCATCGGTTCGATTGCGGATTTTGTTGTTGTCATGACCTATGAGTGGGGCTACAGCGGCGGTCCGCCGATGGCCGTGTCACCGATCGGAGCTGTCCGGGATGTTCTTGAATTTGCCGTGAGCGTCATTCCGGCAAAAAAGATCCTCATGGGTCAGAACCTGTACGGCTATGACTGGACGTTGCCGTTTGAGCCGGGGAATCCGCCGGCTCAGGGACTAAGTCCGCAGGCGGCCCTGGTTCGTGCCAGGGAAAGAAATGCCGCAATCCAGTATGACACGACGTCTCAAGCGCCATTTTTCAATTACTGGCGGGACGGAAAAGAGCATGTCGTCTGGTTCGAAGATGCCCGCTCCATCAAAGCAAAATTCGACCTGATCAAGGAATTGGGCCTCATGGGCATATCCTATTGGCATCTGTCCTTCCCGTTTCCGCAAAACTGGACGCTGCTCGACGAAATGTTCCACGTGAAACAGTTATAAGCCGGCTTCCATCTTCTGGCGGAGATGGACCCGGCTTTTTTTCGTATGCCGGTCCCTCAGCCTGTGATAAAATGAAGTGTCAACTCAAGAAAGGGAGGGAATCCGGATGCATGTTCCGTTTATCGCGGTCGAAGGGCCGATCGGTGTCGGCAAGACGTCGCTCGCCAGCGAAATCGCGGAAACGCACCGATTCCGGCTGCTGAAGGAAATCGTGGATGAGAATCCGTTCCTCAATAAATTCTATGAAGACATCGATGAATGGAGCTTCCAGACAGAGATGTTCTTCTTGTGCAACCGGTATAAACAGCTTAGTGACGTCAAAAAGGTGCTGGATGATCGCCAGTCCGTCGTCGCAGATTATCATATTTTCAAGAACCTCATTTTTGCAGGAAGAACGCTGAAGCCCGGCGAGTATGCAAAATACGAGCAAATCTACAGCATTCTGACGGCGGATATGCCGATGCCGAACGTCATCGTCTACCTCCATGCGGGGCTGGATACACTGATGAAGCGCATCGCCATGCGGGGCCGTGATTTCGAGAAAAACATGGACCCGGAATACATGAAGCAACTGTCGTCGGACTATGAGGTCTTCATCGACCGGTTCGAAGCCGCGCATCCGGAAATTCCGGTTCTGCGGTTTAGCGGAGACCGGTATGATTTTGTCCATAACGCAGAAGACCGGCAGTACATATTGGAACAGATCGACCAGGTGATCGGAAAGGAAGTCACAGAATGAACCTCAGAGAAAAATACAACATCCCGAAGCATGCCGTCATCACGGTGGCCGGGACGGTCGGTGTCGGGAAGTCGACGATGACCCGTTCGCTTGCCGATGCGCTGAATTTCCGGACCTCATACGAGAAAGTGGATTCCAACCCTTATCTCGAACGCTTTTATGACGACTTCGAGAAATGGGCTTTCCATCTCCAGGTATTTTTCCTCGCGGAGCGCTTCAAGGAACAGAAGCGGATGTTTGAATACGGCGGCGGTTTCGTACAGGACCGATCGATCTATGAGGATACCGGCATATTCGCCCGCATGCACTACGAGAAGGGAACGATGGACCCTGTCGACTACGGGACTTACACGGAACTGTTCGAAGCGATGGTGATGACACCATACTTCCCGCATCCGGACCTGCTGATTTACCTGGAGGGGTCATTCGACCATATTCTCGAGCGGATCAAGGAGCGGGGGCGTCCGATGGAGCAGGCGACACCGGTTGCTTACTGGGAAGAGATGTACGAGCGGTATACCCGTTGGATCGACTCGTTCAGCGCCTGCCCGGTCCTCCGTCTCGATATCAAGGACTATGATCTCCTGAAGGATCCGGACGCGACAGAAGATATTGTGGAGCGGATGGCCTTCTTTATGAAACAGGCCAACCTGCTGGAGAAATAAGACAGAAAAGCACCGCCCGACCGGATTATCCGGAAGGACGGTGCTTTTTGTTTTTCGGTTCAAAAGGTATGGGCGTGTGCGGGCACAAAAAATTCATCGTACACGGCACGGAGCGCCTTTTTCTCGTCTTCTTTTTTCACCCCGAAGACGATGGACACTTCCGAAGAGCCCTGGTTGATCATCTCGATGTTCGTGCCGGATCCGGCAAGCGCCATTGCGGCACGGGCGGCAAGTCCTTTTGAATAGCGCATCGTCTCTCCGACAAGCACAATCATCGAGTAGTCGGAGCTGATATGGGCGTCATCCACTTTCAGTTCGTCAAAGCAGCGGCGGAGGATGCGCTCTTCCTTTTCTGGCGTCAGGAACTTGTTCCGGATAATGACGGACATGTTGTCGATCCCGGTCGGGGTGTGCTCGAAGGAAATCTGCTCATCTTCAAGGATGCCGAGAAGGCGGCGGCCAAAGCCCATCTCCCGGTTCATCAGGTACTTGTCGACGTACAGGGTGCTGAAGCCGCTGTCCGCCGCGATGCCGATGACCGGCTGGGTTTTGCATTCGCGCTCTTTCACGATCAGCGTCCCCGGAGCCGCCGGATTGTTTGTATTTTTGATGTTGACGGGCACGGAATGGTTAAATGCCGGCATGAGGGATTCGTCATGCAGGACCGTAAATCCGTTGTATGCAAGTTCCCGCATCTCCCGGTAGGTCATTTTGCCGATCAGTGCCGGATTGTCGACGACATTCGGGTTGGCAGCGAAGACACCGTCCACATCAGTGAAGTTCTCATACATATCGGCGCCTGTCGAAGCCGCAAGGATCGAACCTGTAATATCGGATCCGCCTCGGCCGAATGTGCAGAGCACGCCGTCTTTCGTATAGCCGAAAAAGCCCGGGAAGACGATGACACGCGGCTCATTCTTGAGTTCCGCGAGGCGGGAATAGCATTCCTGATCGGCCATGCCGTCTCCGGCAGGGCCCTCCACGATGAGGCCGGCTTCCTTAGGGGACTTGTAGACCGCTTCGATGCCGATCTGGTTCAGATAGGCCGCGACAAGACGGGCATTGTTGTCTTCGCCTGCAGCCTTCATCAGGTCCATGAACCGGCCGGCATGCGGACGGTCCGCTGCGAGCCTTGCCCGGAGGTCTTCTTCAACCGTCGAGGTGAATTCGCCGCCGATGCCGAGTCCTTCCGCAATCAGGCGGAACCGGCCGACCACTTCGGCAAGAAGCGGTCCGGTGTCTTTATTGTCAAGAGCAGCATCCGCCAGGCGAATCAGCATGTCGGTCACTTTCCGGTCTTCCGGATACCGCTTCCCGGGAGCCGAGACGACGACAATGCGCCGGGTGCGGTCGGATGAGATGATGCCGGCGACTTTCATGATTTGTTCCGCCGACGCGACCGAAGTACCGCCAAATTTACACACTTTCATCTCATCAGATCCCATCTCTTTGAATTTCATTTCATAACAGAATGAATTGTTTTAAAATATAGTACGGAGGGGTTGTTTCTGTCAACCACCGGGACTATAATGTCCTTATGCAATGAACATATGTTTTTTTATAGCGTACATTTATCCGGAGGTGGCGTCAACATGGAAACAAACAACACAACTGCGAAACGCTGGAAGGGCCTGATCGAAGAATACCGGGAGTGGCTGCCGGTTACGGAGGACACGCCTTCCCTCACCTTGCAGGAAGGGAACACGCCGCTGATCCGGCTGGACAATCTGTCCCGTGAGTGGGACATTGACCTGTATGTAAAGACCGAGGGCGCCAACCCGACAGGTTCGTTTAAAGACCGCGGAATGGTCATGGCCGTCGCGAAGGCAAAGGAAGAGGGCAAGTCGGCACTGATCTGTGCATCCACGGGCAATACCTCCGCATCGGCTGCGGCATATGGCGCCCGTGCCGGCATGCGTACGGTCGTGGTCATACCGGAGGGCAAAATTGCACTTGGAAAGCTTGCTCAGGCGAAGATGTACGGAGCGGAAATCCTTGAAATCGAGGGGAACTTCGATGAAGCACTCCGCATGGTACGGGAAACGGGCGGAGAGGATATCGCAGTGGTGAACTCGGTCAACCCGTACCGCCTGGAGGGCCAGAAGACGATTGCATTCGAGGCGATCGAGCAGCTCGGTAAGGTTCCGGATGTTTTCGCGCTCCCTGTCGGCAACGCAGGGAACATTTCTGCCGCCTGGAAAGGATTCAAGGAGTATTCCGAAAAGCGGGGCACGGACCGGCCACAGTTGCTCGGGGTACAGGCAGCCGGCGCAGCCCCGATCGTCAACGGAGCACCGGTCGAGCAGCCGGAAACGATTGCAACTGCCATACGAATCGGAAACCCTGCCAGCTGGCAGCTTGCAGAAGCGGCGCTTGCAGAGTCGAACGGCAACATTCTTGCGGTGACGGATGAGGAAATCCTCGAAGCTTATAAGCTGATCGCATCGCGCGAAGGGGTATTTGCAGAACCGGCATCATGCGCGACTATTGCCGGCATCAAAAAGCAGCTGGAGTCCGGCGGCCTGAAGCGGGGCGCAACGGTTGTAGGCGTCCTGACCGGCAACGGACTGAAGGACCCGGACACCGCCATCATGGCCAACGAAGACAGCAAGCCGATCACGCAAGAAGAGTTCGAGACATTCATCAGCGGCATCAAGGCGGAGGTCCGCTGATGGGCCGGCCGACGCTCGCCATACGGGTGCCGGCCACTACGGCGAACCTGGGGCCCGGATTTGACTGCGCGGCACTTGCGCTTGCACTTTATATGGAAGTGGAAGCGGAAAAAGCGTCTGCATGGGAAGTGGTCTATGAAGGGGAAGAATATGCGAACCTTGCCGGCGGGGAGGAAAATCTGATCGTACGGACGATGCAGGAAACGGCCCGTCGGTGCGGTGCGGTGGCGGAGCCGTGCAGACTCACCGTGCATTCGGAAATCCCGCTTGGTAAAGGGCTTGGCAGCAGCGCGACCGCCGTCGCTGCGGGAATCGAGGCGGCAGACCATCTGTACGGGCTCGGGCTGGCAGTGGAGGAGAAGGTCAGGATCGGCAGTGATATCGAGGGCCATGCCGACAATGTTGTCGCGGCGATCATGGGCGGCGCGGTGTTTTCCCATTATCGTGAAGGCAATGTGGAGACGGTTCATATCCCGCATCCGGAAGTCGGCGCGGTGGTCCTCGTTCCGGACCGCCCGCTTGCGACAGAGGAATCGCGGGGGCTTCTCCCGGAAAGCCTGCAGCATTCGGATGCAGTGTGCGGCAGTGCGGCAAATGGTGTGATGGCGGCGGCCATTGCCATAGGTGACTGGAGGCTTGCCGGCCGCATGATGGAGCGTGATGTGTTCCATGAGCCGTACCGGATCCAACTGTTCCCTGATTTCGGAAAGATCCGCCGTTTTGCCCGCGAAGCCGGTGCATACGGCACGGCCGTGAGCGGTGCGGGTCCCTCAATTTTTGTCCTGACGGAGCCGGGCTCTGAAAAGGAGATCGCGGACCGTCTTGCCGGGGAATTCCCTGCGTACCGGCCGTTAGCGGTGCGGGCTTCGTCCGCCGGTGCCGCTGCAATCACGGTGTAAACACGAACGGAGGACCTGGAATGCTTCTTTACTTTTGATCATCCGCTCTTTATTTCAAAAAATCATCAAAGGAGCGGATCGGATTGGAATTGGAATACAGGACAGATCTTGAAGGTATCACAGCCGGCATGCTGGAGGGCTTTTTCGTCGGATGGCCGGACCCGCCGTCGGAGGAGACCCACTTGCAGCTTCTCCGGAACAGCAGCCACAGAGTGGTGGCTGTTGACCCGAATGCCGGCCGGGTTGTCGGGTTCATCACCGCTATTAGCGATGGTGTCCTTTCGGCATACATTCCGCTTTTGGAAGTGCTTCCCGGATACCAGGGCAACGGAATCGGACAGGAGCTCGTACGCAGGATGACCGGTGAATTGGACTATCTATACATGATCGATGTGTGCTGTGATGATGACGTCGTGCCGTTTTATGAGCGGTTCGGCATGCGTCACACAAACGGGATGATCCTCCGGAATTACGGCCGTCAGTCGGGTGATTAAATAGAAGATGGAAAAGGAGCAGGCCCCTGTCGGGATCTGCTCCTTTTATGATTTGGCCGGGATGGTTTCCGTGCGAACTTTAAGTTTCTCTGTCGAGCGGGCCGGCCCGATTACGCGGTCCGCAAGCCTGCGGCAGTTTTCGTGGTCAAAGTACTGAAAGTATTCTGCGGACCTTCCGTAAAACGGATTCGTGTTGTCGCCGGCCGTGATGCGGTCGAGAAGTCCGTTCACTTCCGGCAAGCTATTCACCTTGTAACCATATAGTTCACCGTCGAGATCAAGGTAGGTGCCGCGGTGCTGTTCCATCTCTTCCTGATCATACATATAGAAGATGATCGGCTTGTTCTGATAGAGGAAATCCCACGAAACACTCGTGTAGTCGGTCAGGAGCATATCAGCCCGGACGACCTCATCCTTGATGGAGACTTCATCGAACGAATAAAAACGGATCCGGTCCGAACCGGGAAAACCTTTGAAAAACCGCTCGAACCGCTTCATGAACGGGTGCAGCGCGACCTTCACATTCAGCTCGCGATCACGGACCAGCTGAAGAAATGAGGGGTCATTGAGCAGGCCGGCGGTCCGACTGAAGTACTCGCTTTCCATGAATTCCTCATCAGACAGACCGAACAGCCACTCCCGCCAGGTCATCATGACAAGGATGTTTTTTACTTCCGGAGCGGGGCTGTCCGGTTTGAGACGGTCAAAACGTGCCATGCCGGTTGTAATCAGCTTTTCCTCCGGGACCCCCCAGCCGTATTGTTTGATGCGTTTCTCATAAGGCGAGGCGCAGTTAAAGTAGTTTGTCCGCCTGAGAAGGGGCTTGTCTTCCGGGAGGATCAGGATTTTCTTGAACCCTTCTATACCGTGGCTGATATGGGTCATCACGGTCTTTTTGTTCAGGTGGACATAACGGTCGATGCCGGGTGCGATGTCGTACAGAAGGGAATGGCCGTGAAACGTATAAGCAGCCCTGAAGAACAGCAGGTAATTCCGGAAGGTTCCGAGGGCAACGGCGTTGGGAACCCCCTCACGCCGGACGTATTCGGTTGAAGGATCATACATCCAGTAAACATCCAGGTCCGGGCGTTCCCGGATCAGATAGTCGTGGAAGACTGAGGCATTGTCTTCGTATTTCTCGCCCAGATTACCGCCGACAAGAACGATGTCCCTTTTCAGACGGGGCAGAAAGGCGGCCAGCACACGGGCTGCCGCCACCTTCACGGCAACTTCTGCCGGCCGGTACCATTTTTCCTGTTTCAACCCCATAATATCCCGCCTTTCTCTCTCTCTCTCTTAATATTAACTTAATATGAGCACCTTTGCGTTAACACTACCTTTACAATACCCGTCCATGATCTGAATCTAAACTTAATATGACAGAATTTGTTTAGTTTTTCGTGAAGTAGGGTAGACACATTTACTACTCTGCATTTTTCAGAGGGGAGCTAGTAGGAAAGGGGTTGTCCATCTGTTTATGTGCAAAAAAGTATTGTTTATTTCAGACCACGGAGATCCGCTGGCCAAACTGGGAGGAAAGCAGTCGGGCGGCCAGAACAACTATGTCCGCCAGCTGGCGGAGGCACTTGCCGAACGGGGGTTGCACGTCGATGTAGTCACACACTGGAGCGATCCCGACACACCGCAGATCGAAAGGTTCGGCGGAACCTGCCGGGTGATCCGGATTGCAGCCGGCTGTAAAGAGTTCGTGCCGAAGTCTGACATGCTGCAACTTCTCCCCGCTTTCTATAAAGAAATGAAATCAATCATCGATCTGGGTACCTATGACGTGGTCCATACCCATTACTGGCTTTCCGGCCTGCTTGGCCTCATGATCCGAAATGACTTTGGCACACGGATCGTCCATACTTCCCATTCGCTCGGTATCGCCAAAGCGAAGGCGACCGGACAGGTGGAAGAGGCGAGGCTGAGGGCGGAAAAAGAGATCCTGGGGCGTGCAGACCGCGTCATCGCAACCACACCGACTGAAAAAGATATGATCCTGGACTTTGCCGGGATGCGCTCAAGTGTGTCAGTGGTCTCAATCGGAGTTGACCGATCATTCGAGAAATCGGCTTCAGCCGCAGCCAAAGGCGGCCCGGCACTGTTTGTCTATGCCGGCCGGTTCGAGGAGACAAAGGGCATTCTGACACTTCTGCGCGCATTCCGGCTCCTTCTCCGGCACAGCAGAAACGCGAGACTCATTCTGGCAGGCGGGGCGGCGGAGGACATCGATCCGAAAAGCGGACTCCCGCTGAAGGCCCGCATCCGCAAGGCCGTTGCCGGGGTGGAGGATCAGGTGACGTTCCTCGGACCGCTCGGCCAAAAGGAGCTTGCCGAACTGTTCTGCCGAGCGACGGCGGTTATTGTTCCGTCCTACTATGAATCGTTCGGAATGGTGGCCGCAGAGGCCCAGGCTTGTGGAACTCCTGTGATCGCATCCGAAGTCGGCGGGCTCCAGGACGTCGTTCAGGATGGCAGGACGGGCCTGCTCGTCTCGGCCAAAAATCCGGCGGACCTGTCCCGCAGCATGAGACGCATTGCAGAAGATCCCGAATTTGCAGACCGCCTCGGCAGGCAGGCGCAGAAACGCGCAAGAAAAGTATTCAACTGGCCGGCGATAGCGGCCGATATCCATGAAATATACGAGGTGTTGTACCGTGCAGAAGATCCGGTATCTGTTGGCGACTGACTTGGACGGCACATTCGTCGGCGACGAAGCGGGGCTCCGAGAACTGCTTGATTACTATGATTCTCTGCCGGACCGCATTGGACTCGCATACGTGACGGGACGTCACCGGGCTTCTGCGATGGAACTCATCAGTGAAGAGAGGTTGCCGGTTCCGGATATTCTTGTCACTGATGTCGGAACATCCGTCTTTGCAGGGCCGGAGCTTGTGGAAGATTTCGAGTGGAAGAGACATATGACGGAAAACTGGGATCCTTCGGCCATTCGGCGGATTGCGGGGAAGATTCCCGGTCTCAGGCTGCAGGATCTTCCGGACACAAGGCGGGTCTCGTTCTTTTCTGACGGCGCAGCACCTGCTGAAAGGCTGAAGGAGGCTCTTTCCGCGGAAGGCGTTCCGCACACGTTCGTGTTCAGTTCGGGACGCGATGTGGATATTTTGCCCGACGGCGGCGGGAAGGGGGAGGCACTCCGCTATGTGATCGGCAAGTTCACGGAAGAAGACGCCGGCATCCTGGTCGCAGGGGATTCCGGCAATGACCTGGACATGCTTATGCTCGGCTACCCATCCGTGATCGTTTCGAATGCCCGGCCTGAACTTTTGGAAGCAGAAGGACATGATGCCCTTTTCCGTGCCACCCGCCCGTGCGCGGGTGGAATCCTCGAGGCCTGGATGCACTTCCATGGCGATGCTGCGTCAATAAAAGGGTGATGGAAAGCCTGCCGGCGTTTGGCAGGCTTTATTTATACACCGCCAGGCTCCGGGATGAATAAGATAAGCCATCTGAAATGTTTGGGGTGGATAATCTGTGACATGGTTTCACTGCCTGGGCTCCAGCATGCCGGGGTTGCAACCTGTCGGCTATGTGGCTGTCCCGATGATGCCCGTGCCGATGCCTGGAACGGGACACTGGATATCCGCAGAAGCCGCCAGGCTAAAGGCCGATATGCGGGTTCTGTGGGAACAGCACATTGCCTGGACGCGGATGACCATCATCAGCCTCGTCTTTGACCTGCCTGATACGGAATTCGTCATCACCCGGCTCCTCCGGAATGCGGAAGACATGGGAAAAGCCCTGAGGCCGTATTACGGTGACCGGAATGCTGACAGGTACGCCGCACTGATCAAAGAACACCTGACCATCGCAGCGGACCTGGTCAAAGCCGCCAAGGCCGGAGAAACGGAAAAAGCGGACCAGATTGAGCAGGACTGGTATCGGAATGCCGATGAAATCACAGAATTCCTAAGCGGTCTGAACCCGTTTATTGACAGAGAAGATTTGAGGAAGATGTTTTACGAACACCTTGCCCTCACCAAACTGGAGGCTGTCTGCATGATCATCAGGAATTTCGAGTTGGAGATCGAGGTTTTTGAACGGATTGAAACGGCCGCCCTCCAAATGTCGGATATGATCTCGGATGGGATCATCCGGCAGTTCGGCCTATGAATTGGAGTTGGAAAAATAAAAAAGCCGCCGGCATCTGTTGCCGGCGGCTTCACTTGTATGTGTGTTTCGGTTCTTTGGAATTTTCAATCATGTATCCTGAGAAAAAATCGCTGCAGAAGCAACGGATTTTTTCTATCTCAACTTTATGCGCGTGTTTGTGAAATGGCGGAGGAGGAGGGATTCGAACCCCCGCGCGGTGTTACCCGCCTCTCGGTTTTCAAGACCGACCCCTTCAGCCAGACTTGGGTACTCCTCCATGTCACGAAAATAATTTATCATGATGCAGCCCTCGTGTCAACGGGAACGGAAGGTTAAGGTTGATTTTTCTCTCGCCACGAAGTATAATAAATCTCGCCGTGCTAGGTGGGAAGGTAGCGGTGTCCTGTAACCCGCAATCCGCTCCAGCGGGACTGAATCCCTTTCCGAGGCCGCTTGTCATGCAAGGCCTGCCTTCTGCACGTAGTGAAGACGTTTGGGTCCTGCGCAATGAGGCTCCATGAACCATGTCAGGTCCGGAAGGAAGCAGCATTAAGTGGGTAACCCCATGTGCCGCGGGGCAGCCTAAACCGAGCCAACGACAGGAGTAACGCTTGTGTGCATCGGTCGAAGAAAGGTGCACGGCATTTTCATAGACATGTAATCGGCCCGTCCGGATGAGGACGGGCCTTTTGTATACCCGGAAATCTTCCTGTCCGGGGAAAGGAAAACTCTCAGCCGGAAACGGGAGAAGATAGGGGCGCGGGAATCGCCCATATGGTATAATCGGGGTATGTGAAATTGTGTCCGGAAGGAGGGGGAGCTGCATATGTATCAGGCATTCTACAGGGCCTACAGGCCGCAGACATTCGGAGAGATGAGCGGGCAGCAGCACGTCAGGCGGACACTGCAAAATGCCCTCCTCCAGGACAAGACGACCCATGCCTATCTGTTTTCAGGGCCGAGGGGAACCGGGAAGACAAGTACGGCGAAAATCTTTGCGAAGGCATTGAACTGCGTCCAGGCGCCGACAGACGAGCCGTGCAACGAATGCGACTCCTGCCGCGGGATCACCGATGGATCGGACACGGACGTGATCGAGTTTGACGCCGCCTCCAACTCCCGTGTCGAAGAGATTCGTGAAATCATCGAAAAAGTACGTTTCGCCCCATCCCATTCCAGGTTTAAAGTGTATATCATCGACGAGGTGCACATGCTCTCAAACAGTGCATTTAATGCCCTTCTGAAAACGCTGGAGGAGCCGCCGGCACACGTCGTCTTCATTTTGGCGACAACAGAGCCGCACAAGCTGCCGCCGACCATCATTTCGCGCTGCCAACGCTTCGACTTCAAGCCGCTATCACGCGCAGACCTGAAGGATCGGATGGAGCAGGTGCTGGAAGACAGCGGCATTCCGTACGAGGAGCCGGCGCTGAAAGTCATCGCCCAGGCAGCTGCGGGAGGCATGCGCGATGCGCTCAGCATGCTGGACCAGGCCGTGTCATTTGGCGGCGATGATGTCACGGCGGACGATGCAGTCATGGTCACCGGCTCGATCGGAGAGGAACTGTTCCGGGAGATTGCAGAGGCGCTTTCCGGCAAGGATGCTGCGGGTGCGCTATCGCTTCTGGAACGACTCGTCTCCGAAGGAAAGGATGTGGTCCGGCTCACGGAGGACCTCATCACGTTCTTCAGGGATCTTCTTGTCATGAAGTCCGCGCCGGGCATGCCGGACCTTCTTGAAATCATCTCTGAGCCGGATGATTTTGTGCCGCTTTCAGAGTCACTTCCGGAAGGCCGTCTATATGCGTTTATCAGCATCCTTTCCGAAACTCAGCAGGAGATGAGGTTTTCGAACCACGCGAAGGTGTATCTGGAGGCTGCATTCCTGCGGATGATCCAGGCAGACGGTACACCCGTCTCCGCGGCTGCGCCGGTTTCTGCGGGATCCGGTGAAGGCATGGAGGAACTGCAGCGACAGGTAAGCAGGCTCGAGCAGACGGTGACCGACCTTACGCGCCGTCTCCAGCAGGGCATCCCCGCAGCCGCTGCGGAAGGTCCTTCTCCCGAGCGGCGCCGCCCCGCACCGAAGTCGAAAAACGGCTTCCAGGTACAGGAAGGCCGAATCCGGGACGTGCTGGCCAATGCTACGAAAGAGAACATCCGGTCGATCAAATCGAACTGGGCATCCATCCTGAACGATATGCAGAAATCACAGGCGGCCCTTCTGAATGATGCCGAGCCGGTTGCGGCGTCGGACAATGCGTTTGTGTTAAAATTCAAATACTCGATCCACTGCGGCATGGCCGCAGGCAACCCCGAATTTCTTGCGTCTCTTTCGCAGGGGCTGTCTGCCCGGGCCGGCAAAGATTATGATCCTGTATTTGTGCCGGAAGAAGATTGGCTGAGGATCCGGGAGGCATTTATCCGCGAGAACGGACTTCAAAAGCAGTCTTCCGGAGAAAGCAAGGCGGAACAGCACCATCCGGACGCGGAAGCGGCCGAAGAGGCGCTTTCCTTCCTGGAGGAAGCGGGTGCCCCTGCTCAGGATCCGCTGGTCGGAGAAGCTGAAAAGCTGTTCGGCAAGGAAACCGTCAACGTGTATGACGACTGAGCATCACTTACTATTGGAGGAGGAATTACTATGCGAGGCATGGGTAATATGCAAGGCATGATGAAACAGATGCAGAAAATGCAGAAACAGATGGCAGAAGCACAGGAAGAACTCGGCGAAAAGCGCCTTGAAGGCACAGCCGGCGGAGGTATGGTCAAGGTGGTCGTCTCCGGCCATAAGGAAGTGCTGGAAGTGACGGTCGATCCGTCCGTTGCAGATCCCGAAGACGTGGAGATGCTGCAGGACCTGATCGTCATCGCAACCAACGATGCACTGAAGCAGGCCGACGAACTGACCAACTCGACAATGGGCCAGTTCACAAAGGGCCTCAACCTCCCGGGTATGTTCTGAGATCTCCGTCGAGCGGACGGGCCGGCACGCGATAAGCGGCGGCCCGTCTCTTATATTTCAAGAGGAGGATGGAACGAGATTGCATTATCCTGAACCGATTTCCAAGCTGATCGACAGCTTTATGAAGTTGCCGGGGATCGGGCCGAAGACGGCCGCCCGGCTTGCTTTTCATGTATTGGACATGAAAGAGGACACCGTGCTCGCGTTTTCAAAGGCGCTTGTTGATGCCAAGCGCGACCTGACATTCTGTTCCGTCTGCGGACATATCACAGACACGGATCCATGCCGGATCTGCAAGGACGAATCCCGCAACCGGTCCATGATCTGTGTTGTGCAGGAACCAAAGGATGTCATCGCGATGGAGAAGATGCGTGACTTCAATGGTTTATACCACGTCCTCCACGGGGCGATATCGCCGATGGACGGAATAGGCCCGGAAGACATCAATATCCCGGATTTGCTGAAACGCCTCCATGACGAGACTGTCCAAGAGGTGATCCTCGCCACCAACCCGACAATTGAAGGGGAGGCGACGGCTATGTACATTTCCCGGCTCATCAAGCCGTCCGGTATCCGGACGACGCGAATTGCGCACGGTCTCCCTGTCGGCGGCGATCTCGAATACGCTGATGAGGTTACCCTTTCCAAGGCGCTTGAGGGCCGCAGAGAACTCTGACATCCAGCAAAGAAGGTGTGGCAGCCATGTTTGGCCGGAGAAAGAAACTAAAGCGTGAGTATGACGAGCGCCTGATCCGGCTCCTTAAAGAAACGCACGAGGAATGGATGCAGGCCAAGGAGATTGAACGCCAGGCTTCGCGCTTCGATGAGGAAGGCATTGCCCGCACTCAGCGGCTGATGGCCGAAGCGCGGCATTTTTATCTATATAAAGAGGCGAGAAGGCGGAACATCTCCCTTAAGCAGTGACGGATGGCCATGGCCGCCGTCTTTTTTTGAATAGAGGGCAAGCCGGATGCATACAGTGGATACGGAGTGAAAAACGGAAAAAGGATGGGATCGGTTTGAAACTCGCCATCGGCATTGCGGCTGGACTGTTCATTCTCCTCGTCCTGGTCCGCAACAAGCGGATCCTTTATACAGCCGCGGAAAAACTGTCCGTCTTCTGGTTCCGGCTTGCCGCAGCTTTCCTGGTCCTATTCCTCCTGAATGTCGGACTGGGGCTCTTGGGATTCTTTGTGCCGGTGAACCTGATGTCGGGGCTCCTGATCGCCATACTGGGCATTCCCGGCGTTGCGTCGGTCTGCGCGCTCTCCGTCCTTATATAGGAAGAAGAGCGGAATTGCAGACCGGCGCTTGACTTTTATCCATGACCGGCGTATATTAGGGAAGTCGCTTTTTTCGGGGCAGAAATGAGGATGAAAAAAGTTATTTCATTTTGTTGACAACCGTAAAAGGACGTGTTATTATAATTAAGCTGTCGCAAAGAGATGTACCGCGGCAAGCACAATGAACCTTGAAAACTGAACTGCAAAACGCTGATGAAATGAGTTCCCGGAACCCGACCCGTCGGGGAAACGGAACAAATGATAT
>NZ_QUZH01000030.1 GCF_009761675.1 Bhargavaea sp. CC-171006
AAGTGCGACAGCAAGTGCAAGTGCGATAGCAAGTGCAAGTGTGATGGCAAGTGCAAGTGCGATGGCAAGTGCAAGTGCGACGGCAAGTGCAAGTGCGACGGCGGATGCAAGTGCTAAGGCTAAGACGATCTCCGAAAAAAGTACAATCTGTGTTATTGAATTAAGATTTCATTTAACCTGCCCGAATCACGGATTGGGACTAGATAAAGCTGCATCGATGAGAAGATTCTCTCGATGCAGCCTTTTTTATGGGCAGACCAGTCAAGATGAGGTGTTGAACACTAAAATGGAGCCATCCGGATGTCGGACAGCTCCATGAGACGCCTGCAGCTATTTAATCAGCATATCGATATGTTCAGCAATCTGTTCCACGTTGACCGCTGCCTGCCCCGTGTTCATGTCGTGAACGGCCCGAATCTGATTTTCATCATCTAATACATACATGGTCGTGCCATGAACGATCTGCCCTTCCCGGTCTTTCTGAAAAACCATATTAAATTGGTTTGTGACCTGTTCTGTCTGCTCAACGGTTCCCCTTAGAAAGACCCAGTTCCCTGCAGTAATATCGAACTGATTCTTGTATTGCTCAATCCTGTCCACGGTATCCACTTCGGGGTCCAATGTAATGAGGATGACATCGTAGGCTTTCTCCTGAATGCCCTTGCCCTCCAATGTTTCTTGAAGCCTCAGCAAGTCAATCACTGTCATTGGGCAAACATCCGGACACTGGGTGTAATAAAACGCAACAAGTTTCGGTTTGCCCGAGGAAAAGGCATCCGTTTCACCGGTAATCGATGGCAACTGCGGATCATCTATGGAAGCCATTTTGGGAAGCTCCACCGTCCGGGGCCAAAAAAAGTAGACCGCTGCAAATCCGAGAAGGACGATTACAGCAATGACCGAGATTCTTTTCAACTGGTTCACCCTCAACCTTTTATTGAATATAAAACGAGACCAATAACGACAGTGAATAACAGTGTAGCGAATCCGCACAGCTGGTACATATTCAGCAGAAGCTGGGTGTGATCAGCGATCGGGATGCTGCAGATCTGCGGGTTTTTCAAAACCTCCCCGATCATGGCCCCCATTAAGACGCCGACCAGCCCATTGTAGAGACCTGCCAGGATCTCCCGGTATTTGAAGAGCGATCCGAAAAGAGCACCGACCGCCGCTCCAAGCAGCAGATTCACAAGAAAAACAAGGGAGAGGCCGGCAGACACCAACACGGTCACATGCATGCCCAATACGAGTGTGATGCCCATCGTCGCTGTGCTTGTGATGGTGGCAGCATACCGGCTGTCAAACTGGCGTTTCCTTCTGTGCAACCGATAGTAACAGAAACAGGCAGCCGAAACGTTCCAGATCAGAAGTCCAATAATGCCGAGCATTTCTTCACCCTCATGATCTCTTCACCGCGGCGAACAGGACAGCGATGATCAGGAAAATAAACACTTCCAGAATGACCGTGAAAAAATAGGGGTCTGTCAGAATAGCCCCCAGCATGGGCGCCATCAGGCCCATCATCATGCCGTTGATCAGCCCGGTCAACATTGCCTGGTAGTCGAACAACGCGCCAAACAACGCACCTGCACCCATCCCGGTCAAAGCGGCCGCCATCGTAATGGCCGTAAAGTGGAAGGGGTATTGAAGGATCAGGAAAATCCCCGTCGACAGCCCGACCAGCCCGCCCAGTGCCATGGAAATATTCATGCCCAGATGAATGCTGATCAACTTCCGGCGACGGCGTACATAGACATACAGCAATGCAAACAGCGCCAGATTGCTGTACAGGATCAGGACAAACGAAAGATCACGCATCCAACCACCTCCCGACAGGATATGCGGCCCTGTCGGTTTGCGGGCCGGCCTCTGTCCGGTCCGACGGGAAGCATCCGGAATGGAACTCGATTAAAAGACCTCCCCTGATTCTTGTTCAATAAGAATCGGGGGAGGCCTTTGGAGACCACTTGTACATTAATCTTGTTTATCGTATACCAATTTCTCCTGTTCAGGGCCGGCATCTTTAGGCTGACCTCTGGTGACCAGCACGGCTGAGTACAGAACAAGAAGAATCCCCAGCACTTGCCACCCCTGAAGACTCTCATGGAATAGAACGACTCCGATCACCACCGCAACGATGGGCTCTACCGTTGCCAAAATAGAAGCTTTGCTGGCTTCCAGATGTTTCAGACCATAAGTATACAAAGCAAAAGCCGCAATCGTAGAAACCAAGGACAACAATAGCGACGATATCCAGACATCCGCATATTGGAACTGGCAGATTTGTTCGGTCACATCACTGGTCAGCAGCATAAAGATGCTTGCATACAAAAACGTATACAAGGTCACCGTTAATGGAGAATAACGATCGATGACCGCCTTGCTGAAAATGCTGTATAGCGCGTAACAGAACCCCGAAAGTATCCCCATCAATAAAATTGCCCATGTCACATTTACCTGACCGAACGGCAGCAGACCCACTACAAATGCACATCCGCCCATGGCGAGTACCAACGCCCATCCTTTACGGAGCGTCAGGGGTTCCTTGAAAAAGATCCTGGATAAGATCGTCACAAACACAGGTCCTGTATAAAGGAGCGTCACAGCAAGCGAAAGGCTCGTACGGGAAAACACTTCAAAATAAAAGAAGTTAAATAAGGAAATGCTCAAAACCCCCGCACCTGCGAAAAAAACATGATCCTTTAGCCGGGTTTTGAGTTGGGACCGGTTGAACACTGCCATCCCAACCAATAGAAAAACTACTGTAAAGATACTCCTGACTGCAACTACATCCCAAGCCGTAAATCCCCGATCATACAGGGGAGCAATAAACAGCCCGATTAATCCCCAACAGGCCGCGCCCAACATGGTAATCAGATAAACTTTGAGACCCCGTACCTTTTCCATGGTCATCCCCCGCCACCTTGCACTTTGATAAAGTAACTATCTTGACCATATGAATGGCATCCAATGTGAGATGAAGTCCCCGTTTTCCGGGTCAATCGGGTTCTTATAGAAGGGGACTTCTTTTATGACTGTGATTACTTCTGATTGAACAAGTAAAGCGACACGAACAGAAGCACAATCGCGACCAGCTTTTTGGCATCGATCGGGAAACGCACTCCTCCGAACAGTCCGAAGTGGTCGATTACCGCGCCCATGATCACCTGCCCTGCAATAATTCCGGCAAGTGCCGCCGCTACACCGATTTTTGGAACGGAAAAGACCAGAATGAGCACGTAAACCGCACCCATCAAGCCACCGAGCAGCTGCCATTTTGGAACCGTCGCCACTGCCAGCAAGTTGCCATTGCCAAAAAAGATAACCGCGAAGAACAGCGCGAGCGTGCCGATCAGAAATGAAACGAATGACGCTTCGATCACTCCGACGTTTCTTCCCAGGTTTCCGTTGACCTGGCTCTGGATGGCGACGGCAATGCCGCCTATTAATGCGAGTAACGGAAAAAGCAGCTTCATTCAACATACTCCCCTTGCGAACAAGTCGTCTTTAGTCTTTTGAATATTGTATCAGACCAACTTGTTTAATCCCGTATTCCTGGTATAAAAAATGCCCCTTCCGATTGTTTAAGGGAGGGGCTCCGCTTTAATAGGCGATTCCTACACGCTTTTTGATGTGCTCGCCGCTTTCAATCAGGCTATACGCGAATTCCGCCGTATCCGGTACTGAAATCTGGCTGCCGCCTTCCGGGAGGAAATCAGGCTCTGTCCGGTAGTTGCCCAATCGCTCGCCGTCGGGCAAATAAGTCGGACAGACGATGGTCCAGTCGAGATCGTATTGCTTTAGCAAATTATAGACTTTCTCATGTTCTTCGGCAGCACGGGTTGTTTTGCGCTTGGATTCGCTGGACTGATAGCGCAGGATTTCCGGATTGACCCGGCTCTGCAGGATTCCGGCAGTCCCGATTGTGATGATCCGCCTGATTCCTTCCGTTTCCATAGCATTGATGATCAGGGGCATGCTTTCCGAGAGTGTCGTGCCTCCGTCAGTATTGAGTGCGCTGATCAACACGTCCGCTCCGTGTATGGCGTGTGTGAGCGCTTCTTGGTTTAATACATCGCCTTGGATGACCGTCAGATTGTTGTGATTGATTGTAACCTTTTCCGGAGTGCGGACTAGGACGGTCACATGATGCTCGTCCTCCAATGCTTGCGCAACGATGTGACTGCCAACCCGTCCCGTTCCTCCTAATATTAAAATGTTCATCAATGGACCTCCTCTTGCTTCTCATCATAAGAATAACAAAAAAGCCCCCAACCAAAACGGTTGAGAGCTTTTGTGATGTTGAAAATTAGCGCTTCGAGAACTGAGGTGCACGACGCGCGCCTTTGAGACCGTACTTCTTACGTTCCTTCATGCGTGGGTCACGCGTAAGGAGACCTGCAGTTTTGAGTGCAGGACGGAAGTCAGGGTCTACCTGAAGCAGCGCACGGGCAACGCCGTGGCGGATTGCGCCGGCTTGTCCAGTGTAGCCGCCGCCGTTGACGTTGACGAGAACGTCGTAGCTGCCGAGTGTTTCAGTCGCTACAAGCGGTTGCTTGATAACTTCACGAAGTGTTTCGAATGGAATGTAATCTTCTGCGTCACGACCGTTGATAACGACTTTGCCTTCGCCGGGTACGAGGCGTACGCGGGCAACGGAAGTCTTGCGGCGGCCAGTGCCGATGTATTGAACTTGTGCCAAAGTGGTTCCTCCTCTTAATTACCCGCGAAGTTCGTAGACTTCCGGTTGTTGTGCTGCGTGTGGATGTTCAGCGCCCGCGTAAACATGAAGTTTGCGGTACATCTGACGGCCGAGAGGGCCTTTTGGAAGCATGCCCTTGATGGACGTTTCGAGAAGCTTTGTAGGGTACTTCTCGCGCATTTCGCCTGCAGTACGCTGACGGATGCCGCCCGGGTGGCCTGTGTGACGGTAGTAGATCTTGTCCTGGAGCTTGTTGCCAGTCATTTCGATCTTTTCTGCATTAATAATGATGACGTGGTCGCCTGTGTCCACGTTCGGAGTGTACGTTGGTTTATGCTTGCCGCGCAGGATTGCTGCGACTTCGGACGATAGACGGCCAAGCGTCTTGCCCTCTGCGTCGACAACGAGCCACTTACGCTCGACTTCTTGGGCTTTCGCCATGTACGTTGTACGCATTTGTTAGTCCTCCTAAATTTCACTCAATCAAAAGTTCCGAGTTCCAAGTTTCGATTCTCTATCCCAAACACAAAGAAACCTTACCGGGGCATTCTTAGTGGGGTTATCGAAATACCGTTTATCATCATACCGTGAATTGGTATTGAAGTCAACCATTTTTGTGTGTACACCAGGAAAAGTTGTTTCATTCACCATAGCGCACGTTTTCGAGGTATAAACCTTGTGCCTGCGCGGTTTTTCCCGCTTTGGACCGGTCCTTTGCTGCGAGGATGCCCGGGATGTCCCCCGGGTCCATCTCGCCCTTGCCGCACATCCAGAGTGTGCCGGCGATGATGCGGACCATGTTGTACAGGAAGCCGCTCCCGCTGATGACCATATGGAGCTCCTCGCCATGCCGCTCGAACAGGATCGTCTCGACGGTGCGGACCTTGTCCTCCACGTCGGTCTTGGCCGAGCAGAAGCTGGTGAAGTCATGGGTGCCGACCAGGTGCCGTGCGCCTTCTTCCATCTTGGAGACATCGGGCGTCACACCAAGTGACGGCGTCGTGAAATACCGCCGGAACGGACTGATGACGTCCGACAGATGCCAGATGTACCTGTAGGTTTTCCCCGTCGCAGAGAAGCGCGCGTGGAAGCTGTCAGGCACCGTCTCCGCGGAAAGGACACGTATCGCCCCCGGAAGACGCGTATTGAGCGCCATCGCCCAGCGGTTGTCCGGGATTCCGAGCGGCGTGTCAAAGTGCACGGCCTGCCCGCTCGCATGCACGCCGGCATCGGTGCGTCCGGATGCATGCACACGGACCGCCTCCCCCTTATGGATTACGGAGAGCGCCTGCTCCAACTCCCCCTGGACGGTGCGCCCCTTCGGCTGAATCTGATAGCCTTCAAAGCCGCTCCCGTCATAGGCGATGATCAGTTTGATGCGTGGCATGGAATCTCTCCTTTCGGGTCAGGGATTAAGTACGAACCGGCGATCCGTAGTACGGATGTTGGGCGCGTACTCCGAATTCGGTTCCTATAGTACAAAGCCGCAGATTTAAATATGAAATGGGGCCACCAAGTCCGGAATTGGCGCTCTAACTCCGATTATGCGGCTGTAAGTCCGCCCCCGTCCTTATCCCCGCAGGAACCACAGTGCCACGATCACCGCGAGCAGGATCAGCAGCGCCGTGGTATCCCGCCAGTCCCATTTTAATTGACGGTAGCGGGTCCGCCCTTCTCCCCCGCGGTAGCCGCGGACCTCCATCGCGACGGCGAGGTCTTCGGCGCGCTTGAAGGCGCTGACGAAGAGCGGGACAAGCAGCGGGACGACCGCCTGGATGCGTTCCTTCATCGTGCCCGACGAGATGTCGGAGCCCCGTGCAAGCTGGGCCTTCAGGATTTTGTCGGTCTCATCCATCAGGGTCGGAATAAACCTGAGCGAGATCGACATCATAAGCGCAAGCTCGTGTACCGGGAATTTCACTTTCTTCAGCGGGTTCAGCAGCACCTCGAGCCCGTCCGTGATCGAGATCGGAGACGTCGTGAGTGTGAGGAGAGACGTCATCAATACGAGCACGAGGAACCGGACCGAGATATAGATCCCCTGCCGCAGACCTTCTTCATAGATTTTCAGGAACCCGAGCTGGAACAGCAGGTCGCCTTCTTTCGTGAAGAAGATATGCAAAAGGAAGGTGAATGCGATCAGGAACATGACCGGCTTCAGGCCGCCTATCAGAAAACCGATGCGAACCTTGGATGCAAGGATCGCCAGCAGCGTAAAGGCGAGCAGGAGCGCGTAGCTTACCGTGTTGTTCGCAAGGAACACGGCCGCGATGAAGATGAAGACGAAGATCAGCTTCGATCGCGGATCGAGCCGGTGGACAAATGAATCACCGGGAATGTATCGGCCGAACACCATTTTCTCCATCATGACGCGCCGCCCCCTTTCCGGAGGTCCGCCGCAAGATAGGCCGCGAGCTGCTCTTCGGTGAGTGCCGGAGGGGCAGGCGGCAGGCCAGCGCCTTCCTCGTACAGCCGCTGGAAGCTGACGGTGCGCGGAACGCCTAAGCGCCACTGTGCGAGGCGCTCCGCATCCGCGAACACTGTTTCAGGCGGTCCCTGCAGGACGTCCGTTCCGTCATGCATGACGATCATATGGTCCGCGTAGCGTGCGGCGTCCTCCATGCTGTGTGTGACGAGGATCGTCGTCATGTCCCGCTGTTCGTGGAGCTCATAGAACAGGTCCATGATCTCCTTGCGTCCGGCAGGGTCAAGGCCCGCGGTCGGTTCGTCCAGAACGAGCACATCCGGCTCCATCGCCAGCACTCCTGCAATCGCGACTCGGCGCATCTGGCCGCCCGACAGGTCGAACGGTGACTTTTCCGCCGTCCCTTCGGGCAGGCCAAGACGTTCGATCCAACTGAGCGCGCGCGTCCTCGCCTCTTCTTCTTTCACGCCGAAGTTCAGCGGGCCGAACATGACATCCTTCAGCACATTTTCCTCGAACAGCTGATGTTCGGGGAACTGGAAGACGATGCCGACTTTGCGGCGGATGGGCTTCAGCTGCTTGCCCTTTGTCTCCTTGGTGACTTGGGTATCGCCGATGCGGACGATGCCCGCCGTCGGCTTCAGGAGGCCGTTCAGGTGCTGCAGGAGCGTCGATTTTCCGGAACCCGTGTGGCCGATGATGGCCGTGTAGGAGCCCGACGGAATGCGGACGTTCACATCATGGAGCGCCTGCTTCTGGAATGGCGTACCCGCCGCGTATGTGTAATCTACCTGTTCGAGCGCAATGTCCATAGCTGCTCCACCAACTTCCGTTCTGTCATCGTTCCTGGCTCTGTTCCGATCCCCTGCTCCCCGAGAAGCGCGGACAGCCTCATGGCGAACGGCAGATCCAGCCCGAGTGCCGTCAGACCCTCTCCCTTCAGGAAGACCTCCTGCGGCGTTCCTTCCGCGAATTTCCGGCCGCCGTTCATGACCACGACCCGGTCCGCAAGCAGCGCCTCCTCCAGGTCATGGGTGATCGAGATGACGGAAAGTCCCGTCTTTTCTCTCAGGTCGAGGATGACCCGGATCACTTCCTCGCGCCCCTGCGGATCAAGCATCGAGGTCGCCTCGTCCAGGATCAGCAGCCTCGGCCGCAGGGCCAGTGCCCCTGCAATCGCCACACGCTGCTTCTGGCCGCCGGACAGGTGTTGCGGCTCATGATCGAGGAAGGTGTCCATCTTGACCTGCTTGAGCGCATCCTGCACACGGAGTGTCATCTCCTCGAACGGGATGCCGTTGTTCTCAAGGGCAAAGGCGACATCGTCCTGCACGGTCGCGCCGACAAACTGGTTATCCGGGTTTTGGAACACCATGCCCATCTGAGAACGCTTTTCCCAGAGGTTGTCCTCCGTGAGCGTGTCGCCGAACAGCCCCACTGTCCCCTCCTGCGGGAACAGAAGGCCGATCATGAGCCGGGCAAGCGTCGACTTGCCCGAGCCGTTATGGCCGACGACGGCGATCCACTCGCCCGCCTGCATGTCGAACGATACGCCGTCCACCGCATAGCGGCTGTCCGGGTCGTCCGGTGTATAGGTAAAACGGACGTCCTGAAGGGACAGGATCCGTTCCATAGTCATTCCTCCTCTGCTTCGCTCAACTCTGCTGTCTATTGTAACGGAATCCGGAGGCCGTGTCGTCCGGCCCCGGCGGGTTTGGCGCGCACTTCGGCGGCCTCTGGGACATATGTCAACGTTTAAGTCAGATATGTCAACGTCTCAATGAAATACGGCAACGTCTCAGCCGAATATAGCAACGTCTCACTCCAATAAAGCAACGTTTCACTGCCAAACGCTCCCCGGCGCCATCCCGTTTCCGTCAGTATGTAAAAAAAAAGCGCGCACCCCAACTGGTGACTGCGCTTTTGTCGTATGGCATGACCGGCGGCTGCTCACACCGCCGGGACCATGATGGGGTGCGGAGAGCTAGACGGGACGCAAGCAGTTGCTCCGCCCATCATAACGCTCAGCTTTTTCATTTGCCGTATAAATCATTATAGAAAGAAAAGGGTGCCGTCCATACTCAGGTAACCGCACACCCTTTTCCGTACTGCAATTAAACGAGTTCGATGATGACGACCGGTGCGCCGTCACCGCGACGAGGGCCGACCTTCATGATGCGTGTGTAGCCGCCCTGACGCTCAGCGTAGCGAGGTGCCACATCGTCGAACAGTTTCTGCAGTGCATAGACCGTTTGTTCGTTGCCTTCTTCGTCAGTCGTCGTAACGAGTTCGCGACGGATGAATTCGGCAGCCTGACGGCGTGCATGGAGATCACCGCGTTTTCCGAGAGTGATCATTTTCTCAACGACGGAACGGAGCTCTTTCGCACGCGTTTCAGTCGTCTGCAGGCGTTCGTTGATGATGAGATCGGTTGCGAGGTCACGAAGCATCGCCTTACGCTGGGAGCTTGTACGACCTAACTTTCTGTAGCCCATCGAGTTTCCCTCCTTTTGGGTAAATTGGATGGTCCGCTATGGACGATTTATTCTTCCGTACGCAGGCCGAGTCCGAGATCTGTCAGCTTCGCCTTGACCTCTTCGAGGGACTTGCGGCCCAGGTTGCGCACTTTCATCATTTCATCTTCGCTCTTGTTCGCGAGCTCAAGCACCGTGTTGATGCCGGCACGCTTCAGGCAGTTGTAGGAACGGACGCTCAGGTCGAGCTCCTCAATCGTCATCTCGAGGACCTTCTCCTTCTGGTCTTCTTCCTTCTCCACCATGATCTCGACGGACTGTGCTTCATCCGTGAGGCCGACGAAGATGTTGAGGTGCTCGGTCAGGATCCTGGATCCGAGCGAGATTGCCTCTTGCGGCCCGATGCTGCCATCGGTCCAGACGTCGAGGGTCAATTTATCGTAATCGGACAGTTGTCCGACACGTGTGTTTTCCACCTGGAAATTGACGCGTGAGACTGGGGTGTAAATGGAGTCGATCGGGATCACGCCGATTGGCAGATCTTCACGCTTGTTGCGGTCAGCCGGAACATATCCGCGCCCGCGCTGTGCATACATGCGCATGCGGAGGTGGCCATTCTTGCCGACAGTCGCAATATGGAGATCCGGATTGAGGATTTCAACGTCGCTGTCATGCGTGATGTCTGCGGCCGTTACCTCGTTCTCGCCCTTCACATCGATCTCGATGACTTTTTCGTCGTCCGAGTAGATTTTCAGAGCAAGTTGCTTCACGTTCAGGATGATCGATGCCACATCTTCCACGACGCCGTCAACCGTCGAAAACTCGTGGAGGACTCCGTCAATCTGGATGGATGTAACAGCGGCACCCGGCAGTGAAGAAAGAAGAATCCGTCGCAGGGAATTGCCCAGGGTGGTTCCGTAGCCCCGCTCAAGCGGCTCCACGATAAACTTTCCATAGGTGCTTTCCACAGTCTGTACAGCTTCAATCCTCGGTTTTTCTATTTCGATCATCAAATTCACCCTCCCTCAAAACGTCCATGAATGGCAGTTCCTATTGGAAATCGATATACAAGACAACTATTGCACTCTCACAAACCAGTTTATCCGTAAATCGTGTTTCTCAATCAATGGACGGACAGCCATTATACACGGCGGCGTTTTGGAGGACGGCAACCGTTGTGAGGAACCGGAGTTACGTCGCGGATCGCAGTGACTTCAAGGCCTGCAGCCTGCAGTGCGCGGATAGCCGCTTCACGGCCTGCACCAGGTCCTTTAACCGTTACTTCAAGAGTCTTCATGCCGTGCTCCATCGACGTGCGTGCAGCAGTTTCTGCAGCCATCTGTGCAGCGAACGGCGTGGACTTACGGGAGCCCTTGAATCCGAGTGCACCTGCGCTCGACCAGGATACTGCATTACCTTGAGTGTCCGTGATCGTGACGATTGTGTTGTTGAAAGTGGAACGGATGTGTGCGATGCCGGATTCAATATTCTTTTTGACGCGGCGTTTACGCGTTTGTTGTCTACGTGCCATAGTGTGAAGTTACCTCCTTTACTGATTATTTCTTCTTGTTTGCGACTGTCTTGCGCGGGCCCTTACGGGTACGTGCGTTGTTCTTCGTGTGCTGACCGCGTACAGGAAGGCCGCGGCGGTGGCGGATTCCACGGTTGCTGCCGATTTCCATCAGACGCTTGATGTTGAGGTTCGTTTCACGGCGAAGGTCACCTTCAACTTTCAGGCTGTCGATTTGTTCACGGATCTTGTCGAGCTCGGCGTCAGTGAGATCGCGTACGCGAGTCTCTTCGGAAACGCCTGCGCCGGCGAGGATCTTCTGGGAAGTCGTTTTACCGATTCCGTAGATGTAAGTGAGAGCGATGACTACGCGCTTCTCGCGCGGTACGTCTACACCAGCAATACGTGCCATATATTCGTGCACCTCCTTAAGGTTTAGCCTTGGCGTTGTTTATGTTTCGGGTTTTCACAGATTACCATGACCCGACCGCGACGGCGGATGACTTTGCACTTTTCGCAGATCGGCTTAACAGATGGTCTTACTTTCATCGCATAGAACCTCCTTATCGTCCGGAGTGCTTAGATCATTTGTAACGGTATGTGATACGGCCACGGGTCAGATCGTAGGGGGAAAGTTCCACTGTCACACGGTCACCCGGCAAAATCCGGATATAGTGCATCCGCATCTTTCCGGAAACGTGCGCAAGGATCGTATGGCCGTTTTCGAGTTCCACTTGAAAATTAGCTCCTGGCAGAGTCTCGACGACCTTGCCTTCCACTTCGATTAAATCATCTTTCGCCATCCATCATCATCCCTTCATGTTAGAATCAGGTCTCTCTTCGTCCCGCTGCGCCCTACCTTCAAACATATGAACGGTCTGCATGAGAGATGTCCGAAAGACTACCAATGGATTCCGCTTCCCTGTCCGAAAAACGGACAAATCCACGGTCCCCATTATACCTTGTTCCGGACTGCATTGCATGGACGGAGTCCCGCCACGCCTGCATTTCCGCGCCATGTCCGCCGTTCGCAGCGGTCGGCGGACATGGTCTGCCGTCACATGCCATAAAACAGGATCGTCTCGCCTCCCCGGCACGGGTTCAGTTGCCCCGGAGCAGCCGGTCGATGTCCTCAAATACGACTTCGATGTCCTGCTGCCCGTCGATGTGGGTCAGAACGCCTTTATCGCCGTAGTAGGCGAGGAGCGGTTCACTCTGTTTCATATTCACTTCCAGGCGGTTATTGACGGTCTCCGGGTTGTCGTCGGCACGCTGGTAGAGCTCCCCGCCGTCCTTGTCGCAAATCCCTTCCTGTTTGGGAGGGTTGAAGACAAGGTGGTAGGAAGTTCCGCATTCTTTGCAGATGCGGCGGCCGGTCAGCCGTTTGACGAGTTCGTCATGCTCCACCCGGATATTGATGACATGGTCGATCTTCCGGCCGAGCCCGGACATGATTTCATCCAGTGCTTCCGCCTGTGCGACCGTCCGCGGGAAGCCGTCCAGAAGGACGCCTTGCTCGCAGTCCTGCTTTGACAGGCGTTCACGGACGATGCCCACGGTCACTTCATCAGGGACGAGAGCCCCTTCATCCATGAACTGCTTTGCCTTCAGACCGAGTTCCGTTCCTTCTTGGATTGCGGAACGGAACATGTCGCCTGTAGAGATATGAGGGATTTCGTACTTCTCGACAATCCTGTCCGCCTGGGTGCCTTTACCGGCGCCCGGCAGGCCCATCAATACGATGTTCATACGTCGTGCCCTCCTACAGTGTTTTGTGCCGCCGGCCGTAACCGGCAGCAGATTACTTCATAAAGCCTTTGTAGTGCCGCTTGACGAGCTGGGATTCCAGCTGTTTCATCGTCTGGAGCGCAACCCCGGCAACGATCAGGAGGCTGGTGCCGCCGATCTGCACGGACTGCGGGAGGCCTGCCAGATTGATAAAGAAGATCGGCAGGACCGAGATGACCGCAAGGAAGAGCGCCCCGACGAATGTCAGGCGGTTCAGGACACGCGTCAGGTAGTTCTGTGTGTCCTGTCCCGGACGGATGCCCGGGACGTAGGCGCCCTGCTTCTTCAGATTGTCCGATACGTTCTCAGGGTTGACCTGGATGAACGCATAGAAGTAAGTGAAGGCAATGATGAGCGCTACGTAGATGATCATCCCCACAGGCTTCGTATAGTCGAAGATTTCGATGATCGCCGCCGTCCAGCGGTTCTGTCCGAAGAACGATGCAATCGACTGAGGGGTTATGATGAACGCGACGGCGAAGATTACAGGAATGACGCCGGCCGCGTTTACTTTCAATGGCAGGTGGGTCTGCTGGCCGGCCTGCTGGCGGCCGCGGCCCGTGACACGTTTTGCATACTGCACCGGAATTTTCCGGAGCGCCTCCTGGAAATACACGACGCCGACCGTGATGGCGACGACCGCGAGGACAAGGAGGACCAGAATGAGGATGTTCAGGAACAGCTGGTCCCCTGCATCCTGGATCTGTTGCGCATAGATCTGGTTCACCGCATTCGGGATCGCCGCAACGATACCCGCAAAGATGATGATTGAGATCCCGTTGCCCACTCCGTTCTCGGTGATCTGCTCACCGAGCCAGAGGAGGAACGCCGTGCCTGCTGTCAGGACGACTGCGATGACGAGGTAAGTCGTAATGCCGTCGTTCTGGATCAGCGTGCCGCCGTACATGCGGTTAAAGCCGTACGACATGGCGATCGACTGGATAAATGCCAGAACGATCGTGAAGTATCTGGTGAACTGGGCCAGCTTTCTCCGGCCGACCTCGCCCTGCTTCGCCCACTCGGCGAATTTCGGGACGACGTCCATCTGGAGAAGCTGGACGATGATCGATGCCGTGATGTACGGCATGATGCCCATCGCCAGAATGGAGAAGTTCGCGAGCGCGCCGCCCCCGAACGTGTTCAGAAAGCCGATCAGGCTGAATTGATCGGCTGCCTGGAGTGCTGATGCGTCAACGTTCGGCACCGGGATAAAGGTCCCGAGCCTGAAGACGATGAGCAGCGCCAGCGTAAATAGGATTTTCTTCCGGATTTCCGGAACACGCATAAAGTTAGAGATGGTCTCAAACATTAGATCACCTCGACAGAGCCGCCTGCGTTCTCGATGGCCTCTTTAGCGGAAGCAGAGAATTTGTGAGCCTGTACAGTAAGCTTTTTCTCAAGCTGACCGTTGCCGAGGATTTTGATGCCGGATTTTTCCTTGCTCACGACACCCGTTTCGAGCAGGAGCGCAGGAGTGACTTCCGTGCCTTCTTCGAAGCGGTTAAGCGTTTCAAGGTTCACGATGGCATATTCCTTACGGTTGATGTTCGTGAATCCGCGCTTAGGCAGGCTCTGGAAAAGAGGCATCTGTCCACCTTCGAAGCCGAGGCGTACACCGCCGCCGGAACGCGAGTTTTGACCGTTTGCACCGCGGCCGGACGTCTTGCCGTTGCCCGAACCAGGTCCACGGCCCACACGGTTGCGTTCTTTGCGGGATCCTTTTGCAGGTTTCAGTTCATGCAGTTTCATTTGACTGGCACCTCCTTATATTTTGATGAAAGATTAGTTTTCTTTAACTTCGACGAGATGGCCGACTTTGTTCAGCATGCCGCGGATTGCAGCATTGTCTTCGTGTTCGACCGTTTGGTTCGTCTTGCGCAGACCGAGAGCTTCAACCGTTTTGCGTTGATCCGGTTTCGCCCCGATCACGCTTTTCTTAAGGGTGATTTCGAGCTTAGCCATTAGTTTTCCCCCCTCAACCCAGCAGTTCTTCTACAGATTTGCCACGGAGTTTTGCAACTTCCTCGGCACGCTTAAGGTCCTGGAGACCTGCGATCGTAGCACGGATGACGTTGATCGGCGTGTTGGAACCGAGGGATTTCGAAAGAATGTCCGTGATGCCTGCAAGTTCAAGTACTGCGCGGACAGGGCCGCCGGCGATAACACCGGTACCAGGAGCGGCAGGTTTGATGAAGACAGAGCCTGCACCGAAACGTCCGGTCACTTCGTGTGGCGTTGTGCCATTGACCATAGGAACGTTGACGAGGTTCTTTTTCGCATCCTCAACAGCCTTGCGGATTGCATCCGGAACTTCCTGAGCTTTACCTGTACCAAAACCGACACGGCCATTCTTGTCGCCTACGACGACGAGTGCCGTGAAGCGGAAACGACGTCCGCCTTTTACGACTTTCGCTACGCGGTTGATCGTAACTACGCGTTCTTCGAACTCACTTTTCACTTCATTGCGACGCATGTGTATAGGTCCCTCCTTTTGATTAGAATTCTAGTCCGTTTTCACGGGCTGCATCTGCCAGAGCCTTCACACGGCCGTGATAGAGGTAACCCCCACGGTCGAAGACAACAGATTTGATGTTCTTTTCAACAGCTGCCTTGGCGATTGTTTCGCCGACTTTAACTGCTGCTTCAGTGTTCGAAGTGGATCCTTCGAAACCATTGTCCATAGTGGACGCACTTGCGAGTGTCACACCGTTTGCATCATCGATCAACTGAGCATAGATATGCTTGTTGGACCGGAAGACGTTCAGGCGTGGACGCTCGGCAGTGCCACTGATCTTGGAACGCACACGTGCATGGCGCTTTTTGCGGACCTGGTTCTTGTCCTGTTTCGTAATCATCGTGGTCACTCCTTTCGATGCCTATGCGGCATTATTTACCTGTCTTACCTTCTTTGCGGCGGACATGTTCGCCTTCGTAGCGGATCCCTTTGCCTTTGTATGGCTCAGGCGGACGTACGGCACGGATGTTGGAAGCGAGCGCACCGACGTGCTCTTTGTTGTAACCGCGGACGATGACTTTCGTGTTCGAAGGAACTTCGATTTCCACGCCTTCTTCAGGTGTGAACTCGACCGGGTGGGAGTAACCGACGTTCAGGACAAGCTTGTTGCCCTGTTTTTGCGCACGGTAACCGACACCAACGAGCTCAAGGGACTTTTCGAAGCCTTTCGAGACGCCTTCGACCATGTTGTTCAGGAGCGAACGGGTCGTTCCGTGGATCGCGCGGTGTTCTTTGTTGTCGGACGGGCGTGTCAGGGTGATGACGTTGCCGTCCTGGTTGATCGTGATGTCACTGCTCAGTTTGCGAGTGAGTTCGCCTTTCGGGCCTTTGACCGTGACCGTGTTGTCATCCGCAAGGGTGACTGTCACGCTTTCAGGCACTTCGATCAGCTTATTGCCAATACGGGACATGTGTGTGCACCTCCATTCGTTTGTAGCAGATTACCAGACGTATGCGACGACTTCGCCGCCGACTTTCTTCGCACGAGCTTCTTTGTCAGTGATGACGCCGTGAGAAGTAGAGACGAGGGCGATGCCCAGGCCGTTCAGGACTTTAGGGATTTCATTTGTCTTTGCGTAGACGCGCAGACCCGGCTTCGAAATACGTTTCAGGCCCGTGATAACACGTTCGTTGTCCTGACCGTACTTAAGGAAGATCCGGATGATCCCCTGCTTATCATCTTCGATATATTCAACATCGCGGACAAATCCTTCGCGTTTCAGGATTTCGGCGATCTCTTTTTTCATGTTGGAAGCAGGAACTTCCAGCTTTTCATGGCGTACCATGTTGGCGTTACGGATACGCGTAAGCATATCTGCGATCGGATCACTCATAGTCATTGTGTTGTACCTCCTTCCCAGGTATAGGGATTACCAGCTGGCCTTCTTGACGCCAGGCAGTTGCCCTTTGTATGCAAGTTCACGGAAACAAATACGGCAAAGCTTAAATTTACGGTACACGGAGTGAGGACGTCCGCAACGCTCGCAGCGTGTGTATTCCTGCACTTTGTGTTTCGGTGTGCGCTTTTGTTTCGCGATCATCGATTTCTTAGCCACAATTTCGCCTCCCTTTCGTTTACTTTTGGAATGGCATGCCGAGCTGCGTCAGGAGCTCACGGGCTTCTTCGTCCGTGTTAGCAGTCGTGACGATGACGATGTCCATGCCACGGACTTTGGATACTTTATCGTAATCGATTTCCGGGAAGATCAGCTGTTCTTTGACGCCGAGCGTGTAGTTGCCGCGGCCGTCAAACGCGTTCTTCGATACACCGCGGAAGTCGCGGACACGCGGAAGCGCGATGGAAACCAGCTTGTCGAGGAAATCATACATGCGGTCACCGCGGAGCGTTACTTTCGTACCGATCGGCATTCCTTCACGGAGGCGGAAGCCGGCGATCGATTTCTTTGCTTTCGTGATGACCGGTTTTTGGCCGGAGATGATTTCAAGGTCTTCTACAGCAGCGTCGAGGGACTTGCTGTTCTGGACAGCGTCGCCGACACCCATGTTGATGACGATCTTTTCAACTTTCGGCACTTGCATAACCGAACTGTATTCAAACTTGCTCATGAGAGCAGGTGTGATGTCTGTGCTAAATTTCTCTTTTAGGCGGTTCATCAGGAGTACCTCCTTCCTCTATGTCGCTTATTTCTTGTATGGATCAGCAATGATCTCGCCGGATTTCTTGGAAACGCGGACTGTGACCATCTTGCCGTCTTGTTCTTCTTCTTTATAGCCGATACGAGTCGGTTCGCCCGATTTCGGATCAAGCAGCATTACGTTGGAAACGTGGATTGGAGCTTCTTTGCTCACGATGCCGCCCTGAGGACTTTCCTGGTTCGGCTTCGTGTGCTTCTTGATGATGTTGACACCTTCCACGATGACACGGTCTTTCTTAGGGAATGCAGCAAGGATGACGCCGGTTTTCCCTTTGTCTTTTCCTGTGATCACCTGGACTTTATCACCTTTTTTAACGTGCATTCTCTTGCACCTCCTTGGTTGGCACTACCCTATGGATTAAAGAACTTCCGGAGCGAGGGAAATGATTTTCATGAAGTTGTTGTCGCGCAGCTCACGTGCGACTGGTCCGAAGATCCGCGTACCGCGCGGGCCTTTGTCATCACGGATGATGACGCATGCGTTCTCGTCGAACTTGATGTACGTACCGTCTTTGCGGCGGACACCGCTCTTCGTGCGGACTACAACCGCCTTGACGACGTCACCTTTCTTAACAACGCCACCTGGTGTTGCTTTCTTGACGGTGCAAACGACGATGTCGCCGATGTTCGCTGTCTTACGGCCGGAACCGCCGAGCACTTTGATCGTGAGGACTTCACGCGCGCCGGAGTTGTCAGCGACTTTCATACGACTCTCTTGTTGGATCATTGAGGGTACCTCCTCTCAAGTTAAATTCCGATCAGATGATAACCGCTTTTTCAACGACCTCTACAAGGCGGAAACGCTTCGTAGCGGAAAGCGGGCGAGTTTCCATGATGCGGACGATGTCGCCTGTTTTTGCAACATTGTTTTCATCATGAGCTTTATATTTCTTCGAGTATTTTACACGTTTGCCGATGACCGGGTGCTTCTTGTAAGTCTCGACAACAACCGTGATCGTCTTATCCATTTTGTCGGAAACGACGCGGCCTGTGTAAACTTTGCGTTGGTTACGCTCAGACATGCTTGCAGCCTCCTTTTATCAGTTGTTGGCGCTGAGTTCGCGTTGGCGAATGACTGTCTTCATGCGCGCGATCGACTTGCGCACCTCACGAATGCGAGCTGTGTTTTCGAGTTGGCCGGTAGCAAGCTGGAAACGCAGGTTGAAGAGCTCTTCTTTCAGCGACTTCACTTTTTGTTCGATTTCAGCAGTGGTCAATTCACGGATATCATTAGCCTTCATTCGATTCACCACCAATTTCTTCGCGTTTTACAAACTTGCTCTTAACCGGCAGTTTGTGCGATGCGAGACGCAGCGCTTCACGGGCAACCTCTTCAGGAACGCCTGCGATTTCAAACAAGACACGGCCTGGCTTCACGACAGCCACCCATCCTTCAACGGCACCTTTACCGGAACCCATCCGGACTTCAAGAGGCTTTTTCGTATATGGCTTATGAGGGAAGATCTTGATCCAGACCTTACCGCCACGCTTCATGTAGCGTGTCATTGCGATACGGGCAGATTCGATCTGACGGTTGGTGATCCAGCCGGCTTCTGTAGCCTGGAGGCCGTACTCACCGAAATTAACTGTGCCGCCGCCTTTTGTTTCGCCGCGCATTTTGCCGCGGTGTACACGACGGTGCTTAACACGTTTAGGCATCAACATGATCAGTTGCCTCCTTCCTCGGATTTCTTCTTCTCAGGAAGGACTTCACCGCGGTAGATCCATACTTTTACGCCGAGTTTGCCGTATGTTGTATCGGCTTCCGCATGAGCGTAGTCGATGTCGGCACGGAGTGTATGGAGCGGTACAGTACCTTCGCTGTAGTGTTCGGCACGGGCGATGTCGGCGCCGCCGAGGCGTCCCGATACCATTGTGCGGATCCCTTTAGCGCCTGCACGCATTGTGCGTTGGATCGCTTGTTTCTGGGCACGGCGGAACGATGCACGCTGTTCAAGCTGGCGGGCGATGTTTTCTGCGACAAGTTTCGCATCAAGATCTGCACGCTTCACTTCAACGATGTTGATGTGCACACGCTTGCCTGTAATTGCGTTGAGTTCTTTGCGGAGCGCTTCAACTTCAGAACCGCCCTTCCCGATTACCATGCCGGGCTTCGCTGTATGGATCGTGATGTTTACACGGTTCGCAGCACGCTCGATCTCGACCTGGGACAGGGAAGCGTCTTTCAGGCGCTCATCGATGAACTCGCGAATCTTAAGGTCTTCATGGAGAAGAGTTGCATAGTCTTTTTCTGCATACCATTTCGACTCCCAGTCACGGATGACTCCGAGTCGCATACCATTTGGATGTACTTTTTGACCCACGAATTATCCCTCCTTCTTCTCGGATACCACTACTGTGATGTGGCTAGTACGTTTGTTGATTGCAGTTGCACGGCCTTGTGCACGTGGGCGGAAACGCTTGAGCGTCGGGCCTTCGTCTACGAATACTTCGCTGACAACGAGGTTGTTGACATCCAAGTCGTAGTTGTGCTCTGCGTTGGCAATTGCGGATTTCAATACTTTCTCGACAACCGGCGATGCGGCTTTCGGTGTAAGTCGCAGGATTGCGACCGCTTCACCCACTTGCTTGCCCCGGATCAGGTCGACGACCAAACGGACTTTGCGAGGAGCAATCCGGATTGTGCGGGCTACGGCTTTTGCTTGTTGCATCAGGAGTACCTCCTCTCAATTAGCGTTTCGTTTTCTTATCGTCGGCTCCATGACCGCGGTAAGTGCGTGTAGGTGCAAATTCACCCAGTTTGTGGCCGACCATGTCTTCCGTTACGTAAACCGGTACATGTTTGCGTCCGTCGTAGACAGCAATTGTGTTTCCGACGAAGTTCGGGAAGATTGTAGAGCGGCGGGACCATGTTTTAATGACCTGCTTCTTCTCGTTTTCGTTCTGTGTTTCGACCTTTTTCATGAGATGATCATCCACAAAAGGTCCTTTTTTCAAGCTGCGACCCATTTTGGTACCTCCCTCCGTGATTGCCCGGCGGCCCACCCCGTGAACCGCTGAGAAACCACATTATTTTTTGCGGCGACGAATGATGTAGTCGTCCGATTTGTTTTTCTTCTTGCGGGTTTTGAGACCAAGTGCCGGTTTGCCCCAAGGTGTAACTGGAGATGGGCGTCCGATTGGCGCGCGGCCTTCACCACCACCGTGCGGGTGATCGTTCGGGTTCATGACGGAACCGCGTACTGTCGGGCGCTTGCCCATCCAGCGGGAACGTCCTGCTTTACCGATGTTGATCAGTTCGTGCTGCTCGTTGCCGACTTGGCCGATTGTCGCGCGGCATGTGCCGAGGATCATGCGGACTTCGCCGGACTGCAGACGGACGATGACGTATTTGCCTTCTTTACCGAGAACCTGAGCGGATGTACCCGCGGAACGGACAAGCTGTCCGCCTTTGCCAGGCTTCAGTTCGATGTTGTGGATCGTTGCACCCATCGGAATGTTTTCGAGCGGGAGTGCGTTCCCCACTTTGATGTCTGCTTCAGGACCGGACATGATTTCCATGCCGACCTTGAGGCCTTTAGGAGCGAGGATGTAACGCTTTTCCCCGTCCACGTAGTTGATCAGTGCGATGTTCGCAGAACGGTTCGGATCGTATTCGATCGTAGCAACGCGTCCCGGAATGCCATCTTTCCGGCGTTGGAAGTCGATGACACGGTATTGGCGCTTGTGTCCGCCGCCTTGGTGACGGACAGTCGTACGGCCCTGGTTGTTACGGCCGCCCTTGCGGTGTTTAGGCGCGAGGAGCGATTTTTCCGGCTTGTCAGTTGTGATCTCTGCGAAGTCGGAAGCCGTCATGTTGCGTCGGCCGTTGGAAGTCGGTTTGTACTTCTTGATCGCCATTGTTTTCCCTCCTCTTGTTTTATGGGTTCAGAGCGTAAGTCTTACGCTTCGAAAAGTTCGATGTCTTTGGAGTCAGCCGTCAGTTTGACGATGGCTTTGCGGCGTTTGTTCGTGTATCCGCCGAAACGGCCCATACGCTTGAACTTGCCTTTGACGTTCATGATGTTGACTTTCTCGACCTTGACACCGAAGACTTCTTCGACGGCCTGTTTGACCTGTGTCTTGTTGGCGCGGACGTCTACATCGAACGTGTACTTCTTGTCTTCCATCGCTTGTGCAGAACGCTCGGTAATGACCGGACGCTTCAATACATCACGTGCATCCATTAACCAAGCACCTCCTGTACTTTTTCGACCGCGGATTTTGTCATGACGAGCTTGTCATGGCCTACCAGGTCGAGGACGTTGATGCCGTTTGCGGAGACGACTGTGACGCCCGGGATGTTGCGTGCGGACAGTGCCACGTTTTCATCGAGCTCTGCAGTGACGAACAATGCTTTCTTGTCGACGGAAAGATCTTTCAGGACCTGAACGAATGCTTTCGTCTTTGGTGCGTCGAAAGTGAGTGCGTCGAGTACGACGAGGCTTTCTTCGCGAACTTTCGCAGAAAGTGCCGAACGGAGTGCGAGACGGCGGACTTTCCTAGGCATTTTGTAGCTGTAGCTGCGTGGAACCGGACCGAATACGGTACCGCCACCGCGCCATTGCGGGGAACGGGTGGAGCCTTGACGTGCACGGCCTGTGCCTTTTTGGCGCCATGGTTTGCGGCCTCCGCCTGCTACTTCTCCGCGCTGCTTCGTTTTGTGGTTACCCTGGCGCAGCGATGCGCGCTGGGAGATGATCGCTTCAAAAAGAACGGCTTCGTTCGGCTCGATTCCGAATACGGATTCGCTGAGTTCTACTTCGCCTACAGAAGCGCCAGTTTGATTAAGTACGGATACTTTTGGCATTGTGTTGTCCTCCTTTCCTTATTTCTTGAGGGATGCGCGTACTTTTACGAGCGACTTGCGTGCGCCCGGCACATTCCCTTTGACGAGGAGCAGGTTGCGCTCTGTGTCAACTTTTACAATTTCGAGGTTTTGGATCGTTACGGTGTCGCTGCCCATGCGGCCTGGGGACTTCATGCCCTTGAAGACGCGTGCCGGGTCAACCGGACCGAGCGAACCAGGTGCGCGGTGGAAGTGGGAACCGTGGCTCATCGGTCCGCGGGAGTGCCCGTGGCGCTTGATGACACCTTGGAATCCTTTACCTTTTGTTACACCTGTAATATCGACGAAATCGCCAGCTGCGAAAATTTCTACGTTGACTTCCTGACCAACTTCATAATCGGCCGTGTCCTCTCCGCGGAATTCGCGAACGAAGCGCTTAGGCGCAGTTTCTGCTTTTGCTGCATGGCCTTTTTCCGGTTTGTTCGCGAGCTTTTCGCGCTTGTCTTCGAAGCCGAGCTGGACTGCTGCGTAGCCGTCCGTTTCTGCTGTCTTCTTTTGAAGGACAACGTTTGGTGCCGCTTCGATGACAGTTACCGGGATGAGATCGCCGTTTTCAGCGAAGACTTGCGTCATGCCGATCTTTCTACCCAAGATTCCTTTGGTCATTCGTCACACCTCCTGTAATCTGTGTGTTTTTATTTTTGTGTTGATTAAAGTTTGATTTCGATGTCTACGCCGGATGGCAGATCAAGCTTCATGAGCGCATCAACCGTTTTTGGTGTCGGGTTGACGATGTCGATCAGACGCTTGTGTGTGCGCATCTCGAACTGTTCACGCGAGTCCTTGTATTTGTGGACCGCACGAAGAATCGTGTAAACCGAACGCTCTGTCGGAAGCGGGATCGGACCCGAAACACTTGCACCAGAACGTTTTGCCGTTTCAACAATCTTCTCAGCTGATTGATCGAGGATACGGTGGTCGTAAGCTTTCAAACGGATACGGATTTTTTGTTTTGCCATTACTTTCCCTCCCTTTCGCCTTTTTTCAAGACAATTCTCCACGGAAATCTCCTGCACACCGCCATGGCAAAGCGGCCGGGTGTGTCAGCAACCTCCCGCTTCATCGCAGTCAAATGACCAACATTCCGTATTATACACAAAACGGAAGAGCCTCGCAAGTACTACGCGCGAGATTCTTTGCTGGACCCTAGAATTATATAACGGTTTGGCTCAGGATGCAATCGGTAAGGAAAGAGTCGGAATATTAGGTTGCAGGAGAGTGGGGTTGTTATATGGAAGGAAGTCTTTGTGGTTTTCTGTCTGATAGGACAAGCTTCTTTTTTTCAATAAATCCTTGCGGATTTTGCTACGGCTCCTCGCTTACCGCGGGCGTTGCCTTAGCCTCCTCGAGCTGCGCTCTGCGGGGTCTTCGGCTAACGCTTTTCCCGCAGGTGTCTCGGACCCTCCGCTACAATCCGTTCTATAGTGAGTTTTTCAAGAGCCCCCTTTCTTCCACCTTAATTTCAACGACGGAATTTGTTCAATGTGCATTTGGAACAGAGCCTTTTCTATATAGAGGAAACATGCCCCCCGATGTTTTCAAGAATTACAAAAAGCTCCGGCAGCCCGGAGCTTTTCTTTTCCCTCAGAGAATCATTGCGGCGATCCAGCCGAAGATGACGAGGGGGATGTTGTAGTGGATGAAGGTCGGGACGCAGGTGTCCCAGATGTGGTTGTGCTTGCCGTCGGCGTTGAGCCCGGCGGTCGGTCCGAGTGTGGAGTCGGATGCCGGGGAGCCGGCGTCGCCGAGTGCTCCGGCCGTGCCGATCAGTGAGATGATCGCCAGTGTGCTGAAACCGAACTCGACGCTGAGCGGAACAAAGATGGCGGCGATGATCGGCACCGTTGCGAACGAGGATCCGATGCCCATCGTGACGAGCAGGCCGACAAGCAACATGATGAATGCCGCCATGCCTTTGTTGTCTCCGAGCATGCCGCTGGCGGATTCTACGAGAGTCTCGACGTGGCCGGTTGCCTGGATGACGCCGGCAAATCCGTTTGCCGCGATCATGACAAAGCCGACAAACGCCATCATCTTCATGCCGTCGTTGAGGAGCTCGTCCGCTTCTTTCCATCGGACAGCACCTGTCGCATACAGAACGGCAATACCGGAAATGGCACCGACGATCATGGAGTCGGTCATGATCTGTCCGACAAGTGCCGCTGCAAGCGCGATTACCGTAAAGACGATGTTGCGTGTCCGGACTTCCCGATCCGGTCCGTTAGCGATGGCCTGGCTGTCCCCGTAGTCACGTGGTTTCCGGTAGGAGATGAAAATGGCGATGACAAGTCCGAGAGCCATGCCGGCGACCGGAAGTGCCATAGCCGACGGAATATCCGCCATGTCGATCTCGAGTCCGGCCAATGCCATCTGGTTGGCAATGACTTCGTGGAAGAGAAGACCGAACCCGTAAGGCAGCAGGACGTAAGGTGCGATCAGTCCAAATGCGAGCACACAGGCGATCAGCCGGCGGTCGATCTTCAGCATGTCAAGGATGTGCAGGATCGGCGGCACGAGCAGCGGCACAAATGCGATGTGGATCGGAATCAGGTTCTGTGACGAAATGGCAACCAGAAGCAGGATCATGATGATCAGCGCCTTGGCCAGTCCTTTGCGCTCCCCTTCCCCTTCGTTGCCGACAACTTTCAGGATCAGTTTGACGAGCACTTCAGGAATGCCGGTCCGGGAGATGGCGACCGCAAACCCGCCGAGAAGTGCATAGCTGAGTGCGATCGTCGCACCGCCCCCGAGGCCCTCGGTAAACGCCCCGATTGTATCTTCTATGGAAAGGCCGCCCGTCAGGCCGCCGGCAATCGCGCCGACAGCCAGCGCCAGTACGACGTTGACCCGGAGAAGGCTCAGGACAAGCATGACGGCGACCGCAATAATGACTGCATTCATAACAAGTACTCCTTTTCGCTTCATCACTTCACCGTGATAAAGCGTTAAAATGAATGTTATTAGATTATCATGGCGGCTGCAGGCTGTCAACCCCTTCAGAAAGTGAATGCGAACAGAATCACACGCTCCATTTTTATGAGTGCGCATAGAGTAGGCATAACCGCGCATAGAACTGCAGCAAGCGCGCATAGGAATCCTTGCGCGCTCATTGTCAGCCATTATATTGCTCCGCACACACAAAAGAACCGGCAGGCTCCCAAACGGGGGCCTGCCGGTTTCCTATCATGCGCGCTGCATGACTTCTTCGTATTTCGTGATCTGATCTTCATATTTGAAGGTCAGTGCGATTTCATCCCAGCCGTTCAGGAGCATTTCCTTCCAGTACGGGTCGATGTCGAACCGGTGGACGGTGCCGTCCGGCTGCGTGACGGTCTGTTCTGCAAGATTGACCGCAAGCTGGAGCGGTTCAGCCTTGCCCTTTGCGAGGAGCTCTTCCACTTCCTCTTCCGGCAGGCTGATCGGCAGGATGCCGTTTTTCATGCAGTTATTATAGAAGATATCGGCGTAGCTCGGCGCGATGACGACGCGGAATCCATAGTCAAGGATGGCCCACGGTGCGTGTTCGCGTGAGGAGCCGCAGCCGAAGTTTTCGCGTGCGACGAGGATTTCGGATCCGTCAAAACGGGGATCGTTCAGGACAAATCCGTCCCTTTTATTGCCCTCGGCATCAAAGCGCCAATGGTAGAACAGGTACTTGCCGAAGCCGGTCCGTTCGATGCGCTTCAGGAATTCCTTGGATATGATCTGGTCGGTGTCGACGTTGCTCCGTTCGAGCGGCGTCAGGATACTGGTGACTTCATTGATCGGTTTCATGGATGCAGCCTCCTTTCATCGTCCCGCTCAGGCGTGGACGGCAAATTCTTCGCGGACGTCGGTGAATCGGCCGTTGATGGCTGCGGCTGCAGCCATGGCCGGGCTCACGAGGTGCGTTCGGGCACCCGTCCCCTGCCGTCCTTCAAAGTTCCGGTTGGATGTGGATGCACAGCGTTCGCCTGCCGGGACGACATCGTCGTTCATGGCTAGGCACATGCTGCACCCCGATTCACGCCATTCAAATCCTGCTTCGGTGAAGACCTTGTCGAGGCCTTGCTCTTCCGCCTGCTTCTTGACCGTACGGGAGCCCGGTACAACGATGGCGCGGACCCCATCACGGACTTTCTTGCCTTCGATCACGCGGGCTGCTTCGCGAAGGTCGCTCAGGCGGGCGTTCGTGCACGATCCGATAAACACGTGCTGAATCTCGATGTTCGTGAACTTCTGGCCCTCTTCAAGTCCCATGTAGTCAATGGCACGGAGGAAGGATTCGCGCTCAAGCTCGTTCTCAAAGTCCGAAGCATGAGGGACGTGCCCGGAGATCCCGTCACCCATACCCGGGTTCGTACCCCAGGTGATGAACGGTTCAATCTCGTCTGCATGGATCGATACAGACTTGTCATACGCTGCCCCTTCATCCGAAGCAAGGGAAAGCCAATCTTCGGCAGCTTTGTCGAATGCCTCGCCCTGCGGGGCATATTTGCGTCCGCGAAGGTACTCGACTGTCGTTTCATCCGGGCTGATCAGGCCTGCACGGGCACCTGCTTCGATCGACATGTTGCAGATCGTCATCCGCTCTTCCATCGTAAGCTTGCGGATCGCCTCTCCCGTGTATTCCACGATATGGCCTGTGCCCATGTCGGTGCCGAACTTTGCGATGATGGCCAGGATGATGTCCTTGGCGGCAACGCCCGGGGCAATCTCACCATCGATACGGATCTCCAGTGTCTTCGGGCGGGACTGCCAGAGCGTCTGCGTGGACAGCACGTGCTCGACTTCACTCGTTCCGATGCCGAAAGCGAGAGCGCCGAATGCGCCGTGCGTCGAAGTATGGGAGTCGCCGCAGACGATCGTCTTGCCCGGCTGGGTAAGACCGAGCTCGGGCCCGATTACATGAACGATCCCCTGATCGGGGTGGTCGACGTCCGCAAGCGGCACGCCGAACTCCTCGCAGTTTTCCGCCAGTGTCCGGATCTGCTTGCGTGCGATCGGATCCTTGATCACCTTGCGGTTGACCGTCGGCACGTTATGGTCCATCGTCGCGAAGCAGAGGTCCGGCCGGCGGACTTTGCGCCCGTTCAGGCGCAGTCCTTCAAACGCCTGCGGAGAAGTGACTTCGTGAAGAAGATGGAGGTCGATGTAGAGGAGGTCCGGTTTGCCCGGTTCTCCGACGACGATGTGCCGGTCCCAGATTTTATCGATGATTGTCTTTGCCATTGCGTTCCGCCTCCCGTTTTACATATACGAAAACATAATATCTTCCGACACGGCTTCCGCGTCGAGCTGTTCGATGACTTTGTCGGTCCATTCTTCCGTCGTGAGGGAACGGCCTCCCGCCTCGGCGAGGTCCGCCGTGCGGCAGCCGTCTTCGAGTACGGTCTGGACCGCTTCTTCGATCGCTGCCGCCTCGGTCTCCATTCCGAACGAGTAGCGGAGCATCATCGCGGCCGACAGGATCGCCGCCGCCGGATTCGCGATTCCCTTGCCGGCGATGTCCGGGCCGGAACCGTGCACCGGCTCATAAAGGCCGAAGCCGTCGGTGCGGATGCTCGCGGACGGCAGCATGCCAAGTGAACCTGTGATGACTGATGCTTCGTCGCTCAGGATATCCCCGAACATGTTCTCGGTCACCACGACGTCGAATGCGGACGGATCCGTGATGAGCTTCATCGCGCAAGAGTCGACCAGCTGGTGCTCGACTGTGACGTCCGGATAGGCCGCCTTTTTCTCTTCGACGACCTCCCGCCAGAGCCTGCTCGACTCCAGGACGTTGGCCTTGTCGACGGAAGTCACTTTGCCCCTTCTCACCCGGGCAAGCTCGAAAGCCTGCTCGACAATGCGGCTGATTTCCTCCCTGGAGTAGACAAGCGTGTCATAAGCGTCGTCGGCCGTGCGGGCCTTTTCTCCGAAGTAGAGGCCCCCGGTCAGCTCACGGACGATCATGAGATCGACGCCTGCCGCCTTTTCCTCTTTCAGAGGAGAAGCGGACAGCAGTGCCGGTACCGCCTTGACGGGACGGAGGTTTGCGAACAGGCCGAAATGTTTGCGGATGGCAAGCAGTCCTTTCTCCGGGCGGAGTTCGGACGGATTGTTGTCCCATTTCGGTCCCCCGACGGCGCCCAGAAGAACAGCATCCGCCGTCCCGCAGGCGTCGGCCGTCTCTTTCGGGAACGGGCTATCGAGGGCGTCAATTGCCGCTCCGCCGATGAGGCCGTAGGAAAAATTGAATTCGTGCTGATAGCGGCGTGCAATAAGCTTCAGGACCTTGACGGCAGCCCTTGTCACTTCGGGGCCGATTCCGTCTCCGGGCAATACGGCAATTGTCTTTTCCATGTTCGTTTCCTCCTTTTAGTGGTCAGATCGGCGTGCGGGTTACGTTAAAGGAACGGTAGCTTCCGGAGCCTGCTGTGCGTTTTTGACAAGTTTCCGGTTGATTGCGTTCAGGTAGGCATTGGCTGTTGCTTCCAGTACATCCTGCGCAGCGTCGCGGCCCGTGATTTCGTCATCTCCGATCAGGACTTTGACGACCGCCTCTCCGAGTGCATCGCGGCCTTTGCCGACAGATGATACACGGTAGTCAAGGATGTGGACCTTCTCGCTCACGATGCGTTCAAGCGCATTGAAAATCGTTTCGACGGAGCCGGTGCCGGTTGCCGCCTCGGTGACGGTCTCTCCGTCAGGCCGGACGACGGTGATCGTCGCCGTCGGAATGTTCGCCGTGCCGCTGGACAGCTGGACGCCTGACAGTTCGTAGATCGGCGCGTCCGCTTCCTGGATCTGCTGGTCGGTGAGGATGACGAGCAGGTCCGCTTCGGTGATGACCTTCTTGCGGTCCGCCAGCTTCTTGAACTCCGCAAACGCTTCGTTCAGCCGCTCCGGCTCCAGGGAGAAGCCCAGCTCTTCGGCACGGGTCTTGAACGCATGGCGTCCGGAGTGCTTGCCGAGGACCAATTCGGTATGGGCATCGCCGATCAGTTCCGGCGTGATGATTTCGTAAGTGTTCGGGTTTTTAAGCATGCCGTCCTGGTGGATGCCGGACTCATGGGCAAAGGCATTCTTGCCCGTCACCGCCTTGTTCGGCTGGATCGCGACGCCCGTCAGCTGGCTGACTAACTGGCTCGTGCGCTTGATCTCCTTCAGGTTGATGCCGGTCTCGACATTGTAGTGGTCCTTCCGGATATGGAGAGCGACCGCAACTTCCTCGAGGCCGACGTTGCCGGCGCGCTCGCCGATCGCGTTGATGGTGCCCTCCACCTGGTCGGCGCCGTTCTCGATGGCTGCGAGCGTGTTGGCCGTCGCCATGCCGAGGTCGTCATGGCAGTGGGCGGAAAGCTTCACACGGTCGATGTTCGGAACGGTCTCCTTCAGGAACTTGAAGATGGAACCGTAGTCCTGCGGCGTCGCATAGCCGACAGTGTCCGGAATGTTGACGGTCGTAGCGCCTGCCTTGACGACTTCGGTCACGATGCGGGCGAGGAAATCAGGCTCCGTGCGAGATCCGTCTTCCGCCGACCACTGGACGAGCGGGAAAAACTTCTTCGCGTACTTGACCGCTTCTACCGATGCCTCGATCACTTCATCCGGCGTCTTTTTCAGCTTGTAGGCCATATGGATCGGAGACGTTGCAAGGAAGATATGGATGTGGGGCTGCTCCGCGACGCGGAGCGCTTCCCATGCTGCATCAATATCCTTCTGGTTGCAGCGGGCAAGGCCCGTCACGATCGAATTCTTGACCGTGCCTGCAATTTTCCGGACGGCGTCCTGGTCGCCGGGGGAAGCGGCCGGGAAGCCGGCCTCCATGACCGTCACACCGAGCCGTTCCAGCTGGCGCGCGATCTCGAGCTTCTCGGCGGTGTTCAGGTTAATCCCCGCCGACTGCTCCCCGTCCCTCAGGGTCGTGTCGAAAATATCAATTTTGCGCACTGGCGACCACTTCCTTTTTGATCTTCTTGCCTTCGTTGACGAATGGCATCATGGCGCGGAGCTCGCGGCCGACCGACTCGATCTGGTGCTCGGACTCGCGGCGGTTGATGGCGTTGTATTCAGGACGGCCAAGCTGGTTCTCAAGCAGCCAGCCTTTTGCAAACTTGCCGTTTTGGATATCTTCCAGCACTTCCTTCATGCGGGCTTTTGTTTCATCCGTGATGACGCGCGGTCCGGAGACGAAGTCGCCCCACTGTGCCGTGTCGGAGATGGAGTAGCGCATGTTTTCGATGCCGCCCTCGTACATGAGGTCGACGATCAGCTTCAGTTCATGGAGAACCTCGAAGTAAGCGACTTCCGGCTGGTAGCCCGCTTCGACCAGTGTTTCGAACCCAGCCTTCACGAGTGCCGTTGTACCGCCGCAGAGCACAGCCTGTTCGCCGAAGAGGTCTGTTTCGGTCTCTTCCTGGAAAGTGGTCTCAAGAACGCCTGCACGCGCAGCGCCGATTCCTTTGGCATAAGCGAGAGCGAGATCCTTCGCCTGGCCGGTTGCGTCCTGGTGGATTGCGATCAGTGCCGGTACACCTGCGCCGCTTTCGTACGTGCGGCGGACAAGGTGTCCAGGGCCTTTCGGTGCGACCATGAATACGTCGACATCGGCCGGAGGAACGATCTGTCCGAAGTGGATGTTGAACCCGTGTGCGAAGACGAGCGCCTTGCCTGCAGTGAGGGCCGGCTTGATCTCTTCGTTGTAGACCTGAGTCTGACGCTCATCCGGGAGGAGAACCATGATGACATCCGCAGCTGCAGAAGCTTCGGCAACCGTGCCGACCTGGAGGCCGTCTTCCTGCGCCATTTCGAACGAATTGCCCGGGCGTACGCCGACGATGACATCGAAGCCGGATTCTTTCAGGTTCTGTGCATGGGCATGGCCCTGGGAACCGTAGCCGATGACCGCGATTTTACGTCCTTGGAGAACTGCCTCGTTAACATCTTGGTTATAGTACATTTTTGCCATTTTCATTTTCCTCCCTGTGGGTTCTGTTTTTTTGGTTGGGCCGGGCTTCGAAGCGGGCCGGCCTGCCGCGGGAATCTCTCTGATTGTGTTCGTTGCACCGATGGAGCTTTACTGAAGGATCAGATCGGGCATGGTGTCCGCGCGCTGTGTCTCGCGGGTAAAGGCGGTGACGCCGGTGCGCGAGATTTCCTTGATGCCGTATGGGCGGACGAGGTCGATGAAGGCCTCGATCTTTTCCGGATCTCCCGTCACCTGATAGGTTGTGACGTTCTTGCTCATGTCGATCACCTGCGCGCGGAACGGCTCGACGATGCTCCGGACTTCCTGGCGGAGCTGCGGCGGCGTGACGACCTTGACGAGCGCCAGTTCCCGCATGACCATCGCCTTGTCGGAGATGTCGTTTACCTTGATGACGTCGATCTGTTTGGACAGCTGCTTGACCAGCTGCTCGACCTTCGAGGAATCCTCGACGTGGACGACGAAGGTGATCTTCGACATGCCCGGTGTCTCGGTATGCCCGACGGTGATGCTCTCGATGTTGAACTGCCGCTTCATGAGGAGGCCTGTCACCCGGTTCAGGACACCGCTCTGGTTGAGGACTGTTGTCGTTATGATCCGTTTCACCGTTCCATCACTCCGATCATTTCACTGAGGCTCTTGCCCGGCGCGACCATCGGGTAGACGTTTTCTGTCGCGAGCACCCGGCAGTCGACAAGTGCCGGACCGTCCGACTCGATCGCTTCCCGGATGACCCGTTCCGCCTCGGCAAGTGTCTCGACTTTGTAACCCTTGACCTCATACGCTTCCGCCAGCTTCACGAAGTCCGGCTGAACAGGCACGAGCGAAGAGGAGTAGCGTTCCCCGTGGAAGGTCTCCTGCCACTGGCGGACCATGCCGAGCGATGCATTGTTCAGGATGATGACCTTCACCGGAAGCTTGAACTCCTGCAGGATGGAAAGCTCCTGCAGTGTCATCTGGAAGCCGGCGTCTCCGACGATCGCAACGACTTTTTCACCCGGGAAGGCGAGCTGTGCGCCGATGGCTGCGGGGAAACCGAAGCCCATCGTCCCGAGTCCTCCGGATGTCACCCAGTGGTGCGGGTGGTTCGGCTCGTAATACTGGGCGGCGAACATCTGGTGCTGGCCGACGTCAGTCGTGACGATCGCATCGCCTCCCGTGTACTTGTGGATGAGCCGTACCGCATCCTGCGGCATGATCTGGCCTTCCGGAGCTTCTTCGTAGCCGAACGGACGGGTCTCCCGGTATTCTTCCAGTTGGGCGAGCCATTTTTCCGTATCCGGAGTATCGAAGCCTTTTTTGTTCAGCTCCGCGAGAGCAGCCTTGGCGTCCGCTACGATCGGAATGTCGGTCGGGACGTTCTTGCCGATCTCCGCCGGGTCGATGTCGATGTGGATCACTTTTGCATTCGGCGCGAAACCTTTGAGATTGCCGGTGAGCCGGTCGTCGAAGCGGGCACCGATGTTCAGGAGCACATCGCATTCCTGGATGGCCATGTTCGCGGCGTAAGACCCGTGCATGCCGGCCATTCCCAGCCCGAGCTCATGTCCGCCCGGGACGGTCCCGATGCCGAGCAGCGTCGTCGTCACCGGGATGCGGTACCGCTCGATAAAGCTCCTGAGCTCCCCTGTGGCTTCCGCGGCGAGGATGCCGGCTCCCGCAAGGATCAGCGGCCGTTTCGCTTCTGAAAGGGCCTGTGCCGCTTTCTGGATCTGGAGGAAGTTCGGCTTGACCGTCGGCTGGTAGCCCGGCAGATAGACGCTCTCAGGATGAGGAATTTCCCCGGCGAGTTCCGCCAGCGACACATCCTTCGGAATGTCGACGACTACAGGGCCCTTCCGTCCTGTGGAAGCGATATGGAAGGCTTCCTTGATGATCCGCGGGATGTCTTTTGCATCCTTTACCTGGTAGTTGTGCTTCGTGATGGGTTGTGTGATGCCAATGACATCCGCCTCCTGGAAGGCATCTGTGCCGATCACCTGCTGGGCGACCTGCCCGGTCAGGACGACGAGCGGGAGCGAGTCCAACATGGCATCCGCGATGCCGGTCACAAGGTTCGTTGCCCCCGGACCGGAAGTGGCGATCACCACGCCGGTCCTTCCTGTCGTGCGTGCAAACCCTTCGGCTGCGTGGATGGCACCCTGCTCATGACGGGCCAGGATGTGCCGGATCGGATTCTTGTACAGTGCATCGTAGATCGGGAGCACCGCACCGCCCGGGTAGCCGAAAATAATGTCCACGCCCTCGTTTTTCAAAGACCGGACCAGCAGGTCGGCTCCGTTGCCGGCTGCCGCCGGCGTGACGGCTTGTTTTGTTTCCCTTACCTTGACGCTCGCTTCCATCTGCGCCTTCCTCCTTCACTCGTGAGTTTTGTATTTAAAAAACAAAAGACCCCTCCACCCCCTTGCACGGAACACAGTCGTCTTCCGTTGCAAGGGATGAAAGAGCCTTTCATGGTACCACCCTTGTTCGCGGCTTCGCCGCCTCGGTGGCCGGGCTGGGAGCCCGGCCGGTTGGTAACGGGGCGGCGCGATGCCTGCCCCGGGAACACCTTGGGAATGATCCGTTCAGTGTTCCGCTCGGAGGTGATGTCGGTCGGGGCTGCACTGCCGGGTTCCAGCTGTTCCGGCTCTCTGGTAAATGCAGGGGTCCTTCCCTTTTGCCTCTTCTGCGCTTTGGTTCGATTTAAGTCTTGTCAGATCTTCATGACGCCGCCTGTGTTGGCGGATGTGACCAGTTTCGAGTAGCGGGCGAGATAGCCCGTCTTGATCTTCGGTTCAAACGGCTTCACGTTCTTGCGCCGTTGTTCCAGCACGTCTTCCGGGACCTTGAGTTCGATCTTTCGGTTGACGAGATCGATTTCGATGATGTCACCGTTCTCGACCAGGCCGATCGGACCGCCTTCCGCCGCCTCCGGCGAAATATGCCCGACTGCGATGCCCCGGGATGCACCCGAGAATCGTCCGTCCGTGATGAGTGCGACTTTTGTGCCGAGTCCGCGTCCGACTATTGCCGATGTCGGGGCGAGCATTTCCGGCATGCCGGGGCCGCCTTTCGGACCCTCGTATCGGATGACGACCACATGACCTTCCTGGACCGTGCCGTCATCGATACCTTTCTGGGCTTCTTCCTGTGATTCGAAGACGATGGCATCGCCCTCGAACACCTTGATGGAAGGATCGACCGCGCCGACTTTGATGACGCCGCCATCCGGTGCCAGATTCCCATATAAGACGGATAGGCCGCCCACCGGGCTATACGGGTTTTCTTTTGGCCGGATGACCTGCTCATTCAAAATCTTGCTGTCTTTCACGTTTTCATAAAGTGTTTTGCCGGTGACCGTCATCCGGTCCGGGTGAATAGCACCCGGGATGTCGCACAGTTCACGGATGATCGCATTGACGCCGCCGGCAAGGTGCACATCATGCATCGAATAATCCGACGCAGGCATGAGCTTGGACAAATACGGAACGCGCTCGGCGATTTCGTTGACCTTCTTCAGGTCATAGTCAATGCCGGCTTCATGCGCGATGGCGAGTGTGTGAAGGACGGTATTTGTCGAGCCGCCCATCGCCATGTCAAGCGCAAATGCGTCATCGATGGTCTCTTCCGTAACCAGATCACGTGGCTTCACGTCTTCCTCGACCATGCGCATCAGCTGCTTGGCCGCCTCATAGATGAGGTCCTTGCGTTTGTCCGAGGTTGCGACGATTGTGCCGTTTTGCGGAAGGGCGACTCCCATCATCTCCATGAGGGTGTTCATCGAGTTGGCGGTGAACATCCCTGAGCAGGAGCCGCATGTCGGACAAGCGCTCTGCTCGATTTCGAGAAGCTGGGTCTCGGACATCGATCCCTGTTTGTAGGCGCCGACTCCCTCGAATACTGAGGTAAGGGAAAGCTGCCTGCCGTCGGAACCGACACCGGCTTCCATGGGACCGCCCGATACGAAGATCGACGGGACGTTCGTCCGGACTGCCGCCATGAGCATTCCCGGCGTGATCTTGTCACAGTTCGGGATATAGAACACACCGTCGAACCAGTGAGCGTTGATGACCGTCTCAGCCGAATCAGCGATGATTTCCCGGCTCGGAAGCGAGTAGCGCATTCCGATGTGCCCCATCGCAATCCCGTCATCGACTCCGATCGTGTTGAACTCGAACGGAATTCCTCCCGCTTCACGGATCGCTTCCTTGACGACTTCCGCGAACTTGTTCAGGTGCATATGCCCCGGGATAATGTCGACGTAGGAGTTACAGACGCCGATGAACGGCTTGCCCATATCCTTCGCCTTGACGCCCGCTGCATATAGCAGGCTCCGGTGCGGTGCCCGGTCGATTCCTTTTTTAATCATGTCGCTTCGCATAAGATGATCTCTCCTCTGAATGGAGGCGGAGCGGCTTCTGGCCGTGCTCTTTTGCCGTCTCTCAAAATGAATTGAACACATCATAACGCGGTTAAAATATTGCGTCAAGTCGCTTTTTCCAAGTTTTTGTGCAATTTAGAATTGGATTCAGTCTGTAAACGTTTGCAAACGTTGATATATCGCATTCTGCACTTCTTAAAAATAATTTGAGAATTATTTCGCAAGGTTGATTGGAAGCGTAATCACCTGCCGATGCGAGGGCCTTAACCGATATAGAAAAAAGGAAGTCAAGAGAGGAGTTCCATCCCGATTTGGCATGGAGTGCAGGGAATTCCGTACAAACAAAAAAAGACCCCCGCCCACGTCTGGGCGGAGGTCAAAGTCCACGTCTGGACTTTGGAAGCGGAGCGGCTGATCAGGCCGGCCCGCTTCCGATATTCGATTTACATCATCTTCTCAGATTACTTCTGGATAGAAGCTACGACGCCTGCACCAACTGTGCGGCCACCTTCACGGATCGAGAATTTAGTACCTTCTTCGATCGCGATTGGCGAGATGAGTTCTACTGTCATTTCAACGTTGTCGCCAGGCATAACCATTTCAACGCCTTCTGGAAGCGTGATGATGCCGGTTACGTCAGTTGTACGGAAGTAGAACTGCGGGCGGTAGTTGGAGAAGAATGGCGTGTGACGGCCACCTTCTTCTTTGGACAGAACGTAAACTTCAGATTTGAAGTTAGTGTGTGGAGTGATCGAGCCTGGCTTCGCAAGAACTTGGCCACGCTGGATGTCTTCACGTGCAACACCACGGAGAAGCGCACCGATGTTGTCGCCAGCTTCTGCATAGTCGAGAAGCTTACGGAACATTTCAACGCCTGTTACTGTAGTCGATTTTGCTTCTTCAGCAAGACCGATGATTTCAACAGTGTCGCCGACTTTAACTTGTCCACGTTCTACACGGCCTGTTGCAACAGTACCACGGCCTGTGATCGAGAATACGTCCTCGACAGGCATCATGAATGGCTTTTCAGTGTCGCGCTCTGGAGTTGGGATGTAGCTGTCAACTGCGTCCATGAGCTCAACGATTTTCTCTTCCCATTCTGCTTCGCCTTCGAGGGCTTTCAGAGCGGAACCTTTGATGACTGGAACGTCATCGCCAGGGAAGTCGTACTCGGAAAGGAGGTCACGGACTTCCATTTCAACGAGTTCAAGAAGTTCTTCGTCGTCAACCATGTCGCACTTGTTAAGGAATACGACGAGGTAAGGAACACCAACCTGACGGGACAGGAGGATGTGCTCACGAGTTTGTGGCATTGGGCCGTCAGCTGCGGATACAACGAGGATTCCGCCGTCCATCTGAGCTGCACCAGTGATCATGTTCTTGACATAGTCAGCGTGACCTGGGCAGTCAACGTGTGCGTAGTGGCGGCTTTCTGTTTCATACTCGATGTGGGAAGTGTTGATTGTGATCCCGCGCTCTTTTTCTTCAGGAGCGTTGTCAACATCAGCGTAAGAACGTGCTTCACCGCCGCCTTTTTTCGCGAGAACTGTCGCGATTGCAGCAGTCAGAGTTGTTTTACCATGGTCAACGTGACCAATTGTACCGATGTTCGCATGCGTTTTGGAGCGATCGAATTTTTCTTTACCCATTAGGAAAATCCTCCTTAAATGTAAGAGATAGTTGGTATGGTCCGCGGGGAAGCCGCACTTCCCCACCTTCCATATCTTATAGGTTAGTTATACTTGAATCAAAGGGGAATTTCAATTATTCACCTTTAACTTTTTTGACGATTTCTTCCCGGATGGACTTAGGAACTTCCTCGTAGTGATCGAACACCATCGAGAATGTGCCGCGGCCCTGCGTGTTCGAGCGGAGCGATGTCGCATAGCCGAACATTTCGGAAAGTGGAACCATCGCGCGGACGACTTGAGCGTTACCGCGGGCTTCCATACCTTCAACGCGGCCGCGTCGGGAAGTGATGTCGCCCATGATGTCGCCCATGTACTCTTCAGGGATGACAACTTCAACTTTCATCATCGGCTCAAGAAGTACAGCGTTGACCTTCGATACTGCGTTCTTGACTGCCATGGAAGCGGCAATCTTGAACGCCATTTCGCTGGAGTCAACATCGTGGTAAGAACCATCGAAGAGCTTGGCTTTGACGTCGATGACAGGGAATCCTGCCACAACACCGTTTTCGAGTGCGTCTCTAACGCCCGCTTCAACAGCAGGAACGTATTCACGCGGAACAACACCACCGACGATGCCGTTCGTGAACTCGAAGCCGGCGCCTTCTTCGTTTGGCGAGAATTCGATCCAGACGTGGCCGAACTGACCGCGGCCGCCGGACTGGCGTACGAATTTACCTTCGACATTTGCAGTCTGGCGGAACGTCTCACGGTAGGATACCTGAGGCGCACCGACGTTCGCTTCAACCTTGAACTCGCGCTTGAGGCGGTCAACGATGATGTCGAGGTGAAGTTCACCCATACCCGCAATGATAACTTCACCAGTTTCCTGGTCAGTATGCGCGCGGAATGTAGGGTCTTCTTCCTGGAGCTTGCCGAGGGCAATGCCCATCTTGTCCTGGTCGCCTTTGGTCTTCGGCTCGATTGCAACCGAGATAACCGGCTCAGGGAATTCCATCGACTCAAGGATGACGAGTGCTTTCTCGTCGCAGAGCGTGTCGCCTGTGCCTGTGTCTTTCAGGCCGACGGCAGCCGCGATTTCACCTGCATGCACTTCGGAGATCTCCTCACGGGAGTTCGCGTGCATCTGCAGGATCCGGCCGACGCGCTCACGCTTGCCTTTTGTCGAGTTCTGAACGTAAGAACCGGACTGAAGGACACCGGAGTAGACACGGAAGAATGTCAGCTTACCGACGAACGGGTCAGTCATGACCTTGAACGCGAGTGCCGAGAATGGCTCGCTGTCATCGGCATGGCGTTCCATTGCTTCGCCTGTGTCAGGGTCAGTGCCGTCGATTGCCGGAATGTCCAGCGGGGACGGGAGGTAGTCGACAACTGCGTCAAGGACGAGCTGGACACCTTTGTTCTTGAACGCTGTACCGAGGACGACCGGGTAGAATTCTACCGCGAGTGTCGCTTTACGGATAGCAGCCTTGATCTCTTCAACAGAGAGTTCTTCTCCGCCGAGGTATTTCTCCATGAGCTCTTCGTCGAACTCCGCAAGTGCTTCGATGAGCTTTTCGCGGTATTCGTCAGCCTGCTCCTGGTATTCGGCAGGAATTTCAGTGACTTCGACATCTGTTCCGAGGTCGTTGCCATACAGGATGGCTTTCTGCTCGACGAGGTCGATGATGCCGCGGAATTCGTCTTCAGCACCGATTGGAAGCTGAATCGGATGCGCATTTGCATCGAGACGGTCGTGCAGTGTTTTGACAGCGTAGAGGAAGTCTGCGCCTGTCTTGTCCATCTTGTTGACGAACACGAGACGAGGTACGCCGTAAGTGGTTGCCTGGCGCCATACTGTCTCTGTCTGTGGCTCAACGCCGGACTGGGCGTCAAGAACCGTTACCGCACCATCGAGTACGCGGAGGGAACGTTCTACTTCAACTGTGAAGTCGACGTGTCCCGGGGTGTCGATGATGTTGACGCGGTGGCCTTTCCATGCAGCAGTCGTCGCGGCGGAAGTGATCGTGATTCCGCGCTCCTGTTCCTGCTCCATCCAGTCCATCTGGGAAGCACCTTCGTGCGTTTCGCCGATTTTGTGGATCTTACCTGTGTAATAAAGGATACGCTCGGTTGTTGTAGTCTTACCGGCATCAATGTGAGCCATGATCCCGATGTTACGAGTGTTCTCCAAGGAGAATTCTCTAGCCATAATGTGTTTCTCCTCCTGTTATGTCGGAATAGAGTGGACTTCGGCTTGAACTTACCAGCGGTAGTGAGCGAATGCTTTGTTCGCTTCCGCCATTTTGTGAAGGTCTTCGCGACGCTTCACGGATGCACCAGTGTTGTTGGATGCATCAAGGATCTCGTTAGCCAGGCGCTCTTCCATCGTCTTCTCACCGCGCAGGCGGGAGTAGTTGACGAGGTAGCGGAGGCCGAGTGTGACACGGCGGTCAGGGCGGACTTCAACCGGTACCTGGTAGTTCGCGCCACCGACACGGCGGGCACGGACTTCGAGGACTGGCATGATGTTTTCGAGTGCTGCTTCGAATACTTCCAGAGGATCCTTACCGGAACGCTCACGGACGATTTCGAATGCGCCGTAGAGGGCTTTCTGGGCAGTACCCTTCTTGCCGTCTACCATGATTTTGTTTACAAGACGTGTCACGAGCTTCGAGTTATACAGCGGATCAGGCAACACGTCACGTTTTGCTACTGGACCTTTACGAGGCATGTGTGTTCCTCCTTTCAAACTTTACGACACCTTTGGAAGGTGTATTATTTTTTCTCTTTTGGCTTCTTCGCGCCGTATTGGGAACGGCTCTGCATACGGCCTTGAACGCCGGCTGTATCGAGGGCGCCGCGTACGATATGGTAGCGGACACCCGGAAGGTCTTTAACACGGCCGCCGCGGATCAGGACAACACTGTGCTCTTGCAGGTTGTGGCCTTCGCCAGGGATATACGCGTTGACTTCAATCGTGTTCGTCAGACGCACACGAGCGTATTTACGAAGCGCGGAGTTCGGCTTCTTAGGCGTCATAGTGCCGACACGTGTGCAGACACCGCGCTTTTGTGGCGAGTTCACATCTGTAAGAGATTTCTTGAAGCTGTTGTAACCTTTCCCGAGTGCCGGAGACTTCGACTTGGTCGCTTTCGACTTGCGCGGGTTGCGGACCAGTTGGTTAATTGTTGGCATCGATAGGGTCCTCCCTTCAGTTCTTTTTAATACCACACATCCAGGTGGTTCATTTTAGGGGTAAAAACAAAGTCTTTGCGCAGCATGACGCAAAAACCTACTCAGTAATGGCGATGACCGAAGCGCCGACATCGATTCCGTATGCCCGGCCGAGGTCTTTCCTCGTGCCTTCATAGCGTACCGGAATCCCGTTCTCTTCCGCAAGGGACAGAACGTCGCCGATCAGCCGCCCGTCAGCATCCGCGGCGAGAATCACTTCCCGCACCCGGCCCTTCCGGAGCGCCTTTACTGCCTGCTTTATACCGATGATCGTCTGTTTCTGATTCGCTTGTCCATGAGACATGCCATTTCCTCCAAGGAACCAAAAGTCAACTCTCAACCTTGAACATATTATCATCCCTGATTCCGTATGTCAATAAAAAACATATCATTTTTCCTGAGCTCGAAAAAGGGCGAATACCCCAGAGAAAAACGGCGATGATGATGACTCCTATAGTACAATTTCTCTCCCTATCATACGATTTGCGGCTGCGAACTACGATTTACCGAACCATACTACTAAACTGCCATATATAAGTACGATTCCACAATCCTCCGCCCCTATTCCCGGCATGCCCCACACAAAAACCCCCGGAAAGCATTAAGCTTCCCGGGGGATCTTCATGGATTATTCCGCTGTTGCGGTTTCTTCCTGTTCTTCCATGCCTTCGTAGGCCATTTCGATCTGGCGGTAGCGCTGCATGCCGGTACCGGCAGGAACAAGCTTCCCGATGATGACGTTCTCCTTGAGTCCGAGGAGTTCGTCCATCTTGCCTTTGATGGCTGCATCGGTGAGGACGCGTGTCGTCTCCTGGAATGAGGCGGCCGAGAGGAAGGATTCCGTCTCGAGGGACGCCTTCGTGATTCCGAGGATGACCGGGCGGCTTGTTGCAGGCAGCCGGCCGTCGCGGATGGCATCGAAGTTCGCTTCCGTGAACTGGTGGATGTCGAGCAGCGTGCCCGGCAGGAGGTCGGTCTCGCCGGCTTCGATGACACGGACTTTGCGCATCATCTGACGGACCATGACCTCGACGTGCTTGTCGCTGATCTCAACGCCCTGCATCCGGTAGACCTTCTGGACTTCCTTCAGCAGGTATTCCTGGACAGTCTTGACGTCCTTGACGACGATCAGCTGCTTCGGATCGATGGATCCTTCTGTCAGCGCATCGCCGCGCTTGATCGTGTCGTTCAGGCCGAAGCGGAGGCGCGAGTTATACGGTGGCGTATACTTGCGTGTCTCGACTTCGCCGGTGACGGTGATCTCCTTCTGGCCTTCACGGATCTCGTCGATCTCGGTGATGACACCATCGATCTCGGAAATGACTGCCTGGCCTTTCGGGTTCCGTGATTCGAAGATTTCCTGGATACGCGGAAGACCCTGGGTGATGTCGTCTCCGGCAACACCGCCTGTGTGGAACGTACGCATCGTCAGCTGCGTGCCCGGCTCCCCGATCGACTGCGCCGCGATGATGCCGACGGCTTCGCCGACTTCGACCGCTTCGCCTGTCGCCAGGTTCATGCCGTAGCACTTCTTGCAGATACCGTGCTTCGTGTTGCACGTGAACGCGGAACGGATGGTGACGGTTTCGACGCCCGCATCCAGGATCGCACGCGCGATGTCTTCGGTGATGAGGCCGTCGCGGTCGACGAGCATTTCGCCCGTTTCCGGATGGCGCACCGATTTCTTTGCGTGGCGTCCGATGATCCGCTCATCAAGCGTTTCGATGATTTCCGTGCCTTCGGTGAGCGCGCTCACTTCAAGGCCGCGGTCCGTGCCGCAGTCGTCTTCGCGTACGATGACGTCCTGCGCGACATCGACGAGACGCCGTGTCAGGTAACCCGAGTCGGCCGTCTTCAGCGCCGTATCGGCAAGACCTTTACGCGCACCGTGTGTCGAGATGAAGTACTCGAGGACTGTGAGGCCTTCACGGAACGACGACTTGATCGGGAGTTCGATGATCCGGCCGGCCGGGTTGGCCATGAGGCCCCGCATCCCCGCAAGCTGCGTAAAGTTCGATGCGTTACCACGGGCACCGGAGTCGGACATCATGAAGATCGGGTTAGTGTTCTCGAGAGACTCCATCAGCTGGGACTGGATGGTGTCCTTGGCCTGGGACCAATACGAGATGACGCGGTCGTAGCGTTCCTCTTCGGTGATGAGACCGCGGCGGAACTGCTTCGTGACCTTGTCGACCTTTCCTTGTGCTTCCTGTAGGATTTCTCCCTTGTTCGGAAGGACGACGATGTCCGAGATGCCGATCGTGATGCCGGCACGGGTCGAATATTTGAATCCGAGGTCTTTCATGCGGTCAAGCATCTTCGACGTTTCCGTGATATGGAACCGTTTGAAGATCTCGGCGATGATGTTCCCAAGGATTTTCTTCTTGAACGGCTGGACAAGTTCCGCTTCCTGGATCCTCGCCTTGACGTCATCAGTCGGATCGATGAAGTACTTCTCAGGCGTCTCGACCTGCAGGTTGTGGTTTGTCGGCTCGTTGATGTACGGGAACGACTCCGGAAGGATCTCGTTGAAGATGACCTTGCCGACTGTCGTCATGAGCAGCTGCCGGTTCTGCTCTTCCGTGAATGTCGGGTTGTTCTGCGATGACGCATGGATGGCGATCCGGCTGTGCAGGTGCACGTAACCGTTCTGGTAGGCGACCATCACTTCGTCCGAATTGCTGAAGACCATCCCTTCGCCCATTGCGCCTTTGCGCTCGAGCGTCAGGTAGTAGTTCCCGAGGACCATATCCTGGGAAGGTGTTACGACAGGCTTCCCGTCTTTCGGGTTCAGGATGTTCTGTGCCGCAAGCATGAGAAGGCGGGCTTCCGCCTGTGCTTCTGCGGACAGCGGCACGTGGACCGCCATCTGGTCGCCGTCGAAGTCGGCGTTGTATGCCGTACATACGAGCGGGTGAAGACGGATGGCACGGCCTTCGACAAGCGTCGGCTCGAACGCCTGGATCCCGAGGCGGTGAAGCGTCGGTGCGCGGTTCAGGAGTACCGGGTGTTCCTTGATGACTTCTTCAAGGACATCCCAAACGTCCGAATGAAGGCGTTCGATCTTGCGCTTTGCGCTCTTGATGTTGTGAGCGAGGCCGCGTTCGACGAGTTCCTTCATGACGAACGGCTTGAACAGCTCGATCGCCATTTCGCGCGGCAGGCCGCACTGGTACATCTTCAGGTTCGGACCGACGACGATAACGGATCGGCCGGAGTAGTCGACGCGCTTTCCGAGAAGGTTCTGGCGGAAGCGGCCCTGCTTACCCTTCAGCATGTGCGAAAGGGACTTGAGCGGGCGGTTGCCCGGACCGGTCACCGGACGGCCGCGGCGGCCGTTGTCGATGAGGGCATCGACGGCTTCCTGCAGCATCCGCTTCTCGTTCTGGACGATGATTCCCGGTGCACCGAGGTCAAGCAGGCGCTTGAGGCGGTTGTTCCGGTTGATCACCCGGCGGTACAGGTCGTTCAGGTCCGATGTCGCGAAGCGTCCGCCGTCCAGCTGGACCATCGGGCGGAGTTCCGGCGGGATGACCGGAAGCACTTCGAGAATCATCCATTCCGGGTTATTGCCGGAATGGCGGAACGATTCGACGACTTCCAGGCGCTTGATGGCGCGTGTGCGGCGCTGGCCCTGTGCCGTCTTGAGCTCTTCTTTCAGCGCGTCGGCCTCTTTGTCGAGGTCGATCTGCTTAAGAAGCCTCTCGATCGCCTCCGCACCCATGAGCGCGGAGAATTTATTGCCGTACTTTTCGCGGTACGCGCGGTATTCGCGCTCGGACAGAAGCTGCTTGCGCTCAAGGCCAGTGTCTGCAGGGTCAGTCACGACATAGGAAGCGAAGTAGATGACTTCCTCTAGCGAGCGCGGGGACATGTCAAGAAGAAGCCCCATGCGGCTCGGGATGCCTTTGAAATACCAGATATGGGATACCGGAGCCGCAAGCTCGATATGGCCCATGCGTTCGCGGCGGACTTTGGCGCGGGTCACTTCGACGCCGCAGCGGTCACAGACGACGCCCTTATAGCGGACGCGCTTGTATTTACCGCAGTGGCACTCCCAGTCTTTTGTCGGACCGAAGATCCGTTCGCAGAACAGGCCGTCTTTCTCCGGCTTCAGCGTCCGGTAGTTGATCGTTTCCGGCTTTTTGACTTCACCGTATGACCACGACCGGATTTTGTCCGGGGATGCCAGGCCGATTTTCATATACTCGAAATTATTTACATCTATCAAGGAGCCTACCTCCCTTTAGTCTCAATCTGAACAGGCTCACCGTTCATGGCAACGCAGCGTTTCCGGGCGGCCGAGCCGCCCCGCTGCAATTTTATCGCGTTACTCGGCTCCGATCGTTTCCTGCTCCGGCAGGATGTTCAGCGCATCCGTCGGCTGGAGGTCTTCGTCTTCGTCAAGGTCGCGGAGCTCGATCTCCTCGTACTCTTCCGTCAGCATTTTGACATCGAGGCCGAGGGACTGGAGTTCCTTGATGAGGACCTTGAACGATTCAGGGATGCCCGGCTGCGGGATGTTCTCCCCTTTGACGATCGCTTCATAGGTCTTCACGCGTCCGACGACGTCATCAGACTTGACCGTCAGGATTTCCTGGAGCGTGTAGGCTGCACCGTACGCTTCAAGTGCCCAGACTTCCATCTCGCCGAAACGCTGTCCGCCGAACTGCGCCTTACCGCCGAGCGGCTGTTGCGTGACGAGGGAGTATGGCCCGGTCGAACGGGCGTGGAGCTTATCGTCGACCATGTGGGCGAGCTTGATCATGTACATGATGCCGACCGACACTTTGTTGTCGAACGGTTCACCGGAGCGGCCGTCGTAAAGGGTTGTTTTACCCGAGCGGTCCATTCCGGCTTCTTCCATGGTTTCCCAGACGTCTTCTTCGTTGGCACCGTCGAAGACCGGAGTCGCCATATGGAGGCCAAGGTAACGGGCAGCCATGCCGAGGTGAAGCTCGAGCACCTGGCCGATGTTCATCCGGGAAGGAACGCCGAGCGGGTTAAGCATGATGTCTACAGGCGTGCCATCCGGCATGAACGGCATGTCCTCTTCCGGAAGGATCCGGGAGATGACACCCTTGTTCCCGTGGCGGCCCGCCATTTTGTCGCCCACGGAGATTTTCCGCTTCTGGACGATGTAGACACGCACGAGCTGGTTTACACCCGGTGCGAGCTCGTCGCCGTCTTCGCGATTGAACACTTTGACGTCGAGGACGATTCCGCCTGCACCGTGAGGAACGCGCAGCGAGGTGTCGCGGACTTCACGGGCCTTCTCGCCGAAGATCGCGTGGAGGAGCCGCTCTTCCGCCGTCAGTTCGGTGACGCCCTTAGGCGTGACCTTGCCGACGAGGATGTCGCCGTCGCGAACTTCCGCGCCGACACGGATGATTCCGCGCTCATCAAGGTTGCGGAGTGCGTCTTCACCGACGTTCGGAATGTCACGGGTGATTTCTTCAGGCCCGAGTTTCGTGTCGCGGGAGTCGGACTCGTATTCTTCAATGTGGATCGATGTATAGACATCGTCCTTCACCAGGCGTTCGCTCATGATGACGGCATCCTCGTAGTTGAAGCCGTCCCAAGTCATGAATGCGACCAGGACGTTGCGGCCGAGCGCGAGCTCTCCGTCTTCCATCGACGGGCCGTCACCGAGTACGGTAAGCGGCTCGACGCGGTCACCGACCTTGACGATCGGACGCTGGTTATAGCATGTCCCCTGGTTGGAACGGATGAATTTTTCGAATGGGTAGATGTCAAGGTCGCCCTTGACTTCTTTGCCGTCCACCGTCTCGATGCGGCGGACGCGGACTTCCTTGGCCTCAACGTGCTCCACGATACCGTGGTGCCTCGAGACAATCGCCGCGCCAGAGTCGCGTGCCGAGACATACTCCATCCCGGTGCCGACAAACGGCGCTTCCGGATTGAGGAGCGGAACAGCCTGACGCTGCATGTTCGCACCCATGAGGGCACGGTTCGAGTCATCGTTCTCGAGGAACGGGATGCAGGCAGTCGCAGCCGAGACAACCTGTTTCGGCGAAACGTCCATGTAGTCGATCGATTCGCGCTTGAAGACCGAGTTGTCACCGCGGAAACGGCCGACAACCTCTTCATTCACGAAGCGCTTCTCTTCATCAAGCGGAGCGTTCGCCTGGGCGACGACATAGTTGTCCTCTTCGTCGGCCGTCAGGTAGTCGATCCGGTCGGTGACGATACCCGTCTCCGGGTCCACGCGGCGGTATGGTGTTTCAATGAAGCCGAATTTGTTCACTTTCGCGTAAGTCGAGAGCGAGTTGATGAGTCCGATGTTCGGGCCTTCCGGCGTCTCGATCGGACACATGCGGCCATAGTGGGAGTAGTGGACGTCACGGACTTCCATGCCGGCGCGCTCACGGGTGAGCCCGCCCGGCCCGAGTGCGGAGAGGCGGCGCTTATGCGTCAGTTCCGCAAGCGGGTTTGTCTGGTCCATGAACTGTGACAGCTGGGAGCTGCCGAAGAATTCCTTGATCGATGCGATGACCGGACGGATATTAATCAGCTGCTGAGGCACAATAGATTGTGTATCGTTGATCGACATCCGTTCGCGGACGACGCGCTCCATCCGGGAAAGGCCGATGCGGAACTGGTTCTGCAGCAGCTCCCCGACCGAACGGAGACGGCGGTTGCCGAGGTGGTCGATGTCATCGGTCGTGCCGACCTGATAAAGCAGGTTGAAGAAGTAGCTGATCGACGACACGATGTCCGCAGGGGTGACGTGCTTCACTTCTTCTTCGATATCTGCATTGCCGATGACGTTGATGACTTTCTCATCTTCGCTGTTCGGTGCATAGATCTTCACGGAAGAAATCGTGATATCCTCGTCGAGTACGCCGCCGACCGGCTCAAGCGTTTCATAGCCGGCGCCCTGCTCGAGGAACGGGATGATGCGGTCGAGTTCGCGGCGGTCAAGCAGCGTCCCCTTCTCCGCAATGATCTCACCCGTCTCCGGATCAGCGATCGCTTCAGCGAGCGTCTGGTTGAGGAGGCGGTTTTTGATGCTGAGCTTCTTGTTCATCTTATAGCGGCCGACGTTGGCAAGGTCGTAGCGCTTCGGATCAAAGAAACGGGAGTAGAGCAAGTTCTTCGCGCTCTCGACCGTAGGCGGTTCGCCCGGGCGGAGGCGCTCGTAGATTTCAAGAAGTGCTTTCTCGGTGCTTTCGGTGCTGTCCTTCTCCAGTGTGTTCTGAAGGTATTCATTATCACCGATCAGATCGATGATCTCCTGATCGGAGCCGAAACCGAGCGCGCGCAAGAGGACCGTTACCGGCAGTTTGCGCGTGCGGTCGATACGGACGTGGACGACATCTTTCGCGTCCGTCTCGTATTCAAGCCATGCGCCGCGGTTCGGGATGACTGTCGCTCCGAAGCCGCGCTTACCGTTTTTGTCCGTCTTGTCGTGGAAGTAGACGCTCGGGGAGCGCACGAGCTGGGAGACGATGACGCGTTCCGCGCCGTTGATGATGAACGTCCCGTTGTCCGTCATGAGCGGGAAGTCGCCCATGAAGACGTCCTGCTCCTTTACTTCCTCGGTTTCTTTATTATGGAGGCGCACCTTGACGCGGAGCGGTGCCGCGTACGTCGCATCGCGCTCTTTCGACTCGCCGACCGGATACTTCGGTTCGCCGAGGCTGTAGTCGACGAATTCAAGCGAAAGATTGCCCGTAAAGTCCTCGATCGGAGAAATGTCTCGGAACATGTCCCGCAGGCCTTCCTCTAGGAACCATTCATAGGACTTCGTCTGGATCTCGATCAGATTCGGGAGCTCAAGCACCTCACTGATCCGCGCAAAACTCCTGCGCTGACGATGTTGACCGTACTGAACTAGTTGACCTGTCAACTGATTCACCCCTCAATTAAAGCGATAATGGGTCTTTGCGGATGCCGGCAAATTGATGTATGATATCCGAAAAGACAAAAAGAAAACGAGTCCGATGCAGAAGCTCATTTTCGGTTTCACCAGGCTTATTCCATTCCGGGCCAGTATTCCCAATTGAAGAGCCGGACTATACGATACAATGCGATTGTCCGGCCCCGGCAGCCGCCAGGGCAGCCGGAGGCACTTCAGTCAAAAGGGCACACGACCTCAATTTTATTTGTGCATTTTATTATACTATCATCGAATTTTTGTCAAGTCAATGTTTGTCAAGTCGTTTTTTGAGCGATCTGTAGATGAAGTAGCCTTTTTTCTTTTCCTCCGCCGTGGCATTCCCGAAAAGCTCCTGGAGTTTCTTCTCGGTGGACGCGGCGCCCTGTTTTTTCTGGATGACAACCCAGAGCTCGCCCCCTTCGGCGAGAAGGCGGTAGGCATCTTCATAGATCCGGAAGACCGTATCCTTGCCTGCGCGGATCGGAGGATTCGTCAGGATGGCCGCAAACCCGCTTCCCCGCACATCCGCACCCGCGTCACTTTCATAGATCACCGTATTGCCGGCGCCGTTTGCGCCGGCATTTTCGCGCGCAAGATCAAGCGCGCGGCTGTTGACGTCGACCATATGGACGGTCCTGTCCGGCAGCAGTCTGGCCGCAGTCAGTCCGACCGGACCGTACCCGCAGCCGATGTCCAGGAGATCTCCCGGAATTTCCGGTTCCCTGAATGTATCGATCAGGAGCCTGGAACCGAAATCAACACTTTCCTTGCTGAATACACCCGCATCCGTCTTGAAACGGAACGGGATGCCGCGCAGCGTCGCCGTCCAGGTCTGCGGCGCGCTCTCGGTGCCCGGGTTCTTCGAATAGTAATGATCCGCCATGCCCGTCGCCTCCGTTCATGAAAATGGTGCCCGGCCGGGGCCGGGAGCCTTCGCCCCTATCATACCCCTTGGACATGAATAAAAAAGCCCGTCGAGTTGAGACGGGCTTTTTTGTATAGGAAGCAAGGATTACTTGAGTTCGACGCCTGCGCCGACTTCTTCGAGCTTCGATTTCATTTCTTCTGCTTCTTCTTTCGCTACGCCTTCTTTGAGTGGCTTCGGCGCTTCGTCTACGAGCGCTTTCGCTTCTTTCAGGCCAAGGCCCGTGATTTCGCGGACAACTTTGATGACTTTGATCTTCTGGTCGCCTGCGGAAGTCAGGACAACGTCGAAGTCTGTTTTTTCTTCAACTGCAGGGCCTGCTGCGCCTGCTGCTGCTACAGGAGCTGCTGCTGTTACGCCGAATTCTTCTTCGATAGCTTTGACAAGGTCGTTCAGTTCGAGGACCGTCATTTCTTTGATCGCTTCAATGATTTGCTCGTTGCTCATTGATGTTTCCTCCTAATAAATCGATTTATTTTATGCGGCGATGCCGCGTTCCGTTGGCTCAGGCTGCGGAATTATGCGCCTTGTTCTTCTTTCTGGTCTGCAACTGCCTTCGTAGCGAGTGCGAAGTTGCGGATCGGCGCCTGGAGGACGCTGAGGACCATGGAGAGGAGACCTTCCCGGGATGGGAGTTCCGCCAGTGCCTTGACTTCTTCCAGAGTTGCAACGTTGCCTTCGATGACGCCCGCTTTAATCTCAAGCGCATCGTTGTCCTTCGCGAAGTTATTGATAATCCGCGCAGGAGCAACAACGTCTTCTTTCGAGAACGCAATCGCGTTCGGGCCTGTCATGTACTCGTTGAGTGCTTCGAGGCCTGATGCTTCAGCCGCGCGGCGAGTCATCGAGTTTTTGTATACTTTGAACTCGATGCCTTCTTCGCGAAGCTGTTTACGCAGTTCAGTCACTTGCGCCACGTTGAGGCCGCGGTAGTCCACGACGACGACGGATGCCGCTTCTTTCAGCTTGCCGCTGATTTCATCGACGAGCGCTTGTTTCTGTTCGAGAATCTTGCTCATGTCAACACCTCCTGTTAGAGTGGCTCATTTATACCGCATATCAACGGAAAAGCCCTGTATCCGCGTACGCAGACACAGGGCATTAAAGTCGGCTTCATTCGATCAAGCACGTCTTTGTCCTCGGCAGGGAAATTTTAAGCGGCATGCCGCCCCTGCTGTCTACGGTACAAACGATATTCACAACATCGGCAATCTTACCAGACTACCGGTACGTTGTCAATGATTATTTTGCGACAGTAACGTTAGCCGCATCAATTTTCACTGCAGGGCCCATTGTAGTCGTCACGTTGACGGACTTCATGTAAGTGCCTTTTGCAGCTGCAGGTTTTGCCTTCTGGATTGTTTCGAAGATCGTGTTGAAGTTCTCGATGAGCTTCTCGTTGTCGAACGAAACTTTTCCGATTGGCGCGTGGATGATGCCGGCTTTGTCAGCGCGGTATTCAACCTTACCTGCTTTGATGTCCTGGACAGCTTTTGTTACGTCGAATGTAACAGTTCCTGTCTTAGGGTTCGGCATGAGGCCTTTTGGTCCGAGGACGCGGCCGAGCTTACCGACTTCGCCCATCATGTCAGGAGTCGCAACGACGACGTCGAAGTCGAACCAGCCTTGCTGGATCTTTTGGACGTAGTCTGCTTCACCTACATAATCAGCGCCTGCAGCTTCCGCTTCCTTCGCTTTTTCGCCTTTTGCGAAAACGAGGACCTTTTGCGTTTTGCCCGTTCCGTTTGGAAGGACGACTGCGCCGCGGATCTGCTGGTCGTTTTTACGAGTGTCGATTCCGAGACGGAAAGCGACTTCGACAGTAGCGTCGAATTTGGTTGTGCTCGTTTCTTTAGCGAGCGCGATTGCTTCTTCTGCGCCGTAGAGTTGTTCGCGGTCTACTTTTTTAGCCGCTTCTACGAGCTTCTTGCCTTTTTTAGCCATGTTTGTTTCCTCCTTGATTGTGGTTATAGCGGATTAACCCTCCCACGAAAAAGGATTGCGGCGTTCGCGTAGAACGGGCGCAACCCTCCTGTAACAGAACAACATCAAGTGAAAGAATCAGTCTTCGATCGTGATGCCCATGCTGCGGGCAGTGCCTTCGACCATCTGCATCGCTGCTTCAACAGAAGCGGCGTTGAGGTCTGGCATTTTAGTCTCCGCGATTTCGCGGACTTTATCACGCTTGACGACGGCAACCTTGTTTTTGTTCGGTTCGCCGGACGCCTTATCGATGCCTGCTGCTTTCTTCAGAAGAACGGCAGCCGGCGGAGTTTTTGTAATGAATGTAAACGAGCGGTCTTCGAAAACCGTGATCTCAACAGGGATGATGAGACCTGCCTGGTCAGATGTCCGTGCGTTGAATTCCTTACAGAAGCCCATGATGTTTACACCTGCCTGACCGAGTGCCGGTCCGACCGGTGGTGCCGGGTTTGCTTTACCTGCAGGGATTTGCAGTTTAACGATTTTGCTTACTTTTTTAGCCACGAGACGCACCTCCTTAAAGTCCGTGATGTGGTAATAGGGTTGCCCCTCCCACTCATATGTGTCTGCCGGCATTGCCGGTAGAATACGGTTGATCCGCAGCAGACCTATTTTAGGCCTGACCTATGGAATGATACCACTAACACCCTCCGCATGCAAGCGGAATGTCAAATTTTACGAATCTGGGCGAAATCAAGCTCCATCTTCGTTTCACGGCCGAACATCTCGACAGCGACTTTGACTTTGCCTTTGGACGGATCGACTTCCTCGACCGTGCCCTGGAAGTTCGCGAACGGCCCTTCCAGAACTTCAACAAGCTCGCCCTCTTCGATATCCATCTCCACCTTGGCTTCTTTCATGCCCATCTGGCGGAGGATGAAGTCCACCTCGTCCGGCATGAGCGGCGTCGGTTTTGCACCGCCGCCCGACGAGCCGATAAAGCCCGTGACGCCAGGCGTGTTCCGGACGACGTACCAGGAGTCGTCAGTCATGATCATTTCGACAAGGACGTATCCCGGGAAGGTCTTGCGCATGACGGTCTTTTTCTTGCCGTCTTTCAGTTCTGTTTCCTGCTCTTCGGGAACGATGACACGGAAGATTTTATCGAGCATCCCCATCGTTTCAACCCGCTTTTCGAGGTTAGCCTTCACCTTGTTCTCGTATCCGGAATAGGTGTGCACCACGTACCAATTTTTCTCCATTCGATCGGACTGGCCGTCCGTCCCTCCCTTTCACTTCCATATGAACGGCTGAGCGCCGGGGCGGCAGCTCACCCGAAGCGGCTTCTCCAAAGAGTGTACCCGCATCCGGCTTGCGCAACCCGCTCCCGGAAACTTCAGCAAAATGAAAAAGCCCGTGTGGTCCTCCAAACGGGCTATTGTGGCCATGTATTCAGACAGTCTGAGTCAGATGCTCAGGAACCAGCGGAACAGTTCCGAAATGCCGAGGTCGATGACTACAAAGTACAAAGCCATGAAAATGACCGTCGAAAGAACGACGATCGTATACTTGGTCAGTTCTTTGCGTTTTGGCCAGCTGACCTTCCGCATCTCGGAGACGACGCCGCTGAAAAACTCGCGAATCTTGCCCATTTTATCGTAAACCTCCGGATTATCAGTGTCTAAGTCGAGTGTGGTTGTGTCACCGGAAGTTCCGGCGTCGTATCACGATTTTCCGCCGGCCGCCGGGTCAGGACGGCCGTGCCGCCGATCCGCGGACCGGTCCATTTAAAGCCTATCACCTGAAAACAAGGCTGTCAACGCGTCCCGGTGCCTAGCGGCGCGCCCCTGCAGCAAGGTGTTGCTCCAGTTTCCGCTTGATCCGCTGGAGAGCATTGTCGATCGACTTCACCTGGCGGTCCAGCTTATCGGAAATCTCCTGGTAGCTGCGTCCTTCCAGATAAAGGGCGAGCACCTGCCGCTCAAGCGTGCTCAGAACATTGTTGACCTCTTCCTCCAGCCGGTGGAAATCCTCCCGGTGGACCATGAGGTCGGCAGGGTCGTCCAGCTCCGGCCCAGTAAGCATGTCCAGCAGCGTCCGCTCGGACTCATCCTCGTAGACCGGCTTGTCGAGCGATACCGACGAATTCAGCGGAATGTGCTTCTGCCGCGTCGCAGTCTTGATCGCCGTAATGATCTGCCGCGTGATGCAGAGCTCCGCGAACGCCCGGAACGAGCTGAGCTTGTCCGCGCGGAAATCCCGGATCGCCTTGTACAGGCCGATCATGCCCTCTTGTATGATGTCTTCCCTGTCTGCGCCGACCAGGAAGTATGAGCGCGCTTTCATCCGGACGAAATAATGATACTTCCGGATCAGGTAATCGAGCGCGTCCGACCTTCCGGCATGCACCAGCTCGACAAGCGACTCATCGCTGTGGTTTTCAAACGCTTCCCCCAAAACCTCTTTCCGGCTGTCAATCATCATTTCAGATCACCCCGGTCCCCCTTGAGTTTAATGACAAGTTTACAGGAAGGAAAATATTGTCGTCAACCGCTCATTTTAGTCCGCGGCGCCATTTTTCGAAAATTTCGGCCACATCGTCATTGAGCGGGATCTTGGAAAACGGCCGGTTTTCGCGGATTTCCCGCACCCGTTTCGCTATGCCGTCACGCACCTCGCCCATTTCGAGACGGAGCTCCCGGGCGGATTTCCGCAGGGCTCCCTGCGCGAAAATGACACGCTGCTCGGTAAAGTCCGATGTGGCGACATGAACCCGGGTGCGCCGGCTCCCGAGTTCGGAGGCGAGACGCTCGATGCGCTCGTCCGCCGTCTCGTTTTCCCTGGTAAATATCACCTCGACATCCCGCCGCCGCTGTGGCTTCGGGATGCCCGGGACGTACTGTGCATCAAATACGACAATCACCCGCCAGCCCGTGTATGCCCGGTATTCGGCCATCAGCTCGACGAGCAGGTCGCGGGCATCTTCCAGCCGGGCATCACGGAGCGCTTTCAGCTCAGGCCATGCGCCGATGATGTTGTAGCCGTCGACGAGCAGGACGTCCATCACTGACCGCCTTCCGGATCACGCTTCCGGAACACTTCGTACATCAGGAGCGCCGCGGCGACGGAGGCATTCAGGGAATTCACATGCCCGACCATCGGCAGGCTATACAGGAAGTCGCACTTGTCCCGCAGAAGGCGGCTCATGCCGCGGCCCTCGCTGCCGATGATGACGGCAAGCGGCAGGCCCGCGTCCATCTTGCGGTAGTCGGCGTCCCCCTTGGCATCGGTGCCCGCAATCCAGACACCACGGTCTTTCAGCTCATCCACGGTGCGCGCCATATTGCCGACCCGCACGACCGGGACATGTTCGATCGCGCCTGTCGATGCCTTGGCGACCACGCCGGTCAGGCCGACGGAGCGCCGCTTCGGGATGATGATGCCGTGCACGCCGGAAGCGTCCGCCGTCCGGAGGATCGATCCCAGGTTATGCGGGTCTTCGAGCTCGTCCAGAATCAGGAAAAACGGGTCTTCCCCGCGCTCTTCGGCCCTGCGGAACAGATCGTCCATTTCCGCATAGTCGTAGGCGGCGATGGAAGCGACAACGCCCTGGTGGGTCAGATCGGTCAGCTGGTCGAGCTTTTTATTCGGCACCTGCTGAACAACCGTGCCGGATTCTTTTGCGAGGCGGCGGATATCCGAGGCAAAGCCTTTCTGTATGCCTTCTCCAATCCAGATCTTATTCAGTTGGCGCCTCGAACGCAGCGCCTCGAGCACGGGATTGCGTCCCGCAATGATTTCTTCTTCACGGTTCGTCACCGCGCATCCCCTCCTTTCGCTTCCGCAAAATCAATGGCGTACCGGATCACTTCATCGAGCCGCTCCTTTTTGCCGAGCAGATGCAGATAGCCGACCAGCGCCTCGAATGCCGTGCTGTAATTGTACGTCTGCACATCCGTGTTTTTCGGAGCATGTCCCGATTTGGCGTTCCGCCCCCGGCGGACGACCGCGGACTCCGCTTCATCAAGGAATCCGCCCTCTTCCATCGAGATGACGATGGCCGCCTGGGACTTAGCGGACACATAGCCGGTCGCAAGCCGGTGAAGCGTGTTCGGCTTCGCCCGGCCGGAGCGGATCAGGTGCTCGCGGATGGCCACTTCGTAGATCGCATCCCCCATGTAGGCGAGCGCGAGCCCGTTTAGCTGCCGGATGTCGCCGTCACTGATTCCAGCCATCCGATCAGCCCCTCTTCCAGCGGACGCCCTGCCGGGTATCCTCAAGGACGATTCCCTGGCTCAGCAGATGATCGCGGATTTCGTCAGCACGCTTGAAGTCACGGTTTTTCCGCGCATCCTCGCGCTCGGCGATCAGTGCATCAACTTCTTCACCCGGAAGCTCATGCGCGGTCTCAAGCGAGATGCCGAGCACGCCGGCAAGCTTGCTGAACGTCCCGAGGAATGCCTGAAGCACATTTTTCTGGGTGTTTTTCTCGTTCAGGTAGGTATTCGACAGGCGGGCCAGATCGAACAGCACTGCTATGGCATTGGCGGTGTTGAAGTCGTCATCCATCGCGGTTTCAAATGACTTTTGTGCCTCTTTGATCTTGTGGAGCCAGATGTCTCCCTGATCGCCGTTGTCCGCCGTCTGCTCTAGGCGGAACATGAGGTTCCGGTATGCCGTGCGGAGCCGCTCGAGGGCATTTTCCGCATCCCCGATCACCTCAGAGGAGAAGTTGATCGGGTTCCGGTAGTGGACTGTGAGCATAAAGTAGCGCAGCACCTGCGGATCGATTTTCTGCCGGATGTCGTGGACGGTGATGAAGTTTCCGAGCGATTTCGACATTTTCTCGTTGTCGATGTTCACGTAGCCATTATGCAGCCAGTAGTTCGCAAATGTTTTGTCGTTGTGCGCCTCGCTCTGGGCGATTTCATTTTCATGGTGCGGGAAAGTCAGATCCTGGCCGCCTGCATGGATGTCGATCGTATCGCCAAGCACTTCACGCGCCATGACCGAGCACTCAATGTGCCAGCCCGGACGGCCCGCACCCCATGGGCTTTCCCACGAGATTTCACCGGGCTTCGCGGCTTTCCAGAGGGCGAAGTCGAGCGCATCTTCCTTTTTCTCGCCGGGCTGGATGCGTGCGCCGACCTTGAGCTCATCAATCGACTGCTGGGAAAGCTTGCCGTAGCCGTCGAACTTCCGCGTCCGGTAATAGACGTCGCCGCCGGACTCGTAGGCGTAGCCCTTGTCGATCAGCACGCCGATAAAGTCGATGATGTCCCGGATATGGTCCGTGACTCGCGGATGGTCATCCGCATGGCGGCAGCCGAGCGCCTCGATGTCCGCGAAGTATGCGGCGATAAACCGCTCCGTCAGCTCACCGACCTCTTCACCGATTTCGTTCGCCGCTTTGATGATCTTGTCGTCGACGTCGGTGAAGTTCGAGACGAAGTGGACGTCGTAGCCTTTGTATTCCAGGTAGTTGCGGACCGTGTCATAAACGATGACCGGGCGGGCGTTGCCGATATGGATGTAGTTGTAGACGGTGGGCCCGCATACATACATCTTCACTTTACCCTCTTCGATCGGGACAAACGGTTCTTTTTTTCTGGTGAGTGTATTGAACATCTGGATGGTCATCGTCTTACCTCCTTCAATTGCTCCTGCAACTTCTCCAATTCTCTGTTGAGCCGGGCGATCTTTTCTTCCAGCATGTCGCATTTGTCTGCGACAGGATCCGGGATGTCCTGATGGTCAAGCTTTTTGGGCACCTTGACCCCATTTTGGACGACGACAGTCCCCGGAATTCCGACGACTGTCGAATTCGGCGGAACGTCTTTCAGCACGACCGACCCCGCACCGACTTTCACGTTGTCTCCGAGCGTGATCGACCCGAGCACCTTCGCACCTGACGCAACGAGCACGTTGTTGCCGAGCGTCGGGTGGCGCTTGCCCTTTTCCTTGCCGGTCCCGCCGAGTGTCACGCCCTGGTAGAGCGTCACGTCATCGCCGATCACACAGGTCTCCCCGATGACGACGCCGGAACCATGGTCGATAAAGAACCGGCGGCCGATGACGGCACCCGGGTGGATCTCGATCCCGGTCAGGAACCGGACAACCTGGGAAACGAACCGGGCCAGAAAGCGCAGGCCCCTTTTGTGAAAAGCATGGGCAATCCGGTAGCCCCAGAGCGCATGGAGACCCGAATAGGTCAGCACAATCTCAAAGGAACTTCTTGCCGCAGGGTCCTGGTCGAAAATTGTCGCAATATCTTCTTTCATCCTCTTGAACATGGTAGGGCATTCCTCCAAATATCCGAAAACTGAGGCGGGCGGGAGGCGGCATGGCCGCAAAACAAAAAGCGCCCCTGTCAACTGACAGAGACGCCTGGTATGCGCGGTTCCACTCTGGTTTGGGAGGAGCAAAAAGCGCCCCTCCCCCCTCGGTGCCCGTAACGGGGGCAAGGCGGCCGGCCTACTTCATTTCGGCTCGGCGCTCCGAGGTGCATTTCCGCGCGCAGCGGCCCGGGCCGCTTTCAGCCGGCGGCGGCCCTCTCTGTCGAGCATGCGCAACGTACTTCTCCTCTTCGTCGCTTTCGGTATGTTGTATCCTTATTGACCTCTATTGTACTTGGGGAACGCGGAAAGTCAATTGATTAAACCGTATGCGGAAAATGACCGGGGCATTCAGCCTGCATACGCGGAGACACGCCGGATAACCTTGTCGCGGCCAAGAAGCGAGATTGATTCCTGGAGCTCCGGACCATGCGTCTGGCCGGTCGTCACGACGCGGATCGGCATGAAGAGGTTCTTGCCCTTGTGTCCGGTCTCTTTCTGCACGGCCTTGATTGCGCCTTTGATCGATGCCGGATCGAACGATTCGAGTTCCTCGAGCTTCGTCTTGAATGCTGTCATGACTTCCGGAACCTGCTCGCCCGAAAGGACGGCCTTTGCTTCCTCATCGTATTCGATGTCTTCGTTAAAGAACTGGGCGGACAATTCGACAATTTCCGCACCGAAGCTCATCTGCTCCTGGTACAACGCGATCAACCGCTCGGCCCATTCCCGCTCTTCTGCCGAAAGCTCTTCCGGCAGGCGGCCCGCCTTCTGTAGATGCGGCAGCGCCAGCTTCACGACTTCCTCGAGAGGCAGTTGCTTGACGTACTGGTTGTTCATCCATGTCAGCTTCTGCTTGTCGAAAAGCGCGGGCGACTTCGAAAGACGGTCCGCTTCGAACATTTCGATGAACTCTTCCTTCGAGAAGATTTCATCCTCGCCCTTCGGCGACCAGCCGAGAAGTGCGATGAAGTTGAAGAGCGCCTCCGGCAGGTAGCCGAGCTCCTCATATTGCTCGATAAATTGGATGATCGATTCGTCACGTTTCGACAATTTCTTGCGGCTTTCGTTCACGATCAGTGTCATATGGCCGAATGTCGGCGGCTCCCAGCCGAACGCCTCATAAATCATCAACTGCTTCGGCGTATTGGAGATGTGGTCATCCCCGCGGAGCACATGCGAGATCTTCATATAGTGGTCGTCGACCGCCACCGCGAAGTTATAGGTCGGCACGCCATCCTTTTTCACGATGACCCAGTCGCCGAAATCACCGGATTCGAACGATACTTCATCCTTGACCATGTCCTGGAATTTGTACGTGCGGCCTTCCGGCACGGCAATGCGGATGCTTGGCTGGCGGCCTTCCGCTTCCAGCTTCGCGCGGTCGTCGTCTGTCAGATGACGGCACTTGCCGCTGTAGCGCGGCATTTCCCCGCGCGCCTGCTGGGCTTCGCGCTCCGCTTCCAGTTCTTCTTCGGTGCAGTAGCACTTGTAGGCCAGCCCCTTCTCCAGGAGACCGTCGTACAGTTCCTTGTAAAGGTCGTTCCGCTCCGATTGGCGGTACGGCCCATATTCACCGCCGACATCAATGCTCTCATCCCAGTCCATGCCGAGCCATTTCAGGTAGCGGAGCTGCGATTCCTCGCCGCCCTCGATGTTGCGCTTGGCGTCGGTGTCCTCGATCCGGATGATGAATTTGCCGCCGTTGTGGCGGGCGTAGAGATAGTTGAAGAGCGCCGTCCGGGCGTTCCCGATATGCAGATGCCCCGTCGGACTCGGTGCATAGCGTACACGGACTTCCTGTGTCATAATTGGTTCCTCCTGTTCGTTCGAACATGTTTGCTCCGTCCATTTTACCACAGCGCGAGAGGTTTTAAAGCGCGGGGCATGGGTGAACCGAGTGAAGGCCGGGATGTCTGCGCGTGAACTTTGAAGATTCGTGCGCGAACACCGGGGCGGAGAGGTTTTCGCACGCAAACTTCCCCGATTCGTACGCGAACCCATTCATACCCTCTTCTCCACGCAAAAGGCCGCCCGAGATATCCGGGCGGCCCTGTTTTTACGCTTTCTCCAATAAAATCACCGCGAGTGCGGCAATCCCTTCTTCGCGGCCGACAAAACCGAGCTTTTCGGTCGTCGTCGCCTTGACATTCACCTGCGACACATCCGCATGAAGCAGTTCCGCGATGCGGGTTCGGATTTTGTCGATATGCGGCGCCATTTTCGGCCGCTGGGCCATAATCGTGCAGTCCACATTTCCGAGCTTCCAGCCCTGCGCTTTGACATCCGCCCAGACCCGTTCCAGCAGCACCGCGGAATCCGCGTCCTTGAACGCCTCGTCGGTGTCCGGGAAGTGATGGCCGATATCCCCTCCGCCGATCGCGCCCAGTGCAGCGTCGGTTACGGTATGCAACAGCACATCCGCATCCGAGTGCCCGATGAGGCCGCGCTCGTGCGGAATGGTCACGCCGCCGATGATGAGCGGGCGCCCTTCTGCGAATTCATGCACGTCAAATCCTTGTCCGATCCTGATCATTCTTTCTCCTCCTGCCGTTCCAACAGCGCCTCGCCGATCGCGAGGTCCACCTTTGTCGTCATCTTCAGATTATCATACGTGCTCTCGACGACGCGGACGGGATGTCCGAGCCGCTCGACCAGCATCGATTCGTCCGTACCGAGAAATCCTTCGGACAGCGCTTTTTCCTCAGCCTCGGCCAGCAGGTCCGCGCGGAATGCCTGCGGGGTCTGCACAAGCCACACGGTGCTCCGGTCGGGCGTGGATTGTACGACTCCGGCCGCCACCTGTTTCACGGTATCCTTGGACGGAACCGCGGCAATCGCGGCGCCGTGCTCCTGCGCCGTCTCCGCCAGTTCCCGGATCACCCGGGGGGAAAGGAAAGGCCGCGCGGCGTCATGCACCATGACGACCGCCTCGTCCCCGCCGCCCGCAGCGATAAATGCCCGGACACATGCGCGGACACTGTCCTGCCGCTCTCCCCCGCCGTCCGGCATCGCCGTGATTTTCGTGATGCCGTGGTCCGCCAGCATTTCCCGGATCCGGTCCCGTTCATCCGGACGCACTGCAAGGATGATGCCGGTGCAGTCCGGGTCCTGCTGGAACACGGAAAGCGTCCGGACAAGGATCGGCTTCCCCGCGAGCGGAAGGAACAGCTTGTTTTCCCCTGCTCCCATCCGCCGGCCGCTTCCCGCCGCCGGCAGCATGACTGTGTATTCCATTCGATTCCACTCCATCAAGCGAAAGGACAGGGCCGGGGCCCTGCCTTCCGTCAGTTTTTCGCTTTCACGTCACGCGGCCGGGCAAAGATCATCCGTCCCGCAGACGTCTGCAGCACACTTGTCACCGCAACGGTGAGCGTCTTGCCGATCTGGTTTTTCCCGTTTTCGATAACGATCATCGTCCCGTCGTCCAGGTAAGCGACTCCCTGATTGGCTTCCTTGCCTTCCTTGATGACGGTGACGCGCATTTCCTCGCCCGGGATGACGACCGGCTTCACGGCATTTGCCAGGTCGTTGATGTTGAGTACCCGGACATTGTGCAGTTCGCACACTTTGTTCAGGTTGAAGTCGTTTGTCACGACAACCCCGCCGTTTTTCTTTGCCAGGCGGACAAGCTTCATGTCGACTTCGCTCACGTCATCAAAGTCTTCGTCGGTGATGACGGTCTGACGGTCGTCCTGGATCCGCTTCAGGATGTCGAGCCCCCGGCGCCCCTTCGTCCGCTTAAGTGAGTCGGATGAGTCCGCGATGTGCTGCAGTTCGGTCAGGACGAATTGGGGGATGACCAGCTCGCCCTCCAGAAAACCGGTTTCCGAAATGTCCGCAATCCGGCCATCGATGATGACGCTCGTGTCGAGGATTTTCTGGCTTGCCGTTGATTCGGAAGGCGGCTGTACACCGTCTTTTTTCTTTTCCCCGCTTCTCGTGAACGTCTGGATCAGCTCTTCACGCTTCTGGAAGCCGAACTGGAAACCGAGGTAGCCGAGAAGCACGGAGAGGATCACCGGCAAAATGTCCGTGATGGGCGGGAACTGGATTGCGCCGACTGCGAAAGACAGCAGAAACGCAACAATCAGACCGATGATCATACCGACCGTTCCGAACAGCAGGTCAAGCACGGGCGCTTTCATAAGACGCTCCTCAAGCCACTTGATTGATCGTACGGTCGGCTCTGTCAGCACGAGGCTCAGCAGATAAAAAAGAATGGCACCGATTAATGCGGAAGTATAGGCATTGGTGAGCCATAGCTGGTTAACGGATAAAAGTTCGAATAATGACGGAAGAAAAATGGCACCAAGCGTGGCCCCGATCAGTGCATAGGCAACCTTTACAAAAAAGTTCAGCATGGTTTTCACCTCCTTGTTTAAAGTATACACGTTCGACCCCCGGACTTCCTTCCGGAGAGGGATGAAAACCAAAAGATTTCCATAATTATTCGGACGCCCGGGGAGGAAAGAAGTTCCTTATGAAGAGGCGCCGCCCGTGGCGAAGTGATCCGGACAGTCCGGATCCTCAAATCCTTCCCCTTCCCGCCCCTCCCGAAACCAAAAAACGGCCCCGCCGCATGTATATGCAACGGGACCGCCTTGTTTTAATCTATGCCGCAACGTTTCGTGCGTGAGGGCCGGGTTTTCCGGCAAGCCGCGGACGATTGTCAACGTTTCACCAAAATTCGTCACCGCTTCACCCAAGATCGTGAATCTCTCAATAAAACCCGCTTACTTGAATGCCTCTCCCAGCGCTTCGGCGACAGTGCTGACGCCGACAACCTGGATGCCTTCCGGATAATCCCAACCTCCCAGGTTCGATGCGGGGACGATGGCGCGTTTGAATCCGAGCTTTTTCGCTTCCTGGACACGCTGTTCGATGCGGGACACACGGCGGATCTCCCCGGTCAGCCCGACTTCGCCGACAAACACGTCGTACTGGCTGACGGGGGTGTCCTTGAAGCTCGAGACGATGCTCGTCATGACGGCGAGGTCGATCGCCGGCTCATCGAGCTTCACGCCGCCCGCCACCTTGATGTAGGCGTCGTGCGTCTGGAGCAGCATGTTCATCCGTTTTTCAAGCACGGCCATGAGAAGCGACACGCGGCTCTGGTCCAGGCCTGTCGCCATGCGCTTCGGATAGTTGAAACTGGATTGTGTGACAAGCGCCTGGATTTCGACGAGAATCGGCCGCGTGCCTTCCATCGAGGCGACGACGACGGAGCCCGCCGCTCCCTGCGAGCGCTCTTCCAGGAACAGCTCGGAAGGGTTCAGCACTTCCTTCAGCCCGGACTGGATCATCTCGAAAATGGCCATCTCGTTTGTCGAACCGAACCGGTTTTTCACGCTGCGGAGAATCCGGTACGTGTGATGGCGTTCGCCTTCAAAGTAAAGGACCGTGTCGACCATATGCTCGAGAAGACGGGGACCCGCGATCTGCCCTTCTTTCGTCACGTGTCCGACGAGGAAGATGGCCGTCCCGGTCGTTTTTGCAATCCGCATCAGGTCGGCTGTGCACTCTCGAACCTGGGAGACACTGCCCGGCGCGGACGTGACATCCGGGTGGTGGACCGTCTGGATGGAGTCGACGATGACAAACTGCGGCTTCAGTTCCTCGATCGACAGCCGGATATGCTCCATGTCGGTCTCGGAATAGATATAAAGTTCCGGAGAGGTGACGCCGATCCGCTCCGCACGGAGTTTGGTCTGGCGGACCGATTCCTCGCCGGAGATATAAAGGACGCGCCGTCCCTTTTCGGCAAGAAGCGATGATACCTGAAGCAGGAGTGTAGATTTGCCGATTCCCGGATCGCCGCCGATCAGGACAAGCGAGCCCGGCACCACGCCCCCGCCCAGCACGCGGTTCAGCTCGCCGAACGCCGTTTCGACACGCGGCTCTTCCTGCGTCTCGACCGAGGTGATCGGGGACGCCTTGCCTGCAGGCCCCGCCTCGGTCCGGAAGGCGCCTCCGCGCGCGGCCTTCCCGACAATCGCCACTTCCTCGTCCATCGTGTTCCATTCGCCGCAGCCCGGGCAGCGGCCCATCCACTTCGGAGACTCGTATCCGCAATCCCGGCACATGAACTTTGTCTTCTTCTTGGCCATTTGTACCTCCAGGTACGGAAAAGACATCCCGCCGCGGAATGCGGACGGGATGTCTGAACCATTTGTTTGATAGATTGATTATATCATTTTTTTGCGCTGCCTGCAGTTGCAGGCTCTTCGGCGCGGACCGTGTACTGGCCGTCTGCGTCGACGTCAAAGACGACTTTGTGTCCTGCAAGCACTTCGCCTCTCAGAAGTTCTTCGGAAAGCCGGTCTTCTACGTTCTTCTGGAGCGCACGGCGGAGCGGGCGGGCACCGTATTCAGGATCGTACCCTTCTTCGGCGATCCGTTCTTTCGCGGCCTCCGTGATGACAAGCTCGATGTCCTGCTCGGACAGGCGCTTCGTGAGCTGGTCGGCCATCAGGTTGACGATCTGGCCGAGCTCTTCCTTGTCGAGCGAGTGGAAGACGATCATTTCGTCCACACGGTTCAGGAACTCCGGACGGAAGGCTTTCTTCAGCTCTCCGAGCATTGTATCCTTCATGTCCTTGTGGTCGCGCTTGCCGTCCTGCAGATTAAAGCCGACGTACTTATTCTGCTTGAGCGTTTCCGCACCGACGTTCGACGTCATGATGACGACCGTATTGCGGAAGTCGACCGTGCGGCCCTTGGAATCGGTCAGGCGGCCGTCTTCAAGAACCTGAAGGAGGATGTTGAAGACGTCAGGGTGTGCTTTCTCGATCTCATCCAGCAGGATGACCGAGTACGGCTTGCGGCGGACCTTCTCTGTGAGCTGTCCGCCCTCGTCGAAGCCGACATAGCCCGGAGGCGAACCGACGAGGCGGGACGTGGAGTGTTTCTCCATGTACTCCGACATGTCGATTCGGATCATCGCGTCTTCGTCGCCGAACATCACTTCGGCAAGTGCGCGGGCAAGTTCCGTCTTACCGACACCGGTCGGTCCGAGGAAGATGAACGAGCCGATCGGGCGCTTCGGATCTTTCAGGCCGGCACGCGCGCGGCGGATGGCCCGGGAAATCGCGTCGACCGCTTCGTTCTGGCCGATGACGCGCTTGTGAAGCTCTTCTTCCATGTTGAGGAGCTTCGCGGTTTCGGTCTCCGCGATCTTCGAGACCGGAACGCCGGTCCACATGGAGACGACCTGCGCCACGTCCTCGACGGTCACTTCAGATTCTTTCTTGCCCTGCTTTTCTTTCCACTCTTCCTTCGTCCGCTCCAGCTCATCTTTGAGCTTCTGCTCTTTGTCGCGGAACGAAGCGGCTTTTTCGAATTCCTGGCTCTGGACGGCCGCGTTTTTCTCGGAGCGGACGCTGTCGAGCTGCTGTTCGAGTTCCTTCAGGTCCGGCGGCGTCGTGAACGAACGGAGGCGGACTTTGGAACCGGCCTCGTCGATCAGGTCGATCGCCTTGTCCGGGAGGAAGCGGTCGGAAATGTAGCGGTCGGACAGCTTGGCTGCCGCTTCGACGGCTTCGTCCGTAATCTTCACACGGTGGTGTGCTTCGTAGCGGTCGCGCAGGCCGTGGATGATCTTGATCGTGTCCTCGACATTCGGCTCGTCGACCTGGATCGGCTGGAAGCGGCGCTCGAGCGCGGCATCCTTCTCGATGTACTTGCGGTACTCATCGAGCGTCGTCGCACCGATGCACTGGAGCTCGCCGCGTGCAAGGGCCGGTTTCAGAATGTTGGACGCGTCGATTGCGCCTTCCGCACCACCGGCGCCGATCAGCGTATGGAGCTCGTCGATGAAGAGGATGATATTGCCCGCCTGGCGGATTTCCTCCATCACTTTCTTCAGGCGGTCCTCAAACTCACCACGGTATTTCGTACCGGCGACGACGGTGCCCATGTCGAGTGTCATGACGCGCTTGTCGCGGAGTGTTTCCGGCACTTCGTTGTTGACGATCTGCTGCGCGAGACCCTCTGCGATCGCCGTCTTGCCGACACCCGGTTCCCCGATGAGGACCGGGTTGTTTTTCGTCCGGCGTGACAGGACTTCAATCACGCGTGTGATTTCCTTGGAGCGTCCGATGACCGGATCAAGCGTGCCTTCACGGGCAATTTCGGTCAGGTCACGCGCAAGGGAGTCGAGCGTCGGCGTGCTGGCGGAAGCATTGCCGCCGCCCGCCTGCGACCCCTGTCCATTCTCGTTCGATCCGAGCAGCTGGAGCACCTGCTGGCGGGCCTTGTTCAGCGAAACGCCGGCATTGGCGAGGACACGCGCCGCGACCCCTTCCCCTTCGCGGATCAGCGCAAGGAGGAGGTGCTCCGTACCGACATAGGAATGGCCGAGCTTGCGGGATTCATCAAGCGACAGCTCGATGACCTTTTTTGCGCGCGGCGTGTAATGAATGATCGGGCCGACTTCGCGGTCGCCGGTGCCGACGAGCTTTTCGACGCCTTCTTCAATCGTCTCGAAATTAACCCCGATCGCCTCGAGCGCTTTTGCGGCGATGCCGCCGCCCTCACGGATGAGGCCCAGGAGAATATGTTCGGTCCCGATGGCATCATGGCGCATCCGGATCGCTTCTTCTTGCGCAAGCTGGAGAACTTTCTGTGAGCGTTGCGTAAAGCGGTTGAACATCATACACAATCCCTCTCTTCTCTTAATTATCATTTATGCAGATCCTGATGAACTTTGATTCTGGTTATATGATAAAAGGTTCCCCCAAACCGTCCGGCATCAAACCGGAAACGGAAGAACCGGGACAACTCTTTCGGGAAGGTGCTGTTTGACCTTCTTTGACCATTATAAACCGGAGTGCTTCCCCGTACAAAACATATGCTCGGACGACGCTTTCCATCCTGAGGGTCAGTCTTCCGCGCCGCCGGACTGTCTGCCCATGCCGATCCGCTCACGGATCAGCTTCGCCCGGAAGACGTCGCGTTCGCCAGGGTGAAGAGTTTCTCCCGCATACTGTTGGAGAAACGCGGGCTGCATGAAGATCATAAGCTCGTTCAGGACGGACACATCGACATCCGGGATGATGCCCATATCGATGCCGAGCCGAACATCCGACAAGCGGTTCGCCGCTTCGTCGGTCGCGAGTACGCGGGCGTTCGTAAGGATTCCGTACGACCGCCAGACACGGTCCTCGAGCTTCATCGGTGAATGCTCCCGGAGAGCGCGGCGCGCCCGCTCCTCCTGCTCGATCAGCCTTTCCGTCAGATCCCGCAGGTCCATCAGGATGTCCCGCTCCGATTTCCCGAGCGTCATCTGGTTCGACACCTGGTAGACATTGCCGAGAGCATCTGAGCCTTCGCCGTAGCTGCCGCGCACCGTCATGCCGAGACGGGCGACCGCCTGGGCGATTCTAGCCATGTTGCTCGTGATGGAAAGCGCCGGCAAGTGCAGCATGACCGAGGCCCGAAGGCCCGTGCCCGTGTTTGTCGGGCAGCTGGTGATATAGCCGAAGTCCCCGTCGAATGCGTACGGCAGGGCTTCTTCAAGCCGGTTGTCGATGTCGTTTGCACGGTCGAACGCCTCCATGAGGTGGAGGCCCGGATAGATCACCTGGATCCGGATATGGTCCTCTTCGTTCACCATGATCGAAACCGATTCGTCTCCTGATAGGATGACGGATCCGGGCCGCTCCGGGTCCGCCAGCTGCGGACTGATCAGATGCTTTTCGACGAGCGCCTGCCGCTGGATCGCAGGTACACTTTCCATCGGGATATGAGAAAAGTCTTCCATGCCTTCGAGTGCGGCGGCGACTTTCTGTTCGACCTCTTCCGCCTCTTCCCGGCTGAAATCAAGCGGGAAACGGAAGCCTTTCAGGTTCCGCGCAAGACGGACGCGAGTCGACATGACGATATTCGAGTACTCGCCCTTCGGCCCCATCCACGGAGTGACCGCATTTTTAAGGAAGTTTTCAATCGACGACATCCTGTCCGCCCCCTTCCTCCAGGCTGCGCTCCAGTTCCCGGACTTCGTCCCGGAGCTGTGCAGCCCGCTCGAATTCCTCCTGGTTGATCGCTTCCTTCATCTGTCTTCTCAGGTCCTTGATCTTCCGTTCGGCGGCAATCCTTCCGCTGTAGGAAGCGGGCACCTTGCCTTCATGCCTCGTATGGCCGCCCTGGACCTTGTTGAACACTTCGGGCAGCTCTTTGCGGAATGCGCTGTAGCACTCCGCGCAGCCGAATTTCCCGCGCTCGATGAAGCGGCGGAATGTCAGGCCGCAGTTCGGGCATTCGGGACCGCTGCTGACCTGGGGCTGCGCGGTCTTCTGAAACGCTTCCGGGCCGGCAAACCAGTTCTGGAGAAACTGCTGGATGCCGAGCGGGTCCCCCCCGAAGTCTCCCTGGAACGGCTGGAAGTGCGCAGCGCACACATCGCACAGATGCCGCTCCTCGGTTTTTCCGTTTTTGCTCTGGGTCACAACGACCGAAGCCGGCCGTTCATGGCAGTTGTCACAGATCAACGAACACACCTCTTTCAGAAGCCGGCACACGGGTGCCGGCCGGGGTCAATTGCCTTTTCCGTCTTCGGCGGAGCCGCCCTGCTTGTTCACCGGGCCGCCTGCCGCCTCATATTTAAATGTGCTGAGCATTGCCTGCATGATCCGGGAGCGGAGCAGATCCCGTTCCGGAAGCTGCGACATGAGCGTCAGACGGTGCACGGCGGCATGCATCATGTTTGCCTCGCGCTCCGTAAGGATATCCTCATCGATAAGGCGCCGGATGATATCCTCGGCCATCGACTGGGTAGATCCGCCGTTCAGTCCCTCGACGATCTGCTCAATCAGGTCGATCCGGCTGTTCGGCCGGACACGGACGATTCGGATGTATCCCCCGCCTCCCCGCTTGCTTTCGACCATATAGCCGCGCTCCGTCGTGAACCGGGTCTTGATGACATAGTTGATCTGCGAAGGGACGCACTGGAATTTCTCCGCGACTTCACTCCGCTTGATCTCCGCCATCCCGTCCTGTTCTTGTTCGAGAATCGACTTGAGATATCCTTCAATGATGTCTGAGATGTTCCGCATGGTTTCACCTCTTTCCAAGGCACATGAACTCGATTGACTTTGACTATCTTTGACTTAATTATACGACGTTATACATGCATCCGCAAAGTTTTTGCGCGGTCCGGGATAGGGTTTTTTTAGTCCGGACGATTTTTTTACAAAAAAGAGGTTTATTCTGGTTTTAAACAGGTAAAGAAAGGGATGTGGACTGCGTTTTCATGATCTCCGACGCAAGTTTGCCGGCTTCCCGCCGGAACGTGGCGAGGATTTTTTCTCATCTGTTTTTTTCCTCATTTGATCTCCCCCCAAACAAAAACCCCGGATGACACCAAAACATACCGGAGGCGATTCAATTTGAATTGGTACGACAAGCTCAATGAATATTTCCCCGTGGAAGAAATGAAGTCCAGGGACCATATGGAGACTCTCCTTAAGGATAAGGAAGGCGTGTACGGCAAGGACGAGGGGCCCTATCACGTGCTCATGTACGCAGAATTCGACGAGTTTCTCTTTGTCGATTATCTGTTCGTTTCGTCGAAGTCGCGAGGCCAGGGACTCGGCGGAAAGCTGATTGAAAAGCTCAAAGCCAAAAATAAACCGATCATCCTCGAAGTCGAACCCGTCGATTATGACGATACCGATACCGCAAAGCGGCTGAAGTTCTATGCCAGGAACGGATTCGCCCACGCCCGCCGCATCGGCTACAGCCGCCGCTCGCTGGCGACCGGCGAAAAGACCGACCTCGAGATTCTCTACTGGGCTCCGAACCATGAAGGTGAAGAAACGGTCGAACAGGCCATCTATGACCATATGCGCAAGACGTACGAGGAAATCCACACCTACAAAGACGAGGATTTTTATGGCGGCTCCTATGAGCACACCGATGAAGTATTCGACTTCCATGAGGAAGAGAGCCGGAAAGAAGATATTTTGGAGCCGTTCACGGTCTCCGCATAATGCAGAAGAAAGCCCTCCGCAGCACGCGGAGGGCTTTCTTTTATTGTCCGATGGTCGTGTTCTTCATTTCTTTAACCGGGAGGAACAATTCGCCGGTCTCGAGGTAGGTGATATCCAGCCGGTCGCCTTCCTGGATGTAGACCGCAAGCGGCACCGTTTCAGTGGAAGCGAGGAAGCTCCGCCCGTCTTCTGCCAGGACCGACACGAGCGTGAAGTCGCCTGCGCGTTCCTTATAGACGCGCTGGACAGTGACGGCGGCTTTGGCCTCTTCTGCCCCCGAAGATCCGTCCACGGTCGAACCGCCGCGCTGGAGCGCCGTCTTGTACAGCTTGAGGGCTTCGTTCGGCGTGCCCGCGAAAACGGATATCTCGGGATTCGCCGCCGAGACGATGAAGTAGTTTTGCAGGAAGCCGTTTTGGTCGAGCACCGGCGTCAGCCAGCTGGCCTCGCCATAGAAGTTGTACAGCACCGGCATCTCGCCGGACCATTTTTTCTCGATGAATTTCTTCTCGATGATCTGGAGCGTTCCCTGCGAGTCCATGTACGACTCTTCAAGATTGCCCGTGTAGTAAATCGCCTCACCCGTCCGTGCATCGGTGAGCGCGTAGCCAAGCATCGAGTCGACCCCTTCTTTCGGGCTCGTGAAGTCGGTGAAGTAATACATATGGCCGGTCTCGTCGAATACCGGGCTTACATTCGCCTCGGTTCCTTCGTCAGACGGCAGCTTCACGTCTTTTTTGCCGAACAGCGAGTTCCAGAAGCCATGGACGTACTTCCCGAAGTAGCTGTTCGCCAGGCTGACGGCCTCGGGCGATACGGCGCCGTCGATGAACTCGGGCACATCCCCTATGGCATAACGCTGAGTCTTGCCGGTTGCCGGGTCGACGGTGACGATCCCTTTCACGTCAAAGCCGTTCCGCGCGGAGATGAACTTTCCGTACGAGCGGATATAATGCGGCTTGCCTTCGTCGTCGATCTCCAGCTGGGCATCTCCGTAGAAGATGAGGCCCGGCTCCGCCATGCGCATATGGCGCTCGACATTCTTGTGGAAGTAGGACGACGGCGTGTAGGCCATCTCGGACTTCACGAACTTCGGATTGTCGGAAGAATCCGTCGCGCTCATCTTAAAGTAACCGGGGGTCGTGTCGCCGTTGATCCACTTGAAGAACCCGGCAAACTCGACCGGCGCAATGTAGACGAACTCCCCCTCCACTTTCTGTATCTGCAGTTCGCCGAGCTCGTAGTAGCTGGTGTTCGGAACCTGTCCGAACGCCTTTTTCATCTTGTTGCGTGCAAACTTCGGCGGCACGCTGGCAGGCGTCTTTGTCTCGTCGAACGCGCTGATTTCGACCTGCTGATCCATCTCGACCGCCTTGTATTTGTCATCGGCGTTAAAGAGCGGCGCGGCCAGGAAGTAGGCTGCGAATGCGAGCGCCGCAAGCGACACGATTGTGCGCGCCTTGCGCTCCATTCCCCTGGCAGCGGATGCCGCACCGATCACAGCCGCAATGACGACAGCCGGCCAGAGCGATGTCCAGTTGCGGTCGAGGTTGAGGAAGTAATAAACCGCAAACGTAATGATCGCGAACGTGACGGCGGAACCGATCAGGAGCGGCACCGTGTTCACCGGCTCCGTCACTTTGTGTCCGTCCTTTTTGATGTCGCGTGTCGCCCGGAACGGCACTGCCAGCAGTGCAAGCACCAGGCCGGCGATCACGGAAAACAACAATAAATTCAGCATGAGGAAAACCCTCTCTTTTTGGAGTATGTAGTCTTTCTACGTTGAAAAGGGCGCGATGGTTTCATGAATGGGCAATTTTAATGGAGCGTGGGCCTGTCCAGAGTTGTGGGGTGCAAAGTGGCACTACCAGATGACCGCGCATAGGATCCTATGCGCGGTTCCCGGCGTTCTATGCGCGCTCGTGGATGTTCTATGCGCGGTTATTCGTTTTCTATGCGCGCTTACGGCACTTCTATGCGCGCTCATCAAAAAGAGCACCCTCTCAGAGTGCTCCAAGCTCTTCATTGTTGATGATATGTTTTCCATCGGCCTTTTCCTTTTTCAATCAGCCCCGCACTTTTCATCATCCTTCTTGCGGCGTGCCGATCCTCCACGCCAAGAAACCTCCGGCACTCCTCATTTGTGAGTTCACCGCCGAAGATGAGGAACCAGTCTTGGAGTGCTTCAATATGAGCGGAGCGGGAGACACACTCGCAGACGCAGTGCCACGCGCGGTCGCGCCACCGCATGCCGAAGCCTCCACATTCGGGACAAATGACGCCGGTACGGATGTCCGCCCGGCTCACTTGAGGGTACATAGTGCAAAGTGGCCGCTGTACATAAGGTCGATGCGCAGCAAGTACTTGCCGGGCAAGGTCGTCCAATTCATGTTCATCCAGCACGGGCTGTGCGGAAAGATTGCGCAAGTAATACGGAATATTGTTCGGGAAGAGAATGGGATGTGGAGCGGCGGCCGCTTCGACCATCTGGCTTGGATAGGCGAAGACGACGGCGCCGTATACAGGAATGGGGGTATTGCGCTCATGCAGCCAGTCCCTGAACAGCATCAGGTGGCTGTCCAGCTGGGCAAACGGGCTGCCAAGCGCTTCTTCATGACCGTCCTTGGTGACCCGGACCAATTGAGGGGGATGTCCCTGATCACGGAGCGGCCTGAGATGTTTTTGACTTCGAGAATGCATGCCCAGGAGCGGGAAAGCAAAAGCGTGTCAAGCTGAAACCTGGAGCCGCATGTGAGCCCGAGATCCGGGAATATCCGGATCGGATCGGGGTGGCGGAACTCCCGGAGCGCCGCGTCGACCCGCTCTTCTCCGCCGAAGCCGGCCTCTGCCTGTTTCCTGCGTTCAGTCAGCTTACCGACAACCGGATGACCCGGCCTGACCCTGCGCAGCCCGGCATCACATATCCGCTCGATTCCGGGCCTCGCCCGGTTTTTCATGATCAACCGATCACCTCCATCTCCATAGTACCCGATTCAATCAGAAACTCCATGCAGTATCGGACCGCTTTTCGGGGTATACACGAACAAGAGACTCCCGATACTCGAAGCAGCAGACCTTGTCACGAAAAGGAGTGAGCTGATTGGAACCGGAAAAATTTGAAATCCGCTCGGTGACGCACCGTCCCGGTGTGATCACCTTTGAATGGGACGATACAGGCGATGAATACCGGGTTTACAAGGAAGGCGAACTTCGCCAGGAAGGCCCGGTGTGCGACTTCACCGATGAGTACGTAAAAGACGGCAAGATGTATCACTACGCCATCGAGCGGATCCGAAACAACCGGACCGAGGACGTTATCATGATGCAGACTTCCGCACTGAAAGCGGAAAAGGATGCCCTTAACCCTCTCCGCTATCTTGTATTTACGACCATCGTTGCCAAATCGCAGGTGGCCCTTTCCTGGGAGAAGGTCCGGGGAGCGGAAACCTATTCTGTATTTAAAAACGGTGATCTTGTGAAAGAAACCGAGGACTGCTATTTTATCGACCGGGAAGTGCCGGACGAACGGACCTCCTATATGATCCGGACAAGCCGCCCGGCACGCAAGGCGGAAGAGCCGTTGAGCTCGGGCAAATCGATCCTTGGCCGCATCGCCGGAAAGTTCAATCCGGAATCAAGCACACAGGAAGATGTGAAGGAGGAGTTCTGGATCACAAAAGTGATCGGCCAGCCGTCAAAGCTTCTCCTGCCGGTGGAAGAATGGCGCGAACCCGAACCGGTCGAGCGCTGGCGGATGCGGTATACAACGTTCCTCGAGGAGAAATTCATCAACAATCCGAACGTACTCTCCCCTAACCGGACGTTCAAGGGAGACGGCCGGGACTTTGACCCGGAAGGCGAGTCATTCCGAACGCGCGGTGACGTGACGCTATCCTACAAGGACCCGGGCTACCCGCTCGTTTTCCGGAAAGAGGCAGGCAAGACGGTCGCCTACGGGCTGTCAGGCCGTCAGCGTGAGGAAGGAACCGCGTCAGTCGACGATTTCACAATTGAACCGCTCGAACATGACGGAAGAGAGTTCGGCTTTGAACTGAAACACTCCGTCGGAAACCCGCTGACCCCTGCCCCGCAGATCGACTATGAGGTCCATGCCATCCTGCGCCGCCATGGCACATTCCACGTGACGGGCTACCATGATCAGGCCCCCCACCATGAAGTCTACCTTGATAAAGGGGATGGCTGGGAACCGATTCACCGGGCGGCCTCAAAGGGCCTGGCCCATATGTCGGAAGTGATCGCCTACCAGCACTGGATCTCGTCAAACTTCGAATAATAAAGCAGGCCGCCGGACATTGGCGGCCTGCTTTATTTCGGGAAATAATCGCAAATTCCATCATATTTCCCGGGAAATAAAACAGGAATCGACAATTTCCCGGAAGAGGGCATGAAAAAACCGCGGAAATCCGCGGTTCAGACTGTAGACAAAACGTACCCAGATGAAATCTTTCTGGGTACGTTTTGTCATTTATGTGGATTTTTCGAGTGTTTTGCCCCTTAAATTCCCTTGGATTGACCGGCCGTCAGGCCGGT
>NZ_QUZH01000031.1 GCF_009761675.1 Bhargavaea sp. CC-171006
CTCAGTTGGTAGAGCATCTGACTTTTAATCAGAGGGTCGCAGGTTCGAGCCCTGCATGGCTCATACGGAACGCCTTCCCGGCAGCGGGAAGGCGTTTTTTCTTATGTCAGTTTTCCAGCCCGCCCATTTTGCGTTCCTTTCGATCCTCCTCGTCTTCCTCTCCGTCCCGCCTGATTTCCTGATCCCCGGAAGGTTCTTTCATTTCCTCGGCGGCTTCTTCCACTTCTTCCATCTGCTCCTCGAGTTCCTCCATCTCTTCCTGGTACTCCTCCTCAACCTTGGTGGTGGAGGGGATGAACGGTTCATTATTGTAATCGACACGCTTGCCGTAGCGGAGCATCTCGTAGATGATCATGCCGTTGTTGGGCATGCCGTTGACGGTCTTCATCGGAACGATGTCGAACAGCACGTAATAGAACTGATAAAACAGGAAGCGGTTCCAGAAGGTCTCGTATTCAGTGACAACACCGTTCGCGATCAACGCGTTCAGGACCAGTGCCGGAACGAGGTTGATCAGGATCGGTCCCGCATAGATGAGCACGTAAGCGAATTTACCTTTCCGTTTCAGGTCATCATAAGAGTACCAGCTGTAGAGATGGTAATACTTCCTCACATCGAAAATCCAGAACTTGAATATGCGTGGTCCAGAACCGACTGTGAGGCGCGGGTTCACTACGCCGAAGATCGCGCTCGTGATCACGTAGCCGAGCTCACGCAAAAATATGACGACCGGCAGGATGATAAATGCCGAGATGATCAACGAAATCAGATCCGTAAGTCCGAACACCGGCATCTCCGCCTTTCCATCCGCTGTTTCTACCCTATCTCTATACCCTTTAAACAGAGGTGTATGACTGCCACTTTATGGGGATGGCTGTCGGGAAGCGGTCTGACGGGATTCCGTCAGGGAGATTGATATAATAGTCATGGATTAATTGAGAGGGGGATTCGACGTTGATTCTGAATAACGCGAAGCTGTATGGCCAGGATGGCCTGTGGACAATCGATATTGAGGATGGACGGATCCTATCGGTGACCGCTGCCGGAGAGACGGACGTATCGGGCAAGGATGTAAGAGACCTGGAAGGTAAACTGGTCCTGCCGCCTTATGTGGAGCCGCATATCCACCTCGACTACGTATTTACGGCAGGCACGCCGCGCTGGAGCAAGTCGGGTTCGGTCTTCGAGGGAATCGAGATCTGGGCAGAGCGCAAAAAGCTGTTGAATGAAACGAAGGATGACCTGAAAAAGCGCGCGCTGCGGGCGATCGAACTCCAGGTGAAAAACGGTATCCAGCACGTCCGGACACATGTCGACGTCAGTGATCCGACACTCAAGGGCATGGAAGCGCTTCTTGAAGTGAAGGAGGAAGTGAAGCCATGGGTGGACCTCCAGCTTGTGGCGTTCCCTCAGGAAGGGCTGTACACGAAGCCGGAAGGCGAAGAGCTGCTGATTCGCGCAATCGAGATGGGCGCGGACGTCATCGGCGGTATCCCTCACTATGAGCTCACCCGCGAAGATGGCGTGAAATCGGTGATCCGGGCGCTTGAACTCGCGGATGAGTACGGCAAGCTCGTTGATATCCACTGCGACGAGATCGACGATGACCAGTCACGATACTTGGAAGTGCTGGCGGGAGAAGCGCTCCGCCGCGGCATGGGCGACCGGGTGACGGCAAGCCACACCACTGCGATGGCTTCCTACAGCAACGCCTACACGTACAAGCTGTTCCAGACACTTAAAAAAGCCGGTATCCACTTCGTGTCGCTTCCGAAGGCGAACCTGCATCTGCAGGGCCGCTTTGACGCACACCCCGTCCGCCGCGGCGTGACCAGGGTCAAGGAGATGCTGGCGGAAGACATCAACGTCTGCTTCGGGCTCGACTCGATCGTGGACCCATGGTACCCGCTCGGAAACGGCGAGCTGATGAGCGTGGTCGACGCCGGCCTGCACGCCTGCCACATGACTGATTACGCCCATATCGTCAAGGCGCTCGACCTGGTCAGTGTCAACGGTGCAAAGGCGCTCCATCTCGGTGACGAAGAATACGGCGTGAAGGAAGGCAATCCGGCCAACCTCATCGTCATCAATGCCGACTCAGAATACGAAGCGGTCCGCACACAGGCACCGGTCCTCCTGTCGGTCAGGAACGGCGAAGTGATCGCAGAGACACAGCCGGCAGTGACGGAGACGACCTTCAGGACGGAAGAATAAGCTTAATCTAAAGAGCGAGGTGGCAGTGTGCGGGTTCTCGAATTGAATGGCGTCAGGCTCCGGCCGCTTGAACGAGGAGATTTCGAAGCGCTCTGGGAATTGTATTCACCGGATATATTCTTCTTTATGCTGCACCAGGTCGAGACGAAAGAGCGTTTCGACCAGTGGCTTGAAACAGGAATTACTGCGATGGAGACAGGCTCCAGCTGCCTGGCATTTGCGGTGGAAGACGCCGGCACGGGAGCCATGATGGGGACTACCCGGATTTTCGGCATCGACCCGTTCAATAAGCTTTGCGAGATCGGCTCCACCTTCTACGGCAAGTCATACCAGCGGACCCATGTCAATACGACATCGAAGTACCTGCTGCTCCGCCACTGCTTTGAATGAATGGACATGATCCGTGTCCAGTTCAAGACCGACTCGGAGAATGTGCGATCACAGAAAGCACTCGAGCGGATCGGCGCGAAGCTGGAAGGCGTCATGCGGAACGAGCGTATCCGCTCCAACGGCAATCCGCGCGACGTCCACCTCTACTCGGTGATCGACCGCGAATGGCCGGAAGTGAAACGGCATCTGGAGCGGCTGATGGAAAGGGATTGAAGAAACCGGCATACCATCCGTAAAAGGAGGCATGCCGGTTTCATTTCCCGGTCAGGTCATTTAATTTCGCTTCGATTCTATCGAGCTGCTCTTTCCGCTTTTTGGCGGAACGACTGAACAGCACAAAAGCGGCGATGATGCCTGCTGCAACGGCCAGGTAAAAAATGATGGTTAAAAGGTCACCCAGGTTGGTCAATGATCCCATCTCCCTTATCATGTTGTTTATAGCTTAACTCACAAGTAGAATATGAAAAGACTAGAAGTGATCAAAACAGGCTGGAAGGGAGTCATCCAATATGGATTTCGAAACAGTCATGCAGGAGCTTGAATCCCTGGGCAAGGAACGCACGAAAAAGATGTACATGTCCAACGGCGCGCATGAGCCTCTTTTCGGTGTGGCGACTGGTGCGATGAAGCCGATGAAGAGAGCGATCAAGATCAACCAGCCCCTGGCGGAGGAATTGTATGCGACGGGAAATTATGACGCCATGTATTTCGCAGGGGTCATTGCCGATCCGAAAACCATGACGGAAACGGATTTTGACCGCTGGATGGACGCAGCGTATTTCTACATGCTGTCCGATTATGTGGTGGCCGTAACTCTGTCCGAGTCGCCACTGGCACAGGAGATCGCCGACAAATGGATCGCGAGTGGCGAGGAGCTCAAGATGTCGGCGGGCTGGAGCTGTTATTGCTGGCTGCTCGGAAGCCGCCCGGACGATGAATTCTCAGAAAGCAAGCTTGCCGGGATGTTAGAGGCCGTGAAAAACGGCATCCATGACGCCCCGGAGCGTACAAAATCGGCGATGAGCAACTTCATGTATACCGTGGGGATCTCTTACAGTCCGCTCAGTGAACTGGCGGTCGGAACCGCACGGGAAGTCGGCACTGTCGAGATGAAGCGTCCCAACAAGAAAAACAGTTTACTGAACGCCTCCGAAAACATCCAGAAGGACCTGGACAAAGGAAGGCTCGGATTCAAGCGAAGATATGTCCGGTGCTGAGACCGAAAAAAGCCTGTATCTGGGAGGAGGCGCCTCCTCAGATACAGGCTTTTATTAGGAGTTCAGCTTTTCCCACTTGCTCAGTGTCATCCGTTCCGTCAGCTTGTTCGGATTGTCCATCTTGCAGATGAACTCCAGGCTGTTGCCATCCGGGTCGTTAAAGTGGATCTTGGCATGGGCGTAGTCCTCCTGCGGCATCACGAACGGTTCGTCCGGACCGAATCCGAATGCCTCCCTCGGCTCGTATCCCCTTTCCCTGAGCCAGCTGATAGAGTTTTTCAGACCATCAAGCGACACTTGAAAGGCGATGTGCCGGATGGATGGATGATAGTCCAGTTCGACTTTGTCGGTTTGCCATAGCCCCAGCCAGCTTTTGTCTTTCTCAATCCACAGAAAAGCCAGCCCCTCCCCGTGGGTATGCGCAATTTCCAGCCCGAGACCGGTATAAAACTTCAGTGAACGATCCAGGTCTCTGACCGGCAGATGGGCTTCATACAGTCCCGTGATCATCTCAACACCCCCATTTTCCATGCAGTCTACAGCCATTATAACGAAACAGACAGACTCTTCCGATGAATAATTATCCTAATCTTTGTCCGGTTGAGCCATCTGCCCTTTTCGATTCATAATAGTAGCCAAGATCGGAAAAGGGGGATGGCAGCATGAACAGTCACAAAGAAATCTCAATTATCGGGGTTCCCGCGGATTTCGGCCAAAGCCGGCGCGGGGTCGACATGGGGCCGAGCGCGATCCGCTATGCGGGTGTCGTGGAGCGGGTTGAGGCGCTGGGGCATATCGTAAGGGATGAAGGGGATATCCCGGTCGATATGGATGCGCCGCGCGAAGTGTCGGGCACGAACCTGAAAAACCTCAAGGCGGTGACCGAAGGGAACCGGAAACTCGCCGAAAAGGTATCGGAGACAGTCCGCGACGGGCGCTTCCCGCTTGTCCTCGGCGGCGACCACAGCATCGCGATCGGCACATTGGCCGGGCTGAACGAGCATTACAGCAACCTCGGGGTCATCTGGTATGACGCGCATACCGACCTGAACACGGCAGAGACATCGCCTTCCGGAAACATACACGGGATGCCGCTTGCCGTCGCGATGGGACTCGGGCACGGGGATCTTACCTCGATCGGCAGCGGGCCGAAGGTGAAGCCTGAAAACATCGTGGTCATCGGGGCTCGCTCGATTGATCCGGGTGAGCGTGAGCTTGTCAGGGAAAAGGGGATCCGTGTGTATACGATGCACGAAATCGACCGGGACGGCATGACCGCCATCATGCAGGATGCCATCCGCTACCTGGAAGAACGCGGGGTGGACGGTGTGCATCTGTCGCTGGACCTCGACGGGCTCGATCCGCTTTACACACCGGGTGTCGGCACGCCGGTGCAGGGCGGCCTCAGCTACCGGGAAAGCCACCTGGCGATGGAGATGCTCCATTCGACCGGCCGCATCACTTCCGCTGAATTTGTAGAGGTGAATCCGATCCTCGATGAGCGCAATAAAACAGCAGACGTCGCAGTCGGACTGATGGGCTCTTTGTTCGGCGAAACCTTGATTTAAAGGCACTTTAGCCGGTTCCCGCTTAAGGGAGCCGGTTTTTCAGTTTTTCAACATTTTTAGATTTTCCTTTGATACAATGAAGTCAATAAATGGGCCGGAGTCGAACGGAAGGAAAAAGGGTATTCTGATTTCAAACTTTTTCGCGGAAAAAGTGAAACCCTTTGGTGCGCCCGTCCGTATACCAACTAGCCGCATGAAGCGGGGGGAAATCGAGAAGAATGGAAGACATCGTCAAAAAACGAATCAAACAAGTCCTGAAGGGGGACCAGTCGGCGTTCGAAGAAATCGTTTCCCTCTATCAGAACCGGCTATACCAAGTATGCTATCGGATGCTGGGCAATCGGCATGAAGCCGAGGATATCGCGCAGGAAGCGTTCATCAGGGCGTACATCAACCTGCATACCTTCGACCAGAAGCGGAAGTTCTCGACGTGGCTGTACCGCATCGCGACGAACCTCTGCATCGACCGGATCCGCAAGAAAAAACCGGATACGTTTCTTGATGCGCCGGTGCCGGGGACCGATGGGCTGGACCATTATTCCAGCCTGGCACACGATTCTCCGCTGCCGGAAGAGGAAGTCGAGAAGATGGAACAGCAGGAGCGGGTCCAGTACGAGATCAGCCGGCTGCCGGACAAATACCGGTCGGCGATTGTTCTGCGTTACATCGAGGAACTGCCCCTCCAGGAAATCAGCGAAATCCTCGAGCTGCCGCTGGGCACAGTGAAGACGCGCATCCATAGGGGTCGCGAAGCTCTTAGGAAACAAATGAAGAAGTTGTAGGAGGGAATCGGGATGAAACCGTGTCCGGAAGAAATTGTCCAGTATATGCATGACTATCTGGACGGGGAAATCACCCGCCGGGACGAGCAAATTCTGAGCGAGCATCTCGAGAAGTGTCAGGCCTGCCAAAAACATATGGATCAGCTCAGCCGTTCGGTCGCATTCCTGAAAAGCGCCTCGCACATCGAAGCGCCGGAAGGTTTCAGCGACCGCATCATGGCTTCGCTGCCAAAGGAGCGCCAGGGCGCAGGCGTGCGCCGCTGGTTTGGGCGTCATCCGATGCTTGCCGCGGTCGCCATGTTCGTGCTCCTCGCCGGGCTCGCCCTGTTCTCGAATTTCAATACATCCGACCAGCAGCTGGCCGTGTCCACCCAGCCGAACCTCGTCGTCGAAGGGAACAAAGTTATCGTTCCCGAAGGCGAGAAGGTTGAAGGCGATCTGTTTGTGAGAAACGGTGAGCTGCATATCGAAGGGGAAGTCGAGGGTGACGTCACCGTCATCAATGGCTCCAAATACATGGCCTCCACGGCCGTCGTCACCGGCAAGATCGAAGAGATCGACCGCGCTTTCGAGTGGCTCTGGTACACGATCAAGTCCGGCGTCAAAGAGGGCCTCTCCGTCTTTGAAGGCCCTGATCCCGACGACGAAGAAAAATAAAGGGAAGCACCCGCTGCGGAGCGGGTGCCGGACTGCAGGCGAAGGGATTTTCTCTTTGCCTGCGGTTTTTTTAGTCAGGGTTATTGGCCGCTGTAAATGATGAGATTGGGTGGCCGATGCCGAAACTTGGAGCGATAGTGGTGAAACTGAAGAGAGTCTAGGAATAAAACGGGAATGGGAGAGTGACATCTTTCATTCCCGTTTTTTTATTGATTGCAAGGCCTTGCCGGGCGAGCAGGATGCATAGTGACATTCTCCCGAACTGGGGAATATTCTCTGTGCGATTACCTCATTCATTGAAATTAAGAATCAAAGGCATTTGTCCAAAGTTAGATTTTCACCTTTGAATATATTAAAGAAGTATAGGGAAAGGAGGGGAAATCATGAGCAAAGTCTGGATGAACGATTCCTTCTTCGAAGATTGGAACCGGGATAAAAACGAGCAGCGGGAAAATCGTCAAAAGCGTCAATCCGAGAAGGATGAGCGGGACAATCGCAAAAATCGATCTGGCGACAATGAAGTCAAAGTTGAAATCAATATTAACGTTAACAGCGACTCTGAGGTCAAGGTTCGTTTCCGCAATGAATCTGATTCTGATCAAGAAAAAAGAAAGAGATACGATTTCTAAAAAGTCCTTAAAGGCTAGTGGGTACCAGTTCAATCTGGTACCCCTTTTTTCTTTTTGAGATGGATAAAGACCGAAAGACCAGGCGCGCGCGATAAGAGTCCAAACAGAAACAACGAAAGACCAGGCACGCAAGATAAGAGTCCAAGCAGAGACAATGAAAGACCAGGCACCACGGCCAAACTTCGCAACTTGCACATAAAATCCGCCGCCCCAGTACCGGGACGGCGGATTTTCATTTCACCATATTCTCCGTGCCGATCTTTTCATACAGGCCGCTTTTTCTGAGAAGGATTTTTTTCTCTTCGGGGATGCCCTGGAAAAGGAGCCGGACCCCCTGGCGGTCTGCAAGATCATGGGCGAATGACAGGGCGGCCACGCCCCCGGCATCCAGTGCGGAAAGGCCATGGAGCCGGAGCATGATGGCATCGGCAGGCGTCTCGAGCTGTTTCTCGATTTCCCGCTCAAACTGCTGGGCGGTTCCGAAAAAGAGGGGGCCGTCGACGCGTACGCTGCGGAATACCGAACCCTTCGGAACCCCGCTGTAGATAAAGTCATCGGCCGTGGCTTCACCCGTCTGAAGCTTCAGCTTGCCGCTCATCTTCTTCAGGAAGACAAGGACGGCGAGCAGGAAACCGACCTCGACGCCGACAGTCAGGTTGACAAAGACGGTCAGCAGGAACGTCACCCACAGAACAGCCGAGTCTCCCGTCTTCAGGTGTGAAATCTTAGCGAACGACCGCAGTCCGCTCATGTTCCATGCGACCAGCATAAGGATCGGCGCCATGCTGGCGAGCGGGACGTGGGAGGCAAAAGGTGCGAACAGCAGCAGGACAAGAAGGACAAACAGACTTTGGACGACGCCGGACAGCGGACTGACGGCCCCGGCACGGATGTTTGTCGCCGTGCGGGCGATGGCGCCCGTTGCCGGGATGCCTCCGAATAGCGGAGCGGCCATATTCGCGACACCCTGCCCGAACAGTTCACGGTTGGAAGCCGACTTCTTGCCGCCGGCCATATTGTCGGCGACGACTGCGGACAGCAGCGACTCGATTGCGCCCAGTGCCGCGATGATCAGTGCCGGCTGCCACAGCTCGAGGATCTTGCCGCCTGTGATTTCCGGCAGGCGGAATTCCGGAAGCTGCTGCGGGATGCCGCCGTAGGCAGTCCCGATCGTCGGGAGCTGGCCGGGATAGAAAAGCACAGACACCAGCGTCGGAATGAGAAGTGCGGCGAGGAAGAGCGGGACGCGCGGCGCGATCCGGGGCAGGATGATGATCACGGCCAGCCCGATCGCCGCCGTCAGGAACGCATACCCGTTGAATGTGCCGATGGTCCGGAAAATCTCCCACATGTTCTCGTGGAAGAATTCACGGCGCTCCAACCCCTCGAGGCCGAGGAAGTTGCCGATCTGGCCGGTAAAGATCGTGACGGCGATCCCGGCGGTGAAGCCGATCGTCACCGCCCTCGGGACGAAGTGGATCAGATCCCCGATCTTCAGGAACGACATGATGACAAGAAACACTCCGGCCATGAAACCGGCGACGAGCAGGTCCTCGTAACCATATTCCAGGACGATGGCGAGCAGGATCGGAATGAACGCGCCCGTCGGTCCTGCAATCTGAAAACGGGAACCGCCGAGAAGTGCTACAAGAAGCCCGGCGATCACGGTCGTGTAAATGCCGTATTCCGGCTTTACGCCCGAAGCGATCGCGAACGCCATGCCGAGCGGAATGGCGACAATCCCGACCGTGATGCCGGCGAGAATGTCCTTCCTTGCCGTCCGGCCATTGAGTGACTCGAAACGGCCCAAATTCCTCATGTTGATTCACACTCCATCATCTTGATGCGGACCGGGAAGTGAGAAAAAAGGCCCGGTCCCCTCTATAAGTAATTATAAGTCAAAATGAGGAAATATGAAATATCGCTATAGTAAAATAGTTTTGTATTGAATGCGGCGCAGCATCAAGAAATGGTCTCCCTGATGAGCGTTCGTCAGGCTTCTGTGGCCCGCCCGGAATCCGTCCTGACCCGCAAGTCTTCCGGGCACCGGTTCCTGCCGCCAAAAGTCTCCATCAGCCGAGCGGTGAAGTGGTCCGGTATGGTATACTATCGGATATGCATGCGTTAAGAAAAGGCGGGGATGCCTGTGGCGTTCTTTGAGCGTTTTACGGACCTGACTTGGGTGGAAGTCCTGGTGAATATCCTGGACATTCTTCTGGTCTGGTACGTTCTTTATAAACTGATTACCATCATCAAGGGCACGAAGGCGGTTCAGTTGCTGAAAGGCGTGTTCGTTGTCGTCATCGCCTGGTTCGTCACGAAACAGCTCGGCCTGACGACGATGTACTGGATCATGGAGCAGGTGTTGACGTGGGGGTTCCTCGCAGTCATCATCATCTTCCAGCCGGAGCTCCGGCGCGCGCTCGAGCAGATCGGGCGCGGGAAGCTGTTTGCCCGGAGCAGCATGGCGGAGGAAGAGGAGCGGGACCGCCTCGTCGAAGCCGTCACGAAATCGGTCGGCTATATGGCGAAGCGGCGCATCGGCGCGCTCATGTCCATTGAGCGGGAGACCGGGCTGTCGGAGTACGTCGAGACCGGAATCCCTATGAATTCCAATCTCACGTCGGAGCTCCTCATCAACATCTTTATCCCGAATACACCGCTCCATGACGGGGCGGTCATCATCCAACAGGATCGTATCGCGGCAGCGGCCTGCTACCTGCCGCTGTCGGAAAGCCCGTTCATCTCGAAGGAGCTCGGCACGCGCCACCGCGCGGCGCTCGGCCTGAGCGAGGTGACCGACGCCATCACGATCGTCGTTTCCGAGGAGACCGGGGCTATCAGCCTGACGCGCAACGGCGATCTTCACCGCAACCTGCCGCCTGAGGAGTTTGAGACATTGCTCCGGAAAATGTGGTTTGGTCCTGTGCCGGAGCCTCAGGCCGCCTCGAAGCGGAAACGGGGAGGGAAGAAGAATGGATAAGTTCATGGACAACCCGTGGTTTATCCGCGGCATCGCCCTGTTCTTCGCCGTCCTGATGTTCCTCGTCGTGCAGTCGGATGAGGAGCAGGGAAGCCGCGCCGCGGGCGGGACGGATATCGCCGTCCTGCAGGATGTGCCGATTGAAGTGTATTATGATGATGAAAATACGGTCGTCACCGGAGCGCCCGAGACGGTCAGTGTCACCATCGAAGGGCCGGGCAACCTCGTCCGGACGACAAGGTCTCTAAAGGACTTCACGGTGTTCGTCGATCTGCGCGCTCTCACAATGGGCGCGCATGAAGTCACGGTGCAGACGGAGAATCTTTCGGAAAAGCTGGAAGTATCCATCGATCCCGAAACAGTCGATGTCGTCATCGAAGAACGGATCAGCCAGGAATTCCGTGTGGATCCGGAGATGAATGAGCGGCTGCTCGCAGAAAACCATGTCATCAACTCGCTTGAGGCAGAGCCGTCGACCGTCATGGTCACGGGTGCCAAGAGTGTCATCGAGTCGATCAGCTTCGTCAAGGCGTCGGTCACCGCCGACCCGGGAGTGGACGGGCCGCTCGAACAGCAGGCAAGCGTCCGTGTGCTCGACCGTGACCTGAATAAACTGAACGTCATCATCGAGCCGGCCGAAGTGACGGTCAAAGCGGACATATCGGAGTATTCGCGGTCGGTACAGGTCGCGCTGGAGCAATCCGGCACGCCGGAGGAAGGCGTCACCATCGATTCGATCAGCACGGCAACGGAGACCGTCAAACTTTTCGGGCCCAGGAATGTTCTTGATGAAATCGGCGAACTTTCCGTCGCGGTCGATGTTTCGGAAGTGACCGCCAGCGGGAAAGTGACCGTGGAACTTAAGAAGCCGGCAGGAGTGACCAAGGTGTCGCCGGGGTCGATTGATGTGGACGTCCGTGCGACTGTCAACGGCAATGATGAAGAAACGGCGGAAGCGCCGGACGAGACGGAGGAACAAGTCGCCGAATCCGGCCAGCCGGAGGAGGAAGAGGAGCCCGAAAGCCCGGCCGCTGGGTCGGCCGCCGACGGGGATACCGCCCAGAGCGATGAATCCGGCCCCGAATCCGGCAGTACTGCAGAAGAAGAGGCGTCCGGCACCCTCGACGGACTTGCAGTGGAAGTCCGGGGTCTTGAGGAAGGGCAGACCGGAGAGGTCATCCAGCCGGACGGGCCGCTCTCCCTCAAGATCCGGGGGCCGAAAAGCGCCGTGGACAGCGCCAAATCCGGCGACTTTAAGCTATTTGTCAATGCAGGCGGAGTCAGTGAAGGAGAAGCATCACTCGTGGTGCATGTGGACGGGCCATCCGGCATCAAAGCCGAACCGGCTCCGGGACGGGTCACCGTGCGCATCGCCACCGCCTGAATATGAAATGAACGTCAACAGTGAAGGAGAGAGTCATGATGGGTAAATACTTCGGAACAGACGGGGTGCGCGGTGTCGCCAATGAAGGCCTGACACCTGAACTCGCATTCAAGCTCGGCCGCTATGGCGGATATATCCTCACAAAACACGCATCCGGCAAGCCCCAGGTGCTGATCGGACGTGACACTCGCATTTCCGGCCATATGCTCGAAAACGCGCTTGTCGCAGGACTTTTGTCAATCGGGGCAGACGTCATGCTCCTCGGCGTCATCAGCACGCCGGGCGTCGCCTACCTCACCCGTGCGATGAGCGCGGATGCGGGGGTCATGATCTCCGCGTCGCACAACCCTGTGGAAGACAACGGCATCAAGTTCTTCGGCGGCGACGGCTACAAGCTGAGCGATGAGCAGGAAGCTGAAATCGAAGAACTGCTGGACAAGGGAACCGACGAACTCCCGCGCCCGACCGGTGTCAATCTCGGCACAGTCACCGATTACAAGGAAGGCGGCCAGAAGTACATCCAGTACCTCAAGCAGACGGTCGATGAGGACTTTACCGGCATCCATGTCGCACTTGATTGCGCACACGGCGCCACGTCCTCCCTTGCGACCCATCTGTTCGCCGACCTGGATGCGGATATCTCGTCGATGGGCTCTTCGCCGAATGGCCTGAACATCAATGATGGCTGCGGCTCGACCCATCCCGAAGTGCTCGCCGGTTTCGTCGGGGAAAAGGGCGCCGATATCGGCCTCGCCTTCGACGGTGACGGCGACCGCCTGATCGCGGTCGATGAAAACGGAGATGTCGTCAACGGCGACCAGATCATGTTCATTCTCGCGCGCCACCTGAAAGAGGAAGGCCGTCTGACCAAGAACACGGTCGTCTCCACGATCATGAGCAACCTCGGCTTCTACAAGGCGATCGGCGAATACGACATGGATAGCGTCAAGACTGCAGTCGGCGACCGCTACGTCGTCGAAGAAATGAAGAAAAACGACTACAACCTTGGCGGCGAGCAGTCCGGCCACATCATCATGCTGGACTACAACACTACGGGCGACGGCCTGCTGACCGCGCTCCAGCTTGTGAACGTCCTGAAGATGACCGGACGCACGCTGTCCGACCTTGCCTCGGACGTCCGGATGTTCCCACAGGAACTGGTCAACGTCCGCGTGACCGACAAGCATGCCGTCACGGATAATGCCAAGGTCGCAGCCGTCATCTCGGACGTCGAGAAGGATATGGCAGGAAACGGCCGCGTCCTCGTACGCCCTTCAGGCACCGAGCCGCTCGTGCGTGTCATGGTCGAAGCGCAGTCCGAGGAAGAAGCCTCCCGCTACGTAAACCGCATCGCGGAAGTCGTCCGCGCGGAAATGGGCACGGAAGCTTAATAGAATGATGGAGATCCGTCCGGAAATTCCGGGCGGATCTTTTTGATTTGGGATGGATCGGGTAAACAAGATGGTAAAGAAGGGATCACTTCCCAGAAAGGGGCAGATGCAGATGGCGCGGTTTAGTTGGCTCCTATTCCCCGCAACCTTGCTGCTCGTATTCGGGGCATGCGGGCCGGAGGATGTAGATAAACCTGAAGCCGGGGAAGAGCAGGCCGAAGCGGAACACGACGAACTGCCGGCTGGAGCGGACCAAAGTCAGGCACAGGATGACCCAGAACAGGTGAAGCAGGACGTGCTGGCGGACGTTTGGGAGAAGGTCATGCAGAAGTCGGCTGCGGAACCGAAGCTTCCGCGTGATCTGGAGACCGGCGACCGTTATCTGACTGCCAGGGTGACCGCCAACCCCGAAGGATATGAGGTGTTCTATTATCTGATGGAGGAGCCGGTGCCGGTGAATGATGCGCAGCTGGAGCAAAAGGACCCTTATCTGACCGTCAGCGCAATCGTCTACGACACTGCTGAAGGCGCCCGGGCCGGAGTCGATTACGAGCCGGAGAGGAAAGCCGGACAGCCCGCAGACCTCGGTCATGGCATCACAGGCTATATGGATGCCGGCGCGGGAAGCATCGGTCTCGTCTGGCACGAGGGTCGATGGTCGTTTCTGATTCACGAACGGAACGGGGAAGACGCGGGCGAAGAGATGGTCGGACAGGCAAAAGAGATTGTGAAGAAACTCGAGGAAAAGATGCTCCCGGCACCTCAGGAAGTCGGGTCAGGTACATTCGACATGACCGGAGACGGGGCATCGGCCCATTCGCTTCAGTGGCAGGCCGAGAATGTGGTTTATACCGTACATTTCGGAGAACCGCTGGAACTGATCGACATTGTGGCCAAGATGAATGAATAGACGGAAACCGTCCGCTTGCGAGAACCGGACGGTTTTTTCGCTTGGTGGAGGGGAAGGATGGACTATGGCCAATCCTATAAACAATTGTCCGCAATATAAACACTTGACGAGGTTGTGAGCAAAAGTTTATAATCGAAACAAATGTTAGAGGAAGGAGTGCCGGTGGATGAATGAGAAAGAAGCAGCCATCGTGGAGCTGATCCGGCGTAATCCGTACCTTTCCCAGCAGGGGATGGCGGAATCGCTCGGCATCTCCAGGCCGGCGCTGGCAAATCTGATTTCCGGGCTCATGCGGCGGGGGATCATCCGGGGGCGGGCATATATTCTCGCCGAGGAAAACCGCGTGGTCGCAATCGGCGGGGCGAACGTCGACCGGAAATTCCATCTGAAGGCAAATGCCCAGGCGGGAACGTCCAATCCGTCGACGGTGACCTCGTCGGTCGGCGGCGTCGCGCGAAACGTTGCGGAGAACATCGGACGCCTCGGACATCCGGTGAGCCTCCTGACGGTCGCGGGCAATGATGCCGACTGGCAGCGCATCGAGCAGGCGACTGCACCCCATGTGGAACTGGCGCATGCTGCGCTTCTTCCGGGCCGGACGACAGGCTCCTATTCCGCCGTACTTAACCCAGACGGCGAGATGGCCATTGCGCTGGCGGACATGGATGTGTATGACGACCTTTCCCCGGATTACATCGACTCCCACGCCCCGGTGATCCAGGGAGCGGCACTCGCGGTGATTGACCTGAACTGTCCGAAGGAGACGGTCGCCTTTGTGCAGGAACTGTCCCGGCAGAGCAGTACGGAACTGGCGGTCGTCCCGGTTTCTTCCCCGAAGATGGATAGGATGCCGGATGATCTCGGAGGCGTCACCTGGCTCGTCTGCAACCGGGATGAGACGGAGACCTATACCGGCATCCCGGTGGAAGACGAATCTTCCTGGAGAGAAGCGGTACAGCTCTTATTGGACAAAGGGGTCGAAAATGCGGTCGTGACGGCCGGTGCCAAGGGCGTCATGGCAGGCAACAGGGACGGAATCCGTCACTACCCGGCAATCAGCGGTGTCCATGTGGAAGACGTGACGGGTGCAGGCGATGCGTTCGTCTCGGGTCTGCTCCACGGTCATCTGTCAGGCTTCGGCTTTGATGACAAGATCCGCTGCGGGCTGGTGAACGCTGCGAAAACACTTGCTTCGGACGCGACCGTGCGCCCGGAGCTCTCGGCAGAACAACTCAAACTTGAAATGGAGGAACTCCGATGAAACAATATCTCGAATTTTCCAAGGAAGTCAAAGAAGCGATTGAAGCAGGCAAGCCGATCGTGGCGCTTGAGTCGACAATTATCTCCCATGGCATGCCATACCCTCAGAACGTGCAGACCGCCCGCGAAGTCGAGCAGATCGTCCGCGACGGCGGAGCCGTTCCTGCTACGATGGCGCTGATCGACGGCAAGATCAAGATCGGCCTGTCCGACGATGAGCTTGAAATGTTCGGCAACGCGGACAATGTTGCGAAAGCTTCCCGCCGTGACATCGGCTACCTGCTCGCAACGAAGCAGCTCGGCGCGACAACGGTCGCAGCCACGATGATCTGCGCCGACCTCGCCGGCATCCGTGTGTTCGTAACGGGCGGCATCGGCGGTGTACACCGCGGTGCGGAAACGACGATGGACATTTCCGCGGACCTCGACGAACTCGGCAAGACGAATGTCGCAGTTGTCTGTGCGGGTGCCAAGTCGATCCTCGACATCGGCCTCACGCTCGAATACCTGGAGACAAAAGGTGTTCCGGTCGTTGGCTACGGCACAGATGAACTTCCTGCATTCTTCACGCGCAAGAGCGGCTTCCCGCTCAGCATCAGCACCGACAGTGCAGAAGATGTGGCGGGCATGCTGAAGGCGAAATGGGACCTCGGCCTCGAAGGCGGAGCGGTCATCGCAAATCCGATTCCGGAAGAGGACGAGCTCGACCCGGCCTTCATCAACGGAATTATCGAGAACGCCCTGCAGGAAGCGAAAGAGAACGGCATCTCCGGCAAGGAAACGACTCCGTTCCTTCTGGGCAAAGTAAAAGATCTCACCGAAGGCAAGAGCCTCGTCGCCAACATCGCGCTCGTCAAGCACAACGCGAAAGTCGGCACGGAAATTGCGGTTGCCTACAACGAACTGAACAGCTGATTTTGGAAAGCCGTCCGGATGGGCGGCTTTTTCTTTTGAATTAAGCAAAGATGGGCGAGTGCTTTTATACTGAGCCGGAATGCAGACTGAACATCAGATGAGTGCGCCCGAACTGAACCGGGTACTTCCGGGACATCATTTCAGATATTGGTTCTTGCAATCCAGGTTAAGGGGATTATAATAATGGAATGAACGTTCATTCCGGATTTGCTGCCGGAGAGAACAGGAGGGGTTTTGTGGCGGAGAATAAGCATGAAATGATACTGAAGGCTGCGCAGAAGTTGTTTGCCGAGCGCGGTTATGACGGAACAACGGTGCCGATGATTGCAGAAGAGGCGAAGGTCGGCGCGGGGACGATCTACCGATATTTCGAGAACAAGCAGAAGCTCGTGAATGAATTGTTCCGCGGATCGGTGGCGCAGTTTGCGGCCACGCTCCGGGACGGCTTTCCGGAAGAAAAGGATTTCCGGGAAAAATTCCGTCATGTGTTTTACCGGCTGATCCGGTATTCCCGCGAGCAGCCGGAAGCTTTCCGGTTCATCAATGCGACGGTGAACGCATATTTCCTCGATGAACAGAGCAAGTCGGATTTCGAGGGCTTCATGGACTTTATCGAGCGCCACCTTGATGAGGGGAAGGAAGCGGGGCTGCTGCGCGCTCTGCCGGCCCAGGCCTTTATTGCGATTGTCTACGGGACGATCTTCCACCTGTCCCGGATGTTTGAAGACGGGACGCTTGAGCCGTCGGATGAGCTGCTGGCCGGCCTCGAGAAAAGCTGCTGGGACGCTATCAGTGCAGACTGATGGTTTTCCCATCTTAAGCGGAATGAATCTTCATTCCGGAACTTGCACAAAACGGAATGAACATTCATTCCTCATGCAGAGATAAGACGAAAGGTGATCCAATGATGAAATCAAAAACAGCAAGAATTACGGCGCTCGTCCTTTGGCTGGCGGCCACGGTGCTGGCCGTCGTCACGATGCCGGACATGGAACAGCTGGTCCGGGAAAAAGGGCAGGTCACGATTCCAGACTCGTTCCAGAGTGTCGTTGCGGACGAGATGGCGAAAGACCTGAGCGGGGAGGGGGACCGGTATGAGCTGATCGCCGTCTTTAACAGCGGCAATAGTGAGGCGCTGACCGAAACCCAGAAAGAAGAGATCCGGTCGGTCATCGAAGGGCTGGAATCGGACCGGGGAAAACTCGGTATCACGGATCTTCTGACACCGTTTGACAGCGAGCAGGCGGAAGCCCAGCTTGCATCCGAAGACGGAACGACCTACCTGACCCAGATTTCTGTCGACCAGGCACAGGGTGAGCTGAAGGACGTCCGGAAAGACATCCGGGAAGCGGTTCAGGCGGACGGCATCGACACATACCTGACCGGCGCCGGTCTGATTACCGATGACTTCTCGAGCTCGACGCAGGACGGGGTGAAAAAGACCGAGCTGATCGCGGTGGTCTTTATCGTGCTGATCCTGATCGCGGTGTTCCGCTCGCCGGTCGTGCCGTTTATCTCGCTGCTCGGAGTCGGGGTGTCGTACCTCGTCTCGCTTGGCGTCGTCACACAGATGGTCGACAAGTTGGACTTCCCGTTTTCGAACTTCACGCAGGTGTTCCTCGTCGTCATTCTGTTCGGGATCGGGACCGACTACAACATCCTGCTGTTCACGCGCTTCAAGGAGGAACTGAGCCGCCAGGAAAGCAAGGTGGCCGCCCTTATTGAAACGTATCGGACCGCCGGGAAAACGGTGCTTTACAGCGGCGTCGCGGTCATGATCGGTGTCGCAGTGCTTGCGCTTGCCGAGTTCTCGCTGTACCAGTCGACGTCCGCGATCGGCATCGGCGTCGCGGTGCTGCTGCTTGTCCTCATGACGCTGAATCCGTTCTTCATGGCGCTTCTCGGCCGGAAGATGTTCTGGCCGTCGAAGAAGTTCGAAGGACACGGCGACAGCAAGCTCTGGCATTTCCTGTCCAGACAGTCGGTGCTCCGGCCGTTTCTCGCCGTACTGTTCACGCTCGCAATCTGCGTACCGTTCATCCTTCTGCATGACGGGACGCTGAACTACAACGACCTGTACGAAGTGGACGATAAATACGAATCCAAGCAGGGCATCAACGTGATCGAAAAGCACTTTGAACCGGGCTTTTCGTCTCCTGCGACCATCCTGATCCAGACGGACGAACCGATGGATTCACAGGAAGATCTAAAGACATTGGATGAACTGGCCGCCAAGATCGGCAAGGTCGATGGCGTCTCCAAAGTGCTGTCACCGACAAGACCTGCCGGCGAACGCATTGGCGAACTCTATATCGACGACCAGTCCAGGACGCTGAACAGCGGGCTCGGCGATGCCAAATCGGGTGTTGAAGAGATCCGTGGCGGCCTGACGGATGCGGAAGGCCAGGTCGGCAGCGGAAGCAGCACCGACCTTTCCAATGTCCAGCGCCTGATTGACGGCACCGGCGAACTGAGCCGGGGCGCGGTCTCACTGCAGGACGCGCTCGGCCAGGTGACGTCCGGCATGCAGGACGGGGCAGCAGGTGCCGGAGACATCCGGCAGGGCCTCTCATCGGTCAATGAAAACGTGCAGACCCTCCAAAATGGGGTCGCAGAACTTCAAGACGGCTATACGGCGATTGAATCGGGCCTCGGCTCGTTCACACAGTACTTTAATGGCATCCGCGAAGCGGTGGCCGGTGCACAGGGAGCGTTCGGCCAGATCGAGGCCTCGCTGGGCGCACTGATCGAAAGCAACCCTGACATGGCGCAGGATCCGAATGTCCAGCAGGCACTCGGAACGGCCAAAGCGGCCCAGGAACAGCTCAGCGGCCTGACCGCGCAACTGGACGAGATGACGCCGCAGTATGAGGGTGCGCTTGCCAAGTTCCGCGAAGCGAACGCCTCGCTTCAGTCCGTGGAAGACGGCCTTGCCGCCCTGCAGACAGGGGTCGGCCAGCTTCAGTCCGGCGCATCCGAACTGGAATCGGGCCTGAATGATGGGGCAGCCGGCGCCGGTCGGATCCAGCAGGAATCCGGCGGGCTCGCGACCGGTCTGGATACGGTCAATGACGGACAGCGGCAACTGCTGGCCGGGCTCTCCGACCTCCAGGAAAAGATGGGTCAGCTTCAGTCCGGACTCGCGGCGAGTACGGAAGGTCTAGGCCAGGTCAGCGAAGGGCTGGAAGAGGCCCAGAGCTACCTCGGCGGCCTGAGCGACTCGGAAGCTTCCGGCGCGTTCTTTGTTCCGGAAGATGTCCTGGAAGGCGAGGACTTCCAGCAGGCCCTCGATATGTACATGTCGCCTGACCGGAAAACTGCTCAGATGACGGTCATCCTCGACGTCAACCCGTTCTCCGCGGAAGCGATGGATGTCGTCCAGGTGGTCCGCGACCAGGCACAGTCCGCAGTAAAAGGAACGGAACTTGCGGAGGCAGACATGGCCGTCGGCGGCAAATCTTCCGAGAACGCCGATCTCCAGGAAATGTCGTCAGGCGACTTTAGCAGGACGGCAACGATCATGCTGGTCGGCATCGCGATCGTGCTGATTTTCATCACGCGCTCCGTGCTCCAGCCGATCTTCATCATCATCTCGCTGATCCTGTCCTACTTCACGGCCCTCGGCGCCACCGAGATGCTGAGCAGCTGGTTCCTCGACATGAGCGAACTCGGCTGGAACGTACCGTTCTTCAGCTTCATCATGATTGTCGCGCTGGGTGTCGACTACAGCATTTTCCTCATGATGCGCTATAAGGAGACTGACGGAGATCCAAAACGCGCGATCGTCGATGCCGCCCGCCACATGGGCAGTGTCGTCATTTCGGCCGCGATCATCCTCGGCGGCACATTCGCCGCGCTGATCCCGTCCGGCATCCTGACGCTCATCCAGGTTGCGATCGTCGTCATCGTCGGACTCGTCCTCCTGGCCTTCATCATGATGCCGATCCTGCTTCCGGCACTGATTGCGCTCTCGGACAGGACGAAACTGGAGAATTAAACAAGAAAGCCTCCGAACCGATCATGGTTCGGAGGCTTTTGCCGTGTGAAGGAGAACGGGAACGGGAAAGAGAATGTTACTGAACAAGGATTCAGGAGGGATACTGATGAGCGGAAAGTTGTTGAGAGTCGGCACGGTCTACATTCCGGTGACGGATGTGGAACAATCTGCCGGATGGTATGCGGATCACTTAGGTGCGGAAGTCAGTTACCGGGACGAGGACAAAGCAATCGTCAATCTTGCGGACCAAAGCTTTTTTCTTGTGAAAGCGGCGGAAGGCGAATGCTCGAATTTCATCGATATCCACGGGAAGGAGCGGTTTTCGCTGACCTTCGAGGTGAATGGCCTGGAGGCTCTTGAATCCGTCCATGAGGAATTCAGGGTTAAAGGAATCCATGTCGGTGACATCGAAGACCGGGGCCATGCCGGGCGGAATTTTGTGTTCGATGATCCGGATGGCAACCGGTTCGATGTATGGAGCGAACTGAGCCCGGCCTACAAAGAGAAATTCCTTTCGCATTAAGTTGGGGTTCAGACATAACGCCTGATGAGTCCGCCGACCGCCCAGCCGAACACGGCATGGCCGAGCGTCCACCAGATCCACGCCTCGCCGTCAGAGAAGTCCGGAGGTTGCTCGGATAGCGCCGTCAGCGAAAACAGCAGCCCGCCGCCGATTGAATAGACGGCTATGTACGGCGCAATTTGCTTCTCCATCCCGAACGGCCTCAGCAGGTAATACAGCACGACCGCACTCACGATGCAGGTGATGTTGTGGAACATGAACCCGACCAGCCATACGGGCTCCCAGGTGTTGACGACCGGTATGTAGTCAAAGTTGAACAAAAGCACATATGCCGGGCTTCCGGTCACCCATTGGATCACTTTCATGACCGCAATCAGCACCAAACCCGCTATAAAACCGATGAGTGCAAGCTTTCCGACCTTTTTCATTGTCTGCCACCCCGGAATCCTGAGAATAGTTTTCTATTCCCCGGCTCCGGACGGACAAACAGAATCAAATAGTAAAGTGAGAGCCAATCAGGAAAGGAGTTGGAGAGGATGGATCATCAGACGGAATGGAGACTGGACGCCGCCCGCGCGCTCGCGGAGAAACTGAAAGGGAAAGCCGGCATCCGGGCAATCATCGCCGGGGGTTCTGCGGCTCGCGGCTATGCGGATGTCTATTCGGACCTGGAACTGATCGCCTACTGGGACAGGGTGCCGGGCACAGAGGAAAAACGGGTCATCTCAGGAGAACTGGGTGCCGTCCACCGTTATCCGGAAATCGATCATGGCCATGAGAGCGCACTCGAGATCGAAGGCTTCCCGGTGGATCTGTGGCATAAGTCTATAACGGAGGAAGAGGATGTCCTTGACCGCGTGATGAAGGACCTCAGCACCGATCTAGTGGACAACAATGTGGTTGACACGGTGCGAACCGGCATCCCGCTGTACGGGGAGGAACTGGTTCAGGGGTGGCAGAAGAGGACAGAGCCGTACCCGGATGAGCTGGCCCGCCGTTTCCTGGATGAGTATCTGCCGCACTTTCATCTGCGCCAGGTCCAATTCGCGGCCCACCGCAACAATCCGGCTGCTTTCTATAACATCCTGAGCAACATCCATTCCAGCCTTTTCATCGTCCTCTTGGCGTTGAACGGCTCCTATTTCCCGACCTATAAATGGATGTTCAAGCGGCTTCACGAACTGCCGGCCAAACCGGAAAACCTGGAATGGCGGCTGAGGGAGATGTACAGGGAAGCCCCGACTGACGCGGCTGATAGACTTCGGGAAGTGCTTGGAGAAACGTTGGAGCTTGTGGAAGCGCAATATCCGGATCTTGATATCGATTTTCCAGATACGGCGTGGACCAGCCATTGCCGGAGCGGTTCTCTGACAGTCCGTTTGATCCGAATAAACAGGGATAAGGAGATGGATTGAGTGTATAACACCATTATTTTCGATGTCGACGGTACGCTGATTGATACGGAAAAAGCCGTCTTGGGTTCGCTCCAGAAAATGCTGAAAGAAGACTATGGCAAACAGGTGCCGATGGAAGAGCTGACGTTCGTTCTTGGAATCCCGGGCTCCAGTTCACTTCCCCGGCTGAATATCAAGGATGTCGATCAGGCAAACGAACGATGGAATCATTTCATGAAAGATTTCTTTCATGAGATCAAGGTGTTTGACGGCATTAAGGGAGTATTGGAGACCTTGGAGGACCGGGAATTTGCTGTGGGGATCGTGACCTCAAAAACGAATCAGGAAATCATAGATGACTTCGAGCCATTCGGACTTTCAGGTTATATGACGTATACGGTCTCCGCCGATGACACCGAAAAACACAAACCGAACCCTGATCCGTTGTTGAAGTTTCTTGAGGTTTCGGGCGCTGATCCGAAGACATCGATCTACATAGGGGACACGGTTTACGACTATGAATGTGCAAGGGATGCAGGCATCGACTTCGGTTTGGCATTGTGGGGCTGCAAACATCCGGAGCGGATTTCCGCGACTTACAACTTTGAGAAACCCCAGGATATCATTCGGATTCTTGGATAAGAGGAGAAGACAATGATCAAGGAATTGAAACAAACCGATTTCCAAAAGTGCAGGGCTTTGCTGAATGAACAGGGCCAGTTGGAAGCGAAAGCGATTGTTGAAGGGGTGAATCCGGGCCGGATTTTTGTGGATGATGTGGAGGCCCCTGCATCCGGACTGATTTGGTTGGGAAACAACGATGGGTTTTTGTTTATCGGGGATGAAAAGAATCAGGGGTTCAACGCTGGAATCAATCATTTCATCGATAACGTCATCCAGCCGGAGGCGAAGAAGGCCGGATTAACTTGGTTCGAGGGTATTGGGAACCATTCTGGTTGGAATGAGACGATTGAAAAGGCGTTTGAATCGCGGGATTTAGGAAGCTGGAATCAGAAGGTGTATACCTTGGGGAAAGAGGAGTTTGATTCCGGCTTGGCATTTCCTCTTGAAGACGGATATGCGATTAAAAAGATAAGCAAAACACTTTTTGAAAACGGCAATCAATTGATCAGCAACATCGGTTTTCTGCATTCCAAAATACTTGAATTCTGGCCTTCACCTGAAAGCTTCTTCCAAACAGGTGTGGGTTATTGTGCGGTTACCGAAAATGAAGTGGTCAGTGTCTGTTTTTCCGGGTTTGTCGTGGACCATGTTCACTGTGTGGACATTGAGACACTGAAAGAACATCAGGGAAAAAAGCTGGCGCAACGTGTGGCTGTTGCTTTTGTGAAGGATTGTCTGGAACGTGGTCTTCTCCCTTATTGGGACTGTATGGAGTCCAACAAGGGTTCCGTTGCAGTCGCAGAGAATCTGGGATTCAGAAATGCTTTTGACTATAAGGGATATGAATTTAAGCTGGAAGGTAACTGATCAGTCTTCCGTTTCCCGATTGAGCCACCCCAGTACGGTGCCGTAAAGTGCATGTCCTGCGAGCCACCAGGCGAGCGACGCCCAGTCGCCGGGTGCCGGCGTGCGGTCAGACAGGGAAGTGACCGGCCATATCAGGACACCGATCAGTGTATTTACGGTGACGAGCCAGACGATGACGCGGGAGCCGAGCATCCTCATCCGCCTGACGAGCCACAGGAGAACGACCGAGAGAATGACCGACACGACCAGGTGGAAGAGGAATTCGACCGTAGCAGGATAGGTGACCGAGTTCACAACCGGAATATAGTCGACATTCATAAGCAGCGTGTACACACGCCGGCCGCTCTGTTCTTCAACCGCCCAGAGGAATGCTCCAAGCAGGATGCCGCCGATGATTCCGGCACCGATGCCGTGCCAAATCCATTTCCGTCTCAATCCGGTCACCTCCCATCTTTCTCCAAGTGTACAGGATTAGGAGAAGGATGTTAATCGGCGGATGCAGGTAGCGCTCCGCCGGTTTTGTCATTCATCGGCTTAGTTTCGTCATTCAACCAATTAATTTCGTCATGCGTGACCGTTTTCACAGCGAATGACGAAACTGGAAGGCGGAATGACGAGATTGCAGTCTCCAATGACGAAATTGCGAATCGGAATGACGAAATCAATTTTGGAAGGGGAAAAGTCTATGCCGTCCTGTATCTTTTGCGACATCATCAATCGGAAAGCCGAAGCAAATATCGTCTATGAGGATGAACTTGTCTGCTGTTTCCTGGACAAGTTTCCGATCAACCCGGGACATATTCTTGTCGTGCCGAAGCGGCATGCTGTGGAGTTCACCGAGGTGGATCCGAAGAGCCTGCAGTCGGTGATTCTCGCTGCCCAAAAAGCCGCGCGGGCAATCGAGTCAACCCTCGGTACCGACGGCATCACCGTCATGCAGAACAACGGGGCATTCAAGGATGTGGAGCATTATCATATGCACATAGTTCCCCGATACATAGGAGACGGATTCGGCTGGACGGAGCCGGAGATCGACGCAGCTACGGTCGACTTTCACTCCTTAGAAAAGAAGTTCAGGGGAGCGATGGCAGAATGACCATGCAAAGCGCCCGATGTGTATTGGCGCCGCCGGCTGCAGAGGACCTGAATAACGTCAAATTGCTTTACGGGGATGAGCAAGTACGCGCCTATCTCGGCGGAACAAGAGAGGCGACTGAAGTGGAGAAGGCCTTCGCTGACATGCTCGAGAATCCTGACGGTTGCTGGGTGATCCGGCAGCAGAATGACGGGGAATTCATCGGAACCATTTCACTGGATCTCCACCATGACGGGGAGGCGCTGGAGATTTCCTATCAGCTTCTGCCTGAGTTCTGGGGCAGGGGGTATGGAACCGAAGCAGTCAGGGAAGTGATCCGACATGCCTTCCGCAACCTTGGCCAGGAGCGCTTGCTCGCGGAAACCCAGGCCGCCAACACCGCCTCCCGCCGGCTGCTGGAGCGGCTGGGAATGAAAGAGGAGCGGCGAGTTAAACGGTTTGGGGAGAAGCAGGTCATCTATTCGCTTAGCCGGGAGAGTTTTGGGATGGATGAATCGTAGCCGATTTCGTCATTCGAGCTCTAGATTTCCTCATTCATCGGCTAAATCTCGTCATTCACCCGATTAATCTCGTCATTCATGGCTGTCTCTAAAGCGAATGACGAAACTGGAAGGCGGAATGACGAAATTGCCGTTCCGAATGACGAAATTGCGAATCCGAATGACGAAATTGATTCCGGAATTGAAGAAGCCGTCCGGCATCCGCCGGACGGCTTTCCTCTATTTTCTCCATTACAGCCAATCTTTCACATAGGCAAGCAGGCCGAGTATTGCACCGCCCACGGCGCCAAAGAAGATGTAGTAGCCGGTGTGGATTTCAGCTGGGCTGAACGATTTGTTCTCATTCTCCAACATCGGAACCCTCCGCTCAATCCAAGATGTACTTGAGCGCCTTGATTGCCTGGTCGCAATTTTCCACGGTGGCGTTCGCCTTGCGGGAAAGTTCCTTCAGCGCGTGGATGTGTTGCTCCGGACGGATGAGGATGAGCGGCTTGCCGAGCGCGACCGCTGCACTTGCGTCCATTGCGGTGTTCCACTGCTTGTATTTCTCGCCGAACAGGGCGATAACGAGATCAGCCTTCTGCATGAGCACTTCCGTGCGCAGGTTGTTGAAGCTGGATGCTGCCCAGTCCTTGTAGAACGCACCCGGCTGCTCACCAATGATTTCTTCACCGATATTGTCTGAGCGGTCATGGTTCTCCTGCGGCCCGACAAAGTCAATCGGCATCTTTAGGGCAGCCGCCTTTTCCTTGATCTCATCACGCCAGGACGAATGGATCTCCCCGGCCAAATAAACAGTCAAACGCATACCTATCCCCTCCGCAGAAAATTCAGTCTGCTTCATTGTATCATGAGTCACCGAACAATTGCTAAAATGGAACCAGCCACAGGAGGCGTGACGGGGATAAAAGGGGGATGGGCATGGCGGTTACAATCAGGCCAGCAGCTGAACAGGTGGAGTCTTGGGTCGATCAATTTGTTCCTGAGAAGGATCTATTTTTCATGGATGATTCCATGTTGGAGGAGTTGGATGCGTATCTGGACGGAGTCCTGATCACGCCGCAGAAAGAATTTTCCGCGCACTCTACCTACAGTCAGATCCAGATGAACAACAGCTATATGTATTGGACACTCTCCAAGCAGGCCACGTCTGTCATTGTGGCCCCGCCGGAATGGCTCGAACAATTGCCCGGCCAGGAGAGGCGGACTCTTCTATTCAATCAGTGCAGGATGGGCAAGGGTATGATTTTTCCAATCGGATTGTTTCCTTCTGAAGAGGGGATTCCTGACGACCATATCGTGGAAGTGGAAGAGGGGACCTTTGTCGTCATACGGAAAGGAATGTGGAAAGGGCTGCCGCATCCGGTAAAGGCACTTGCCATTCAGGCGTATGCCCGGATGTGGGACAAATGGGAAGCTGCAAAAGTGCCTGAAGAGACACCGGTCCATATCAGGAAGTATGCCAACCGTTTTACAGCCATCCCCGGAAGCAACTGCTTCGCTGCTGCCCTGTATGCCGTAACAGAACAAGAATGGATGATTCATGAATGGATTCATCCCGGAACGCTGATGAACGGATTGCGGCGGGCCGGTTATTCTCCGGCAAAAGGGGATTTGATGCAGGGTGATGTTATCACGTATGTGGATCAGGCTGGTGAGATCCAGCACGCAGCCTATCACATCGGAAATCACATGATATTCAATAAGAATGGCCAGACGTTCTTTAATCCTTGGAAGATCGTCAGTTTGGAGGAGCTCAACGTGGAGTGGGCTCAGTATCAGGTCAGAATTCATCGCAAGAGCTGATGCAATGGTATGGTCCAACGTCTGATTCGGGAGGTGTCGGTGGTGAACATAAACTATCGTCACCTGGTGGTTGCCATTTTGATCTTTGGCGGTGTCTGGACGAATCAGAAATTGAAAAAATAAATAGACAGCACAGATTCCGGGCGGGATCTGTGCTGTCTATTTTGTAACGGAAGTGAAAGCCCTAGCTACCGCTAAGCATGAGAATGCAGTGTCGAACCAAAGTAAAAAGACCGCATATTCTGGCGGTCTTTCCGCATTTCCGTTCTACGATTGAACCCGGGGGGCGATCGGACATCCATTACAGCAATTCCGAGTTTTGAGCATGTAAGACAGGCAACAAGTGCTCCGCCCCAATTCGGCCGTTCCTGCAAATGCAGTCAGGGGGTTTTCTACTGAGGCTCCGAAGGCCGACGCAGGGGCCTCATGGAAGATATAATGCAAGTCATCCATGGCTAACCGTCTCAAATCAGGAATTGCGGAAATCTGATTATAGATCCAATGAACGTATAGCGCTGTATTTTCCCACATAATCGATTCCTTTAGGCGGGTCTGTTCCTTCAGTCTGCGGATCACAGGGGATAGTGTTTCGCCAAATACATGCTCCACAATCTGTGCACGCCACTTTGTCCGTGACCCTACCGGCTCTTCTATGGAGAAGTTCCCAAAGTCGAACACGGGAAGCCAGAGCTCTTCCCGGGACTCATCGACTAATTTAAATTCCCGCAAATCGACACGGAGCCGTTTCCCGAGTACGGTCATCGCATACAGGTGAATCACCGCATAAAAGGCCAGACGTTTCGTCAGAATGGAGGCGGTCACACAGGCGTTTGGTGCTTCCAATCTCCGGGTGAGGCGGTCGAGGACATCGGGTAACTGTTCAGGATCTGCAATGGATAAATAATCAACCGTTTCTCCTGCTGCATCCAGTTTCAGGCGGTATCTCGACAGTTGCTCGATTTCCTGTTTATTGAGCAATGGGTACGGCATTCAGTTTCCCGCCTTTTAGGATGCAACGGCCTTTTCCGTGTGGAATACAGAGAGGTGTGCCGAAAATCGGGTCGGTTGTGATATTGCAATCCATTCCGAATACGTCCTGCACCAGCTTGCAGCTGACGACTTCTTCCGGTTTCCCCTGTGCATAGATCGTTTGATCACGAATGGCGATGACGTTGTGTGCGTATCGGCAGGAGAGGTTCAGATCATGCAGGACCATCACGATGGTCCTGCCTTCATTTGCATTCAGCTCATACAGGAGATCCAAGATTTCAATCTGGTGGGCCATGTCAAGGTACGTGGTGGGCTCGTCCAGAAGAATGATATCGGTATCCTGTGCGAGTGTCATGGCAATCCATGCCCGTTGGCGCTGGCCGCCTGACAGTTCATCCACTTGCCGGTCCTTAAATTCAGTCAGGCCGGTTGCGTCAAGGGCTTTTTTCACAATTTCCTCATCCCTTTTTGACCATTGCTTCAGCCAGCTCTGATGCGGGTATCGCCCCTGTTTGACAAGCTGAAGAACAGACAGGCCTTCCGGAGGTACCGGTGACTGCGGAAGCATCGCCATCTTCCGCGCGACTTCCTTCGTCGGTAGCTTGGCAATATCTGATCCTGAAAGCAGTACTGAACCGCTTTTCGGCTTCAGCAGCCTTGCGATGGATTGAAGCAGCGTCGATTTGCCGCAACCGTTGGCCCCGATGAATACCGTGATTTCCCCTTTGGGAATTGCCAAATCCAGATCATCTATAATGATCCGGTCACCATAGGAAAGGGTCAGGGAATCCGTTTGAATCACGTTCATTTGAGGTTCGGCTCCTTTTATCATGAATTTCTTGTCTTTAGCAGAAGATAAATAAAGTACGGTGCTCCAATGGTCGCGGTGAACACGCCGGCCGGCACTTCGAGCGGAAGGAAAAGCGTCCGGCCGATCATATCCGCAAATAGGACAAGGAGGCCGCCGATCAGTGCAGCAGCCGGAAGCAGTGCGCCATAGGTGCCCCCGACCAACCTTCTTGCCATATGGGGTGCCATCAGGCCAACAAAGCCCATTGTTCCGCCAAAAGCAACGGCCGCACCGACAAGTGCAGTACTGATGACCAGCATGAATAGGCGCTGTGCCTGTACACGGCCGCCAAGCCCGGTGGCCAATTGCTCACCAAGCTCCTGGATATTGAGCTTGGAGGCTGTTATAAATGCTGTCAGCAGCAATACAGTGACCAGAGGAACGAGCACCTGGACGTTCCCCCAGTTAGAGCCATTGACACTTCCTGTAATCCAAATATTGGCCTGGGCCGCACGATGGATAGGCCCCATGATCATCAGGAAAGTCGTAAGCGCCTGCATCAGAGCCGAAACGCCAATCCCGATTAATACTAGCCGCACAGGAGAGATGCCGTCTTTATAGGCCAGAAAATAGACAATCGATGCTGTCAGCAATGCACCGAGAAATGCAGCCAGTGATATCCAGTTCACACTGACAGTGAGTGCATTGGATTCGTTGCTGAACACTGCCAGAAATCCGACGACCGCTGCACCTGCACCACCGGTCACCCCAATGATGTCAGGGGAAGCAAGCGGGTTGCGGATCATTCCTTGTAAAACGGCACCAGCCGCAGCCAGCGCCATACCTACAAACACGGCTACAATCGTTCTCGGCAGACGAAATTCGGTGACCACCAAGCGTTCCAAATCGGAACCACCGCCGAAAAACACATTCAAAACGTTCATCGGTGACACCTTTACATCGCCTAAACCTGTGCTGGCTACAATGGCTGCCCCCATGATTAAAAAGAGTGTGGTAATTGTTAATGCCGCCTTTTTCTCGGTAAGGACGGAGATGCGTCCTCCTAAGATCCTAAGGCTTTTATACTTTCTCATGAGTGGTTGAACCCCTTTCTCGCGATGTAAATGAAAAAGGGTGTTCCAATAACTGCAGTCATCACCCCGACCGGCACTTCCTGCGGCATGAGTGCATACCTTGCGCCGATATCAGCGGCAAGGAGGAGAATTCCGCCCAGTACCCCTGAAAACGGAATAAGCCAGCGATGATCCACACCGATGATCTTCCGGGCAATATGAGGAATGACGATGCCGATGAATCCGATTGGACCGGCAATCGCGACCGCGCTTCCGGCCAAAATGACGATGGAAACCCCGGCAGTCAGCTTAACGAGTCCGGTTTTCAGGCCGAGGCCTCTGGCTACATCTTCACCCATCATTAAAACGTTCAGCTTGGATGCCAGTAACAGTGCGAGCAAAAAGCCAACCGCCATATAGGGAAGTACAGCCGTCAGCATTTCAAGCTTTCGTCCGGCAATCGACCCCGCCAGCCAGAATAGCACCTGCTCAAGTGCCGCTTCATTCATAACAAGCAGCCCTTGTGTGCCTGAAGCGAAGAGTGCTGCCATCGCTGCTCCGGCCAGAGTCAATTTCATAGGCGTTAGCCCTTCCCGGCCATATGAACCGATGGTATACACCGTGATGGCTGCAAAAGTTGCGCCCAGAAACGCCATCCACGCAAATGTCTGAAGGTCCGTGATATGAAAAATCACAACCCCCGTCACCACGGCAAACCCGGCACCCGCGTTGATGCCCAAGATTCCGGGAGAAGCCAGCGGGTTTCTCGTCAGGCTTTGGGCGATTACACCAGCGATAGCGAGACACGCCCCAACCGATGCTGCGATCAAGGCTCTCGGCAGGCGGATCGACTGGACGATGATATGTTCGTTGGATCCGTCGAAGCTTGTAAATGCATCTATAGCAGTCTGGATGGATGTATCCGTATATCCCAAAACGATACTCAACCCCATCAGCAAGACTAAAGCTGCTGTACTAACGGATAGCCAGACAATCTTTCCTATATGTTGAACAATCTTCATATTTCAAATGTACCTTCCTGTTGGTCTTGACCGCTCAAGTGTAATAAATCTGGCATCTTGTGTCAATGACATTGAAAATCATTATCAATATAATATTGACAGTCTTCTCTGTGGTTTGTATGATAGGGTTGTTAATTGATAATGCTTTTCATTTACGAGGAGGAAACAAGGGATGTCTTTTAATAAAAGGTTCTGGTTGATAAGCATTTTGCTGTCCGTGCTTGTGCTCGGAGCATGCGGTGGAAACACCGATAAAAAAGAGGAGTCCGGAGGGAAAGAGTCCGGAGGAAACAGTTACACCGTTGAGCATGCAATGGGAACGACTGAAATCCCGGATACGCCGAAGCGAGTCGTCATTCTGACCAATGAAGGAACGGAATCACTGCTCTCAATGGGTGTAAAGCCGGTGGGTGCTGTGAAGTCATGGGTTGGAGAACCTTGGTATGATCACATCTCTGATGAGATGGAAGGCGTGGAAGTCGTCGGTGAGGAGAGCCAAGTCAATGTTGAGGCAATTGCCAAACTTAAGCCGGATCTCATCATCGGGAATAAGATGCGTCAGGAGGATATCTATCCTCAGTTGGAGAAAATCGCTCCGACAGTGTTTGCCGAGACACTGCGCGGGGATTGGAAGGAGAACTTCAAACTTTATGCTGAAGCCCTCAACAAACAGGAAGAGGGGGAAAAGGTCCTTGCCGATTTTGATGCGCGCATCGGTGAACTGAAAGAAAAATATGCGGATCAACTGGATACGGAGATTTCGCTTGTCCGCTTCATGGCGGGGGATGTCCGGATTTATCATAAGGATACCTTTGCTGGTGTGATTTTAGAGCAAATCGGATTTAGCCGACCGGAAAGCCAGAATGTGGATGACTTTGCAGAGAAAAATGTTTCTGAAGAACGCATCCCGGCAATGGACGGGGACCTCATCTTCTATTTCACCTATGAAACGGGTGACGGAGAAGCACAGGCTTTGGAAGACGAGTGGTTGAACAAGCCTTTATTCAAGAACCTCGAGGCTGTTCAGGCAGGAAATATTTATAAAGTCAACGACTCGATATGGAACACTGCCGGCGGTGTGATCGCAGCGAACCTGATGCTTGATGACTTGGATGAGATCATGGAACAGCATCAGTAAAAGTATTTAGAAATACATGACAATGTAAAAGAGCCCCTGGAAACGATATGCGTTTCCAGGGGCTCTTGATGCTACTGGTTCACTTGGACAGTTTCACTCTCTGCAGCCTCAAAGCGTTCAGAACAACCGACACGGAGCTGAAAGCCATCGCGGCGCCTGCGACCCAGGGGGCGAGGAGGCCTGCCGCGGCAATCGGGATGCCGGCGCTGTTGTAGGCGAATGCCCAGAACAGGTTCTCTTTGATGTTGCGCATGGTTTTACGGCTCATCAGGATGGCGTCGGCGATGCTGTTCAGGTCTCCGCGGATGAGCGTGATATCGGCGGCTTCCATCGCAACGTCCGTGCCTGTGCCGATCGCCATGCCGACGTCGGCGGTGGCAAGGGCAGGGGCGTCGTTGATGCCGTCGCCGACCATGGCGACTTTCTTGCCTTGTTTTTGAAGTTTCTCGACTTCCTTCGCTTTGCCTTCCGGAAGCACTTCGGCGATGACGGCATCGACACCGACTTCTTTTCCGATCGTTTGTGCCGTCCGTTCATTGTCTCCCGTCATCATGATGACGGTGATGCCCATGTCTTTCAGGCGTTTGATGGCTTCGGCAGACGTGTCCTTGATCGTGTCCGCGACGGCGACCATTCCGGCGTATTGGCCGTTGATGCCTGCAATCATTGCCGTTTTGCCTTGGCGTTCCAGTTTTTCCATGACAGGAAGGACGGTCTGCACGTCTATGCCGTATTCCTGCATCAGTTTGCGTGTGCCGATGATGATCCCTTGCCCGTCGACGGTTGCGATGACGCCATGGCCCGGCACCGCTTCGAAGAATTGAACATTGCCGAGTGGGATTCCCTTATCCGTGACGCCCTGGACGATGGCTTCAGCCAATGGGTGCTCGGACTGCTTTTCGGCCGCGCCGACCAGCGCGAGGAATGCCGCTTCATCTTGGCCGTCCGCAACGCGGACATCGGTCAGTACCGGCTTTCCGTGCGTGACCGTACCGGTCTTATCGACGACTACCGTGTCGAGCGCCTGTGTCTGCTCGAGATGTTCGCCGCCCTTGAACAGGATTCCATATTCCGCTGCCCGGCCGGAGCCCGCCATGATGGAGGTCGGGGTCGCAAGGCCGAGGGCACAAGGGCAGGCGATGACGAGGATGGCGATGAGCACTTCCAGTGCCGGTGTGAATTCACCCGGCTGGATGAAGAAGAACCAGACGAGAAATGCCAGGACAGCGATCCCGACGACGATCGGGACGAAGATGCCCGAGATCTTATCCGCCATTCTCTGGATCGGTGCCTTCGAGCCCTGTGCATCTTCGACCACTTTGATGATTTGGGCAAGTGCAGTGTCCCGTCCGATCTTGGTCGCGGTCATCTTGATGAACCCGTTTTTATTGATGGTGGATCCGAAGAGCGCATCGCCGGCCTGCTTGTCGACCGGAAGGCTTTCGCCGGAAAGCATCGATTCGTCCACCGCGGTGTTCCCTTCAAGCATTTCACCATCGACCGGGATCTTTTCGCCCGGTTTCACGAGGATGGTGTCCCCGGCAAGGACTTCATCCAGCGGAATCTCTTTTTCCGTTCCGTCTCTCAGGACGGTCGCCGTTTTGGCTTGGAGGCCCATCAGTTTCTTGATGGCCTCGGAAGAGCGTCCCTTGGCTTTCGCTTCAAAGAGTTTCCCGAGGACGATGAGCGTGATCAGCACCGCACTTGTCTCAAAGTACAGGTGGGGCGCATGGCCGGTTCCTGCAGTCGCGATTGCCTGATAGACACTGTAGAAGTAGGCGGCAGAGGTACCCATCGCGACGAGAACGTCCATGTTCGCGCTGCCGTTGCGGAGGGCTTTATAGGCGCCCTCATAGAACTGTTTCCCGATGATGAACTGGACGGGAGTCGCGAGCGCCATCTGCACCCACGGATTCATCAGGATCTCCGGCACGTACATAAATGAAGTGAAGGAGAAGTGCGCAAACATCGTCCAGAGCAGCGGCAGGGAAAGGATCAGGGAAGCGAAGAACTTGCCCTGCTGGTCTTTGATGTGCTGTTCCCGGTAGTCGGCAGGCTCCTGGCCGTCCTGCTTCTGATGTGCACCGTAGCCGAGTTTTTCAACCTTCCCGATGAGGTCACGGACCGATACTTCAGAAGGATTGTATTCGATTGTCGCTTTTTCAAGGGCCAGGTTGACGTTGGCCGCGGTCACGCCGTCCGTCTTGGACAGGCCTTTTTCGATCCGTGTCGCACACGCGGCACACGTCATTCCCGTGATTTCAAATTCTGCTTTCTGTTTTACCACTCCGTACCCGAGCGCTTCGATTTTCTCTTGAAAGTCAACTTCGCTTAATTTGGACGGATTGTACATGATCGAGGATTTCTCAAGGGCCAGGTTGACGGACGCCTGCTCCACCCCCTCCATCTTGTTCAGCCCTTTCTCGATCCGGGTTGCGCAAGACGCGCAAGTCATCCCTGTGATTTGGATGCTTGCTTCTTTGGCTGACACAGTCATTTTCATTCCACCTTCCTCATACCGCATGGGGGTATGTTTTGGCAAAAAAGAATTAGGCTACTTCATAACCCTGATCTTCAATGGCTTCTTGGATTTCTGAGAGGGATACCGCTGATTCGTCGTAAGAGAGGGACAGCTGGGCTTTCTGAAGGTCCACCTTTACATGACGGACTCCTTGGAGTTCACCGACACTTCCTTCAATGGCATTTACACAGTGTCCGCAAGACATGCCACGGACATCAAGAGTGATTTCTTTCATTTGTTTTCCTCCTATAATGAGAAAATTCATCACCGGCTGACAGCAATGGTTTACGTTTGTAGTCTTTCTAACTTCAGTCTACATTTGTAAACGAATAGTGTCAAGAGTCTGGCTTAAATACTTGCAGGGGGTATATGAAAGGCGAAAAAGTTGTCCTATTACTGCACCGTAATAAGACAGGGTGAAACTCAGTGATGATGCACGTTGCAATGACATTGCCCCGGGACGCAATTGCAGGGAACCACATCCACAGCAACTTTCTTTTTCGCCTCTAGCACTTCCTGGAGAAGGGCAATGTCCTGATGGCTTAATGTGGCCTCTGACAGAACTTCCGCGATTGTCTTTCCGACTTCCTTATTGCACACATGGCTGAAAAAGTCGCCCAGCGAATGGCGGACAAACTTGTTTTCACTAACTTTCGCCGAGTACAGGTAACGTCTGCCTTCCGTCTGGGTATCCAGCATGCCTTTGGTGACTAGCCTGCCGATGAAGGTTTTGGTCGTGCCGGGCTTCCATCCCATTTTCTGCTCAAGGACGTTGATGATCTCCTTGCTGGATACTTGGCCGTGTGCCCAGACAACACGCATGACCTCCCATTCGGAGTCGGTGACTTTGAAATCTGTTTCAGTACCCATCCGGCAATCCTCCCTTCCCATCCGTTTTAGTGTTGATTAAAGTTTACGTTTGTAAACGATTCGTGTCAAGGACAGACGCCTAAACGTGCAGAGGTAATTGTTCACCTGGATGCGGTAAAGATTCGCCGGTCCCCGGTAAAATCCTGATGTTGGGGTAAAGATACTCAAGAGATGAAGGATCGGACGGGAGGACGGCATCATGAAAGTCGGTTATGCCTGCATCAATACGACATTAAAAGGCGGTTTCCGCACGTGCCGGGTGGCGACGGCGGAAAAGGAGGGCGAGCGGGTGCTCAAAGAGCTGACGCTCGCAAATCTGCGCCATACAAAGAAAATCATCGGGTGGAACATCGTCCACGGCACCGGATTTTACCGTCTGAGCAGCGACCTGATCGTGCTCGCGACGCACCCGGTGAACACGTGGGACTGGGCGAATGACCCCGACGTGCAGGAAATCTGCGGGGAAATCAAAGCCCTCCGTGATAAATTCAATCTACGGATCTCGATGCATCCTGGCCAGTACTCGGTGCTGAACTCGCCTAACCCCGGGGTCGTCAGGAAGACGCACGAGGATCTTGAGCACCACGCAACCCTCATGGAACTGACCGGGGCGGAGGATATGATCCTCCATCTCGGCGGCAAATATGGCGACCCGGAGGCAGCGCTCGGGCGGCTGATTGACGAGACGGAGCGGCTCCCGGAGTGGATTCGCACGAAACTGAGATATGAAAATGACGACCGTACATATAATCTGGCGGACGTGCTATATGTATGTGAAGCGGCCGGCATCCCGGCCTGCTTCGACATCCACCACCACCGCTGCCATCCGGCGGACGAACCGCTGGACGAACTGCTTCCCCGTGTCTGGAAGACGTGGGAGCCGGTCGGCACCCCTAAAGTCCACATCAGCTCGGGCCGCGACCGACCTGATGACCGCCCGCATCATAACTACATCGTTCCCGAAGACCTGGACTGGCTGCTTGCCGAGCTGGACGGGCAGGACGTCGACATCATGGTCGAGGCGAAGATGAAGGAACAGGCCGCGCTCGGCGTGATTGAGATGCTGAAGGAGCGGGGGATCGAGGTGGATCAGCCGTAAGCAGAGAGAGGGTCCTCGGCGTCTGGCAGCTTAGTGTACTTTCAAGAGCCGGTTGTGTACTTTCGGGGACGCTTGTGTACTTTCGCGGTCCGTTAGTGTACTTTCAGCAAAATAGTCGATCAGGAAAGGGACCATCGTTGGCGATGGTCCTTTTTGCATCGCCTTTCATGAAGTGGTCCAGGGACCTCAGGAATCGTATGATAGACGTAAACATATGCGAAGGGGGGATCCATATGAGCGGTTACGAGCGTTTTTACGACAAAGTCGGTAAGGTGAATGGATGGGATTTTGGTGATGTGAAGGTTTTATCCGAAGGCGTGGAATGGGACTTTGTTCAAGAGGTGAAAAGCAGGTGCAACAGCAGTGAGGTGCTGTTGGATATCGGCACTGGCGGCGGGAAAAATCTGTTGAAGCTTTCACCTTCACTGCTTTTTGCAATTGGAATTGACTTATCCAAAGAAATGATTCAAACAGCCGAATCAAACCTTCGGAATTCAGCTGTGTCCAACATCAGGTTCTTTCAAATGCCTGCTGAAAAGCTGCAATTCCCGGATGGATTTTTTGATCTGGTTACCAGCCGCCACGCTCCATTCTCTTCAAAGGAAGTATTTCGAGCTCTAAAAACCGGTGGATTGTTTATGACACAGCAAGTGAGTGAATCTGATAAATTGAATATCAAAAAGGCGTTTGGCAGAGGGCAATCGTTAAATCATGAAGATGGCGCATTGAAAAAAAGGTACATACAAGAATTGCATGAAGCCGGCTTCTCACATGTTCAGGCACTTGAATATGATGCGACGGAATACTATGAGCGGCCGGAAGATCTCCTTTTCTTATTGAAGCATACCCCCATCGTTCCGGACTTCGGGCGCGATCAGAAAGACTTCAACACCTTGAATGATTTTATCGAAAAAAATCGGACTGACAAGGGAATCCGGACAAACTCCAAAAGGTTTTTGATCATTGGGGGAAAATGAAAAAACGACCTGCAATGGGTCGTTTTTTGGTGAAGATGTATTAGAAGAAGCCCGTACAGCGGACTCTACTGGGCAAACTTCATCGATTGCCAAAATCCCCGGAGAATTTCCTCACGACGGCCTGTACTTCCTCCAGCCGTTCCGGCTTGATGAGGCCGATCATCTTCGGAACGAACTCCTGGATCTCCTGCTGAGAAAACGTGCCCTCATCCTGCTTCCGGAAATTCTCCTTCAGGATCGCTCTTGCTTCGTCCTCTTTGCCATCCTGCACCCGCTCCAGGATGAAACTCAGGAACTTTTCCTGGCCCTGCTTGTCCATGTCACTCGCCTCCAAGGGAAAAATGAATTGTACTGTAATGATAACACGGGACGCGGACTGTTGACGTCCATGATGTGGATTCAACGGGAGCTTAAAACTTGTCTTCACTGGCCGGGTCGTCCCGCTTAAATAAACGAAATAGAAATGTAAATAGTGCGAGGAGCGCAGTGATTCCGGTAGAAATAAGGATGCCGATATCCCGGTAGCGCCAGTACATTCCGACCACTAGTACAGCTATCAAGACGGAATCCAGGAATTTAAAGGCCTTGTGGTCAAAGACAGTATCGAGGTCTTTTGCAATCGTCTTGTTTAGAATCTCCCGGATAGTGCCAAGGGCGAGGAACACAAGTATGGCTTCCCACTCTGATGTACGTTCGAACACCGAAACAATCGCGGTGACTGCTGACAGATAAAAGAGCAGCTCGAAGGTGATTTTCCATTGGTTGGCGGTGATGATCATGGCTCTTCTATCCTGCAGACACATATCATCTGTCCGCTTTCCGCTTCAAAAGGGCGCCCGCTCCAGTCACCGTACATGGTCTCCAGCCGGAAGCCTTGCTGCCGGAGGAGCCGCTCCAGTTCGAGCGGATAGGTGTAGCGGAGCGAGATGGCATCCTGGCCGAGCGGTGCGCCGTCTTCGGTGAACTTCTCCGTCGTGCAATGAAGGATCTGTGTGACGGGGTCATAGGTCTCGGTGTGAACCTCTCGGATCCGACGACCGCCGGCTTCCGCATCCACTTCATAACGGTCCGGTACGGCGAGTTCCGATGGCACGGGATTTCGCGTATCGAAGATGAACCGGCCGCCCGGCTCGAGATGCCGCCGGACGCTTTCCATCATCCGGTCTTGGTCCTCATTCGTCAGGAAGTGCTGGAACGAGTTGCCCGCCATGACAATGAGCTGAGAGGAAACAGGAAGGTCGAGCGACCGGCAGTCCTGCTGGAGGAAGCGGACGGGCAGTCCTTGTTCCGCCGCTTTCTCCCGGGCACGTTCAAGCATTCCCTCATGCAGGTCGACGCCGGTCACTTCATACCCGACTTCTGCGAGTGGCAGCGTGATCCGCCCCGTACCGCAGGCAAGGTCGATGACTACCGAGCCGGCGGGGGGCAGGTGCCCGAGAATGAACCGGACATCTGCGTCGTACCCACCGTATTCCCTGTCATATTGGAGCGGGTCATTATAGATCTCCAGGTTATCCGTTGTCTTCATAAGAGTGCCTCCCCCTATTGTTCCCTTTCCATTTTCGCAATGCAATTTTCGTATTTCATTTTCACCAGTAAGGTCCCGCAAGCCTTTCCGGTGTCATTATAAATTTCTTTGCCGACTTTGAGCTCTACGCTGCGGTCGGAATCGGGATAGCCCGGCTCTTCATACGTGACGGAAAGGAGGCCTTCATCCGTCCATTGGACATCAAAGCGGCTGTTGGCTTCCGCGTAGTAGACCGTCTTCGGTTTGCCGCCATCTCCCGTAACATCCACCCAGACCGTGACACCGCCGGCCGCTCCTCCGTACGGACGATAATAGGCGCTTGCGGTGTATCGGCCGGAAGGGGAATCGAGCGGCTCCATGTAGGATTCTCCTCCGCTGCGGTCGAACGGGTGGAATTGCGTTTCATAAATCGAAAGACCGATGGCGACTGCCGCCAGTCCCAGAAATGCGGCGAGCATCCCTTTTGGAGCCTGCTTTTGCGCAAGCAGCCGGACCAGCAGCAAGATGCCGGCCAGAGCGGCACAAAGTACAAATAGTGAAATCAGCAGAAAACTCCCCATCTTTATCCCCCAAATCCCCCTGTTATTTCCACTATACTGTAAAATCAGAGTTTGATGTAGAGGGAATTGAAATCATTCTGACAAAAGCCCCCCCGCCGAATCGCTTCATCGCAATCCGGCGGGGGCTTTGCAACTTTCTGGGCTAGGTTAGTCAAGGGCCTTCCTGAACACGTAACTGACCCGGTCATACTCCATCTTTTCTTCATAGAAACGGTGTGCATCCTCACGCTGCAGGCCCGAAGACAGGGCGACGCTTGTGTAGCTGTTCTCCTTCGCCCAGCCGTGAACGTAATCCAGCAGCTTTTGACCGTATCCGCCGGAGCGGCGGTTCTGATCGGTGACCAGGTCGCACACCCAGACGAATCTGCCGTAGTAGAGCGTGATCATCGGTTTAAAGCCGATCACCGAAATAATTTCATTGCCGTCCTGAAGGGCCAGAATCCTGTAGCTGTCCTTTTCCTTTGCTTCTTTCACAAGTTCAAGGTAGGTGGTTTCATCAAGATGCGTCCGCAATTGCTTCATGACCGGAAATGCGGCCAACAGCTCACTGGTTGACTCAAGTTCTTTAATGATCAGTGTGTCCATGTCTACATCCCCCTTGGTGGTCTTCATTTCTTTTATGCACTTTCCGCCTCAAAGTATCCGGCTTTCTTCCGGTCAAATACCGAAACGGACAGGATGCCCGCGAGCACAATCGCTAGCAGGGCGAAGCCGATCGCCGCCCCCTGAACGCTGAACCATTCCGCCAGCATGCCAAGCAGAAGGGTGAAGAGAATCTGCAGGACGTTCTGGAAGATGGCCGCCAGACTGCCGACGCGTCCCATGAGAGCGGTCGGCACGTTGCGCTGATAGAACGTGTCGTATCCGGCATTGCTGAACGCCATGAAGATGCCGAGCAGGACAAAGGCGGCCATCGCGGTATAAAAGCCGGCCGAGCTGTAGAATGCCGCATACGCCACCATTGTCAGCACGGTCCCGAATCCGAGGTAGGCCTGCAGAGACAGCTTTTTCGCAAATGCGGCAGATAGCGACGCCCCAATGAGCGACCCGGCTCCCGCAATGCTCACGAGCAGCCCGTACTTCTGGTCGCCGAGAGCCAGGTCCTGCTTGATGAACGTCACTTCCTGTGAGTCCAGGGCAAACGCCAGCATGAGCGCGGTCTGGAAGATCAAGTAGATGCGGAAGAAGAACGGCTCCGACCGGATAAATCGGGCGACTTCGCCGAAATCATCACGCAGCATCTGCCAACCAAACCGTCCGGATGGGGCACCCGTTTCTTTTGGTACCGGCAGAAGCGCGATGGCGGCAGCGCAGACGAAGAACGTCGCGCTGTTCAGGAAAACCGTCCAAGTCGTCCCGACAGTCATGATCAGCACACCCGCAAGCGCCGGACCAACGAGGAACGCTCCGGAATTCATCATCCCCATGAACGAATTAAACCGCTTGCGTTCATGGTCCGGGACAAGCTTCGTGATGACGAATGTTGAACTCGGACCGAAAAACGTACCGGTCGCGTTTGTCAGGAAGACCAGCAGATAGACCACCCAGATCGACCCGGCGAATGGCATCATGAAGACAAGCACGCCCCTGATGATGTCGGAGGCGATCATGAGCCGCTTCTTGTCGGAGCGGTCAATCACCGAGCCGGCGAACAAACTCATGACTACCCGGGCGGAAGGGCCGATGACATAAAGAAGCGCGACGGCCGCTGCCGAACCGGTCATGTTAAACACGAGCAGATTCAGCGCGATCAAATAAATCCAGTTGCCGAACTGGGACACCCCGATGCCCCCGATCAGCAATCCGTACAGCGTACTCCTCCTCATCCGCATCCCCCCGGAAAAACGTGTTAACCCAACTATACTGCAAGGACAGAAGGATAAGGAAAGGGAATTGTTGCAATTTTTATACATTGGATAGCTTCCGAATGTGAAATCTGGGTGGCCGAATATGCAAACTGCGGCTCCAACAAGCAGACTCGCGGTCCTAACGTGCAATCTCAAGCACCGAACGTGCAAACTCGCCCGTCAGCCCAAAAGCGTGCTGCTGCCCGACCAGGGTGCAGCACGTTTCTTGTGTGAAGAAAAAGTTTTTCGAATTCCAATCATTATTTATTGATATTCGATATACATTTATCTATAATCGAGAAGAATCAACGGGAAGAGGTGTGCTTGATGAAGAGGGGATCTACATTGTTCCTGAGGCTCACTTTGATTGTGATGGGCCTGCCGGTGCTTGCGGTCGTCCTCCAGCTTGGCTTCGAAGTATCGCTTGCGCTGATCCGCGGGGAAGCACTGCCGTTTGCTGACTGGGGACTATTCGCCGTTTTGGCCGGATCGGCAGTACCTTATTTCATGGCACTGCGTGAGACTTGGCGGCTGTTGGTCATGATCGACCACGGGGAGGCGTTCTCGGAGCCGTCTATCCTTGCATTAAGGAAGATCCGGCGCTGTGCCGCGATCGTCGGCGTCATGTTTGCATTCGGTCTGCCTGTGTTTGCTGCCCTCGCACGAATAGAAGACGCTCCTGGCCTCGTCGTCATCGGCATGGGCATCGTCGGGATTTCAGTCGTAATCGCCGTTTTCTCGGCGGTGCTCGGGCATCTTCTGAAACAGGCCATCTCCATCCGTGCGGAAAATGAATTCATTGTCTGATCCATCAATTAAGAAACGAGGTGCACGATATGAAAAAAGGTTCTACGTTACTTCTGAGGCTTGCAGTCATCGTAATGGGCATCCCGGTGCTCCTGATTGCGGTACTGATCCTTCCGAAGATTGTCCTGGAAGCAATGGGGTATATCGGCGAAGGGATGCAACTGCCTTCGATTGTCCTCGGCCTGATGGCCATCATGTACATTTCGGCCATCCCGTTTTACATGGCTCTTTACCAGGCATTGAAGCTCCTAGGCTACATCGACCGCAACGAGGCGTTCTCGGAGCTGTCGGTCACGTCGCTCAAGATAATCCGCAACTGTGCCGTCACGATCAGTGCACTGTATGTGGCCGCGCTTCCGCTCATCTTCATGATCGCCGAATGGGATGACGCCCCGGGCCTCGCCCTGATCGGCCTGGTCATCGTCGGCGCGTCGCTCGTGATCGCCGTCTTCGCCGCGGTGCTCCAGCGGCTGCTGAAACAGGCGATCGACATCAAACAAGAAAACGAACTGACGGTCTGAGGAGGGAGTCAAATGCCAATCATTATTAATCTCGACGTCATGCTCGCCAAGCGCAAAATGAGCGTCACCGAACTCTCCGAAAAAGTCGGCGTCACGATGGCCAACCTGTCCATCCTGAAAAACGGAAAGGCCAAGGCCGTCCGCTTCTCGACGCTTGAAGGCATCTGCAAAGCGCTCGACTGTCAGCCGGGGGACATTCTGGAGTATAGGGAAGAGGAGTAAAAGCGGGCGTATTTGTCGCATAGTGTACTTTCGGGCACGGATGGTGTACTTTCAAGGACTCTTGGTGTACTTTCGCGGACCTTTAATGTACTTTCGTGAGACGATTGTGTACTTTCACCACATATAGAGGAATCATGAGGAAAGGGACCATCCATCGCGGATGGTCCTTTTGGTAACTCAATTTATTAGCGAGTTATAAATAAAATCAGGAAATACAGGACCTTTTTGGTATAATCTATCTGTATGCCGTTGTATTACTTCGTGTAGCTAAGCCTGGGGGGGGTTAGATGAAAAAAGGTATTAAAATCGTTATTAACATAAGCTTTGTGTGTTATTTAGTTGCGTTGGCCGTTTTGCTGTTCTTAAGTTCCAGAGGCTTTTTATGGTCCGGTTTAACGTGGATGGAATACATCAGAAACTCCTCGAATTTTGTACCGTTTAAAACTATAAGTACATATGTTACAAGGTTTTTCGATGGCAGCATGAATAGGGATATTCCTATAAAAAATCTCTTCGGTAACTTACTGCTGTTCTTGCCAATGGGAATCTATCTGCCTTACTACATAACAAAGATAAATAAAATAAGAGATTTAGCGATTGCGATGAGCGTCATTTTAATTTTGATTGAAGTGGTGCAAGTGGTTACTAGAAGAGGAAGCTTTGATATTGATGATTTCATTCTTAACATGCTTGGTGCTTTGATGGGATTTGGGATCTGGAAAACTAAGATTATACAGAAGCTGTTGAGGCAGAACCTTCAGGGTCAGGTTAATGAAAATTTTTAAGGAACGGACTTGTGTATTCTCATGGCCTCTCAGTGAAGCCTAATATAAACAATAATAAACAGGAGCGTACGCGCATGATCCCTTTCTTTGAATACAACTGGCAGGTAAGAGACGAGTGGTTTGCCTGGTGCAGGCAGCTGCCTGAAGAAGAGCTGGTCAGGTCCAGAACCGGAGGCGTGGGCAGTATCTTGAAGACGCTATTTCATATCATTGACGTCGAATACAGCTGGATCCGGGGAATTCAGGACAAGGAAGATATCGTGTTCGACTTTGCCGACTTCGATACGCTTGAGAAAGTACAATCCCTTTCTGCCCGATGCAGAAATGAGGTCGTAGAGTTTCTGAAGGTTAAAGGAGAGGGGCGGAATGAGGAAGTGGTACGTGTCCCGTGGGAGGATGAGGTGTACACAGTGGATGAGGTGTTGCATCACCTCATCGCACATGAAATCCACCACATCGGACAGCTCTCGGTCTGGGCGAGAGAACTTGATCTCACTCCTGTCCCCGCACATTATGTGGGACGTTCATTAAAGCCGCTCTTCTCTTATTAAAAGAAATACAGCAAGAAGGGACCATCGATTGCCGATGGTCCCTTTTTCATGCGATTAAGGTTGAATGACGAAACTGCGGCCACGAATGACGAAATCGGCGTCACGAATGACGAAACCGGAGCCGCGAATGACGAAACCGCCGCCGCGAATGACGAAACCGCCGCCCCTGACTTAAGACGGTTCTCCCGGCAACTGCTCCCGTCCGGACCTCCCCGGAAACTCGATCACCTGCGCAGAAGCAGGCCGCTCGTACAGGCTCATCAGCTCCACCGGTGTCTTCCTCAAGCGGTAGCTCATCTTCACGCGGTCCCACTCCGCCCCGAACTTGATTTCGTATTCATCCCGGAGCGCGCGCATCATGAATTCCAGATACGTCATGTCGTTCCGGTTTTCCCTTGAATACACCTTCTCCGGTGTGATGATCCGGATGCCCCGGGCCATCATCAGGCCCATCATCGTGTCCCAGTCGAACTTGATTCCTAGTCCAAATGAATGGATGTGCCGCGTAACGATGGCATCGAATTCGCCCATGTCGGCCCACCTCAGCAGTTCCATCGCGGCTTCGTTCCGCTTGTAGCTGCTGGCTTCGTAAAAAAGATCATAGTCACAGCGCCCCTCGACCACCCGCAAGAGGAGCTCTTCATTGTCGTCGGCAGATGCATGGAGCGGCGCGCGGCCCCAGTAGGTCGAACGGACATATACGGCAGCTTTTCGGATCGGCGGCAGTTGGATGGTCATAGCGGATCTCCTCCAATAGATTCTGAGATGAACCTAGTGTGGGAGATTCGGCGGGGGATTATACACCCATACGGCTAACTGATTTCGTACATTTCGCGCGAAAATAATCGGAACGTTGGTACAACACGCAGTACACTAGACCGCCAAATCGGCTACGACTTGGCGGTCTTTTTCGATGTGCAATGTATGGATTTTCCTGCATATGGTAAAATGGCGGAAAGGAAGGGCGAAGTGGGGGATTCAGTTGGTCAGGTTTATTGCTGCCATAGCATCATCGGTCATCTTAACGGCATTGCTGAGCTCGCTCCTATACACACCGAAAGATGAGCTCGAGCATGGGGTTTATCATTTCGGGTGGACCGAGTTATTTATCATTAACGTCATGTATATCGCTCCGATTTATTTAACCTTGGGGATTGGCGTGTCGTGGACAGCAGCCCAATACACTCGCAGCAAGTTTAAGAAACTGCAGGCCTATGTACTCAGCGGAGCCGGTAACGCAGGGTTGATCGCAATTTTGGCAATGCAGGATGACTTCGTTCTTCCAGCGCTCCTACTTTCCATCTTAATTGGAACTGTCGTTGCGCTGGTTTATTGGATTGTCGAGGTAGTGTTGGAACGGCTCTTTAAGAACAAGCGACACGTGCATCAGGCTCGGGCATAGCCGGTCCGGAGAAGTGATTGGGGAGGGGGAAGGTTGGATGGACGCTGATCGCAGGTATACCTTCTTCGGTATAGGTTTGTTGGTGTATGGGACCATTGTAAACTTGCTGTTCGGGCCTGGCCCATTTGTGCCTTCCATATGGTCTTTTATAACCGTAGCCATTGTAGGGGTGATGGTTGATGTTGTGAGATTCCTCTTTAGAAAAATCAAATCGATAAAGAAAAAGAATTCTTGACCCGAATAAGACGACTACGCAACCATCTTCTTCTGTATATCATAGGAGTCATTCTACGATGCATGATCTTTCCTGAAAAAAAGAAACACGTTAAAGGCGCCAAACAGGATGGTTAAGGTGAATAAAGGTACATGGAAATTTCTCGGGTCAACGGTGAAATAGGCAATGACCAATCCGATTAGGTAGATCCAATAGCCAATGTTAAAAAGCCTTTTCTTTTGGCGAGACAACCTCATTCCCCCTTATAAGTTGGAGAAGCCTTTTTGTTTGAGAGATCATGAATTCTTTTCGTATTCGTGTTTCCTCCACATACAATATTCGTAGAAAAACTGAATCGACGGGAGGGTGAGAAGGAAAAGACCAAACAGTATATTGGGTTCCTCTTTCCATTCGATCAAATAATAGCCTGCAATTAAGATTAGGATGAAGAATGGAAAGAGGGAAAGGGTCCGGATCATTTTCCTTCTGTGAGTTAATTTCGCGTAAAAGAACTCACGGCCTCGATCCACTTTTTCCGTCCCTAAATACATACGATAACAGGGCGGATAAGAGAATCCCGGCGGCAAGAATAATCACCAGATACGTCGTACTCACTTTGTCCTTCCTTCACGTCAAACTGTCTGCCCATCGTAACATATTTATCCATATGACAAATTGATTTTCTGGAAATTTATATGGGTTTTATGAATAATGGTAAAGTGTATGTGAGGGTGGCGGCATGAAAAAGGAGTTCAAGATTTTCTATTGGGAGCTGGATGCCAAAGGAAAGTTCATCCGATCGCTTTGGAGTGGCTTTTTAGCTCTGCTATTTCTGTACTGGGCTGTTTGGTTTGCGCCTGAACATCCTTCGTTTGACAATATATTTTTTGAAGAGTGGGTTCCACTTTTATTTACGCTGCTTTACTTCGCAGACTTAGTATATAAGTACAGAAAGTGGAAAAAAGAATCATAAAGCAAGTTCTAACGTCCAATTTACCAGCACTCGCATTTAGGGGAGTACATAAAAATGGGGATGTAGCTATGTGGATCATATTAGGGGTTCTCGCGATAGCCGCAACGATTACGAATCTTTATTTGTACAAAGCAGGGAAGGATTATAAGCTTGCCATGGCGATGGGGTTATCGCTCACGGCTTTAACCCATTGTGCAGAATACAGCCTGGTATCCGGCTGGGTGAAAGCTGAAGATTGGGCAGCTCTAATGGATGTCGTGCCTGGCATGGAACGGGCATTATGGGTATTGACCGTCGCCTCGATCTTGATTAATAGCGCACCGATTCTTTTGGAGCTAAAAGGTAAAAAATGATTGCTCAATGTTTGAGAAACTGAGTGGCGGCGCCGAGGAGGATGAAACGGGGGTGTTGGTATCAAGAAAGATATTAAGATTGGCTACGGGGAACTGAATGCCAAAGGAAAGTTCATCCGAACGCTTTGGGGTGGCCCTTTAATTCTGGCGTTTTTGTACTGGGCAGTTGCAGAGGCGGAAGGCCATCCGGATTTTGATAATGTGTACTTTAGGTTCTGGATACCACTTATTGCTACTCTGGCCACTCTCGGTGACATCGTGTATGAGTATCTAAAGTGGAAAAAAGATGAGAAAACTAATCAATAAGGCCCCGGAATTGGAACACGCCGGAAAAGCCTGGAAACGGATTTGTTCTGTGACTTCCCCAGCAGGGAAAACGACCGCGGATTCCGGCGGTTTCGTCATTCGGGCACTCAGTTTCATCATTCAACGCCCCGATCTCGTCATTCGTCCTTTTCCGGACCGCGAATGACGAAATCATCGCCTACTGCCGATTACATGCAGCATCACCCTTGTCCGACAATATTTTTCTGAACGTGAAAGCCTGCCGATCCTTCATGATCTCGGCAGGCTTTCAGGTTTCTTATCTACCCCTTGGCCTTCAGCACGTTCAACGCCATGTCCAGGTCCAGCTCGAGGTACCAGGCGACCTGATACAGTTCCTCCTTGTCCATGAAGTTGGGCAACATCGGCCTCCCGTCTTTCCTGAGACGTTTCACTACCAGACAAACTCAAGAAGAAAAGCCTTCGAATCCCGAAGACTTTTCCTTGTTTCATCCACCGGCCAGGTCAGATAGAATGGGGAGGGGTTTTACAAGGAGGACAACATGGAAACTGATTTAATACTCATCATCAAAATGATCGTGATCGGGCTCGTCCAGGGATTCACCGAACCGATCCCGGTTTCGTCCAGCGGACACGTCATGGTGGCGAGCGAACTGCTCGGGCTCGGGGAGCAGGGGTTCACATTCGCGATCCTGACCAATACCGCTTCGTTGCTTGCGATCCTGTTTATCTACCGTCAGGACATCGCAAGGCTGACGATCAACTCATGGCACTATTTGAAGACGAAAAATGAACGATACAAAAGCGACTTCCGCTTCGTCTGCTTTATCGTCATCGGAACCATCCCGGCAGGGGCCCTCGGCTTTTTGCTGAGCGACTATATCGCGGAGAACGTCAGCATGACGACGATCGCGATCATGCTATTCGTCACGGGGATCGCCCTGTGGCTGATCCGTAATATGAAAGGCGCCAAGGGCGAAAGCGACATCACGACGAAAGATGCCATCCTCGTCGGTCTGGGACAGGCCGTTGCGCTGACACCGGGCATCAGCCGATCCGGCGCGACGATCATTTCGGCAATCGCCGTCGGCATGAAGCAGGAGACTGCCCTGCGGTTCTCGTTCATGCTCTACATCCCCGTGAGTCTCGGCGGCCTGGTACTCGGTGTGAGCGACTTTGTGGACGAACCGAACAAAGCGGACCTGATGATCCCTTACCTCGCCGCATTTGTCGCCACCCTGTTCATGACCTACTTTGCCCTGAAATGGTTCATGGGCGTCATGAAAAGCGGGAAGCTCGTGTACTTTACATACTATTGCTTCATCGCCGGTATTCTGCTGCTGATCTTTTTCTGACTGGGAATAACAATAAACAAAAGAGAAGTCCCTTCGGATGCCGACAACTGGCGTCTCGAAGGGACTTCCTTCATTAATGGAATTTACTTCTTCTCCATCACCGCAAAATAGTTGTCTTCATTGTCGGCAAAGTTAAACACCCTGCCCGACGGCATCTCCACGATTTCCCCGATAGTCGTCTTCTCTTTTAAATCACGATGTAGTTGATCGAAATTGTCCGTGAAGAACATCAAGGAAGGCGTGCCCAGGTTCAAGCCGGGTGACATCTTCGAAACGAATTCCTTGTCGTGAAGGATGATGCTGGTTTCCGCGTCTTTGGTTGGCGCAATTTCAATCCATCGCAGGCCCTGCTGATTGTTCTCTTCATTGATCACGGCAAACCCCAATTGTTCCGTCCAGAATTTCACGGCCTCGTCCTGGTCATTGACATACAGCATAATCTGGCCGACTTTACTGATCATTCATCGTTCACCCCTTATCGGAAGGATGGTGTTGCTGATTACACCATTTCTTTGGCCGGAAGTGAAAGTCCTTCATCCATAGTTGGATGAAAGAAAATCTTTCACACTGAGAGGGCTTCGCCCACTCGGAGGCGAACATAAAACCTGGTAAGGGGTGTAATTGGCGCAACGTTGATCATTAGGTTTCATGTCGAACAAGAACCATTCAGGATGAGGAAGGGGAATGCAAATTGGGGAGACCGATTCACTTTGAAATTCACGTCGATGACATGGAGCGCGCGAAGAAGTTTTACGGGGAAGTATTCGGCTGGACGTTCGAAGACTGGAGCGAATACGCCGGCATGCCGTACTTCGGGGCTGTGACCGGGGACAAGGACGAAATGGGCATTAACGGCGCCCTCATGCAGCGCCAAGGCCCGCCACCGGAGTCCGGGCAGCCGCTCAACGGATTCGCCTGCACAATGGGTGTCGAAGACTACGACACCACGGATGAGAAGATCCTCGCAAACGGCGGCACTGTCGCTCTCGCAAAGCACGCTCTCCCCGGCATGGCCTGGCAGGGCTACTACACCGATCCGGAAGGCAACCTCTTCGGAATCCATCAGCCGGATGAGAATGCCAAGTAAAACGAAACCGCCGAGGGAATCGGCGGTTTTTCAAGTTGTTGAAATGGTTGGTAGACAGCAAACCAATAGGAACGAATGTCATGAGTACAGAAGGTGAGGAACATGGAGCAAGTCACTTTTTTCGAGAACAATTTTGAACATGCGAAAGAAGCATTTTTGTCAAACAAGAAAATAATAAGCGGACAGCTGCCATTTGCTGATATCCAACATGTAGGAAGTTCAGCCATACCCAATTGTCTGACTAAAGGCGATCTGGACATTCAGGTGCGTGTTACAAGGGAACAATTTCCGACTGCAGTAAAATCACTTGATGCGTTATATGAGATTAATGAAGGCAGCTCAAAAACGGATTATTTCAGAGCATTTCAAGACGACTCAGCCATTCCTCCTTTGGGAATCCAATTAACTGTTATCGATTCTGAAGTAGATTTCTTTTGGAAGTTCAGAGAGGTTCTACTGAAAAATAATAAATATTTGAAGGAATATGATGAGCTAAAGAAAAGTCATGAAGGAAACGATATGGATAAGTACAGAGAAGCGAAGAGCGGTTTTTTTATAAAGCTCATGGAGACATCCGAATACAAAAAACTATGATCGAGCCCATCAGCAGAAGAGTATACGATACCGCCGAAGCATTCGGCGGTTTTTTTATTCTGGCTTAATCAGATGTTTAACAAAAGTTTATACCCAGTTAACAATGTATCAACAGACCTTACCTACACTAGAGCGAGAAGAGATGCCAAATCATGGAGGGACGGTGAAATTGGGAGCAAGCCTGCGCAACACTACATACATAGGAAAGAGGGTCTTATCATGAAGTGGAAATCGCTGGCCGGCATCATCGCCATTGCCTGTGCAGTCGTTCTGATGACAACCAGCCTCATCAGCCCTTCGGTAGAGGGGAAGACGAACGAGAACAAAAAGCTGCAATTCAACGCTGACGGCAACTATAAGATTGTTCAGTTCAACGATATCCAGGATGACGAGGAGATTGATCCACGGACGATCGAACTGATGAATACGGTGCTGGATGCGGAAAAACCGGATCTGGCCATTCTGAACGGCGATATGATGAACGGGGACATCGACACGGAAGAAGAGGTCAAACAGGCTATAGATAATATCGCCAAACCGATGGAAGACCGGGGCGTCCACTGGGCCGTGACTTTCGGAAACCACGATGAAGACCACACATCGAAGACCGGCATGACCGAAGCAGATATGCTGGATGTCTACATGTCGTATGAACACAACGTGAACAAACCGGGTCCTAACGGAGTCACCGGAACCGGCAATGCATCGATTGAGATCAAGAACTCCAAGAACACGGCGGCGGCATTCAACGTCTGGCTGTTCGACAGCGGCCGCTATGCGCCGGATCAGATCGAAGGACAGGACTTCAAAGGCTACCAGACATGGGACTGGCTTCGCCACGACCAAGTCCAGTGGTACTACGAGACTTCTGAAAAGCTGGAACAGACAACAGGACACAAAGTCCCGTCACTCGCATTCATGCACATCCCGCTCCCGGAGTTTGAGTATATGTGGTACGCCAGCCCGTTTGAACGGACAGAAGAAGCCCATCAGAAAGCGGTCGACAAGCATGACATCGTCGGAGAAAAGAACGAATGCGTCTGCACCGGACCATTCAACAGCGGCATGTTCGCCGCCATGCTGGAGCGCGGCGACGTGCAAGGCGTCTTCTCCGGCCATGACCACATCAACACCTTTGTCGGCGACTACTATGGCATCAAGCTCGGCTATGCAGGTAGCGCCGGATTCGGTTCCTACGGCCTTGGTGGCGAGGAAAACGACCGCCTCCGCGGCGCACGCGTCTTTAACCTCGATGAAAACGCAGAAGGGGTCCTCGTCGACACCAAGATGGTCTTCGCGAGAGACTTTGGAATCGAATAATCGGGATATGGAAAAACCGCCGGAACCCCGGCGGTTTCAGACTGTAGACAAAACGGACCTAGAGGAAATCTCTCTAGGTCCGTTTAGTAATTTTATTGGAAATTTATCGTGGTTTTCTCCTTAAATCCCCTTGGAATGACCGGCCGTCAGGCCGGTTCGGGTGACTCCCAGGTCCAGCAGGCCAACCTCTTCAGATTCAGGGCAGCAAAAGTAAGCATCGCCTGCATGGACATTTTTGCCCTTCCACGAAGGGTTGTCCAACGCATGCCACACTTCTCCTTGGCATCTCCGAAACCGCGTTCTACGGTCTCTTTCCGCCTTGCATAGATTTCTTTGTTTTCTGGGGTGAGCCGAATGGCCTCTGCCTGATCGAGGTAGTCCTGCCAGATATGCCGGGTGATGACTTTTACATGATTCTTGCTTTGAGTGCATTGAGCAAGCAGCGGACAACCTGCACATTTGGCCCCGTTCGATTTGTACTCCCGGTAGCCCTGCTTATTGGTGGTCGAATACCGGAGTTCCTGTCCGTTCGGACAGATATAGGCATTCCTTTCGGAATCGTAGTGGA
>NZ_QUZH01000032.1 GCF_009761675.1 Bhargavaea sp. CC-171006
TGCTCCGTCAGACTTTCGTCCATTGCGGAAGATTCCCTACTGCTGCCTCCCGTAGGAGTCTGGGCCGTGTCTCAGTCCCAGTGTGGCCGATCACCCTCTCAGGTCGGCTACGCATCGTTGCCTTGGTGAGCCGTTACCCCACCAACTAGCTAATGCGCCGCGGGCCCATCTGTAAGTGACAGCCGAAACCGTCTTTCCGCCTTCCTCCATGCGGAGGAAGGAACCATCCGGTATTAGCCCCGGTTTCCCGGAGTTATCCCGATCTTACAGGCAGGTTGCCCACGTGTTACTCACCCGTCCGCCGCTGAATCAGGGGAGCAAGCTCCCCGTCATCCGCTCGACTTGCATGTATTAGGCACGCCGCCAGCGTTCGTCCTGAGCCAGGATCAAACTCTCCATAAGAGAGTATGAGTAAGCTCATACTTTAAAGCTGGCATATCAAGTGATATGTCCGATATCATTTGTTCCGTTTCCCCGACGGGTCGGGTTCCGGGAACTCATTTCATCAGCGTTTTGCTGTTCAGTTTTCAAGGTTCATGGTGTTGTTGTCATTGTTTGACAGCGACCTTACTAATATAACACGCTTCAAAACTTAAGTCAACAACATTTTATAACTTTTTCATTCCGTTCGCTGCGAAGTCCGTGTCGGAAACGCAACGTTGATAACTATACCACCGTAAAATGAACTGCGCAAGCCCCTAAACTATAGTCGGAATCTTTGGTTTCACCAAGAAATTCAGTACAGCAGATTCTGTTTGAATAGAAAAAACGCCTGTCTTCCCTCAAGAGGAAAACAGGCGTGTATCCTTCAGTCTTTCTTGCGCATCTGCGGGAACAGCAGGACGTCGCGGATCGACGGAGAATCGGTCAGCAGCATGATCAGGCGATCGATGCCGATTCCGAGTCCGCCTGTCGGCGGCATGCCGTACTCGAGTGCTTCAATGAAGTCATCATCCATCTCATGCGCCTCGTCGTTGCCTTGCTCCTTCTCGACCAGTTGTGCCTCAAAGCGCTCGCGCTGGTCGATCGGGTCGTTCAGCTCGGTAAACGCATTCGCGTGCTCCCGGCGGACAATGAACAGTTCGAAGCGGTCTGTGAACCGCTCGTCGTCCGGGTTCTTTTTCGCAAGCGGGGAAATCTCGACCGGGTGCCCGTACACGAATGTCGGCTGGACAAGCTCTTCCTCGACCTTTTGCTCAAAGAACTCATTCAGGATGTGACCGACTTCCATCGTTGGCTTCACTTCGACGCCGTGCTCTTTCGCAAATGCATGCGCCTCTTCCTTCGTCACCTGCTTCCAGAAGTCCACACCCGTGTATTCCTTGACGATGTCTGCCATGTGGACCCGTTTCCAGCCCGGGGACAGGTCGATCTCTTCACCGGCGTAAGTTACTTTTGTCGTGCCGAGCACTTCCTGCGCGGCGTTGGATATGATGTTTTCCGTCAGTTCCATGATGTCTCTGTAGTCGGCATACGCCTCATACAGCTCAAGCATCGTAAATTCCGGATTGTGGCGGGTCGAGATGCCTTCGTTCCGGAAGACGCGTCCGATCTCATACACTTTCTCCAGTCCGCCGACGATGAGGCGCTTCAGGTGCAATTCAATCGCGATCCTCATATAGAGTTCCATGTCAAGGGCATTGTGATGCGTGATGAACGGACGGGCCGCAGCGCCACCCGCGATGCTGTGCAGCATCGGAGTCTCGACTTCCAGATAGCCATGGCCGTCCAAGTAGTGACGGATGGAGCGGATGATTTTGCTCCGTGTGATGAAGGTCTCCTTGCTTTCCTCTGAAGTGATCAGGTCCAGGTAGCGCTGACGGTAGCGCTGCTCAACGTCCTTGAGTCCGTGGAACTTGTCCGGCAGCGGACGGAGCGCTTTCGTCAGGAAGGTGAAGCTGTTTGCGCGTACCGACAGTTCGCCTACCTTCGTGCGGAATACCGTTCCGTTTACGCCGATGATATCCCCAAGATCCGCTCCGGTGAACAGCTCATAGGCCTCTTCGCCGACATCATCTTTGCGGATATAGATCTGGATCTGTCCGTCCAGGTCCTGGATATGTGCGAAACCGGCCTTGCCCTTGCCGCGTTTCGTCATGATCCGGCCGGCGATTGCCACTTCGTGCGATTCTTCCTCAAGATCTTCCTTCGTCTTTTCTCCAAACGCTTCCTTGATGCCGGATGTCAGGTGTGTCCGCTCGAAGCGGGAACCGAACGGATCCATCCCCTTTTCCCTTATCTCCGTCATTTTCTCGCGTCTGACCACGAGCTGGTCATTTAATTCATCCAGGTGCGACATGCTTTCCTCTCCTTTGTCAGTCCGTACACAGGTTTACAGTCATGCGTTCATTGTACACAATCAAACCTGTTTCTTCACATATATTTACCCGAAAAAGACTCCCGCCGCCTCTATATAAGAAAAGCCGCCATAAAAGTGGCAGCCCCATTCCATCAGACGGCGCTTGCAGCAGCCGGGTTGTTCTCCATCTGTTTCGCGAAGCCGAGAAGAAGCGTCTTGAGCTCATCCCCGGTTTCCGCCTGGTTGATCCCTTTGCGGATTCCCGCGTTGGCCCGGATCCCTTTCAGGTACCATGATGCGTGTTTGCGCATCTCGCGCACCGCGACGTATTCACCCTTCAGCTGCACGAGGCGGTCGAAATGCAGAAGGCAGACATCGATTTTTTCCTGTATGGAAGGCATCCCGATCAGTTCCCCGGTTTCAAGGTACTTGACCGTGCGCCAAATCATCCACGGATCGCCGAGGGCGGCGCGGCCAATCATGACTCCGTCCACGCCGGTTTCATCCAGCATGCGGCCGGCATCTTGCGGCGTCTCGACGTCGCCGTTGCCGATCACCGGGATATTCACCGCTTCCTTCATCTTGCGGATCCAACTCCAGTCTGCCTCACCTTCATACAACTGTACGCGCGTGCGGCCATGGACAGCAATCGCCGCTCCGCCGGCCGCTTCGACGGCCTTGGCGTTTTCGACACCAAAGAGATGGTCTTCATCCCAGCCGATGCGCATCTTGACGCTGACCGGTTTGTCTACGGCATCCACGACAGCTGACACCATTTCATGGATCTTGTCCGGGTCCAGAAGCCACTTGGCCCCCGCCTCGCATCGGATGATCTTGTTGACCGGGCACCCCATATTGATATCGATGATATCGGCATTCGAATACTGATCGACATATCTGGCCGCCTCGACAAGGTTTTCTTTGTCGCCGCCGAAAATCTGCAGCGAAAGGGGATATTCGCGCTCGTCGATGTACAGCATCTCCATCGTCTTTTCGTTCCGCTGGTTGATGCCCTTGTCACTGATCATCTCGGCGTATACGAGACCCGCGCCGAACTCTTTGACCGTAAGCCGGAATGCGGAGTTGCAGACGCCCGCCATCGGAGCGAGGACGACACGGTTATCCAATGTGATGTCCCCGATCTTGAACGGCTTGCGTGTTTCATTCATTTCTTTTCCTCCTGCCTTGCCCGGTTTCCGGGCAGACTGCTGTATAGAAACCGGATCACTTTCCCTCCAGGAAAGCGGCCGGTCCTTGAATCTGTTTATATAGCCGGATCCCGTCCCCGAGGTCGACTCCGGGAAAACCCGGGAAGCGTCTCTTCAGCGAATCAGCAAGATCCGGATCCGTCTCGAGGAGCGGCACGAGAACGAACGCCCGCTCATGCATACGCGGATGCGGGACAGTCAGTTTCTCCGTTTCCATATTTTCATCATTGAACAGAAGAATGTCAAGGTCGCATACCCTCGGTCCCCAGCGCACCGTCCTCACACGGCCGATCTCCGCCTCGATTCCGAGACAAGCATCCAGAAGCTCCTCCGCTCCGAGCGCAGTCCGCAGCCGGAACACCATGTTAAGGAATGCGGCCTGGTCCTCGTAGCCCACCGGATCGGTTTCATAGATGGAAGAAACGCGGTCCAGTTCCGTTCCGGGCAGGCCGTTTAGCCGGGTTGCCGCTTCGCGCAGATAAGCTTCGCGGTCCCCCATATTGGAACCGGCGGACAGATAGGCGATGTTCATGAAAATCGCCCTCTCGTGATGTCCACTTCGACCGCACGGTAATGTCCCGGGATCGGAGGATCGGGCTTGATGACACGCACCCGGCAACCTTCGACCTTGTCACCGAAGTCCGACAGGATCGCCGAAGCGATCCGCTCCGCGACTGCCTCGATCAGTTTCACAGGTTCGCCTTCTACAATTTTCTTCACGACCGCATAGGCATCCGCGTAGTTCACAGTCTTGTCCAGGTCATCGGTTCGCCCTGCCTCTTCCAGACTGACGGCAAGGGACAGCGACACAAGGAACCGCTGGCCGATCTTCGTTTCTTCCGGCAGTGCGCCGTGGTATCCGTAGAACTGCATCTCATGCAGGTGAATGTAGTCCATCACAAGTCTCCTTTGTATGCCGTCTTGCCCGTCAGCACGTCCATCATCCTTGTCATGCGGGCAATTTCCTTCACGTCATGGACACGCACCATATGGCAGCCCTTGTCTACGCCGAAACAGACTGTCGCACCCGTGCCTTCCATGCGCTCATCCACCGGAAGGTCCAGGATGTTGCCGATCATTCGCTTGCGGGAGGTGGCGAGCAGCACCGGGTAGCCCATTGCGACGAGATCGTCCAGGTGTTGCATCATCAGGATGTTTTCATGGGTCGACTTGGCGAAGCCGATGCCCGGATCCAGCCAGATGTTGCGGTCGCTGACTCCGGCGTCCTTCGCGATTTTGATGCTTTCTTCAAGGTCAGCCTTCGCATCGGGCCAGAAATCACCGTAATCCGCCTCTTCCCTGTTGTGCATGAGGATGATTGGCACATCCCGCTCCGCTGCAAGTTTCGCGATGTCCGGCTCCCGCTTGGCTCCCCAGATGTCATTGATGATATGCGCGCCTGCATCAAGCGCGCCCTTGGCCACATCCGCCTTGTACGTGTCGACCGACAGGCAGATGCCTTCCTCGTCCTTGAGCCGCTCGATCACCGGGACGATCCGGGACAGTTCCTCGTCCACCGAGATGACTTTATGACCGGGTCTGGTCGACTCGCCGCCGACATCGATGATCATCGCCCCTTCATCTCTCATCCGGAGCGCCTTGCGGACCGCGTCATCCGTCCCATTATGCCGCCCTCCGTCGGAAAAAGAGTCGGGCGTCACATTCAGGATGCCCATGACCACCGTTTCTTTATTGAAATCCATGGACGCGCCGCCGATCTGATAGCGGCCGTCGCTGCCGTTGAATGCCATGCTGCCATACCTCCTAGTTCACTGCGGCTCCTGCCGCTCTTCTCCTCATCTTACAGCGGACCGGCACTGTTTTTCCATAGGGAATGCGGGAACATCCCAAAACGGACAAAACAAAAAGAGGGCCGGAGCCCCCTTTCGGTGTTCTGTATGATCAGTCGAACTGGTAGAGCGGTGTGCTCAGGTAGCGCTCGCCATTGGACGGGATGATGGCGACGACTGTCTTGCCCTTGCCGAGCTTTTTCGCCGTCTCGAGTGCCGCATAGATGGCCGCGCCGGACGAGACGCCGCCGAGGATGCCTTCCTGGCGTGCGGTCTTGCGCGCCGTGTCGTACGCATCCTCATCGGATACCTGGATGATTTCATCGTAGATCCCCGTATCCAGCACCTCCGGCACAAATCCCGCGCCGATTCCCTGGATTTTGTGCGGGCCGGACTGTCCGCCGGAAAGGACCGGGGATTTCTCCGGCTCTACCGCGATGATTTTCACTTCCGGGAAGCGTTCTTTCAGGACGCCGCCAGCGCCGGTGATGGTCCCGCCGGTGCCGATGCCGGAGATGAACGCATCGACCCGGTCAAGGGAGTCCGCGATTTCCGGGCCTGTTGTCAGGCGGTGGATTTCAGGATTCGAGAAGTTCTCGAACTGCTGAGGCAGGAACCAGCCATTTTGCTCTGCCAGTTCATTGGCTTTGGCGATGGCGCCTTTCATGCCATCCGCCCCCGGAGTGAGCACGAGTTCCGCACCATACGCGCGGAGGAGGTTCCGTCGCTCCATGCTCATTGTGTCCGGCATGACGATGACTGTTTTGTAGCCTTTGGCCGCCGCAACCATGGCAAGGCCAATTCCTGTGTTACCGCTGGTCGGCTCGATGATTGTGCCGCCTTCCTGCAGCTTGCCTTCCTTTTCCGCCTGCTCGACCATCGCAAGCGCAATCCGGTCCTTGACGCTGCTGCCCGGGTTGAAGTACTCCAGCTTCAGGTAGATGTCTGCATCATTTTCCCCCGTCAGGCGATTCACCTTGACGAGCGGCGTCTGATGAATGAGATCTGTAATCGAATTTCCTACTCGTGTTTTCATCCCGATCACTCCAATCCCTATCATTCCAATAGGCTTTATTTCCTACATGATATCAATGTATGCACGGAGGTGTCAATCAGTACAATTCCACATTCTGCTCCGCTCCTCCTCTTTTCAGGAGCCGCCCAGAAGAAAAAAGCATGCCCTCAGGCATGCTTTTGAGCTTCTTATTCTTTTCCGTAGATCCATTCCGCTCCAAATTCTTCCCAGAATGATTCCGGGGTTACGGACTGCGAAAGCTGTTCGATGGCGAGCTCCCGGCGGATCTGGTCTTTGACGTCCTTGAACTTGAACAGGCGGCCTTCGGCAGAATCGCTCACTTTCAGAAGAGCGACTGTTCCATCGGCAAGGGCGATCGGGCCGGCGGTTTCTCCGGCCTTCATCCCACTGACGGCTTTGATGATGGCGGGATCGGAGTTTTCCGAAGACTCGCTGATATAGCCTAGTTCCCCGCCGAGGCTGCCGGAAGCGCGGTCGATTGAACGTTCGCGTGCCAATGCTTCAAACGATGACCCGCTTTCCAGTTCGGCAAGCGCCTTTTCTGCCTCCGACTGGTCCGGCAGAATGATGGCGGCCGTTCTGTAAGATGGCTTTACATCGTACAGCGCTTCGTTTTTCTCATAATACTCTTTGACCGCCTCGTCCTCGATGATGACGTCTTTCGTCAGCACTTTCTCAAGAATCAGCTGTGACCGCACCTGTTTGCGCAGGGGCTCGCCCGTCAGTTCACCGGTGCCTTCGCCGCCTGTACGCAACATGGCGATTTCCAGGTCGATTTCGTCTTCGGAGACCTTGATGCCGTATTCCTCCGCGGCGGCCTCCATGACTTTCTGATTGACGAGCTCGCGGAGTGTCTCACGACCGACCCGTTCCTCCATGGCCGCCACCCACTCTTCCTGGGTGACGGTCTCCTTCCCGACGGATGCCACCTGTTCCCCGGTGCCGGCGGACTTCACACCGCCGCCGTCCTTTGTCACCCATAGCGTGAACCACAGCAGGTTGCCGGCGAGCAGAATTCCGAGAACAACAAGGACCGGTTTCGTCTTCAGACGGCGCTTGCGTACCGGCTGTTCCGGCTCAGTTCTTGTCCTTCTCATCGCTTAGAAATCCTCTCAGCTCATCTTCGGAGAATTGATACTTTTCCAGGCAGAAGTGGCACTGCGCCTCGGCTCCGTGATCTTCTTCGATCATCTCGCGGATCTCCTGGTCCCCGAGCCCTTTGATCGCGTTGCCGAACCGCTCCTTGGAGCAATCACATTCGAAGGAAACCGGCATCGTATCGATAAACCGGACATTTTCCGTGCCGAGCACTTCCTGCAGAATCTCTTCCGGCGTCAGGCCGTCTTCAATCTGCCGGGATACCGGGCGGGCTACCGTGATCCTCTCCTCAAGCAGGGTGATCGTTTCGTCGGACGCGCCCGGCATGACCTGGATGATGAAGCCGCCGGCCGCCTTGACGGTATTATCAGGATTGACAAGAACGCCCAGCGCGACTGCGGACGGCACCTGCTCGGAAACCGTCAGGTACTGTGTGAAGTCTTCGGCGATTTCACCGGAAACGATCGGCACCTGACCTGTGAAGTGGTCACGGAGACCGAGATCCTTCACGACGGAAAACATTCCATCGGTCCCGACGGCACGGCGGACGTCAAGCTTGCCTTGTTTGTTCAGGTCAAAATGGACATATGGATCCGAAATATATCCGCGCACGTGGCCTTTTGCATCCGAATCGGCGAGGATGGCACCCGCGGGGCCTCCTCCCTCGACTTTGACGGTCAGCTTGCCGTCACCTTTCAGCATGGAACCGAGCATGACCGTGCCTGTCAGCGTTCTGCCGAGTGCGGCGGTTGCCGTCGGCCAGGACTGGTGGCGGCGCTGTGCTTCACCTGCAGTTTCCGTCGTCCGGGCACCCAAGACGCGGATCGTTCCGTCAAAAGCCAGGCCTTTCACGATATAATCAGACATGTGATCCAACTCCTTCATTCATTGATTGCGGTCGTAAATCAGCTTCAGGCCCTTGAGTGTCAGATGGCTGTCAACGATGTCGATGGCGTCCGTTTCGCTGGCGATGAGCGGTGCAAGACCGCCTGTCGCGATGACTTTCGGATCCGTGCCCGCCATTTCCTTGATGCGTGCAATCAGGCCCTCCACCTGGCCGACATAGCCATAGACGATCCCGGCCTGCATGGCTGCGACCGTGTTTTTCCCGAGGACATTTTCCGGACGGACAAGTTCCACGCGCGGCAGCTTGGATGCGCGTTCGAAAAGCGCTTCGGTCGAGATGCCAATCCCCGGTGCGATAACACCGCCCATGTATTCCTTTTTGTCATTGATGTAGCAGAGCGTAGTTGCAGTGCCGAAATCGACGATGATGAGCGGGCTTCCGTATTCATGAATTCCGGCTACCGCGTTGACGATCCGGTCCGCGCCGACCTCGCGCGGGTTCTCATATTTGATGTTCAGGCCGGTTTTGACGCCGGGCCCGACGACGAGCGGCGTCAGGCCAAAATACTTCTCGCACATATGCTCAAGCGCAAACATGATCGGCGGCACGACGGATGAGATGATGATGCCATCGATCGTCTTCATGTCGAGACCGGCATGGGCGAACAGCGACTTGACCTGCATGCCGAACTCGTCTTCCGTTTTCCGGCGGTCGGTACCCATCCGCCACTGATAGATCAGCTCGTCCCCTTTGTATACACCAAGGACAATATTTGTATTCCCGGTATCCATTACCAGAATCATGGCCATTCCTCACTTATTCATTCGATTGTCCGTAACATCATATCACAATCGCAGCCGGCAAAAAAAGCCGGCGCCCCTAATTAGGGGCGCCGGTCTGATAGGCTTAATCGATTCCAGGTCCCTTCCGGTCTTCGCGGATCGGGCCTTGAGGTGTCTCGGTGTTTGAGCCGTCTTCCTGCGGGAGGTCACCCGAAGAAGGATCGTACGGCGCTCCTGTCGAATCCGGCGTCGCTTCAGTTTCGGGCTCTTGGCCTTCTTCATCAAGCGGCTCCGGGAGCCTGCCGTGATCTTCAAGGTGCTTGATGTCCCGTGCGTCGAGCGTCTCTTTTGTGAGAAGCGTGTTCGCAATGAGATCAAGCAGATCGCGGCGTTCGGTCAGGATTTTCTTGGTGCGCGCATACTGCTCTTTGATCATGTCCATCATTTCCTGGTCGATCTCATAGGCGATCTTATCGGAGTAATTCTGCTCCGAACCGATGTCCCGGCCAAGGAAGACGTTGCCGCCCTGGCTCTGCCCGTACTGCATCGGACCAAGCTTTTCGCTCATCCCATACTCGGTGACCATCTGGCGGACAATACCCGTCGCACGCTGGAAGTCGTTGTGCGCGCCGGTCGACACTTCGCCGAAGACGATGTCTTCAGCGGCACGGCCGCCGAGGAGGCCGGACACCTTGTCGAGAAGTTCAGGCTTCGTCATGAAGTAGCGGTCTTCCTTAGGAAGCATGACCGCATACCCACCCGCCTGACCGCGGGGAACGATGGTCACTTTGTGGACCATTTCCGCTTCATCGAGCGTCAGGCCGATAACAACGTGGCCCGCTTCGTGGAATGCGACAATTTTGCGTTCCTTCTCGGAGATGACGCGGCTCTTCTTGGCAGGCCCCGCGATAACGCGGTCCGTCGCCTCGTCGATATCGGTCATGTCGATCTTTTTCTTGTTGCGGCGTGCCGCTACAAGGGCAGCCTCGTTAAGGAGGTTTTCAAGGTCCGCCCCGGAGAAGCCCGGTGTGCGGGCCGCGATCGCCTTGAGATCGACGGAGTCCGCGAGCGGCTTGTTGCGTGCATGGACCTTCAGGACTGCTTCGCGTCCCTTCACATCAGGACGTCCGACCGTGATCTGACGGTCGAAACGTCCCGGGCGAAGAAGCGCAGGGTCGAGGATGTCCGGACGGTTCGTTGCGGCGATAATGATGATACCTTCGTTTTCGCCGAATCCGTCCATCTCCACGAGAAGCTGGTTCAGCGTCTGCTCACGTTCATCATGGCCGCCGCCGAGGCCGGCGCCGCGCTGGCGCCCGACCGCGTCGATCTCATCAATGAAGATGATACACGGCGCATTTTTCTTCGCGTTTTCGAACAGGTCACGCACACGGGATGCCCCGACACCGACGAACATCTCAACGAAGTCCGAGCCGGAGATCGAGAAGAACGGCACGCCGGCTTCACCGGCAACCGCTCGGGCGAGGAGTGTCTTACCGGTACCCGGAGGTCCGACAAGGAGAATACCTTTCGGAATGCGTGCACCGATGCTGTCGAACTTGGAAGGGTCCTTCAGGAAGTCGACGACCTCCACCAGTTCGGCTTTTTCTTCATCGGCGCCGGCCACGTCATTGAACGTGACCTTTTTCTTTTCTTCGCTATACAGTTTGGCTTTGCTCTTGCCGAAGTTCATGACCCGGTTGCCGCCGCCCTGCGCCTGGTTCAGCAGGAAGAAGAAGAGGATGATGATGATGATGAACGGAATGAGCCCTGTCAGGAACTGGACCCAGCCGCTTGATTGGGGTGCAGGCAGGAAGGTGATCTCGGTGTCGGACTGGTCCGCCACGCGGTCGATCTCATTCATGAGCTGCTCGTTGTCCGGAGGAATGTTGACAATGAAGGTTTCGCCTTCCTTGGCGTCATTCATCGTTCCCCGGACCTCGTACACCAGCTGGTTTGGCTGGATGGTCGCCTCTTTGATGTCCCCGTCGGCCAGAGCCGTCAGGAACTCGTTATACGTCAGGTTTTTCGTCTGTGTATTCGGGTTATTGAACGAACCAAAGATCCCCATGATTACGAGGAAAATCAGGCCGTACAAGATGGTATACCTTAATATTCGGTTCATCCCGAGCCTCCTCACCATTAAAAGAAAACTATAGTAAATCTTATCATAGGACCCGACCGCCGCCAAAAGAAAAGGCTTTGGCTGGAAATGGTCCGCGGAACACGATCCAAAACCCTTTTTCCGTCGATTTCCCTATTTCTTTAAGCGTCCGGATCCGTCAGAACGAATAGATCTCTTTTTTCAGGACGCCGATGTACGGAAGGTTCCGGTATTTTTCCGCGTAGTCGAGGCCATAGCCGACGACGAACGCGTCCGGAACTTCAAACCCGACCATGTCCGCCTTCAGGTCCACCTTGCGGCCTGTCGGCTTGTCGAGCAGCGTGACGATCTTGATGGAGTTCGCCTTCCGGTACTTGAGGAGGTCGATCAGATAGCTGAGTGTTTTGCCGCTGTCGATGATGTCCTCGATGATCAGGACATCGCGTCCCTCAACGCTCGTGTTAAGGTCCTTGACGATCTTCACTTCGCCGGAAGATACGGTTGCATTGCCGTAGCTGGAGACGTCCATGAAGTCGATCTCGATATAGCCGTCAAAGCGCTTGATCAGGTCGCTCATGAACGGGAGCGCGCCTTTCAGCACGCCGATCGCGAGCGGAAACTTCCCTTCGTACTCTTTTGTTAGCGCAGCCCCCAGCTCGGCGATTTTCTCCTGGAGCTCCTCCTCAGAGATGAGGGTCTGTTCGATATCGTTTCCAATCATGTGGTTTCCTCCTGTGCGTGGTCCGCGCAATTTGCATCAAGCGCTTGCTCCACGATGAATATGTACGGGCCGCCCGTGCGGCCGTCCCGTGTAAACCCTCTTCCGTAACGGACGCCCGGGACCGCGACAACTCGCCCGTCCGCTGCGGTGACGATCGGCCATGAAGCCCTCAGGCCCCTTGGAATCTTGTCGTCGATGAAAATCCGTGAAACTTTCTTCGGTTCGGCCATGTTCGGAAGAAGGATCCGGTCGCCCGAGCGCGGCGGGCGCACCGAGAGCGGCGGCATGGCCGCCTCCTCCCCGAAATACAGAACCTCCCGGCCTGGTGACGGCTCCGGCTCCGAAACCGAATCCCGGTCCGACCAGAACAGCCGCACACCGGCTCCCGCGGAAACCCAGCCGCCGGCCGGCAGCAGGGTTTCCGGGGCTTTTCCGGACGCTTCCTGCCCGGTCTTCCGGAATATGGCTTTTCCGTATTCCCTCTCCAGCCGGAATCCGTCCGGGAGGTCGACCGAACCGCTCCCTTCAGTGCGCGTCAGCTGACTGAGGATCAGCGTTTCCAGGCGCGCGCCGGAGGGATGCCGACCTGAAAGGTATAGATAGTCTAATAGTATGGGAATTATGCGCCTTTGTAAAGCGGAGGGCACACGGGAGAAGGCCTCTGTCATCACGGCCAATCCGCCGCCGGGAAGGGGGGCGGAAATCTTCTCCCACTCTTCCCGTGCCCGTCCGTTCAGATACGCCTCATCTTCTCTCCTGGCCAGATCCCACTCGGCGACATGGCATGCCGCCCTGGGGTTTTCTTCCCGGATCAACGGGACGATGCGATGACGGAACCGGTTTCGTGTGTAATCCGGTTTCATGTTGCTCGGATCCGTCCTGTAGGGAAGCGCATTCGCTTCCAGATACTCCATGACTTCCCTTCTTTCACTTAAAAGAAACGGCCGGATCAGAAGTCCTTTTCCGAACCTTCGGGATGCCGGAATACCCGGCGCCGCGTCGGCCGTTCCGCGGGCAAGCCGCATCAGCACGCTCTCCAGTACATCGTCGGCATGGTGTGCCGTCGCAAGCACTCCGTACCCCTCCCGCTCCATGACCTCACCGAAGTACCGGTACCGCTCCGTCCTGCAGACATCCTGGACATTACCGCCCTGTTGCCTCACGATTTCCCCGACCGGAATCGCCGTTCCATGGAAAGGCACGCCAAGCCCTGCGCACAAGGCGCGGACAAAGCGTGCATCTTCCGCTGACTCTTCACCACGGAGCATATGGTCGACGTGTACCGCCCCGACCGTGAAGCCGCTGTTTTCACCGAGGCGTCTCATCACGTGGAGGAGGGCGACGGAATCAGGGCCGCCCGAGCAGGCGATAAGCACGCGGGAGTCTTGCGGAATCCATCCTTGCTCACGGATCAGCTCCGCCGCCTGCCTTACCAGTTTTTCCGCCATCTGCATCCCTCCCCCTGTTTCCTTTCATCTTACCACCGTTTCCTTGCCGGTAACCGTTGAATATGGCGTGAATATTGACCATTTCTGGACCGTGTGCTCGATTTTGATGACAATCACCGTCCGGTCGTCAGACGGCAGCCGGAATTTGCGGGCCATTTCCTGCATGATATAATCTGCCATCCCGTCCGTACCAAGGTCTTCACAGCGCGACAGCACCGCTCCCAGCATGCGCTCCTGCTGCTCCGGAGCGACCGACGGCGAGAACATGCCATCTGTCATCATGACGATCACATCGCCCGCCTTCAGGCCATGGCGCTTTGCGTCCACCGAGAAGGACGGCAGGAAGCCGAACGGCACCGCGGCGCTCTCCAGTTTGAACAATTTCCCGCCCCTGCTGATGTAGGTCGACATCGAGCCGGCCTTGTACGACCAGAGCCTGCCGTCCTGCAGGTCGATCAGCGCCAGGTCGACCGTCGCGTACATATCGTCCCCTCCCTTGAGGGACATGACATAATGGAGCGTGTGCATCGCCGTTTCCGGATCCATCCGGCGGTTCAGGCATTCCCTCATGAGCCGGATCACCTTCCGGCTTTCCCGGTAGGCCTGTGCATCCGAACCCATGCCATCTGACAGGATCACCGCGGCAAGGCCGTCATGAAGATGGAACACTTCGTGGGAATCGCCTGCGTGGAATGTGCCGTCCTTGGAAGAAGACACGACCGAGTAGTCCATCGTGAAGCGGACGGCAGAGACGAACGTCACCTGGAGATGCGGGAACGGATCCTCCAGGAACACCGACTTCTCCACCTCGAACGGCTCGCCGTACATCTCGTTCAGCACCGGCATGATGAGCCGCTCTGCGACCATGCGCTCCGTCTCCCACTCGCTTTTGCGATCCGGCAGCGAGCAGACGATTTTGCGGGCGCCCTGCTCCTCCGACAGGATATCCACCTGGAAGTGCGGGATTTCCAGCTTATGCAGACGGGCGGACAATTCCTCTTCTTCAGGGCGGAATGTCTTGATCTCTTCTTTCATATTCATCATCATGTCGTTCAGGTGACGGCTCATGTCGCGCAGCTGAAGCGCAAGCATCTTCCGCCCGTGATGAAGCTGGTTGTTCAGGACGGCCTGGGAATAATCCTCCTCGAGTTCCTGCATGAGCCCCGTGGAACGCACGCACTTGTATCCGATCCGCTCCTCCATCCTGATCCTTGGCCCGCGCTTCGGCGAAGCCTGGGCCTTCATCCACTCGTCAAGAAGCGGCGCGATGCCGTCTTCGGGATCCGACCAGCACTTCTCGTAGCGGAAGCATGACTGGCAGATGGCCGGCGGGCGGCGCTGCCCCTCGTCTTCCCGGTTGCCGTTGTGGTCGCTTACCAGCTGCGACATGAAGTGGGCAAACTGGTGGAAGTCATGCAGCTGGCTGTCCATCTTTTCCTCAAGCCAGACTCTCCGGCGCTCCGACTGCACGGTGCGGTCCGGATTCACCCTGCTGCGTACAAATGCGAGCGAGCGGGACGGGATGCAGAGGAACAGAAGAGTGGCAAGTGCCATCGACATAAAGTGGACGTCATCAAGCGGCAGGGTCTCGTCATACATATAGAAGAACACCGAAGCGAGCGGTGCGGCAGCCGCTATGCCAAGCTTGCCGGCCTTCGCGGCGATTCCCGCACAGAAGCCGGTCAGCGCATAAAGGGCGATCATGCCGCTGAACTCAAGATCAGAGACACTGACAATTGTCCCGATCACCGTCGCAGCAGCCGTTCCCGCCGCCAGTCCCCCGACCGATACCGAGAACAGCACAGCAAGATGGATCAGGACGGCCGGTAGCGAGAACTGACCATAAATCATCCCGCCCATTCCCGTGATCATCAGCGCACCGACGAGGAACGCGGCCCCCGTCCGCTCCGCAGTCCAGCGCTCATGCAGGAACTTGTGCGCCGGCGTGAACACCGCAAACAGGAAAACCGCCATAAATGCCGTCAGCAGCGCCTCGCAGGCAATGAGAAACCAGACATCCCCCGCCACCTGACCTCCGTATGAGGCCATCTGCCAGACCGATTGGATTGCCAGCACGACCAGCCCGAGCGTCACCGGCACCGATTTCCGGAAAACCCGGAAACGGATGATCGAGTGGAACAGCAGGATCTGCAGGATATGGATCGCCGCTTGTCCCGGCCCGAGCATCATGCTGCCCAGCCCTCCGCCGATGATGACGAGCGGAAGGTAATTCCGGTAGCGGATGGCCGCCAGCGCCCATACCGGCAACAGGAACGGCACAGCCGCCTCGAACAGCACCGCCCTTGATAGGAAAAACGAAGCTGCCAGGAAAAACAGCGAGAATCCGATCTTCACCTTGCGCCTGGACACCGCATCCGCCCAGCGCCTGAATGGCATGCCTGCATTTTGCCATGCCTCATTCCCCAATAATCTCATGATTCGATTCCCCCTCGTCTTTGAATCAAGTGTCCTGAGTATACCGGGGCGATTCACGGAAGTTTGTCTGTTCCTGGCAACCCGGCCGGAGAAACTTTCGACGGAATCAGCATCTTTTTTGGAATCTTCCATATTTGCGGAAGCTGGCAGGAATACGACGAATCACGCGGCAGGATTTTTGATGCCATAGACAAAAAAAGATTGACACCGGCTGTTCCGCTCTGTATGATATGGAAGTGTCGCAAACACGGCGGTGTAGCTCAGCTGGCTAGAGCGTACGGTTCATACCCGTAAGGTCGGGGGTTCGATCCCCTCCGCCGCTATACGGAAACCGGCCCTTCCCCGATTCGGGGGAGGGCCGGTTTTTTCGTGTCCCGGCTAATCGGAAAGCCTGTTTCATGTGGAACGGTGGCGGATGCTGACGGGCCACTGCAACAAAAAGCGGCCTGCCGGAAAGAATCCGTCAGGCCGCCGAAGCGTTCCCGGGCTGTTTCCCGGGCATCTATATCAGAGATTTTTTTCGATCGAAGCAGTCAGCAAGTCAGCCTCTTCTCGCACCCCGGCCGCCGCGCTTGGATTCCGTCGCGCGCTTGAGGGTGGACAAACGGTCTTCACTGTCCTTCAGGAACCGTGCCATCTTCTGCTCGAAGTTTTCTTTTCCTACACGTCCGTGGTCGCCGCCGCCACGGTTGCCGCCACGCGGGCGGTATGGGCGCTCCGGACGCTGAGGACGTTCGGATTCCGGCTTCGCTTTCCGGATCGACAGGCCGATTTTCCCGTCGTTGCCGACATTCATCACTTTAACTTCTACGGTATCGCCGACCTTGAGCAAATCATTGATGTCCTTGACGTAGTGGTCTGCAACCTCACTGATGTGGACCAGGCCAGTCTTCCCGTTAGGCAGCTCAACGAATGCCCCGAAGTTGGTGATTCCTGTTACTTTACCCTGTACCTTGCTGCCGACTTCAATTGACATAAAAAAAATGCTCCTCCTTAAAGATTAAGCGGGCCGTCACTGACAGCCATGCATACATATTCCGGGTCTTGACAGACCAAGTCCCTTGACCTAATTATAACCAACAATCAAAGAGTGTCAATGAATCGGCCGGATTTCTTGGAGCGGGCGGAGTTTAAGAGGATTCCGCCTTACTGCATCCCCATTAAAAACAGCAGCGGCTACTCCGTTTATTCCCGGGCCGCTGCTGTCCTCTTTTTATAGAAGACGGTTTACTTCTCTGAGTCTCCGTCTTTTTTCTCTTTATCCTTTTTCTCATCATCCGGTAGTGTGAAGATGATTTCGCCTTCCTCGGACAGGAGGTATTCCTTCCTGGCGAGCTTGGCGATGTATTCCGGGTCGTCCAGTTTTTCGAGCTCAAGTTCCAGGGCCGCGCCTTCTTCCTGAAGTTTCTCCAGCTCCGCGATCGCTGCTTTTTTCTCTTCCTGCTTGGCGGCGATAGCCTGGTTCTTTTCGACGAGCGACCAGGTCATCCACCCGAATATCAGCACCGCGAGAACGGCGAAGACAGCGAGTCTCCTATAGAGCCGGATTTTCCGCGCTTTCTTGATCTGTTCCTTGCGTTCCCGGGCCCGGACATACTCGGTCTGGATCGGTGTGACGGGCCCATGACTGTTTGCCTGCCTGCTTTGCTGTTCCATCCTCGGTCCCCCTGCCTGCGTCGGAGCGCATGATTCATCCATTATACCTCATGCGGACCTCTTTTTTAAGGGGTGGCCGGCGAACTTGCGGCGAACTTTTCTTGACAGATTCCCCGCTTTTCTGCGGACCGCACGGATCGGCTTTTGAAACGGGCGCAGCAGCAGCCGTACCAGGAAGAGGACCAGGCGGAGCGGGATTCCGATAATGAAGGCGACTATTCCCCAGACCAGCCCCAGCAGGAACAGGACCGGACGGATGATCAGCGCTGCGAGCAGCCTGCCCGCAAACCTGAACGGCCGGTGCAGCGCAGATTCGTAAAGCAATACGCCGAGCAGCTGGGCCAGCAGGTCATAGAGCCTCCATTCGCCCGACCGCACGGCGAACAGGACGGAAAACGCGGCCAACCCCAAAAGCGGCCACGCCATCAGCTCGATGGCGGTGCCGGCCCGGGTACCGCCGCCCGCCGTCCGGATCATGTCGATGACGGCAGCGGCAAGGATGCCTGTCCCGGCCATGGCCAGCAGGCTGAGCAGCTGATGGGAAACGATCATCCGAATAACTTGGTAAGGATATTCCGTGAATGACCGTCTTCGTCTTCATACTGGAGCACTTTCACGGTCCCCTCGAGGGTGAGAAGGCCCTTGTCCACGTCGAGGTGGACGATCCGGAGCCCGTCTCCCCGGATCTGGAGCTGTCCCTGCGAGGTGCGTACGATAAACTCTTCCTGGTCAAATCGGTCGATCGCTTTTACCGACGTCAGATCCATCCTTTTGCGGTTTCTGAGCGACACGTGGTGGTCGCCGGATGGAATCTGGTAGGCAGTGCCCGGATTTTCCGTCTGTTCGATCTGCATCTGTTCGTTCCCCCTTTTCGCTTGTCCTTGTCCGTTCAACGCATTGTATGAGCGGAAGCGGGGAAACATGACCTGAAGAATACCGATGGAAAAACGGCCCGGGACGCTTGGTGCGCTCCGGGCCGTTTTGTGTCAGTCTTCGTCGTCGATGAATTCGGGTTCGACTTTGTCGAGTTTTTCTTCTTTCAGGATGGTGAACATGTTGCCGGCTTCATCTTTTTTGACGGAGTCCTTCAGCATGTCCACACGGGCGGTTACCAGCTTCTGGCCAAAGCGGATGGCGAGCTCGTCGCCCTCTTTGACAACAGTCGATGCCTTTGCCTTTTTGCCGTTCACCATAATGCGGCCCTGGTCCGCCACTTCCTTTGCCAGCGTGCGCCGCTTGATGAGGCGGGACACTTTCAGGAATTTATCGAGTCTCACTTACATCCTCTCCAATCGTTTCGCTTCATCCCAGAATGCGTCGAGTTCTTCCAGCGTATAGTCTTCAAAACTTCCCCGGCCTTCCCGGACCCGTTCCTCGACATGGGTGAAGCGCCTTCTGAACTTGCGGTTGGCCCCGGTCATCGCCTCTTCGGGCGACACCTTATAATAGCGGGCGAGGTTGACGAGCGTGAAGAGCACGTCGCCGAACTCATCGGTCCGTTCGCCTTCTCCGCCATTCTCTGCAGCATGCCGGAATTCCTGCCATTCCTCTTCGAACTTGTCCCAGGCGCCTTCCGCATCGGGCCAGGTGAATCCGTGCCTGGCGGCTTCCTTCTGGTAGTTGTAAGACGTGAGGAGAGACGAGGCGTAGCGCTCCTGCCCGTCCAGGACCGAACGGGTTGTTCCGCCTTTTTCCCGTTCCTTGATCGCCTGCCAGTTGCTGACGACGGCATCGGCGTCAGCCGCATCCGCGTCGCCGAACACATGCGGATGGCGGCGGATCATTTTTTCCGCAACCGTCTCCAGCACATCCTCCATCTGGAAGTAGCCGTTGTCCTCCCCGATCTGCGCATGGAGGAACACCTGCAGAAGCACATCGCCCAGTTCGCCGATGATGGCGTCATCGTCCCCGTCATCGATTGCCTGGACGAGTTCATGCGCTTCCTCGATCAGGTATTTCCGGAGCGACTCGTGTGTCTGTTCGCGGTCCCAAGGGCAACCGTCCGGACTTCTCAGGATGCGGATGATCTCGCGGAAGGCGTCCCATTCCTTCAGCCGCTCTTCAAGCCGGACGGCAGGAGGAATGTAAAGCGTCATGAGGTTGCTGGTCTCCACAGTCCGGTCCAGCTCATAAAGCGGGACGGTGACGAGCTTTTCTTCAGGGGACCCGGCAGCCGTGACAATGGTGACCGGGTGGTCGTCCGGGTACTTTTCCATGAGCGTAAGCTTGACGTCTGATGCACTGAACGCATCATACACCTGAGCGATCAGGACGTGCTGGTCCATTTTTACATCATCCCGGTGCATCTCCGTGCCGTCCAGCAGCTGGAAACCGTCGATCGGGTCGATCCGGAGCGCGTTGAATACCGGGTCCAGAAAGCTCTGGCCGCCTTCGATATGAAGGAGCGCCCTTCCTTCACGCTCCGCCTGGACCAGGTGCTGGACAGTCTGTTCGGCCACAAGCGGATGGCCGGGCACGGCGTACATGACCGGCCCTTCTTCAGCCATGTCCAGGAGCGTGTCCGCGATTTCGCGGTAAACCGGAGGGAAAGTATCATGTTTGGTGTAGACGTCGTCGAATGTGCGGAATGTGATGCCTTCCGCCTCCAGTTCTGCGATGACGGGATGGTCAGCCGTCCGGACATGTACGAGCCCTGCACTTTTCAGCTTGCGATAGACGCCGAGCGGCAGCCCGTCGAGGCCCGACGCCCCGAGACCGATCACGGTGATTTCATTCATGGGATCACTTCCTCTTAGGTTTATTCAAAATCAGCTGCAGGGCGGCAAGCCACCGGCCAAACGGGATCAGGTACCATTCCCGCTCCGACAGCACACGTGTCTTCGCGATGACTGACAGAAACACAGCCGCACCGAGGGCAACGCCGGTAAGGGCGGTGAGTGTCGCGCCGACCCGGGCAGGAAGCGCGTCAAACAGCCACATATCGGCCAAGAGCATCCACGGGACGAGGACGGCTGCCATCATGAGGGACGCCGCCGAGATCATCATGTAAAACCGGCCTTCGGCCAGACGCACCGGCCACACTTTCTTAAAATAGATCAGAATCCCTACTCCGGCTGCGGCAAATCCCGCCACCCCCGCGACGGAGGCGCCGAGGATGCCCGCCTGAGGCACAAGCAGCCAGTTGGCCGCCACCTTGACCGCAAGGCCCAGCAGAAGCAGGAGCGCCGGCACCTTCACCCTGCCCAGTCCCTGGAGCACCGCCATGAGGGGCAAAATCAGCGACAGCTCGAATATCTGGATGCAAAATACCATGATGGCGGCGGATCCGCTCCGCGTCTCGAACAGCATTTCATTGACATAAGGCAGGACGAGAATCAGTCCGAGCGCCGCCGCCCAGCCAAACAGGAACGCAAGCCTCCAGGCCAGACGGATAAACGGTTCCGCCGTCCGGCCGTTTTTTTTGGCCGTGTGGGCCGCGACAAGCGGCACGATCGACAGTGAAAGGGTGGAAGCAAGCAAAATGCCCATCTGGACAAGCGGCTGGCCCCGGTCATAGACACCCTTTGCCTCCATCGCCGACTCCCGCTCCATCGTTTCCGCCATCAGGTTAAACACCGTAAACGAATCGACCAGCTGGAAAAAAAGCAAAATAAGCGAACTCAGGCTTGCTGCCAGGCTGATCGCCGTCAGCTCCTTCACGACAGGCCAGGCGCGGACCGATACCGACCGGTCCCGGAAGTCCGGGCGGCCCGTCCACTTCCTGAACAGGGCGAACAGGAGAAGAACGCCCGCCGCTTCGCCCGCGACCGCACCCCACATGGCCATCTGTCCGGCCATGTAAAGGGAGGCTCCGGCTGAGACGACGATAAGGGTGCCCGCCAGGATGACCGTCACCCGCACCACCTGTTCGGCCACCTGGGCGGCCGCAACCGGTGCCATGCGGCCTTCCGACTGGTAGACGCCTTTCAGGAGGGCGAGGAGCGGCATGAACAAAATGACAAGCGAACCGGCGCGCAGGAGCTTGGCCAGCTGCAGGTCGCCCATCCAGCCGGTGATGATCTCAGCGCCCAAAAACAGCACAAGAAAACTTGCCCCGGACACCACGGCCAGGCAGGCCAGCGCAATCCTCATGACGGCGCCGCTTTCCGCGCGGTCCCGGTCCGCCATCACCTTGGAGACGGCGACCGCAAATCCCGCAGATGTCCACACCGTGATGATGCCGATGAACGGGTACACCTGCTGGTATATATAAAATCCTTTGTCGCCGACCAGGTTCTGGAACGGAATGCGGTAAACCGCACTCAGGATTTTGACGATGATGCCGGCCGCCGCCAGGAGGGCCGCACCTCTCATGAAAGTCTTCATGTTCCATTGCTGCTGCATGCTTCAGGCTTCCTTCTTTCCAAGAATATCCCCATTATAGCACGCCGGCCAAAGGGAACATCCGGCTTTCGCCAAACCAAAAGGCCGCCGCTCCGCCGGTAGTTTCCGGCATTGCGGCGGCCCTCCGGCCATTCTATACATTCTAACAGTTGTAGGCGTTACGGCTCCATCTGCTTGGCGAGGAAGTGGGCTGCGGTTTCCGCTGCCTTTACTTCCGGATCACCGATAAAGTGGACTTTCGACAGCAGGTAGACAGCGCCGATCGGGTCGCCGCCCGAAACGATCGGGCAGATGCACGATGACTTGATCTGTTCGGTGACACCGGGCACCCATTCCAGGGACTTTTCATTTTTCTCGGTGACGATTGAGCGTCCGAGCATGACCTCCTCCAGTTCACCGGAGATCCGCTTGCCCAGATAATCTTTTTTCGGAAGGCCGGCTGCCGCAATCATTTCATCACGGTCGCTGATGAGCGCCGGCGTCCCCAATGTTTCGTAAAGCGTTTCTGCATATTCCTGTGCAAAACTCCCCAGCTCGCTGATTGGGGAATACTTTTTCAGGATGACTTCCCCGTCCCGGTCAGTGAAGATTTCAAGCGGGTCGCCTTCCCGGATGCGCATGGTGCGCCTGATTTCTTTCGGGATAACAATACGGCCGAGGTCGTCGATCCGTCTGACGATACCTGTTGCTCTCATTCGTGATGCCTCGCTTTCGACGTTCGGATAGGTCTGCGCGCTTAGTATGCATCACGATTAGCCAATTTATGCAATCCCGCCCTGCGGACAGGTCATGCTTCCTGTTTTTTCGCTTCCGGTAAAATTTTCATGACGCCTTCAAGCACATCGAACAGCGTCTTTTTGCCGGTTTTCGACCCGTCGATCGTGAGGAGCAGCCGGCCATCTTCCACGTGGAAACCGACGGCACGGCCGTATTGGAGCGTGTCCTCCATGATTTTTGCGCCGTCCGCCTGCCGGGTCCCCGCTTCCGTGAATGAGATGATCACCCGGTCACCCTGCTGCTTGATCGAATGGACGCCGGCTTCCCGGGCCCATACCTTCATCAGAGCGACTTTCAGGAGCTGCTCGGCTTCCAGAGGCAAGTCGCCGAACCGGTCGGCCATTTCGTCGACAAGTTCCGAATAGTCTTCTTCGGTCGCCACCGCCTTGACCCGCTTGTACATCTGGATTTTCTGGAATCCGTCGGGGATAAAGCTGTCCGGGAAGAACGCATCGGTGTGGAGCGTCACTTCGACATCCGGCACGTCCTCTTCCTTGCCGTTGCCCCGCTTCTCCTCGATGGCCTCTTCAAGCATCTTCGAATACATGTCGAACCCGACCGAATCGATAAAGCCGTGCTGCTGGGCTCCGAGGAGGTTTCCCGCACCCCGGATCGACAGGTCGCGCATCGCGATCTTGAAGCCGGAACCGAGCTCTGTGAATTCCTTGATCGCCTGCAGGCGGTTTTCCGCAACATCGGTCAGCACCTTGTTCCGCTGATAAAGGAAGTACGCGTACGCGACGCGGTTCGACCGGCCGACCCGCCCCCTCAGCTGATACAGCTGGGCGAGGCCCATCCGGTCGGCGTCATGGACGATCAGCGTGTTGACGTTGGGGATATCCACACCGGTCTCGATGATCGTTGTCGTCACGAGGACATCATACTCTCCTTCCAGGAAAGCAAGGATGACCGCTTCCAGCTCTGTCTCGGACATGCGGCCGTGTGCTGTCGCGATACGGGCCTCCGGCACGAGCATCTGGATCTCCTCTGCCTTGCGTGCCATGTCCTCGACTCTGTTATAGAGATAAAACACCTGTCCGCCGCGCGCCATTTCCCGCTCGATCGCTTCCCGGACGAGCGGGCCGCTGTATTCCATGACGTATGTCTGGACCGGGAATCGGTTGGCCGGCGGTGTTTCCAGGACGGACAGGTCGCGGACACCGATCATCGACATATGCAGCGTGCGCGGAATCGGGGTCGCCGTCAGCGTCAGGACGTCGACGTTCGCCTTCATCTGCTTGATTCGCTCCTTGTGCGTGACGCCGAAGCGCTGCTCCTCGTCGACGATGAGCAGTCCGAGGTCGCGGTATTCCACATCCTTCGAAAGGAGGCGGTGCGTGCCGACGACAACGTCGACCGTACCGTCCTTCAGGCCCTTGACGGTTTCCTGATGCTCTTTCTTCGTTCCGAACCGGCTCAGCATTCGGACCTCGACCGGAAAACCGGCAAATCGTTCCTTCATTGTTTCAAAGTGCTGCTGGGCGAGAATGGTCGTCGGGACAAGGAAGGCGACCTGCTTGCCATCCCCGACCGCCTTGAATGCGGCGCGGATTGCGACTTCCGTCTTGCCATAACCGACATCGCCGCACAAAAGCCGGTCCATCGGCCGCTCGCGCTCCATGTCCCTCTTGATCTCTTCAATCGAGCGGATCTGGTCGTCGGTCTCGTCATACGGGAACGACGCTTCGAACGAGTGCATGAGGTCGTCATCCGGCGAGAAAGCAAAGCCTTTTTCGGCCTCCCGCTTGGCATACAGCTTGATGAGGTCGTCGGCGATGTCCTGGACTGCCTTCGATACCTTGCTTTTCGTCTTTTTCCATTCGGTGCCGCCCAGCTTGTGGATTTTCGGTTCTTTGTCTTCAGACCCGACATATTTCTGGATTTGGTCGATCTGATCGATCGGCACATACAGCTTGTCATCCCCGCGGTAGCTGATATGGAGATAATCCTTGTGCGTGCCGCCCACATCAAGTGTCTCGATGCCGATGTACTTTCCGATGCCGTGCTGGATATGGACGACATAGTCGCCCGGCTTGATTTCCGAATAGCTTTTGATCCGCTCGGCGTTCGACAGCTTCTGGGAACGCGCTTTTCTGCGGGATCGCTGCTTGAAGAGTTCACTGTCCGTCACGACGGCGATCTGCCTGAGCGGCAGTTCAAACCCGTCGGACAGGTCACCCTCAATCACGTGTATGCCGGAGCCGGGTACTGTGCCTCCTTTGGGAATATCGACCTCCATGCCATAGTCCTCGAGGATGGAGCGGACTTTCTCCATCCTCTCCCGGTCTCCCGCAAGCAGAAACACCGTAAAGCCGCCGGCCCGCCAGCGTTCCGCTTCTGACTTCAGGAGGTTCATCTGGCCGTGGAACTGCTGCATCGGCTTGCAGGAGATCTGCACGGTGTCCTTCAGCACGAGTCCCGGCAGTGAACGCGAAAACAGGGAAAGATACACTTTCTTCTGACCGGTCATCGCGTCGATTTCCTTGAACGTATGGCTGAGCCGCGCATCGTGGACCAGCTTCCCGGAGGCGATCATCTCGGTATGCCACTCGCCCTCCTGACGCTCCAGCGAATCCGCCACTTCAATGATCCGGCCGGCCTCGTTATAAAACAGGATGCCCTCTTCCGGGAAATAATCACCGAGAAATGCCGTCTCGCCTGCCAGTGAAGCATACTTCATGACGCCTTCCGGAATCTCCCCGTCCTTCATGAGCGCGATGTCCGCGCCGATCTTTTCGAGGAGCGCCTCGCGTGCTGCCTCATCGCTTACCTTCTTGAGGCTTGCGGCAAGTGACTCTTCAAGGCGTTGGGCCGTCACGGCAAGCCGTTCTGCAGACCAGCTGAATTCGTGCGCGGGAAGAATCCGGACAGTATCCAGGCGCCCTGTGGAGCGCTGGTCATCCGCCGAGAAAGTCCGGATGGAATCGATTTCCGTATCAAACAGCTCGATCCGGACAGGTTCTTCCCGGTCGAGCGGATAAATATCAAGGATGCCGCCCCTGAGCGCGAACTCGCCCGGGGAGGTCACCATCGGCTGACGGGAGAAGCCCATGGCGACAAGGCTTGCCGCCCACTCTGCAGGATCGATTTCATCTCCCAGCTCCGCAGAAAGGGCGGCGTTTTGCCAGTCGGACGGAGTGGGGAGCAGCTTGCGGAGCCCGGCTATCGGAGTAACAAAGATGCCGGAACCGTCCCGCATGAGATGATCCAGTGCCTCGATGCGCTGCGCTCGGAGTTCCGGGCTCGCGACGGACAGCTCGGCCGCGGTCAGTTCATCCGCCGGATATAGGCGGACCGCCCCCTCTCCGGAAAGCCTGATGAGGTCTTCGTACGTGCGCTGCGCCTGCAGCATATTCGGTTCGACGACGAGAACCGCCCTGCCCGTCTTTTTCGAAGCGAGCGCAAACAGGGCGGCACGCGCGCCGCCCGCAAGGCCCGTGACCAGTTGTCGGTCACGGCCCTCCTTCAGATCGCCGAGGAGGTCCGCAATCTCCCCTCCCCCGGCCAGTACATCGAGTAACTCTTCCATGGGTTCCATCCTTTCAAAAAAGAAACATTCTGTATCTGTCAGATTCCCTTTGCGGGGAAATTTAGTCCGATCAGGTGCGGCATGGCGCCGGTTCCCGGACGCAGAAAAAGCCTTGGACACCAAGTGGGTGCCAAAGCAACGGCATCATTGCAGCCATTTCTGCAGGGAATAGTAGTCGGGGAACCGGTCAAGCGACTGTTCACAATCCTTACAGATGCACTGAACGGTCGCGTCCCCGTCTTCCCCTTCCAGGATGAATTCTTCCGCTTCCTCTTCACCGAGCCGGAGCAGCGTCCTCGCTTCATCAGCAGAGCCGAACGGCAGACGGCCGATCTCCGTTTCACAGTGGCGGCAACGGTAACGGATCGCCATGCATGCGCCCCCTTCCTTTCCCATCAGTATAGACAGGAGCGGCGGGGGCTATGCCTCACTTGGCATTGAATTCATTCATGACATCGATGAACGGGCTTTTAAGGGCAGCTTCGCATGCATCTGCCGCGCGTTCCGCGGCTTCCCTCATGACCGGTGTTTCTTCATCGGTGAACCTGCCGAGCACCCAATCCGTCACGGCCATCGGGACATCCGGCCGGCCGATGCCGATTCTGATGCGGTCAAAATCACGCGTTCCGATGTGCTGGATGATCGACTTCATGCCGTTGTGGCCGCCCGGGCTGCCCTTCTGTCGGAGCCGGAGCCTGCCCGGAGAGAGGTCGAGGTCATCATAGATGACGATCAGGTCATCTTCCGGCACGTCGAAATAGTCCATCATCGGGCGGACACATTCCCCCGAGAGGTTCATGTAAGTAAGCGGCTTGACAAGCAGCGCCTTGCCTTCGGGTCGGTGAACCGTCGCATACATGCCGTTGAATTTGGTTTGGTTGAGCGGGGCGTTCCATCGGTCCGCCAGCACATCGATGGCGTGGAATCCGATATTGTGGCGGGTCTGTTCGTACTGCCTGCCCGGATTGCCGAGCCCGACGATAAGTTTCATGGACATCTTCCTCTTGGCAATGATGCTTTCCATTTTACCATGATTCAGACAGGCGGGCAGTCAAAAAGGATTGCCCGCGGCCGGGCAATCCTTATACAGCTGTTATTCGGTTTCCTGAGGGGCTTCGTCGGTGCCGCCACCAGCCTCCGCACCAGGTGCGGCTTCCGGATCGGCAGCTCCGTCCGCATCGGCTTCCGCCTGCTCCGTGCGTGGCGCGGTGATCGTCACGAGCACTTTATCATCCTCATCAGTGACATCCACTCCCCACTTCGACTTTACATCACCGACCGTGAGGGAGTCTCCGACCGCCATTTCAGAAACATCGACTTCAAGCGCCTCCGGCATGTCGGAAGGCTTGGCCGAAATGTTGACCGTCCAGAAAGGCTGGCTGAGGACGCCGCCTTCTTTGACGCCCGGCGCCGTATCGTCCCCTATGAGGGAGATGTTCACTTCCGCCTCCATTTCGGTATTCATGTCGATGGCGAGGAAGTCGGCATGCTTGAACTCGTTCTTCATCACGTCCATCTGATAGTCATGGAGCACCGCATTGACTTTTTTGCCTTCAACCTCAAGCTGGAACACGGCGTTTCGGCCTTCGTCGCGGAGCGTCAGATACAAATCGTTCTCCCGGACCGCAACCGGCACACTTTCCAGTTCATAACCGTATACCACCGCCGGCACAAACCCGCCGCTCCGAAGTTCCGTCAGTTTGGAACGTCCGGATTTCTCCCGTTTTTCTGCTTTGATTGTAGTTGCCATCTGCAGTCACCATCCATATAGTTTTGTCGTCATGCATAGTGTTTACCCGAATAGTTTGATATTAAACATCCGAGATTGCGATGATGCATCCGGCCGGAGTGGCCAGGGGAAAGTTTTTCGCCGGAAGTGTGCCCATTTCCGGCGGAATAATGGAAAAGACCGCCCCTGGGGGCGGTCTTGAATAAATCAGTTAAACAGGGTGCTGACGGATTTGTTTTCGAAAACCCGGACGATGGCGTCGGCGAGGAGCGGCGCGACGGACAGTTCCTTGATTTTCTCCGACTGGCGATCTTCCGGAAGGTTGATCGAATTCGTGATGACGAGCTCTTTGATCTTCGAGTTGTCGATGCGCTCGATTGCAGGACCGGACAGCACCGGGTGCGTGCAGCACGCATACACTTCGGTGGCGCCGTTTTCCACGAGGGCATTTGCCGCAATCGTGATCGTGCCGGCAGTATCGATGATATCGTCGATCAGGATCGCTTTCTTGCCTTCGACGTTCCCGACAATGTTCATTACTTCCGCGACGTTCGGGCGCGGACGGCGCTTGTCGATGATCGCGATCGGCGCCTTGAGGCGGTCCGCCATCTTGCGGGCGCGCGTCACACCGCCGTGGTCTGGCGATACGATGACAAGCTCTTCGCCCGGGATGTTCTTTTCCTTGAAGTAATCGGAAAGGATCGGGACCGCGACCAGGTGGTCGATCGGAATGTCGAAGAAGCCCTGGATTTGCGGCGCGTGAAGATCAAGTGCGATGACGCGGTGCGCGCCGGCCGTCTCCAGCAGGTTCGCCACAAGCTTCGCGGTGATCGGCTCACGGGCGCGGGCTTTGCGGTCCTGGCGGGCATAGCCGTAATACGGCATGACCACGTTGATCGTGCGGGCGGAAGCACGCTTGAGCGCGTCGACCATGATGAGCAGTTCCATAAGATTCTCGTTGACCGGGGCAGACGTCGACTGGATGACAAAGACGTCGCAGCCGCGGATGCTCTCTTCAATATTGATCTGTACCTCGCCGTCGCTGAAGCGGTTGACCGAGCATGCGCCAAGCGGAACGCCGATATCCTCTGCGACTTCCTTGGCCAGGGGCTCGTTTGAATTCAGGGAGAAAATCTTCAGTTTATGGTCCGGATAATGGTTCGTCATTTTTTGGATTGCTCCTCCGATCGCTTTTTGTTCAATTTTTCAATATAACCTTCCTTATTCTCCTGCCTGGAGCGCGCGATTGCAAGGGCATTTTCAGGAACATTTTTTGTCACTGTCGATCCGGCGGCGACATAGGCGCCTTTCCCGACGGTGACCGGTGCGATCAGATTGGAGTTGCAGCCGACGAACGCGTCGTCTTCGACTGTGGTCCGGAACTTGTTGACCCCGTCGTAGTTGACGGTGATCGTGCCGCAGCCCATGTTGACTCGCTCTCCAATATCGGTGTCCCCGATGTAGCTGAGGTGGGAGACCTTGCTGCCTTCCCCGAGATTCGACTTTTTCACTTCGACGAAGTTGCCGACTTTCACACTGTTGCCCAGGTCGGATTCCGGGCGGATATGGGCGAAAGGCCCGACTGCCGTATCTTCTCCGATCTTGCTCGACATCACGACGGACTGGCGGATTGTCGTCCTGTCGCCGATCACGCTGTCCTTGATCTGGCTGCCGGGCCCGATCTGGCAATCCTCCCCGATAACCGTACGGCCTTCGATGACCGTGCCGGGCATGAGGACGGTGTCGCGGCCGATTTCGGCGTCCGCGCTGATGTACGTGTTGGCCGGGTCTTGGATCGTGACGCCGCCCCGCATGTGCTTCTCGGCGATCCGGCGGCGCATGACGCGCTCCGCCTCTGCCAGCACGACGCGGTCGTTGACGCCTAGTGTTTCTTCAAAATCATCTGTCGCATAGGCGGCGATCGTCTCTCCTTCCGACAGGAGGATGCCAAAGACATCCGGCAGATAGTATTCGCCCTGCGCGTTGTCGTTGCCGACTTTTTGGAGCGTTTCGAACAAAGTTTTATTGTCAAAGCAATACGTGCCGGTGTTGATCTCCCTCACCTGCTGTTCTTCCGGACTCGCATCTTTCTGTTCGACGCTGCGCAGGAAGTTTCCATTTTCGTCACGGATGATCCGCCCGTAACCTGTCGGGTCGTCCGCGAACGCGGTGAGAATCGTGGCTTTTGCTTTAGTTTCATTATGGTGGTCAATCAGCGCCTTCATCGTTTCCGGCGTGATCAGCGGCGTGTCTCCGCACACGACGATCGTAGTGCCGTCGAGGCCGCCTAGGTTCTGTTCCGCCTGAAGAACGGCATGGCCGGTTCCCAGCTGCTCTCCCTGCAGGACAAACTCGCTGCGTGCGCCGACTTCTTCCTCGACCTTCTCCGCACCGAATCCGACGATTGTGACAACACGGTCAGCGCCGACTCCCCGGACATTGTCGACAACATGGCTGACCATCGGCTTACCGCATACCGGGTGGAGCACTTTATAGAGCTTCGATTTCATGCGTGTTCCCTGGCCGGCTGCCAGGATTACGGCATATGTATTCGTCATCAGGCAGTTCCCCTAACTTTTTTTCTTGGATTTCCCTCTAACGATAGACGAAAACGGCCCGTTTTTCAAGAATTTACAGGGTAAAGGCTTGACATCCGGGTCATCGGACGTTCCTGCTCCGGCTTTCGGATGGGAAACCTGCGATTGTATTCATAAGACCAGGAAAGACATGGCCGCCTCAAAAATTCAGCCGCTCCCTTTGAGGGAGCGGCTGAATCATACAGTTTACCTTCCGGCAGCATAGCGGTGGACCTCAGCGGACATGCCCGCAACATAGTCGCTTCCGCCATTGTCTTCGATGCTTTCCACCATCATCGCCAGAATGAATGAAGGATTTTCGGCATGATAGGAAACGAAGTAGCCATTCTCCTTGCCCTGCTTTTCTCCGGCGGCCTTCAGTTCGGCGGTTCCTGTCTTGCCTGCAATCGGTACGTCCGCGAGATTTGCGGATTGGGCGTATCCGTCCAGGACGACGCTGCGGAGCGTGGCGCGGATCGTTTCCGCCTGTGCCGGGTCGAGCAGATCCTCTTTCCACACCTGCCCGTCTTCTTCGTCGAACAGCAATGTCGGCTTATGCATCGTGCCGCCTGTCAGAAACGGCTCATACATGGTCGCGAGGTGCAGGATGTTCGTCAGCATCTGGCCCTGTCCGAATGACGTATCGGCCAGCTGGCCCTCCGAGCCGATCGTCCCGTCATTGGAGATCTGCGAGGCCTTCAGCTCCATCGCCTCAAGCGGGACGGTCTCGCCGAAGCCGAATTGCTTCAGTCCTTCGGTGAACGTGTCCCTTCCCATCGCGAGGGCCTGCTGGGCGAAGTAAATGTTGTCCGAATAAACCATCGCGCGTTTCAGGTCGATCGGGTTCGGTGCTTCCGGATGCACGCGGGACACCCGGTACGAGCCCCAGGAAGCATCCTTCTGCCAGGTCTTCCCCTTTATCGTAAGCCCCGCCGCCGGATCAAGCGTACCGGCTTTTATGCCGATGGCCGCTGTGACCGGCTTCAGTGCCGATCCCGGCGCGTAGCTCTGGGCAAAGCGGTTGAACAGCGGCGTCTTTTCGTCTTCCTCGAGTTCGCGGTATCTGGTGCCGCTCATGCCGGCGATAAACTCGTTCGGATCATAGGCCGGGGAACTGACGAGGGCCAGCACCTCGCCGGTTTCAGGATCGACTGAAGCGGCCGTGCCCGGCTCTCCCTTCATCGCATCGTAGGCGACCTTCTGAAGTTCGGCATCGATGGTCAGCTTGACTGTCTCCCCGTCTTCCGGTGCGCGCTCGGCGACAGTCACCGGGTCCCGCCCCTCCGCTTTCTTGATGGTAATCTTCATGCCGTCCTGGCCCCGGAGCCGGTCCTCCAGCAGACTTTCCAGACCCCGCCGGCCGATCTGGTCGGTCTCCGAGTATCCCTTGTCCTTCAGCTTTTCCAGCTGTTCTGAGGAAATCGGGCCGATATAGCCGGTCAGGTGGGCCAGTGCCGTACCGTAAGGATACTCCCGCATGCCGATTTCCCTTGCCGCGATACCCGGAATCTCAAGAAGCTGTTCAAGCCGGCCGGTGTCACTCTTGGCGGTCTTTCCGACCGGCACGAAAAGATCCGGCTTGACCCATGCCGCATTCAGGCTGGTGTCGATCGCTTCCGGAGTGGTGCCGAGCAATTCGGCGATGTCCGGTTTCCTGGATTCATCCAGCTTTTCGGGAACAATCCCCACCTGATACCCGGTCCCGTTTTTTGCAATCGGTATGCCCGTCCTGTCGACAATCTCCCCCCGCTTCGCTTCGGTGCGGGAAATGCCGATTTCATCTCCCGGCTCAAGATCCGGGAAGATGTAGGAAGGGTCCCATTCGACGAACCAGTTTTTCTCCTTTTCCCGCTCTTCGTATAAGAGCCTGACCGGCTTGTCGAACTCGACCGGACCGGCAAGCGTCTCCATCTTCACGCTGATATTGAACTCGGCAGGCTGCTCCCTGTCCCACTTGGTATCCTCGCCGGGCTTTTCATAAGTGACCTCCAGGTTGTCAATCCCGAGGTCCTCCCCCAGCTTTTCCTGGCGCGCTGCAAACTCATCTTCCGGAAAAGTCTCTTTTGTTTTTGCGGTCAGATAGTTTTCATACATCTCTGCATAGTCGCCTTTGTTCCAATGGCTGACATACTCCGCCAGCCTTTCTTCGGGTGACGGCTTATCCATGCATCCCGCCAGGAAAACGATCAGGAGCACGGAAGTACCGAACAGTATTTTTTTCATGTTGACCCTCCCTCACGTCTTTCCAGTTTAACAATAAATTGAAAATGGTAACAGGCTCGGACACATGAAAAAACCGTCACCGGTAACGGAGACGGCTGAGCGGGCCGGTTATGCGCCGGCGCCTTCAAGTTGCGGTTCTTCCTTTGTCAGGTGATAGGCACCCAGCACGGCGTCCTGGATCATCTGACGCGTGTCCGAATTGATGGGGTGGGCCACATCTCGGAACTCGCCGTCCGGCGTCCGCTTGCTCGGCATGGCGACGAACAGTCCGTCATTGCCGTCGATGACCCGGATATCATGGACCACGAACGCCTCATCAATCGTGATGGAAGCAATGGCACGCATCCGGCCATCAGTCTCTACCCTACGAAGTCTCACATCAGTTACTTCCACATTTTCACCACCTTCGGCAACTTCTTGGTTGTCTATATTCAATATAAATGGTAAATTCCCTTCTTACGATACAAAATTTTTGAACTATTCAAAGATAGGTATTTTCATGCACCGGTTAAAGAGGCAGCCGAAAAGTGAAAAAGCTGATTTACGCTACGAGCACTCGCTGTCCGCGGGCTGTCCCCAAGCCTCCTCGGACTACGTCCTGCGGGGTCTCGGTTGGCCCGCTGTTCCCGCAAAAGTTTCGCGCCCTCCGCTTCAATCAGCCGCACGGCAAGCTTTTCAGTGGCCTCGCTTCGCTCTGTGGGGTCTTCGGCTAACGTTTGCCAGCAGCTGTCTCGGGCCTTTCACTTCAATCAGCTAATCTTGTAAGTTTGGAGTTGTCCCGATTAAAGCCGGGAGGTTCCGGCATGATAAAAACGGCAGCTCCGCATTGGGAGCTGCCGTTGGCTTTGAGTCTATTACTTTGCGAGTGCGACCGCTTCGATTTCAACAAGAACATCTTTTGGAAGTCGGGCGACTTCCACGCAGGAGCGTGCCGGTTTGTGGTCGCCGAAGTAGGATGCATAGATTTCGTTGATTGTGCCAAAATCATTCATATCCTTGATAAAGACGGTGGCTTTGATGACACGGTCAAGCGACGAGCCGCCTGCTTCCAGAACGGCCGATAGGTTCCTGAAAGCCTGGTGTGTCTGTTCTTCAACGCCACCTTCCACGAGGTTGCCTTCCGGTGTGAGCGGGATCTGGCCAGATGTATAGACGATGCCGCCTGTCACAATACCCTGCGAGTAAGGGCCGATTGCTGCCGGCGCCTTGTCTGTCTGGATCAAGTTCATATCAGTTTCCACCTTCCCTGAAATAGTTGCCTTCCACCAGTTCGATCGTCCGTTCTTTTTCATTGACCTCACGCAGTCTCAGGAGAGACACGTAGTCTTCCACGAGCCGCTCCTCCTGCACGTCCTCAGACTCGACGAGAACAGCAACGCCGGCAGGCTCACAGTCAAACTCGGCAAGAAGGTTCTTCATGCCGTTCATCGTGCCGCCGACCTTCATGAAGTCGTCGGTGAGAAGCACACGCTGGCCGCTCTGCATGCTGCGCTTGGAAAGGACCATCGTCTGGATGCGCCGGCTGGAACCGGAGACATAATTAATGCTGACCGTCGATCCCTCTGTCACTTTGCTGTCTCGCCGCACGACGACGACAGGAACATTCAGGTGTCTGGCAATCGCATGGGCGATCGGGATGCCTTTTGTCGCTACGGTCATAATGGCATCGATTTCAGAATCCTTATAACGGGCAGCGAACAGGCGGCCGATCCGGTCCATCAGCCCGGGATTACCGAGCAGATCCGTCATGAATAAGTACCCGCCCGGAAGCAGTCTGCCCGGGTCGCTGAGCGCATCCATGAAATCACGGATGATTTCATGTGCCTCTTTACTGCCGGCGTCCGGTATGTACTTCACGCCGCCTGCCGCACCCGGCACGGTGATGAGCCGGCCGGTCCCCTGCTCCTCGAACGTCCCCTTGACGATGGCGAGGTCCTCGCTGATCGATGACTTCGCCGCATCGTATGCGGAGGAAAAATGAGTGAGCGGGATGAGCGTATGCGGATGTGCAAGCAAATATTGGGTCATGTCGACGAGCCGTTCACTGCGCTTCCATTTCAAAATGTCCACCTCTGAGCTTATGTCTGAACCGGAACAGGCCGGCTTTTTACAGAATCCGAATAATTTACCTTCACATTAACATAAATATCCGGATTTAATCAAGCCGGGTGCTGTTCCGCCCGCCAAGCATGCGGACAGCGTGCACTTCCGGACAGAAGCCGTTCAGACCATTGACGATTCGGGCAACACGGGCCTCCTGCGAGACGAGACCAAAGACGGTCGGCCCGCTGCCGCTCATCAGTACCGCATCTGCGCCAAAGCGCTCCATGCCGTCCTTGAGCATGGCGACCTCCCGGTGCATCTCCATCGTCACTGGCTCCAGCACATTGCCGAGGTTGCGGCAGACTCCGCCGTAATCTCCGTCCCCGAGTGCCGCCTCCATCGCCCCGATGTCCGGGTGTTGGGCACGGGACAAGTCAAACTTCCCGTAGATGTCCGCTGTGGATACGCCGATGTCCGGCTTAGCCAGGATCACCCAACAATTCGGCGGTGCGGGCAGATGGCGGATCTTCTCTCCGCGCCCTGATGCAAACGCGGTCCCCCCGTATACACAGAACGGAACATCCGATCCGATCTCCGATCCGATCTCCGCCAGTTCGTCCAGTGACAGGCCGAGTTTCCAGAACCGGTTCAGCCCGCGAAGCGCCGCAGCGGCGTCGCTGCTCCCGCCTGCAAGTCCTGCGGCGACCGGGATTCGCTTGTCCAGTGTAAAAGTCACGCCATCCCGCATACCCATCCGCTTGCGGAGAAGGTCCGCAGCCTGATAGACCAGATTGCGCCGGTCATCCGGCACATAGCGGTCGGAGGACTTGATGACGATCTTTCCGCCCTTTGCGCCTTCGATGGTCAGCCTGTCATACAGGTCGACCGTTGTCATAATCATTTCGACCTCGTGGTAACCGTCCGGGCGCTTGCCTAGGACGTCGAGGGTCAGATTAATCTTCGCCGGTGCTTTTTCATGGATCATGAAGGCACCTCCCCAAAATTCAATGCCCCTATTTTACCATAGGCAGGGAGAATGAAAAAAGCAGACGGAAAAATTCCGTCTGCCCGGTGTCAGCCGTTTTTGGATTTCGGGTTACAGAAGCGTTACTTTCGGCCTTCGCCCATGTTCCGCTCCGCCATCTCGATCGCATGCTTCACCATGTTACCGGCGTCACGTGCTTTGATGCCTCCCCAACCTTCCTGCTGCACAACATCGTAAAATCCAAGTTCCTTCGCAATCTCTTCCTTCAGACGCTGGGACATTACTCCGCCGTTTCTAGCCATTCGGTTTTTCCTCCTCGATCGGCTGACACATGTAGTATGGCCCGAAATTAAAAAAGAACCCGGTCAAAACCTTCCAGAAAGGTTTTGACCAGGCAATAATGGGATAAATAATTGCATTACTTCACGACAAAATCCATTTTCTCTGAGCCGTTGATAAATGTCAGTTCCACGGCCTCCGTCAAAAGGTCCGTATAACTGTAGGAGACCCGCTCGAACGAATGCTCCTCCTGGTCGAGCTCAATGACAAATACGGCATGATACGTTTCCCGAAGGGTACCGGCACGCTCAATCGTCTTTTTGCGGCCACCATTCGCCTTTAGTTGCAAACGCTGACCTAAATGAGAATCAAGCGCCTTCTTGATATCAGCTAATGTTTTTGGCATTATCGCTTACACCTCACTGTATGTAAGGATAACACATTTAAAAGTTTCTGTCAATTAAATTTAAAATTTTATCAATGCGCTCTCTGTATGTCAATGTTTTTTCTTCTGCATTTTACTCTTTTAATGGATTTGAAAAATTTTTGTAACAATTATCCGCCGAATTTTGGGTGCAGCGCATCGGCAAGCCGGCCGAATTCTCCTAGCGTCAGTGTCTCACCGCGCCGTCCCGGATCAATGCCTGCTTCATCGAGCGCTTCCACAATTTCTGCTTTCCGCTCTTTGCCGTCCGGCAGAGACGACTGAAGGTTGTTCAAAATCGTTTTCCGGCGCTGGACGAACGATCCCCTCGTCACACGGAACAGGAAACCCTCGTCCCTGACTTCGACAGGCGGCGTGCTTCTGCGCTTCAGATGGACGACGGCCGACGCAACATTCGGCTGCGGCATAAAGACCGTCTTCGGCACCGTCATGACCGTCTGTGCTTCGGTGTAATACTCGATCGCGATCGACAGGGAGCCGTACTCCTTCGTGCCCGGCTTCGCACTGATCCGGTCCGCCACTTCCTTCTGCATCATGACGGTATAAGAATCGATCGGCAGCCTGTCTTCGAGCAGTTTCATGAGGATCGGGGTCGTGACATAATACGGAAGGTTCGCGACCACTGCGATATGTGAAAACCCCGCTAATTCCTCTGCGATCACGTCAGCCACGTCTGCCTCGAGGATGTCCTGATGGATGACCTTCACATTATCATACGGCGAGAGGGTGTCCTCAAGTACCGGCAGCAGACGCTGGTCGATTTCAAATGCCACGACCTTTCCGGAATTTCTGGCGAGATGCTCGGTGAGCGCGCCGATCCCCGGGCCGATCTCAATCGCACCCGACTTCTCCGTCAGGCCGGCGAACGAAACGATCTTGTGAAGGATATTCGGATCGATCAGAAAGTTCTGGCCGAGGCTCTTTTTAAATGAAAACCCGTACTTGTCGAGAATCTCTTTTGTCCGACCGGGTGTGGCGATGTCTCTATGCATGGATGTCTCCTTCTTCGTCTATGGCTTTGACCGCTGCAAGGAATTCCTCCCGGCTGATCCTGAACATGGCAAGGCGCTTGGCAAGCTGTTTGCCGTTCGTCTGTCCGATCTGGAGCAGGAGGCCTAGCCGCTCACGCCTGCGTCTGGCGTCCGGGTGGCCGACAAGCCGCAGGCTGACCAGCTCGGCATCGGTGACAGGCGGCTCCCCGCCGCCTTCCTGCACAGGCGTACGGACGGCTGCAAGCGCTGAGCGGATATCCTCATCCGCGGCATGCTCGATGCCGACTTTCCGGCCGTTTTCCGAGATGGACTGAGCCTTCGGAAGGAAAGCGTGCTTCACGCCCGGAACATGCTCCTCGATGATCGCGCGGATGCGCCTGCCAGGATAGTCCGGATCGGTGAAGACGATGACCCCACGCTTTTCCTGGGCATGGCGGATTTTCATGAGCGTCTCCTTGGAAACGGCGGAGCCGTTTGTTTCAATCGTGTCCGCCCCGGTTGCGCGCCAGACGGCGATCGTATCCGACTTGCCCTCCACGACGATGATTTCTTCGATAGTCACTGATGATCCCATTCTTTCGTTCATTTCCTCCAATTTTACCGGCATGCGGCCGGAATGTACAGAAAGCCGTTACCGTTGCGTATCCTTAGGGTCCCCAGGCACCTACTAACATAAGCACTGACAATCACCTCGGCTCGTTTGCCGATCAGCCCTATGACCTTCTGCCAACTCTTCATCAACCTTTGATCAGCCTTAAGTTAATCTAATATCACCCTGAACCATCCTGAATCAATCTGTTGGGACAACAGGGCCACTCAGAATCGTAAAGAGCAGTTGATTTCCGTTACGGGCGGACGCTTTCCGCGGGGAAGGCAACGCCCGCGGACTAGCGGACGCCGTCACGAAGAACGGCGTCTGTGGCCATAAGCGAAGCGTTGGCCGACAAGGGCCCATAGCGGAAATCCGGAGGATTTTTAAGAAAAGAAAAAACTGCAGACAAAGAAGCACTTTGTCTACAGACTAAATCCGCGGCACCCGGCCGCGGATCGGTTCATCTTCAGTTAAGGATCTTGATTTTCACCTTTTTGCGGCCGAAGCTGTAGGCCTGGTCTTTTGTCGGGACAAAGACATCGATCTTGTTGCCTTTGATCGCGCCGCCGGTGTCACCGGCAATGGCTGTGCCGTAGCCCTCAACCCAGACTTTAGAGCCAAGCGGAATGACGCTCGGGTCTACCGCGATGACTTTCGCACCCGGGTTGGCCTTCAGGTTGATGCCTGTTGCCGTAATTCCCGAGCAGCCGTTGCAGGATGCCGTATAGGCAGTTGCCGACACATAGAATTCCTTGCCGCCGGACGGTGCCTCATTGCGGGAAGCTGATGCTTGAACAACTTTCCCGGCTGGTTTTGATGCAACATTCTTTTCAGCAGGCTTTGATGCAGTAGCCTTGCCGGATGGTTTCGAGGCAACTGCTATTGCAGGTGCAGAGGCTTTCGTGCCGACTGCGACCACTTTGTCTACCGGCTTCTTGACCACTTTCTCGTTCTGGAGCTTGCGTTTGACTTCTTTGCCGTCTTCTTTGATGACTTCATACGTGCGTTCCACTTTTCCTGCTTCACCGTTCTGGACGACTTTTTCCTTGCCTTTCAGCAGGCTGTTGTCTTTCTTCGTCTGCACGGTGAAGTCCGTCGATTCTTCCACTACATCGGTGACCTTTTCTACCCGGACGACCTTGACGCTGGATTCCGGCTTGACGATTTCGTCCATGCCCTGCTCCACGCGGTCGTTCTCACCGAGCTTGATGCCCTGCTTGCTTAAAAAGTCAGCGACCGTAGTCGAAGTGGTCCAGACCTTGCTTTCCTGGCCCCCGTCGATCATGGCAACTTCATATGCTTTCTCAATATTGACGGTATCCGTATCACCGAGCTTGCTGCCGCGTGCCGGTGTGATGGCGTCATGTTCACCGAGCTTGATGCCGGCTTCCGCAAGAAGCGCATCGACGTCCTCTTTCGTGGACCAGACTTTGCTTTCTTCCCCGTCTAAGCTGATCGTAAGCTGTCTGGCTTTTTTCCACTCGATGGACGTACCGTCCCCGAGTTCCGCATCCTTGCCTGGCGAAAGATCATCATGTTCGCCCACTGCAATGCCCTGCTCATTCAGCAGTTCGCCGACTGTATCCGCATGGGTACGGTATTCCGTCTGCTCGCCGCCTTCGGAAAAGGTGACGTTCTTTTTGGTACCTTCGTAGACTGCGTATGTGATGACGCCCGCAAACAGTGCGATCGTCAGAATGGACATGATGATCTTCTTGCCTGTCGTAAATCTGGATTGCTTGTTTTCCTTGGAATTCGTAGACACTAAAAAACTCCTCCTTATCACCCGAGTGATTATAGCGGCCGGTTTTCCGGATTGTCAACCGAACCGGTTTTTTCCTGTGCCGCAGCACGGATGAAGTGTAGGTCGGATTTGACCTATCTATTCACGAATCTCAAAAATTTTCATTGCGTTTTCGGTAGTCTTGCGGGCTACTTCCTCGAAAGGAATTTCCTTGAGCAGAGCGATCTGCTCAGCGACGAGCCGAACGTAGGATGGCTCATTGCGCTTGCCCCGGTATGGATGAGGCGCAAGGTAAGGCGCATCGGTTTCAACAAGCAGATGATCCAGCGGAATTTCTTTTGCAACTTCTTTCGGCTGCCGGGCATTCTTGAATGTCACCGGCCCGCCAAGGGAGATCATGAAATTCATCTCCACACATTCTTTTGCCGTTTCCGGGCTGCCGCTGAAGCAGTGCATGATACCGCCCGTCTCTGCTGCATTTTCTTCTTTGAGGATGCGGACCACATCGCCTGTCGCGTCCCGGTTGTGAATGATGACCGGAAGCTTCAGCTTTTTCGCGAGCGCAATCTGCTTCCGGAAAAGTTCCTGCTGGACATCCTTCGGCGATTTGTCCCAATGATAGTCGAGGCCGGTCTCCCCGATGCCGACGACTCTCGGATGTTCGGCCGCGATTTCCTCAATCCAACGCAGGTCTTCCTCTGTGCAGTCGATTGCATCGACCGGATGCCAGCCGATCACCAGGTAAATGAACGGGTACGTTTCTGCAAGCTCGAGCGCACGAAGGATGGTCGGCCGGTCGAATCCGACAACCACCATCTTTTCGACGCCGGCATCGAGCGCACGGCGGATTACCTCATCGACGTCCTCCTCGTATTGGTCTGCATTCAAATGGACATGTGTGTCAATCAGCATGCGTTTCACTCTCCCAATGTATTGTTCAAGTCTATACATAAATCCTTTTTCAAATTTCACAGTTCTATTACATTTGGATTACAAATTAGATTTAGTTTAATTACAAGGCTCTATTTCAAGACTTCTAAATTTGTAAGGGAAGACATGGAAAAAGTCAAAGAAACCGAATTCCGGTTCCTATAAAACGGAAAACCGGAGGACAAAAGTCCTCCGGTTTTCTAGCGTTTCAAGTCATGAGGTATGTTGAAGGCCCGTCCGGAATCACCGGATTTGTGAGCCGTTCGGCAGTGCCGGGTCGACCGATGCAAGTTTAAGGACGCCGTCCTGCTCACCCGCAAGGATCATACCCTGTGACAGTTCGCCCCGCAGTTTTGCCGGTTTCAGGTTGGCAACGACAATCACTTTCTCGCCGACGAGCGATTCCGGCTCATAGAACTTCGCGATTCCCGAGACAACCTGGCGGGTCTCGTAGCCGAGATCCAGCTGAAGCTTCAGCAATTTGTCCGCCTTCGGCACTTTCTCACAGGCCGTCACCGTCGCCACCCGGAAATCGACTTTCGCAAAATCATCGATCGTGATCTCGGGGACGTCCGGCTTTTCCGGAGATTGCGGTTCGCTGTCTTCTCCGGCCGCTGCTTCTTCCGCCTGCGGCTGGACCGATTTCTGCATCTCGCCGCGGATGTAGGCAATCTCCACTTCCGGGTCGAGGCGCGGGAATACAGGCGTCCCTTTTTCGACAACTTTCGTGCCTTCTTTGATTGCACCGTCACCTAGCGTCTCCCAGGCGAGCGCTTCTTCGCCGAGTCCAAGCTGGCTGACGATCTGCTTCGGCGATTTTGTCATGAACGGCTGGAGAAGGACGGCAATTTCGTGCAGGCTCGCCACGAGATGGTGCATGACGGCATCCAGCTCGCCTTTTTTCTCTTCGTCCTTTGCGAGTACCCAAGGCTGGGTCTCGTCGATGTATTTATTCGTGCGGGATACAAGCGCCCAGATGTCGGAAAGTACGACGCTGAACTGCATATTTTCCATGCCCTGCTCGTATTTACGGACCGTCTCTTCCATCACCCGGCGAAGCGGTTCGTCGAACTCCGTCGAACTTTCCGGATGGACGGGGACGTTCCCGCCGCAGTATTTGTTGACCATGGATACCGTACGGTTGAGCAGGTTCCCGAGGTCATTCGCAAGGTCATAGTTCATGCGCTCAACGAATGCTTCAGGCGAGAAGACACCGTCCGATCCGAACGGCAGCTCACGAAGGAGGAAGTAGCGCGTTGCATCCAGGCCGTAGCGCTCAATCAGCATTTCCGGATAAACGACATTGCCTTTCGACTTCGACATTTTCCCGTCCTTCATCATGATAAATCCGTGCGCGAACACTTTCTTCGGCAACGGGAGGTCCAGCGCCATGAGGAAGATCGGCCAATAGATCGTATGGAAGCGGACGATGTCCTTTCCGACGACATGGACATCAGCCGGCCAGTACTTGCGGAACTGCGAGTCGTCTTCCGTTCCGTAGCCGAGCGATGTGATATAGTTCGACAGCGCATCGACCCATACGTAGATAACGTGCTTCGGATCTCCCGGCACGCGGATTCCCCAGTCGAATGATGTCCGGGAAATCGAGAGGTCCTCGAGACCCGGCTTGATGAAGTTGTTGATCATTTCATTTTTGCGGGATTCCGGCTGGATGAACCCGGGATTATCTTCATAGTACTGAAGCAGGCGGTCCGCATATTTCTTCATATTGAAGAAATATGATTCTTCCTTCACCTTATGGACCGGACGGCCACAGTCCGGGCATTTGCCGTCATCAAGCTGGGCTTCGGTAAAGTATGATTCACACGGTGTGCAGTACCACCCCTCGTACTCGCCCTTATAAATATCCCCATTGTCGAGAAACTGCTGGAAAATCTTCTCGACGCCTTCTTTATGCCGATCCTCTGTCGTACGGATGAAGTCATCATAGGAGATGTCCATCATATCCCAGAGTTTCTTCGCGCCTTCGGCAATGCCGTCGACATACTCCTGGGGATCCATGCCGGCTTCTTCTGCCTTCTGCTGGATTTTCTGTCCGTGTTCGTCCATTCCGGTCAGGAAGCGGACATCATATCCGCGGAGCCGCTTGTAGCGAGACATCGTGTCGGATGCCACTGTCGTATATGCGGTGCCGATGTGAAACTTGCCGCTCGGGTAATAAATCGGCGTCGTCAGGTAGAAAGTTTTCTGTTCACTCATGCCTAGGCCTCCATGAATATGCATTTCCCTTCATTTTACCGGATGACTGTCTTCACTTCAATGCAGGCAAGCTGGTAGAACAATTTCCAGTTAACATTATGCCCGCATTAACACTTTTTTGAGTGTGTTCTAACAAAACACTTTATTTATTGTCCGAAATGGTATAAATTTGACTTAGGCTGAAAAAATTATTGTTTTTCATAAAACTTTTCAGCATTGTAAATTGACGGTATTGGTATTAGTTGGTATGATGGCTTTAGTCAATTAGCTTGTCGAATCTTGACGAAAAATAAGATACAACTCGAAAGGGGCAATACTGGATGAAATCGACGGGTATTGTACGTAAAGTCGATGAACTTGGACGTGTAGTCATTCCGATCGAACTCCGCCGCACGCTCGGTATCAAGGAAAAAGACGCACTGGAGATTTATGTCGATGACGACAGGATCATCCTTAAAAAATACATGCCAAACATGACTTGCGCCATTACAGGCGACGTGTCCGATGACAACCTCCGCCTGATCGACGGGAAACTGATCCTCAGCGAAGAAGGCGCAAAAAAGCTTGTCGACGAGATCACAGATCGTCTCGGCCAGAAGCAGCACGTATAAAACTTTCAAGACCGCCCGGAACCATCCGGGCGGTTTTTCTGTTGTTACAGCCCATGTCTGGGGAGAGTTTCTTCATATTAAATAGGCATCTGACCGCAGCGAACATTTTTCAGTAATCCCTACGATATTCGACAAAGAAAAACATAAAAAACATCAGGCCATATATCATTCGGCCTGATGTTTCATTTTGTGTCCGTATCCGCGCATTATGCAAGATGATACGCCTGGTAAATATCCCGCTTCGGTTCTCCCCGTTCTTTTGCAACGATTTTGATGGCGTCCTTCGGCGGAACGCCCTCCCGCTCCATCACAGCCTCCACATGCGCCTTTTGCGTCAGGCCGTTCCACCATTCCGACTGTTCTTCGGCACGCTGGACCGATTCCGCATCGGCGCCTTCAACGATGATGCAGAACTCTCCCTTGAGATCAGCCGATTCTGCATAGGAGACCGCCTCCCGGGCGGTACCCCGCAGAATCTCCTCGAACTTCTTCGTCAGCTCACGGACAAGTGCAACCCGCCGCTCCGCTCCGAAAGCAGTCTCAAGATCACGGAGAGATTCCTTCAGCCTGTGGGGGGATTCGTAGAAGATTACCGTCTCCCCGCGCACGGCCATTTTCCCGAACAGTTCCCGCCTGTCATTTTTCTTTCTCGGCGGGAATCCGTGGAACAAAAACGGCTGTGCCGGAAGGCCAGAGGCGATCAGTGCAGACAGCGCCGCATTGGCTCCGGGCACCGGAACAACGGCATAGCCTTCCCCGATTGCCCGGGCGGCAATATCCGCTCCGGGATCCGAGATGCATGGCATTCCCGCATCGCTCACAAGGGCCACATCCTCCCCGCCGGCCAGCACCGTCAGGATCCGGTCTCCGCCTTCCCTCAGATTGTGCTCATGATAACTTAAGAGCGGTGTATGGATATCAAAATGGTTCAGAAGCTTTTTCGTATTGCGTGTATCCTCTGCCGCAATGACCGCAGCTTCCTTCAGAATCCGGATCGCCCGGAATGTGATGTCCTCCAGGTTGCCGATCGGCGTCCCGACAAGATAAAGCTTTCCGCCGGGGTCCTGTACGCTCCGCTGGGATTTCATGGACGCCCTCCTCCATTCCGTTTCATGTAGTCGATCTTTTCCGTCCGCCTGAGCTGCTTGAAGGCATACTCGGCCCGCATGGCTTCCTGCTTGGTCCCGAAAGGTTCATGGAAGATGCAGCGGACCGGACGCCGGGGTTTTGTATATTTCGCGCCTTTTCCTTCGTTATGCGCCTTTACACGGCGCTCCAGGTTGTTCGTGTAACCCGCATAGTACGTTCCGTCCGCGCACTCGAGCACGTAGAGGACATGCTCCCCTTCACGCGCCCGGTCCATACAGCATCTCCCGGATTTCCGGCGTATAGGTACCGTCATCCTCATAAACATAAAGCGGCGGCAGGATTTTCAGGTCCGGCTTGCCGTCCTTTGTTCCCTCGATGAGGAGCGTGTTGGCCTCCCTGCCCTTCTTCGGATAAACAAAGCGGATCCGCTTCGGTTCCAGGCGGTGCTGTCTCATGGAGGTGATGATGTCGAGCAGCCGGCCCGGCCGGTGGACAAATGCCGCCTTGCCGCCCTGCTTCAGGAGGGCGCTTGCGTTGCCGACAGCCTGGTCCAGCGTCAGGTGCAGTTCATGCCGGGCAATGGCGACTTCCTCCAGCATGTTGCGGTCACTCAGCTCATTTGCCGGGAAGTAAGGCGGGTTGCACGTTACAGTATCATGCTTTTCATGACCGAGGATATCCGCAATTCCCTTTACGTCCCCTGTGAAAATGCGGATTTGTTCCTCCAGGCCGTTTAGTGCAACGCTCCGTTGTGCCATGTCCGACAGCCTCGGCTGGAGCTCGACCCCGGTGATCGGTGCATTCGACCGTGCGCTCAGGAACAGCGGAATCGCCCCATTTCCTGTGCACAGGTCAATGATGCTGCCCGATTTGCGGATCGGCACGTAAGCGAACTTCGCCAGCAGCACCGCATCCAGGGAAAACGAAAAGACCTGCGGGCTTTGGATGATTTTCAGTCCTTCCGCGAGCAGATCATCCAGCCGTTCATCTTCGTTCAGTTCTATTTTCATTCCTTTGTCCTCCGTGAAACAGTTTCTGGGCCGCAATACATCCGCAGCCAAAAGAAAAGACCGCATTCCGCCTGTAGCGGAACCGGTCTTCATCCATTCTGCTTGTTCAAGAATGAGAGGCAGAACAGGCAGTCCTCGCCCTTCCGCGAACTTCCAAAGTGGACGTTGCAGACGTGGAACCCTTCATTATAAAGGCGGGCGAGGTTGTCGTGTCCCTCCCCGATCTCCGCCGATTTCGGCTGATGTTTTTTCCCGGGCTTCCGGCCTTTGTCCTCCAGCTGCTTTTCAATCTCTTCCAGGCGGTTGCGGAGATGATGGTTTTCGATCTGAAGTGCATGATTCTCCTCCATCATCTGCGCGACCGACTCCTTCAGTTCAGCAAACTGGCGGTTGGCCGATTCAAGGTGTTGCCCGAATTCCATGACCTTGTCCAAGAAGTTCCGGTCCATCAATGCTCACACCCCATATTGATTGCGTCAAACCGATTGCAAGATTTCGTCCAGCGAATAATCGATCACTTTCTTCTCAAAGGACAGCTCCACCTGCAGCATGCGCTCGAGCAGGTTAAGCCCGACGACTCTGCCTGCACCATCCGGCGTGGTGATGCGGGTGCCGACATCCGGCATGAGGCGCTTCGCTTCCTCGTATTCGTCGTTTTCGTACTTCAGGCAGCACATCAGCCGTCCGCAGAGCCCCGAGATTTTGGACGGGTTCAGCGACAGGTTCTGATCCTTTGCCATCTTGATCGAGACCGGCTCGAAGTCCCCGAGGAACGTCGAGCAGCAGAGCATACGCCCGCATGGCCCGATGCCGCCCAGCATCTTTGCCTCATCACGTACGCCGATCTGGCGCAGTTCGATCCTCGTGCGGAAAACCGACGCGAGATCCTTGACGAGATTTCTGAAGTCGACACGGCCGTCCGCCGTGAAATAGAAGATGATCTTGTTTCGGTCGAATGTATACTCGACGTCGACCAGCTTCATCTCCAATCCGTGATCCTCGATCTTCCCGGCCGCGATGTCGAATGTCCGTTTTGCCTCTTCCTCGTTCTCGCGGACGGAGGCACGGTCCTGTTCCGTTGCGGGACGGACGATCATCTTGAGCGGCAGGACGATATCATCGCCGCTCATCTGACGGGGCGGAATGACGACTTTGCCGTATTCGACGCCGCGCGCAGTCTCGACAATGACGTATTCGCCTTTATCCAGGCTGTATTCGCCCGGATCGAAATAATATATTTTACCCGCTTTTTTAAAGCGGACGCCTACTACATTATAGAGCATGTTGACCCTCCTGCATGTTGAGCACCAGTTGTTCCATAAGAAGCGTGCGGTTCATATTGCTTTGGAGGTTACGCTTTGCCTTCAGGATGGCCTCAAGAATCGAAGCGAGCCGGCCGAAGGTCAGCCGGAGTGCCATCTCTTCCCATCTGGGCCGGTTGTCCGGATAGGCAAGCGGTGTGGAGAGTCCCGCCTTCACCGCGGAAATGTCGCGATAGGCGAACAGGAGCAGATCCAGCCCCAGTTCAGTCTCGTCCTTCTCCTTGAAGAGCGGACCCCAGTCCGTCTGAATGAACAGCAGGGCTTCCTGGATACTTTTGTCCGATGCTTCCACCAATTTTATCACTGTCTTACGGGCCTGTCCAAACTGCTCGTCCTCCGAAAGCGCCAGTGCTTCTTCCGGATCCGCCGTTATCATCGTGACGGTTGACGCCATCGAGCGGGTCACTCCGCCTTCCGAGACCAATTGCTCCAACACCGCCTCTCTCGGCGGCGGCTGAAGATGAATCTCCTGGCACCGGGACCGGATCGTCGGAAGGATGGCCGACGCACGGTCTGTAAGCAGGATTGCGGTCACTACCCCTTCAGGTTCCTCGAGGAACTTCAGCAGTGTGTTGGCAGCGGCGATATTCATCCGGTCCGCCTGATGGAGAATGTAGATTTTGCGGCCTTCCTCGAGGCCTGTCTTGTTCAGCTTATAGATCAGGTCCGAAATCTGCCCTTTTTTGATGTCCTGTCCATCCGGACGGATCTGTGTGACGTTCGGATGATTGTCCTGGCGGATTCTCCTGCAGTTGCGGCATTCGCCGCAAGGCATGCCGTCTGCGGGATCTAGGCAGAGAAGCAGCTGGGTGAAAAAGCGGGCCAGCAGTTCTTTTCCGGCACCCTTCACGCCATCGAACAGGTAAGCATGGGCGACTCGTCCGGAAGCCGCGGATCCCCCAAGCAGCGAGGCCGCTTTCGGCTGCCGCTTCATGATGCTGTTATCGGTGTCCATCGGCGTCCGTCCCCCTGTTAGAAAAATCCCGTGTCCGAAAATCTCACGGGCACGGGTGGTCATCTTGAATCAGAAATGATGGAACTGCTCGATCGGCAGTACGAAAACTGTAGCGCCGCCGACTTCGACTTCGACGGGATATGGAATGTAAGAATCCGCATTCCCGCCCATCGGAGATACGGGTGCGACCATCTGGTCACGGGAGCGGCAGTTCTCACGGATGATGCCAAGCAGTTTCGGCACCAGCGGATCATCTGTCCCGATCAGAAAAGTCGTGTTGCCCGAGCGCAGGAAACCACCGGTACTGGCCAGCTTCGTGGCACGGAAATCATTCTTTGTCAGAGCGGCGGATAAACGGTTGCTGTCTTGGTCTTGTACGACCGCTACAACCAATTTCATGTGGATCAGCTCCTCGCCAGCTTTTATATAAGTATAGCACAAACAGCGTTTACTTCATGCGACTTTTTATGGCGTCCCAGGCAACTTCGGCTGTTCCCTCAAGACTTCCGGTCGCATCGATCAGGACGACACGATCCGGCTCACTTTCCGCAATCCTCAAGTATTCGTCACGCACTTTTCTGTGGAAATCGAGTCCTTCCGCGTCAAGGCGGTTCACTTCATGGCCTCTCCCCTCACTGATGCGCCGGATACCGACTTCTGCAGGCACATCAAGAAGGATGGTGAGGTCCGGCATCGTGCTCCCGATTGCAAAACGGTTGATTGTGCGAACCTCCTCGGTGCCGATCCCCCGGGCCGCTCCCTGGTAGGCGATCGAGCTGTCGATGAACCGGTCGCAGAGGACCACTTTGCCTGCCTTCAGGGCAGGGACGATTTTTTCGACCAGGTGCTGACGGCGCGCCGCCGCATAAAGAAGCGCTTCGGTCCGTGCTTCCATTTCCGTATGGTCATTATCAAGGATGATTTCCCGGATCTTCTCGGATATCCGGATGCCGCCCGGCTCGCGCGTCCTGAGATAATCAGTGCCCGACTCTTCCAGACGGTGTGCCAGGATGTCGAGGACAGACGTTTTTCCTGCGCCGTCCGGACCTTCCAGCGTGATGAACAAGCCGTTTCTCTTCATATATAATATGCCTCCGGTGATTGTCGTGAGACCAGAATTTGTTGTACGTCCAGCCGGTGTGTTCCCTGGAACGCCGTACCGGCTGTGAGATGTTGATGCAGGCTCCTGATTTTCTCGCCGGTGATCGGTTCTCCGGGAAGGAGCAGCGGAATGCCCGGCGGATATGGAATGACAGATGCTGCAGAAAGGCGCCCCTCCGCTTCGCGGTAGTTGATCCACTCGGACGATGCTTCGGGCCGGACTTCCGGCGGCCCATCAGCCGCAGTGATGGCCGGCTTTGTGGCCGGTTCCGGCGGCTGTCCGGTTTTCCTGCCGGGTCCGAGCGTTTCTGCAGCTTTTCGGGCAGCGGAAAGCACTTCCTGCAGGCTGATCTGTCCGTCCTTCAGGAGAGGCAGGACGAGCAGTGCCTGGTATGGATCCGAAAGTTCGGTGTGCACGCCAACACGGGCCAGCGCTTCTGAAAGGTCATTTCCAGAGTGGCCGTCCGCACGGAGCAGAAGCTTAAGCGGATCATCCGGCTGAATCACCGATAGGCCGTCCAGGGCGTCCAGCCCTGCAATCAATTCTTTCCTGAAGGAAAGGAATGTCTGCAGGTCCTTTTCCGAGTAGTTGGCGATATAATGACGCGCATCGTCAAGTGATGCCATCAGCGGATAAGACGGGCTGCTGGATTGGAGCATGCCCAGATAATAACTGATACGCTGTGAATCCAGCAATGAGCCTTGCGCCACATGAAGAAACGAGGCCATTGTCATCGCGGGGAGCGTCTTATGTGCCGACTGGACGACCACGTCAGCCCCCTGGAAAAGTGATGACTCGGGAAACGGCGCGCCGATACCGAAATGCGCTCCATGCGCCTCATCTACAAGTAGCGGTATCCCCGCGCCATGACAGACATCTGCGATCTCACGCATATGCGGGGATACCCTGCCGTAATAGGTCGGGTTGGTCAAGATGACTGCTTTTGCCTCAGGATACATCCCGATTGCTTCCCGCACCAGCTCCGTTTCCGTATGGCCGGGTGACCGGGTGTTTGCATCCCATACCGGATCCACGTAAACCGGACGGGCTCCGGCCAGTACCAGACCATGAAAAATCGACTTGTGCGCATTGCGTTGCACAATGATTCTGTCGCCGGGACGGCAGACCGCAAGAATCATCGCCAGATTACCGGCAGTTGAACCATTGACGAGGAAAAAGCTCCGATGTGCTCCGTAAGCGTCCGCCAGAAGTTCCTGGGCCTCCCGGATCGGACCGTCCGGTGCATGGAGGTCATCCAGCCCCGGCAGTTCTGTCACATCCCAGGACATCATGCCCTGAACGGCGTCCGGCAATCCTGTCAGGTTTCCGTTTTTATGGCCGGGCACATGAAATGAGACCGGACCGCCTTCTGCGAAGCGCTCCAGCATTTGCACCACCGGCCGCCGTGATTGACTGCCCATTGCAAAAACCCCTTTAACCGTTCGAGAGTAGAATCGTTGCTGACAGGTTCATTATAACATGCATAGGAAACATGGACGGGCTGGCCCGGCAGGACTGATTACACGGTTGCCAGGCCGGCCCGCGTTAAAGTTCATCGCGTAGCGCTAATATTAGCGCTCACTCAATATGAATCCGCATTGTGAGAGGGGGAATATGAAGGTATAAGCGCTCATAGATTTCCATGAGCGCTTATTGCCGTTCTATGAGCGCTTGTGTATATTCTAAGAGCGCTTGCAGGTCTTCTACGAGCGCTCGCCGAGTTTCTATGAGCACTTCTGTGAATAGTCCTTCGGACTATTTACGCACAAAAAAACCGCCTCCATAAGGAGACGGCCTTGTGCCCAGCGACGTCCTACTCTT
>NZ_QUZH01000033.1 GCF_009761675.1 Bhargavaea sp. CC-171006
GTCGGTAGAGCAAAGGACTGAAAATCCTTGTGTCGGCGGTTCGATTCCGTCCCAAGCCACCATTTGCGGATGTAGTTTAGTGGTAAAACCTCAGCTTCCCAAGCTGAAGTCGAGGGTTCGATTCCCTTCATCCGCTCCAGCGAAACCGGGCCTATAGCTCAGCCGGTTAGAGCGCACGCCTGATAAGCGTGAGGTCGGTGGTTCGAGTCCACTTAGGCCCACCATGTATTCCGCAGTAGCTCAGTGGTAGAGCAATCGGCTGTTAACCGATCGGTCGTAAGTTCGAGTCTTACCTGCGGAGCCATTTGGAGAAGTACTCAAGAGGCCGAAGAGGCGCCCCTGCTAAGGGCGTAGGTCGGGTAACCGGCGCGAGGGTTCAAATCCCTCCTTCTCCGCCACTTATTGGCCCCTTGGTCAAGCGGTTAAGACACCGCCCTTTCACGGCGGTAACACGGGTTCGAATCCCGTAGGGGTCATCAAGAAAAAAGCAGCCATCCTATAAATATAGGGTGGCTGCTTTTTTGTTTGCGGTTTGCTTATTCCCGGTCAAGGTGTTCGCCGGTATAGCTGTCCACCGCTTTATCCGGGATGTCTCCGATAGGGGACTCGAGGTCCATGTCATCGAGGCCTTCCTCATACTCATCCATTGTATCCGAGCGCATGAAGCCTTTTACGCTGCCGGTTTCATCCGTGCTCGCGAACTCTTCATAGGTTTCAGTTGTGCCTTGTTCCATCGGATCCTTGTATAGATCATTATAGTCATCGTGATCGCCGCTCATATCTGACGGGGTTTCAGATGTACCATATCGGGCGACTTCCTGGAAGCTGTCCTGATAGTCCTCGATGTCGCCTTCCTTGCCGACTTCGAATGAATCAGGCTGCACGGGTGCGGCCACATCTTCCAATACATCTTCCTCGACGGGGCGGTCATCCGGAATCTCGGTATCCGCATGCTCAATGCAACGATTCGTATACGGAATGGCTTCAAGGCGTTCGAACGTGATCTCTTCCCGGCAAATCTCACATATTCCATAATTGCCTTCACGCATCGCTTTCAGCGCTTCCTCGACTTTGTTGAGCTCGTCTTCTGCATGGTTTTCCAGCGCCTGGTCCCGCTCCCGGTCATACAGTTCCGTTCCCATATCGGCAGGGTGATTGTCCGCAAAGGAAAGTTCCCCTGAGTCATCCCTCATGCTATCATCACGATCCCGCTCTTCGCTTGTCTGACGGTATTGCTGCTGCATCTCAATCAGCTCACGCTTAAGGATCGTTTTTTGCTGTTCTGTCAACATGGCTGTCACTTCCTTATCGTATTAAATGATGGATGGTCTGTATTTCATGAGTACATGAATCCTGCCATTGTCCCTCATCTTTTCCTTTTTGGCCTGAACGATAAACCTTGGTTCGAACAACAAAAAACCGCCTGCGATAGAGCAGGCGGTTAAACGATTCATGAATCAGTTGATCCAATATCCGAGAAGGAGGCCGATGCACAGAAGGAAACCGAAAATCGTATTGGTCTGGGCGGTCGCTTTCATGGCCGGCATGACTTTTAGCGGGACGTTCTCTTTCCTGAAGATTCGGATGGCGCTGATTGGCTTTCCAATGCTCAAGAGGACCAGCAATGCCCAAGGCGTCAAGGTTCCGGTAAGTACCAGGGCGAGAATCCACAGGTAAGATACCGCGAAAAACAGGAAAAGGATTGTGACCGCATTTTCTCTTCCTGCCAGGATGGCAAGTGTTTTGCGTCCGCCTTCTTTGTCACCTTCAAGATCGCGGATGTTGTTCGACAACATAATCGCCCCGACGAGGATCATACTCGGTACGGAAAGGGCGATTGCCCATCCGCTTACATGGCCCGTCTGGATGAAATAGGAGATGAGCACGATTGCCATTCCCATCGTGACACCGGAGAACAGCTCTCCCAGGGGTGTATAGGCAATTGGAAGCGGTCCGCCGGTGTATAGGTATCCGATGGCCATGGCTGCGCCACCGACCGCCAGAAGCCACCAGGAAGTGTTTCCGGCGATATAGAGGCCCATCAGTGCGGCGGCCCCGTAAAGCGCCAAAGCAAGGCCGAGAACAGTAGAGGGACTCACGCCGTTCCGGACGATGGTTCCGCCGATGCCGACGGACTGTTCATTGTCGAGACCGCGTTTGAAATCGTAATATTCGTTGAACATATTGGTTGCCGCCTGAAGGAACAGGGTGGCAAGCATCATGAGGATGAACAGCGTGATGTCCGGACGGGTTTCTCCGAGCGCGATGATGGTCCCGAGAAGCACCGGCACAAATGACGCAGTGAGCGTATGTGGACGGGTCAGCTGCCACCAGATGCGCCAGCCTTCGTCAGCTTTTAGTGTTTGCTGCATATGGTTCTCTCCCTAAAATTCTTTCCGCTCATCATTATAACGGAGAAAATAGGGAAAGGACAGAGAAGCTGCGCGGAATCGCGCGGATGTTGGCGAATCGAGCATTGTGGTAAAATAAATGTGCAAGGAAAGACTGTAGCGAATAAGTTGGAGGGGTCTTGGATGAAACGGAAAATGACTCCGGATTTAATAGCGGAGACAGGCCGCATGATGGACGGGCTCCGGTTCTACACGGAGACGGTCGAATCGGGCAGACTGTCACCGCAGGCTTTTTTTGAAGCGGGAGAGACAGAGTTTGCCGGTCGCCGCTTTTATTGGGAGAACCGGGAAAAGACCCGGAAGATGGCGGGCATCGGGCATGCAGCCCGCCTGACCAGCACAGATGGAGATGCACGCTTCGAAGATATCCGTACACAATGGCAGCGTCTCTGTTCCGTCATTGTAAAGGAGGAGGGGGACCAGTCACCGGTGCTGTTCGGCGGGTTCTCATTCGATCCGAAAAATCGGCGTGAGTCGGAATGGGATGGCTTCCCGGCCGCCCTTTTCGTGGTTCCGCAGATCCAGCTGGTCGAAAAAGAAGGGCGTTCTTTTGTGTCGATCAACCTGATATCCGAGGAAGAGGCCGTGGCATCCGATTTTGACCGGCTGCGGGTGATCCGGGACAGACTCATCCACGAGGCACAGGTGAAGGAGCGGGATCCTGCCATTAAGCCGGATGTGCTCCGCATTCATGAATATGCCAAGTCGGATTATCTCCGTGCCGTGGAGGGCGTGCGTGATGGAATTTGTGCAGGCGGGCCGGAGAAGGTTGTCATTGCACGTTCTGTCGGCCTCGATTTCGAGGTCCCGGTCCGTCATTCGGAGGTACTGGAACATCTTGCGGCCGAGCAGCAGGAAAGCTATCTGTTCGGCCTGGAGAACAGCGAAAGCTTCTTTTTTGGAGCGACGCCGGAACGTCTCGTGAAAATTGAAGGGGGCAGGAGCCTGACTGCCTGTGTGGCCGGTTCCATCCGCCGGGGAAAGACCGCGGAGGAAGACAGGATGCTCGGTGAAGGGCTCCTGAAGGATCTGAAAAACCGTGAGGAGCACCAGTTCGTCGTCCGGATGATCGGCGACGTGTTCCGGAGCTTCTGCAGCGAAGTCCGGATTCCGGCCGGGCCGCGGCTGCTTAAGGTGCGGGATATCCAGCATCTGTTCACCCCCATTGAGGGGATGCCGAATTCTGGAACAGACTTGCTGGATCTCGTCCATGCGCTGCATCCGACACCGGCTCTTGGGGGAACGCCCCGCGGTGAGGCGCTCAGGATGATCCGGGAAAACGAGAAAATGGACAGGGGGTTCTACGGTGCACCGATCGGCTGGATGGACACGGAAGGCGACGGGGAGTTTGCGGTGGCCATCCGTTCCGGACTGCTTAAGGGCGACCGGGCCCACCTGTATGCCGGGGGCGGCATAGTGGCCGGCTCGGTCCCGGAAGAAGAGTACGAGGAGACATGGGTGAAGTTCCGTCCGATGATGCGGGCTCTCGGAGGTGTCCTCCATGGATGAGCGGAAGGTGCTGACGTCATATGTACTGAGGATCAGGGAATCCTTGATCCGGGCGGGTGTCCGCCAAGTGGTCGTGAGTCCCGGTTCCCGCTCGACCCCGCTTGCCTATGCGTTTGCCGAATCGGGAAGTGTCCGAATGCATCTTCAGACCGATGAGCGCTCCGCGGCATTCTGCGGGCTTGGCATGGCCAAGGCATCCGGTGAGCCGGTCGCCGTTCTGTGCACGTCCGGGACCGCCGCATCCAATTATATGCCGGCGGTCACCGAGGCCAAGTATGCCCGTGTTCCGCTGATCGTACTGACGGCAGATCGTCCGCATGAACTCCGGGAGGTGGGAGCTCCGCAGGCGATTGACCAGCCGGGGCTGTACGGCAGGATGGTCAAGTACAGTGCTGATTTTCCGATCCCGGAAGAGCGGGCGGAATCATTGGAGTATATCGGCCGTCATGTGCAGCGCGCAGTGTCGATTGCGACGGACGCACCGGCGGGTCCGGTACATCTGAATATTCCTTTCAGGGAACCTCTTCTGATTGAGTTCGGGGCGGAAGATCCCGGGATCTCTTTCAGGAGCGTACGCAGGGGAACGATGATACCGGATCCGGAAATGGTGCATTGGTTCACAAAAACGGCTGCGGACGCAAAACGCGGCCTGATCATTGCCGGTGAACTTCCTCCCGGATTTGACAAAGAGGGTTTCTGGAAGTTCGTCCGTTCCCTCGGCTGGCCTGTGCTGGCCGACCCGCTTTCGGGACTGCGGAGCAATATTTCCGGGGATGCGGAAGGTCTTTGCATCGATCTGTATGATGCCATTCTGAAAAATGAGAGGTTCAAGAGGGAGATGGCGCCGGACACCGTGATCCGTTTTGGTCCACAGCCGGTATCCAAACCGCTCACTCAGTTCCTGAACGGAAACCGCCCGGACGTCTATATCGTCGTGGATGAAAGCCCGTCATTCCGTGATCCTTATCACCTGGCGACAGACCATCTCCAGTGCATGCCGGAAATGCTTCTCGGCATCCGGGCGGAGAATGGCCCTTCCGGGTATGCCTCACTCTGGTCCGAAGCAAACCGTATTGCAGCCGAGGAAACCAGGCGCTCTGTCCATGAGGGAACCGACGAAGGTGCCATGGCAGGCGTCCTGTTTGCCGAGATGCCCGACGGCAGTGACCTGTTCGCAAGCTCCAGCATGCCGATCCGGGATGTCGATACGTTCTTCATGAACACGGAGCGGGATATCGGAATTTTTGCCAACCGCGGCGTAAACGGCATCGACGGGGTCGTATCGACCGCCTTCGGCGTGCAGGCGGCAAGAAAACGGCCGGCTTATCTGCTGATCGGAGATCTTGCGATGCTGCACGATATGAACGGACTGATAGCAAGCCGCTTTGACGAAACAGACCTCACCATCCTCGTCATGAACAATGACGGCGGCGGCATTTTCTCGTATCTGCCTCAGGCGGGAGCCGGGCGGTATTTTGAAGAGTTGTTCGGAACGCCGACCGGGCTGAAATTCAGGAGCCTGGCCGACATGTACGGCTGCCAGTACGACGCGGTGGAATCAGCCTACGGACTCAGGCAGGCCCTTCTTGAACCAAAACAGACTAATGTCAGGATCATCGAAGCCTTCAGCGACCGCCAGGTGAATCTTAATGAGCACCGTAAGCTGTGGCAGGCGGTCGGTGAAAGGCTGGATGCAGAATGGAACCGCTGACGGCGATGGTCCGGGGAATCCGGATCAGCTACCGGGAGGCGGGGGATCCGCACGGAGAGCCTCTTGTCCTGCTGCATGGATTTACTGGAAGTTCATTGTCATGGACCGCATTTGCCGATGAGTTTGGCTCATATCGGCTCATCATGCCCGATATGACCGGCCACGGTAATACAGATGCGCCTCTAGGGTCTGACCGCTACACGATGGATGAACAGGTGGCGGACCTGGATGCGCTCTTCACGCAGCTCGGGCTTGAGCGGTTCAGCCTTCTTGGCTATTCGATGGGAGGGCGTATCGCAATCGGGTTTGCGGCAGCGCATCCTGAGAAAATCAGCCGGCTGATTCTTGAAAGTACATCACCCGGTTTGCGTACAGAGGACGAACGGAAGTCGCGCCGGGAATCCGACGGGAAGCTTGCCGCTTTCATCGAGCGGGAAGGCATACGCGCCTTTACCGGCCGATGGGAGAACATCCCGCTGTTCGCCTCTCAGAAACGGTTACCGGAAGACGTCCGGGATCGTGTCCGGAGCGGCCGCTTAAGTAATGATCCTACAGGCCTGGCAGGAAGTCTGAGAGGCATCGGAACGGGAAACCAGCCTTCCTACTGGGATTGCCTGGAGCAATTCGGAATGCCGGTGACACTGATCACCGGAGCGCTGGATGAGAAGTACGTGAAAATTGCCGGGGACATGGCCCGGCGGCTGCCGGATGCTCATCATGTTACTGTTCCGGATGCCGGGCACACCGTACACGTGGAAAATCCGGCACGCTTTGCTACAATAGTAAAGGAAGCTTTAAAGCCATAGACAGGGGAGGAACCACATGACACGCCAATGGGAAACGATCCGTACATATGACGAGATCAAATACGAGAAGTACAACGGCATCGCCAAAGTGACGATCAACCGTCCGCACGTGCGCAATGCCTTCACACCGAAAACCGTAGAGGAAATGATTGATGCATTCTCCAGGGCACGTGATGATGACAGCATCGGCGTCATCGTCCTGACAGGCGAAGGCGATATGGCCTTCTGCTCCGGCGGGGACCAGAAAGTCCGAGGGCACGGCGGCTATGTCGGCGAGGACCAGATTCCGCGCCTGAACGTGCTGGATCTGCAGCGCCTGATCCGAGTGATCCCGAAACCGGTCGTCGCCATGGTGGCAGGTTATGCCATCGGCGGCGGGCATGTCCTGCACGTGGTATGTGACCTGACCATTGCCGCAGACAATGCCATCTTCGGCCAGACCGGCCCGAAAGTCGGCTCGTTTGACGCAGGATACGGCTCCGGCTACCTGGCTCGCATCGTCGGCCATAAGAAAGCCCGTGAAATCTGGTACCTGTGCCGCCAGTACAACGCACAGGAAGCATTGGACATGGGTCTGGTCAACACGGTTGTTCCGCTTGAACAGCTTGAAGATGAAACGGTCCAGTGGTGCGAAGAAATGCTCGAGAAGAGCCCGACTGCACTCCGTTTCCTGAAGGCAGCGATGAATGCCGACACAGACGGACTTGCAGGCCTTCAGCAGATGGCAGGCGACGCGACACTTCTTTATTACACAACGGACGAAGCGAAGGAAGGCCGCGATGCATTCAAGGAAAAGCGCAAGCCGGACTTTGGCCAGTTCCCTCGTTTCCCTTGATCGCTAATTCAAAGAGCCGCCTTTCGGGCGGCTTTTTCTGATGGGAAGGTGATTATATGAATACGCCGAACTGGATCTTGCAGCGGGCCCGGCTGACACCGGAGCGCGTTGCCATCAGTTGGGGTGAAGAGCAATGGACATTCCGTGAAGTGGCGGAACGATCGATGGACATCGCAAGGAAGATGAGGGGGACCGGCCTGAGGGAAGGCGACCGTGTGGCGCTTCTTACGTCCGGGGGTCCTGAGACTGTCTTTCTGATCCACGGCGGGCTGCTTGCGGGCTTTGAGCTGGTCATGCTGAACATCCGCCTGACAGAGGCCGAGCTGGCTTACCAGATTAAAGACTCGGGAGCGGAGGCCGTGTTCACCGATGATCTCCTGCTGGACCGTGCCCCGGACAGCACGGCCGTCAGCCGTCTGCTGGCCGGGGAAGGGACGGACTTCGAACCGGCCGCACTCTGGGAAGAAGACCGGACGCTGACGATCATGTATACATCAGGGACGACCGGGTTCCCGAAAGGCGTCCGGCAGACGGCCGGGAACCATCTGTCTAGCGCTGTTGCTTCCGTCCTCAATATGGGCCTTCAGGAAGGCGATGTCTGGCTCTGCGCGATGCCGCTGTTTCACATCAGCGGATTCTCGATTCTTTGCCGATCCCTGATCTATGGAATGACGGTGCGCCTGCAGACAAAATTCGATGCTGAAGCGTCTGCCAAGGAAATTGCGGAAGGAAGTGTGACCACGATGTCCGCCGTCTCGGCGCAGCTTGTCCGGGTGCTGGACATCCTGGAATCACAGAACCAGAAGGCATCAGGCAACTTCAGGCAAATCCTGGCCGGTGGAGGACCGGTTCCATCACCCTATATCCGCCGGGCGGAGGCGCTGGGCATCCAGATTCTCCAGACGTACGGCATGACAGAGACTTCCTCTCAGACGGCAACGCTGGCGGCGGAAGACGCACTCAGGAAAACCGGATCGTCGGGCAAACCGCTTTTCTTTAACCGCATCCGGATCGACGGAGCGGAAAGGCCGGGAGACGAGGGAGAGATCCTGATCAGCGGCCCCCATGTGACGCCGGGCTATGTCGGACGATTTGGCGACAGGCCCGCCCAAGAAGACGGCTGGCTCCATACAGGCGATATCGGAAGGGTGGATGAAGAGGGATTCCTCTATGTGCTCGACCGCCGTTCTGACCTGATCATCTCGGGAGGGGAGAACATCTATCCGGCTGAGATTGAACAGGTGCTCGCGGGTCATCCCGCGATTGCGGAGGCGGGCGTTGCCGGAGTGGAAGATGAACGTTGGGGGCAGGTGCCTGCCGCCTTTATTGTGGCACGGAAAGACGTTACAGCGGAAGAGCTTGAAGCCTACTGCCGGGAGCGGCTGGCCCCGTATAAGGTTCCGAAGTATTACCGGTTTGTCGGTGAACTTCCGAGAAACGCATCGAACAAGCTGCTGCGACGCGAGCTCAGGGACAAATTTGAACTGCAGGAATGACAAAAAGCCATCCGGATTACCGGATGGCTTTTGATGTTGACTCAGGGATTCAAAGCCTTGCCAAGCCGTTCAATGTTCTGTTTCATGAGAGTAAAATAATCTTCGCCGTTTTCGATATCCTCTTCCGAAAGGACACTCAGATTATGGAGGGTATCGGAATCTGCTCCGATCTCATTCACAATCACCTGGGTGAGTTTCGATGTGATGTTCTGTTCAAAGAAGATGGTGGTTGCCTGCTTTTCGCGGGCGAGGTCGACAATCCTCGCCAATTCTTTCTGCGAAGGTTCGCTCTGCGGGTTCAGACCTGCGATCGAGATCTGCTCCAGGCCGTATTCATCGGCGATGTAACCAAATGCGGCATGGGAGACAAAGAAGGTTTTCATCTCCGCGTTTTCGGCCATGTTGCGGAATTCCGCATCCAGATCCTTGAGCTCAGCTGAAAGCTCTTCATAACGCTCTGTAAACTCGGCTTCTTTCTCCGGAAGTTCTTCCGAGAGTGCGTCCTTGATAGTTAGTGCGAGCCGGTCGGCAAGGACAGGAGAGAGCCAGACATGAGGGTCCGCGCCGGAATGGTCATGGCCTTCATGGCCTGCGTCTTCTTCATGTCCGTGATCCTCTTCATGTCCATGGCCTTGTAGAAGCTGGTCATCGGAGATGGACGCCGCCGCTGCAACCAGCCGGACACCTTCGCCTGAAAGAGTCTTTTCGGCTTTGCTGACAAAGCCCTCCAGCCCGAGACCTGTATAGATAAACAGATCACTTTCTGCCAGGCTGATCATATCTTTTTGAGTCGGTTCGAATGTATGGCTGTCCGCTCCGGGAGGATAAACGGAAGAGACGCTCACGGAGTCCCCGCCAATCCGTTCCGCGAAGTAGGCGAGCGGGTACACGGTCGTCTTGACAGCAAGTTCCCCGTTTGTCGCCTTTTCGCTTTCTCGTCCCTTATCGGAACTATCGTTGCCGCCGCATCCGGCTAGAACAAGCAGGGATGCGGACAGTATGAATATCAATCGTTTCATGGTCCACCTCTAAATCGGAATGAGTACGATTTGTATCATACCTCACCAGAGGCTTGCTTGGCAACCCGGAACTTATTTCTCCGTATTTTTTCTTTCTGGCCACTTGTCCGGTACCGGATCAAATCCGCCTTCATGGAATGGATGGCATTTGGATATCCGGATGACGGTCATCAGGAAACCTTTGGCGGCTCCATGCTTTTCAAACGCTTCGAGACCATATGAGGAACAGGTTGGATGAAAACGGCAACTTGGGGGCGTGAATGGTGATATGGCCTTTCTGTAGAAGCGGATGATCCATATAAAAAGATGTTTCATTAAAAAACACTCCAATCGCAACGCATGTTTATTGTAGCGCGGGGTGGGGAAGATGAACAGAAGAACGATTGATTATGAAACGGAGTGTTGACGGATGTCTAAAGAGTTGCTTGATGAATTGAATGTCCAGGTGGCGACCTGGTCGGTATTTTACACGAAGCTTCACAATTATCACTGGTACGTGAAAGGCCCTCAGTTTTTCACCCTTCACGAAAAGTTCGAGGAACTCTACAATGAAGCGACCCTACATATGGATGAGATTGCTGAACGTATGCTGACGCTCGGCGGACAACCGCTCGCCACGCTGAAGGAGCACCTGGAAAGCTCCGTGGTGGAAGAGGCCAGCGGAAAGGAATCCGCGAATGCAATGGTCAAGCAGGTGACTGAGGACTTCGACAAGATCATGGACTCCCTTAAAAAAGGCATGGACCTCGCCGCCAAAGATGGGGACGATATGACCGAAGACCTTCTGAACTCAATCTACCAAAGCATCGAAAAGCACCAGTGGATGCTCAACGCCTTCCTGGGTGAAGAAAATAACTAATCAGAAACCCTGCGGGCTAAGAAAGCGGATAGATCAGTTCCGGGATATATCCCTTCGGAACTGATTTATCTTTTTTAGATTGTGGAGCTGAGATTTGTTGATTTCCGTTTTAGTTGCAGCGGAAATCCAGAGGATTTTCCAGTTGGACATTCCCTAAGAGCCTTTTATGCATGGAACTTTCGAGGAAGACCATCCTAATGGGAAACGATTAACCAGGAGGATGGCATGAAAAACAAATTGTATGTATCGATTCTCCACAGACAGGTGTATCCGGCCCCTAATCTGGCGCCTTGGGAGTTTGCCATCGAGGCAGACGGCCGTGTGGAAGAAGCGTTCAGCCGGCTGTTCAGCCAGATCAGCGATGTGGAATTGACAAACTTTGTCCGGTCTCACCTGCCTTTCGTTCCTTACCATTTGGACAAGGAGAACCACCAGATCGACCTGCGCACGATGAAACTTTATGCACTTGTCCACGAATTCGGGGATGAGGAGTCCAAGAAGTTCGTTGAGAGCCTGCCGTATTTCCGTTGAAGATCCGGCACCCTGTCCGCTACACTTGGTAAAGGAGGGGTGCCGATGTTTACATACAAAGACCGTGCGGGACAGCAGATCGACCTGTACTGGGAAAAGGACCAGACCAGGATGGTGCCGACCCATGTGATCGTTGCTATTTTTGATGGCAGCCGGTGGCTGATGACGATCCATCCCGGCAGGGGACTGGAGTGGCCGGGCGGCAAGGCGGAGCCCGGAGAGACGATTGAAGAGGCTGCCCTCAGGGAAGTGTACGAAGAGACCGGTGTCACCGCCGGTAATTTCACATTTGTCGCAGACTATATCGTCCATGCCGATCCGCCTTTCTGCAAAAGGGTGTTAGCTGCGGATATCCTGTCCGCAGATGAAAAATTCCCGCTCCGCGAAACAGAAGGAGCGGCTTACCTTGCGGAAACGGACTGGGAAAAGTCTGCGGCAAAACTGAGCCGGCATATGTCGGACGAAGGAATGGACAGGATCCGGAAGAAGGTGCTGGCTGATGAAAGACGATGGAATCATTGAATACACGAGGACTTACCCGTCTCCCAATCCGAATGTGCGTCTGACCGAAGTCACCTACTGGTCGACAGGATACCGGGTGAAGGGATTGCTTGCCGAACCGGAGGCGGAAGGTATCTATGACGGCATCGTTTACTTGCGGGGCGGCATCCAGCATGTCGGGATGGTCCGGCCGTCCCGGATCGCCCAGTTTGCACAGCAAGGATTCATCGTCTTTGCCCCATACTACCGTGGAAATCGGGGCGGCGAAGGGTTTGACGAATTTGGAGGCAGTGACCGGTTTGATGCGGTTAACGCGGTAGATGTGCTAAAGCAGCATCCAAAGACCGACACAACGAGAATTCATCTGTTCGCCTTTTCAAGAGGCGGCATCATGGCACTCTGGACGGCGATCATGAGGGATGACATCACGTCCGTCGTCGACTGGGCGGGTGTATCGGATATGATTTTCACCTATAAGGAGCGGAAGGAACTCCGCAGGATGATGAAGCGGGTCATCGGGGGAACGCCAAACAATGCCCCGGAAAAATATCGGGACCGCACGGCGCTTTTTCATGTGGATGAAATTCATGCGCCGTTCCTGCTGATTCACGGACGCCAGGATGAAAACGTATCGATCGAGCAGTCCCTCATGCTGGAAGACGCAATGAGGGACGCGGGAAAACCGGTGGAGACCTGGTACTTTGCCGAGTTCAATCATCATTTCCCGCCCGCGGAAGCCGCCCGGGTCACCCGGGATTTGTGCAACTGGATGAAGGGGAAAGGGAACTGAACCTTTTTGCAGCAAAAGAAAAAGCACCTGCGCAATCATACATGCGCAGGTGCCTCTATTTGGCCGATCAGAGGATCGGACCGCCTTTTTCTTCAAACTCCTTGGAGACCGAACCGAATTTCTTGAAGTTTTCCCGGAAAGCCGCTGTGAGTTCTTTTGCTTTCGCATCGTATGCTTCCTTGTCCGCCCATGCATTGCGTGGATTGAGAACCTCGGAAGGAACGCCTTCGATTTCAAGCGGCATGTTCAGGCCGAACACAGAGCCTTTTTCCATTTCTACATCATCGAGCTTTCCTTCGATCGCGGCACGGACCATGGCACGCGTGTAGCTGAGCTTCATGCGCTGGCCGACACCGTATTCACCGCCGGTCCATCCTGTATTGACGAGGAAGACATTGACGTCATGTTCATCGATCTTCTTGCCTAGCATTTCCGCGTAGACTGTCGCATGGAGCGGCAGGAACGGAGAGCCGAAGCAAGTCGAGAACGTCATCTGAGGAGAAGTGATGCCGCGCTCCGTGCCCGCAAGCTTGGATGTGAATCCGCTCAGGAAGTGGTACATGGCCTGTTCCTTCGTCAGCTTCGAGATAGGGGGCAACACGCCGAAAGCATCCGCTGTCAGGAAGAGGATCGTTTTCGGATGGCCGGCTACCGATGGGATGACACTTCCGTCGATATACTCGAGCGGATAGGCCGCACGTGTGTTTTCGGTGAGGGAGCCGTCATCGTAGTCCGGCTTGCCTTCCTCATCAAGCACGACGTTCTCAAGAACCGATCCTTCACGGATGGCTCCGAAGATCTGGGGCTCCTTCTCTTCGGAGAGATTGATGGTTTTTGCGTAGCAGCCGCCCTCGATGTTGAAGACACCATCTTCCGACCAGCCATGTTCATCATCGCCGATCAGGCTCCGGTTCGGATCTGCGGACAGAGTTGTCTTGCCTGTCCCGGAAAGTCCGAAGAAGAGCGCAACGTCGCCTTCTTCACCGACGTTGGCCGAGCAGTGCATAGACAGGATGTCCTGCTTGGGCAGCAGGTAGTTCATGATGGAGAAGACGGATTTCTTCATCTCACCCGCGTATTCAGTGCCGCCGATGAGGATGATTCCGCGCTCGATCGAGATCATGACGAAAGCCTCTGAGTTGGTTCCGTCGACTGCAGGGTCAGCCTTGAAGGTCGGCGCGGAAACGATCGTGAATTGCGGCTCATGATTTTTGAGTTCATCTTCCGTAGGGCGGATGAACAGCTGCTGGCCGAACAGGTTGTGCCAGGCGAACTCGTTAACCGTACGGATGTGAAGGCGGGAAGCAGGGTCGGCACCCGCGAAGCCGTTGAACACATAAAGTTCATTTTTAGCGCCGAGGTGATCGAGCACTTTGGTATAGAGCTTTTCGAACACTTCCGGCTGGACCGGCTTGTTCACACTGCCCCAATCGATGTCTTCTTTGGAAGGAGACTCTTCCACGATGAAGCGGTCTTTAGGAGAGCGGCCCGTATATTTTCCGGTCGTAGCGCGGACCGCGCCTTTGTCCGTCAGCACAGCTTCGCCGCGTTCAACAGCGATCTGCGTCAGTTCCTCGACGGAAAGCTGAGTGCGGATCGAACCTCCTGCCAGAAGATCATTCAGTTTATCGCTCAGTTTAGAAGACATCATCATCTGTACCACCCTTGTCTTGTAATCCCGCCCGGAAGCGGTTTGATTATGATGTGAATTAGTATAACACATTTTGTTTATTAGTCTATACTAATTCGCCGTTTCCGTGAAAACGGCCAAAAATCGTCATGATGCACTGAAATTCATCATTTAGTATTTGACATAAAGTGCGCAATTCATTACTATGAAAAATTGTACGGATACTCTTATCCCGAGCTGGTGGAGGGACAGGCCCTATGAAACCCGGCAACCTGCCGTTCTCCTTATGGAGGCCGAGAAGGTGCCAACCTGAAGCAAGGCGTCTGCCTTGGACGATAAGAGTGAAAGGTGTCAGCGAATCCGGGCCTTTCCTCATGAATGTGAGCGGAAGGCCCTTTTTAAATGGATTGACCACAACCTCAGTAAGCCCAAAACGGCTTGGAGTTCAACCCCGCGGGGAACGGACTTGACAGGGGAACGAGTACCGTAACACTTTCCGGCATCCGCCGGAGCGGAGGAGGAAAACCAATGACCAACCGTCGCCTGTTCACATCCGAGTCGGTCACCGAAGGCCACCCGGATAAAATCTGCGACCAGATATCAGATGCCATCCTGGATGCCATCATCAAAGACGATCCGAATGCCCGCGTGGCATGCGAAACGACTGTGACGACCGGCCTTGTCCTAGTTGCCGGCGAAATCACGACCACCACTTATGTGGATATTCCAAAAGTCGTCCGTGACACGATTAAAGAAGTCGGCTATACACGCGCCAAATACGGCTTTGACAGCGAGACCACTGCCGTTCTGACGGCGATTGACGAACAATCACCGGATATCGCTGCAGGTGTCAATGAAGCGCTTGAGTCCCGCGAAGGTACGATGACCGATGACCAGCTGGAATCGATCGGGGCGGGAGACCAGGGGCTGATGTTCGGCTTCGCCTGCGACGAAACGCCTGAACTGATGCCTCTTCCGATCAGCCTGGCACACCGGCTGTCCCGCCGCCTGACCGCAGTACGCAAGGAAGAGATCCTTCCGTATCTCCGACCTGACGGCAAGACCCAGGTTACTGTTGAATATGATGAAAACAGCAAGCCTGTACGTGTGGATACAATCGTCATCTCCACACAGCATCATCCTGAAATCACGCTTGAGCAGATCCAGAAGGATATCCGGGAGCAGGTCATCGATGCCGTCGTGCCTGCTGAACTGATTGATGCAGAGACTAAGTTCTTCATCAACCCGACGGGCCGCTTTGTAATCGGAGGTCCCCAAGGGGATGCCGGACTCACCGGCCGCAAGATCATCGTCGATACCTATGGCGGTTACGCACGTCACGGTGGCGGCGCGTTCTCGGGCAAGGATCCGACGAAGGTCGACCGTTCCGCAGCTTATGCAGCCCGCTATGTTGCAAAGAACATCGTCGCAGCCGGACTCGCTTCCAAGTGTGAAGTCCAGCTTGCCTATGCGATCGGTGTTGCCCAGCCGGTCTCGATTGCGATCGATACATTCGGCACGGGCAAGGCAGACGAAGCCGATCTCGTAGAGTGGGTGCGGGAACTGTTTGATCTTCGACCGGCCGGCATCATTAAGATGCTGGACCTTCGCCGTCCGATCTATCAGCAGACTGCAGCGTACGGCCACTTCGGACGCACCGATATCGAACTCCCTTGGGAGCGCACCGATAAGGCCGACGAACTGAAAGACAAAGCTGCCAGGTAATCCGGCAGCCGAAAAAATAAAGGGAATCCGCAAATAGATGCGGATTCCCTTATTTTTATCTGTTTGAAGCAGCTCACTTTTGCAGGCTTTTGTAATACTGGCCTTTCTCGGCGTATTCCCGGACAATGCGTTCCATATCCCGGATATCATCGTCATTCAACTCCCGGACGACCTTGGCCGGAGAGCCGAAAGCCAAAGTCCCGGGCGGGATCTTCTTGCCTTGTGGGACGAGGGAACCTGCGCCGACAAATGCGCCTTCACCGATTTCGGCGCCGTCCAGGATGATCGATCCCATCCCGATCAGTGCGTTTTTCCGGATGGTGCAGCTGTGGAGAATGACATTGTGGCCGACCGTCACTTCATCTTCGATGATGAGCGGAAAGGCCGGGCTCTGGTGAAGCATGCACAGGTCCTGGATATTCACTTTCCTTCCGATGCGTGTGGCGTTCACATCGCCGCGGATCACTGTATTAAACCAAACGGACGAGTCCGGTCCGATTTCGACATCACCGGTCACTGTCACGTGGTCAGCAAGGAAAACGGACTCGTCAATCTTCGGCTCGAGGCCGTTGAACGGATAAATCATCGGAAAAACCTCTCTTCCATCGAAACTTGTAGTATCATAATCGTACTACAAAACCCGTTTCCGATGTTCCGGAAGCGGGAAAAAGAAACGAAAGGGCAAGATCCGGAAAGGGGGAGCCGCCATGTGGAAATGGGAAGCGGACGGAAAGGCGACGGCTGTCGTCGTCCTATTGCACAGTGCCTATGAACATCACGGACGACATGCCTGGCTGATCGAACGGTTCAGGACTGCAGGCATGCATGTCATTGCCGGAGATCTCCCGGGCCATGGTAAACGTGGCGCGGAAGTTCACGATGAAGGATTTCATGAATATCGCAGATATGCAAAGGAACTGATCCGAACAGGCATGGCGGAGAATCTCCCGCTGTTTGTCCTGGGCCACGGTCTTGGCGGGGTCCTGGCTGCGGATATGTCCAGGAATGACAGCCTGGCATGTGCAGGGCTGATCCTCACTTCGCCATGGTTCCGTCTGAAGCATTTGCCGCCCAGAATGAAAGGGCCGCTATCAGGGCTCGGGAAAATCGCCGGCGGTCTCAAGTTTAACCACCAGGTTAATGAAGAGATGCTGACGCAAAACCCGGATCCCGGCATGGCCGATTCGGAAAACCTTTATCATTCGGTCGCGACTGCCGCGTGGTTCCGCGAACTGAACTCATACGTCAAGGAAATCAGCGAATCTGTACCGAAACCCGGATCGCCTCCGGTCCTTCTCCATGCCGCAGGGCATGATGAACTGGCAGACCAGGATGCGATGCACGCCTGGCTGACGATGAAAGGACGGGACGAATTTCAGTACAAGTATTGGAAAAATGCCCGTCATGATATTTTCCGCGAACCGGAGCAGGAGGAAGTGTTCTTATACACCGAATCGTTCATCAGAGGAGTTCTCCGCTCGCTCGGCTACGTGGCCTGACTGTATGAGGGGGATGGGGCTTGAAAGAAGCGATGACCCGGGGGTCTGCGAGGGGATCACGGCCATCCTTGTTTTTGTGGCGGGTAATCCTGCTGCATTGGGACTGGATTCCGCCTTTCCCCGTGTAACTTTCCCGAACGTCTTCCCGTCTGTTCCGGCAAGGAGTGGATGAGGCATGAGCAAGATCATGATGGCACTGCTGGCAATTCTTTTTCTTTCGGCATGCGGTACGGAATCGGCAGGCCCGCCGGAGCAGGACCTTCCGGAACTGACCGTCGGGCTTGAGGGAGAAGATCACACGGCAGCACATGGCAGCTACTGCTGGACAGAGGGAGGAACGTCCACATGTGCGGACGCCTCCGGCAATCCGTTTGACTATGAACCATTCTCCGGCATCATTTCCGCTCGGGCAGGGGCTGAAGCGGAACTCGTATTTTCGACTACGCCTCAATCGGCAAGGATTAGCATTCAGCCGGATGGTCATACGGATGCCGAAAAAACCCCGGGGCTTTTCAGGGTTCCGGATAAGCCGGGGCGATACGGCTATACAATATTTGCACAGTGGCCCGAGGGAGACGTCAGCTACTTTTTCATCATTGAGGCTGAGTGAGCGCCCGGGTTAAGAGCGGGGATCGGTGGGTATAGTAAGGGCAGACCGATCAAGATCCAAGGAGGGACTCCCGTGACTGAACACAACAGCAGAACCCCAGAGCAGATGGCCAAGTCCTCTGCGGAAGCGATGAACAAAAGCCAAGAACAGCAGGAATTCATCTCCAGGAAGTCCGGTGGCACCGTGACGGGCCAGCCCGGCAGCGCTTACTCCGACAAGGGACGGAAGACGGACCAGGTGGCCGCTACGGAATATACGGACGGTGACGGCGGATTTGATGAACGGGATAAACTTGAAACCGGTGAATAAAGAAAGGGCCGCGGCATTGCGCGGCCCTTCTTTTTTTGATTAGAATGAATGGATGCGAACAATGGAAGGAATGGATGCAATGGACTTTTTCGAGCGCAAGCGTACGGAGACGGGTGTATCGCTGAATGACGTGCAGAAGCAGGTTGTCCTGAAGACGGACGGTCCGCTGCTCGTGCTGGCATGCCCGGGCTCGGGAAAGACGACGACGATGATCATGCGGATCGGCTACATGATTGCGGAAAAGGGAATCCCCCCGACACGAATCAAACCGATCACGTTCAGCAAGGCCGCCGCAGCCGATATGCGCGACCGATTTACAAAACTCTTCCCCGGGCTGCAGCCGCCGGCATTTTCCACGATCCACAGTCTGGCATTGGATATCGTCCGCCGCCACCTCGACCATATGGGAATTGAATGGGCGCTGATCGAAGGAAAGACGGAACAGGTTCCGCCAAAGCCGGTCCTTCTGAAAAGGAGTTTCCGCGAGGTCACCGGGGAAGATCCCACGGAAGATGAACTGAAATCGATCGGGACATTCGCCAGTTTCGTGAAAAACAGGCTCATTCCCCAGGAAGAATGGACCGGACTTAAGGGGCCGGTCGAGAGGGCGGGAGAGATTCTCCTGAAGTATGAGGCGCTCAAGCGGAGCCGCCGAAGGCTAACGCTGCTTGATTTTGACGATATGCTGACGATTGCCGAAGAAGCGCTTCGCACAGACCCCGACCTATGCATGCGGATGCAGGACCGTTTCGATTATATGATCACCGATGAAAGCCAGGATACATCGCTTGCCCAGCATCGGATCGTGGAGCACCTGGTCCGCCGTCATGTAAATCTCTGCGCCGTCGCTGATGACGATCAGTCAATCTATACATGGCGCGGAGCGGATCCGCAATACCTCATGGATTTCAGGAACCACTATCCGCACGCAGAGATTCTCATGATGGAGACCAATTACCGGTCATCCGAGGAAATCGTGCAGACGGCCGCCGGTTTCATCAAGAGGAACAAAGAGCGGTACGAGAAAGGGATGGTGCCGGTAAACGGCAGTGCCGGCCCTGTGAATCTGAAGAGGTTCCATGACCGCGACGAGCAGGTGCGCTATGTCATCTACGAACTGCTGGCGATGGAAAATCCGGGAGAGGCAGCAGTTCTCTTCCGCAATAACTCCTCTTCGACGGCATTTGTCTCCGAATTGCACCGCCGGGGAATCCCTTTTTATATGAAAGATGCCGACGACCGGTTTTTCGATCATTGGGTCGTCGAAGATCTCCTTAACTTCATGAGGCTGGCTTATCTGCCGGAAAGAAAAGATCTGTTCGCCAGGGTAGCGCTCAAAATGGATCTGTTCATCAGCCGCGCCGCAGTCGAGACATTCGTCAGGAGTGGTCCTGAAGGGAATGTCTTCGACGCTTTTGCACGCTCGCACGCTAATCTGAACGATGACCAGCGCCGAAAACTGACCGCCTACCGGTCGATCTACGACGGACTTAAAGACCGGCGACCAGCAGATATCATCCGGACGGTACGGGAGAATCTGGGGTACGGGGCTTCGCTGAAAAGCCGCTCGGAAAAATTCGGCTACCGTATCGATACACTGACCGGCATGCTGGATACGCTCACTGTCATCGCGGCGCCGCTCCGGTCGATGACTGCATTTGCGGAAAAGCTCGCAGAACTGAAAGAGGCCGTGTCGCAAGCCAAACGGACGCCCCAGGAAGGCGCGGTTACGCTTTCGACTTTCCACAGCGCGAAAGGGCTTGAGTTCAAACAGGTTTTCATGGTCGACCTGAACGAAGGCACCATCCCGGCTTCTGAGGATCTGAAGGATCCGGACATGATGGAAGAATCGAGGAGACTGTTTTACGTCGGGATGACAAGGGCCAAAGAACGGCTTGAACTGCTCAATTATTCCACGGACAACGGCAAAGACCTGACGGAGTCCCGTTTCATAAGTGAAGTCAGGGGACTTCTGGCGATCGGACGGCCGGTGGGCGAAATACCGGAGATTCCCAGGAAATCTGTCCGTAAGCGGACAGCGGTGATTCATGGCCCCGATACGATTTCTGACAGTGGGTCGCTTGTCCCGGGAATGCAGGTAAGGCATAAAGTGTTTGGCAACGGCGAGGTGGAGCAAATCCGGGAGGACCGGGTCCTCATCAGATTCGCAAAGCAGGAAAAAGAGCTGGACCTTGGCATGTGCATCAGCAGAGGACTGCTTGAGGAAAGGGGCTGAGCCGCATGAAGGAATGGATGGCAGTCGGGCTGGCCGGCATGGCGGGTGCCGTCTCAAGAACGGCGATCTCACATGTAATCCCGCATACCGGAGGCATTCCCTATCCGACACTTCTCGTGAATCTGTCGGGCGCTTTCCTTTTGTGCGCACTCATTGCGGCCGCACCGTTCCGTTCGCCTTGGAAGGCTGCGGTCCAGACCGGCTTTCTCGGCTCATTCACGACATTCTCTGCACTCAGCGCGGAACTGTCGGGAATGATGGCTGACGAACAGTGGGGGACTGCTTTCATTTATGGCCTGTTGTCGGTGGGCGGAGGTCTGCTGTCGGGTCTTGCAGGGCAAAGGTTCGGGAAGGGCAGAGTGAAGCCATGACCATCTTCTATTGGCTGTCTGTCGCTGCCGGCGGGATGATCGGAGCGGTCATCCGGTACTTGGTGAGTGGGAAGCTCAACCGTGAGGGAGGATTTCCGGCCGGGACGTTCGCCGTCAATATGGCCGGTGCTTTTCTTGCGGGTGTGTTTTCCGGGCTGGTTGCCGGCAGTCCTGCACAAGCTTTTGTCATCTCCGGCTTAATGGGGGCCCTCACCACCTTTTCAACATGGATCTCCGAAATCCTGTTGATGTGGCAGCAGGGGAGACGGGCGGCTTCCGTCCTGTATGCCGTTTCGACCATCATCTGCGGCATTGTTTTTTATATGGTCCCCTATATATATGTAGGTTCCTGAATTGTAAAATTCCATCCAGTTTATCTATTTTCTCCAGGGGAAGAGTGAAACAGAGCATCCCAGATAAGGAGGATCATAATGGATAAACGACAACAAGGAAAGCGGACCAGCAAGGATCTCCAACTTGACCATTTCAGGACTGACGACCGGAACAAGAAACTCACGACGAACCAGGGCTTGAAAATGGCGGAGGATGAGCATTCCCTAACTGCGGGTGACCGCGGGCCCACACTCATGGAGGATTTCCACTTCCGGGAGAAGATGACCCACTTCGACCATGAGCGGATTCCTGAGCGAGTCGTGCATGCCAGGGGCTTCGGCATGCATGGCGAGTTCGAGGCATACGAGTCGATGGAAGACTATACGAAGGCGGCATTCCTCTCCGAGAAGGGGAAGAAAACTCCGGTTTTTGCGCGGATTTCAACGGTGGTGGGCCAGCGGGGTTCAACCGATATCCCACGTGATGTCCGGGGCTTTGCCGTGAAATTCTATACCGATGAAGGAAACTATGACCTGGTAGGCAATAACATGCCGATCTTCTTTATCCAGGACGGCATTAAATTCCCTGATCTGGTTCACGCAATCAAGCCGGAACCGCATAATGAGATTCCGCAGGCAACCGGGGCCCATGATACGTTCTGGGACTTTGTCGCAAACAACCAGGAAACGGCGAACCAGGTCATGTGGCTGATGAGCCCGCGTGCGCTCCCGAGAAGTTACAGCATGATGGAAGGGTTCAGCATCAACACCTTCCGCTTCGTCAATGCGAAGGGCGAGGCACGCTTTGTCCGGTTCCACTGGAAACCGGTGCTCGGGGTCCACTCCTTTGAATGGGATGAAGCACAGAAAGTGACCGGGAACGACCCTGACTTTAACCGCCGCGAGTTATGGACGAACATCGAAATGGGCAATTACCCGGAATGGGAGCTCGGCGTCCAGATGATCGAAGAAAAAGACGAATTCAACTTTGACTTCGATATACTCGATGCGACAAAGTTCTGGCCGGAAGAGGAGATTCCGGTCAAGATCATCGGCAAGATGACGCTCAACCGCAATGTCGATAACTTCTTTGCGGAGACGGAACAGGCGGCGTTCCACCCGGGCCATGTCGTACCGGGCATCGATTTCTCGAATGACCCGCTTCTGCAGGCGCGCCTATTCTCCTACACGGATACACAGCTGATCCGATTGGGAGGGCCGAATTTCCACGAGCTTCCGATCAACCGTCCTGTCTGTCCGTTCCACAACAATCAGAGGGACGGCTATGGCCGCCAGACGATCAATGTCGGAAATGTTTCCTACCATAAAAACTCACTTGCGGATAACACTCCTTCGCCTGCTTCGGAAGAAGAGGGCGGCTACGTCCACTATCAGGAGAAAGTGGAGGGCAGAAAGGTCCGTGCACGGAGCGACTCGTTCAAGGACCACTTCTCGCAGGCGCGGATGTTCTGGAACAGCCTGGCCGACTTTGAGAAGATGCACATCATCGAGGCATTCAGCTTCGAGATCGGAAAAGTGAAAAATCAAAACGTCCGCCAGCAGGTGATCGATATGTTCGCCAATGTAGACCGGGATATGGCCATGGCCGTTGCAAAGAATATCAACGCCAATCCGCCTAAGGGGAACCATGTACAGTATGATAAAAAGTCCCCTGCAGTCAGCATGGCGGACACTGTCAGAAAACCGCAGACCCGCCGTGCGGGCATCATAGTGGGTGAAGGCTTTGACGGCAACGGCCTCGGTGACGTGCTGGACAAGCTGAAGGAAGCGGGCATCACCGCTGACTTTATCAGTGAACGCCAAGGCACCATCAAAGGGCAGGACGGCTACAAGGCCGAGGCGAATCAGACATTCACAACGACAAATGCCGTGCTTTATGATGGCCTCATCATCGCAGGCGGTACAGGCGAAAACGCGATGAAGTTCAAGATGAATGCTTCAGAGTTTATCAATGACACATTCAAGCACTACAAGACCGTCGGGGTCACCGAAGGAGGCAAGGAGCTGTTCGCCCAGTCGATGGCCCAGGAAGGGCCGGGTGTCATCATGGCAGGAGCCCGTGGAGATTTCGGTAAAGCTCTGGTAGAATCCTTCGCCCGATATAAACATTACGAACGGAAGTTTTAAATCCGGACATATGCAGTGCAGCGCGGCACCGAGCAGGGTGCCGCGTTTCCCGTTGTCGGCGACTGAGCCAGCCGATACAATATAGTCCGGAGGGAGAGTTGCACGATGGTAAGGAGAAAAACGAAGAGCATGTGGTATAGTCCGGCGGGGGCAGTTGCTGCCCTTCTGCTGATTGCGATCATATATTTTATAGCGGAAGATTTTTCCGGTGAAGGCGGACAGGATAGCTCGATGGAGACTGGCCAACAGATTCCGGCAGATGCTCCTGCAGAGGGGCTGATTCCGGTAGAACTTGTCAGGACGATTGATGGAGACACGATCAAAATCCGGTACCGCGGAAAGGAACAGAATGTCAGGTATTTGCTCATTGATACGCCCGAGACGAATCATCCCCGTCTCGGGAAACAGCCGTTCGGTGATCAGGCGAAGGAACGGAACCGGGAGCTTCTCGCGGACGGCGCGGTCGCCATCGAGTTTGATATCGGACAGCGCACCGACAAGTACGGCCGCCTGCTTGCATACGTCTATATAAACGGGGAAAGCGTGCAGGAAAAGCTGTTGGAGGAAGGGCTCGCAAGGGTCGGATATGTCTATCCGCCGAGCACCCGGCATCTCGAACGTTTTGAACAGGCGGAAAAGAGGGCAAAGGATAAGGGAATCGGAATCTGGTCGATCGAGGACTATGCGACCGATCGGGGGTTTGATGCGGAGAAAGCGGAACAGACCGAAAAAGGCGGGCAAAAGACGGAACATGCAGGTCCGTTCGCCAATTGCAAAGAACTGCGTGCGGTTCATCCGAAAGGCGTGAAGAAGGGTCATCCGGCTTATTCAGAACAGCTCGATGGAGACCGTGACGGCATGGCATGTGAAGCTTCATAGGAGGGACGGATATGGAACTGGAGGATATATGGAAAGGAACAGTCGAGTCAACTGCTGACAAAAATAGGTTCAAGTATCATCAGATCGTGACCGGGCCTGATTTCGCGGAAAAAGCTGACATCGCACTGATCGGCTTCTGTTGTGATGAAGGGGTCCGCAGGAATAACGGACGGGCCGGAGCGGCCAAGGCGCCGGATGCGATTCGTGCGGCGTTGGCCAAGATGCCCTGGCACGGAAAAGAGGCTGCACTGTGTGATTACGGTAATGTATCATGCCAGGATAATCGGCTGGAAGAGGCGCAGGACGAGCTGGCCGAAAAGGTGTCGGAGGCCTATGGCCAAGGATCTCACACCGTTATTCTTGGCGGGGGACACGAAACCCTTTACGGCCATTACTTAGGATTGAGACTTCATCTGGGGTCTGAGGCAAGCATCGGCATCCTGAACATTGATGCGCATTTTGATCTGCGCCCTTTTGACGTGGAGTCCTCATCCGGCACGATGTTCCGGCAGATTCTGGAGGAAGACCAGAATGCCGGTTATTTCGTCATCGGCATCCAGCGCTTTGGTAATTCGCGTTCCCTGTTTGAAGCGGCCGGCGAGTTTGATGTGGACTATCTGCCGGAGGAAACGGTCCGGCAGTCGGATCCCGCCCAGCTGTCCAGAAGAATCCAGTCCTTTCTCGGCCAGTATGATGCGGTCATCGTGACACTTTGCATGGATGTGCTGGACATGGCAGCGGCACCTGGTGTCAGTGCACCTTCACCGTTTGGCCTGGAACCCGCATCCGTCAGGGCAATCATCCGCGCCTCCTGCTCTCACCCGGCTGTCCGGTCTTTCGATATCTCTGAAGTTAACCCTGATGTGGATGAGGGGGGCAGGACAGTACGCCTCGCGGCGGCATTGACGAATGAAGCGATCCTTTCGTTCCTTGGCAGGGCACCCGAAATGTAAAATGACCGGACCGGAAAACATTGACGTTTTCCGGTCCGGTTTCTTTATTCAGGATGTCCGGCCGCTTCCCGGGCCGAACCGTTCGTTATAATCGGTCACATCCCGTAGAGCCCGTTCTTCCGCAGGGATCCGGACGGACAGCATCCAGGCGTTCAGGGCCATGAAAATCACGGCTGTAAGATAGGCCTGGAAGATGAGCGGCAAGACGAGAAGTTCGGTGGTGACGATGACATAGTTCGGGTGGCGGAGCCACTTGTATGGTCCGCGCTTCACCACATTGGCACCCGGCAGGATGATGATCTTCGTGTTCCAGAATTCTCCGAGAGATGCGAGGCACCAGACCCGCATTACTTGCATGGCGAGGAATACGGCAAGAAGCACCGGCCAGAGGGTGGACAAGGGACGGTCTGTCAGGAGAACTTCCGCAAGCAGGAAGATGAAGAACCCTGAATGCATGGCGACCATATACGGATAATGGGAGGCGCCTGCCTCGAATGCCCCGCGGCTTTTCAATTTCTGTTCATTGCGCTTCGCAACTCGGAGTTCGACAAGGCGCTGAATGATGACCAGCCCGATCAGAATCCAAAAAAGCATCATGCGGCCTCCTTACTGCCATTCCAGAAGAAGCAGTTCTCCCGAAAATCCCGGTCCGAGGGCTGCCATAAGCCCTTTTTCGCCGGCTGCCTGCTGCTTCTTCATAAACTGCTCCAGCACGAACAGCACCGTCGGGGAAGACATGTTGCCATATTTCCGGAGCACCTGCCTGGAGACTTCGGTCATGCCGGGCTCAAATCCGAGTGCTTCCTCATAAGCCAGCAGCACCTTTTTACCCCCGGGATGTGCCACGAAATGCCGGATATCAGACTGTGAGACCCCCTGATTCCCGAGGAATTCATGGACAAACGGACCGAGCCATTCGGTGATGACGGATGGAATGCTTTTTGAAAAGATCACGTGGAGGCCCGTGTCATCCACGTCCCAGCCCATGACGTCTTCGGAATCCGGCATCAGTTTTGACAGCGTGGAGCGGATGGACGGGACAGTCCCTTGTGAGCGGTGGGCCACTTTGTCTCCGGCCACAACCGCACAGGCCACTCCGTCTGCGAAGAGGGAGGCACCGACCAGATTGCTTTTCGTATAATCTTCCGCCTGGAAGGTGAGGCTGCATAATTCCACGCATAGCACCAGCACGCGGTGATCCGGGTGGGCGAGGCAGTAGTCGAATGCCCGGCTCATCCCGGAGGCTCCTCCCGCACAGCCGAGCCCCCAGACAGGAATCCGCTTGACGTCATCCCGGAAAGGAAGATGGTTCATGATGCGTGCTTCGATGCTTGGTGTCGAGATGCCGCTGCTCGATATGTAGAAGATCGCATCGATCTCTTCATAACTGATAGGCTCCCCGAGCAGTTCGCGATTTTGCAGGCAGCCTGTAATCGCCTCGGAACCCAGGTGTATGGCGTGTTCGATGTACAGATTGTTGCGCTCCCCGAACGGGTGGGATTTCCCATACCAGTCAAGCGGCATGGCAATATAGCGGGTGTCGATGTCGCCGTTGTCAAAAACCCGCAGGAGCCGTTCCGTATCCCTGAACTTTCCGCTGAACAGCTGTTTGGTCAGGCCGGCTGCATCACTCTGGCCGATTTCATGGTCGGGAGTGAGTGTATAGATCGATTCAATGACAGGCATTCCGTTTCCTCCTCGATTCATCTTCCATCTCTATACCCTTGTCCTCCCAAGATATGCGGCAGGGATGCGGTCTATCAGTCCATCAAAGTGGGTTCAGTGAATTCCTTTTTCTTCTCGAAAGCGACAAGAAACGGGGGATGGCCTTTCTGATTGATCAGCTCATACCGGGCCACGTCGACTTCTGCTTCCCGCAGCCGGCGGGCGTAGGAAAGAAGCGCGTCGCGCTCCCGGTCGCCGCCTTCGTGGCCGTCGTACACACAAACCGTGATCAGGCCGCCTTTTTTCAGCAGTCCGAGAAGGACGTGGACCGCCCTGACCGTCGTTTCCGGACGGGTGATCACCGTGCGGTCTCCTGCATTCGGAAGAAACCCGAGATTGAACATCGCGCCGCCGACCGGGCCTTCGACATAGTCCGACACCCGGTCATGGCTGTCCAGGATCAGTTCTGCGCGGTCCGCCAGATTCCCGAGGCGGACCCGTGTCGAATCGAGTGCATCCTGCTGGATATCAAATGCAAGAACACGTCCCTCAGGACCGGCCAGTTCTGCCAGAAACAAAGTGTCATGGCCGTTTCCCGCAGTTGCATCCACGGCTGTCTCTCCGGGCCGGATAGTCCGTTCCATCAGTTTCCTCGCATGCGCGAGTGTGCGTCCGAGTTCCATAAAATCATCTCTCCTCCAATGTCTGGTTCCTCTATCGTATCACCGCAGAAGGCAGGGCTCCATTGCGCAATAGATTGACAATGTTCGGACATAGGGCGTCCGTATTGAAATACCGCTTTGTCGGGAATACAATCATTGAGATGAAATTGAAATAACAGGAGGTGGGGACATGCCAAGAAGCGTCTGGCTGCTCGTCATCGGAATGTTCGTCAACACTGTCGGCAACTCGTTTATCTGGCCGCTCAACACCATCTATCTGCACGACCATCTCGGGAAGTCGCTGTCCGTCGCGGGGCTTGTCCTCATGGCCAACTCCGCAACGGGCATCGTCGGAAATATGCTCGGCGGCTTTCTTTTTGACCGTATCGGCGGGTATCGTTCCGTGCTGTCCGGTATTCTGATCTCGCTTGTTGCACTGGTAGGCCTCGTCTTTTATCACGACTGGCCGCATTATGTCTGGCTTCTCGCATTGCTTGGTTTCGGGGGAGGCATTGTCTTCCCGAGTATGTATGCCATGGTCGGCACCGCCTGGCCAGAGGGCGGGCGGAAAGCATTTAATTCGATCTACCTTGCAAACAACGCAGGCGTCGCGATCGGTCCGGCACTGGCGGGACTTGTCGCTTCCTATAATATCGAATACATCTTTGTCGCCAACACCGTGATGTATGTTCTTTTCCTTCTGATTGCGGCTATTGCCTACAGAGGCTTCAAGATTGATCCTGCGACACACACTTCGGTCATCAAGGAAAAGCGGACGATCCGCGAAAAGGCGCCGCTCTACTCCCTGACGATCATGCTGTCCGGGTTCTTCCTGACATGGCTGGTGTATTCGCAGTGGACGACCACGCTGTCGACCCATGCCATCGACATCGGCATTTCGCTCGGTGAGTACAGCCTGCTCTGGACAATCAATGGTGCACTCATCGTTCTCGGCCAGCCGCTGATCCGTCCGATCATCAAGCGTTTCGAGGACAGGCTGAAAGTCCAGATGCTGATCGGCATCATCATTTTCACCGCATCTTTTGTCGTCGTGGGCTTCGCAGAGTCATTTGCCATGTTCGTGACATCCATGGTCATCCTCACTTTTGGAGAGATGTTTGTCTGGCCGGTCATCCCGACGATCGCCAACTCACTGGCACCGCCGGGACGCGAAGGCTTTTACCAGGGAATTGTGAATAGTGTCTCGACGGGAGGCCGCATGGTCGGGCCGGTCGTCGGCGGCGTCCTGGTCGATCTGTACGGAACGCATGTCATGCTCATCATCCTGACCGCCATCCTCAGCTTCGCCATCCTGACGAGTCTTTTCTATGATATTCCCCTGAAAAGGGAAGCGGCCAGACAGTCGGTCACGCATCGGCCATAAATTATCTCAGCCCGTCAGCCTGCTGCTGCCGGGCTTTTTGATGTTCGCATGGTAGGGTTCCGACCGAAAAGTTCCGATTCCATTGCAACATTAGCAGTGTTCTGATTAAATGAAATTAGCAACGCTTTCATTTAAAGAGGACCGGAGGGGGATTTTATGAAACAGATCTATAACCGGGCGGCCGAGGCTGTCGCGGATATCAAGGACGGATCCACGCTCATGGTCGGCGGCTTCGGCCTGGTCGGGATTCCGGAACAGCTGATCCTTGCGCTTGCTGACAGCGGCGTCAAGGACCTGACTGTCATTTCCAACAACTGCGGAATCGATGATTGGGGTCTCGGCCTGCTGCTGAATAACCGGCAGATCAAGAAGATGATCGGCTCTTACGTGGGCGAAAACAAGGAGTTCGAGCGCCAGGTGCTCAGCGGCGAGCTCGAAGTTGAACTGACGCCACAAGGGACGCTTGCAGAAAAGATCCGTGCAGGCGGAGCAGGCATCCCTGCTTTCTTCACACCTGCGGGAGTCGGTACGCCGATCGCGGAAGGCAAAGAGACCAGGACCTTCAACGGAAAAGAATATGTTCTTGAAGAAGCGCTGACGGCGGATTTCGCACTTGTGCGGGCAGCCAAGGCGGATAAACTCGGAAACCTGATCTACAACAAGACCGCCCAAAACTTCAACCCGATGATGGCTGCGGCCGGCCAAGTGACGATCGCCGAAGCGGAAGAAATCGTGGATGCGGGTGAACTGGATCCGGCAACGGTCCATACGCCTAGCATCTATGTGCAGCGGCTGATCCAGGCAGAGCAGGAAAAACGCATCGAGCGGCTCACAACCCGCTGACGGAAAGGGGAGAACGAGATGGATAAAGCACTGATGAGGGAGCGCATTGCACGACGCGCCGAAAAGGAGATCCACGACGGGGACTACGTCAACCTCGGCATCGGCATGCCGACGCTCGTGGCGAACTATATATCCGACAATAAGACGGTCATTCTCCAGTCTGAGAACGGACTGCTCGGAATCGGTCCGTACCCGGAAAAAGACAAAGTAGACCCGGATCTTATCAACGCCGGGAAGGAAACCGTGACCGCGATTGATGGAGCGGCTTACTTCGACAGCGCGGAGTCGTTCGCAATGATCCGCGGAGGGCACGTCGACGTCGCCATCCTCGGCGGCATGGAAGTTTCGGAAAATGGGGACCTCGCAAACTGGATGATTCCCGGAAAGATGATCAAAGGGATGGGCGGCGCGATGGACCTGGTTCACGGCGCCAAGAAAATCATCGTGATCATGGAGCACGCCGCCAAGGACGGTTCCGCGAAGATCAAGAAAGAATGCTCGCTGCCGCTTACCGGCAAAGGAGTCGTCGATATGATCATCACCGAGAGGTGTGTGATCGAGGTGACAACGGAGGGACTCAAGCTGAAGGAAGTGTTTGAAGGCTTCACGGTCGACGACATCCTCGCCTCCACCGAAGCGGAGCTCGACATCAGCGAAGTAAACCAAAAAGCATAAAAGAAGCCGGAAAAGGAGACTTTTCCGGCTTTTGTCTTCGAAAGGGGTGGAAAACTCGTGCATGACATCAAGTTGCTGGAAGATATGAAGCAGACTGTCGGTCAGCTGCTGTTCGAGAAGGAACAAGAGACGGAGCTGATGCTGACCGCACTTGTGGCAGGGGGACATGTGTTGCTTGAAGATGTGCCGGGCACCGGGAAAACCTTGCTCGCCAAGACGATGGCCGCGGTCATTGATGCCGAATTCAGCCGGATCCAGTTCACGCCGGATGTCCTTCCGGGTGATGTCACCGGCATCCGGTTCTTTAATATGAAAACACAGGAGTTCGAATATCGGGATGGGCCAGTCATGACAAACATTCTGCTGGCCGATGAGATCAACCGGGCGACCCCCCGGACCCAGTCAAGCCTTCTTGAGGCCATGGAAGAGGGACAGGCGACCGTCGACGGGGAAACACACCGGCTTCCGGAACTGTTCTTCGTCATCGCGACACAGAACCCGATTGAGTCCGCACAGGGAACGTTCGATCTGCCGGAAGCTCAAATGGACCGGTTCCTCATGAGAATTCGGCCGGGCTATCCTTCGGAAGAAGGAGAGCGGGCGATGATCCGCACCTATATGCACGGCAGGCCGGCAGTGGCAGAGCGGAAAACGACAGTCGGGAATATACTGGAAATCCGGAAACAGGCCCTGCAGGTTGCAGTCAATGAAGCAGTGGAAAACTATCTGCTCGCAGTGGTCCGGTCAACGCGGGAGCACATGGATATCGAAACAGGAGCGAGCCCGAGAGGGACAATCGCTCTCATGAGGGCAGTGCAGGCACGGGCATTCCTCAGGGGCCGGAACTATGCCGTACCGGATGACGTACGCGCGCTTGCGGTCCCCGTGCTTGCCCACCGCATCGTGCTGTCTGTAGAGGCATCGATGAGAAAGACAGCCGATGAGACCATGGAAGAACTGCTGGACAGGATAGAGGTACCGGTGGAGGAGGTACCGCCGCAATGATGACCGGTGCATTTTTGAGTGCAATATTGGCACAAGCGGTTCCCGTTCCGGAATCCGGTGCCCGGCCTTCCGGGGGGAGAGACCGTTGAATCACGAGTTCCATCACGAGTTGATCACGAAAAAAGGGAGTCTCGCCTATGTTTCGATTTCATCGGTCATCGGGTTGCTAGCCATTCTGGGGAAAAACGTATCGCTCGGAGTCCTTGCCGTTCTGATGTTGGTTTTGTATGGGCTTAATGTGGTGTATGTGCAGAAGGCGGCAAGAAACATCCGGCTCAGGAACGGGCACGAATTCGTCCGGCTGTTTCCCGGTGAGGAAGGTGAACTGACATTTGATTTTATCAATGTGGGAAAGCTGGCCGTCTGGAACGTCCGCTGGGAAGTTTCCGTCCTTGATCATGACGGTGCCACGGAGATCCAGGCGGGAAAAATACCCGGAATCCTTTTCCCCTCTTTTTTCCTTCCCGGAAAAGGAAGTGTCAGGCATCACATCCGTTTTGCCGCAAAGAAGCGTGGCCTTGCAAGAGCCTCCGTGCTCACGCTTCATATCGGTGACCTGCTTGGGGTGTTCCGGATTCGCCTGACATACCAGGGCTATCTGCAGAAAGCAGTCATCGTTTATCCCGGAATATCCGGGTTCAAGCTGCCTTCCCGCCTTGCCGGGCAGTTTCCCGGTGTGACTCCCGCACCCATATCGCTTTTTGAGGAACGGACCAGGCCCCGGGGCACCAGGGAATATGCCGCCGGTGACCCGTTTTCATCGATTGCTTGGAAAGAGACGGCGAGGACAGGGGGGCTGCGGACAAAGGATTTTGACCGGGTGGTCCTCCAGAGATGGATTTTGGTCGCAGATCTCCGAGGCAGCCGGCCCGGGGCGGCGGATCATGTTCTGGCGGAAAAGGTCTTCAGCCAGATCGCCCATGCCGCCATGGCTGCCGAGAAAAGAGGAATCGAGTTTGAAGTCAGGCTGAACATGCGCACTGCGGCAAGGGACGGTCATCTCCATATCCCGCCGGACCATGGCCGTGCTCAGCTGTCAGGGGTGCTGAACCGGCTTGCCAGGCTTCCCGCTAATTCTCCGGTCAGCCCGCCGGCAGGAATGTACCGGTCGATTGCCGTAAATGCCATGCGGGGCCATGTCCTGTTTCATTTCGGGAAGCAGGGTGGAGAGTTCTCAGGACTGGCCGCGCTGCTCAAGAAAAGAGGCGTTACAGTCATACAGGTTTCTGCGGACATGGGGGAGGATGCTGGATGAAGGACCGGAAATCAGAGGCCGTCAAACTGGCAACTCTGCTGTTGGAAGTGAGTGTCATCTATGTGCTTGCAGCACCGCCATACGTGGTGAACGGAAGCTTGCCGCCGGTCCTGCCTCACTTGCTCGCCATCATGGCCGGATATGGGGCCGCCTGTCTGGTGTCCGGCAATGCCGGCATGACGGCGTCCGCAGGGCTTGCTCTTTTCGTAGCCTGGGCAACCGGACTTCCGCTTGTCCATTCCGCGGTTCTGGGCACATGGATCGGGTGGCGCATCAAGTCACTTTCGGAGCGGGAGTCCGGCGGTAAAGAGTGGCTGGCAGTCCTCATATCCATCGCATATACGTTAGGCGTATTTATGATGATCCTCCCGGGGAAAGCAGGGCATATCGTTTATACTCTGCTTGTCTTCCAGTTTGCATCCGCTGTGCTGCTGCGCAATGCAAGGGTCCTTTACCGTCAACCGTTCAGGAGGAAGGAACAGGACAGGGCTTTTCTTCAGCTTTCTGCAGGCCTGCTCGGCATGACAGCTTTGCTGATATTTATCAAGCCGCTTATCGCCTGGGCAAGCGGGCTGGCCGGGAAGTCGCTGGGGAATGTATTTTATAATTTCCTCACCGGGATTACCGGACCGGTCTGGGGACCGCTGGAGCGGTTTTTCCTTAGACTTTCTCAGGAGGACGAGTTGGAAGATAAATCGGGCGAGGGGGGAGCCGGAGAGGAAATGCCGATTATGGAGGCAGCGGAAGGGATCCAGTGGGGGCCGGCGGTATTGTTCGCTGTCCTGCTGCTGCTGGGGGCTGCCGTACTGATCAGTATTTTCAGGAGCCGCTACATGAAGGAACATAATCAGCCGGTTTTCGGGACAGCTGAAGGATTTTCTGATTTTCCAATGGACGCGATGCAGACATCAGGCAATAGCCGGACCGCAGAAATCCGGCGAAACCTGGTCCGGAGGGAGGTATTCCGGCTCGAGCGGCGGATGAGGCGGGCAGGGTTCGGCCGGAATCCTGAAGAGTCCTTCCCGGTATGGCTGGGTCGGTTAGGCCTGGATCCGGAAAACCGCATGCTGTTAGACCGTTTGTATGCCAGAGTCCGCTATGCGGAAGAAGAGATCGGAACTGAAGAAGCGGAATTGTTCCGCCGCATCGTCCGGTCCATCCGTCCTCCGGCGAGTGAGGAGAGCACAGGAAAGAATGGCAAATAAAAGCAATGCCCCGCGATGGCGGGGCATTGCTAGTTTAAGGCAGTTCAGGGGAAACCGGAACGGTTTTCTCATCCCGGCCTGCTTTCAGTCCGGCCAGGCAGAGGAGGACGATCGTCACAATGAACATCCAGAGGGATGCTTTCCAGTTTCCGGACAGGTCATGGAAAGCACCAAACAAGACGGGGCCGGCTGCCGCAAGCAGGTAGCCGATCGACTGGGCCATCCCGGAAAGCGAGGCGGCCTCGGATGGCGTATTCGTCCTAAGTGTGAATAACATCATCGCAAGGCCGAATGAGGCACCTCCGGATATCCCCATCAGGATCATCCAGAGCGGGGCGGCAGTCATGTTTCCGGAGAACAGCCCACCGTAGCCGATCAGATAAATGACCGTGATCAGGATGACAAGAAGCCGCTGGTCCTTCATCCGCCCGGCGATGATCGGGATCATGAACGTGAACGGAATCTGGGAGAACTGGACGAGGGAGAACATCCAGCCCGCCCGTTCCGCATCCATCCCGCGGCCCGTCAGAACTTCCGGCACCCATGCGGCTGTGGTGAAGAACATGACCGATTGAAGCCCCATAAAAAAGGTGACGCCCCATGCAAGCGGTGACTTCCACAATGGCCGCAGGGCAGGTCCTTTGGCAGGACCGGAAGCATCAAGCACCGGCCGCTTGGCCACTTGAGGCAGCCAGACAATGGCTGCAATTATTGCAAGCATGGCCCACACACCGAGCGACAATCTCCAGCCAAGGGATGTTGTAGAGGCGAGCGGTGCACTGACGCCGGCAGCCAATCCGGCGAACAGGTTCATGGAGACGGTGTAGATACCGGTCATCAGCCCGACCTGCATGGGGAAATTCATCTTAACGAAACCGGGCAGCAGGACATTGCCGAATGCAATGGCCACTCCGAGAAGGAAAGTGCCGAAAATCAGAAACCCGATTCCGCCGGAAGAACGGATGATAATACCGATGGTCAGAAGGAGAAGGGCGATGAAAAGGCTCCTCGCCATGCCGATCCTGTCCGCGATCTTCGGCACGACGGGTGAAATGGCTGCAAACGCCAAGAGCGGAATCGTGGTCAGGAATCCGGCGACCGTACCTGAAATCGAGAGGTCCTCCATGACTCTTGAAATAACGGGACCGACCGATGTCAGAGGGGAGCGGAGACTGAAGGCGATAAATATGACGCCCAGGAGAAGGAGGAGCGTAGCAGGTTTGAGATCCAGTTTTTTCGAGCGGTACGACGGAATGTTTCCGTTCAAGCTAAGCGCCTCCCGACTGTTTAGTGAAGATTTTGGCAAAACTGCCCATTGCACATTATCGTACCACCCGGCATCCATATAGTAAACGGCTCCAGGCACTTGCGGCACAACATGGCTTTCGGGTACAATGATGGCAATACTCAAGGGCGTCGAAGGGGAATAGTAGGCGGCCCGATCCTTCCAGAGAGCCGGCGGTTGCTGAGAGCCGGCAGGATCGGTCTGCCGAACTCACCCCAGAGTCTGCATCACCGGCACACAGGTTGCCGGGCGGTGCCGTTTTCCGCGTTAAGGATGAGCTGGACGGCTTGCCGTCAATGTGGGTGGCACCGCGGGAGAATCGACTCTCGTCCCTGACTTTTTTGGGGACGGGAGTTTTTTCATTTCAGGAGGGAGACAAAAGGCATGAGTTACAATCATCGAGAGATTGACAGCAAGTGGCGGAAGTTCTGGGAAGAAAATAAAACATTTAAAACGGTCGATGAGCCGGAAAAACCGAAATTCTACGCGCTGGATATGTTCCCTTATCCATCAGGCGCCGGCCTGCACGTCGGTCATCCGCTCGGCTACATCGCGACTGATATTCTGAGCGGATTCAAGCGGATGCAGGGATATAATGTGCTGCACCCGATGGGCTGGGACGCATTCGGCCTGCCGGCTGAGCAGTATGCGCTCGACACGGGAAATGACCCGGCTGAATTCACCGCGAAAAACATTGCGACGTTCAAGCGCCAGATGCAGGAGCTCGGCTTTTCCTATGACTGGGACCGCGAAATCAATACGACCGACCCGGAATACTACAAGTGGACACAATGGATCTTCATCCAGCTCTATAAAAAAGGACTCGCTTATGTCGATGAAGTGCCGGTCAACTGGTGCCCGGCACTCGGGACGGTACTAGCCAACGAGGAAGTCATCGATGGCGTTTCGGAACGCGGCGGCCACCCGGTTGAGCGGCGCCCGATGCGCCAGTGGGTGCTGAAGATCACGGAATACGCCGACCGGCTCCTGGAGGACCTAGACGACCTCGACTGGCCGGACAGCCTCAAAGAGATGCAACGCAACTGGATCGGCCGCTCGGAAGGCGCCCAGATCACGTTCCCGATCGACGGGACCGATTTGTCTTTCGAGGCATTCACAACACGCCCGGACACGCTTTTCGGCGCGACGTATGCCGTCCTTGCACCTGAACACAAGCTCGTGGGCCAGATCACGACTGACGGGCAGCGGGCAGCGGTGGAAGGCTATCTTGATAAGATCAAGACAAAGAGCGACCTTGAACGGACGGATCTTGCCAAAGAAAAGACCGGCGTCTTCACAGGCGCATACGCCATCAACCCGGTCAGCGGCGAAAAAATGCCGATCTGGATCGCGGACTATGTCCTCGCTTCATACGGTACAGGGGCCATCATGGCTGTTCCGGCTCATGACGAGCGCGACTACGAGTTTGCCAAGGAATTCAACCTCCCGATCGTAGAGGTCGTGGCCGGCGGTAACATCGAGGAAGAAGCCTATACCGGCGACGGGGAACATGTGAACTCCGGGTTCCTGAACGGCCTCGGCAAAGAAGAGGGGATCACGAAGGCGATCGAGTGGCTCGAGGAAAACGGCAAGGGCGAGAGGAAGATCACATACCGCCTGCGTGACTGGCTGTTCTCCCGCCAGCGCTACTGGGGAGAGCCGATTCCGGTCATCCATTGGGAAGACGGTTCCATGACGACCGTTCCGGAAGAAGAGCTCCCGCTCATGCTTCCGAAAACGGACAACATCCGCCCGAGCGGCACCGGCGAATCACCGCTTGCCAATATCGAGGAGTGGGTGAATGTCACGGATCCGAAGACCGGCATGAAGGGCCGCCGCGAAACGAACACGATGCCACAGTGGGCCGGCAGCTGCTGGTACTACATCCGCTACATCGACCCGCACAACTCCGAGCAGCTGGTAGATCCTGAACTGGCGGAACGCTGGCTTCCGGTCGACATCTACGTCGGCGGCGCTGAGCATGCCGTGCTCCATCTCTTGTATGCACGGTTCTGGCATAAGGTGCTTTACGATATCGGTGTGGTCAAGACGAAGGAGCCGTTCCAGAAGCTCTTTAACCAGGGCATGATCCTCGGTGAGGGCAACGAGAAGATGTCGAAGTCGAAGGGGAATGTCGTCAACCCTGATGATATCGTCGAAAGCCACGGCGCCGATGCCCTCCGCCTGTATGAAATGTTCATGGGGCCGCTTGATGCATCAAAAGCCTGGTCGACAAACGGGCTCGACGGCTCCCGCAAATTCCTCGAACGGGTATGGCGCCTGTTCACAGAATCGGACGGTACGCTAGCATCGAAGATCACCGAAGAAAATGACGGTGCACTCGAAAAGGTCTACAACCAGACGGTCAAGAAAGTGACCGAGGATCTTGAGAACATGCACAACAACACGGCCATTTCTCAGATGATGGTGTTCATCAATGAAGCGTACAAGGCCGACAAGCTTCCGAAGGAATACGCGGAAGGCTTCGTCAAGCTGCTGTCGCCGATCTGCCCGTTCATCACGGAAGAGCTATGGCGCGTCCTCGGCCACAATGACTCGATCAAGTATGAATCCTGGCCGACTTATGACGAGTCGAAACTCGTCGACGATGAAGTGGAAATCGCCGTCCAGATCAACGGCAAAGTCCGCTCGAAAGTCGTCGTTCCGGCAGATGTCACGAAGGAAGACCTCGAAGCGGCCGCACTTGCGGAACCGCGTGTCAAAGAGCTCACGGAAGGAAAGGACATCAAGAAAGTCATTGCCATCCCTGGCCGCCTTGTGAACATTGTTGCGAAATAAGTTGTACATGAAGAGAACCCGGAGCGGAATGGCTCCGGGTTCTTTTGTTGGCATGGCATCTTAATGAGGTGAGCGCGCATAGGAAGCAGGTAAGCGCGCATAGAAAGTCGTTGAGCACGCATAGAACTGGCAGAAGCGCGCATAGAAAGTCGTTGAGCGCGCATAGAACTGGCAGAAGCGCGCATAGAGCCACGCAACCATACCAAAACCGCCCGCTGAATCTCAGCAGGCGGTTTCATAGTTTGATATCATACTTCTCTCCCGGCAGCCAGTTTGCCCGCGTTCATGCCGGCGATCCTGCCCGTGACGAGGGCGGATGTGATGTTGTAGCCGCCGGTATAACCATGGATGTCGAGTACCTCACCGCAGAAGAAGAGGCCTTCCTTTTTCTTCGAGGCCATTGTTTTCGGTCCGATTTCTTTGACGGAAACGCCGCCTCCTGTGACGAACGCTTTCTCGATCGGCTGGGTACCGTTTACGGTCATTTCAAACGAATGTAGGGATAGCGCAAGTTTTCTGAGCTTGTCGTGGGCGATCTGTCCGGCGGGAGAGGCGGGATCGATATCCGCGCGGTCCATAAGGAACAGGAGCCAGCGTTCGGGGACAAGGCCTTTCCAGAGATTCTTCGCCGCTTTCTTCGGCTCTTCCTTGCCGGTGCGGACAAGCTGTTGGAAGGTTTCTTCCGTATTTTGGTCAGGCATTGCATCAATCTGTACTGTAACTGGCTTGCCGCCGTTTTTCTTCCGTTCCTTCACGACGAACTGGCTGCACCGGAGGATCGCCGGGCCGCTCAGGCCGAAGTGGGTGAACAGCATGTCCATCCGATGGGTGACGAGCGTCTTGCCTTTCTTGTTCAGGACGGAAACAGCCGTGTCGCGAAGGGCCAGTCCCTGCAATTCCCTTGAACGGATGAATGATTCATCGGAAAGCAGGGGAACTTCCGTCGGATACAGCTCGGTCACAGTGTGGCCTGCCCGCTCCGCCCACGGATAGCCATCGCCGGTCGATCCGGTCTGCGGGACGGCTTTGCCGCCGGTCGCAACGACGACCGCCTTGGAACGGATCTCTTCCCCGTTTTCCAGACGGACACCGAGGGTGTGCTCGTCGTCCATAAGGAGTTTGGCCACACGTGCCCCGAAACGCACCTTTACTCCGAGTTTGTCCAGTTCACCGGTCAGGGCATTGACGACATCCATCGCCTGGTCCGACACCGGGAACATCCGGCCATGGTCTTCTTCCTTAAGCGGAACACCGAGACCTTCGAAAAAGCGGATGATGTCCCGGTTGTCGAAAACGGAAAACGGGCTGTAAAGGAATCGCCCATTGCCGGGGATGTGCCGGATGATCTCATCATATTCGAGGTTATTCGTCACATTGCAGCGGCCGCCGCCGCTGATGGCGAGCTTCTTGCCCAGTTTGTTTCCTTTTTCGATCAGCAGCACGCGTGCGCCTTCAGCACCGGCGGCTGCGGCGGCCATCAGGCCGGATGGCCCGCCGCCGATCACGATTACATCTTGCATATGGAAATGCTCCTTTCGGATGCTCCGTTCTGTTTAACTTGTATATGAATTCTATACCCGCTATGGCCCTTGGCCCGGCCACTATTATACACGGTTTTCTTCAAAAGAATTTGAGATATTGGGCGGGGCGGAGTAAACTGGTCTTTAGCTTATAAGAATGGAAGGGTCACATGTCATCGAATTTAGTCAAAGGGACGGCGATTTTGTCGATCGGCCTGTTCCTGTCCAAGGCACTCGGTCTTTTGTATGTCATTCCGCTCTATGCGATGGTCGGAGAAGAGAATCTTGGCCTCTATCAGTATGCCTATATTCCCTATAACATCATGCTTTCATTTGCAATTTCGGGCATGCCGATCGCCGTTTCAAAATATGTATCGAAATACAACGCGCTTGGTGATTATCAGGCGGGGAGGAAACTGCTTAAATCCAGCCAATGGATCATGATCGGCTCGGGGATCGTTTCATTCCTCCTGCTGTTCTTCCTGGCGGAACCCATCGCGCAGATTGTCCGTGCCGATGATGAGCAGGCGTTCACTGTCGATGAGATCGCAGGCGTCATCCGTCTCGTCAGCTTCGCACTGATCGTGGTTCCGTTCATGAGCCTTACCCGCGGCTTTTTCCAGGGATATCAGCAATTCACACCTACAGCGGTTTCCCAGCTGATCGAGCAGATTGTAAGGATCCTGTTTGTCCTTGCCGGCGTGTATATTGTCCTTAACTTCACGGAAGGCTCAGAGAAGACCGCAATTTCTTTTGCGGTATTCGCGGCATTTGTCGGAGCAGTCGCGGGCCTGGCCGTCCTGTACTTCTACTGGAGACGTGAGAAGCCGGAGATGGACAGTCTTCTTGCCGAAAGCTCCGGCAGTGGAGACGTCCGGCTGAAGGATATGTATCGTGAAATGCTCGTCTATATTTTCCCGATCGTCCTGGTCGGGCTGGCAAACCCCCTGTTCCAGTTTGTCGATATGCTTACATTCAACCGGGCGATGGCGTCAATCGGGCTCGCATCTGTATCCGATGGCCAGCTCGGCATGCTGAACTTCTCGACTCACAAAATCGTCATGATTCCGGTAATGATCGGTACCGCATTTTCGATGGCGATCATCCCCATCGTGACCGGCTACTTTACAAAGGGCGACCGGCTCGGCATGACCCGGTCACTTGATCAGGTGTTCCAAATCACTGCGTTCATGACGCTGCCGATGATTACGGGACTGATGATCCTATCGGACGAGCTGTATCATCTGCTGTTCGAACAAAGCCGTGTCGGGGCAGACATCCTGAGGACATACGCGCCTGCGTCGCTGCTGTTTGCGCTCTATTCGATTTCGGGATCGATTCTCCAGGCAATCGACCGTCATAAATGGATTGTCCTGAACCTGATGGTCGGGCTTCTCCTCAAGCTTGCCCTGAACATTCCACTGATCCGGCTGTTCGAAGCCGAAGGGGCAATTTATGCCACCGTGATCGGATACGGCGTGGCAGTGGCAATGAATATCGGCGTGGCCGTTCATACTCTCCGCTACCGGTCCCGCATGGTCATCCGCAGGCTATTCCTGATCCTGCTGTTCAATGCGGTCATGGGTCTGGCTGCCTGGGGGGTCCTGCGCGGACTTTACCTCTTCGGAGAAGCAGACGGAAAAGGGGATGCTTTCCTCTATATCCTGATCACCGGGATTGCAGGAGCGGTTGTATATGCCTACCTTGCTTTCCGTTCGGGACTTGCACAGAAATTGTTCGGTGACAGGCTTAAGCGAATTACGAAAAAGTTTGGAATGTGAGGTGTGTGGTGATGAGGCTTGATAAATTGCTTGCCAACTCGGGATATGGTTCGAGAAAAGAGGTCAAAGCCCTTCTCAAGCAGGGAGCGGTGTCAGTGGACGGAGACCCGGTGAAAGACCCGGCATTCCACGTCGACCCGGAAATCCGGGAGGTGACCGTGTTCGGAGATCCTGTTGACTACAGGGAATTCATCTATCTGATGATGAACAAGCCGCCCGGCGTCATCTCGGCGACGGAAGACACCCGGGACCGGACGGTGGTCGATCTTCTCCCGTATGAATATCGCCGATTCAAGCCGTTCCCTGTCGGCCGGCTCGACAAGGACACGGAAGGGCTCCTGCTGATCACCAATGACGGGAAGCTCTCCCATGAACTGCTGTCCCCGAAAAAGCATGTCGGGAAAAAGTACTACGCAGTGATAGAAGGGGAAGTGACCGATGCGGACGGTGAGGCGTTTAAGGCGGGGGTAACGCTTGACGATGGCTATGTCACCAAACCGGCCGAATTGAGCATTCTGAGGAGCGGGCCCGAATCCGAAATCGAGCTCATCATCACCGAAGGGAAATTCCACCAGGTAAAGCGGATGTTCGAAGCAAGAGACAAACGCGTCACTTATCTGAAGCGCCTGACGATGGGACCTCTTGGACTGGACCCGGATCTCGCGACAGGGGAATGGCGGGAACTCTCGGATGAGGAACTTCTTGATCTGAAAAACAGATGAATATTTTTCTGCAACAGAAAAGGACGGCACCCGTATCCGTGATCGGGGACCGTCCTTTTCGGTATGTGTACACACTTATGAAGACAGCTTCACTCGTTTGTTCGTCGTTGTCCATTTGCCCCGGCTTGGACTGCTTACCAGGCCATTAAACGCAAGCACGCTCAAATCTCGTTGCACCGTGCGCGGAGTGATGCCGAATGCATCGACCAGATCATCGGTCGAAACGGTGCCCTGATCACGGATGTACATGTACACATCCTTAATGCGGGTCAGCATCCGGTCGGTAGTCGGTTTCAAATCGTAACCACTCCTTCATCATATTCTCCATGTCAAGACCAGCGGACGACCTAAAGCTTCGAGCTCTGCTCGATACTTTTCGGCTGAGGGCGTACACATCCTTTTTTCAATTTGAGCTTTATCGGCTCGCTATCATTATACAATAATAGTTTGACTATTCCAATGCATCTAACATTTTTTACATCTTCTTTACAGGAGTGTTACAATGGGCGGCCAGCTTTCAATTTTCTGCCGAGTGTGTAGAATGGCAGTAAGAAAAGGGAGGAAAGAGCCGAATGGACTGGAAACAAAATGCGGAACATATTGAACAGCAGATGATATCGGATCTGAAGTCGCTCATCTCCATCAAGAGCGTTCTGGATGAATCGGCCTCAACCGAGAATGCGCCATTTGGTCCCGGACCGAAACAGGCATTGGACTGGCTTCTCGACCGCGGCAGGGAAGCGGGCATGTCAGTCAAAGAGGTCGGTGGTGCAGCCGGCCATATTGAAATCGGCGAAGGGGACGGCCTTCTTGGCATTTTGTGCCACGTGGATGTTGTGCCGGCCGGAGACGGATGGGAGACGCCGCCATTCGAAGGCCATGAGCGCAATGGAAGGTTGTATGGAAGAGGTGCCATCGATGACAAAGGCCCGACAATTGCGGCCTTCCATGCGATGAAAATGATCAAGGAATCCGGGATTGCTCTCAATAAACGGATCCGGCTGATTGTCGGCACCGATGAAGAAAGCGGATTCCGATGCATGAAGCGCTATTTCGAGACGGAAGAAATGCCCGGGATCGGATTCGCACCGGATGCCGACTTCCCGATCATCCATGCGGAAAAAGGGATTGCGGACCTTGTCTTTTCACAGTTGCCGGGAAAGGATGCGGGACTGCTCCACTCCTTCCGTTCAGGGGACAGGACGAACATGGTCCCTGACGTTGCCCGGGCTGAGATTTCGGTTCCTGAAACCATATCCGGCCTTGAAGATGCGTTCCGTTCATTTTTGGAAGAGACCGGGGCATCGGGTGAAATCATAAACCATGGCGAGTCTTGGGTGATCATCCTCAATGGGAAAGCTGCACATGCCATGGAACCGGAAGATGGGGTCAATGCCGGTGTCCTGCTTGCAAGGTTTCTCGATCCATACATGGAGGGGGCTTCCGCACGCTTCACTTCCTTTGTCACGCAGGCATTTGGTGACGCGTCCAGGGGACATGCGCTCGGATTGGATTTTTCCGATGAAATTTCCGGAGAGACCACACTCAATGCCGGGATTCTGACGTATAATGGGTCAAAGGGTGGCGAGGTCTCCGTCAGCATGCGCTATTCCGTCACTTTTCCGAAAGAGGAAAAGCTGGCCGCATGCCGGGAAGCCCTTGAAGGCTCCGGCTTCACTCTTGATATCGTGTCCGACTCTCCGCCCCATCATGTGGACGCGGGCGACCCGCTGATCCGCACGCTCAGTGAGGTGTACGAACGGCAGACCGGCGAAAAGGCAGAGCTCCTCGCGATCGGCGGGGGAACTTATGCACGAACACTCGAGAAAGGTGTCGCCTTCGGCATGCTTTTCCCGGGAAGGCCGGATGTCGCCCATCAGGCGGACGAGTATGTGGATATCGAGGATCTCGTGAAGGCAGCCGCAATTTATGCGGATGCCATTGCATCCCTTGCAGGTGAACAGCCAACGGACAATAACAACTAATTCGTATGAAAGAAGGATTAAAAAATATGTCCATGTATCTGATGAATGACCGCTTTGTGAAAGACGATGAAGTGACCGTTTCGATTGAGGACCGCGGCTATTATTTCGGAGACGGCGTGTATGAAGTGATCCGGGTGTACGGCGGTGCCATGTTTACCGCGGAAGAGCATATCGGACGTTTGTATGAGTCTGCGGATAAGATCCGGATCCAGATTCCGTACGGTCCGGAAGAGATGATCGGGAAACTGGCACGGCTTGTTGCGGACAACGGTGTGAAGGAAGGCCATGTGTACATCCAGGTCACACGCGGGGCTGCTCCGCGCGTTCACCAGTTTCCGGGTGAAGGCGTTGCCCCCGTCATCACGGCCTACACAAAAACCTATCCGGATGACGCCCCTGCAGCTGAACCTGCCAAGCTCAAGTCTGTGGCAGACATCCGTTGGCTGCGCTGTGATATCAAGAGCCTGAACCTTCTCGCCAACGTCATGGCAAAGCAGGAAGCTTATGATGAAGGCTGCTATGAAGCTCTTCTTCATCGGGACGGCACGGTCACGGAAGGCTCATCCTCAAATATGTTCGGCGTGAAGGATGGTGTCATCTACACTCATCCGGTATCGAACTTTATCCTGAACGGAATCACACGCCGTGTCATCATGCAATGCTGTGAAGAACTCGGGCAGCCTGTGAATGAGGAGCCGATGGCGCTTGAAGCCGTGTATTCGATGGATGAATTCTTCCTGTCCTCGACAACAAACGGCATCTTGCCGGTGAGTGAAATCGACGGCCGGAAGATCGGTGACGGCCGGCCGGGACCGGTAACCGAACGGCTAATGGCCGCTTTCGAAACAAAGCTTCCGGAGCCGGTCGCCACACGCTGATCAGATGAAGGCGGTCTTCATTGTCAATCCTGCCGCAAGGGGCGGAAAAGCCCTCGGAAAGTGGGCGGAATTCAGAAGAACTGTGGCATTTCCCTATCAGGAATTTATGACGATTGGCCCCGGGCATGCCAAGGCAATAGCCCGGGGCTTTGCCGCACAACCGGGACAGGAGAACATTCTTCTCATCGCATTCGGCGGTGACGGTACTGTCCATGAGATCATCACGGGAGCTGCCGGGGCCGGGCATGTTGTGGTCGGCTCGGTTGGCGCCGGTTCCGGAAACGATTTCGGCAGGGGCTTCAGTTCTTTCGGCAATGCGGAGGAGATCGCGGCCTATCTGGACTTGAGGCAAGACACACCGGCCCTGGACCTGGGTCATGCCGGCTTCAAGGGAGGGCTCATTTTCGTCAATAGCTCAGGAATAGGCTTTGATGCGGAAATTTCCAGAGGCACCGGAAGGTCTTCGATGAAGCCTCTCCTGAACAGGATGGGACTGGGTAAATTCGTCTACGCCCTCTATACAGTGCGGGCACTTTTCACGTTCCGCACATTCAGCCTGGAAGTGATGCATGACGAAGAAAGGTTGAGCTACCGGGATGTCTGGTTTGCCACTGTCAGCAACCAGCCGTATTACGGAGGCGGCATGAAGATCTCGCCGCAGTCTGACCCGGCCGATGGACTTCTGGAACTGACAGTCGTAAGCCGGCTTTCCCGTATGAAGCTGCTGGCTGTCTTCGGAAGTGTGTTTTTCGGTGCCCATACAGCCTTCAGGGAAGTGGATTGCAGAAAAAGCCGCTCGTTTTCCCTGAAGGCGGACCGCGCAGTGCCGCTGCATGCAGACGGCGAAGATGCCGGCGACATCGAACCGGGAAGCCCGGTCGTCTTTACGGTTAAGCAAAAAGCTTGGCGGCTTGCGGGACAACAACGAACAGGAAGGTCAGGGATCAAACATGAGAGCACGCCATAAACCATGGGCGGAATCGTATATCAATGAACATCCGGATGTGGTCATCCAGGAGCCCGAGCGGCTGAAAGGCCGCTGGGCGGAAGAATTCGGCAACGGGCATCCGATCCATATTGAGGTCGGCACCGGCAAAGGCCGGTTCATCACCGGAATGGCGGAAGCCAATCCTGATATCAACTATATCGGTATTGAAATGTTCCGTGACATCATTGTCACGGCAGTCCAGCGGGCGGATGAGGCGGGCAAACCCGCCAATCTCCGCCTGCTGAATGTCAACGCTGAGAGGCTGGAGGATATCTTTGCTTCCGGCGAGGTCGGCCGCGTGTACCTGAATTTCTCTGATCCGTGGCCAAAGGTGCGGCACGCAAAGCGCCGTCTGACACATGACAACTTTCTCGGACGCTATGAGAGGATTCTGCCTCCGGAAGGAGAAGTACATTTCAAGACGGACAACCGCGGACTGTTCGAGTATTCCCTTATGAACGTGACGGACTATGGCATGCGTTTGGTCGATGTATCGCTCGACCTTCATGCTGACAAACCGGAATGGAACATCATGACGGAGTACGAGGAGAAATTCTCCTCCAAAGGCCAGCCGATCTACCGGCTGGAAGCCGCATTCAGGAACGAAGGGAAGTAAGTATGAAAAGGGGGAAACAATGATGGACAACTATCAATTTCACGGTATCGAACTGAACTGGCTGGACGGGGGATTCAACAGGCTGGACGGGGGCGCGATGTTCGGCCCGGTTCCGAAGGTGCTTTGGTCGAGGAAGTATGAAGTGGACGGCGACAACAAGATTCCTCTGGCTACTGAGCCGATCCTTGTGCGGACGCACGGGAAAAATATCCTGATCGAAGCGGGACTCGGATCAGGGAAATTGACGGAAAAACAGATCCGCAATCTTGGTGTCACCCGGGAATCAAGGATTGAAGAAAGCCTCGGAGAGCTCGGCCTGACGCCAGAGGATATCGACATCGTCCTTATGACGCATCTGCATAATGACCATGCGGCCGGACTTACTCGCCGAGAAGGGGAAGGGTACGCATCCGTCTTCCCAAATGCGGAAATACATGTCTCCCAGATCGAGTGGGATGAAATGCGTGAGCCGAATATCCGTTCACGGAATACATACTTCCGGGAAAACTGGGAGCCTGTCCGGGACCAGGTGAAGCCATTCGAGGAACGGGTGGAAGTCGTCCCCGGAATCGAAATGATCCATACCGGAGGCCACAGCGCCGGCCACGCAATCGTCAAGATCACCAAAAATGGGGAGACGCTGATCCATATGGCAGACCTGATGCCGACCCATGCGCACCAGAACCCGCTATGGGTCATGGCATTTGACGATTATCCGATGGACTCCATCTATTCAAAAGAGCGACTCATGAAAGAAGCGCTTGAGAACGGATACCGTTTCATCTTTTATCATGATGCCGTCTACCGTATGATCCAATGGGATGAAAACGGTAAGGAAATCACGGACAGCCTGGAGCGGACTCCTTTTGAAACGCCGGTGGGAGCAGCAACCGAGCAGGAAAAATAATAAACAAAAAAAGCTGCAGACCATCCGGTCTGCAGCTTTTTTATAGCCTGTGAAAAACGTTTACTCTGGAATCAGCCATTGCCAGCTTCAGCGCCCGGCAACTAGCAAACTTCGCTCTTCTCCACTACGATAAGTCAACATCGGTTCATTCCTCACCGTGTTTTCTTTATCTCATTGCGAAGTGCTCCAGTTTGTACGCTGCTGAACGGGCGCTTGCGCTTTTGGTTCAGATTTTGTTGATTTCAACCACGGTGCCGGTACGCGCATCCGCAGCAAATTCGTACTGTTCATAGGAACCCTCGATTTCACGGGAAAGGCCGCCCCGGTACACGTCCATTTCAACGGCTTTCTGGCGGAACGGTTCAGTTTTCATGACGATCCAGGCCCCGTCAATCGGACCTTCTTTTTTGAATGCATTTTTCACATCTTCAAGCACTTTATCCGGCGAGACATTGCGATCCGCGCGGTTCACTGCTTCCACGACGGCTGCGCCTGCCACGGCACCGGCAACTGCCCCAATGGCAAAATCACGAACGTTCATCCCATTTCCCTCCTGTAGACCGCATTTTCACCAAGTATAACAACCGGGGCAGCGGTTGAGCAAGTTTTCATCCAAGAGCCTCTTCGGATTCCGAAAGATTTTCTATGGAAACCCCGGCCCCCTTCGTCTACAATTGGGAAGACAGCAGACTGAAGGGGAGGGCCACAAACATGCAAAATGAAACACTGACGATGTTCAAGACACTGACCGAACTGCCTGGCGCACCGGGCAACGAGCACGCCGTCAGGAAGTATATGCGGCAGGAGCTCGAGAAATACTCAGACGAAGTGATCCAGGACAGGCTCGGAGGGGTATTCGGTGTCCGACACGGCGGTGAAGGGTCCCCGAAAATCATGGTTGCCGGTCATATGGATGAAGTCGGATTCATGGTGTCCTCGATCACGGACAATGGCATGATCCGCTTCCAGCCCCTCGGCGGCTGGTGGAGCCAGGTGCTGCTTGCCCAGCGGGTTCAGATCATTACGGATCAAGGCCCGGTGATCGGTGTGGTCGGCTCAATTCCGCCGCACCTATTGAGCGACAAAGTGCGCAATAAGCCGATGGACATCAAGAATATGCTGATCGACATCGGTGCCGACGACAAACAGGATGCCAAGAAGATCGGCATCCGTCCGGGCCAGCAGATTGTCCCGGTCTGCCCGTTCACGCCGATGGCCAATGAGAAAAAGATTCTTGCAAAAGCATGGGATAACCGGTACGGCTGCGGACTGGCCATCGAACTTCTTAAGGAAGTGAAGGGGGAGGAACTGCCGAACACCCTATACTCCGGTGCGAATGTCATGGAGGAAGTCGGCCTCCGCGGTGCACAGGCGGCTGCCAACATGATTAATCCGGATCTCTTTTTTGCACTGGATGCCAGCCCGGCAAATGATGCATCCGGAGACAAAAATGAATTCGGACAGCTCGGAAAAGGGACCCTTCTTCGCATCTTTGACCGTTCGATGGTGACCCACAGGGGGCTGCGTGAATTCGTACTGGATACTGCAGAAACAAATCATATTCCTTACCAGTACTTTATCTCTCAGGGGGGGACCGACGCAGGCCGCGTCCACCTCTCCAACGAGGGCGTCCCAAGTGCGGTCATCGGCATCTGTTCGCGCTATATCCATACGTCGGGATCGATCATCCACACGGACGACTATGCGGCGGCGCGTGAACTGCTGGTTAAGCTGGTCCGTTCGCTCGACCGGACGACTGTCGAGACGATCCGCAGCAATGCATAAATCCTGAAAGGGGCCGAAGCGGCCTCTTTTTTCTGCATTTAATACGAATTCTGGAGGGCAAAATATGAAAATAATCGTCGGCTCGACCAACAGGGCCAAAATCATTGCGGTACGGGATGCGTTTGCATCACTCGGAATCCAGGCAGAAGTGGAGGGCATTGATACTGATTCAGACGTCTCATCACAGCCTTTCGGGGACAACGAGACGATGGCGGGAGCCAGGAACCGTGCCGTCTCGGCAATAAAGACCGGCAACCATGACCTCGCCATTGGCCTCGAGGGAGGCGTAAAGGAATTGGACGGCCGACTCTACATTTGCAATTGGGGAGCGCTTGCCCTTCCGGACGGCAAGGTGTTCACGGCAGGGGGCGCACAGATTCCGCTTCCTGAGGAAGTGGCACAGCCGGTGCGGAGCGGGAAGGAACTTGGTCCTGTCATGGAAATATTCACATCCAGAGCAGACATCCGGCAGACCGGAGGCGCAGTGGGGGTTTTCACGGATGGAACGGTCAGCCGCTCGGATATGTTCAGTCATGTCGTCCTGCTGCTCGCAGGGCAGTGGCAGTTTGCCGCAGGCAACCACGGGCGTCAGGGGCAGTGAGTTGCAAGCAGGCAAGAACAACTTTAGAATGATGGAGATGAATATACGGAAGCGGGGGGACGAGTATGGGCATGAGACTCCGCCTCATTGCCGGATTCACTCTTGCGGCAATGCTTGCAGGCTGTTCGGCGACAGTTGAAGAGCGTACTTCTGAAGGAATAGAGGAAGCCGGCAGGGTATTCACTGATCAAACAAAGAATCCGAACACCGAAGTCGGTAACGCCAGTTTCTATAAACCGTTCGGATTCAAGGTGCAGGAAGGTTCGGATGAGCAGAATATCGTTCTTGAAAAAGGCGGCGATACCTATGTGCTTTTCATCAATCCGAATGAGGGCAAAGACAGCCGTCTGTTCTACGATCTTCTCTATGCGGACCCTGCAAATGAGATTTTGGAAACCGGCACTTATGAACGCCATGACATGTTCGGATTTGCCGGAGCCACTAAGGTTTCCGAAGAGCGTGTGGAACTGGTTGCGGGAAGCGGCGGCCGGAAAATCACCACTTTCTCTGATAAGGGAGAAATCAAAAAGAACCTGAAGACGATGATGGAAATTGTCCGGTCCGTAAATTATGAGGACGGGGCGGTAGCGAAAGAATAAGACGGGACAGGGGGACGTCCTGTCCGGAAGGGAGGAGCGTCCATGAAAGCATCAGAATTGGTGCGGGAACTGAAGCACCGCCTGGGGGAAGACCGCTTTTCCTGGGATTTCGACCGACAGAACAACCGGCTGAAGATGAAGCACCAGACACTGGGAAAAGGCCTTGAACTGAGCCTGTCTCCGCTTCTGGCCAAAATCCAGAACAATCCGGACACCGCTCTGGATGAAGCTGTCTACACGATCAACGAGACGTTCTCCGCAATGGAGCGCGAAGTGGAAGAAGGGTTCAGCGGAGAAGGCCGGATCTATCCGGTCATCCGTTCGACATCATTCCCGGTGGAATCGAAAGAAGGAAACCGTTTTATCACCTCGGATCATACGGCTGAGACCCGGATTTTCTATGCGCTGGACCTGGGACAGACCTACCGGCTGATTGATGAATCTATGCTGGATAGTCTGGGGCTGACAGACCAGGCCCTGAAGGAATCAGCGCGATTCCGTGTCAGGCAGCTGCCGACCGATGTCAAGACTGACGAAGTCGCCGGCAACATCTATTACTTCGTGAATAACAATGACGGCTACGATGCAAGCCGGATCCTGAACGAGCCGTTCCTGAAAGAGATGGAGCAGAAAATCGAAGGGGTCATGACAGTCTCTGTCCCCCATCAGGACGTCCTCATCATTGGCGATATCCGCAATGATACGGGCTATGATGTCCTGGCCCAGCTGACGATGCATTACTTCACAGTCGGACGTGTTCCGGTGACATCATTGTCCTTCATTTATGAAAACGGAGAACTCGAGCCGATATTCATCCTTGCTAAAAACAGGCCTGAAGGAAAGGAAGAAAAAGAATGAATGCATTTTACAACAATCAGGGCGTCGGCGATGTGCTGATGGTGCAACTGGTGCCTGGTACGCCTGAAGAGATAAAGCCAGAAACAATCGGCGATATCACCCTCATCCGTGACGCGGCTTCCGGCGAAGTGGCCGGTTTTAATCTGTTCCATGCTTCTGAATATGTGAAGCCGGAAGGCCAGGGTAAGATTGAGGCCGATGAAGCGTTCCTCGATCGGCTGAAGGAAGCCTTCTCTAAAAACGGCGCGGAATTTTCTTTTGAGGTGGACCTTTCTCCAAAGTTTGTCGTGGGCTATGTGACTTCCAAAGAAAAGCATCCGAATGCGGACAAACTCAGTATCTGCAAAGTCGATGTCGGCACGGAGACGCTTCAGATCGTCTGCGGCGCACCGAACGTGGACGAAGGCCAGCATGTCGTTGTGGCCAAGCCCGGTGCCGTCATGCCGTCCGGGATGGTCATCAAAGATGCCGAGCTCCGCGGAGTACCGTCCTCCGGAATGATCTGTTCCGCGAAAGAACTTGCCCTGCCGGATGCACCGCAGGAAAAAGGGATTCTTGTCCTGGAGGGCAAGCAGACTCCCGGCGAACCATTCCGGTTCTGAAGTACTATTTTAATTGGCAGGATCAGCCTTTAAACTAATCAGCAGCGGTACCGTGAGCCTTTCAGACAAAGGCCTGCGGGCACCGCTGTTGTTTATTTCTCATCAATCCTTAGCGAATTGTGTGATGGGGGACTGTTTGATTGAAACCCTCCATGCTGATAGAATAAAGTGATTGACGGTGGAAAGAGTGATATCTATTGAACTGGTTTAAACGACTTCTGAACAAAGTCACCGAAGAAGAACAGACGGAAGATCTCGGAAAAACCGATTACATAGAACGAACTGAACCTGCGGAAAAAGCGGATGTCGGACGTCCGAAGTTCCGCTTCCCTTTGATACCCGATGAAGAAGATATGATTGAATCGGACCCACTTCCTCTCCCGGAGCCACCTCAGCTGAGAGAGGACCGCACAATACGCGAACCATTTGCACCTGCCGGCGGCCGCTTGCCGTTGCCGAAACATCTTCGGGCAGGCAGTCAGGAAAGCTGGAAATCCAGGGAGGATCGTTATTCACCGGAGACTCCTGTCCGGCGACAGCCAAGACTGCCGAATTCCTGGGAGGGTGCGTCCCCGATAACATCCAAAGCTCCGGGTTCCAGTCTGGACGAGCGTCCACAGCCTCCGAAACGGGTACGGGGATTTATGCCGTCCGACGTTCCTTCGCCGGTTTACGGCTATAATAAGCCGGTTGCACCGCCAGCTGCTCCTGCCAAAGTCGAGCATCCCGAAACAGGGCTTGCCGACCTGATCAGGGATCGTGAAGATGATAACGGGTCCCGCAGTGCGGATGAAGTGATCGAACAGCATCGTCCCGATACCGCATTGCCGCTGCCGAAATCCGATAAAGAAAAACAAATCGTCCGGAAAGAAAGACTCCAACCGGATGAACCCGTAAATCAACCCGCAGAAAATTCGTCAGAATTGCCACCAGCTCCTGAAGAGCTTGTGATCACTCGAGTTTCGGATCTGAAAAATCACAGTGAACAGGAAACGGCTGAGCAAAAAACGGCAGCAGAAGAATCCGGGTCGGCTGAAGCCTCTCCTTTGAAGGAAACCTTACAGGAACAGGTGGAAGTGGCCGAAGAAGTTCCTGTTTCAACGTTGCCGGAGGAAAGGCACGAAGAAGAACCGGAACAGCCGGAACAGAATTCGGAAAATGCCATTTCCGCGCCGGAAAAAGAGGCGCCAAAACAGAAGGGCGGAACGCCTTTCAATGTCGTCATGCTGAAATCCGACCGCCAGCGGCTTGAACAGCTGGAGCGTCTAAAAGGACTGAAGCCTCCGGCCATCCCGGCAGTGGATCAAAAGCCGTCCGGGATTTCCGAAGAGCGCAGGCCGGTCAAGTCTGTCCGCGAAAAGGAACCGGAAAAGGCAGAAGCCCGGGTTCAGAACGTCAGCGAGTCTGCGGATATCATCAAAAAAGAAGAACCTCCTGTCCGGCAATACCAAGAAAAGATTTCCGAACCGGTACCTGATGTTGCAGATGAACAGTTGCCGCACTATGTATTTCCTGACAGGGAATTTCTCATCGAGCCCGAAGATGAATTACAGGATTCGGAATGGATGGAATCCCAGGCGGCCAAACTGGAAGAAGCGCTGTCCTATTTTTCGGTCAAGAGCAAGGTGATTGGCATGGTCCAGGGACCGGCGGTCACACAGTTCGAACTGAAGGTCGGGCATGGAACGAAAGTGAGCAAAATCCGGAACCTGCAGGATGACCTTAAGCTTGCACTTGCAGCAAAGGATATCCGGATTCAGGCACCGATCCCCGGCAAGAGTTCGATCGGCATCGAAATTCCAAACCGGGTATCCCGCGCGGTCAGGATTTCGGAAGTGATCGGTTCTCCGGCATTCGATGAATCGGATTCCCCGCTCGAAGCGGTACTCGGTTTGGATCTGGCCGGCAGACCTTCGACCATCGATCTCAGGAAAATGCCCCACGGTCTCATAGCGGGTGCGACGGGATCAGGAAAGTCGGTCTGCATCAATTCAATTCTCACGAGCCTGCTTTATAAGGCTACGCCAGATGAACTGAGGTTGCTGCTGATCGATCCGAAAATGGTCGAACTTGCTCCATATAACCGGATTCCGCATCTGGTCAGTCCTGTCATCACGGACGTCAAGGCAGCAAATGCCGCACTGAAGTGGGCAGTGGAAGAAATGGAACGGCGCTATGAGCTGTTTGCCCATGGAGGCGTACGGGACATCGCCAGATATAATCAGAAGGCGGAGGAGCACAGGGAATTCAGCAAAAAGCTGCCGTACCTACTGATTGTGATCGACGAGCTTGCGGACCTGATGATGGTCGCGCCTGCCGAAGTGGAGGAATCGATCTGCCGGATCGCACAGAAAGCACGAGCCTGCGGCATCCATTTGGTGATTGCGACGCAGCGGCCGTCAGTGGATGTAATCACAGGACTGATCAAGGCGAATGTACCGACAAGGATCGCTTTTTCGGTATCTTCACAGGTGGATTCCCGCACGATCATTGACGTGCAGGGGGCCGAGCGGCTTCTCGGGAAAGGGGATATGCTGTATCTTGGAAATGGCATGTCTGCACCCACACGGCTACAGGGGACGTTCGTCACCGATGATGAAATTGAGCGGGTCACGGAATACGTGCGTCGCTCGGGAGAGCCGGATTACCTGTTCCGGCAGGAAGAACTGATCAAGAAGGCGGAGTCTCACGAATCCGAAGATCCGCTTTTTGAGGATGCCTGCCGGTTTATCGCGGAAGCCGGAAGCGCATCGACTTCGATGCTGCAACGAAAGTTCAGCATCGGCTACAATCGTGCTGCCCGTCTGATCGATATGCTGGAAGACAGGGGATTCGTCTCCCCGCAAAAAGGCAGCAAACCCAGGGACGTATATCTGACCCAGGAAGCAGCAACGGCAATCGAACAGCCGGGCGGACCCGCGCATACGATATGAACGGATGGAAAAAATAACACAAATGGCGTTCCGGAAGGGCACGCGTTTGGTGGTATAATCGGAGTATGGCCTTTTTGCGCCGTACACAGGGATTTCAATCCCGGGAGGTTTAGCATGACAGTTTATCATTTCACCGGAATCAAAGGGTCGGGCATGAGCTCGCTCGCCCAGATCCTGCATGACACCGGCTACGAAGTTCAAGGCTCTGACGTCGACAAATATTTCTTCACTGAAGAACCCCTGAAGGAACGGAATATCCCGGTCCTTCCGTTTGATGCGGCAAATATCCGCGAGGGACTGACAATTATTGCGGGCAACGCGTTTCCAGATGATCATCCCGAATTGGTGAGGGCACATGAGATGGGGCTGGATGTCATCCGCTACCATGAATTCCTCGGAACGTACATCGATTCCTTCGTTTCGGTAGCAGTGACCGGTTCACACGGGAAGACATCGACGACGGGCCTTCTCGCCCACGTTCTGGCCGGTTATGGCCCGACGTCCTACCTGATCGGGGACGGGACAGGGAAGGGAGATCCCGATGCGAAGTTTTTTGCGCTCGAAGCTTGTGAATACAAGCGTCATTTCCTTGCCTATGATCCGGACTACGCGATCATGACAAACATCGATTTTGACCATCCTGATTACTTTGCCGATGTCGACGATGTTTTCGACGCATTCCAGGAAATGGCCTATAAAGTGAGGAAATGTATCATCGCATGCGGCGACGATGAACAGCTCCAGCGCATCCAGGCCAACGTTCCGGTCGTCTACTATGGTTTCTCACCGGAAAATGATTTTGTTGCACATAATCTGCAGAGGAGCGAAACAGGAACGACGTTTGACGTAAGAGTCAGAAATGAAGCCTATCAGTCGTTCCATGTACCACAGCCGGGCGACCATGCAGTGCTGAATGCGCTGGCTGTCATTTCGCTCTGCAAGTATGAGAATATTCCCGCAGACATCATCCAGGACCGGCTGGATACATTCGGCGGAGTCAAGCGGCGATTCACCGAGTCGGTGATCGGCAGCAGAGTCATCATTGATGATTACGCGCACCATCCTACCGAAATCCGGGCAACCATCCAATCGGCAAGGCAGAAATACCCCGGACGGGAGCTTGTTGCGATTTTCCAGCCGCATACGTTTTCAAGGACTGCGAAGTTCATGGATGAATTTGCGGATAGTCTGAGTACAGCGGATGAGGTCTATATTGCTGAGATTTTCGGATCTGCCCGTGAACAGAACGGAGACTTGAAAGCAGAAGACCTTGCAGAGAAGATTGATGGAAGCCGGGCGATCCATGTGGACGAAGTCGATCAGCTTCTTGCCCACGAAAACGCGGTCCTCCTGTTCATGGGAGCCGGTGACGTACAGAAATATGAAAAAGCCTTCACTGAACTTGTGAAGGATGGAAAGACTGCCTGAACCACGGAACCAGTCTTCAAAGCCATCTCTCCGGATTATCGGAGTGATGGCTTTTTTTATAATGGAAAGCAAATCCGTCAGTACGCTGTCACCTGATCCAAGTTCCCCAATTCCCCGGATTACCGCTTGGCATGCCCTATTTGCGGACAGTTCCGCCTATTCATATCCGGCAGGCAAATTCGCTGTTTAGGAAGGAGTCGCAGTGGTGTATGTTGAATAGGGGGAAGGAGCGTTTATTCCCAATGGGACAGGGGTACAACGTTAGTATGAAACAGGCTTCATGAATAGGAGGAAATGGCATGGAAAATTTGTTGTACATCGCGGCGATCGTAGCGGCCGTTGCTTTTCTGATCTTATGCATCGCCCTGGCCGTGACCCTCAATTCCGTGAAAAAGACGCTGAATAACGTCGCGTCAACGGTTGATGGTCTGGAAGGCCAGATTCAGGGGCTCACAAAGGAATCAACAGAATTGCTTCACAAGACGAATCTCCTGGCGGAAGACATCCAGGAAAAGAGCCAAAAGCTTAATACAGTCGTCCAAGCCGTTCAAGGCGTCGGCGAGTCGGTCGGAAACCTCAATTCTTCCGTCCGCCGGATCACATCATCCGTAGCAGCCGAAGTAGAGCGCAATGAAGACAAAATTGCCCAAGTTGTTCAGTGGAGCAATGTAGTCATGGAGATACGTGACAAGTGGAAAGAGCGTACAGGCACGGGCAAGGACAAGGACGGCTGGAACCGATATTCCGTCCCGGAGCAGAGACGGCTTCCGGAACCTGAAAGAATTGAATCCTGACAGGCAACCGGTGGGCTGCAATAAATTAATCATTATATTAAGGGAGGAATCAACATGAGCAAAGACAAACACCTGAAACCGAACTACAATGAACCCGGCATGAACCATGATTACTACGAGGCACAGGAACAGACGGCGGCATCCGGCGTCAATACGGACTATGCAACAGATTATCCGGGCAGCAAGCCGGCCACCTATGACATGTACAATCCAAACCAATATGATTACAGCTATCGTAACAACTACAGTGATTCCTTCTATCATGAGGGACAGGAAAAAGAGGACAGCGGCGGCGGATTTATCGCAGGCGCACTGATCGGAGCGCTGATCGGTGCTGGTGCAGCACTCCTTCTTGCGCCGAAGACCGGAAAGGAAATGCGCAATGATGTGAGCAGCCAGGCCGGAACCATCAAGGAAAAAGGGATTGAGCTGACAAACGTCGCAAAAGACAAGACGTCCAACATCACCGGCACTGTGAAGGAAAAGACGGGCGACATCACCAAGAAGGTCCAGGACCAGACGAATAAAGTTGTCGATAAGGTGAAGTCGAAAAAAGGCCAGAACGCGCCTATGGATGACGGTACCGCTTCTTCCGAAGGGGAAGAACCGATTGAGCTCATCGATACAGTAGCTGAAAAAGTGGAATCGGCGATCGAAACCGGGCAGGACAAGGTCAACTCGACAGCAGAAGCACTCAAGACAGCAGTCGAGGAAAAGGAAAGCCAGGCCAAGGATATGGCAAAGAAAGCTGAAAAGAACAGCAAGTCTGCCAAGAATTCCAAGAAATCCGGCAACAGCAAAATGCCCGATACTACTGCCAATGACACCCCTAATGATCCGAGTACGAAGGATCAGCACAGCGGCAATACCCCATACAGTTACGACAACTCCGAAAATACCGGTGACAACAAAGTCATGGCGATGAATCACATCTCCAAAATTGAAAACGACAAAAAAGACAACAAAAACACTTAAATGAAAAGCCCGCCTTGGCGGGCTTTTCATTTATCAGGACATGTAATCGCTTACATCTGAAAAGAATTATTATTCAGCAAATAAGACGTGACAAAACAGTGCATCCTCTACTATAATGGGTTCATTATCTGTAAAAGGCGACTCAATGCCGCCACAGTTAATCCAATAAGAGAGGGGATACGGGAATGGGCCTGAATGATCTTGAAAGCCTTCGGGGCAAGGTGGACGAATTGAACCTGGAAATCCTGCGCCTGATCAATGAGCGTGCAGAAGTAGTCCAGGAAATCGGTAAAGTTAAGGAAAAGCAAGGTGTCAACCGTTATGACCCTCTCCGTGAGCGCCATATGTTGAACCTTCTGAAAGACAACAACAACGGTCCTGTGCCGCAGTCGACTGTTGACCATATTTTTAAAGAAATCTTCAAAACGGCACTGGAACTCCAGGAAGACGATCACCGCAAAGCGCTGCTCGTTTCCCGTAAGAAGAAACAGGAGGATACGATCGTTGAGGTGAACGGCGCTCGCATCGGCAAAGACGTGCCGACGTTCATCTTCGGGCCTTGTGCCGTCGAATCCTACGAGCAGGTGTCAACTGTAGCGGCTGCACTTGCGGCAAAGGGACAGAAACTGATCCGCGGCGGAGCTTACAAGCCACGCACTTCGCCATACGACTTCCAGGGACTCGGCCTTGAAGGTCTGAAAATCCTGAAGCGCGCGGCCGATGAGAACGGTCTCGCAGTCGTATCTGAAATCGTTACGCCGGGCCATCTTGAAGAGGCACTCGACTATGTAGATGTCATTCAGATCGGTGCCCGGAACATGCAGAACTTTGAACTTCTGAAGGCTGCCGGCCAGGTGAATAAGCCGGTCCTGCTCAAGCGGGGGCTCGCCGCGACCATTGATGAGTTCATCAATGCCGCAGAGTACATCATCTCCCAGGGCAATGATCAGATTATGCTTTGTGAGCGGGGCATCCGTACTTATGAGAAAGCGACCCGCAATACGCTCGACATCTCGGCGGTCCCAATCTTGAAGCAGGAAACACACCTTCCCGTATTTGTCGACGTAACGCACTCCACAGGCCGCCGCGACCTGCTGCTTCCGACAGCCAAGGCTGCAATTGCGGTCGGTGCAGATGGCGTCATGGCGGAAGTTCATCCGGATCCGGCAGTGGCTCTATCGGATTCCGCTCAGCAAATGAACCTTGAACAGTTCGACGAATTCTACGGGGAACTCCAAAAATTCATGAAAACCCATGCCGTTATGGCATAAAGGGGAGCCGGAACGAAAAGTTCCGGCTTTTTCGTTTAAGTTCAAGAGAATCTGTCGTAAAATGAAAGAAATAAGAAGCGTTTTCATCGGAGGGATCTTTTCATGACAGTGACGATTTATGATGTGGCGCGGGAAGCCAATGTTTCAATGGCGACCGTTTCCCGGGTGGTTAACGGAAACCCGAATGTTAAGCCGGCAACAAGAAAACGGGTGAAGGAAGCCATCGAGAAGCTCGGTTACCGCCCGAATGCGGTGGCACGGGGTCTTGCGAGCAAAAAGACAACGACGGTCGGCGTGATCATCCCGGATATCTCAAAAGGGTTCTATGCGGAACTGGCCCGCGGGATCAGTGATATCGCCACAATGTACGAATACAATATCATCCTGTCGAACTCCGACGAGAATGAGGACAAGGAGATTCGCCTGATCGAGACGATGCTCGGCAAGCAGGTGGACGGCATTGTGCTCATGAGCGATCAGATCTCTCCGGGACTCAGGGAAGAAATCAGCCGGTCAACGGTACCGGTGGTCCTGGCAGGTACGATTGATGAGACAGGCATGATTCCGTCCGTCAATATCAATTATCGGTCGGCTGCACGCGAAGCAGTTGCAAATCTGCTCGGGAATGGACATAGGGAAGTGGCGCTTGTCACCGGCCCGCTGGATACGACCATCAACCGTGACCATCTTCTCGAGGGGTACAAGGATGCCCTCCATGACTCAGGAATCGATTATGATGAAGGTCTAGTGTTTGAGGTGGAAGATTCGTATGACGCCGCACTTGAGGCGTGGCATGCGACCGATCGGCGACCGACTGCCGTGTTTGCAGGCAGTGATGAGCTGGCTATCGGGGTCATCCACGGGGTGATGGATGCCGGTCAGAAAGTGCCGGAAGACGTGGAAGTCGTAGCATTCGAAAACACGAAGCTCTCAAGGATGGTCCGCCCGAGGCTCACTTCGGTCGTTCTTCCGCTATACGATATCGGGGCCGTCTCAATGCGTCTCCTGACGAAGTACATGAGCAATGAAGAAGTCGGGGACCCGACCTTCATCCTTCCGCACCGAATCGAAGTTCGTGAATCCGCAAAATTCGATAATTGAACCAAAAAGGAGTTGCCCATGCCGGCAACTCCTTTTTCATTCATTTTTTCTCGCTTCGGATAATGTGCAGGGCTTTTTCCATCATCAGCCGGTTTTTTTCCTCGATTTCCGATTTGCGGGGAATCGGCTTGTAAAGCGGATCCGGATCTTCCCAATCCGGCATCAGCGGAACAGGTGATGCCTGGCTGTATTGTTCCAGCCACTTTTCCGGCAAAGGGCCCGTAGGGATTTCTGTTTCATTCATTGTGAGCCAGATAAGCGCCCACGCCCTGGGCACGACACGCCATATATCATAACCGCCTCCGCCTACAGCGATCCATTTGCCGCCGCAGTATTGCTCTGCAAGTTCCATGGCCACTCTCGGGATTTCACGGTAGGTCCTCATGGTCGAGTGCAGATGAGTGAGAGGATCAAAAAAATGGGCATCCGCACCGTTCTGCGTAAGGATGACATCGGGTTTGAAAAACTCGGCAATCTCCCTGACAGAAGTCCGGTACACCTCTAGAAAAGAGTCATCTTCAGTAAATGCGTCAACAGGAAAGTTAAACGAGGTTCCGTAGCCCTGGCCGCTTCCGCGCTCGGTGATCGAGCCGGTACCGGGAAAAAGATAACGGCCTGTTTCGTGGATGGATATCGTGCAGACATCCGGGTCGTCGTAGAAGCTCCACTGAACACCGTCTCCATGGTGGGCGTCGGTATCGATGTACAGGACACGTGCACCGTATTTTTCCTGCATGTATCGGATGGCGACCGAGCTGTCATTGTAGACACAGAAACCGGATGCCTTGCCGCGGAAACCGTGATGAAGGCCACCGCCAAGATTGACAGCCCGTCTGGCACGGCCTTCCATCACCTCGTCCACGGCGGTCAGCGTGCCGCCAACCAGCTGGGCACTCGCTTCATGCATATGCGGGAAAATCGGTGTGTCTTCCGTGCCAATTCCGTAATTCTCCGCGATTACCGGATCAATATCCCCATTTCCGGCCTTTTTTACGATTTCAATATATCGTTCGTCATGGATCAGTGCCAGTTCCTCATCGGTCGCCGTCCGCGGCTCGATGATGGCTGAATCAGGAAGGGCGTTGATGGAGCGCAGGAGATCGGTTGTCAGTACGAGCCGTTTCTGATTGAACGGATGCGTCTCCGAGAACTTATAGTCGAGCTGCCCCTCGGAATAGACGAAGGCGGCCCGTTTCATTGCTGCATTCCGGGTAGATTCGGCCATAGCACGTCATATCCTTCCTTGCGCAGTTCTTCGATGATTGCGAGCGGGTTCATCGTCTTGACCCGGATAACAAGGATTTTATGATCCAGTCTATCTTTATCGGGGTAGACCAGTACGCTCAATACGTTAGCATTGTGCTCGTAAAACACTTTCGAAACGCCAAATAGGACCCCGGCAACATCCGGGACGCGCACTTCAATCTGAGAACCCGGTTTGCTGGCGCCAGTAAGCTCGATATAGCGGTAGAGAAGGTCGGTCTCTGTGATGATGCCGACCACTTTTCCGGATGATACGATGGGCAGGCAGCCGATGCCATTTTCATAAAAGATCACCGCAGCCTCCTCGACGAAATCGAGCGGGTGCCCGGTCAGAGGATCTTTCGTCATGATCTCGGAAAGCGGGGTTTCATAGACGGACAGATCCTGTTTGCCGATGAGTGATGACGGGATGGCTTCCTTAAGGTCGCGGTCCGAGATGACACCGACGATGCCCCCTTCGTCATCAACGATCGGAAGGTGCCGGATTTTTTTGTCTTCCATCAGTTCACGCGCTTCTCGTATGGTGTGGCCGGGACCGAGTGTCACGACCTCCGTATTCATCATTTCCTCCAAAATCATCCCAACAACCCCCTTGAGTGAGTCAGTACATGAACCGGTTCATGAACCGGAGCTGGTCAAACTGCTGGACGGATTCCTGGTCCACGCGGTTGCCGATCCTTGCCATCAGACAGTTTGCAGGATGCGAGCTGATTTCAGGGTCGTCCGTTGCATAATAGGTGAGCCCACCGGCATTCATCATCTTTTCCATCACCTTGCGGTACTCCCATACATTCAGTTTTGTTCCCTTGAGATCCCAGTGCCAATAGTATTCTGTCGTGATGACGATGTAGTCTTCCATCTGGTCATCCATCATTGAGACTTTCAGCAACTGTTTGCCGACGCCACCACTCCGGAAGGCAGGGATGACTTCAATGGCCCCGAGTTCGATCAGGTTTTCCATTTTGCCTTCCGACCAACGCTCCAGCGGATCAGGATAAAGGAATGTCACATAGCCGACAATTGTGTTTTCATGGCGTGCTATGATAATCCGCCCCTCGGGCAGTTTCGAGATACCGATAATGGCCCGGTGCTGCTGTTCCGGCTGGCGGAAGGCAACCAGGTCTTCGTGGAATTCAAGCGATTCCAATGTTTCGGGAGAGATCGGCCCCTCGATGATTAAATCTCCAGACGGATGGGCCAGCTCCGACGAATAGTAGGTTTTCACATGTTCCAAATTGTCACCGCCTCATTATAGTGGCTATTACAGATTATACATGAATGCGCTCACATGATGGGGGAGAATTTTCTCATTTGTGTGACCACGGCCTGTACTGCGGACCAAAGATCCGACAAAAATCCTATTCCCTCTAATAGACGGCAGAATCATCATGTTGACGCTTTCCTATTATTTTAATATTCTAAACATACCGTCCGGTATGTACAATACATTGTCCGATGATGCTTATACCGGAAGGGCTTGATCGAGAAAAAGGGGAAGAGGTGCATGAAAGATGAGTGTATTGGATCTGTTCAGGCTTGACGGAAAAACGGCGATTGTCACCGGGGGAGGCAGGGGGCTCGGTGCGCAGATTGCGGAAGCCTATGCGGAGGCAGGGGCGAATGTGGTCGTCTGTTCACGGAATCTGGAGGCCTGTGAAGAGATGAGCCGAAAGTTGAGGGAGAGGGGGACGGACTCACTTGCTTTCCGCTGTGATGTCACGGACCCCGAAGAGGTAAGGGGTGTCGTGGAAGGAACTCTCGAACATTTCGGCAGAATCGATATACTCGTCAACAATAGTGGAGCCACATGGGGAGCGACCGTTGAGGAAATGCCGATCGAGGCTTGGGAAAAGGTGATTAACGTGAATGTAACAGGAACGTTCCTCATGAGCCAGGAGGCAGGAAAAGCAATGATTTCCCAGAAAGGCGGGAAAATCATTAACATCGCGTCCATTGCCGGATTTGGCGGGACACCGCCTTTTATGCAGACAATCGGCTACAACACAAGCAAAGGCGCGGTCATGACATTCACAAAAGACCTTGCTGTGAAATGGGGACGGCATGGCATTAATGTCAATGCCATCGCACCGGGCTTTTTCCCGACCAAGATGTCAAAGGTGCTGATTGAAAGAGGGAATGATGCCATTATGCAGAATACGCCTCTCGGTAGGCTGGGCAGTGACTCCGATCTGAAGGGAGCGGCTCTATTCCTTGCATCACCGGCCTCAGACTACGTTACGGGGGATATTCTCACAGTAGACGGCGGCATGCATGCTATGTGACCGGAGGAAGTTATAGACAAGTGATACGGTTCACTCAAGCACTCGGGGAGAATGACCGATGAAAGAAAAAATCATACGTGCAAGCATTACGCTTTTTGAACAGAGAGGGTTCAGTTCCACATCTGTCCAGGACATCGTCGACCTGATCGGAGCCACTAAGGGGACCTTTTATTATTATTTCAAGAGCAAAGAACAACTGCTCATGGACATTCATAGGGAGTATATTTCTGACCTGCTCAGACGGCAGGAGGTCATTCTGGAAAACGGTGATTGGTCATCTGGACAGAAACTCTCTGCCATGGTCGACATGTTAATCTCGGATATCCGAAAAAATGGCCCGAGCGCCAGAGTGTTTTTCCGCGATATCCGGCATCTGTCGGAAAAAAATATCCGCATCATTACCGAAGACCGTGACCGTTTCCGTCTGAATTTCGAAGAAATCATCCGTAAGGGGGCCGAATCCGGAGAATTCCGGAAAGACATCAGGCCCGATATGGCAGCGTTTGGAATCCTTGGACTGGCGAACTTCAGCTACAATTGGTTTGATCCGGAGGGTGAAGTAAATCCGGAAGAGTTGGCGGTTATCTATTCAGTCATGATACTTGAAGGGATCGTTGCCCGGAATTGACGACAACGCGCCGGAGGTTGGGAATCAGTGCCGAACGACCGACGCACGGGCTTGCCCGGAAACCAATAGTCCTCTCCAAGAAAGGAAGTAAATGATTCGTTCAGGTCTCTTTCCAAAGGCCCAAAAGTTAAAAGATTGCCACATATGACTCTTTTTCATGTAGAATGGTAGAGTATTCGTATAACGAAAGGGTGATTTTATGGCAACAATGGAAAAGAGCATCATGCCGGTTAAAGAGGGGGACTTTAATCTGGCGGACTATGAAAAGACCGCTAAAGAGTTCCGTTGGGAAGATGCCGAAAAGGAATTCAGCTGGTACGAGTCGGGCAAGGTGAATATCGCCTATGAAGCTGTAGACCGCCACGCCGAATCCTTCCGGAAAAATAAAGTCGCACTCTACTACAAAGACCAAAAACGGAAAGAAGCGTATACGTATGGCCAGATGAAGCGCATGACGAACAAAGCTGCGAACGTGCTGAAAGCGCATTCAACGCTTGAGATGGGTGACCGTTTGTTCATCTTCATGCCGCGCTCTCCGGAGTTGTACTTCGCACTTCTCGGAGGCCTGAAGCTGGGCACAATCGTCGGCCCGCTGTTCGAAGCTTTCATGGAAGGTGCAGTGTTTGACCGCCTGGACGACTCAGAGGCAAAGGCGATTATCACGACGCCAGACCTGTTGGAGCGGATCCCAGTCGATCGCCTTCCGAAGCTCGAGAAGGTCTTCCTGGTGGGTGAAAATATCGACGAAACCGACAAGATTGTCGACTTCAATAAACATCTGAAGGAGGCATCGGTCCACTTCGAACCGGTATGGCTCGGCAAAGAGGACGGCACGGTCCTCCACTATACTTCCGGCTCGACCGGACGCCCGAAAGGCGTGCTGCATGTCCAATACGCCATGGTCCAGCAGCTGCAGACTGCAAAATGGGTGCTGGATCTGAAAGAAACGGATGTTTATTGGTGCACGGCAGACCCGGGCTGGGTTACCGGAACTGCTTACGGGGTGTTCGGCCCGATGCTGGCCGGCGCGACGTCGCTCATTGTCGGAGGACGTTTCAAGACTGAGGACTGGTACCAGGCGATCGAGGACTATGGCGTAACAGTCTGGTATTCCGCGCCAACTGCGTTCCGCATGCTGATGGGTGCCGGGAATGAGCTGATCAAGGACTTTGATCTTTCATCCCTCCGGCATGTTCTTTCGGTCGGCGAGCCGCTGAACCCGGAAGTTGTGAAGTGGGGACTTGAAGTATTCGATAAGCGCATCCATGATACTTGGTGGATGACGGAAACAGGTGCCCAGATGATCGTCAACTTCGGTTCGATGCCGATCAAACCGGGTTCGATGGGCAAACCGGTACCAGGCATCGAAGCGGCGATCGTCGACGATCAGGGCAAAGTGCTCCCACCTAACTCTATGGGGAACCTCGCGCTGAAAAAAGGCTGGCCTGCGATGATGAGGAAAATATGGAACAACCAAGAAAAGTATGACTCGTACTTCCTGAACAACGAGTGGTACGTTTCCGGAGACTCCGCCTATATGGATGAGGACGGCTACTTCTGGTTCCAGGGACGTGTCGATGATGTCATCATGACATCGGGCGAACGGGTTGGTCCATTTGAAGTCGAGAGCAAGCTGATCGAGCACCCGGCGATCGTGGAAGCCGGTGTCATCGGCAAGCCGGATCCGGTGCGCGGTGAAATCATCAAAGCGTTTGTCGCCCTTTATGACGGCTACGAGCCGACGGACGAGCTAAAGGAAGATATCCGCCAGTTCGTCAAGAAGGGTCTCGCTGCCCATGCGGCACCGCGTGAAATCGAATTTAAGGACAAGCTTCCGAAAACCCGGAGCGGCAAGATCATGCGCCGTGTGCTGAAAGCCTGGGAGCTCGACCTTCCGACAGGCGACCTGTCGACAATGGAAGATTAAAATCACCATCATCAACATCATAAAAAGCAGGCAGGGATTTTTCCTGCCTGCTTTTTATGATAGGGAAAACGGGGAGTGGTGCCCCGCTTAACCTGCCTCCATAAAATGTCCGATACCCAGAAAGGTTCCTGATGCATAAAAACCCGGCATCCCTTTTCGGGATGCCGGGAAAATGATGGAGAATCAGTCGCCATTTCCGTTGTTTTCATCTTTCGGTTTTTCTTCTTTTTTCTCTTCTTTCTTGTTGTCTCCATTTTCTTTGCCGCTATCGGAATCGCCGTTTCCGCTTTGGTCGCCGGATTGGTCTTTTTGGGGTTTCTTCTCTTCTTTGTCTTTATCCTTGTCCTTGTCTTGAGGCGGTGTGTCGTTCCCGGAATTGTTATCGCTGTTTTTATCAGCCGGCTTCTCGTCTTTGGGTTCACCTTTTGGTTCAGGCGCATCAGCCTTGATGACGTTTGACGGGCCTGACAGCTGTCCGGTGATATCAACGGCTCGGACGCTGTAGGTGCCAGGTGACGATGCATTTACACTATAGGATCCGCCATATGCCACTGATGCAATTTTCTTGTCATCTTTGTAGACATAGTAGCCGACCACATCAGCGGAAGGGGAGTTGCTCCAGACGATGTTACCTCCCGAGCGTGAGGCGCCGGGTGCGACCGGAGCGCCGTCAATGCCGCTGTAGCTGCGTGCGGAGACGATATTGGTTCCGAACTTGGACCCGTTCGGGAAAAGTCCTGCCGGGTCACCGCCGTAAGGCGATAGCATGCGGTCCACGAAATCTTTGTTGATTCCTGCAGCACCGCTCTGGACGAATTCCTTCGGTGTCGACGGGAGGGCCTGATAGCGGGTTCCGCCTGCTATGACAAAGGAACCTCCTCCTGCACCGAAACTGTCGTCCGGCTTGTTCGGTACGTAAGTGTGGGCGTTGAACAGGTCAGAACGTACGAGCCCGGCCTTCTTGCAGGCCTCGGATGGTGCAAGGCCCGAGATTCCGCAGAAGGAGCGGGTAACGACACCTTCCGGTTGCTGGAACCGTTCGCCTGCCGCCACAATGTCCGGAGCTACTTCATTCATGCCGTTCATGAGCCGCGCGAACAGCTTGTTCACCCGAGTGCTCGGCTGCAGGTCGCCTGATGTCATTCTTCCAAGGTTATACTTCTTCTCGTTATCATAGCCGAGCCAGACACCGAGCGTGACATTCGGGTTGTATCCCATCATCCAGACGTCTCTATAGTTGTTGGTCGTACCACTCTTGGCCGCGAGATCGGATCTGAAATTCAGTTCGCGTCCCATGATGATGGCCGTACCGGATGATACCGTATCTCTCAGCATGTCAGTGACAAGATATGCCGTCTGCGGGCTGAATACGTCAACCGGCTCCGTCTTGTGTTCGTAGACCAGGGTGCCTTCGCTGTCTTCGATTCGCTCGATGATGTATGGCTTCACGAACTTTCCGCCGTTGGCAAGGGTTGAGAACCCGCCGACGTTCTGTTCGACGGATGCCGAGTAGACACCGAGCGCGGCGGAAGGGACGTTCCGCTGCGTATCTGCTATTTTGTTGAAATTCATCTTGTCGAGGAACTGGGTCGGGTCTTTGTCCGCGATCTTACCGAGTGTCCGGACGGCAGCCAGGTTATAGGATTTGGAAAGCGCCTCACGAGCAGGAACAATCCCGTATTGGCGGGCAGCGAAGAAGTTCTTCGGCTCCCAGCCCCCGATATTGGCCCAGACGTCCACGACCGGGCTGCCCGCGCCGATCATGCCAAATTCAATCGCAGGTCCGTATACAAGCAGCGGTTTGACGGATGATCCTACCTGCCTGAAAGCACTGGTCGCATGGTTGGTCTGCTCAATCTCATGGTCACGGCCGCCCACAAAGGCGAGGATGCGGCCGGTGCCGTTTTCCACAGCCATGGATCCGACCTCGACGGGATTGAGCTCTTCGACCGATTCGCCGGTCTCGTTGTCGACTTTTGTCTCGGTCAGCGTAGGCCCGTAATACTCAAAGTTGTTCTTGATTTCCTGGAAGCGGTCATACAGGTCCTTTTTGATAGTTGAGTGGATCCGATAGCCGCCGCTTTCCAGGTCCCGTGCCGCCAGCTGCATATACTTGGCAAGGAGTTCAGATTCTTCGTCGAGCCTTGCCGGATCGATCCCATCCTTTTCAGCGAGGATCCGGGCGATGATCTCTTTTGCACGAGCCTGGATTTCAGGGGTCAGGAACGGATAACGTTCCGTTGCGCGCTGCTCCGGCTGTTTGAAGTCCTTTGTGATGTCATAGACGACAGCCTGTTCATATTCTTCCTGGGTGATGTAGCCGGTCTCCTTCATCCTGAACAGGACGGTTTTCATCCGCTCGATGCCCGGTTCAAGCTCTTCCGGTGTCTTCATACCCCGCTGGCCCGAATAAAACGGGGTGTAGAGGAATGGGGCTTGGGGAAGGCCGGCGATATAAGCCGACTGAGGAAGATTGAGTTCCTTCGGAGTGATGCCGAACAGCCCCTCCGCAGCTGTCGCGACACCGGCGATGTTCTGGCCTGATGCGTTGCGGCCATAAGGGATGATGTTCAGGTAGGCCTCTAGGATCTCATCCTTATTCATGAATTTCTCGAGGCGCATCGCCAGGAGAATCTCCTTCGCCTTCCGCTCGTAGGACACTTCGTTCGTCAGGATCTGGTTCTTGATCAGCTGCTGGGTCAGCGTCGAGCCCCCTGTCTGGGAGTCGGCGTTCGTCACGTCCTGGAACAGTCCCCGGAGAATCGCTTTAGGAACGATCCCCTCGTGTTCGCCGAAGTATTCGTCTTCGGTCGCAAGCACCGCATTGATGAGGTGAGGGGAAACGTCGCCGAGCTTGGTCTCCCTCCGCTCGATATCCGCATTGACTTTGCCGAGATAGACCCCGTCGGCAAAGTACAATTCGGACGTTTCCTCATAGGTCAGAACGGTCTGCCGCATTTCGTCCTTTGTTCGGAGAGGTTCTTCAACAACAAGCGAAGCGAAATAGCCCGCTCCGACAGAACCGGCGAAGATTCCGAGCAGAACCCCCGTGACCCCGAAGAGGAGAAGAAGATTCCAGGCAACGCCCGATCCGATTCTGAGCCGCCTGCCCCATTGCGTTTCCTGGAACTCCGCGACTTTCTCTTCAATATATTTAAATGGATTTTTTGATTCCACAGGATCCCCCCTTAAAATCTCGTCATATTATACCATAATACAACGTGGTTCCGGGAACCTATTGGCAGCACTGGCTCGGCGGCCGATCGGCGTATGGGCTCCCCCAAAATCTCCCCCAATTCATAGATTTAGGGCGTTTGCGAACAGGGTGACGGACTCTTCTTTCAAGTCATCAATAGCATGTCCATAAATCTTCATAATCATTTCGGCAGTGTTTCCTAAACGTTCAGCGACATCATGGACCGGCAGACCCTGGGTGAGTAGCAAGGTGGCATGGGTATGACGCAACCCGTGAAGGGTGATGTTTGGTATCCCTAAGTCGTGGCGCCTCAGAAAATCTTTTAGGTAACGTTGGCAGGCGGAAGCGCTGATCGGGACGCTTTGAGTTGAGACAAAGGCAAAATCACTTTCGGAGTGACCTTTCCCATGCCGCAGTTTTAGAGCCTTGGTCCAAAGCTTGTAGCTCACCAGCATGTCGATGATTTGGCTATCAATCATAATGGTTCGCTGACTGTTTAGCGTCTTCGGGGACCGGACCCCTTTGGTGTCCCGCGTCCTGTTCACTGTGATGGTCCTTTTTTGTGCGTCGATATCCTCCCAGGTGAGACCAAGCGCTTCACCTAACCGCAATCCAGAGTATGCCAGAAGATGAAAGAGGGCGCTATGGGTGGGCAGCGCATGATCACTGACCGCCTTTAAGAAAGCATTTAACTGCCTTGCATCGAGAAAGGCGGTCTTTTTCCTCGTCTCATCGACGGACATCCCACTAAACCGATTCCTCGGAAGGTATTCGTCGTCAACGGCTGCATTCACCACGATCATGAAGGTCTGATGATAAAGGTGAACGGTCCGTTGAGCCAGCTTCTGATGCAGGACATTAAGAAATTCTCGTTCATAGGTGGTCCTGTCGAGAGAGGATAACTTATATCTTCCTATTAAAGGCTTAATATAATTATTAATTATACCCTCCCGATGATCCCGTGTGGATACCTTCCATTTATGTTGTTTCGTGTCGAACCAGATATCTACCCATTCGGATACCGTCATGTTCGATTTTTCGATTTGCCGAGTCTCTCCGTTAAATATGGATGCCTTTACTTCAAGTAGGGCGCGAATGGCCGCATTTTCCGAAGGCAGTCCCTGTTTCGACTTCTCCCGCCGTTTGCCAAGGGCATCGTAATATCGCATCCGGTAGCCCCACTTCTTTTCCTTCTTGCCAGTGTAGTAATAGAAAACTTCCTTCTCCTTCTTCGATGGGAATCGTTCCATCTCATTGATCTCCCTTTCTTTCGCGTGGACAGACGCATGTGGGGGAGGGGACGGAAGTGTTGACATCACCCCCTTTCTGGATACCTATTCATTCGTCATCATCGATCTGTTTCCACCGGCGAGTAGTCGGATCAATCCATTTCTCTACTTCGACAAATGATCTACCGTCCAAGTCTTTAAAACGTCCGAGAATAGGCAAGAGGCCAATTTTATACTTCGGATGCTCCTGGAGTTTTTCGAACTCAACAAATTTTGATTTCTTTTTCAATGGACCCAGCTCCTTTGTAGGTGGTTTCTTATGTACTGGTGCAGTCGTCGACGGGCAAATTCGGGTTCGACGCAAAACGTCGAGCACAGCATATCCACTGCGGCCGCCTCGTGGTCCGGGAGATCCAATTGCATGAGCATGGACGTCGGGATGCAGGCGTGCCGCGCGAATATCTCTGCCTTCTCTTCCTGGTAATCCCGGAATGGGGGAGGCAGCTGGATTTGATTACCGACATGCCAGAGGGCGTGGCAAAGTTCGTGGTTAAAGGCTTGCCATTGTTCAGGTTCAGAAAGTCGCTCGTCTACAGTGATTAAACCATCCATGTAGACTGACGGGGCAGGGGTGTACAGAATGCTCAGGCCAAGCCGGGCGGCGATTGATTCAGGATCGAGCTGGACAGGACGATAAATATCTATGGATTCATACAAGACATGCACGTAATCCTCGATGGTGGTATATGTATATCTCATCGAGATCACTCCTTTTGGGAACGTATGTTCTATTTTAGGTTTAAAAGAAAAGCCCGAAAACGGGCTGGAGAAAACTTACTTCAAATCGATAGTAACAGGATGGTCTTCTGTGAAATCCATATCATCCCATGAGAAAACATGGAGAACCATTTCGATATTTTCTTCTAATGAAGGAAGATCACCTTCGTAGTTTTCGATAGTTAGAACAGCATCGGCTAGCTTTCCACCTGCTACTTCTTGACTCATGTTCAGCATCATATCGTCCACCATTTTGCCGTCTGCAGAAACTTCATTCGCTTGGAATTCAAGAGTATCGTCACGCTTATTTTCTACTTCAAATGTGACGTTGAATTTTTCTTCGTCCCATTCTTTATCTATGATATGTTCTGCTTTCACAAGTGTCGCTTTAATGTTTTCATTATCGACAATTACTTCGTTGTACTCCTTGGAGAAAGCCTCATCAGCTTTATCTTCGGTAGCTTTTTCGTCAGTAGCTTCTTCTGCAGGGGCTTGTTCTTCAGATGCATCGTTTTTGTTAGCTTCATCCTCGGAGCCTTCCTCAGTTGAGCCGCAAGCCGACAGAGTTACGGCGCTACCCATGAGTAATGCAATCAACCATTTGTTCATTTCTATCTCTCCCCTTTAGGTGTTATCTCCTAAACTATACACAATTTGCACCAATTCTTCTATATTCCAGTCACAATTTATCCTTTAGCTTCTCATAAATCGGCGCATACTTCGGAAGTTCTTCTACTATATCCTCTGGCCGGTCATGGAACGCCAGGTCCTTCCGCTGAAGGAACCAGTCGAGAACCTTCTGATAGTACGGAGTAAGTTCCTCATACTTTTCATCCGGAATGCCCATTCGGACGTGCAGCGGGACTTCTTTTGGCTCCGCTGGTTTGCTGCCGGCCATCTCAGGAATGTCGGTGCGGCCCAGGAGGTAGTCGGTAGAGACGCCAAAGTAATCAGCTATTCTGGCCAGGGTTTTGTTGTCTGGCTCTCTATTCCCTTGTTCGTACATGGCATAGGTTGTGCGTGCGACACCAACCTTCTCGGCCATTTGAGCTTGGGTTAACTTTTCTTGGTTTCTTAATAATTTCAATCGTTTAGTCAGCAAGTCGTTTTCCCCCTGTACGACTATTATACCTACACAATATGTGTATTAAATAGATTTACACGAAATGAGTAAGAAATAGTTGACATTACACATAGGGTGTATTATGATTCTATCAACAGCTACACAGACCGTGTAAAAAAGGAGGTGCAATGATGAGAGAGTGGCTGAAAGAGAAGCGAGAAAAGAAAAATCTCACCCAAGAACAGGTCGCTATAAAAGTCGGGGTCGCACGCACCACTTATGCGATGTACGAGCAGGGTCGGCGCAATCCTGATGTGGGTGTGGCTGTTAGAATCGGTGATTTACTCAAATTCAAGTGGACGCTTTTTTTTGAAGAAGAAGTACACGAAGCGCGTAAAAAGCAGGAGGTTTCCTGAACATTTAAGACTGGATGAGGAGGCGAAACAATGAACGAACTGATTCCAACTCAAGAGACCAACGAAGGTCAAATCATCGTGAGCGGTCGTGATCTTCATGATTTCCTGGAAGTAAAAACCGAGTATCGTAAATGGATCGGTCGGATGATCGAGTATGGATTCACAGAGAATGCAGATTTCATAAGGGTGACCCAAAAATGTCCGACCCCTGGTGGTGTACAAGAAATAGCCGATCATCATATCCGCCTCGACATGGCGAAGGAAATCTCCATGCTCCAAAGGAACGAGCGCGGGAAGATGGCCAGACAGTATTTCATAGAAATCGAACGCCGTTGGAACAGTCCGGAAATGGTCATGAAGCGAGCCATGGATTATCTGAACGCTCAGGTTCAAAAGCTGACCACTCAAAATCTCGTGCTTGAACAGCAAGTGAAAGAGTTCCAGCCAAAAGCTAGTTACTATGATTTGATTCTGCAGAATAAGTCGGTGATCTCAGTAAGTCAGATTGCTAAGGATTACGGGATGGGCGCGCCAACACTCAACCGTAAACTCAAGGACCTAGGCGTTCAATACAAGCAGGGCGGTGTGTGGCTGCTTTACGCAAAGTATCAGGACAAGGGATACACCAGCACCAAAACCCACGCTATAGATAGTGAAAAGTCAAAACTTCATACCTATTGGACTCAAAAAGGACGGTTGTTCATCTACGACCTGCTGAAAAGCCAGGGTATCTTGCCGGTCATCGAGCGAGAACAAATTAGCTGAGGGGAGGGGTTCACATGGGTTTGGCTCAAGTCCAACTGGATGAGCAGGAGATCCAGCGACAGATCAATGAGCGCCTGGATCAAATATTCCGAGACACTCTAATTTTGTGGGACATCAATGAGATGAGCAAGCGGCTCTGCATGAGCAAGTCATTCTTGGAAGAGAATATTCTGCACGATCCTCGGATGCGGCTGCTGGAACGCCGGAAGCAAAACGGGAAGCGCTTCTGGTACTACGAACAGTCGGTGCAAGTCATTAAGCAAATCATGGATGAATGGTGATTAAAAACTAAGCGTGGACAGACGTAAAAAAAATGGGGAGGGGGCCGGGAAGACCGGCCATAAGAGGAGCCATGAGAAGAGTGAGTCTTTCGGGGCGTGTGGGAGGTACAACTTTAGATTACATCGTATGGCACTCGCTCACCATTCCATTTTGGAATAAGGGGGTGAGGAGAGATGAAATACGGAGCCATTTTAAAAGCGGCCAGGGTCCGTTCGGGCCTCAGTCAAGAAGAGTTGGCACACATGCTGCACATCAATCAGTCGGACGTCAGCAAATACGAGTCAGACCGCAAAGAGCCACACATGAGCCTGTTCCGAGACTGGACAGCACTCACGCAGGCGCAAGACGTCATGGTGGCCTTTATATGCGGTATGGACGGACTGACGATCTTACAAAACATGATGTCGGTTGTCACGGGATTCATAGGAGGGTGGTTCATTTGATCAAGCGACTTGCAGAAGAGTACGGATTCGTAGCCGCCGGGATGCTGATGATTTTTGTGGTCTTATGGATTGCACTTTGAGGAGGGATGAAGTGGACGAACTAATAGCGGCCAAGATTCGGATCCTGCAAGCGATCCGGATCGCCAAGCAAGAAGACCAATTACTAAGAGAAGCACTCGAACTAATCGACAGACAAATAAAAAAGCGGCCTGACGTTGCACCGCCAGAACCGCCAAAGCCTGTTTTGTAACTCAAGTATACCACGGGAGCTTGGCTCCCATCAAGAAGCGTCGGGGTGCCACATTCCCCCAATAGATGCCTCGGCGTTTCTTGATGGGGTTCAACCATCAGAGAGGAGAGACAACATGCCAAAGATCATCGATGCCCGCATCGCCTATTACACCCGCAAGGTGGCACAGCACTTCGGCCGTAAACAACAATGGTCGCCGGAAAGGATAGCGGCCCGACATGGCCGACTGATGCACTATAAAGCGGCGATGCACAAACAAATTGAAAAGGAGGCACCAGAATGGATCACCCAACCGTATCTCAAATCATGACAACTGGCTACCCGTCACAGACCTACCTCACCTACGAGGACCGGCAGTGGAGCGCTATCGATCACGCCGTAGTCGCGGACCATCCCATCGAGGACATGTATGGCGATGAGGTCCGAACAGGAGACAAGTACTTCATCGATGACGCCGGCCGGATTGTGCTGCAGGAGAACTTCAGGGACTACCTGATAGACCAATGTGGCGCAGTGTTTTACGAAACAAAATAAGCCCGCTGCAGCAACAGCGGACTTCGGGCTCTTCGATATAAGTTCACCTTAAGTATACCCGGAGAGCCCGTCCTAATTCAAGAGGAGGGAAAAAGATGCAAGCTGAATCACTGAAGAATGTGTTGCAGATGGACCGTTCGGAATGGCTTGAGGAACGACGCCGTGGAATTGGAGGTTCGGATGCCAGTGTGATTCTGGGCGTGAACAACTGGAAGTCAAAGTTCCAGCTGTATCTCGAGAAGACCGGTGAATACACCGAGGAAGTCAACAATGAATATATCTACTTCGGAAATATTTTGGAGGATATCGTCGCTCAAGAGTTCGCACGACGGACCGGTAAGAAAGTCCGCCGGAACAACCGGATGCTCGTTCATCCAAAGCACGAGTTCATGAGGGCAAACCTTGACCGGGTCGTCGTCGGGGAGAAAGCAATCCTCGAATGCAAGACGACAAGCGCCTGGAACGCTGATCAATGGGAGGGCGAGGACATCCCGGCCTCTTATATCTGCCAGGTGCAGCATTACATGGCAGTGACCGGTTACGAGAAAGCCTACATCGCTGTCTTGATCGGCGGCAACCGGTTCGTCTGGAAGGAAATTGAACGGGACGAAGAACTGATCGACATCATGATCGAGCGTGAAGCGGATTTCTGGTACAACCACGTGCTCGCCGGTGTACCGCCTGAGATTGATGGCAGCCCAGCGGCCGGCGAACTGCTCGCGAAGCTTTACCCGAATGACGATGGGGAGACGATAATGCTCACTCAGTCCGACGATGAACTGCTCGATGCTCTGGAATCCATCAAAGCCGAATTGAAAGAGCTCGAAACGGTCAAGAAGCAATACGAGAACCGATTGAAACAGACCCTCGAGAACAGCCCTCACGGCGTCTCTCCAAGGTTTGAAGTCACTTACAAGTCACAGGTCCGGAACACCATCGACTCTAAGCGTCTGCGTGAAGAGTTGCCGGATATCGCACAGAAATTCACCAAGGAATCGAAGGCCCGCATTCTGCGGATCAAGAAGCTCGAGGAGGCTAACTGATGGCAACTGTAAACGAACTAAAGAAGCAAGTTTCAAAGGCACCTCAACAGGCTCAGAAGCAGCCGAAGACAATCGAGGACTACCTGAAGCAGATGGCGCCGGCGATGGCCGAGGCGCTGCCGAAGCACATGAATATCGACCGGCTTACGCGAATCGCACTCACCACCATCCGCACGACTCCAGATCTCCGACATGCCGACCCGGCAAGCTTGCTCGGCGCTGTCATGCAGGCTGCACAGCTTGGATTGGAGCCTGGCCTTCTCGGCCACTGCTACCTGCTTCCGTTCAAAAACAGCAAGAAGGGCATCACCGAGGTTCAGTTCATCATCGGCTACAAAGGGATGATAGACCTGGCCCGCCGGTCCGGCCATATCGAATCCATTTACGCCCATTCGGTTTACGAGAACGACGAATTCGAATATGAGCTCGGACTGGATCCGAAGTTGGTCCACCGGCCGACGATGGACGTCAACAAAGGCCAGTTCATTGGCGCCTATGCCGTTGCCAAATTCAAAGATGGCGGCTACCAGATGGAATTCATGAGCCGCGCGGACATCGAGCAACGGAAGAAGCGTTCAAAGGCTGCCAACTCGAGCTACTCACCTTGGACCACAGACTATGAGGAAATGGCTAAGAAGACGGTCGTCCGGCACATGTGGAAGTACCTGCCGATCTCCATCGAGGTCCAGGAGCAGGTCGAGTACGACGGCGGCACAGGGCGCAGTATCAAGGATGTTACACCGGATGATGGAATGTTCCTCGAGGCTCCGGACTACGAAGTTTTGGACATGCCTCAAACGGCTGCTGAGGAGCCGGAGAAAGAGCCGGTACCGGTCGCAGAGGAGAAACCCGGCAAACAGAAGGCCGCTGAAGCTTTAGGGAAACTGGTGTGATGTGAGGGGCTAAAAGCCCCCTCCATCATCAGAAAGGGATGAGCTTTGAATGAGTGGATGGATAAAGTTGCATCGGCAGATTTTTGATAGCGACCTATGGAGTGATGTTGTCGCCTTCCGACTCTTCACATACCTGCTGATGATGGCAGCGCATCAGGATGGTATCAAAATCAACGGTATTGAGTTGAAGCGCGGACAGTACATCAGATCCTACCGAAACCTCGCAAAAGACCTGGGTTATGTAGAAAAAAGAGGGGTCAAACAGCACTCGATTAGCACCATTAAGCGGAACGTCGAAAAACTTGTTAAGTCCGGTAGAGTGAACGCCATCGAAACGGATTACGGAACGCTGTTCACCATCGTTAACTACGATAAGTACCAGGGTTCAAGGGATGCTTCAGAGGATAAACGGAACACCCAAAACGAGTTTTACGGAACGTCATCGGAACGACAACGGAACGCGATTGGAACGTTATCGGAACAAGAACAAGAATGTAAGAACTTAAGAATGCAAGAAGATATATCTACTACACCTACAACAGGCGACGGATTCGTCGAAGCCTACAACTTTATCAATTATCAAATTGTCGGGCTGAATGATTTTCAAAGGCAGGATCTTGAATGCTGGTATGACGATTTCAACCAAGACAAAGAGGTCCTGATGGAGGCCGGTCGGATAGCTGCTGACCGTAACCGTAAAAATTACGGGTTCATCAAAGGGCGCTTAAAAGAGTGGGCTGACAACAAGTGTAACAGCATTCAAGACGTTCGCTTGTATGAGCAGAACAAGTTCAGTAAGCAAACAAACGTCCGTCAATTCGCGCCTCGCAATAAGCAAGCGGTCGGAGGGTCCTTGTACGACCCATCACCCGAAACACTGGAACGCCAACGCCGAGCCATAGAAAACTTCAATCCTCAACAAATCACTGACGACTCTGATCTTCCGTTCTGAGGAGGGACAACATGCAAGCGATAAACGAGGGCACGTTCACCTTCATGGGTCTCCGCATGGTCGACATCTTCTTCAAGGTCCGGCCGGAGATGATTGAACGTGCTGAGGAAGTCGAGATGGGAACCATCACTTGCCCGAGCTGCAAAGAAAAGTCGCTGGATGCCTGGATCTACCTGGAGAACGGGGAGTGGCAGGCAGAGAAGGTCTGGAGTATCTGCAAGCCCTGCCAGCAGGAGGCCCTTTCGAAAAAGATCACCCGAGACCTGATGAAAAAGCGTCAGGAGGTCATAGAGGGCAGCTAGTACCACGTTCCGGATAGTGACGAGTCGGGCTTCAAGAACTTCGAAGCACTCGACGAGCAGACGCGGGTCGCTCTGGAAAACGCCAAAGCATTCGCCCGGGTCATCGCCGCTGGTGGGGTCGGTAACCTCCGAATCGCCGGATCGACCGGCACCGGTAAGACTCACCTTGCCAAAGCAATTGCCCGGACGGCCAAGCATGCTGGCATTAACGTCGCTTTCATCGAAGCTGCCAAGCTGTTCGAAATGATCAAGGCCACATTCGGCAACGATTACGAGCGGCGGAGGTTGGACGAGCAGTTTGCCGGGTTCGACGTGATGGTGATTGATGACATCGGCGTCGAGACCAAAAAGCGGGACGAAATCTCTTGGACCAGTTCGGAATGGGTCAAGCTGATCGACATGCGCAAGGACAAGAGCACGATCTACACCACCAACTTTGATGACGATTCACTCCGCAAGGTGATCGGTGCCCGGGCAGAGTCCCGGATGAGTGTGAATGCCGTAACCATCGACCTGTTCACCAGCAAGGACTACAGAAAACGATCACAGGGGGAGCAATTATGAACCAAATCGAGAAGCAAGCCGACGCCGTCCTGAACACACCGGAATACCTGGCGGGCGCCCTAATCATCGCGGTCGGCCAGTGGAACGACTCCGGCCAGCAGGACGAGCAGCTGGAGCGCGTGGCAACCGAGTACCTGGAAAGGCTGCAGGCTGCACTTAGGACGGATCGGGACGGCGCGGTGGCGTATCTGCTAGGGATGGAGGTGCAGGCGGCGTGAGGGCGATCAAGTTCAGTGCTATCTATAAGCCAACCGGAGAGCATTTTGTTCCTTGGAAGATTGATTTTAATAATCAGTCGGTAGTGGGCAGCTTCGATGGACAAGAAGGTGATTGGTGTAATTTTTCACTGGATGGCAACAGAGGGGATGCGATTTTGCGTCAATTCACCGGGCTGCACGACAAGAAGGAGCGGGAGATTTATGAGGGGGATGTGTTGCACTGCTTTGGCTCTTTCGGCACCAAGCACAAGTACGAAGTGAAATTCGGACTGTACGAGCAGGACGGTAGTGGCGGTGAGTACGGACCAAGTATTTGCCTTGGCGTTTATGCGGAATCTCTCGAGAAAGACAAACGGAATGAATATGGATCGCTCGTAATTCATGAGGAAGATCATACCAAGTCGTTACTCGAGTTTGAAGAATACGAAGTCATTGGCAACATCCACGAGAACCCAGAACTGCTGAACGGCTAATTTTTTTCACCAACTCTATCAATCTCAAAAATTACTAGGGGGAGAACCGGCATGCAAGTAGAGCACAAAGACTGGGCGGCAATCGAAAGCAGGCAAGATCGGTACCGGCCGAATCAACGTTTTTCCAAAGAGGACCTTGCTGCCGCTCGGCTCCACGGAATGAATTATGCCCAGCTCTATTACCGGGTCGCGGTATTGGGGTGGACAGTTGAGCAAGCCATCCGGACGCCGAACGGCGCCAATCGTTGGACAGCTGAGGAAGACGATTTGCTACGGCAGTTACTTCAGCGAAAATACAAGAGCACGCAAATCAAGCGCCGGTTCCCAAACCGGACCCACGCGGCCATAGCTGCTAGGTGCACGATTATCCGCAAGCAATTGCGGGAGGAGGGTTTGCTTCGATGAGTTACGCTACCGACTTCATCCCGAAGGTCGTTAAGAAACGCGCCGATGGCTCCCTGCAGAAAGTCATCTGGGCGGCGACGGATAAGCGACTGGACAAGCTAATTAAAGACATGGTCAAGGGCGGGTGGCGCTTGTCCGGCGAGCCATTCCGCCGAGACCGGCAGATTGTCGCTGTGATGATTCATCCGGGCAACCGAACGAGCACTGTAACACGACCTGGATGGCAGTGACCTTATAGTTTTTTCTCACTGCGGAAATCATGCCGAATTTAGCGGTTTCTGGACGATATACAGGCGTTAAGTACCGGAGATGAACAAAGACTCGCGGAAAAATAGAACGGCTCTGAGAGGGCGAGAGGGCTGTTCAAGAGGGAGATGGATGGTTGGTGGATTGGAATCGAGTAAGAGCCGCACTGGCGCAAGTGGGAAGAGCCAAAAACATCGACGACACACGAAAGCAGATTTATGAAGTCTCCAAGATGTTGCCGGTAGACGAGGGCTACGAACTGCTAAAGAAGTTCGACAGTGCCATTGAATCTGCGAAGCAAATCACGAGAAGGGCGATAGAGGCCGAAAGGGATAAACGAGATGAATCTAACAAAACTGTTTGAAGCACAGAAAGCACTCGACGAACGAATCACCAAAGAAAAGGGGCTGCACGGGCAGGATCTGCTGCATAAAAAGATTCTGGCATTCAATGCGGAGCTCATGGAATGTGCAAACGAGTGGCGCGGATTTAAATACTGGAGTGAGGATCAGGAGCCGCGGACTTCTTTTATACACGAATGTCCGGACTGTGTGGAAGGAAGCGGTTGGGCATATCAAAACGTTGAGATCGAAGGGCCAGAAGGACTTGATTATCATTCGGTGGGTTTTAAGTGCCCTACCTGCAAAGGGACAGGAGGAGCCGGTGAAACCAATCCACTTCTCGAAGAATACGCAGACGTCGTGCATTTCGCACTATCGCTCAATCTGTACGTTTGGAACGGTAATCCCGGCACGGTAAATGCGATGCCAAGAGTATTCGACACCATTGAGCAACAGTTCATAGAGATTGGCGGAGAGGCCTACAAGCTTTATGAAAACGCAGATGTATTCATGCATTCGGGACTGTTGCTCGCCAATGTCCTTGGGCTGGGCCAAGTGCTCGGATTCACGGAGGACCAGATCGAGGCCGCCTACTTTGCAAAGAACCGGACCAATCACAAAAGACAAGCAACTGGCTACTGAGGGAGAGAAGGAACACATGAGCACGGAACAATTCATGGGACTGGCCCTGGGGATGGTGGCACTCATCGTCCTGCTGGCGGTCCTTACGGGAGGGAGCCTGTAATGAGCAACTGCAAACGTTGCAACCGGCCGCTGAAGACCACCCAGAGCATTGAGAGGGGGTACGGTCCGACTTGCAAGAAAAAGCATGACGAGGCCGAGGCGGAGTTTCTTAAACGGCAAATCACCATAGACGAGTATGCCGAGTACGAGGCGAAGGCGGTGGGACGATGAGACAGCGACAAAAAGGCGCCCGGTCCGTCCGGCAGCCGCGGCAATTCGTCTCCAAGATGGTCACGGTGGACGGCATCGAGTTCGACTCAGCAACCGAGGCCGCCTACTACAAGCTGCTGAAAAAGGATCCTGCGGTTAAGGACATCGAGGTCCAGCCGCAGTTCCAGATAATCGAACGGTACAAGGTCGCGTGCAAGCGGTGCTCCGGTACCGGCCGGCAGGTCAGCATCAAGACTGGTAATGCAATCAAGTGCTCCCTGTGCCGCGGGATAGGCGAGCGTGAGAAACCGGGTGCGGTCTATACGGCGGACTTCCGTGTGACCTTTCTCGACGGATACGAGGAAATTCTGGACGTTAAGGGCGGACCGGTTACAAGGGACTTTCCACTTCGCCGTAAGTTGCTGGAGCAAGCGATTGGCAAGGAGCTCATAGTGGTGCGGCTGAAAGGCAAGGAATGGGTGCGGGAGTGATGAAAGGGGGGAGGAGGATGGAAAAGGAGAAGACAATCCTGTTTTATCTTTGCGGCGAGTGCAAGGCAGTCAACATCATCCCTGGCATCGCAGAGACCGCGCTTGATCGCTTGACCTCTCTACGGTGCAACGAGTGCGCGGACGAGCTGACTGCTCTCCAGATGAGGAGCCTGCGAGCGTACTCCAAGTGGACGAGGCTACACCAATGAGCCGGACGAAGTGGGTGCTGATGCACCGGACAGAGTGGATCGATGGCCAGAAGCAAAAGGTGTGGGTCTACGAGCCGGCCGTGCCTGCTGAGGTCGGCCGAAAGAAGCAGAAGGGATGGAGGGTGGAAGCATGGCAGAGGCAAGGCAGATGAGCTTGTTTGGAGTGGATAGGAGTCACGAAAAGGAGACGGATAGGCTTTACACGGTCCTCCTCTCCAATCTCAGCAAGTGGCAGCCCGGCAAGTACGCCGAGGACAAGCCCAATGGTTTCAAGGACGAAAAATTCACGTCGCTGTCCGTGATGTACCTTATGCAGGATGCCGGGGAGAGCTGCACATTTTCTGAGCGACGCGTACTTATAAAGCGCCTGGAGGCCGAGGGGCGGTGTCCGACGGCGTGGTAGGACGAACAGTAAAACAGGCAATCATCCAAGATGCACTGGACCGCATTACGGACTGGGTACTGTCCGGCGGGAGGCTGACTGACCCTTATGTGCAAAGGCAGTACGCATTCGTTCAGGAAGTATTGGGGAGGGAAGATTTATGTGGCGCATCCGTAAGAAAGGAGAGCGGTTCCGTCCGATTGTGACGGTGCTCAAAACAAAAAAGGATGTCCCGACGGTGATCGAGGTGTCCGGCTTCAGGTATGTGCTCAAGCATGAGGACCACCATCGGGGAGGGCGGAAGAAATGACGCATGTCCTTTTCGAAGACCGGAACGTCCGGTGGGTTTACAAGGACAGGGAGATTCAGCATTTCCGACAGCTTTGGAATGATGGTGTATCGCTCAAAGGCATCGCATTTGCCATGAGGAGGACGCAACTGGACATTACGTTGCTGATCATCGACCAGGCGGAAGATGGAAAGATTGGACCGAGGGAGACAGGCATATTCGGGGAGGAGACGGCATGAACATCAAGAAAGACGAGAACGCCGTCTACATCGTGAAAGACGGAAAGGTTAAGAAAGTGGAGGGGCCGCCGCACGGATTTGGAAAACAGACCGTGACCTGGCAGCACGGGAAGCCCTCACACGTTGAACTGAACTATAGCGAAAAAGTGGACTGACGTTATCGGACAAACCGAGACGCTGATCGAACCTCTGGGGAGGGGTATCGAGCAGCGTCTTTTCATTTTCTTTGAAACGGGAGGGGTCAAGATGGAGAAAGAACAGCTGGAGCAATTGCTGAAAGACTACTCGTGGATGATCAATAGTGTCCGGATGAACCGGGAAAGCCTGAACGACATCGCAGAAGGTTTGACAGCTGCCTATGGAACCGAAGCCGCGATGCCGAAAGCCGTCGGCGCTCATAGTGATCCCGTCTTCCGTGAGTACATCCGGCGAGAAAAGCGATGGAAACGAATCAGCCACTATGAGAAAAAGATCATGGCCGTTCAAGAACGGATCTGTATAATCACCGATGATCGGGAGGTCGAAGTACTTCACTGGCTGCTGGAAGGGAAGTCCATGCGATGGATCGGTAGGCACATGGGGCTGTCTCACACGAACATCCAGCGGATCAAAGATTCCATCGTCTCAAAGATGGTAGGTTGATGTGCCAAAAGTGCCACACCTGCCATAGTTTTTTAAAAGCTCATTTCCGGGTATACTGGGAGGCAGGTCGGCGCGGCAGGTAGTTCGGGCAGTTTATCCCGCCGTGCTATGTACATAATGCGAGCGTTCTAGGCACCCATGGCGGTGCCTTTTTGCGTTCATTGGAGGGGGTCAGTAATGGTCAGTAATGGAGACCATCTATGAGAATCCGTTACTTACGACGTGGTTCATCTTCTCGATTGGCTTCTGGCTGGTGGTAGCAGCTGGGCAGATTCACCCGAGAAAATGACAGAATGTTGAAGGATTCCTTTCCAGAGATGGAGAATATTGTCGGAAAGGGGGTGGAGAGATGACACAGGGCATCTTTGTTTTGCAAACGTTAGTCGAGAAGATTCGTAACTCATATCATGGTGCAAACACAGCTCACAGTATCCTTGTAGATTCAGAACACTATACTGAGGAAAAGCCATATGAGCTTGCGATGGCCATGATGAACAATTCAGCGATCTATATTACGGCAGCTCAAGCGTACTATGATCAAAATGAAATTGTACATGGCTTCAGTGAAATTACAGCTTATTTTGATGCGTTTTTCGATTTACAGAATGAGTTATTTGAAGTTCTTGAGGTGAAAGAGCGCAATCTATCTTGGTTCCAATCTAGATATGACAGATTTAGCAATGCCATAGGAGACATTGAGCAACTAATGAAAAGGGAAAATGATAATTTTCAAGTATTACAAGAAGAAAAGAGAACGAATTCAAAAGCTTACAAAGAAAATGCACACAAATTTATTTCAAAAGGAAAATAGGGTTTTCAAGGCATCCTACGGGGTGCTTTTTTGTATTTCAAATCATCATTGGAATTCATTCCTGAAATAGGTAAAATGATTTCAGGAGGGATAACGATGAAAAAGCTAATCTTAATTCTACTGGCAGGAGTTTTTCTGCTTGGGGCTTGTAGCTCAACACCAGAACCAGACTACACAACCGAACAACTTGAGTCCGCCTTGAATGATGGCGAAAATCCTGAAGGGAAAATAGTTTCGGTCAAAGTCGATGAATTGGTTCCTGACAGCGCATTTGGTTATAACATTCAAACGGGTGAGCATTTGAACTTTGTTTCGAGTGAAAACCCAGATGTTAAAGTAGGCGACGAAATCGTTGTTAAGGTCGAGAAGGTCGAAAGCCTAATGGGTTCATACATCATTACTTACGAACAGCAATAATCGTTTTCGAAGGCATCTGCGTTTTGGATGCTTTTTTTATGTCACAAAAAGGGATTACCTTGATGGGGGTGGTGATGTGAAGTGAAACTGACAGAGAAACAGAGACGCTTTGCAGATGAGTATATTCGGTTAGGGAATGCAACTGAGGCTGCGCTGAATGCTGGCTATAGCAAAAAGACAGCTAGAGCGATTGGGAGCGAGAACCTGACCAAACCTGACATTAAAGCATATATCGATAAACGGCTTGACGAACTGAAGAAAGAATCCATCGCCGAACAAGACGAGATCCTTCAATTCCTCACTAAGGTACTTCGTGGCCAGGCAAAAGGAACAGAGCTAGTCGGTCTTGGCATGGGCGAACAGGCAGTCGAGCAAGTCCCTCCAACTGTATCCGAACGAACCAGGGCAGCTGAACTTCTCGGCAAACGCTACATGATGTGGGCAGACAAGCAACAGGTCGAGGTTGTGGTTCCGACGTTTATCGAGGACGTGCCGCAAGATGACGACTAAGGTAACCGGCCCGGTCAGCATTCACAGCCTCATAGGGAAGGGCTATAACCGTTTCTGGCATGACCGCTCATTCTACCGAGTCGTGAAAGGATCCCGGGGGTCAAAGAAGTCCAAAACGGCAGCCCTCAACTTTATCAGCCGCATTATGAAATACCCGTGGGCGAACTTATTGGTAGTCCGCCGGTACTCGAACACGAACAAGCAGTCCACGTTTACGGATCTAAAATGGGCAGCGAACAAACTGGGCGTCGCTCACTTATTTAAGTTCAACGAGTCCATGCCGGAAATCACATACACCCCGACGGGACAAAAGATCCTGTTTCGGGGTCTTGACGATCCTCTCAAGATCACCTCGATCACCGTGGACATCGGTATTCTGTCCTGGCTATGGGTCGAGGAGGCCTATCAACTTGAGTCAGAGGATGCCTTTTCGACGCTTGTGGAATCCATCCGGGGGAGTCACGATGACCCGGAGTTCTTCAAACAAGTCACGATTACATTCAACCCGTGGAGTGAAAGGCATTGGCTCAAGGCGGCATTCTTTGACCCGGAGACAAGGCGGGCGAATACGTTCGCAACCACGACCACTTTCCGGTGCAACGAATGGCTCGACGAGGTGGACGTTCAACGCTATATGGATCTATACGAAACCAACCCACGACGCGCCAGAATTGTTTGCGACGGCGAGTGGGGAGTTGCTGAGGGTCTTGTTTTCAATAATTTCGAGGTGCGCCATTTCGAGCCAGTGGAGGTCATCCGGAAGGTACGGGAAACGACGCACGGCCAAGACTATGGGTTCACGAATGACCCGACCACTCAAGTCTCCTCGGCCGTGGATCTAGAAAATAAGGAATTGTGGATATACGACGAGCATTATGAGTACGGAATGCTAACGGACGATATATTCAACATGGTTCGCGAAAAAGGACTTCTCAAAGCGTCCATAACAGGGGACAACGCAGAGCCTCGAATGATTGAAGAACTACGCAGAAAGGGACTCAGGCGCATCCACGGGGCCATTAAGAAACCGGGCAGCATTAAGCACGGGATTCAGTTCTTGAAGGGGTTCAAGATTTATATACACCCGTCGTGCGAGAACGCGATAGAGGAATTCAACACCTATGTATACCAACGCGACAAGGAAGGAAAATGGCTTAACGAGCCGGAGGATGCAAACAACCACATCATCGACGCCCTACGTTATTCCATGGAGAGGTACCACCTGGGAACACGCCAGGACGCACATGACAAAGCCCGTGCAATCAAATCGCTGGGCTTGTAAGGAGGGATGACCGTGACGACTGACATCAATGAATTTGAAACCGCAGCTGATGAAACGTATACCAGTCCGATTTATAAAGGTGCCGGTGTGCAGTTCAGCGCCGAGGCGAGGATGCACTACACCTACCCGAGCATTGAAGAACTTCTCGCTAATCCAAAAGATTTATCCGATATGCTTCAGCATCACCAACAGCACCAACGGCATCGGCTCGACATTCTAGACGATTACTACGAGGGAGAGAACAGCCGGATCACGCAGGGGCGGCGTCGCCGCGAGGAGCATTTAGCCGACCACCGGCCACCGCACAATTTCGCGGAATACGTGAGCCAGTTTATTCAGGGATACATGACGGGCGTGCCAATCCGCGTTACCTATCCGGAAGATGAGGCGTTAAATAACCTTCTGCTCGACATCAATCGGGAAAATGATGCGGATGCACATAACTCAGAGTTGATTCTCGATCTGTCCATCTACGGACGGGCCTATGAGCTCCTGTTCCGCGATAAGAGCGATCTGGTTCGATTTGTCCGACTGGATGCGTTGCAGACGTTTGTGATCTATGACGATACGGTGGAGAGGAACCCAATTGCCGGTGTCCGGTACTTCAAGCGCGGAGTCGGACAGGACCGCCCTTACACAGTGGAAGTCTATACAGACAGAGACATTATCACGTTTGAGACGAAGAACTTTCTCTCCTCTGAACTCGTGGAAAAGAAGCAAGAGGCACATTATTTCAAGGGCGTGCCGCTGATTGAATACGAGAACAACCGCTTCCGGCAGGGAGATTACGAAAAGGTGCTGCCGCTGATTGACCTGTACGATGCTGCACAGGCCGACACGGCCAACTACATGACGGATCTCAATGATGCTATGTTGAAGATTGTCGGGAACGTCGCTATGCCGGATGCGAAGGCGATGAAAGACGCCAATATTCTACTACTGCAAACGGAAATGTCTGCTGACGGGAAGGAAGGATCCGCAAACGCCGATTACATTTATAAAAAGTATGATGTGGGCGGCGTTGAAGCGTACAAGAGCCGGATAGCGAATGACATCCACATGTTCACGAACACCCCAAACATGAATGACGAGAAGTTCGCCGGGAACGCCTCAGGGGTCGCTATGGTGTATAAGCTGTTCGGGCTTGAGCAGAAGCGAGTCACAAAAGAGCGCTTTTTCAAGCGGTCACTCATGGAACGCTACCGCCTAGTGAATAACGTCCTGAGCGCCGCGCAGGAGGGTTCTTTCGATGTTTCGATGCTGGATATCACCTTCACTCCGAACCTGCCTAAGAACGTCAAGGACGAGCTTGAAATGTTTAGTCAGAACGGCGGCCGGCTTTCGAACCGAACACTTCTGGAACTTCTGTCCTTTATCGACGACCCGGCCGAGGAAGAAGAGCGCATTGAGGAAGAGGAGGAGTCAAAGCGGATTCCGTACGACTTTCCCTCAGATGATGAAGAGCAGCCGGACGCGCCGGCAGTAAAGGATGAACCGAATGGCTGATAACTATTGGGTGGAGCGCGAACAGGAGAACATGAGAAAGCTCCAGAAGTCTGATGCTGAAATCGCTGCCGAACTTGAGGAGGAGTACAACCGGGTCCTTGAAGAGATCCAGAAGCAAGTGGACCGCTTCTACTCCTGGTACTCGGACAAAGAAGGTATCAGCCTTGCCGACTCTCGTATGCGTGTGAAGAAGTTGGAAATCGAAAAGTACTCGGAGCTGGCCAAGCGGTATGTGAAGACAAAAGATCTCACACCGACCGCTAACCGGCAGATGCGTCTTTATAATCTCACCATGAAAATCAATCGACTTGAGCTTCTGATGGAACACATCCGTCTGGAGCTTATTTTATTGTCCAGCAAAGAGGAGAAGATCCTGAGAGAGTCGGCAATGAAGGAAGCGCGCCGGGAGTTTGAACGGATGGCTGGTATTCTTGGGCAGTCGCTTAATGCAAACGAGAAGTTGTTCCGGACATTAGTCGATGCCTCTTTCCATGGGGCGCATTTCTCCGAGAGAATCTGGAACAACCATGAAGAGCTAAAGTCGACCCTTAACCAGGTGTTACATGCGGGTGTTATTCAGGGCAGGAGTTCTAGAGAGATTGCGAGCGAACTAAAGCATCGATTCAACGTGTCTGTCTTTAATGCTAAACGACTTGCACAGACCGAGCTGGCACGGGTGCAGATTGCAGCCCAGGAATCATCATACAAGCGCGGGGGCATCGAGAAGTATGAATATCTGGCGTGGATTGACCAACGGACCACACAGAAATGCAAGAGCCTGAACGGGAAAGTTTTCAACGTGAAAGATATGCAACCCGGCGTGAATGCGCCGCCTATGCACCCGTTTTGTCGGAGTTCGACCATTCCAGTAGTGGAGGGATGACATGAACGCATCAGAGGAAATGAAAGAATTGGAGAAAGCATGGCGACAAATGAAACAGGCCATCACGCAGATATGGGAGGCCTTCACAGAGGCGCTCGGAAAGAGGCTCCGTGGGATTATCTTTGGCGAGGAAGAACATCAGCCCGATAACAGCCGCGAACGCTTGCGGGCTTCCTGGATGATCGATAAGGACACTCGCCGGCCGCACCAGGTCATGATGAGACGCCCTGTTCATACGCCGAGAAAAATTATCCCGTGAAGGAGGCGGTCCGCTTTGCTTTACGCTATCCCCGCGACATGCGGAGAAAGGGCATGGTGATCCAGACTATCTCCGGATCGGCCGCCCGGTAATGCGGCCGGTACATGTTTGAAGGAACAAAGCTGTGACCGGCAAGTCGTTAAACTGCAGACCACCTCACCACTAAATCAATCGTGCGCGGGCACGGAAGGAAGCGGAATACAACCAATCAGGACAGCACTGGACGGGCCAATGGGCGTGGACGGGGCTGTTTTCTGTTTGTGCGGAAACGTAACCGGAAGAGCGTGCGTGGGATAAGGAGAAATGGACATATGAAATTCAAAACGAAATGGCCTTTGCGCCTTGACATTCAATTCTTTGCTGAAGATCCACCGCCTGCTGACCCTCCTGCCGATCCGGGTAAAGGCGATCCGGAAGAAAAGCCGGCAATCTTCACGCAATCCGAAGTGGACAGCAAGATCTCAAAAGCGGTGGACAGCGCCCTCGAAAAGGCGCGGAAAAAGTTCGAGGACGAAAAGAAACAGGCTATTGAGGACGCAAAGAAAGACGCCGAGGACTATGCCAAAATGTCCGCCAAAGAGCGCGAAGAGGCGGAGATCCAAAAGCGGCTGAAAGCCATTGAGGAACGAGAGCGTGAGCTTAATGAGAAGCAGCTTCTGTCCGAAATCGAATCAGACCTTAAGGAACAGGCACTCCCGCTGTCATTTGCTCAGTCTCTCCTACGTCTTGGAGAGAACGAGGAAATCAAGAAGGCAATTACGAGCATCAAGAAAGATTTTGACGCTGCCGTTAATGAGCGCGTCAAAGAAGAGCTCCGACAAGAAACGCCGGGCGTAGGGTCCGGCCGAAAACAGACACACTCCGCATCAAGCATGGCGGAGAAAGCACGTAAACACCGACTCATTAAATGATTGGAGAGATCAATTTGAAAACTTACCGAAAAATGAAGGCACCACTCCGCCTGAACATCCAGCATTTCGCTGACACGAAGTCCGCAACTTTCAACCCTGACAATGTTGTGATGTCCGACTTCCTTGCAGGGGAAATCCCTTCTGAGTTCCAGGAGGTCATCGTAGAGGACATCATGGCGAACTCTGTGACTATGCAGCTGGCGCAGTATGAAGAAATGAATCAGCAGCGCAAAGAATTCACCTACCTGACTGGTCCGGTTGGCGCTTACTGGGTTGGAGAAGGTAAGAAGATCAAGACGACCAAGCCAACTGTCGTCCGTGCCGTAATGGAGGCCCACAAGCTCGGCGTTATCGTCCTGGCTACTCGAGAGGCCCTGAACTACACGGTCCGTCAATACTTCGAGCAGATGCGTCCCCAGATTGCCAAGGCTTTCTATATGAAGTTTGACGAGGCTGCCATTCTAAACGTCGACAATCCATTCCCACAGTCGCTTGAGCAGTCCGTAGCAACGGCAAAACATGTCGTCACCGCTGAACAGCTGAATCGCATTTCTGCCGGAGATTTCTTTGCACTGACTGACCTGGTCAACGACGAAGGGTATGACGTGAACGCTTTTATTTCGCGTACACAGAACAAGTCGCTACTGCGCGGTGTGGTCGATGGTGCCGACACGACAGACCCAGTTCGCCTGTACAACCGCGCGGCAAATACACTTGATGGCCTGCCGATCGCAACGCTTGATTCTGACTCGATGAAGAAAGGAACGCTTTACGCGGGAGACTTCAACTACCTACGTTACGGCATTCCGTTCAACCTGAATTTCAAGATTGCAGAAGAAGGCCAGATCTCCACAATCGTTGATGAGAATGGTGATCCGATCAACCTGTTCGAGCGTGAAATGATCGCCATGCGCGCAACGATGGATGTCGGCTTCATGGTTCTCAAAGACGACGCTTTCGCAAAACTTGAGCCAGCGGCAGAAGTGCCAGGAGCATAAGGGAGGGTTTCTGAATGACCAAATACAAGGTTGTCGCTGATTTCCGTGATCTCCAAGACGGAGATCACATTTACCGTGAAGGACACGTCTACCCTAGGAAGGGTAAGCGGCTCGACGAAGACCGGGTTGCTGAACTTGCCGGATCAGATAACGCTCAAGGAAAGCCCCTTATCGTGGCTGTCAGCGACGAGGGTGAGCAGGAGACTTCAGAGGGTGAGGTTTCTGTCGATTCGACGCGCTACCCGAAACATAATGGTGGCGGCTGGTATGAGCTGTCCAACGGCGAAACCGTGCAGGGCAAAGATGCAGCCATTGATGCTGAGGCCAAACTCCAGAAATGAGGTGAGCCTGCATGGATAAAAACCAAATCCTGATGCGGGTGCGCACGCTACTCGACATTAAGGACGGCCTGCAGGATGATGCGCTCGAAGAGATAGTCGGAAGCCGGATCGAGCACCTGAAATTGGAGCTTGAATCGGATACGGTGCCCGAGGCGCTCTCCTTTATCATCGTCGAGCTGGCTGTCCGGCGCTTCAACCGACTCGGCAGCGAAGGGATGAAAGGGGAAAGCGTGGAAGGCCACTCGGTCAACTTCTACGGCTTGGAGGATGAATTTAAACCCTACCAGCGTCTGATTGACCGGTTCCGTCCGAAAACACAACACCCTCCCGGTCGTGGGAAGGTGTTTTTCTTATGAGATATTCCGACCGAGTAACATTCATCCGAAACACAGAGGGCTATTATGATCCGGATCTCTCTGAATATGTGGAGGGAGCCGAGGAACGTGAGACGCTGCCATGTAACCATTCTTATCTCGGCATCGATCGGCAGCGGGAGCTTTTCGGCCGGGTTGACCGGACCACTGCGGTAGTGCGCTTGATGCGGCCGTACAATCTCCCATTTGACTACGCCGAGATAGAAGGGCGCCGGTATGAACTCCTTCGAGAGACGCCGCTTCGCTCCGAGTCCGTTTTCTATTTCGAGGAGGTGGCCCAGTGAAACTGAAAGGTATGAATCCGCTGTTAAATAAACTGAACAGCGCCCAGAACATTCAAGGACCGGTTCGGCAGATTGTCAAAAAGCACTCGACCAATATTAACCGACACGCACAGAAACAGGCTCCTGTGGACACAGGAGAGCTCAGGCGTTCCATCCGCACTGAATACCAGGACGGAGGGCTCACCGGAGTCACCAGGGCGGGGGCGCACTATGCACCGTATGTTGAATACGGGACACGATTTATGACCGCACAGCCGTTCATGCGTCCCGCATTCTACAATTTTGCATGGGATTTTAAAGAGGATCTCGAGAAGTTGGTGAAATGATGAAGTCGCCACAACAGACGATTTATGACGCCGTATTCAAAGCATCACTGGACGCGGGGTTCCGGACGTTCGATTTCCTGCCTGCGAAAGATGAGGCTTATCCTTTCGTGTTCATCGGTGAGCAACTCGATGGTGACCGGATTCTAAAAACCGCCGTTCTGGGAGAAGTACGGCAGACTATTCACATTTACCACAAGCACACGGAACGGGGCGAACTCTCGGCAATGGTCCACGAGTTGCGCCGCCGTATGTGGAATTTAGGCAAAACCGAGGGGAAGCCCTTTCGGTGTACAGCAGCAAGCGGCCAGATGATACCGGACAACACGGCGGGATCCCCCCTGTTGCACGGAATCATTGAGGCCGTTTTTGAATTCTGATAAAGGAGGCAGCAAGTATGAACCCAATCACTGAATTTCAAGACCAATATGCCTCCATCCTGACCGATACGGCACTGGATGGAGTGATTCACGGGAAGGACAAGATTCTCCTGTTCCGCCTGTTGGGTGATACGGATCCGGCGACGAAACTGGCATTCCAGACCACTCACACATTCACATTCTCCCCTGACCGGGAAATCATCAAGACGAAAGACGGGGACGTGACCCGTAATAACGGCACGGGCACTGAAGTCTCCATCGAAGCGATTCAGAAGCGGGGAGACAAGCTACTAGGCATGTTGACGGTGGCAGCTATAGAAGACCTTACCGTTGAAGTCTGGGAGGTCACAGTTGACGAGGGGCTGAAAGACGAAGCCGGCGCTTACCCGGCCGTCTACGCTCGCGGAAAACTAGACTCCTGGGAGCTGCCTGCCGGAGCAGAGGAAGAAGCAACGGTCACATCCACACTCACGGTAGAAGGTAAACCGAAATTCGGCTATACGCCGCTTACAGCAGATCAGGAGGCGGCAGTAGACTACGCCTTCCGGACGGCTGAAGCAATTCCGTCGGGGGTTTAAAACAGTCGAGGGGGCAACCCCTCTTTTTTATTTGCTTTCGATTGATCAATAAGGAGGAAATCACCCATGAAATTCACGATTAATGGCAAGGAATTCGATCTCAGGTTTGGCATGTTGTTTCTTCAGGAGCTGGATAACCGCTACACGATGAAGGTGCAGGGCGGCATGGAGTTTTCAATGGGTATGAAGTTCGCCATCCCATACCTCAAAGCCGGCAATATCACAGCGCTCTGGAACGTCCTCTCAGCGGCTCTCAAGTCTCATGGCATCAAACCCCAACAGGTGGAGAAAGAGATCGAGCGCATCGCTGAGGCGGACGCCGAGGAAGGCACAGACAAGCTCGGGGAGCTTTTCGAGGAGCTGCTGGATGAGATGGGAAAGCAACCGCTGTTGAGGAAGGAATTCTCCCAACTGGAGGCGGCAGAGGCTCAAGTGAAAGCCGAGCAGAACGCCTAACCCTCGACAGGATTGTCATCAACTGTTTCCGCTATCTCGAGGTTCGGGATATGCGCGAAGTGGAGGAGATGACATTGAGGGAGTATCTTCTCCGGATGCATGCCTATCGCCTCAAAAGGATTGATGAAAACCGGAACATCCACCTGCAAGCCTGGCTCAATTTTCTCGCTACGTCGACGAAGGAGAAAGGATCTAAGCAGGTGCCGGTCTATCCGAAATTCGAGGACTTCTTTGATTACGAGAAAGAGCTCAAAGAGGTGGAAGGCGTGAAGAAAAATCCGAGAAATCTCCGCCTCGCAAACCTTGCCGCGAGTGTGAACGGGTGAGAAAGGAGGTCACACTATGGCCCAAACTTACGCGGTGGAAGCCATACTCAAAGCGAATACTACAGGTTTCGAGCAGGGTTTTCGCGCCGCCGCGGAAGCCGCCCGGAATTTCCAGTCCTCAATAGATAGGATTAGCACCGCTGGCATCGAGAGGGCCGGACGGGAGTTCCAGACAGCAGGGAACAACATGAAATCTGCCGGAAAGAGTGTCATGGGTATCGGTGCCGGCTTGACTGCTGGTCTGACCGTTCCGATCGTCGGTGCGGCTGCAGCCGCTTCTAAGCTCGGCATGGATTTCGACGATTCAATGGCTCAAGTATCGGCGGTCTCGGGAGCCACAGGGAGTGACTTGGACAAGCTCAGGGGTCTTGCCCGGGAGATGGGAGCTACGACTCGATACTCCGCTTCCGAAGCCGCTGAGGGTCTGAATTACATGGCAATGGCGGGCTGGAAAACGGATCAGATGATGGCCGGACTTCCGGCAATCCTGAATCTCGCCGCTGCTGCCGGTGAGGATCTTGGCGTTACTTCGGATATTGTGACCGACGCCTTGACCGGGTTCGGGCTGAAGGCAGAGGATGCCGGGATGTTTGCTGACGTTCTGGCCGCCGCGTCGTCGAACGCCAACACCAACGTCGCTATGCTTGGGGAATCGTTTAAGTACGTTGCTCCGGTTGCGGGTGCACTCGGTTACTCAGCTCAGGACGTAGCGGTTGCCCTCGGGCTGATGGCGAATGCGGGCATTAAGGGGTCGCAAGCTGGTACGTCTCTCAGAACGATGATGACAAACCTTTCGGCCCCGACAAAGCAAATGCAAGAGGCGATGGACGACCTCGGAATTTCCATCACCGACTCAAGTGGAGAAATGAAGCCGTTCGCGACGCTGATGGAAGAGCTTCGGACTAAATTCTCCACGCTTGACGAGGCTCAACAGGCTCAATACGCATCTACCATTTTTGGCAAGGAGGCAATGGCCGGCGCGCTCGCCATCATCAATGCCTCATCTGACGATTATGACAAGCTGACCACAGCTATCAACGAGTCAGAAGGGGCAGCGGCAAAAATGGCTGCGATCATGGAGGGGACACTCGGCGGAACGTGGCGAAGCATCCGGTCAGCGGTCGAGGAACTGGCATTGAAATTGTATGAACAACTCCGGCCGGCTTTGCAGGCTATATCTGACGCTATCCTCACTTTCATCAATTGGCTGAACACAGCATCGCCGGCCGTGCAGAAGGTCGCAGTTGCGCTCGGAATCTTCCTTGCAGCCATCGGTCCTCTTATTGCCGGGATTGGACTATTAATCTTTATCGCTGGCTCATTGATTGGAAATTTCGGGGTGCTCGCTACGAAGTTTGCGCCACTCATTGCGAACTCTGCTCTTTTGCGCGTCGGGTTCGCCGGTATTTCACGGGCCATCAGTTTAATTTTCGGGCCTGTAGGCGTTCTGATCGCGGTCCTGTTGTCGCTCATTCCGGTGTTCGTCCGGCTCTACCAAGAAAATGAGACCTTCCGGAACGTGGTGCAGACGGTCTGGTCTTTTATACAAAATATTATCACCCAGGTAGTTTCCGCAGTGGTCTCTTTCGTGATGGATTTGTGGGGCCAATTGGTCGCTTTCTGGAACGAAAACGGACAAATGATCCTGCAAGCGACACAGAACGCATGGTCTGTTATTTCATCGGTGATTTCCGTGGCGCTATCCGTTATTGCCGGGGTTTTCCGCGCGGTCTGGCCTGCATTGCAAATTATAGTATCTGTTGTCTGGTCCGCCATAAAGGGCGTGATTCAAGGAGCGCTAAATATCATTCTTGGATTGGCGAAAACTTTTGCCGGCCTGTTCACCGGGAACTGGTCGAAAATGTGGTCCGGAGTGAAGCAATTATTCAGCGGCGCCCTTCAATTCGTCTGGAACCTACTGCAACTGACCTTCCTCGGCAAGATGATGGGGGCTGTCCGGACGTTCGCTGGCCTGTTGCGCGGCGGGGTTAGTTCAATGTGGTCCGCGGTGCGTGGTATTTTCACCTCAGCGCTCAATTCTATTCGGAGCTTTTTCTCTAATTCATTCAACACTATGAAAAATATAGCGAATACGTCGCTCAGTACCATTCGCTCAACCGTGAGCAACGTCCTATCCGCTATTCGGAGTGTTTTCTCCTCATCACTATCGACTATTCTTTCGACGGTGCGGTCAAAGTTTCTCCAGATGGTTTCTGCAATACGAAGCGCACTATCAACTGCAGTTAGCACGGTGCGCTCGATGATTACCAACATGATAACCGCCGTCAAATCCGGAGCATCTCGGATGGTAACAGCCGGGAAGGATCTGATCCGCGGTCTCATCAACGGTATCAAGAACATGGGAGCTGCAGCTATAGGGGCCATTACCCGAGTCGTGGATGGGGTCATCAACAAGGCGAAAAGCCTGCTGAAAATCAAGTCTCCGTCCCGGGTATTTCGACAGTTCGGGGAATACACTTCGGAGGGATTGGCAATCGGCGTAAGTTCCGAGGCTGGAGCCGCTATTCGTGCAGTGTCAGACATGGCGAGCGGCATGACTAAGGCGTTTGTTCCAGACCTTGCGATGCCGGAGGGTGACTATGCAAAGCAGATTCGCACAATCAACAGTCAAGCCGAGCGACAGTTGACGGCACAATTTGATAGCGAACTAAGCGTCAGCCGTCAGCCAGCATACATCAGTCTCAGGATCGGAAGCGGTGACTTTGAGGCTTTCGTCGAAGATATTTCAAGATCACAGGACCGTATGACCTTCCGACGGCGGAGACGACCATGAGAGGGGAGGGAAACCTATGTATGAATTTACGAAAGTCTCAGAAGTAGCATCAGAAACAAGCAACAGTCTAATGACCATCTTTAACGGAGTGAACCTGGACACTGAACTTTCGGATTCAGCCGGTTTTTTCAGGACTCTCTCCGTTTCAGGGCGAGGCGTGTCGAGCAGGCGTTTGCTCATGAGTGAACAAAGCCTCCGACACGGATCTCGGGAAAGGGGATACTCGCTGGACGTTAGGGAGATAGTAGTCCGCTTTCAAATTAAAGACCGAACATCGGAAGGTCTGAGAGAAAGGTTCAACAGACTGAACGGCCTCCTTATCGGTAGCAAAAAGGAACTCCGATTCACTGATGAGGAAGCTTATTTCATCGGAACTCTTTCAGGGGGTGAAACTCCAGAGGAAACCTCGAATGACATTATTGGTACGCTCAATTTCATCTGTTCAGATCCCGTTAAGAGAAAGGCTCAAAAAGTCCTGCCAGTCACCACCACTTTTTCACCGTTCACCATCACCGGCCAGGATAAGACGCCGTGGATCAGCCGCACAACCTTCCCGGCTCCGGCGTCTTCTTATGTTCTCGAAACCAACAAAGGCGGCCGCATCGAACTGAAATACTCGTTCATTGCTGGAGACGTCCTGGAGATCGATTACGAAAAACGGAAGATCACGCTCAACGGGAAGAACATCCAGACCGCGATGCAGATCGTGCCGACGCGGTGGTTTATGTTGGTGCCGGGGGCAGTGGAGATGAAGGCGAGTCATGCGACTACGGTTGAGTACACGGAACGATTTTATTGAGGAGGGATTGGAATGAGTGAAAAAGAGGTTAATTACGAACCAATTCGTAGCGATATTTACATCGGATCTAGAAATGCAGATGTAGTTTGGTCAAGGGCAGAGGAGACAACAAAGCTGGACCGCATCGAGCGGAAATTGGATAAGCTCCTCAACCTTGTGGAAGGCAAAGAGCTTTCAGTGAAAATTGATGGTGCCGAAATCATTGATGCTATCACAAAAGCTGACCGTCTAAAACGAGCCCGGATTTAAATAATCAATTAGGAGCTCCAACTTGCCGAATCCATGGAGGAACGAGTGGAGCTCCTCGTTTTAATCTAGGTATGGAATCTAGGTGTGGAAAGGTTACAAGAGTGAATTAATTAATGACAAATTCGATTGATCTGATTTCGTTTACTTTTAGCGGGATCTGACCGTTAGAACCATAAACAACAACATCAGAATTATTTGCTTGAGTTGTTTTTAATTTTTCGAAAAAATTCTTATCGAAATAGTCTGGAACTCCGTCGATAATTATCGATTGTCCATTTTTTAAATTCACCCGGGTCTCTATTTTCATTATGTCTGACCACCTTTTCATTTTTATTGGAGTGAGTTGAATGATAAATGATTTTATCGACCTAACACAGGGACAACTATTGTTGAAATACTGGTGGCTTTGGTTGATTATCGTGATAATTGGCGTGGTAAATTTAAAGAAAAGTTCATCATGATAGACAAAACTCTGCAAAGTTGCGCCCTAACTTAGAGAGTTTGACGCTTTCAGCAAGCGCATTGTCTACGCCACCACCAACGTTCATATTACCTGTATAGACTTCGAGAAGCCCTAAGGTTCTAAACTTATTGATCGAAGCCAAGATGATATAAGGGTCATCAATGAAAGGAGATTCTATGTTGGAAACGGGAACGGCATGTTCTTGTTTGTATAGCAATACAAGCATCTCAATATCCAATTCAGAGAGAGAATCAAGTGCATCTAAGTAGTATTCTTCGTTCTGATAAGTGGAGCTATTTACACCTTGAATTAAAGCATTTATGAAGAAAGTCTTGAATTTCTCTTGTTTTATTTCACGAGCTTCCCTTTCAATCTTCCTGGACACCTTTTCAATCAACATGGAGAGATATTCATCGTCGTGATAGCTATTTCTTACAACGTCGGTGAGTTGTTCATCAAAACTTTTAATAGTACTAGCAACATCAGAATAAAACTTTTCCAGCCGTTCTTTTTCCTTTTTGGCTTTGGTAGAAGAATATACAGTCGCCAAACTTCCGCCAACGTAGGGGATTAAGCTTAAGCCTGCAGCAATAACGGTAACCTTGTTATCCTCTTGAATAATAATCACCTCCCTCCCGTCTGTCACCATTCGACAGCAGGATAGGAAATCCTTCAAGAAAGGAGGAAATCAGTGGAAGTTCACTGAATTGATGACTAAAGGAGGGGGACTATGAAAGAAGTTAATGGTGAGGTTTTTTACCATATCAATTCAAAGAGCAACCACAACCCTTATGATCTTTTGAGGATAGGTGACAAATTCAAAGTTGGAGATAAGTTAAATCCTTTCATGAAATTGTACGAAGACGAGGCACCACCACTTGAACTAGATCGGAAAGTATTATTTAATGCAGCAGTTTTCTATTGGCACTATACAAGGGAAATAACTCTTGAGCAGATCAGGCTATCGATTAACAATGAATTGCCTTCCAGGTTTAATTCCTTATGGGTCACTGATTACGATCGAATCCAAAGATGGCGACAGCAATTTGCAAAATCAGAGCATCAGGTTTTAGAACTCTCGCTGACCGGTCAAATCTTTCAATGTGATGCAGGTTGGGTTGAGGGCAACCCCATTCCGTTGTCTACTTTACGACAGAAAGCCGGGTATTACTGGTCTGGGGAAATAGTTAAGCCTGACAGCTTAGAGTATTTATTCGAAGGTGAAGCAGAAGTGATAAGAATTTTATAGCACTCGTTAGAGTGCTTCCTTGATTCTAAAAGAAAGGAGGAAACCAATGGAAAACAATAGTGTGGAACTATACATCTTCGGGCCGGACGATCAGTTGATGACGTCCATCACAGAAGAAACCGGACTATACGCAGCACGGTTCAAAGAGGGCATCAATCAGGTGTCCTCTTTCACATTTACTGTGGACGCCACAGCTGAAGCGGCCGCCCATGTAGTTGAGGAAAACCAAGTCGTGTTTCGTGACAAGGAAGGCGACTTCCGTCTATTTGTCATCAAGGAGCCGACGGACCGAGATGGCCCGGACGGACCGGAAACAGAAGCCGTCTGCGAGCCTTGGTACATGGAACTCAAGGAGCATATCGTCCTGGACCGTCGATTCGTGAATCAAACGGCTGACGTTGCGCTCAATGCGGCACTCGAAGGAACCCGGGCAACCGGCCGTGTGATCGGAGAGCTTGGTAGAGCAACTACAAACTTTTACCGTTTGCCCGCTATCGATGCGATCTGGGAGATCCCCAATGTCTGGGGCGGCGAGCTGAAGGATGTAGTTGAGTTTGACGGCAGCCGAATAAAGGCCCGGCGAATAGAGCTGCACATGCGGCGTGGCGCCGACCGGGGCAAGGTCTTCGAAATCGACCATGACATCGAGGAGATTGAACGTACCGTGCTGTCCTACCCGCTGACCGCGATGTACGGCTGGGGTGCGTCACTCGAGATTGAGGACGAGCAGGGAGAGCATACCGGCGGATATACGCGCTATATCGATTTTGCTGATGTTGAGTGGTCGAAGGCAAAAGGTGATCCAGTCGACAAACCGAAAGGTCAGAAATGGGTTGGTGATCCAGCTGCTTTGCAACGATACGGCCGGCTGCACAACGGGAAGCGTCTGCATAGGGAAGGACAGTACAGCAATCATGACATCGAGGATCCCGCGGAACTGCTCGAGGCCACATGGCTCCACTTGCAGGACGTCAAAGAACCGGAGGTCAACTATCGCTTGTCTGTGGCATTGCTGGAACGGTTGGCAGGCTACGAGCATGAGCACGTCCAGTTGGGAGATACTGCCGCTGCCATCGACCGGGAGTTTTCCCGGGAGATTGTCATCCAGTCCCGCGTCATTTCAATCGAGTACGACATCATCGATATTGAGGCGACGGGCATTGTGGAGATGGGACAGTTCCTCTCCGCCTATGAACAGAACCTCGGCCGTGAGATTGATGAAATCCGGAACGAATTGAATGACACACGATCCCGTGCAGACCGGCCTGTTACCAATGACCGGTTCCTGGACGTCAAACCCGGGACGCCATCCAATGTACTGGCAGCGGGCGGCTTTCGGGTCATCCAGCTCTACTGGAATTACGACAGCAACGTCAATATAGCTCACTACGAAGTCTACGGCTCGCAAGTCGCATCGTTCGTGCCTGATTCTCAGCACCTGCTTTACCGTGGGCGGACGTCAGCCTTTTCTCATGAAGTAAATACTGATGAAACCTGGTATTACTACGTCCGGGCGGTCAATCAACGCGGCACGCCGGGAGAATACAGTGTACGGGCATCCGCAGCTACTGTTCGTCTCCTCAGCGATGACATTTTATTCGGCGAGATATTGGCGGAGCATCTTTCCGACAACCTCGACATCGCTGAAAAGCTCGCACAGGATACAATCGACCGAATCAACGCCGGGCCTCTCGAAGAAGTCGAAACGGCCAGGGCTGAGGCGATCGAAAACGCAAAGGCTGCGCTTGAGGCCGCTAAGAAAGATGCGACTGAGAAGGCGAACACCGCCCGGTCCGAAGCGATCAGCGCTGCAGAACAGGCGCTAGAGACAGCCAGGGCAGCCATTCTTGATGCCGCGGCAACTGACGCCTACACCAAAGCGTCCGCTGCGCAGAACGCCGCCATAAAGGATGCTGAAAGGAAGATCTCGGCGGCGGAAACCCGGCTCAATACGGCGATCGGCGGCAAGGCGGATGCGAACTCTGTTTACACGATTACCGAAGTGGACAATGCCCTCAAGGGCAAAGTCTCCACGTCAACATATACAACGGACCAAAACGGCATTATCAACCGCCTGGACAATGCAGAAACAAGCATCGAACAGAACGCAACGGCCATCACGTCGAAAGCATCCACGGAAGTCGTCAACGGCATCGCCGGCCGTGTAGAGACAGCCGAGACGACGATCACGCAGCAGGCCGGGATGATTTCCAGCAAAGCCGAGAAAGCGTACGTTGACACGGTTTCAGGCGTGGCCAGCAGTGCGAAGACAACCGCAGAACAAACGGCCGAGGGTTTGAGGTCCAAAGCGGAGACAGCGACAGTAAATGCGTTGACCGGCCGAGTTGAAACGGCTGAGACTACCATCAGCCAGCATGCCACCGCGATATCGTCGAAAGCAGAGAAATCAACCGTGGACACTGTCAGCGGTGTCGCCAATAGCGCAAAAACCCTTGCCGAACAGACGGCCGAGGGTTTGAAGTCTAAAGCCGAGACAAAGACCGTGAACGCGCTCTCGGGCAGGGTCGAAACTGCGGAAAGCACAATATCTCAGCATGCAGGACTGATCAGCTCTAAAGTAGATGCAAAGTATGTAACTGGTGCAATCGCGGACCTTAACATCAACGACAGGAACTTGATTCGTAACAGTGGTTTATTCAAAAACAGACATGGTTGGACATCAGGTACAGTAGTCATGAAAGATGGTGTTCCTGTTCTTCAAACCACTGGCACCTTGTCTAACGTTGATGATCTTGCTCTAGAACCAGGCACAGAATATGTAATAACGATGGTATTCATGCTCAGCTTCGATTTCAATGCCACCAATAACGTCCCTAACCATATCTATGTACGCTATCCTGGAGAGTCAACTCAATCTGCAATGGATGGATCGCCAACGTTAATCGGCGGAAATCGTCTCTTGAAAGCAAACGAATGGCATACCGTATCTCTTAGATTCAAGACAAAAGCAGATACAACAAAGATTCCGTATATCAAGTATCATCTATATCCGTCGACGGTAGCAGGCACTCGGACGCTGAAATCAATCAAGTTGCAGAAAGGTAGCAAAGCAACAGACTGGACACCGGCTCCGGAAGATTTCCAAACTCAAATCGATTCGCACTCAACACTGATTGAGCAAAACGCCAAGTCAATCACTTCCAAGGCTTCTCAGTCTTCTGTTGATACGCTATCTGGAACAGTGTCGTCACACACCACGACGCTATCACAGCACGCTAGTTCAATTGCATCGAAGGCAGAAAAGTCGTATGTAGATACGGTGAGTGGAGTTGCAAACTCGGCCAAGTCTACTGCAGAGCAGACAGCGGAAGCAATTAAGACGAAGGTAGAATCCTCGACATTCAATGCACTTGCAGGTCGCGTAGAAACTGCGGAATCTACTATTACTCAGCACGCAGGTTTAATCAGCTCTAAAGTTGATGCGACATATGTCGATAGGGCTACATCAATCGTGGACGGCGATGTAGGTTCTGTGAAGATTTTCAAGGATGTTCTTGCATGGCAACAAAGTGCTGTGACGTTGACAGGTATGCTGGTTATCCGAACACCTATAACTGGACGACAGATGACCCATATGTCAATTTCGGGTTACAACTACCGGAATAACAATGCGGTCATTGACCTTGAAATCTCGTTCTACAATTTCACGACGTCAATCACATCGCACGGATTTGTGAGCAAAGGCTCAAGGGAAATCACGAAGGTCAGAGCAGCACGAGCCGCAGATGGTAGCGTTATACTCTTCATCGGTGATGAGACAGATACTTGGTCATACCCGCACATTACTATCGACAAAGTGAAGTTCGGATATGTTTCGACGCCTGACTCGTATGCCAACGGTTGGAGCGCTGAAATTAGTCAATCGATGCCATCCGATATAACTTTACTCACCAACTTGGGTGGAATGGATTACGGATCGACACTGACAAAGCATTCATCTGAAATCTCTCAGAACGCCATAGCAATTACTCAGAGGGTTACGACATCAACATTTAATGCTCTTTCCGGAAGGGTATCGACAGCAGAAGGTAAGATCACGACGATGGCTGGAGAAATTGATCTCCGTGTTACAAAGAACGGCGTCATCGCCGGCATCAATGTCACTCCTGAGACAATCCGAATAAATGGTGCGAAAATCCACCTAACCGGCCAGACGCTCATTGATGACGCCATCATCGGCACAACGGCCATTGCGAATGCGGCCATCACGAATGCAAAGATTGGGAACCTTGCAGTCAGCACCGGACAGATCCAAAACGGAGCCATTACCAACGCCAAGATTGGAAACCTGGCCGTCGACGACGCGAAGATTGCCAGTCTGTCCGCGACCAAGCTCATTGCAGGAACCCTGGACACCTCGAAGGTCACAGTGCGGGGTGGCAGCTCTACGTCCTACACGCGAATCGACGGACCTCTCATTGAATCGCGAGGCCAGTTTACACGGACCTGGCAGGGCAAGACCGCGACCCATGACGTTATAATGTCTTTCCGTGACGGCTACTTCAGGGCAAGCAACGCAGCGGCGGATCGGAATCTCTATTATTCCGATTTCGGAATTTCCACCTATGCGAGCGGAAACCAAGATGAGTCGTCCGGTACGATTGAGTTCTTCTCTTATGATTACCACCCAACGAGAAAAGGTTTGACGATTTCTTCCGTTGGCGGTGTCGCCGCGCTTCGCTCAGGTCTGGAAAAAGTCATCATTGACGCCTATGATCACGCCTATATCAGATCCAATCGGCAGCAGATCAGGATCCAGCCCCGAAATCACGTAGCAGGGAATAACACATTCACGATGCACGTCGTCGACAACGGCGATCCAAGTCTACAAGACGGCATCTTGTTCTTCGGTTCGGAGAGTAACCCGAAATGGTCATCCGGCCTCCGATTCAGTAAGCAGCTGAACAGCAATACTGTTTCAATCACGGATGGGGATGGCGGATGGGGTACCGGTAACCTTGAAGCCTTGAACGTCAAAGTCAACAACCGAATGACGGGAGCCATGGAAGCTCCGGTGGATAACGCCTTTATCCATGTCAACAACGCATTGAAGGTTGTAGACAAAGGAGCCGGAAACAGTCTTAGAGACCTCGAGGTCAGGAACGCTATCATGAACGAAGTGATCTTCGGAAGCCTGCGGACTGGCGACGTGAACTCCAACACCTATATCGGCGTAGGATCCTATGAACTCCGGGTGACTAATAACCAATTCTACAACGGAGGAAACACGGTTTACCGGGCCGTTCGCGCCTCGGCATTTAATCAGGGTTCATCCCGAGCATTTAAGACTGACATCAAGCCGGTCGATGACATCGGCCTTGAAGTCGTTCGGTCGCTCACGGTAGTCGATTATATGCTTAAAGAAGAGGCCGAAAGAGGATTGATGGACAGGCACATTGGCTTCATCGCAGAGGATAGCGCACCCATTGCGACGAGTGACAAAAAGGCTGTGAATATGTATGCCGTGTCTGCCTACAACACCAAAGCCATCAAAGAGCTGGACAGCAAGCATTCAGATTTGGAGGGTGAGGTTTCCATAATGAAACTTGAAATCCAGTATCTAAAACAAAAAATCAAGAAATTGGAGTGTGCATGATTATGAAGATTGCAATTGAAAACGGAAAGCTCGGGCAGGCGATCAGCCTGCTTTTTGATTTGCCTTTGAAAGGCAAGCAGTCTCGCCATCGGACAAAGTTTATCGGGAAGCTGAACGCCCGCCTGGAAGAGGTGGAAAACGACAGGATCGCATTGGCAAAGGAACACGCCAAGAAAGATGCTGACGGCGAGGCCGTTCAAACGGATGGCAACTTCGACATCGTGGATGTGGAGGCGTTCTCCAAAGACCTGAAAGAACTTTATGCCGAGGAGATGATCATTGAGGGAGGTGATGTCAGTGGGATGTTAAAGACGGTGAAGGCAATCCTGGAGGATTGCGATAAAGAGCTATCGGGTCAAGAGGCCTTTATCTACGATTATCTGTGCGACCAATTTGAAAAAGGAGTGGATGAAGAATGATTACTAACATCAATATTCAGCGCGAGGACGGACAGGTTACAGGTATTACGGCGTATGTATCAGGGCAAATGTTCCCGGGGTTGACGCTTAACGGCAGTATTCCGCTGGAGGCCGGTGAGTTTGGTAATTCGCTCGACCTGACTAAGTTGGAGGCAGCGGTGAAGCAAAAGATCATCAATCGTCTAGTGAGCGGAGATTCGCCGACTGAAGAGCAGTCTGTTTAAGGAAAATTAGTATTAGAGCGTCTAAACCGGGCGCTCTCTTCTTTGTTGAAGGGTTAATCACCTAAAAGCGATAGGTTAACTCAAAAAAATTCTTTCAATAAGATAAGATGTATAAAGGATTCCACTTTTAGGTGTCGAAATATGACACTTGAAGGGGGATCGTCCGATGATAAAAAGAGTATTTCGGAAAATTGCATTCGGTGATTGGGTAAGAATTGCACGAGGAACAATCGAGGAAAACGCCAGTTACCTGGAGATCGGGACGGATAACGAGGCCGTATTGTCCTTTCTCTGTCGTTGTAGGAGAAGCGGAGAAGTTATTTCGAATCCAGTTGTCTGGGTTGAAGAAAGCTATTCCGTCTACACAGGTGATTACAAAGTCATCCACATGGACGATCAAGGCACCGTATTGCGCAAGTTTAAATAGTAAGAAACGGCCTACGCAACATTTCTACCACTTTTGGGAAGGAATCCCTTCTTATTTGTCGAATTGTGACGCTGGAGGGGGGACTCCAATGACAGATATAGAATTTTGGAGGATTTCGTTTAACGATTGGGGTTGTAATGTAAACGGCACAATCAGGAGATCTGCAAGCAGTCTCGAATTGTTGACTAAGAGTGAGGAAGTTAAGTCGTTCCTTACCCGCTGCATGGAGACTCAAGAGGTAATTAGCAATCCTTTAGTACATGTTGGACAAGGCTTCTACTGCTATGCGGGAAACTACAAAGTCAGCCATGTTGACGAGGAGAAAATGATTCTAAGAAAGTTATTGAAGAAATAACTGATTTGTAGAGAAGAGCATCCATCTTAGGTGCTCTTCTTAATATTGCTTGAAGGAAAAAGGGAAGTAGGTGACGAAATGAGGGTAGGAACCAAATTAATTTGTCGACAATAGTGTCGTAAGGAGAACAAAAGTTATGAACGACGAAGTGCACAAAAAGCTAGAAGAGAATGAAACGACATATCTAGGAGAATCCCGAGAACGAATTAGGAGAAAACTTGAACTCCTACTCGAGGGTATTCCTGAGGGAATAGAAAAGGCAGAATCAGGTGACGCGGAATATGCTGCAGTCTACCTTTCGGCCATTGAAAAGATAATTGTCGCGATACTAGAAGAAGAAGCAATTGCATTTGAACGGTTCGTGATTAGGCAGGATTAGATCAGACCCATAGAAGGATAAAGTGAGCGTCCATGAGGGCGCTCTTTTCTATTGCAATGATTCTGAGTAAAGGGGGGAGAGGATGCCTGAAAAAGAAGGGAAGGATCTCTCCATGTTTGCAAGAGTCGAGAACCACGAAGAGCGGATTTCCAACCTGGAAGAGGCAGATCGTAAACACGAAGAGCGGTTCGTGCTCAACGAACAGCGCATGGATGCACTAGAAGGACAATATACCAAACTTCAAAACACCGTCATGATGGAGTCACGCGAGACCCGCGAACAGGTCAAGAACACTGAAGTGAAAATGGAAAGCAAGTTTGACCGGTTGTTTGGAGTCGTCGAGACTGCGCTCGGAATCGGGGACAGACGGGACGAGCGGAAACACGTCGAGCGCATGGCCAAGTGGGATAAAGTGTCGACTATCCTTCTTAAATGGGCCGGCGCCGGAGGGGTCATCTATCTCATGGCAGAACATTTCTTTTCAAAATAAGGAGGAAACCAAATGGATCCACGACATGCCGCCCTCGCGCGGCTTTTTGTATTGCTATTTTTAATCGTCAACCAGACACTCATCACACTCGGGTGGTCCCCGCTACCATTTGACGAGCAGGAAGTCGAGGCAGGCGTTAATGCCGTGCTCCTGGCCGCGGCATCGGTTTGGGCGTGGTGGAAGAATAGCCCAATGACACAGGAGGCACGGAAGGTGCAAGAAGAACTAGAACGCAGGAAGCGTATCAAGAAAGGGGAATGGTAAGATGAAAATCGTGGACATCAGGCACAAGACACCGCGAACAAACGGCACCCGGTTGCTTTCCCGTATCAAGAACATTGCTCGTCACCATTCAGCAACACCGACAGGGAGCTGGGAAAGCTTCTGGCCGCATTGGAGGGACGTCAAGAAATGGGGGACTGGCGGCTACCATGAAATCATCTTGAGGGATGGTACCATTCAGCTCTGCTACGATCCGGAAGAAATTACGAACGGCGTAGGAGGACAGAACAGCTACATCTACCACATCTGTGTCGTCGGCAACGGGTCCTTCACAGCGGCGCAGGAGCGAGCGTTTGAGGAGCGTGCCCGGTACTGGATGACACGCTTCAATCTCCCTGTCAGCGCTGTTAAGGGTCACCGGGAGTTCCCGGGGGCGAATACGACCTGCCCTGGAATCAATATGGATACGGTCCGTGCGCGGCTTGCCGGTGGAAATGTGACCCATGCGACTACACCATCCACGCCAGCAGTCAAGTCAGCGGTTAAGCCATCCACACCGTCTAATGGATCCATCGTGGACTACCTTAACAAGCAAGGCCGGGATAGCTCACTGGCGGCGCGGAAGAAGCTCGCGGCACAATACGACATTAAAGGTTATACGGGTACAGCGTCGCAAAACCTGCAGCTCCTGGGCAGGCTCAAGAGTGGGGCAAAACCGGTGGCCAAGCCTGCCCCGAAGGTTCCTGCCTACAATGGCGAATCCATCGTTGATTATCTCAACATGCAGGGCCATGACAGTTCCCTCTCTGCACGTAAACGCCTGGCCGAGCAGTACGGCATCAAAAACTACACCGGCACCGCTGCACAAAATACGCAGCTGCTGGAAAAGTTGCAGTCAGGATCCGCACCGAAATCCAAGCGGATCGATACAGACTCGATTGTCGACTTCCTCAAAGCGACCGGCCAGTCGTCCAGTCTTTCACATCGAAAGAAGCTAGCGGAGAAGCACGGCATCAAGAACTACAAGGGAACTGCCGCTCAAAATAAGAAGTTGCTGGATATTCTGAATAAGTGATACAATAGGCTCTGCAGCGAGTCTGTTATGGCAGAATTGACTGTGCGACAGCCGGTGACAAAGGTCCGTCAAAACCTGACAGCCCGGCTGTCGTAATACATAGTAAAGCGGCCTTCCCGGTAGTGGGTTGACCGCTTTCTTATTTTTTAAAGAATTATTTGTTTTATTCTTCGGTAATGCAATTTGCACCTCTGTTCTATATAATAGATATATAGAATGCGGGAGGTGAATGATGATGAATTCATATGATGCAACTATCATCGCAGGCTATATTGCACACCGCGCATTGGAAACTGGGAAAAGATTAACAAACCTGCAATTGCAAAAAATATTATATTTTCTGCAGGCTTATTGGCTTAAGAATTTTGATACCCCTTTGTTCTCCGATGAAATCCAAAAGTGGAAGCTGGGTCCAGTGGTACCAGATGTATATCATGAGTACAAGGTGTTTGGATCTAGTCAAATATCTTACATACCAAAGATATTTGACATTGATGCAGAGAACTCGACATTTAAAATTGTTAACTTTTCACCTAATATGGTACATGATAACGATCGTCGTATTCTCGAGCGCATCACCGACAACTTGAGTAATTATAGCGGGCGCGAACTCGTCAATATTACACATGAACATGAGCCTTGGTCAAAAGATGAGAAGAAGATTCTTAGCGGAGAAATGAAAATCCCTTATGACATTGAAGAAATAAAAGCATACTTCAAAGAAAATCCTGAAAAACTGGAGATTTGTAATGTATGATCTTATTAGTATTATGAGAGAGCTTTCATCTGAATGGATTGGAAACGACGAGACTAAGGTTGCGTCGTTTCTTTCACGTTTCAAGGATTTTTATAATTTCAATGAAAGGCACCAGTATAGCCAAATTACCGCATTTATTTATACCGGCATTAGTGACCCGGAAAGAGATCTCTTAGGAGAAAACCTACAATTAGTATTGGAAGAGGCAATTCTGGAAGAGGCACTCGGCGAGATAAGTGTAGCTAAGCAGATTGGAAAAATAATTGATCATATTAACTTAGCCGCAAGTCAAAAAACTTTAATTGAGAACCTCTCATACAATGCATTGGAATTAGTAGAACGGCGTGCGGAATCCTTGAAAACACAAGAAAAAAAGATTCAAGAGCAAGCAAAAATTTTGGATGATGAGATTAAGGACTTGAAGGAAAAAGAACGTTCACTTGTTACTCAATTTGTGACTATACTTGGGATCTTTGCTTCTATCATTTTCGCTGCATTCGGCGGTTTCCAAATCATATCTAATACAATAAACCATTTGTCATCCGATTTAAGAATTGGGATGTTAATGATTTTCTCAAGTATGGTTATGATAGGCGTCGTAGTCCTTCTTTATGTGTTATTGAATGGTATAGCAAAGATTACTGGCCAAAATTTCAGATCTTGTGGGTGCGACGGCAACAATAATGTTGACTGCGACCATTCAATGCTCGAGAAGTATCCTGTATTTTGCGTGGTACTAGTTATCTTGTTTTATTTCTTCTTCCTCGGTTTATCAGCTTTTGTTTTTGATTACGGTTTAATATTTAATCGCATTTTTGAAATTAATTTTATATCCTCTTTATTAAAGGTTATAGCAATAGGAATACTTATGTTGTGGCCTGCCCCGTTGCTATGGAAACACTTTTTCCCACGCAACAAACTAAAGAAAGAACGTTCCCGAGTAAAGTTTATTTATCAACTTCTTCTTCAAGCTCTATTAAAATTCAGGAATATATTCGGTTCTAATGAACCAGAAGACAAAATTAATAAAGATAATACTAAGACATCTCAAAATTCCCTTGGTGCAACTTCGGAGCAATCAGCGACTAATGAAGACTCTAATTCAAGAGAACAACAATAAGGAGTTGTCCAAAAGCTACTGATTCCTTCTGCTTACACAAGTTAAAACATTAAGAATCTGTAGGGTTTTCCGATGTTATCCGGAACCTGGTTTTCAAACTTGCTTCTATCACAATAACGAAAGCGGCCATTATGGCCGCTTTTCTGTTTGTCTGTCCACATGATATAAACGTCCCCCAATAACTCCCCCAAATGGTTGGTGTAAAATAAGCCCTTTTGGAAAACTGGCCTGCAGTCCAATTTCTTTAAAAACGCGTCATCTCAACGTCTCACTAAACACAAATTGACCCTTCAAATTCCGGCATTACTATATACCATATAGCGACAGGGTCCCGGGAATCTATTAATAGAGTTATATGGGACCCCTAAAATTCATTGTGGATTGGGAAACAATGCCCGTTCCGGCCAATGGGAATTCGCCTCGGCCGAGTCAGTTTTCATTTCTCTGCAAAACGAACGATTCCGTATTATGCTGCCGGAAAGGGAGGCGGAGGAGAAATCAGTGTTGACATCGTATCGGATTCGGATAAAATGAGGATTATTATAATAAACAACCAAGCGAGGATGGGGCCGGAGTAGCGCCGTCCGCCGAGCAATCAGAGAGGCAGCGGAAGGTGTAAGCTGCCCGGCGGACGATCTGTGAATTACAGCCCCGGAGCAAGGCGCCGGCATGGCGTTACCATGCATAAGCGGGGAAGCGTTTGCGCTTCCCAAGCCGGGTGGTACCGCGTTGATGGAATCAGCGCCCCTGCAGGATCTTCGGATCCGCAGGGGCTTTTATTATTTTCTGGAGGGATGAACAATGACGAACGAACTGATCGAAGACCTGAAATGGAGAGGCCTGCTCTACCAGACGACCGACGAAGAGGCGCTGGCCGAACTGCTGAACAAAGAAAGCATCTCCCTCTACTGCGGGGTTGACCCGACAGCAGACAGCCTGCATATCGGGCATATTGTGCCTTTCCTGACACTGCGCCGTTTCCAGAGGCACGGGCACCGTCCGATCGTGCTCGTCGGCGGAGCGACCGGCATGATCGGGGACCCGTCGTTCAAGGCCGATGAGCGGCAATTGCTTTCGGAAGAACAGCTCAGCCACAACGTAGCCGGCATCCGCGGGCAGCTTGAGCAGATTTTTGACTTCAGCGACAAGAATGCCGCGGTCATGGTCAACAACAAAGACTGGTTCGGCAAAATGACTGCGATCGACTTCCTGCGCGATTACGGAAAGCTTCTGAGCGTGAACTACATGCTGGCAAAGGAGAACGTCGCGACACGCCTTGAGACCGGCATCTCGTTCACCGAGTTTTCCTACATGCTTATCCAGGGCTCGGACTTTAACCATCTGTACGATAATTACAACTGCCGCGTGCAGGTCGGCGGATCCGATCAGTGGGGCAATATCACCACAGGCCTTGAGATTATCCGTAAAACCCATGATGAGCATGCAAAAGCATTCGGGCTGACCATCCCGCTTGTCACGAAAGCCGACGGAACAAAATTCGGCAAGACAGCCGGCGGCAGTGTCTGGCTCGATCCCGAGAAAACTTCGCCATATGAGTTCTACCAGTTCTGGATCAATACGGCCGATGCGGATGTCATCAAGTACCTGAAGATCTTCACGTTCCTCGCCAAAGAGGAGATTGCGGAACTGGAAAAGGCAGTTGAAGCCGAACCGCATCTCCGCAAGGCCCAAAAGACACTGGCGGAAGAAATGACGCGCCTGATCCACGGAGACGAAGCGCTGGCACAGGCCGAACGCATTACAGCGGCATTGTTCAGCGGCGACCTGAAAGCCCTGTCCGTGTCCGAAATGAAAGATGCATTCAAGGATGTGCCAAGCTTCGAGATGGCGAAGGAAGACAGGAACATTGTAGACCTGCTCGTCGAGGCGGGTATTTCCTCTTCCAAACGCCAGGCTCGCGAAGATGTGACCAACGGCGCCATCTCCATCAACGGGGAACGGGTGAAGGACCTGGATTACACGATCGGTGCGGATGACCGGCTGGACGACGCATTCACCATCGTCCGGCGCGGCAAAAAGAAATATACGATGCTCCGTTTTAACTGACCGGGAAACCCGTTGGGGGACCGCCATGCAGGGAGGGAATACCATGCTGAAAGACCGTCTGTACTATAAAGACCCTTACCGGACCGCATTTAAGTCAAATGTCGTCCGTGAAGGGGTGGAGGATGGCAGACCGTTCGCCGTGCTTGAAAACACGGTGTTTTACCCGACGGGTGGCGGCCAGCCGCACGATACCGGGAAGCTGAACGGCATCCGGGTGACGGATGTGGAAGAAAAGGACGGCGAGATTCGCCACTATGTGGAGGTGCCGCTGAATGCACTCATCGTCTCCGGCAAGATCGACTGGACACGACGCCATGATCATATGCAGCAGCATACCGGCCAGCACATCCTGACGGCTGCATTCATCGAAACGGCCGGCTGCCCGACAGTCAGTTTTCATCTGGGCAGGGAAACGGTCTCGATCGACCTGGATACCGAGCACCTGATCGACGAGCAGCTGGACGCAGCCGAAAAGCGGGCGAATGAGATCATTATGGAAAACCGGGAGATTGAAACCCGCTGGGTGACGGAAGGGGAGCTGGACCACAGCCGCCTGAGGAAAGCCGTCGCGGTGGAAGAGGAGATCCGGCTTGTCATCATCCCGGATTACGACTACAACGGCTGCGGAGGCACGCATCCTTATTCAACCGGCGAAGTTGGGCAGCTTAAGATTCTCGGAATGGAACGAATGAAGAAAAAAACACGTGTCCATTTTGTATGCGGCAACCGTGTTCTTAGACAGCTCGGGAAAAAGAACCAAGTGCTAAAAGAAGCGATGGGGATGCTGAGTGTACCGGAAGAGGAAACGGCCGAAGCAATCAGGCGGCTTCTTAACGCAAACCGTACGCTTGAAAAGCGTCTGCAGGAAGCTGAGGACAGACTGCTTGAAGCGGAGGCGCAATCCCTTATTTCCGGCGGGCGGTTGGTAAAGGCGGCATTCAGTGACCGTCCTATCACAGATCTGCAGAAATTGGGCAGAGCGGCTGTTGCAGCACGGGAAGATGTGATTATGCTGCTCGCTGTACGAAATGGCAGCAAGCTGCAGTTTGTCGCTGCACGCGGCAGCGAAGCCGGGTATTCCATGAAACAGGTGGCCTCTGCCGCGCTTGAAGCGACTGGCGGAAAAGGCGGCGGGAGCGATGCTTTTGTACAGGGCGGGGGAGACACATCCCTGACTGCGGAAGAACTCTTGGCCATCATGGCTGCATCCATCGGAGAATAAAGAATAGCCCCTGCGGGATTGGCAAATCCGCAGGGGCTATTTTTGTTCACTTTGCCGTACTGACCCATTCCGGCAGCCGGAGGTTTCCGTACAGTTCCGGATGAAGCATGTTTCCCAGTTTCAGTGCCCCTTCCAGCAGACGCGGCGATGGACGGCAGTAGAGCCATTCTTCCATGACATCGACCTGTCCATCACGCACTGCACGGAGTTCCGGCCATCCCGGACGTTTCATAAGCAGTTCCGGCCGGATCTTTTCGATATGGACACCAACCCATGCAAGCAGGATCCGGTCCGGGTCGCGAGAGGCGACATCCTCCCAGTCCGTCTGGATGCTGGCAAGCTCAACATCTTCATAAACATTTCGACCGCCTGCAATCCGGCTGATTTCTGTTAGCCAGTTGACGCTTCCGGGAGTGAACACCGGTTTCGGCCACCACTCCCAGTAGAGAGAGGGTCTGCCTGTTGCCGCCTCAGAGCGTTTCTTAAGATCATTGATGAAGTCCAGGTACTCCCGTGCAATCTGATGTGCCTTTTGTTCAATGCCGCATGCCCGTCCGACGGTGACCAAGTCCTCTGCAATATCCTCAAGGCTCTGCGGATTCGTAACGAGGTGGGGAATGCCGCGTTTCACCAGCTCTTCCACGTTTCGCTCCATTCCGGGGACGCTGAGCGAAGCGAGGACAAGATCCGGTCCGAGCGCTTCCAGCCCTTCCATGTTGATCGACAAATCCGGTCCGAGCTTCGGCAGTTCTGATACGGCCGGCGGCCAGTCGGAAAAGTCATCCACGCCTGCAAGCTGTCCGTCCAGACCGAGGTAAGCGAGTAATTCCGTATTGCTCGGGCAAATGGAAACAAGTTTCAATGCAACCCCTCCGTTCAGATAAACCGATTGTAACAGACAATTGGAATCACCCACCAGGCGAGTCGCAACCAATGGGGTGCTGAATTCCCACCAAGCCCCTGTTGAGTCGCAACCATGAGGTTCTGAATCCCTACCAAGCGGCGCTGAATCAAAACTAACGCCGTCCGGCCTCATCATCGACGCCGACGGCAATCCCCGTATGAATACAAAAAAGCTGCAGACAAGGAGGAGAACCTCGCTTTGTCTGCAGCCTGTAAGAGCTGATTAGCGGTTGTAGAATTCAACGATCAGCGCTTCGTTGATCTCTGCAGGAAGTTCGCTGCGCTCAGGAAGGCGGACGAATGTGCCTTTCTTTGCTTCCGCATCGAATGTCACGTAGTCAGGAACGAAGTTTGTCGCTTCGATCGCTTCGTTGACAGCCGACAGGTTCTGGGAACGCTCGCGGAGCGCGATTTCCTGACCAGGCGCTACGCGGTACGACGGGATGTCGACGCGCTTGCCGTCAACGAGGACGTGGCCGTGGTTGACGAGCTGACGTGCCTGGCGGCGTGTGCGGGCAAGGCCCATGCGGTACACGACGTTGTCGAGGCGTGTTTCAAGCAGGATCATGAAGTTTTCGCCGTGCTTACCAGGCATCTTGCCTGCACGGAGGAAGAGTGTGTGGAATTGGCGTTCGTTGACACCGTACATGTGACGGAGTTTTTGCTTCTCTTGAAGCTGCATGCCGTATTCCGAGAGTTTCTTACGCTGGTTCGGGCCGTGCGGGCCTGGAGCGTAAGGACGTTTTTCGATTTCTTTGCCCGTACCGCTCAGGGAAATACCGAGGCGGCGGGAGATTTTCCAAGATGGACCTGTGTAGCGAGCCATGGATGACTCCTCCTCTTAAGTTGGTTTTATTTTGAGTAAAATAAAAACCAGATGTGTTCAAACACGGTGCCATTTCATCATCTTGCACCTTCGCCCCAGCAGCCAAGGGTTACGCGATGCACCGTTTACCCGGACATTGTCCAGCGTAAAGGGATAAAATGATCAGCCTTGCTCACACAACTGCTGCGTTTATTTTACACAACGAATATCATATAACGCATGCAAAAGGAAGTCAAGGGACAAGGGCAGTTTCCTTTTCGTCCGCCGCAAGATATAATAGTAGAAAATGATAACGCTTTCAAACAGGAGGGGCAGCGATGAACAAGAAGGTACACCGGGATACACTCATTATCCACGAAGGGCATGATCCGCATGACCATCAGGACAGCCTGGCCGTTCCGCTTTATCAGACGTCTACCTATGTATTTCCCGATGCGGCTACCGGGGCAGCCCGTTTTGCCGGTGAGCAGGAAGGCAACATTTACTCGAGGCTGACGAACCCGACCGTAAAAGTACTGGAAGAGCGGATCGCCTCACTGGAAAAAGGAGCCGGCGCACTGGCATTCGGATCGGGCATGGCGGCGGTCAGCGCCGCGCTTGTCCACACGACGAAGGCCGGCGACCATATACTTTGCTCGAGAGGGATATACGGTTGCACATTCGGCCTCCTGAACATCATGGAAGAAAAGTACGGCATCACCCATGATCTGATTCCGATGAAGAGCGAAGAGGAGATCGAGCGGCATGTCCGGCCGGAGACAGCCGTCATTTATGTGGAAACACCGGTAAACCCTACGATGGAAGTGGCCGACCTCCGTGCTGCCGTCAACGTCGCCCGTCGACATGGCCTCAAAGTCATCGTGGACAACACGTTCTGCTCACCGTATATCCAGAACCCGATTGAATTTGGCGTGGATTTTGTTCTCCACAGTGCAACCAAATATATCAATGGCCATGGTGATGTCATCGCCGGCCTGCTGATCGGGGCGGATGAAGAGGAGATCGCCAAAATCCGGATGACCGTCCAGAAAGACTACGGCGGTATCATCTCCCCGTTCGATGCGTGGCTCATGATCCGCGGCCTGAAGACGCTGGCCGTCCGCATGGAGCGCCACACTTCCAATGCCGAGGCGGTCATCGGGTACCTGAAGACGGTCCCTGCAGTCAGGGAAGTGCACTACCCGCTCGATCCCGATCATCCGGACGTGGAGATTGCGAAGCGGCAGATGAATGCAGGCGGAGGGATTTTCTCCTTTACTCTGGACGGTGGCGTGGAGGAAGTGCAGATCTTCCTGGATGAACTCCGGCTCGTCAAACTGGCAGTGAGTCTGGGAGATGCAGAGTCGCTGATCCAGCACCCGGCCTCGATGACACACTCGCCGGTGCCGGAAGAAGAGCGGAAAGAAATGGGCATCAATGATTCAATGATCCGTTTTTCCGCGGGCCTTGAGCATCCGGACGATATCATCGCTGACCTGGATGCGGCCTTCAAAGCCCTTAAAAAGCGGACTCCGGCAACCGCAACCGAATAACCACATCAAGAAAAGGACAGCACGGCTATTGGCCGGCTGTCCTTGTTTTGTCCATCAGGGCGAGATTTCTTATTTCAGATGTTTCTCAAGCACGCCGACGAACTTTTCGAGTCCGCGGGCGTCCTCTTCCGAGAAGCGTGCCAGCTCAGGGCTGTCGATATCAAGGACCCCGAATACACGGTCATTCACGATGACCGGCACGACTACCTCCGAGCGGGAGGCGGCATCGCACGCGATATGTCCCGGGAAGGCATGGACGTCTTCCACCAGCTGAGTTTTGCGTTCCTGGGCGGCTGTTCCGCAAACCCCTTTTCCGAGAGCAATCCGCACACATGCCGGAAGCCCCTGGAAAGGACCGAGGACGAGCTCATCTTCTCCGTCCATAACGTAGAAGCCGACCCAGTTGGTGCGGCCGAGAAACTGGTTAAGGAGGGCGGAGGCGTTTGCGAGGTTTGCCATGGCGTTGTTTTCGCCTTCGAGCAGTGCATCAAGCTGCCTGCACAGCAGATCGTAGTTTTCCTGCAGGGTACCTTCATATTGTTGTTGAGTGAACACGGTAAATCTCTCCTTTCAGGGAAAGGCTCCCTGAGATGTGTGATGAACGATGGCGAATCATGCAATTTCTTGCGAAAAACAACGGCATAATCCCGTGAAACATGATACTATATAGGATAATACAGCGTTTACAGTGATTTTGGAACAGGGGGACTATGATGAAGTACATCATCATTGGTATTATCATTCTCATTGCTTTGATCATCGTCGCCTTCATAATGAGGCGAAAGCATACAGTCATCATCAATAAGCTGGAAGTAGAGAAGCTGCAGATCCAGCATAAGCCGATCCTTGAAGAATTGACAAAAGTGAAGCAACTGAATATGAATGGCGAGACGGAGGAGAAGTTCGAACGCTGGCGGAGCAGCTGGACGGAAGTCATGGATGAGCACATGCCGACCATCGACAACCTCCTTTTTGATGCGGAAGAGGCCATTGACCGGCTGCGATTCGGCAAGGCGGCCGGAATTGAAAAAGAGATCGAGTCTAAGATTTCCTATGCAGATGGTGAGATGAACCGGATTCTCGAAGAGCTGGATGAGCTGATCGGCAGCGAAGAGCTGAACCGAGTCGAGATGGAGGAGCTGAAAAAGCGCCATAAGGCCGCACGCAAGAGCCTGCTCGCTCATCAGCATTCGTTCGGAAATGCCATAGGCCTGCTTGAAAAGCGCCTTGAGGCCATCAACCCCCGCTTTGAAGAGTATGATGAGCTGACATCAGCCGGCAATTACCTGAAAGCCCGTGAGACCGTACTCGGACTTTCCGATGAAGCCAAAGAGACGTTTGCGCTGATCGAAGACGTTCCGGTCCTCCTGACTGAGATCCAGACGAAAATTCCGCAGTCAATCAGGGATTTGCGTGCAGGCATCCGGGAGATGGAAGACGGTGGCTACTATATCGGACATCTGAAGATGGAAGAGCGGCTATCGGAAATCGACCGTGAGCTGGAGGACCTGAAAGCGGCGCTTGAATCGCTTGAAGTAGCTGAAGTCAAAGAGCGCACTGCCTTCCTGGAAACGGAAATCAACGGATTCTACGACAAGCTGGAACAGGAAGTGTATGCCCGGCATTATGTCGAGGAGAATCATGCGCATATCGCCGCGAACCTTGGCGAGCTGAGCGCATTCACCAGAAGCACTGCGGACGAAGCACGGTTTGTGCAGCAGAACTACAGGCTGAGCGAGAAGGAAGCAGCCATTCCTGATGCGGCACTGGAACAGGTGGCCGGCCTGGAGAAGCGTTTTGGTCTGCTGACGGACCGGCTCAATGCCGGACAGTCCGCTTCGTCGGTACTTGAGGAAGAGCTGAAGGCGATCGATGAGGAGTCGAGGCAGCTGCTGGACGAGCAGGGCCGCTTCTCCGATCGTCTTAAGGAACTGCGCATCAATGAAACAGAGGCTCGCGCCCGGCTGTCAGAGCTCGGAAGAATTCTTCAGGAGACGGACCGGAAGCTTTTCAAGGCGAATACTCCCGGAATCCCGGAAGACATGGACGTTCGTCTCGAGGAAGCGGAAGAGCAGCTGTTCATCGTCAGCCGAAATCTTCAGGAAATGCCATTGAATATGTCGCTTGTGAATGAAAGCCTCACAAAAGCGGAAAGCTATATTCATGAGGTCTCGCAGAAAGCAGATGAAATGCTGGAAAACGTCGACTTGATCGAACGACTGATTCAGTACGGCAACCGTTACCGCTCCAACCCTGCAATCGATGAGCAGCTCGCAGAAGCCGAAGAGGCATTCCACCACTGCCGCTATGGAAAAGCGCTGGAAGACGCAGCATCCGCCGTTGAGGCAGCGGAGCCCGGGGCCCTTAAAAAAATCGAAGTACTTGTCAAACAGGAAGTCTGACGTACATAATAAGTCAGGGAATCAGCCACCTCACAACTTGTGATGGTGGCTTTCGTTTGGAAAGGAAGCATGCATCATGATCTATTTTGACAACAGTGCGACGACAATGCCCGACGATCGGGTTCTGGATACATTCGTTAAATCCTCGAAGGCTTTTTTCGCCAATCCTTCCTCGCTGCACCGGCTCGGCATAGAGGCCGACCGTCTCCTTGAGCGGGCAAGTGAGCAAGTGGCCGAGCTTGCCGGTATGCCGGGAGGCAAGGTCGTCTTCACATCCGGGGGCACAGAAGCCGACAATCTGGCTCTTTTCGGCCTGGCACGCGGCAACCGCAGCCACGGAAAGAAGATCATTGTGTCGGCAATCGAACATCCGGCCGTTCTGCAATCCATTCCGCAACTGGAAGCTGAAGGTTTTATGGTCGAGAGGGTCCATGTCGGCCGTGATGGAGTCATCGACATGGCTGACCTGGACCGCAAGCTGACGGCGGACACGTCAGTGGTGTCCATCATGCACGTCAACAACGAAACCGGCGCGATCCAGCCGCTTGAGGAGGCGGGCAAGCTCATCCGGGCCAAAACCCGGGCAGTTTTTCATTCAGATACGGTTCAAAGCTTCGGGAAAATCCCGGTTCCGATATCTGAGAACGGTCCCGACGCCATATCTGTGTCGGCGCACAAAATACACGGCCTCGAGGGATCCGGTGCGCTGATCCTAAAAAAACGTCATGAGCTCCAGCCAATCTTGTTCGGAGGCGGCCAACAGGAGGGCCTCCGGAGCGGAACAGTGCCGGTTGCGCATGCGGCGGCGCTGGCCAAGGCGATGCGCCTCTCCGTGGAAGAAAGGGACCTTGCACCCTATGCGGATTGGAGAAATGATCTCGTCCGCTATTTCGGGACTTTCAGCAAGGTGATGGTTCTCGGTTCCGAAAACAATGCGCCCCATATCCTCTCCGTTGCCATCCGGGGCATCAAAGGAGAAATTGCGGTCAATGCTCTGCAGGAGAGGGAAATCTATGTATCCACATCGAGCGCATGCTCTTCGAGAAGCCGCAAGGAAAGCCACGTTCTCCAGGCGATGGGTGTTCCTGATGATTACCGCCATGGGGTGATCCGGATCAGTTTCGGGCGGATGAACACTGCCGGGGAAATTGAGAAATTCAAGGAAGTATTCAATTCGTTCATGGAAACGATAGAAAGGGTTTGATCCGAAAATGATGTACCATGAAATCATGATCCGTTACGGGGAACTCTCATTGAAAGGGAAAAACCGGAACGTCTTTATCCGCAAGCTGAGAGACAATATCCGCCGCATCATGAAAGACCTTCCGACGGTCAAGGTCAAATCGGAACATGACCGGATGTACCTGTTCGCGGAAGAAGGACAAGAAATTGAAGAAGCTTTGGAGCGTCTGTCCGATGTTTTTGGAATCCAGTCGTTCAGTCCGGCGGTCCGCTGCAAAGCTGATCTGGAAACGATCAAAGAAACTGCGAAACGGATTCTTTCCGATATGGAAACAGAAGGAAAGACGTTCAAGGTTGAAGTTCGGCGCGCAGATAAGACTTTCCCGCTGAAAACAATCGAACTCCAGCAGGAAATGGGAGGTCATCTGCTCCCGCTCTTCCCGGGACTGGTTGTCAGGATGAAGAATCCTGAAATCCGCCTTCTCATCGATATCCGTGAGGACGGAGCTTACCTCTCGACAAAAACGCTCCAGGGAGCCGGCGGCCTTCCTGCGGGATCCAATGGACATGCGCTCCTGATGCTCTCAGGTGGGATCGACAGTCCTGTTGCCGGATATCTGATGATGAAGCGCGGCCTGAAACTGGATGTCATCCATTTCCACAGCCCGCCATTTACGAGTGAGCAGTCCAAGCAGAAAGTCGTGGAACTTGCAGAACGGCTAAGCGCATTCGGGACGCGGATCCGCATGCATACCATCCATTTCACCGAAATTCAGCAGGCTGTGCAGGATGCGGTTCCATCAGCGCTTACGATGACAACGATGCGCCGCATGATGATGAAAATAGCGGACCGGGTTCGGGAGGAAATCGGAGCCAAGGCGATCGTCACCGGTGAAAGCCTGGGCCAGGTCGCCAGCCAGACACTTGATAGTCTGAGTGCCATCAATGAAGTGACGACGACCCCGGTGCTCCGTCCGCTCATCGCGGTGGACAAACTGGACATCATCAGCATCGCCGAAAAGATCGGCACATACGAAACGTCAATCCGTCCATTTGAGGACTGCTGTACCATCTTTACGCCTTCCAATCCGGCCACCAAGCCGAAAACGGATAAAGTCATTTATTATGAGGGCAACGCAGATTTCGGACCGATGATCGAAAAAGCCGTGGCCGAACGGGAAATCATCGAGCTGCCGCTTAAAAAAGAAGAAGATCCATTTTCGGATCTTCTGTAATCAGACACAAATTTCCAGTTAACCTGCCGTATGATAATCCGCCTCCGGTACATTCTATGTGCACAAGGAGGTGATACATCATGGCAAACAACAACAGCAACAACTCGAATCAGCTTCTCGTACCTGGTGTCCGCCAAGCGCTGGACCAGATGAAGTACGAAATCGCTCAAGAGTTCGGAGTTCAGCTGGGTGCCGACGCAACATCGCGTGCCAACGGTTCCGTTGGCGGAGAAATCACCAAGCGTTTGGTTTCGATGGCACAGCAGCAAATGAAAGGCCAACAATAATGCAATGAAGGCCGCCCGTCCAAGACGGGCGGTCTTTAATTTATACCGGTTCTTTCTGAATAAAGTGTGCGGCATAGTTCCGGATTATCCGCCTGATCTATTTAATTTCCAGAGATCCTGCCGTATGATAATTCGCTTCCGGCACATTCTATGAGCACAAGGAGGTGATACATCCATGGCAAACGACAACAACAACTCAAACCAGCTTCTCGTACCTGGTGTCCGCCAAGCGCTGGACCAGATGAAGTATGAAATCGCTCAGGAATTCGGAGTTCAGCTGGGTGCCGACGCAACATCGCGTGCCAACGGTTCCGTTGGCGGAGAAATCACCAAGCGTTTGGTTTCGATGGCACAGCAGCAAATGAAGGGCCAACAATAATGCAAGAGAAGACCGCCCGTCCATGACGGGCGGCTTTAAATTTGCAACCGCACTTATTACATAATCTGTCCCGGTCCATTCTCCTGCATCCTCTGGCTATATCTTCCGAAAACAAATTCGATTTTGAAACGCCGAAATGTTAGGCGTATAATCGATAGTGAATATGGAAAAGGGGTGACTGGCATGAATAGAGAAGACCTGCTGGCACCGGAGCTGTATAACCTTGCTTCGGAATTTGAAAAATATGCCGATGACCCGGCGCGCAAAGCGTTGATTTGGACAGACGGACAACAGACACGGGAAGTGACATACCGTGAACTGATGGAGCGTGCAAACCGTTGTGCAAACGTGCTCGTGGCGCACGGGCTCGGAAAAGGCGATGTCGTCATCGTCATGATGCCCCGGCTGATCGAGGCTTATGTTGCTTATGTGGCTGCCCTTAAAGCCGGCATCGTCGTCATTCCAAGCTCTGAAATGCTCCGTGCATCGGATATCGACTACCGCCTCGTGCACAGCGGGGCCAAAGCGATCATCGCTTATGCACCATTTGCAGACCAGTTCAAGGAAGCCAGTCATATGGCCGGCGTAAAATTGTTTATTGTCGGCGATTCGGAGGAGGGGATTCCGCTTCTTGATGAAATGGAGCATGCATCAGACGCATTTGAATCTCCCGAGACCCGCAGCGGTGATATGGCATTTCTATCCTACACGTCCGGGACGACAGGCAAGCCGAAGGGGGTTGTCCATACACACGGCTGGGGCTACGCCCATCTCCGGACATCTGCCGCAAACTGGCTCGGCATAGAGGATGGCGACACGGTTTGGGCCACAGCAAGTCCGGGATGGCAGAAGTGGATCTGGTCACCGTTTCTCGCAACGCTGGGCAGCGGTTCGACGGGCTTTGTCTACAACGGACGGTTTGAACCGAAAAAATACCTGGAGCTTATCGGGCAGTACGGGGTCAATGTACTTTGCTGCACCCCGACAGAATACCGGCTGATGGCGAAGACGGACAATCTTTCGGATTATGACCTTTCTTCGCTCCACAGTGCTGTTTCGGCAGGTGAACCCCTTAATATTGAAGTGATTGAAACTTTCAGCCGTGAATTCGGCCTTGAGGTCAGGGACGGTTACGGGCAGACGGAAAACACGCTGCTCGTCGGAACAATGAAGGGAATGGAAGCACGCCCGGGCTCGATGGGCAAGCCGACTCCGGGCAACCGGGTGGAAATCATCGACGATGAAGGTAAACCTTGTCCTCCGGGCGAGGCGGGAGATATCGCAGTTCACGTCGATACACCGGCGCTGTTCAGGGAATATCTGAATGATCCGGAGCGGACGAGCAGACAGTTCCGCGGGGACTACTATGTCACGGGGGACCGGGCAAAGATGGATGAAGACGGTTATTTCTGGTTTGAAGGCCGTGCCGATGATATCATCATCTCCTCAGGTTATACGATCGGGCCTTTCGAGGTGGAAGACGCACTGACCAAACATCTGGCGGTTAAGGAATGTGCAGTTGTCGCAAGTCCGGATCCGGAACGCGGAAGCATCGTCAAGGCATTCATCGTGCTCCGGAATCCGGAAGAAGCTTCGGATGAACTCGTGAAGAACCTGCAGGATCATGTCAAAACAGTTACGGCTCCATATAAGTATCCGCGTGCGGTCGAGTTTCTCGACGAGTTGCCGAAGACCGCATCCGGCAAGATCATGAGGGTCGAACTGCGCAAGCAGGAGGCCATGAGCTGATTTTTGAGCGCTCCATCCTTCCCGTCCGGCTCAACCGGTACCGGATGGGCAGTGATCAAACCTCCCCCGGGTTCATCGGGGAGGTTTTTTAGTTTGGTGTGCAAGCGGACGTCCGCTGCGCAGGAAGGAAAGGAGGGACTGTCCTTGGAAAGCAAGGAGAAAGCAGGCATCATCTGGGCGGCCTCCGCTTACCTGATATGGGGAGTGCTGCCGATCTACTGGAAAGGCCTCGGTCATGTGCCGAGTGGAGAAGTTCTCGCCCAGCGGATTTTCTGGGCATCCATCACAACCGTCGCGGTGGTTTTATTGCTGGGCCAGGGAAAGCAGCTGGCCGGAGACCTTAAGGCCCTATGGGGAAACAAGCGTTCATTCTGGAGCCTGTTCGGCGCATCTGTCATCATCTCGGGCAACTGGTTCCTGTTTATCTGGGCGGTCAATAACGGACACATTGTGCAGACCAGTCTCGGCTATTACATCAATCCGCTTTTATCGATCCTCCTCGGGATCGTCTTTCTGAAGGAGAGGCTGTCTTCACCAGAAAAAGCAGCCGTTGTGCTGGCCCTCCTGGGTGTCCTGATCATCACCGTTTCCTACGGAACATTCCCGTGGCTGGCTCTCGGCCTGGCAGGAACGTTCGCCATCTATGGTTTTGCAAAAAAGACCATCCACTTGGATGCCCTGAGGGGCCTGACGATCGAGACGGCTTTTATCGCCCCGTTCGCCGCGGCCTATCTCATCTGGGCAGGAACATCCGACGGGCTGGCGTTCTTTGAGGCCGGAACGGGCACAGTCCTTCTCCTCGTTCTATCCGGAGCGGCAACGGCTGTCCCGCTTGTCCTTTTCGCGAAAGGGGCGCAGACCATGCCGCTTTATCTTCTCGGATTCCTTCAGTACATTGCGCCGTCGATGATGCTGTTCCTGGGGGTCGTGGTCTACGGTGAAGCATTCGGTTTAATTGAGGCGATCGCCTTTTCCTTCATCTGGGCAGGGCTGGTCCTGGTGACCGTATCGAAGTTCCGGATGATGAAAAAGATGAAGCCCGCCGAAGAAAAATGAAACGGGATGCAGTCCTCTCACGTATAGAGAGTTGGAAAGGGAGGTAGAAATCACATGAACATGAAACGATGGATCGCCCTCGGCGCGGCCGTACTCCTGTTCGTTGTAGCGGCAGGCATCAATACGGTGTCGTCCATTATGTCAATGAACTGGCAATCTGTAATGGAAGATCAGCTTGCGCCCGCCGGCGGACAGATGGAGCAAGTCGTCGAGGATGGGGACGCGAGGAACCGGATTGCGCTTCTGCGTGTAGACGGAATCATCCAGGACACGGGTGCAGCCTCCCCATTGTTTGCGACAACCGGATATAATCATCAGGCATTCATGGAGCAGCTTGATATGATCCGGGAGGACAATTCCGTCAAGGGCGTGGTGCTGTACGTGAACTCGCCAGGCGGCGGTGTTGTAGAATCGTCCGATATCCATGACAAGCTTGTCGAAATCCAGGAAGAGAAAGATATCCCGGTCTACGTGAGCATGGGCGGCATGGCTGCATCGGGCGGCTATTACATTTCAGCCCCGGCGGATAAAATCTTTGTACATAAGGAGACTCTGACCGGCTCGATCGGCGTCATCATGGAAAGCATCAATTATGGCGGATTCGCGGAAGAGCATGGAATCGATTTCGTCACCATCAAATCGGGCAAGTACAAGGACATCATGAGTCCGACGCGGGATATGACAGACGAAGAGCGTGACATGCTCCAGACGATGCTGAACGATTCCTATGAGCGTTTTGTGGACGTCATCGAGGCAGGCCGCGGAATGAGCGAGGCTGAGGTGAAGAAATGGGCCGACGGCCGCATCATGAACGGCGGTCAGGCAGTCGAAGCCAAACTGGCGGATGAAACAGGGCGGCTTGAGGATGCCATCGCCGGACTGCGGGCAGATCATGGTCTGGACAAAGCCCAGGTGTTCGAATACGGCATGGATGCCGGCTTCGGATCACTGTTCGGAGTAAAAATGCAGTCGCTCTTCCAGGGGGATCTGGAAAGCCGCATCATCGGGCAGGTGCTGTCCGATTATAACTCACCGCGCATGATGTACCTGTACGGTGAAAAGTGAGGAGGGATTCGAAATGACGGAACCAATGCAAGGAACCGGTCATCTTTCCGGATCCTTCCCTGAGCCCGAGGAGTTCCGGCATGCCTATGCCGGGTTCTGGATCCGCTTCTGGTCTTATCTGATCGACCTCATCGTTTTGGGGTCTCTCAGCATGCTTGTGGTGCGTCCGCTGTTCCGGCTCGCCGGACTTGAGATTGCTCCCGATGCCTGGTATGCACCTTACAATCTGCTGACCGCAGCCATCTTCTTTCTGTATTTCATCTTCATGACGAAATACTTCGGCCAGACAGTCGGCAAGATGGTCACGGGCATCCGGGTCATCCGGCGGGACGGCGGGCCGCTGGACTGGAAGACTGTACTGTTCCGTGAATGGATTGGCCGGTATTTCTCGAAGACATTGGCGATTCTCTATATTGTGGTCGGCTTTACGCCGAAAAAGGAAGCGCTGCATGATTATATCGCGGACACGCTGGTCATTCACGAGGAGCGATACCAGAAGGCGGCTCCAGCCCGCGGTTATGCGAACCGTTTGCAAGACGGTCACGCACTCTAGTACACTTGGAGAAAAGGAGGCGTTGCAAGATGGCACAAGTAACATTCAAACAACAACCGGTTACACTCCTCGGAACGGAAATCAAGGTCGGTGACGAGGCGCCGGACTTCACGGTTCTTCAAAATGACCTGACCCCGTTCACGCTGAAAGATACAGAAGGGAAGATCCGGCTGATCAGCGTCATCCCGTCGATCGACACAGGCGTCTGCTCGACACAGACCAAGCGCTTCAACGAAGCGGTCACAGAGCTGGGCGATGATGTGGCGGTGCTGACAATCTCCGTCGACCTGCCGTTTGCGCAGGCGCGCTGGAAGGCGTCCGAAGGCCTGGATAATGCCCATACCCTTTCCGACCACCGCGACCTGTCGTTCGGCACGGCTTACGGTGTTGTCATGAAGGAGTTGCGCCTCCTGGCAAGGAGCGTCTTCGTGATCGGCAAAGACGGCAAAGTCGCCTATGTCGAATATGTATCGGAAGGCACCAACCATCCGGACTATGACAAAGCAATCGACGCCGTCAAGAAACTGGCGGAATAAAAACGAAACCCACTCCGGCGAGTGGGTTTCTCATTTGCGGAGGATGAACATGGAAACCAATACAGAACGGATCTTTAATTTCCTTGACGGCCACTCGGAGAGAATTTCGAAAAAAGAGGGGACGATGTATCTTGAAGCCGTCCTTGAAACAGTAAGGGCATGGGCGGATGGGAAAATCGCCCCGGAAGCGGAAAAGCCGTCAAAGGAAGAAGTGCGCAAGGGACTCCAGCTTGCCATGCTGAAGGGCATGAAGGAGAGCGCCCAGCCGAATCACCACATGACCCCTGATTCCATCGGGCTGATCACCGGCTATCTGGCCGACCGTCTGACCGGCGGAAAACCGTATGTCACCATGTTCGACCCGGCAATCGGAACAGGAAATCTGCTCTATACCGTGATGAACTTCATGGATGGCCGCACTGCGGCAAGCGGTTCCGAAATTGATGATCTTCTGATCCAGCTTGCGGCCGCCTCGGCGGATCTGCTGTCACAGCCTGTCACACTGTATCACCAGGATTCGCTGCGCCCGCTGATGGTAGACCCGGCGGACCTTGTCGTCACAGACCTGCCGGTAGGCTATTATCCGGATGATGAAAACGCGATGAACTATAATCTGAGAGCGGAAGAAGGGCATTCCTACGCCCATCACCTGTTTATCGAGCAATCGATGCGGCACCTTAAAAAAGGCGGTCATGGCATCTTTGTCGTACCGGCAAACCTGTTCGAATCGGAATTTGCGACACAGCTCCATACGTTCCTGAAGGATGAAGCGGAAATCCTCGGTGTCATCGCTCTTCCGGAAGGACTGTTCAAGAATAAGGCCAATGCCAAGAGCCTGCTTCTCCTGAGGAAACCCGAAGGCCGGCCAGGACCAAAACCTGAGGTCCTGCTGGCGCAGGCTCCGGATCTGAAAAATGCCAATGCCGTCTCGGCGTTTTTTGGTAAGGTAGACGCGTGGGCGGAGCAAAACGGCTATAAAAAAGCATGATAAAAGGGATGTGCAGCGTTCGGCGGCACATCCCTTTTGCTTACTCTGCGACCGGTTCTTCACCGGGCAGCTCTTCGGTCCGGACGACGAGCACATCACATTTGGAGCTCCGGACAATCGTTTCCGAAATCGATCCGATCAGGAAGCGTTCAACCGCGTTGAGGCCGGTCGCTCCGCAGACGATCAGGTCCGCCTCGACCTTTTTTGAGATATCGCGCGGAATCATTGTCTTTGGAGAGCCGTATTCAACGATGATATTAACGTCCTGGACGCCGGCTGCCTCGGCTTCTTTGCGGTAGTCGGCAAGGAGCTCATCCGCGAATTTATGGGCCCGATCGGCGATGGAGCGGTCATACGCTTCGACAGCTGCAAACGAGCGGGTGTCGATGATGTTCACCAAGTTGAGTGTAGCCTTGTTGCGTTTTGCAATCCCGACAGATTTCTTGAATGCCCACTCGGCTTCCTTGGAACCATCCACCGCGACAAGAATATGTTTGTAGTTGAGTGTCATGTCGTTCCCTCCCTTTTCTATTGTTCTTTTTCGTCGAAAGGTTTAACGAATCCTGCATCAGACTGGTAGGAACAGTGGCAAAATTGTGTCCCTTCTGAAGAAAACCGCTTCCGTGTCGAAAAAAGAGTGTTATGATGGAACTGCAGAAACAGGGGACAAGCCAACCTTCTGCCCAGCAACCAAGGATAGACATATGGGAGGGTATAGGAAATGCGAATCGGTGTACCAAAAGAAATCAAGAACAATGAAAATCGCGTGGCGATGACGCCAGCGGGCGTGGTGACTCTGAATCTGGCGGGCCATGAAGTTCTGATCGAAACGGGGGCGGGACAGGGTTCCGGCTTTACAGATGAAGATTACAGCGAAGCAGGTGCGACAATTGTCGGCACTGCCCGCGAAGCATGGGATGCGGAAATGGTCATGAAGGTTAAAGAGCCGGTCGCATCCGAATATCCATATTTCCGTGAAGGGCTGATCCTCTTCACTTATCTTCACCTTGCTCCTGAGGAAGCGCTAACAGCGGCTTTGCTTGAAAATAAGGTGGTCGGCATTGCGTATGAAACCGTCCAGCTTCCGAACCGCTCGCTTCCGCTGCTCTCGCCGATGAGCGAGGTGGCAGGCCGGATGGCCACTCAGATCGGTGCCCAGTTCCTCGAGCGCATCCACGGCGGCAAAGGAATTCTTCTGTCCGGCGTGCCGGGTGTCCAGCGCGGGAAAGTCGCTGTGATCGGAGGCGGAATGGCCGGTGCGAATGCTGCGCGTGTGGCGGTAGGCATGGGTGCGCAGGTGACCGTTCTCGATCTGAACCCCGAGCGGCTCCGCCAGCTGGATGACCAGTTCGGCAATGATATCCAGACTCTCATGTCGAATCCGCTCAACATTGCGGAAGCGGTAAAGGATGCGGACCTCGTCGTCGGAGCTGTACTGATTCCGGGTGCGAAGGCTCCGAAACTCGTCACCGAGGAAATGGTCAAGTCGATGCAGCCCGGATCGGTCCTTGTCGATATCGCAATCGATCAGGGAGGGATTTTTGAGACGAGTGACCGGGTGACGACGCATGACGATCCGACTTATGAAAAACATGGTGTCGTCCATTATGCGGTGGCTAATATGCCTGGTGCCGTTCCTCGCACATCCACGATGGCACTCACGAACGTAACGGTCCCTTATGCGCTGCAGATTGCGAACAAAGGCTGGAAGCAGGCAGCGCTTGACAATGAGGCCCTCCGCAAAGGCTATAACACCCTGGAAGGGCATATTACTTACAAAGCTGTGGCAGACGATCAGGGCCGCGAGTATGTCCCTGTCGAATCGCTTCTTCAATAATGCACGAACAAAACCGCCGAAGAAAATTCCTTTCGGCGGTTTTTTGTATGGATTTGACTGTAATTACCCGATGATCTGAAGTTCTTTCGGGAACTTGGTCAGAACTTCTACACCATCCGAGGTGACGACGACATCGTCTTCAATCCGGACTCCGGTAATATCCGGGTGATAGATTCCCGGTTCAATCGTGAAGACCATGCCTTCCTCGAGTTTCATTTCGTTCGAACCATGCAGGGAAGGGAATTCATGGACGGAAATTCCGAGCCCATGGCCAAGGCGGTGGGTAAAGTACTCGCCGTACCCGGCTTCAGTGATCACATCACGGGCCGTCTTGTCGAGATCCATCGCCCGTACACCCGGCTTCACTGCATCGACAGCAGCCTGCTCTGCTTGCTTCACGGTCTCATATATGTTCCGCATTTCTTCTGTAGGCTCCCCGAACGCCACTGTGCGTGTGATGTCCGAGCAGTAGCCTTCCCAGACAACACCAAGATCGAACAGGACAAAATCGCCCTTCTGTATTTTTCGCTCTCCTGGGGTGCCGTGAGGAGAAGCCGTCTTCTTGCCGCTCAGCACCATCGTATCGAATGACATATGCGATACGCCTTTTTTCTTCATTTCGAATTCAATGGCTGTCAGGATTTCCAGTTCGGTCTTGCCTTCAGCGATTTCCCGGCAGCCGACTTCAATGGCGTAGTCCGCGAGTTCTGCAGCTTTGCGGAGCTTCTCGAGTTCGGCTTGATCCTTGATGTTCCGCATGGCATTCAGTTTGCTGTCGAGCCCGGTGAACGCAGCTTCCGGATAAAGCTCCTTCAGGCGTTCATAGCGTTCAACATTCATGTGGGACTTCTCGATTGCGATGCGGGAAGGCGTGTTGCCGCGCTTGCGAATCGTCCGGTCTACGATCATCCACGCATCGTCGGTATCCTCATGCCCTACGGATTCACCCGTCCAACCCGCCGCCTTTACATCAGGCAGTTCCATTTTCGGGGCAATGATGAATGGCTCGGCATCGCGGAAAACCGCAACTGCCAGCAGCCGCTCATGTGGCTCGCTATTGAAGCCGGAAAGATAGAACACATTATCGGGAGTGGTGACCAATGCCACGTCAATTCCGTTCTCCTCCATGTACATCCTGATTTCCTGCAATTTATCCATTCCGAACACCAGCCTTTCTGAATGAATCCATCATAGCAAAAAGAAGGATTCGGCGCATTCCCTGTCGAAACATGCCCGGGAGCTGAACAGAGAAAGGGGAATCTTTTCATGAAAGTATCCTACCACGGCCATTCCGTCGTCAAAATCAGGACGGAGCGCCATACGATCCTGATCGACCCGTTCATTACCGGCAACGAATTGACCGACCTGGACGCAAACGAAGAAAATCCTGATGTCATCCTTCTCACTCACGGACATGGCGACCATGTGGGCGACACAGTCGAAATCGCCAAGCGCACAGGAGCACTTGTCGTCGCACCGAATGAGTTGGCCGTCTGGCTCGGCTGGCAAGGGGTAAACGTGCACCCGATGCATATCGGCGGCGCTTATGAATTTGAATTTGGCAAAGTGAAGTTCACTCAGGCGTTCCACGGATCTTCTTTCATCAAAGAAGACAGCCAGGAAATCATTTATACCGGCATGCCGGCAGGGATCCTCTTCACAGCGGAAGGAAAGACGGTCCACCACCTTGGGGACACCGGCCTGTTCTCCGACCTTGAACTTATCGGGAAGCGCCACCCGGCGGATATCGCCTTTGTGCCAATCGGTGATAACTTCACGATGGGGCCTGAGGACGCAGCTTATGCCGTCAGCCTTCTGAAGCCGAAGGTGGCGGTCCCGATTCACTACGACACGTTTCCGCCGATCAAGCAGGATCCGGAAGACTTCAGAAAACTGGTGGAAGGAACTGATGTGAGGGTCATGAAAGCGGGAGACTCCGTCGATCTCTGAATCTATCCACTGCGGGAGGCACATGCCTTCCGTTTTTGCTTTTTCCAACCGGACGAATTCGCATGATAGACCCTATATGCCCAAGGGTTCTTTTTGCTACTCAGGCACGTCCACTATGGTAAGATGGAATCATCAGAAGTTGGGAAAAGGTGACGACGTGGCGACAAAACATGAAAAAATCCTACAATACATCGAGAGCCTGCCGGTCGGCGACAAGATCTCCGTCCGCCAGGTCGCCAAGGAGATGAATGTCTCCGAAGGAACGGCCTATCGCGCCATCAAGGAAGCGGAAAACCGGAAACTCGTCAATACGATCGAACGGGTCGGCACGATCAGGATCGAACAGAAAAAAAAGGAGAACATCGAGCGGCTGACATTTGCGGAAGTGGTCAATATCGTCGACGGCCAGGTTCTGGGCGGCCGGAATGGTCTCCATAAAACACTGACGAAATTTGTAATCGGCGCCATGCAGATGGAAGACATGATGCGCTATACCGATCCCGGCAGCCTCCTGATCGTCGGAAACCGGCTCAAGGTGCATGGAAATGCGATCCGGGCAGGAGCGGCCGTCCTGATCACAGGTGGGTTTGACGCATCGGAAGAAGTGAAGAAACTGGCCGACGAGGTGGAACTTCCGATCATTTCGACCAGCTACGACACATTCACCGTGGCGACGATGATCAACCGGGCCATCTATGACCAGCTGATCGAGAAGGATATCCTCCTCGTAGAGGACATCATTGTTCCCATCAGCCAGACGGCAACGCTCGATTCAGGCGATCTTGTCTCCGATTTCCATGCGCGCAATAAAACGACCTCTCACGGAGCATTTCCAGTAACGAGCGGCAGCGGAAGGCTTGTCGGAATCGTCACGGCTAAAGACGTGATCGGAATGGACGGGGAAGTGCCGATCGATCGGGTCATGACGCCAAAACCGATCTCCGCCGGGATGAAAATGAGTGTTGCTTCGGCGGCCCACAGGATGATCTGGGAAGGGATTGACCTGATGCCGGTCGTTTCCACCGGAGACAGGCTGGAGGGAGTCATCAGCCGCCAGGACGTGCTGAAGGCCCTTCAGGTGGCCCAGCGCCAGCCGCACCAAGGGGATACGTTCGAAGACCTGGTGCGATCGCAGATGGAAGAGGACAAGGAAGCAGAGTCCACCTTGCTCTTCACAGTCACTCCGCGGATGACAAACCCCCTCGGCTCGCTTTCCCACGGGGCTCTGACGATCATGCTGTCTGAAGCGGCCGATCAGTTTTTGAAAAAGCGCAAGCGCGGGGAGAGCGTCATCGAGAGCATGTCCGTCTACTTCATGAAACACGTCCAGCTCGGTTCGCAGGTCCGGATCAGGCCGGAACTCCTGGACATGAGCCGGCACTTTGCCAAGATGGAGTTCACGGTGTACAGCGGTGAGACCATCGTCGGCAAGGCCATGATGATGCTCCAGGTATTTGAACGGTAAAAAAAGTGATGCACAATTTGTGCATCACTTTTCATTCAGGCGCCGCTCTTCTTCGAGGAAGCCGGCATAGTGAGTCCGGGCCTTTACGTTATAGACCAGGACATAGAGTCCGAGCAGGATAAAGGCTGCCGCTACAAGATACGTGATCATTCCGGAAAACAGGAACAGCTGGTTTACACCGAACAGCATGATGAATGCACCAAGTGCGGCCGAGGCGCTGCTTCGGTGATACTGCCGCTCAGCCTGAAGCGTGGTCCGGAACTGCTTCGTCTTGAAGTAAAGGTAGGCAACCGCAGAAAAAATGATCAGTGCGGTGAAAATCAGATTAAGCATCGAATCCCTCCGGTCAAGCAAAACTGTCCTCATTGTATCTCGAATTTTGCCGGATTGCGAAGGGAAAAGACCGGGCGATGGAGGGAATAGGGTTGAAACGACAAATCATTGACACAATTGAACGCTACGATACCATCATCATCCACCGCCATGTCAGGCCGGATCCGGATGCCTACGGATCCCAGCTTGGGCTGAAAACGCTGATCCTGGACAATTATCCGGGCAAGCGGGTGTTTGCGGCCGGCGACCACGATTTCTCGCTGGATTATCTCGGGAACCCGGACGAAGTGACCGGGCCGCTCTACGAGGGAGCACTCGTCATTGTGACCGACACTGCAAACACCGGCAGAATTGACGGGAGCCACTACGGAAAAGGAGCCGAGCTCATCAAGATCGACCACCATCCGGATGATGACAGGTACGGCACTATGAGGTGGGTGGAGCCGGAGGCCAGCGCGACCAGCGAGCTGATCTATCGGCTGTTCAAGGAGGGGGAGCAGTCAAGCGGCTGGCGGATGAGCGTAGAGGCCGCCCGGCTGCTATACGCGGGAATTATCGGTGATACAGGTCGGTTTCTGCATCCGTCCGCCGGCCCCGGAACATTTCGGGCTGCGGCAGAGCTTGTTGCACACGGTTTCGACCGGCCATCCCTTCACAACGCGATGTACGAAATGGATGCCCCCCTCCTCAGGCTCAACGGATACATCCTCCAAAATCTCAGAGTGGATCGTGGGGTCGGTGTGGTGAAAATCACTTCGGAGACTATGAAGGAGTTTGGCGTCACCGCTTCTGACACGGCAAAGCTCGTCGGGGTACCTGGCGCAGTCAAGGGTCTGATCGCGTGGGTTTTCCAGGTCGAAGAAGAAGACCAGATCCGCCTCCGCTTCCGTTCCAAGGGTCCGGTCGTCAACGAACTGGCAAGACGATTTGGCGGTGGCGGCCATGCGCTTGCAGCCGGCGCATCCGCCGCGGACTGGGCGGAAGCCGAGCGCGCTGCGCAGGCACTCCGTGAATTGTGCAATAAATGACAGGGGGGGATCGGGATGAATATCGCATATGCGCAGATCATGACATCTGATGATCCGCTGCAAAGCATCATCCGGCCCGACATGCTCCCGGAAGCGCTTCAAACGCGGGGAGCCGTCGCAGCGGCGATCGTCAATACGAAACTGTACGGCATCCTGCCGTTTGCCAGGGCGGTGAAATCCGCCGGCATCCGGCCCGTCATCGGACTCACCGTGCAGATCGAGACGGAGGCCGGCGCTTTGCCGGCCTTTATCTATGCGAAGGACGACGGAGGCTATCAAAATCTGCTCAAGATGAGCAGTGCGCTGTCCGTCAAGGACCGCGGAACGCTTCCCCTGTCCTGGCTGAAGGCCTATAGCAGGGGTTGCCTGCTTGTTGCTGATCCCGCAGCGATGCCGGATGGGGACCCGGCAGTGGCGATGAAGACCGTACTTGAGGCCGGAGGCCCAGACAGGATGTTCATCGGTATTTCCCGGCCGGGCGGCCTGAGGCATGCTGATGAAGAAACTTGGACACATTTTGCGGAACAGGAGGGCCTGACCATATGTGCGACGGCCGTTGCCCGTTACTTGAACAGGGACGACGCCTTTGCATACCGGGTAGCCCGTCTGATCGATGAGGGAGGAAAGCTTTCGGAAAATGACCTCGCTGACCTTCCGGAAGCTGATCTGCCGATGCCGGATGAATTGTCGGCCAGGTTCTCCGATCATCCGGAATGGCTGGAAGCAACTGCAGATCTTCTGTTGTCCTGCAGCAACACGATACCCCATGCGGAGCGCCTCATGCCCCGTTACCCGCTTGGCGAAGGGGAGACCGCGGACGGACGTCTGCGCGCGGATTGCCTGGAAGGGTTGAGAAAGCGGCTCGGTTCAGTTCCGGACCGGTATGCATCCCGTCTGGACCATGAGCTGGATGTCATTTCTTCGATGGGGTACTCGGATTACTTTCTCATCACCGCGGATTTCATCGCTTATGCAGCCTCGAAAGGAATTCTGACAGGACCGGGCCGCGGATCATCGGCCGGGTCGCTGGTCGCCTGCGCGCTAGGGATCACGGATGTGGACCCGATCGCCTACGGCCTCATTTTCGAGCGTTTTCTTAACCCGGAACGGGTCAGCATGCCGGATATCGATGTGGATTTTGCCGATCACCGCAGGCATGAGGTGATTGAATACGTAGCAGAAAAATATGGACAGGACTACGTGGCGCAGATTATCACGTTCGGGACATTGTCCGCACGGGCTGCCGCCAGGAGCACGGCACGTGTATTCGGATTCCCCGAAGCAGAGCAGAGGGAAATCTCCAAAATGATTCCCGGACGGCCTGGGATGACACTCGCTAAAGCGGCGGCACCCGGAACTTCTCTGGCGCGCTGGGTGGAAGCCGCGCCGAACAGGCAGAAGTGGCTGAGCGCGGCGCTCGCCCTTGAAGGTATCCCTAGAAACGCGTCCACCCACGCAGCGGGGGTTGTCCTTTCGCCGGTTCCGCTGGTGGATGCGGTACCGTTGACGAGCGGTTCTGAAGGGATCTATCTGACCCAATGGCCGATGAAGGAAGTGGAGGAACGCGGTCTTCTGAAAATGGATTTTCTTGGGTTGAGGAACCTGACGCTCCTTGATCGGATCCGGTCCATGATCCGGTATGACCGCAATGTTTATCTGGACTTCGGGAAAATCCCGCTGGATGATCCCGCCACGATCCGGCTGTTCCAGGCAGGGGATATGACCGGGGTCTTCCAGTTCGAGTCGCAGGGCATGCGGGATACGCTAAGAAATCTGAAACCGGAACGGTTCCGCGACATCTATGCCATCAACGCGCTTTACAGGCCGGGACCGATGGACAATATCCCGGTGTTTGAACGGCGGATGCACGGGAGTGAACGGGTCCCGTCAATCCACCCTGACATCGACCCGATTCTGGAGGAAACCTACGGCATCATCGTCTACCAGGAGCAGATCATGCAGATCGCTGTACAGATGGCCGGTTTCACGATGGGTGAGGCGGACATACTCCGTCGGGCCGTCAGCAAGAAAAAGAGGGAAGTACTGGAGCGGGAGAGGGAGCACTTTGTACGGGGGGCAGAATCCCGCGGGTACGACCGGGGGTCTGCCGTGAAGGTCTACGACTACATCGTCAGGTTCGCTGATTACGGCTTTCCGAAAAGCCACGCCGTCGCCTATTCGCTGATTTCGTTCCGTCTGGCGTACCTGAAGGCTCATGAGCCGGCATATTTCTATGCGGCACTGCTTTCGCAGTCGGCAGGTGATGCGGACCGTGTTTCCAGGCTGGTCAGCGAGATCCGCATGAAGGGCATCCGCATCCTGCCGCCATCCGTTAAAAAGAGCGGTTATGCCTGCAGGGTGGAGGACGGAGCCATCCGCTACGGGCTCTCCGGCATCAAGGGAGTTCCCGCGCCGTTCATCAGAAAATTGCTGGAGGCCAGAAAACAATCCGCTCCGTGGGAGGATCTGTTCGACATGGCGGTCGCCCTGTCCGGTGCCCATTTCACTCGGGCTGCGGCCGAGCCGCTTGCACGGTCGGGGGCGATGGATGATTTTCACCCGGACCGGGCCGTCCTGCTTGCTTCGATCGGAGCAGCCGAAACCTATGCGAACCTCGTCCGGCCGTCTGAGGAAGATGACCTGTTCGGCGGCGATGCGGCATCATTCGGACGACAGAAGTATTCCGAAGCCGGGACGCTGCCTGAAGCCTTGAAGCTTCAGTACGAACGCGACGCGCTCGGCTTCTATATATCTGAACACCCCGCTGCAAGGCTAAAAGCTGGCAGCAACGGGTCATTTGCAGACGTGGCCGCAATCGGCGGCGGAAGCGGCCGGGTACGGGTGGCCGGCATCATCACTGATATCAAGCGTATCCGTACGAAAAAAGGCGAGGCCATGGCGTTTTTCAGGCTTCAGGATGACACGGGAGAAATCGAGTGCACCCTGTTCCCGAAAGAATACGCAGCCTTCAACCGCCTGCTCGTGGAAGAAGCCGGAATCCGGCTGTCCGGACAGGCAGAAATGCGCAACAGCCGGCTGCAGCTGATCGTGAAGAATATTGAAGGATAATCTCCAATGGCTGTCAGGCAAAGAAAACAACATCAAAACCAGGTCCGTAGGCACACAACCGGATCTGGTTTTTCAGGTGGGGAAATTAATTTTTTGAGAATTCATCGGATTTCCGCTGAGGGCCCTCGCTTGGACTGTACAGATACTCTGTGCAGTTTTTTCTTTACTCGTTTTTCCGATTCCGTTATGCTGTATGGGTATGAGTGGTCAGACCACTTTCAATTAAATGGGAAGACAAGGAGCGCGACATGACCGAAACAAAACCGTCCCGCAAGATGTTTCTTGAAGTGGTGCAGGAATTACGCACACTCATCAGGAATGAAAACATTCGGGCAGGAGATAAACTTCCTTCCGAGCGGGTGCTTGCAGAGCGGCTCAGAACCGGACGGTCGACAATCCGGGAAGCCCTGCGGAGCCTGGAACTGCTCGGGCTGATCGAGTCAAGACAGGGAGAAGGAACATTCCTGTCCGACTTCCGCAAACATCAGCTCGTCGAAGTGCTCGCTGCATTCATCCTGCAGGAACCGAAGTCGCTTGAGGACGTCAGCGCAACAATGCGGATCCATGAAAAGGAAGCGGTCCGTGTCTCATCCGGCCATGCGGAAATCCGCAAACTGCCGCTCTGGGACAGTCTTATCTCAGCAGTGGAATCAGATGAGCCCTATCTGCGGGAAGACATTGTGCGGGAAGTGCTGATTGCATCCGGCAACCGCCTGTCCCTGAAAATCTGGCATCTGCTGTATCAGTATGCCGGGAAGCCCTATACGGGAGAGGCAGAGGCAGATGAACGCACTGAAATCGCGGAAATGCTCCGGCTGATCCGGAGCGGCGAGACTGAAACAGCAATTGAGGCCTATGACAGATGGACCGATATTGTACACGCTCAAAGGGGGAATACCGATGGCGATCATCCGAGAGATGTTCAAGAAAAATAAGAAACGGTACATGACCGTCCCTTCCGAGGCGGCAAAGGATATGCCGGAAGGACTCATGACGAAATGTCCGGAATGCAAGTCCATCGTCCTGACGAAGGATTTAATGAAATGTGATAAAGTCTGTCCCGATTGCGGACACCATTATAAAATGACTGCATACGAACGGGTGGACTGCCTGTTTGATGAGGACACGTTCATTCCGATGGATGAGGGGATGAAAACCGTCAACCCGCTCGGTTTCCCTTCGTATGAAGAGAAAGTGAACTCGGATGCGGAGAAGACCGGCCTGAACGAAGCCGTGCTCACGGGCATCGGTGAAATCGACGGCCAGCGCACCGCCGTGGCAATCATGGATTCTCATTTCCGGATGGGATCGATGGGTTCGGTCGTCGGGGAGAAAATCACCCGTGCAATCGAAAAGGCAACAGAAGAAAAAATTCCATTCATCATTTTCACGGCAAGCGGAGGGGCAAGGATGCAGGAAGGCGTCCTGTCACTCATGCAGATGGCCAAGACAAGCGTTGCGCTTTCCCGTCATGCCGACCGCGGCCTCCTTTTCATATCGGTCATGACACATCCGACCACAGGAGGAGTGTCTGCAAGCTTCGCTTCTGTCGGAGACATCAACCTGGCCGAACCAAAAGCGCTGATCGGGTTTGCAGGGCGCCGGGTCATCGAGCAGACCGTACGGGAGAAACTGCCTGAAGATTTCCAGACAGCCGAGTTTTTGCTGGAACACGGACAGCTGGATGCCGTCGTCCACCGTTCAGAAATGAAAAAGACACTTTCCACACTGATCCGATTCCATACGAAGGAGGCACGCTAAGATGGTGAAGCCGCTGCCTTTTGAAGAGCCGGTTGTCCGGCTAAAGGATAAAATTGAGGAACTGAAGAACATTACCGATGATGCGCACGTCGATATGACAGATGAAATCCGCAGTCTGGAGGAACGCCTGCAGAAGCTGGAAGCCGACATCTACGGAAATATGACTGCCTGGGACCGCGTCCAGGTGGCGCGTCATTCAGAGCGTCCTACCACCCTTGACTATATCGCTTACCTGTTCGAGGACTTTATCGAACTGCACGGTGACCGTGCATACGGTGATGACGCTGCCATTGTCGGCGGCATTGCTTCGTTCGGGGGCACGCCGGTGACCGTCATCGGACATCAGCGCGGCAAGGACACCAAAGAGAATATCCGCAGAAACTTCGGGATGCCGCATCCGGAAGGTTACCGGAAGGCGCTGCGCCTGATGAAGCAGGCGGAAAAATTCGGACGTCCGATCATCTGCTTTATCGATACGAAAGGGGCTTATCCGGGCAAGGCCGCCGAAGAGCGAGGCCAGAGCGAGGCCATTGCCCGCAACCTGGTCGAGATGGCCGGACTCCGGGTCCCGGTCATCAGCATCGTGATCGGAGAAGGCGGAAGCGGAGGAGCGCTCGGGCTCGGTGTGGCAAACCATATCCACATGCTGGAGAACTCGACATATTCCGTAATTTCGCCGGAAGGCGCCGCCTCGATTTTATGGAAAGACGCAGCCCTTGCACAGCAGGCCGCGGAAGCCATGAAAATCACCGCTGCGGACCTGAAAGAGATGGATATCATTGATGAAGTCGTTCCCGAAGTGACGGGAGGCGCGCACCGTGACGCCGCCGGTCAGGCAGAGGCGATCCGGGAAGCGATCCGTTCTTCGATGGATAAGCTTTGCCCGATGAAAACAGATGAGATTATCGAAGACCGGTACCGTAAATTCCGCAATATCGGGGTATACAAAGAAGGCGAGAACTAAAGATTGACCGGGAGGTTGCCCGTATGAAGAAAATAGCGGTTCTGACAAGCGGCGGGGATGCCCCGGGCATGAACGCCGCCATCCGGGCGGTGGTCCGGAAAGGAATTTATGAAGATCTTGACGTCTTCGGGGTCTATAACGGATATCAGGGACTGATCGAAGGAAAAATCGAGCGGCTTGATGCGGGTTCTGTCGGGGATATCATACAAAAGGGCGGTACCATGCTTCATTCATCCCGCTGTCCCGAATTCAAGACACCGGAAGGCCGGGCGGAAGGTGTCCGGCAACTGCGTGAACGGGGAATCGAAGGGCTGATCGTCATTGGCGGCGACGGTTCCTACCGCGGGGCCCAGGCCCTGTCGGAAGCAGGATTCCCATGCGTAGGCGTGCCGGGAACGATCGACAATGACATCAATGGCACGGATTATACACTCGGCTTCGACACAGCGCTCAATACCGTGATTGACGCCATTGACAAAATCCGCGATACTGCCACTTCCCATGAGCGGACGTTCATCATTGAAGTGATGGGGCGTGATGCGGGGGACCTGGCACTGTGGGCAGGAGTTGCCGGCGGTGCCGAGTCGATCCTGATTCCGGAAAGGCCCCATGATATCGATGAAATCGTCACGAGGCTCAAGCAGGGGACCGAGCGCGGCAAAAAGCACAGCATCCTGATCGTTGCAGAGGGCGTCATGTCCGGCCAGGACCTCGCGGTGAAGCTGAAGGAAACCGCGGGAATCGAAACCCGCGTCTCCGTCCTTGGCCATATCCAGCGGGGCGGCAGCCCGACCGGCCGTGATCGCGTCCTCGCCTCGAAATTCGGTGCAAGGGCCGTTGAGGTTCTTCTTGAAGGCCGTGCGGGGGTCGCCGTTGGCATGCGAAACCACGCAGTGATAGACTATCCTTTAACGGAAGTATTCAGCAGAAGGGAAGGCATGGAAGACGGCCTGTATGAACTTTCGAAAGAACTATCGATTTAAAGGATTGGGGCGAACGATGTGAGGAAGACAAAAATCGTATGTACGATCGGACCGGCGAGTGAATCGCCTGAGATGCTGGAGCAATTGATCGGCGCAGGCATGAACGTGGCGCGGCTCAACTTTTCCCACGGTGACCATGAAGAGCACCAGGCGAGAATCGGCAATATCCGCGCAGCTGCCGAGAAGATGAACCGGGTTGTAGGTATCCTGTTGGACACGAAGGGCCCGGAAATCCGCACCCATAAGATGGAGGGCGGAGCGGTTGAATTGGAGAACGGTCAGGAGATCGACATCATGATGGCCGAAGTGCTCGGCAACGCAGAGCGGTTCTCGGTCACTTATGAAAAGCTTGCAGAAGACGTGCACGCCGGTTCGACAATCCTGCTGGATGACGGCCTGATCGAGCTGGAAGTCAGGGAAACAGATCCCGAAGCAGGCAGGATCCGGACGGTCATCAGGAATGCGGGGACACTGAAGGACAAAAAAGGTGTCAACGTTCCGGGTGTGTCCGTGCAGCTTCCGGGTATTACGGAAAAAGATGCATTTGATATCCTCTTCGGCATCAAAAACGGAGTGGACTTTATCGCTGCGTCGTTTGTCCGCCGTGCGTCCGATGTGATGGAAATCCGGAAATTGCTTGAGGAGAACGGTGCAGGCCATGTCCAGATCATTCCAAAGATCGAGAACCGTGAAGGTGTCGACAACCTGGACTCCATTCTTGAGGTATCCGACGGGCTGATGGTCGCCCGCGGCGATCTCGGAGTGGAGATTCCGGCAGAGGAAGTACCGATTGTCCAGAAGCGGATGATCGAAAAGTGCAATCAGGCCGGCAAGCCGGTAATCACTGCCACACAGATGCTCGACTCGATGCAGCGCAACCCCCGCCCGACACGGGCAGAGGCGAGCGATGTGGCAAATGCCATCCTGGACGGCTCTGATGCAATCATGCTGTCGGGTGAGACAGCTGCCGGCCAGTATCCGGCAGAGTCCGTCCGTACGATGGACAGGATCGCCAAGACGGCGGAAGCAGCCGTGGATTACCGATCCGTCATCTCAACCCGCCGACGCGAGAAGGAAGGCAACATGACGGATGCGATCGGACAGGCCGCCGCCTACACGGCTGTCAACCTGAATGTCAAAGCCGTCATCGCGCCGACCGAGAGCGGCCAGACCGCCAAGATGATCGCAAAGTACCGTCCGGGCTGCCCGATCATCGCAGTGACGGCTTCAGACGAATGTTCGCGCAGGCTGACACTCGTCTGGGGCGTTTATCCGATCGTCGGGGAGCGCGTGAAATCGATCGACGCCATCTTGGAGACGTCTGTCGAGGAAAGCATCAAACATAAATATGTCACCCACGGGGATGTCGTCATCATCACGGCGGGTGTCCCTGTCGGTGAAGCCGGCACAACAAACCTGATGAAGATCCACGTGATCGGTGATCTGCTGGCGAAAGGGCAGGGCATCGGCAAGGCGGTCGCATTTGGACAGGCCGCCGTCGTCCGGAATGCAGAAGAAGCGCTTGCCCGCGACATGAAGGGAAAGATCCTTGTCACTTACGGTACGGATCGTGACATGATGCCGGCAATCGAGCAGTGCGCCGGCATGGTCGTCCAGGAAGGCGGTCTGACAAGCCATGCGGCGGTTGTCGGCCTGAATGTGGGAATTCCGGTCATCATCGGCGTGAAAAATGCCATGACCGAAATCGAAGATGGGCAGGATCTGACGATCGACGCAGAAGCCGGCGTAGTCTACAATGGCCGAGCATCCGTGCTATAATTTAATTAAGAACTCAAGACGCCCTGGCCGGAACGGCAGGGCGTCTTTCGAAAGGATTTTGCATTTTGAAATGGCTGTTCCTTTTATTTATCGTTGTCCCGACAACCGAATTGGCGGTTCTTCTTTACGCGGGAAGCCATATCGGAGTATTTGAAACGATCCTTCTGATCCTCCTGACTGCCGCTGCCGGATCCTACTTGGCAAAGCGTGAGGGGCTGCGGGCTTGGAAGGATATCCGTAAGCAGGCGGCAGAAGGGTATCCCCCGGGCGATGCCGCCATGGACGGACTGTTTGTTTTGGCCGGTGGTCTCCTGCTCCTGTTCCCGGGCTTCATTACGGATGTGGCCGGCTTGTTCCTCCTGATCCCGGGAGTAAGGAAAATACTGAAACCGGTTCTCTACAGGCAGATCCGTAAAAAGATGAAAAAAGGCAGCGTGGTCATTATCCGCTGAATGCGGGCATCTTTCTGATGCGTGCCGCAACAAACAGCAGAATCGGACTTAACACGATACCGGCCAGTCCGAACAAGAGAATTGAGGCTGCTGTAATGAAGAACGTGTGGGATGGCCTGAGCTGGAATGTCGCCGCCCACATCCGAGATTCTGCAATCTGCCTGGTCAGCATGACAAAGACGTAGAGTACGATGAGCGCGGCGCCGAGAAGAGGGTTGCCGCTGATCAGGTAGTAGGCAGCCATCGGAATCAGGAAAATCCCGATGCCGAGAAACGGCAGGCTGTCCGCCAGGGCGATCAGAAAAGCCCGGCCGACCGGCGAGCCGAAACCGAGTGCCGCAAGGCCGATGCTCAGGATGGCGAATGTCAGCAGAATCAGCCTGAGCTCTACGAAGAGGAATGTTCCGAAGAGGCTGCCGCCTTCAAGGAACATTCCTCTTGCTTTTTTCCTGGCGGCCGCAGGGAGGGCGGCCAGGAACCAGAAGCGGTCCCTCGCAGACTCGTATAAGGCAAAGTAAAATGCAAGCAGGAAAAGGATAAAAGAGAACACTTGACCAAATGCAGATTGGATCATGCCGGCCGAGGAATCAATCAGATTATCGCCGGCCGCGGACACGGCTGTTTCTGCATAGGCCAGCCAGCCGGAAGCGACCGGATGGTCAAAGTGTATGGAGGAAAGCGCGGCGCGTATTGCCGGAAGGGCCAGAATGATCTGCTGGAGTGCGAAAAGCAGCGCAAAAGCCGCAGATGCCAGAATCAGAAGTTCTGCAAGAAGAGCGGCCGCAGGGAGCGGAATGCGGAGCCGTTGTTTCATGAACGAGACAGCCGGTGAAGCGATATAACCCGCCAGTACAGCCAGTGAAAGCTGGGGCAGGAAAAAACAGAGGGCTGCCCCGGCAGCGATCGGGCCGTAAGTTTTCACCCCTTTTTGGAATCTGATGCCGGTTTTCACCTTTTCACGCTCCTGTTTTCAGCCGGTTTTTTTAATGCTTCGTCCTTCTTTTAGCTTGTTCTGCCCAAGCATAAAAGAAAATCATGCATTTCCATTCACAAAAATGTAAGAAATGATTATAATGTTCTTGTAAGCGTTTAACAGATGGTACAAGCTTCATATGGCCAAAACCCGGTTTTTTTTATGCCCGGGCAAAGGCATTATAGGAAAAAAGGAGAGATTGATATGACTGCAACACGCGGACTTGAAGGAGTAGTGGCTGCCGAGTCTTCCATCAGCTCCATCATCGACGATACACTTACATACGTCGGTTATGACATTGATGATCTCGCGAATCATGCAAGTTTTGAAGAAGTCGTTTATCTTCTTTGGCACAAGCGCCTGCCTAAAGCGGACGAGCTGTCGGAACTGAAGCAGCAGCTTGCCGACAATATGGCAGTGCCTCAGGAGGTGCTTGACCACTTCAAGACTTATCCGATCGAAAGCGTACACCCGATGGCAGCACTCCGCACAGCGGTTTCGCTCTTGGGATTGTATGATGAGAAAGCGGAATACATGTCCGACGAAGCCAACTATGAAAAAGCCATCAAACTCCAGGCCAAAGTTGCGACGATCGTGACTGCATTTTCCCGCATCCGCAAAGGCGACGAGCCGGTTGCGCCGAAGAAGGAACTCAGCTACGCTGCGAACTTCCTTTATATGCTGAACGGCAAGGAGCCTGAAGCGCTCGAAGAAGAAGCGTTCAACAAGGCGCTTGTCCTCCACGCAGACCATGAGCTGAATGCCTCCACATTCACTGCACGCGTATGTGTCGCTACTCTTTCCGACATCTACTCCGGTGTGACAGCGGCAATCGGCGCACTTAAGGGACCTCTCCACGGCGGCGCCAACGAGCAGGTCATGAAGATGCTCACCGAAATCGGGTCTCCGGAAAACGTCGAATCCTATATCCAGGAAAAGCTGGACAACAAGGAAAAGATCATGGGCTTCGGCCACCGTGTCTACCGCAAGGGCGACCCGCGTGCAAAGCACCTGCGTGAAATGTCCGAGAAGCTGACGGGCCTTACAGGACAGGAAGACCTCTACAAGATGTCGGTCCAGATCGAAGAGCTTGTGACAGGACAGAAGAATCTGCCTCCGAACGTCGACTTCTATTCGGCATCGGTCTACCATTCGCTCGGCATCGATCACGACCTCTTCACGCCGATCTTCGCGGTGTCCCGCATGTCCGGCTGGATCGCACATATCCTTGAACAGTATGCGAATAACCGCCTGATCCGTCCGCGTGCAGAATACGTGGGCCCAGGCATGCAATCCTACGTTCCTGTAAATGAACGCTAATTGTATGTGAAATAGTGTACAATGTTAGGGACGGCAACCGCCGTCCCCTACTTGTGAACAAAGATAGAATCAGGAGGAATTCAACAATGGCAAACGGTGAAAAGATCACAGTATCCAACGGCAACCTGAATGTACCTGATGCACCCGTCATTCCATTCATCATCGGTGACGGTACAGGCCCTGACATCTGGAATGCAGCTTCCCGCGTCCTCGAGGCAGCGGTTGAGAAAGCATATGACGGCAAAAAGCAGATCGTCTGGAAAGAAGTTCTCGCTGGCGAGAAGGCGTTCAACGAAACAGGGAACTGGCTTCCTGACGAAACCCTCAAAACGATCGACGAGTACCTTATCGCGATCAAAGGGCCTCTGACGACTCCAATCGGCGGCGGCTTCCGCTCCCTGAACGTGGCACTGCGCCAGGAACTCGACCTGTACGCATGCGTGCGCCCTGTCCGTTACTTCGAAGGGGTTCCTTCTCCGGTCAAGCACCCTGAACATACGGATATGGTCATCTTCCGTGAAAACACAGAAGATATCTATGCGGGCATTGAATACCAGAAGGGCACGGATGAAGTAAACAAGGTCATCGACTTCCTTCAGAACGAAATGGGCGTCAAAAACATCCGTTTCCCTGAAACTTCCGGTATCGGCATCAAGCCGGTTTCTGAAGAAGGCACGAAGCGCCTCGTCCGCTCCGCGATCGAGTATGCGCTCAAGGAAGGCCGCAAGTCGGTCACGCTCGTCCACAAGGGCAACATCATGAAGTTCACGGAAGGCGCGTTCAAGAACTGGGGCTACGAAGTGGCTGAGCAGGAGTTCGGCGACAAGGTCTTCACTTGGAACGAATATGACAAGATCAAGGAAGAAAAGGGTACGGATGCTGCGAACAAAGCACAATCCGACGCTGAAGCTGCCGGCAAGCTGATCATCAAAGATGCCATTGCCGACATCTTCCTACAGCAGATCCTGACACGCCCGAAAGAGTTCGACGTCGTTGCGACGATGAACCTGAACGGCGACTACATCTCCGACGCGCTTGCCGCACAAGTCGGCGGCATCGGAATCGCACCTGGCGCGAACATCAACTATGTGACGGGCCACGCGATCTTCGAAGCGACACACGGCACGGCACCGAAGTATGCGGGCCTCGACAAGGTCAACCCATCCTCGGTTCTGCTGTCCGGCGTCATGATGCTCGAGCACCTCGGCTGGAACGAAGCAGCCAACCTCATCACGGCTTCCATCGAGAAGACGATTGCATCGAAAGTCGTCACTTACGACTTTGCACGCCTGATGGATGGCGCTACGGAAGTCAAGGCTTCCGAGTTTGCAGACGAACTGATCAAGAACCTGTAATCGGCAAGGCATTTTCTGCCGAATATCGGGAATACGAAAGGGAGGAGCCCAGGCTCCTCCCTTTTTCATGCAAAAATCTTCCACTGCAAAGGAGAGAGCGCAATGTCCATCAAGCGAAAGAAAATCTCGGTGATCGGTTCAGGTTTCACAGGCGCCACCACGGCATTCCTGATTGCGCAGAAAGAACTTGGTGACGTGGTCCTGGTCGATATACCGGACATGGAGAATCCGACCCGGGGGAAAGCACTCGATATGGCTGAATCCGCACCGGTATTGGGCTTCGATGCAAAAGTCACCGGCACTTCCGACTACCGGGACACGGAAAACTCAGATTTGGTCATCATCACGGCAGGTATGGCCCGGAAACCCGGAATGAGCCGCGACGACCTTGTCAAGACAAATCAGAAAATCATGAAAGCCGTCACATCTGAAATAGCCCGATATTCTCCTGATACTATCATTCTTGTTCTGACGAACCCGGTGGACGCCATGACCTACACGGTATTCCGGGAAAGCGGCTTCCCGAAGGAACGGGTCATCGGACAGTCCGGAGTGCTGGATACGGCCCGTTTTCGCACATTTGTCGCAGATGAGCTGAATCTTTCGGTCAAGGATGTCACGGGGTTTGTCCTTGGCGGGCACGGTGACGATATGGTCCCGCTTGTCCGTTACTCCTATGCGGGCGGCATCCCTATTCAAACACTCCTTCCGCAGGAACGGATCGGTGAAATCGTTGAACGAACCCGGAAAGGGGGGGCGGAGATCGTCAATCTGCTCGGCAACGGATCTGCCTACTATGCACCTGCCGCATCACTTGCAGAAATGGCAGAAGCAATCCTGAAAGACCAGAAGCGTGTGCTTCCGTCAATCGCCTATCTGGAAGGCGAGTACGGGATGGACGGCCTTTATATCGGCGTGCCCACAGTACTCGGGGCGGGCGGCATCGAGAGAATCATCGAGCTGGAACTGACGGAAGAAGAAAAGAAGAGTTTCGGGAAATCCGCAGAATCCGTCAGAAATGTGATGAATGTCCTGGAATGATGCGAATCGCCGTTAGGGTAAATATGATGAAAGTCTCAACACGGGGGCAATGCAAAGGACATGAAATCCTGTCTTTATGCAATGCCCCTTCTTTCTTGCTGAGATAGCCCGCTGTTTTAGCCGTACATGCTATAATAAGAATATTAAAAGTAAGCAGAGCGGCGGAATATTTCGGTCATCTGCATACTACACCGCCAAAGGAGAGATTGAATTGCTATTCAACCGGCGCCGTGTCCGGATCCGTCCGGCAGAAGAGCTGACCGAAGGGGAGTCCCTGAAGATCGTCGAAAAGATGGATGACCGGGATCTGCTCCTGTATCTGGGTCTTACCAATGACAGCAACCCGCTATATATCCAGCATGACTTCACGGCTGCGGCAGGCTATGAAAGGCCCGTGGTGCCGGTTGTGATGCTGACGGGGATTGTCAGTTCGGCTGTGTCGAAGCATCTTCCCGGTCCCGGTTCACGGGTACTGGAACAACGCTTCAGCTTTCCGGAAGCCGCCTGGCACGGATCCACGGTGACCTTCGATCTGACAATCGGCAACGTGGATCTGCTTTCCCGAACCGTGCTGATCCGTGTACATGCGGCAGACGAGGAAAATCGCACGGTAATGACCGGAGAGCTGGTGGCCGGAATGGCTTTGGTTGCCGGAGAAAGTACCGAAATTTCTGCGCTTGGTGCGCCTGATGGAGGCATGGATAAACGTGAAACGAATTCTGGTCGTGGATGATGAACGTCCGATTTTGACATTGCTTGAATACAACCTGAAACAGGCGGGCTACGAAGTAATTACCGCTGCGGACGGAGAGGAAGGTCTGCAAAAGGCAGAGGCGGAAGGTCCGGACCTGATTGTCCTGGACCTGATGCTGCCTAAACTGGATGGAATGGATGTTTGCCGTACACTCCGCCAGAGAGGTGTGGACACCCCGATCATCATGCTCACGGCAAAGTCGGATGAATTGGAGAAGATCCTCGGACTGGAGCTTGGAGCCGACGACTATATGACGAAGCCGTTCAGTCCCAGGGAAGTCGTGGCGCGGATCAAGGCGGTTCTGCGCAGATCGGACCAGAGGGGCACTGCCCAGACGGCAGACGAAGAACAGGCGGAATCGGTCTTCGAGGTTGGCCCGCTCAAGGTCTATCCTGAACGTTTCGAGGCATATAAAGACGGAAACGCTCTTGAATTCACTCCGAAGGAATTTGAATTGCTCGTTCATCTGATTTCAAACCGCAATCGCGTCATGTCCCGGGACCAACTTCTTAGTGCGGTCTGGAATTATGACTTTGCAGGTGACACGAGAATCGTTGACGTACATATCAGCCACCTTCGTGACAAGATTGAAGAAAACACGAGACGTCCGGTCTTCATCAAGACGATCCGGGGGACCGGTTACAAGTTCGAGGGTCCTCAGGAAGGATGAAATCGCTCCAGAGGAGACTGTTTCTGGCATTCATTCTCATCATGGCCATTACTTTGGCAGGCCTTGCCATCGTCCTGGGCCAAACCTTTCCTGTCCTGCAGGATCAGGAAAGCAGGACTGAGGCAGAGGCGATTGCAGGTCACCTGGATGAGATGGGAATCGAGATGGACATCGGACAGCGGAAAGAACTGGGTCAGAGAATGGCCGCAGATGAAACAGGGGTGGCTCCGACACGATTTCTCCGACTGCTCGTCATCACTTTCGCCATTGCGTTCATCGTAACCGTCATTGTGTTTCACCGTCTGACAGAACGATATATCCGCCCGATAGACCTGGTGGCGGATACGACCATTGAACTGGCAAAGGGCAATTATTCCGCAAGGGCGGGATGGACGGCACCCGGAATCCAGATTGGACTGGTCACCGCGGTCAATGCACTTGCCCGGAATCTTCAGGAGATGGATTCCATGCGGGAAACAGAAGCGGAGCGGCTGGAAACCCTGATTGCCAATATGGGCAGCGGATTGCTCATGATCGGGAGAAATTCCGAGATTTCCATGGCCAATACATTCTTCCTCAATCAGATCGGACTGAAAGAGGACCGGCTGATCGGCAGTCCATACAAGGCTGCCAGGCTTCCGGATGCACTTGTCACGTTAATCGATACGGTATCCGTCAGGGAAAAGCCGGTTACTGAACAGATTGATATCGAAACGGACAAGGGAAGCCACACGATGGCGGTTTATTCTGCACCTGTTATTGATAAACACGGCGGGTGGCTCGGCATAGTGGTCGTCATGCATGACATTTCAGAGCTGATCCGCCTGGAGCGGATCAGGAAAGACTTTGTCGCCAATGTTTCCCATGAACTCAGGACACCGGTCACATCGATCAGAGGTTTTTCGGAGACCCTCATGGATGGAGCCATCCATGATCAAGAAGCGGCGATGCAGTTTCTGGATATCATCCATAATGAGAGCGGAAGGCTTGAGATGCTGATTGAGGATCTTCTGGACCTGTCGAAAATCGAGAAAGAAGGTTATACCATCAGGCTGCAGACGGTCAGGGTGGAGGATGTGATCGGACGATCCATCAGTTCCGTTTCCGGCAGGCTGAAAAACCGGGAGATGACCATCCGTTCCGTCTGCCCGCCAGATCTGTTTGTCATGGCCGACCCGGAGCGTCTCGTCCAAGTGTTGGTCAATCTCCTTTCGAATGCCGTCAGTTATTCAAAGCCCGGGACGCACATCAAGGTTACGGCAACAGAATCTGCCGGCATGGCGTCCATATCCGTTGCTGACCAAGGCATCGGTATCCCTGCAGAGGAGCTTCCGAGGCTGTTCGAGCGCTTTTACAGGGTTGACCGGGCCAGGAGCCGTGATTCCGGCGGTACCGGACTGGGACTTTCCATCGTGAAGCATATTATGGAGCTTCACAACGGCACGATCTCTGTGGAGAGTGAGCCCGGCAAAGGCTCAACCTTCACTATTAACATTCCACTGAGTCATCAATGACCCTTCCCCCGTCCCGCTTTGGCTTACAGATAAGCGGGACGGGGGTTTTTGTGTGCTTTATTTGGCGGGAAACCGAAAATGATGAAACCGCACGGTGCTGATTCCCGTATAGGAACTATACATAGACTAATACAAAGGAGAATCCGACATGAGCGTTAAGCGCATATTGACGATTGCTGGAATGGCTGTGGCCGGAGTCATTCTCATCGTCCTTGCATTCACGACTTGGTATACAGTGGATGAAGGAGAACAGGCTATCATCATCACGTTCGGCAAGGCGGATGAAACGGTCACCGAGTCGGGACTGAAGTTCAAGCTGCCATGGCCGGTCCAACGGGTGGAGAAACTGTCCAAAGAAACCTTCAGTACGACATTCGGCTATAACCAGGACGAGGATGGAAATCTTATCTCCTATGACAAGGAGACCAAGATGATCACAGGAGACGAATATATCGTCCTTGCCGATCTGGTCGTCCAGTGGAAAATCACAGAGCCCGTCAAATACCTGTTCAATGCCGAAGATCCGAGGGAACTTTTGCACGATGCCACTGCAGCATCAATCCGGTCGATTATCGGTTCCTCACCGATTGACGACGCACTTACAGACGGAAAGGCTGAAATTGAGGCGGAAACGAGGGATCTGCTCGGTACACTCATCGACAAGTATGATATCGGGATTTCCATCCAGGGAGTGAAGCTCCAGGATGTTGAACTGCCGAATGAGGAAGTCCGATCCGCTTTCACCGCGGTCACCGATGCCCGGGAGACGAAGAGTACGAAGATCAACCAGGCAAAGAAATATGAGAACCAGAAAAAGAATGAGGCCACGGGTGAGCGGGATGCCATACTTTCCAGGGCACAAGGGGATAAGACTTCCCGGATCGAGCAGGCCCATGGTGATGTGGCCGTGTTCAACAAGCTTTATGATGAATATCGCGACAACCAGGAAATCACAAGGGAACGGCTGGTTCTTGAAACTCTTGAGCAAGTGCTCCCCGGCGCTAAAATTTATATCATGAATGACGGGGAAGGGACCGTGAAGTATCTGCCGATCCAGCCGCCTCAGCCGGCAGCACCTCCAAGTTCAGACGAAAGTACCGAGCAGGGAGGAGGCGAAAACAATGGCCAATAATGATAACAATCCATTCAAGAGCATCGAAGAGAAGTTCCTCGAACGCCAGCGCCAGGAACAGGCACGCAAAAACTCTGGCGATAAAAGCAAGCTCACCTCTTTTGGGAAAAAGCGGGCCAGGAAGCCGAAGGGTCCCTCGGAACCCAAGCCGCCTGCCGACCTGCGCAAGTTCATCAAGCCGGCCATTGTGCTCACGGCCATATTCGCTGTGCTGCTCATCCTTCTTGCGAATGTGTATGTAGTAAAGGAAAACGAATACCGCGTTGTCCGCCAATTTGGTGAGATTGTCCGCATCGATTCCGACCCGGGAGTCAAGTTCAAAGTGCCGTTTCTCCAGAGTGTGACCATGCTGCCGAAAAACCAGATGGCCTATAACGTTTCCGAAGCGGAAATCACGACCAAGGACAAAAAACGCATGATCATCGACAACTATGCGGTATGGCGCATCACCGATCCGAAAATGATGATCAACAACGCAAGGAACATCGTCAATGCCGAGGCGCGGATGGAAGAATACATTTATTCAGTCGTCCGCTCCGAACTCGGACAGCTGGACTACACGAGCATCGTCAACGACGAAGATTCCTCTCGCGGCAACCTGAACGACAAAGTCACCGAACGGGTGAACGAACTGCTGGAAGCCGGTAATTTTGGGATTGCGGTGACCGATGTACGGATGAAGCGGATCGATCTTCCTCCGGAGAATGAACAATCCATCTATACCCGGATGATTTCCGAGCGCGAATCGACCGCCCAAACGTACCTGTCTGAAGGGGACGCGGAAAAGCGGCGCATCGAGGCCGAAACTGACCGGGAAGTTCAGGAGCTCCTGGCCGAGGCGAAAAAACAGGCTGAAGTGATCCGTGCGGAAGGCGAGGCTGAAGCGGCCCGCATCTACAACCAATCCTTCTCGAAAGATCCTGATTTTTATGAGCTCTACCGGACACTGGAATCGTACAAGAAAACGATCGGCGAAGAAACGATGATTGTCATCCCGTCCGATTCCCCATATGCCAGAATCCTTTCCGGATTCACCGAATAAGCGCCATCACGTCGTTTCAGCTCCATCCTGCCCCTGTGGTAAGATGGAGGGAGACGACGTTTTTTATTTGCGGATGGAGGTTGACGGAATGACCAAGCAGAAAGTGCTGCTCCTGGACGGGAACAGCCTGGCCTACCGAGCGTTTTTTGCATTGCCGCTCCTGACAAATGACCAGGGCGTGCATACCAATGCCGTTTACGGCTTTGCAATGATGCTGGAGAAAATCCTGAAAGAAGAACAGCCGACCCATATGCTGGTCGCGTGGGACGCCGGAAAGACGACGTTCCGCCACAGCACCTATAAAGAATACAAAGGCGGCCGGCAGAAAACACCGCCCGAACTGTCCGAACAGTTCCCATACCTCCGCAAAATGCTTGATGCCTATAACATCAGGCAGTATGAGCTGGAGTCCTTCGAGGCTGATGACATTATCGGCACATTGAGCCGGGAAGCTGCGGCAGACGGTGTGGAGACCGTCGTGATTACAGGTGACAAGGATTTGACGCAGCTTGCGGATAAAGCCGTGACTGTACAGATCACCCGAAAAGGAATGACTGACATCGAGGCCTATACGCCGGAACATGTCATGGAGAAGTACGGTCTGACCCCTGACCAGATTATTGACATGAAGGGCCTGATGGGTGATGCCTCCGATAATATTCCGGGGGTGCCCGGGGTAGGGGAAAAGACGGCCATCAAGCTGCTGAAACAGTTCGGTACAGTTGAGGGTGTCTACGAAGGCATTGACGGGGTCAGCGGTAAAAAGCTGAAGGAGAAGCTGGTCGAGAACGAGGAACTTGCCAAGATGAGCAAAACGCTCGCCACGATCAACACCGAATCCCCGATCGAAATCGGATTGGCAGACATCAGCTACCCGGGACCGGACATGGAGCAGGTCATCCCGGTCTTTCGTGAGCTGAATTTCCGGACGCTTATCGAGAAGGCGGATGGAGCACAACCGGTCACAGAGACCGAGGAAGCGGAAGATATTGAATACAAGGTCGTCGAACAAGCGCCCGGTTCTCTTCTGAAGAGCGGGATTGCTTTCCATGTCGAGCTGTCCGATGAGCTATATCACACAGCGGACATTCTCGGCGTATCGCTCTCCGATGGAGACGAGACCGTGTACATCCCGGCTGCCGGCCTGGAAGGGGACAAGCAGTTCGCGGATTGGCTGGCGGATGATTCGATGAAAAAACTGACCGTCGACGCGAAAGCTTCTCTTGCGGCGCTTGCAAGGTTGGGGCTTGAAGCGGACGGAATCGTCTTTGACCTCCTGCTCGCGGCCTATATCGTCAATCCTTCAGTGTCGCTGACCGATGCGTCTTCCGCAGCAAGGGAATTCGGTTTTTCAGGGGTTTCGGAAGACCAGGCGATCTATGGAAAAGGTGCCAAACGGGCGGTCCCTGACCAAGAAACTGTTGCGGAACATGCAAGCCGAAAGGCGCTAGCCGTACACCGGCTCCGCGAAACAGTGGAAGGACGCCTGAAGGAAAATAAACAGTTCGAACTTTACAGGGAACTTGAGATACCGCTTGCGACAATTCTCGGACGCATGGAAGCCACAGGCGTGAAAACTGAACGGGGAATACTGGAAGAGATCGGGAAAGACCTCGCAGGAAAACTGGAAGCCATCGAGGAGCAGATTTATGCTTTGGCCGGACAGACATTCAACATCAATTCGACCAAGCAGCTTGGCGTGATCCTGTTCGAAGAGATGGAATTGCCGGTCATCAAAAAGACGAAGACAGGCTATTCCACTGCGGCGGATGTGCTGGAAAAGCTCCGGGGACGTCATGAGATCATCGACCTGATCCTTGAATACCGACAGCTCGGAAAGCTTCAGTCCACTTATATCGAGGGGCTCCTTAAGGAGATTCATGAGGACGGCAAGATCCATACGTATTATCAGCAGGCCCTCACCCAGACCGGAAGGCTGAGCTCCACCAGCCCGAATCTCCAGAACATCCCGGTGCGAATCGAGGAAGGCCGGAAAATCCGCAAGGCATTCGTGCCTTCGGAACCGGGCTGGGTCATGTTCGCGGCGGACTATTCACAGATCGAACTCCGCGTGCTTGCCCATATGTCAGGTGATGAGAGGCTGATAGCCGCATTCCGGGAAGGGGCTGACATCCATACCCGAACTGCCGGTGATGTGTTCCACGTGGAAGCGCAGGATGTGACACCGGACATGCGCCGAGCGGCGAAAGCTGTCAATTTCGGAATCGTCTACGGCATCAGCGACTATGGCCTTTCGCAGAATCTGAACATTACGCGGAAAGAAGCAGCTGAATTCATCGACCGCTATCTGGCCAGCTTCCCGGGTGTCAAGCAGTACATGGAAGATTCGGTTGCCGAAGCCAAGGAAAAGGGCTTTGTCTCCACACTCATGAACCGCAGACGCTATCTGCCGGATATCAACAGCCGGAATTTCAACCTCAGGAGCTTTGCTGAACGGACTGCGATGAACACACCGATCCAGGGAACCGCAGCCGATATCATCAAGAAGGCGATGGTCGAGATGGATATGCGTCTCGAACAGGAAGGCCTGCAGGCACGCATGCTTCTTCAGGTGCATGACGAGCTGATTTTTGAGTGCCCGGAAGAAGAGCTTGGGAAGCTATCCGAGATTGTGCCGGATGTGATGGAGGCGGCCCTGGAGCTCGATGTGCCGCTCCTCGTGGAATCTGCTTCCGGTCCATCCTGGTACGATACGAAATAATACCGACTGGAAAAGAACCAATTCATTAATGAAAGAAGTTGAAACACATGCCGGAATTGCCGGAGGTAGAAGGGGTCGTGCGGTCGCTTTCACCGGCCGCGTCCGGACGGACAATCCGTGACATCACGGTTTCCGATACGATTATCCGGTCGAAATCCGAGGCGAAAGAAGCTATCCTGAAAAATAGTTCACCGGAAGAGTTCGCTGAAAAGATGCGCGGAATGACGATCATGGATGTCACCCGCCGGAGTAAATATATTTACTTTCACCTAGAGAAAAACGGAGAAAGACATCTGCTTGTCAGCCACCTCGGCATGTCGGGGGCGTGGTTCGCGGTCAACGACATCGATGAGGTGAAGGAGGAGAAGTTCCGCAGGCATATTCATGTCATCTTCAGAATGGAGGACGGCGGATTGCTTGCCTATGCAGATATCCGCCGTTTTGGTGAGCTGCGGCTGATCGGGGAGGAAAGCGATCATCCGCCACTGCTCGCGATGGCGCCTGAGCCGTTTGATGAATCTGCCGCCGGGCATTTTCTGAGTTTGTCCAGGACGCCCAAATATGCCGGAAAACCGATCAAAGAAACGATCATGGACGGAAAAGTCATTTCCGGCTGCGGGAATATCTACGCAACAGAAGCGCTTTTCAGGACCGGAATCCACCCGGGCAGGAAGACGGGAAGAATCAGCATGGCCAGGCTTGAACGGTTGTTTGATGAGATTCGCCAGGTGCTTGGCGAAGCAATCGAAGCGGGCGGAAGCTCGATTTCGGATTACCGGAACATCAACGGGGAAGCAGGCGGCATGCAGGACCGGTTGCGTATGTACGGGCGTAAAAACTGTCCCGGGTGCGGTGCGGAAACAAAACGGATGACGATAGCCGGGCGTACCTCGGTCTATTGTCCAAAATGCCAGCATTGAAAGAGGTGTCATGATGATTATCGGATTAACCGGAAGTATTGCGAGCGGAAAAAGCACGGTCTCGAAAATGCTCGAGGAAAGAGGATTTCCGATTGTGGATGCGGACCGGGTCGCAAGAATCGTCGTCGAGCCCGGTCAGCCGGCACTCGAAAAGATCCGGGAGGCGTTCGGAGACGAAGTGATCCTCGAAGACGGGACGATGGACAGGGCTGCAGTCGGAGACCGGATCTTCAACGATCCGGCTGAACGCAAGAAATTGAATGACATCATGCATCCCGCAATCCGCCATGAAATGCTTAGCCAGCGCGACGCTCATTTTGACAGCGGGGCAAAGACCGTGGTGATGGATATCCCGCTACTGTTCGAAAGCAGGCTGCAGCACTTCGTCGATAAGATCCTTGTTGTATCCGTGACAGAGGAAACGCAGCTTCATCGGCTGATGGAGAGGAACGGTTTCAGTGAAAAGGAAGCAAGGGCGAGAATCAGTTCTCAATTGCCCATCTCTGAGAAAGAGCGGGAAGCGGATGCCGTCATCTACAACAACGGGACCAAAGAGGAGTCGGAAAAGCAGCTTGACCGGATTCTGGAGTCCTGGAACGCGGCTCCCTGAGTGTAAGACTTCTGAAAAATGGAACTTCACAGAACGGGATAAACGAGGGTGCATTTTTCATTCAATGTGATATACTAATTACGAGCAAAAGAAAAATGAGTATAACACAGTTACAGGAGGCCCCCTCATGAATCCTTCCATCGCTATTAACGGTTTCGGCCGGATCGGCCGTATGGTATTCCGCCAGGCAATCCTAGAAGACGGATTGAACATTGTCGCGGTCAACGCGAGTTACCCGCCGGAAACACTCGCCCATCTGCTTAAGTATGACACCATCCATGGCAAGTTCGAGGGAGACGTCCTGACAGAGGATGACGCACTCGTCGTCAACGGCAAACGGGTCCAACTGATCGCTGAACGTGATCCTTCGAAGCTCCCTTGGAAAGAACTCGGTGTCGATATCGTCATCGAAGCGACCGGCAAGTTCAACTCCCGCGATAAAGCGGCCCTTCACCTTGAAGCCGGTGCGAAGAAAGTCATCCTGACTGCTCCTGGCAAGAACGAAGATGTCACCATTGTCATGGGGGTTAACGATGACCAGCTTGATCTCGACCGTCATGATGTCATTTCCAACGCAAGCTGCACGACAAACTGCCTTGCGCCTGTTGCTAAAGTTTTGAATGATGAATTCGGCATCGACAGCGGCCTTATGACCACTGTTCATGCGTACACGAATGACCAGAACAACATCGACAATCCGCACAAGGACCTCCGACGCGCCCGTGCCGCTGCAGAGTCGATCATTCCGACGACGACAGGTGCAGCAAAAGCACTTTCCCTCGTACTGCCGGAGCTGAAAGGAAAGCTTCACGGCATGGCGCTTCGTGTGCCGACTCCAAACGTCTCGCTCGTAGACCTGGTGGTTGACCTGAACCGGGACGTGTCTGTCGAAGAAGTCAATGATGCGTTCATCCGTGCAGCAGAAGGCCCGCTCAAGGGAATTCTCGGATATACATCAGAACCGCTTGTTTCAAGTGACTTCAAGACAGATGCACATTCAGCTACAGTCGATGGGCTCACGACGATGATCATGGGAGACCGCAAAGTGAAAGTGCTTGCATGGTATGATAATGAATGGGGCTATTCCGCACGCGTTGTGGACCTCACCAAGAAAGTCGCTGCCGGAATCGGTGCAAAAGTCAACGCATAATGAATGAACCTAAACCCGGGACTGTTCCCGGGTTTTTTTGTTTGACGGTGCTTGGGTCGGCAGGCGTATGGAGAGTTAGTGAATCTGGATATTATTGGTCGGTTACCCTTCGTTTGAGATTAATAGTTGCGTTCAGGGGGGTACCGTCATATAATTATCCCGTGAACCTCAAAGTTCACACTGGGCAGCTTAAAGGGTTAGGACCTCATCGGACTAACTTTCCCCCGTGGTTGCCCGTTTGCCGACAGCCGGCAATCACTTACTGAAGAAGGGGGGACGAACCATGGAAACAATGGGTCGTCATGTAATTGCTGAACTTTGGGAGTGCGAATTCGACAAGTTGAATGACATGCCGTATATCGAGCAGACATTTGTCGAAGCCGCATTGCGATCGGGTGCGGAAGTGCGTGAAGTCGCGTTCCACAAATTCGCACCGCAGGGAGTCAGCGGGGTCGTCATCATTTCGGAATCGCACCTTACGATCCACAGCTTTCCTGAGCACGGTTATGCAAGCATTGACGTGTACACTTGCGGAGACCTTGATCCGACCATTGCCGCTGGGTTTATCGCAGATGCACTCGGAGCCAAGAACCGCCAGATGACCGAGCTGCCACGGGGCATGGGTCCTGTTGCGGCGGGCAAAACAGCCGTAACCGTCATGGCCTGATACCGTTTATGATTTTGGACATTTAAAGCAGAGGCAGCAGCTTCTGCTTTTTTATATTTTGGAGCAGTTTCCGTAACGGCAGAATCCCGTTTAGCCGTCCGGTGAACTCTGCTATAATGGAATGAATGGATCTTTACTGTTCATATGAAATGACGGGAAGATCACGAACTTATTCAGAAAGCGGGGATGCCGATGAAGTGCCCGGCTTGTCAGCATAACGGGACGCGAGTCGTCGATTCCCGGCCGGTGGACGAAAGCAAGGCGATCCGGCGACGCAGGGAATGCGAGGATTGCGGATACCGGTTTACAACGTTTGAAAAAGTCGAGGAGATGCCGCTGATCGTCGTGAAAAAAGACGGTTCCCGGGAAGAGTTTAGCCGCGAGAAAGTATTGCGCGGACTGATCCGGGCCTGCGAAAAGCGGCCGGTCCCGCTCGATGTCCTTGAGGAGATCGTCTTCTCGATCGAGAAGGAGCTCCGGCGTCAGGGCAATGCCGAAGTCAAGTCCGAGGATGTCGGGGAGATGGTGATGGAGCGGCTTGTCGAAATCGATGACGTCGCCTATGTACGGTTTGCCTCCGTCTACCGTCAGTTCAAGGATATCAATGTCTTCATCGACGAACTGAAGGACCTCCTGAAAAAAGAAGATGAATGATTGACCCGCGGAAAGAAAGGATGGGAATATGAATCCGCTCTACAAAGAATTGCAGCCGTCGGATGCGTATTGTGTCCGTCTTCCTTATCCCTTTTCCGACTTTGACCGCCAGATTCTGACCGCACTCTACCAGCCGCTTATCGGGCACGGAGCGATGGCGGTCTTCTTTGCCCTTTGGGGGGAAGCCGAACGGGAAGGGACCGTAGAGTCCACCCATTATCATCTCCTCAACCTTCTTGACATGCCGATCGGTACACTGTTTGATGCCAGGCTATCACTGGAGGGGATCGGGCTGCTCAAGACTTACCGGAAAAATGAGGGGGAGGCGCGCAACTTTCTCTACGAACTCAAGCCGCCTCTGGACCCGGACACATTTTTCCATGATCCGATCTTGTCGATGTTCCTGTTCGGCAAGGTGGGAGCACAGACATACAAGCGTCTGCGTGGCCGTTTTCTGAACCCGCCGGTTCCGGAAGGCTATGAAGAGGTGTCCAGGTCATTCCCTGAAGTGTACAAGTCCGTCAAGGCGGGTGCCATGGAGGAAGATGCCGATACATACGAATCTGATCAGCGGGCCCCCAAGCTCGCCTTCACCGGCTATCCGTTTGATTTCCCTCTCATGATGGAAGGGCTGTCTGCTCAGCTGGTGCCGAGAAAGGCGTTTACCCCTGCGGTAAAAGAAATGATTGTACGAATCGCCTTCCTGTATGGCCTATCGCCGGTCGATATGCAGCAAGTCGTCCTTCTGGCGATCGATGCCGACGGCAATCTGACGGAAGATCGGCTGAAGCGGGCTGCTGCCGACTATTACAAGTTGTCCAGATCGAACACAGCCCCGAAAATCACAAAAATTATGGCTTCGCCGGAAAAGGCGGCAGCTTCCGAAGAACCGAAGACCAAGGAAGATGAACTGGTCCTTTATCTGGAAACCTGTTCGCCGGTCGAGATGCTGAAAGACATCAACGGAGGGCGTGAGCCGATGCAGGTGGATGTGAAACTCGCCCAAAAGCTCGTGCTGGAGCATAATCTTCCGTCCGGTGTGGTCAATGTGCTGCTTCAGTACGTATGGCTCAGGAACGACGGGAAACTGACAAACAACTACGTTGAACGGATCGCCTCCCACTGGATGGCGAAAAAAGTCGATAATGTAAAGTCCGCGCTCGAGCTGGCCCGGACAGAGCATGACAAGTATATGAAGTGGAAGCAGGAGGGCGGCGGAACCCAGAGGTCCCGGAAGCCGGGTGCCAAAACCGAAGCCGTACCTGATTGGTTTTACCGGAAAGACCATAAACCCGAGGGCGAAAAAGAGCCTCGGCCAGAGGAGAAGGATCCGGATGTCGAGGCAAGGAGGATCCGCCTCATGGAGAAATTCGGCATGACGAAAGGCGGTGTCAACTGAGATGGAACCGATCCGGGACACACTAAAGCGAATTGTCAATGCACCGACATTCGCGGAACGATATTCTGAGATGCGCTCGGAGGTCCTGAACCATCCAGGCGTACAGTCATTCCTCGAAGCACACGCCGGGGAAGTGGACAAGGCGATGGTCGACCGCGGGCTAGGGAAGCTGTATGAATACACCTCACAGTCCCATGATTGCGGAAAGTGCGAAAGTCTTGAATCATGCATCAATATGATGAAGGGCTATGAACCGAAGCTGGTGATTGAGCGCGGTTCGATCGGCGTCGACTATGTGATGTGCAAGAGGAAGACTGCGGAGACGGAACGCCGCCGGGTGTCTTCCATGGTCCAAAGCATGCATATGCCGAAGGACATGCTTAACCTGGATATACGTGACTTTGATATTACCAAGGGAGAAAGCCGGCTGGCTGCAGTGGAGCTCGTGTTGGAATTCCTTGATAAATTTGACCGGACGGGTGAACTTCCCCCGCAAGGGATCTACATTCACGGCCCGTTCGGAACTGGGAAGTCCTACCTCCTCGGAGCGGTCGCGGGCGAACTGGCCAAGCGCCATGTGCCGTCTGTTCTGGTTTTTGTTCCTGAGTTCCTCCGCGAGCTGAAGCAGTCAATCCAGGATCAGTCACTGAACGAGAAAATCGACTTCGTCAAACGGGCTCCGGTCCTCATGCTCGATGATCTTGGTGCGGAGACGCTGACTGCCTGGACGCGTGACGAGGTATTGGCAACCATCCTCCATCACCGGATGGCGGAAAAGCTTCCGACATTCTTCACGTCGAACTTTGACTATAAGGAAATGGAAACCCACCTGACCTATACGCAGCGAGGGGACAAGGAAGTCGTCAAAGCGGGGCGCATCATGGAGCGGATCCGGGCAATGACCGTACCGGTCCGTCTTGACGGAGAAAATCGGCGCGACCGCAACTGAAGGAATGTCTCTCAATGAGTTAGGGTAAACGCGGTTGCAAATTTTTCGGTTTTTTCGTATGATGAGTTCAATACTTCTTCCAAATGCAATGACGGGGACAACGAACGGTTGTCCGGCCAGACAGAGAACGGGGCCTTAGGCTGAGAGCCCCCGATGGCGCGGCATCGGATCGACCACCCCAGAGCAGCGAAGGTGAACCCCGGATAAACCGTGGATTAGCCTGAGCCGGCCTCCGGTCCGTTATCCGATGCAGAGCTTCTCCGGCATGGTCGTTCATTGCCGGCAGGAAGAAGGGTGGAACCGCGAGCAAGCCTCGTCCCTTTTTGGGACGGGGCTTTTTTGCGTATTTTTGGAAGAACGAAAGGAGCCTATTGGCATGGCAGAACAGATCAAATTGACTTTCCCCGACGGCGCGGTAAAAGAATTCGCAGCGGGTACGACAACGGAGGATGTGGCCCAGTCAATCAGCCCGGGACTGCGCAAAAAGGCGCTGGCCGGCAAGCTCAGCGGACAGCTGATTGATTTCCGCACACCGATCACGGAAGACGGGGACATCGAGATCATCACGCCCGATTCTCCCGAGGCACTGGAAATTCTGCGTCACAGCACCGCCCATCTGCTTGCGCAGGCGGTCAAGCGTCTGTTCAAAGACGTGAAACTCGGCATCGGCCCGGTCATCGAAAGCGGCTTCTACTATGATTTCGACTCTCCGGAACCGATCCGCGCTGAAGACTTCCCGGCGATTGAGAAGGAAATGAAAAAAATCATCAACGAAAACCTTGAAATTGTCCGGAAGGAAGTCACGCGTGACGAAGCCCGGAAAATCTATGAGGAAATCGGTGATGAATACAAGCTGGAGCTGCTTGATGCGATTCCGGAGGACGAAAAAGTCACAATCTATTACCAGGGTGAATTCTTCGATCTTTGCCGCGGCGTGCATGTTCCGTCCACAGGGAAACTGAAGGAATTCAAACTGCTCAGCACAGCGGGTGCATACTGGCGCGGCGACTCCGACAACAAGATGCTTCAGCGCATCTACGGAACGGCTTTCTTCAAGAAAGAGGATCTGGAAGAACATCTCCGCCTTCTCGAAGAGGCACGTGAACGCGACCACCGCAAAATCGGCAAAGAACTTGATCTGTTCATGACGAACCAGCTGGTCGGTCAGGGACTGCCGATGTGGCTCCCGAAAGGCGCGACGATCCGCCGTCTCGTTGAACGTTATATCGTCGACAAGGAAGAAAAGCTTGGCTATGACCACGTCTATACGCCGGTGATGGCGAACGTGGAACTGTACAAGACGTCGGGCCACTGGCAACACTACCAGGACGACATGTTCCCGCCGATGCAGGCGGACAACGAGGAACTTGTCCTGCGCCCGATGAACTGCCCGCACCATATGATGATCTACAAAAACGGCATCCACTCCTACCGTGACCTGCCGATCCGCATCGCTGAACTCGGACTGATGCACCGCTATGAGATGTCCGGAGCATTGTCGGGCCTTCAGCGTGTGCGGGGCATGACGCTGAACGATGCCCATATCTTCGTCCGTCCGGACCAGATCAAGGAAGAGTTCAAGCGCGTCGTCGAACTGGTGATGGATGTCTACAAGGACTTTAACCTGAACGATTATTCGTTCCGCCTGTCCTATCGTGATCCGGAAGATACGGAAAAGTACTTTGATGACGACGAAATGTGGGAAAAGGCACAGAGCATGCTGAAGGAAGCGATGGACGATCTCGGCCTCGACTACTACGAGGCGGAAGGGGAAGCGGCGTTTTACGGTCCGAAGCTCGATGTCCAGGTCAAGACGGCCATCGGCAAGGAAGAGACCCTGTCCACAGTCCAGCTCGATTTCCTCCTGCCTGAGCGCTTCGACCTGAACTACATCGGCAGCGACGGCAAGCAGCACCGCCCGGTCGTCATCCACCGCGGCGTCGTCTCGACGATGGAACGGTTTGTCGCATTCCTTATCGAAGAATACAAAGGGGCATTCCCGACTTGGCTAGCACCGGTCCAGGTGGAAATCATCCCGGTTTCCCCTGAAGTCCACCACGATTATGCAGAGAAAGTCCGTGAAGCCCTCCAGGCACAGGGCCTGCGCGTCGATGTCGACAGCCGCGACGAAAAACTCGGCTACAAGATCCGCGAAGCCCAGACACAGAAAATCCCGTACATGCTCGTCCTCGGCGACAAAGAAGCCGAATCCGGCGAAGTCAACGTCCGGAAATACGGCGAACAAAAATCCGAATCCATCCCGCTCAACGACTTCATCGCCAAACTCCGCGAAGAAGTGGACGGGAAGAAGTAAGCTTATTCAGGAATTTGCCTTGTAGATCTCAAGCTGCAGACAGAGGAGCACTCACTTTGTCTGCAGTTTTTCTATTGACTCAAAATCCTGCGGATTTCCGCTCCAGACCCTCGCTTTCCGCGGGCGTTGCCTTAAGTCGCGGGGCTCGGCGCCGGCCCGCGAAAAGCGTCCGCCCGGAGCGGAAATCAACCAAGCCCTCTAATACAATCTTTCTTGAATGAACAATCTCCAACAAAATCATTGACAAGCCATGGTGCATAGGCTATTATTGATTAGGTTAAGGAATACAGTTTGTGGTAGAAGAAGGAGCTGCCCGCTTCTCACCTGATCGACGCTTCGGCTGTTGGCAGGTTTGCACCATTGTGACGTCCCGTGCCTGTTGGCGCGGTCACATATGCGGCGGGTGGACCCAGGTCCACCCGTTTTTCTTTCGGATTGGCCACGGGGACCATCCCCGCGAGCCTGCCCAAACCATGTATTCGCGAATTACTACACGGAGGTGGCTTACGATTAGCAGAGATAACCGAGACAAATTTGTCAACGAGGGCATCCGTGCCCGGGAGCTCCGCATCATCGACCAAAACGGTGATCAGCTGGGCGTAAAAACGCGGAACGAAGCGATGGAAATCGCGACGCGTGCAAACTTGGATCTCGTTCTGGTCGCACCGAACGCGAAACCGCCAGTAGCCCGGATCATGGACTATGGGAAGTTCAAGTTCGAACAGCAGAAGAAAGAACGGGAAGCGCGCAAAAACCAAAAAGTCATCAACGTCAAGGAAGTCCGCCTGAGCCCGTCCATCGACGAGCATGACTTCCAGACAAAGCTCCGAAACGCAATCAAGTTCCTTGAAAAAGGGGACAAAGTGAAAGCGTCCATCCGTTTCCGCGGCCGTGCGATCACCCACAAGGAGATCGGCCAGCGCGTCCTCGAACGTTTCGCCGAAGCCTGCAAGGAAGTGGGCACGGTCGAGCAGAGACCGAAGATGGATGGCCGAAGCATGTTCCTGCAGATGGCCCCGATCGAAGAAAAGAAATAATCTACGCACAGGATTAGGAGGATACTGACCATGCCGAAAATGAAAACACACAAAGGTTCCGCAAAGCGCTTCAAGCGCACCGGTTCCGGCAAACTCAAGCGCGGCCGTGCTTATACGTCCCACTTGTTCGCCAACAAATCGACAAAGCAAAAGCGTCATCTCCGCAAAGCTGCCGTCGTTTCCAAAGGCGACTTCAAGCGCATCAAGCAAATGCTCACTTACATGAAATAATCCGATCATAGAAATCGAATCAACATCAGGAGGGAAATCCAATGCCACGCGTAAAAGGCGGAACAGTAACACGTAAGCGTCGTAATCGTGTTCTCAAACTTGCCAAGGGCTACTACGGCTCGAAGCATACACTCTACAAAACAGCTAACCAACAGGTCATGAAGTCCCTGCAATATGCATACCGTGACCGTCGTCAGAAAAAACGTGACTTCCGCAAACTGTGGATTGCACGGATCAACGCAGCTGCACGCTTGAATGGCCTGTCTTACAGCAAGCTCATGCACGGCCTCAAAGTTGCAGGCATCGACGTGAACCGCAAGATGCTCGCTGACCTCGCTATCACTGACGAGAAAGCATTCGCACAACTCGCAGAAGCAGCGAAAAAAGCAGTTAACTAATCCAGTGAAGAGACCGGCGAAATGTTCGCCGGTCTTTTTGGATGGATCGGAGGTAGCGGCATGGAAAACGTGCTGATCGGCTGGATACTGATTTTGTCAGTCTATGGTTTTTTCATGATGGGCTATGACAAGAGACAGGCGAAAAACGGCGGCTGGCGGGTGCCGGAGCGAACGCTCTGGCTGATCGCCCTTATAGGCGGCGGTGCCGGTTCCTATGCCGGCATGCAGACATTCCGGCATAAGACGAAGCACACTGCTTTCCGTGTCGGCTTTCTGATGCTCGCTATTTTAGATCTTGCGGCTGTCCTGTATCTGGCGGGGAAATGGCAATTCGGTTAAATCAAAAAGGCGGGCCGCATTAAGCGGTTCCGCCTTTCTTCATCAACTGCTCAATCGGATTTTTCCAATTGATGTCCGCATCCGGATAGTTCATGCGGATTTCTTTTTCAAGGAATAGGAAGTCATCCCGCGTAAAGCCCTGAAGGGAAGCTTCATCCTTGACCCAGACAAAGATGGAAACAACCTCAAATGACCGGTCGGTCGTTCCCATGTATTTCTCACCTTCAAAGAGGGCGCCTTTATAGGTGATGAAAAAGTTTTTCCGGACGTTTTTCACGTCGTCATAAAAGTAATACCGCTCCTGCTCATAGGCTTCGTCCAGCTTCCTCTTTGGATCGGTGAGGTAGCGGATGCCCCGGTAGAACAGATAAACGATGACGGCGATTACGATCACTCGGATAATCAAGGCCATGGTGGTGCCCCCTTGCACATACTGGTTTCCTCCTATACGATTGAAACGCGAAAAGGTTTCACAATAACTAAAACTTTTTTCTGTTCGGAGGGGCATAATTGGAACTGACAGATTTGTTTATAATGCAGAAACAACTGGATACGTTTATTGAAGAAAACAACGGTGTGGAACGAGATGTATTCAGAGAGAAGTTGCTTGCTCTCACTGTTGAGCTGGCTGAGCTGGCCAATGAGACACGGTGCTTTAAGTTCTGGAGCCAGAAAGGGCCCTCACCCAAACCCGTCCTGATAGAGGAATACGTTGATTCTATCCATTTCCTGCTGTCCCTCGGGATTTTGAAGGGCATGGACGATTTGCTCGAATGGCCGGAAGGTGAGGAGACAGGTGACCTGACGGATCTGTTCATCCGGACACAGCGGGCTGTACTCGACTTCGGCGAACGGCAGGACCGGGCTTCGTATGAAGCCGTTTGGGTGCTTTATCGTGCGATTGCAGAAACGCTCGGGTTCACTCCGGATGAAATGATCCGGGCTTACCGGGAAAAGAATGATGAAAATTATGCGAGGCAGCAACGCGGGTATTAAAAGAAGGCCACTCCGGAAAGCAGACTAAACCGGATTGGCCTTCTTTTCATTTTATTCGGATGAAAGAAAGGCTATTGCCTCACCAGGATTTTGCCATTGTCAGATTCAAGTTTAACGGGAATCCGGCCGTCACCAAAGAGCGCTTCTTTTGTCCGTTCGCCGAATAACTCCACATGCCCATTGTCAGTCCGTACCCGGATCAGGGCATCTGCAGGCTTGACCATGGTATCAACTGTAATACTGCCATTATCCGTCTTAAGATCGATCGGATGGCTGATATGTTCAACGGATAGCTCAATGCGCCCGTTATCCGTTTTTCCGGTGATGGCTCCCTCGACGTTGTCCAGGGTGATCCGTCCGTTATCGGTTTCTGCCCATATTTTCCCTGATCGGATACGGGTTAGCTCAATGCGTCCGTTGTCTGTCACACACTGGACCGTATCTGATTCTGCCTTGTATACTTCAATACGCCCATTGTCGGTTTTTACGTCAAGTGTGCGAAAAGCACATTCCCTGACGGTGATCCGTCCATTATCGGAATGAGCGGCAAATTGTTTGGCCAGTTGTTTTTCGGCTGAGATCGAGCCGTTCTCCGTTCTGATCAAAAGAGAGTCATAAAGCTTTTTCGGCAGATGGATCACCAACCGGAACAATGGAGAGCTGCCGAAGCTGAACCAGCTTCTGATGCTGCGGCGTCCGACCAGGGTGATGCTCAGTTTACCGTCATTGATGTTGGCATCGAACTTCAGGTCGTTTCGCTTCCCGATCAGTTCGATGCGAGTTATCCCGTCCGTTGACGGAATGACCCTGACTGCACCCGTTTCGGTCATGATTTCAGCAGTCGTGTAGCGGCCGCCGGGAATTTCGATCAATTCATATTCATTACTTTGTTTACTTGCGCGGGCATCCATCTTTTTCGGGTCCGTAAATTCAGGATAGGCACTCAGGATATCAGAAGCGATGCTTTCCGGTGTACCGAGGGAGGCTGCTATTTCTTGTTCACTTTTGCCGTCCTGGATCCCCTCATCGAAGTATTCGTCCAAATCCCCAAGTACATCCTGTTTTTCTTCTGCCGGCAAAGCTGAAAGCTTTTCCCCGAGCACATGCAGAAATTGTTCCTTATTCATCATTGTCATCCCCTCCGATCAATTCATTGACACTTTCGGTGAAATTGCGCCATTCGGCAAGCAGATCCTGCAGATAGTCCTTTCCGTCAGCGGTCAGCCGGTAGTATTTCCTTGGAGGTCCTTCAGAAGATTCTTTCAGGTAGGTCTCAAAGTATCCTTCCTTTGTCAGTCGGCGGAGCAGAGTATAGACAGAGCCCTCGGAGACTTCAATCCGCCTGGAAATCATTTGCACGAGTTCATAACCATAGCGGTCCTGTCCGTCGAGCAGGGCAAGGACACACAGGTTCAGCACCCCTTTTTTGAACTGGACATTCATGGTCTCACCTGCCTTTTTGAGTACTGCACAAAGAGTAGTACTGTAATAACAGTATATTCCTTGGTACTGTATATTGACAAGTACCTAAAATAAAAAAAGAACAGAACCTTGTCTGTTCTTTCATTCAGACTCTCTTAACACGAAGGATTCGACAGTTTCGTATTTGGGAGTGCGTTGCGGTTGAACTTTAAACAGTTGGAAACAATCGACGGATATCGGATATGGATCGAACAGATCGGAGGAAAGGGAAAGGCGCTCATCTGTTTTTCGTTTTTTGGCAATCGTAATATGGGGAACGAAACGGTCTTTCGAAGGAAGGCCGGTGACCTCTGTCACGGCAGCTGTCACATCTTTTTGAAGGCGTTCCAGAACACGGTTTTTCGTAACGGACAGATAGGTTACACGCGGGCCGGAGGGCGGACCGAAGAAATTGAACCCGTCAATCTGAATCGTAAAAGCTGTATGCTCTTCGGCAATGGTGCGGAGCCTGGCAGAAAGCTTGGCAAGCATCCGATCATCGCAGGCTCCAAGGTAAAAAAGGGTGATATGCAAGTCTTCGGGATGTGAAACGACTTTGTACCGGTCGGCCAGCCGGTATTGGGACAAATATTTCTCTGCAATCGGCTGTACATCTGAAGGAATGCGGACACCAAGGAAATAATGCTGTTGCAGGCAGAACGCCCCCTTTTCATCGGATTGCTTATATTGTACCACCGGACTCCAAAATCATCAGACAAAATTCGGGAGGATTCGATTTCTTTCTGAAGTGAAAAAAGCAAAGGAGCCAGAGTGGAATAACGGAAAAGTAAACGTCAAGGAAAAATTTCTGAATAAGTTAAGCTGTGCTATGATGGGGAATAGAGAAGGAGGGACCCCCATGGCCTGGAATCAGACGGCATTCGGCAATCGGCTGAAGGCGCTCCGTGAGCAGAAAGGACTGTCGATGCTGGCTTTCGGAAAGGAAATCGGAACTTCCGCAAGTCGCATCAAGCACTGGGAGGAAGGCAAAAGCGCTCCCTCGGCCAGTTGGATTGTCACAATCTGTGAGCGTTTCGATGTACCGGCTGAGAGCCTTCTGACCGGCGAATTGATCAGCAAAAATGGAGAAGCTTCTCCTGAGCAAGCTCAATCAGCCGGTGTCGATGAATTGGCGGACTCCTTGATCCGCGCAAGTGAACTGAGGTATGGGGACCAGGGCGGACGGGAAAAGATGATGAAGGAAATTAACGCGCGGCTGCCCGTGATGAGCGAAGAAGATCTCAGGGAACTCCTGATGATCACCGTGCTCAAAAGCCGGCAGGCCTGACATTTTGGCGATTTCTACGAAATCGACGATTTATTTTGCGTGTTCATGGACACCCGTTCTTCCATCCCTTAAGATGGAACGAGAGTCACTGTAGGAAGGAGGTACACGAAGTGAAATTACTTCAAGTACGGAAAGGACAGTTCGTTTATTACAACAACGAACTGCACAAGGTTTACACGATTAATCCGCTTGCAAAGAAATCTGTACACATGTACCGAATCAAAGACATGGAACAGGTGACAAGCAAGGCGGAAGACATCACGCTTCACAGGCCGAGCCACATGGATGCATTTATGCTCATGGGGCAATGGTATACGATCCGTGAAGATCTTGAGCCGGAAGTCGACGGGTATATCCTGGTGACGAAGCCTGATCCGGAACCGATGAGCCATTATGGTCTCAATGAATTTGAGAAAGTGGAGCAGATCGAGGGACGGACAGTCGTTACAGCACGCCAGAATCCGATCAAACGCAAAGAGTTTGTCGTTCTCCAGGAAGGGCGGGTCCAGGAAAGCCGTAACATTGCTTACAAGGACGTTTCAAAAGTGTCCGAAGAGACGCTTACGGAAGATGCCAAGCTCGGGGAAAAACTTTCCAGAACTCAGGAAATCCAGCCGAATATCGGCGACATTTATCTTAACCTGCATAACGGCGGCCGTTCGATGGTCGTTGCTGTAATGGGTGATGATGTCTGGCTCGGCCACGGCGAGAAGTTGAAGATCGAAGACCTTCTTGACGCCGACCATTGGACACTTGTCTACGTGAATACGGAGTTTGTTCTCTGACGACATCATAAAAAGCCATCACTCCATTGGGAGGTGATGGCTTTTTGGCTTATCCAGAAAATATCCGATGGTGAAACGCTTAAGATCGGGGATAGCTCTTTACCAGCCCTCCTCCTCCATCCGCATCTCCTCCGCCGCAAAATTAAGGTCTTCGGCTGAGATGGCAAGCAATTCATAGTGGCCCTGTTCCGCTGCGGGAAGGGCAAGCCGGCGCAGCCATTTAGGAGATCCTTCATTCTCCTCATCGTAGACAAGGAGCAGGCCGTCAGAATTTCGGAGCAGAAATTTGTCGCGTTCTGAAAACTGCCACGGACCTTCGTAAGGCCGGTTCATCAGGACCGTTGAATAATCCGCCTGCTCGAGGATGGACTCGTAGGCCATCTTTTTCGAATCGTTCCAGTTTTTCTCCTGCTCAAGAAATGGAGTGATAATTGCGATTTTCAGCTCTGGATATTCTTCCCGGCGCAACTCAAAAGCAGCTTCTGCAGCCCAGGTCTCGACTCCGGGCTGACCGCTCACAATCACCCATTCAAGCCCTTCATCTTCCAGAAGGCCGCGGATCCTTCCGGTGATCGCACGGCGGATCACCGCGATTCCCGGATGCTTATCGTTGAATATCCCGAGTTCATGCGGCTTATAGCCGCTCACCAACAGGCGCTTCAGCATCAGCGTCACCCTTCCCGCAGAGAATAAATAAAAAAGGCCAGTCCGTGTAACGGACTGACCGGTTGGAGTTAAAATAAGAAGCCGCCTTTGCCGTAGGAAAATTAGAAAGTTAAAAACCATCACTCCACAAAGTGGGTGTCCTCAGAGATGTTCCTGCACGTCTCCGGAAAAAGTCCGGAGCTTATCATTCCGATCTCGTTTTTAAACTCCCTATTTCAGCTCAAAGGTTTAACTTTATAATCAATACGGTCAATGCAGCTTGTATTTAGAGTATAGGGCAAATCCGTCCGGGATGCAATGGAAATGTCTGGCCAAGAAAAAACGGCCTGCCTTCTGCCTGATGGTGCAGTGGGGGAATGTCCGCCGTGTTATAATGGAAACAGTATGAAAAGCGGGGTGAACCGTTTTGTTCAAATCGGTGATTTTTTACACAGATCAGCTCGCCGCGATGCGGCGGTTTTACGGAAATATTCTTGAACTCGAAATCACGGAAAGAGCGGAAGACCGATTTACGGTCAGGATCGGGACGACCGACGTGACGTTTGTGGCAGGGGACCGGCTGGCCTTTTACCATTTTGCAATCAACATCCCCGGCAATCAGTTTTCCATGCTGAAGCATTGGATCCAGGACCGAGTCCCGCTTAATTGGGAAGACGGCGTGGATGAGGTGTACTTCCGCGCATTCGATGCTGACTCCATGTATTTTGAGGACCCGGCAGGCAACGTCGTCGAACTTATCGGCAGGAGGAAAAAAGATGTCTATGGGGATATCACCCGTTCATCATTCCTGAATATCAGCGAGGTAGGCCTCGTGGTAAGTGACGTACAGGTGGCCGGGCAGACTTTGTTTGACGCGGGGCTGCCGCTCCGCGGTACGGATCTGGAGCCTGACGAGCTGAACTTCATCGGCAGCGGCGACTCATATTTCGTTCTTGTGCCTCACGGCCGCAGATGGTATTTCTCGAAGAAAGATGCTGAAATCCATCCGCTCACGGTCGTCTTGAACGGCGGAACGGAATTCCGGCTGGATGCTGCCGGACAGATTAGCCAGAGCTCCACCGGGGAGTAACAACGGCACCAACAGAAATTGGGAGTGTGTTAACATTGTTCGGACTGTTTAAGAAAAGATGCGGAATCTGCAAGCGGAAAACTTCTCTTCTGCGAACGTATCGCAGGGATCGGCAACATGTCATTAAAGTGTGCCCGGCATGCGGGGAATATGCTGAGCGGCGGGCTTACAAGAAGGCCTGACGGGATTCACGGACAAAGGAAGTGGCGTAATGGAACGCGCATTATCGGCCGTTGAAGGAATGGCGGGCATACTGAAAGCCTCCACGGGGAGCCAGATGATCTCAAAAGAAGATTATCTTTTCCGGGAGGGCGAGCAGGCTGAGACGCTCTACTATGTGGAGTCGGGAAAAGTGAGGGTCGGCAAGGTGACGCAGGATGGCAGGGAAATCACATTCCGCATCTGCGGTGAGGGAGACTTTATTGGAGAAATCATGCCGTTCTGCCCCCCGTCCGCCTATACAGTGGAAGCGAAGGCGACCGAGGATACACTGGTAGCGGCCATCCCGAAGGATCGCCTGGAGGAACTGTTGTATCTGGAGCACGAGCTTTCGATTGCCTATATGAAATGGATGGGAATCCTCCAGCAGAGGACTCAGTCCAAGTTCCGGGACCTTATCCTTCATGGCAAAAAAGGGGCCCTTTATTCGACACTCATCCGGATGTCCAACAGTTACGGCGTCCCGGCTGAAGACGGCGGAATCCTGATCGACCTGGAACTGACCAACCAGGAACTGGCCAACTTTTGCGGAATGGCACGTGAAGTGGCCAACCGGATGCTGTCGGAGTTGAGGAAAAGCGGAAAGCTGCGGATGGATGATGGAAAGATTGTACTGACTGATATCGAGTTTCTGCGGGATGCGATGCATTGTGAAAACTGTCCTGTGGAAATCTGCAGTATCGAGTAGCCGTAATTATATATATTTCAAGCCCGCCTGTGGGATATGCAGGCGGGCTTTTTGCATGGCCCCGGCCTTTCGCAGTGATTTTTGCACTGCGGAAGGCCGGGGCCTTTTTGTCTAATTTATTACAAAGGACCTGAAATCACCGGAAATCGTGTGATGTTTATCACAGTTTGAGGATGTGCCGAATTTTAAGATAGGACTATAGAAACTGTTCGGGAGGATGGTTGGAGATGAAAAACAATAAGAATCCGCACGAAGCGGATCTGCGGGGCACGCTGATCAGTGTGCTGGTAGTCGGGGTTCTCATCGCCGTCATGTGGGCGGCCGTCTATGCCATGTATGTGGCACTTTAAAGAAAGGGGAGGAACACCATGCATCTTCATAAGTTCGAAAAAATCTGGCTGATCTTCGGAATCGCCATGCTGGCCGTATTCCTGGGCATTGTCGGAGTTCAGGCTTTTACACAGGGCCAGACACCCGCAGGGGGATTGGAGAAAATTGACCCTGAAAAAGTTGATGTGACGGCTCCGTTTGATGATCCGGGCGTTCATCAGATCGATGATGATACGTACGAAGTGGTGATCAAGGCAATGGCCTACGGGTATGAGCCTTCAGAAATCAAAGTACCGGCGGGTAAAGAAATCATCTTCAAATTGACCAGCAAGGACGTCATCCACAGTTTCACGATACCCAACACGAAAGTGAACATGATGGTCGTTCCGGGACAGATCAACGAAAAACGCTACACCTTCAAGGAACCGGGGACGTTCCTGATTCTCTGCAACGAGTATTGCGGTACAGGGCATCACTTCATGCATACTGAAATCGAGGTGATTGAGCAATGATCCTTCACTCTGAACGCGGACCTCTGGCGGGTCGGCAAACATCATCCGCTGTTGCCGGTGCGGCAGCGGCGTCCGAACGGAAACTGGCACTCTGGAATATCGGTTTCGCCTATACGGCATTCCTGGTCGGAACATTTTGCGGGCTGATCCAGGTGTTCATGCGAAATGAGATGATAGAACTGCCCGCCTGGCTGGACTACTATCAGGTTCTGACCGTACACGGTGTCACGCTGGCACTGGTCTACACGACGTTCTTCATTTATGCCTTCCTGATTACAGGGATGAGCAAGGCACTCGGCAGTTTCGGACCGAAAGTGGCCCGCTGGTCGTGGATCGGATTTTTCGTAGCAGCGGGAGGTACTGTCTGGGCTACCATCGAAATCCTGTCGGGCAGGGCAAGTGTTCTCTACACGTTTTATGCACCGCTTAAGGCGAGCGGCTGGTTCTACGTTTCTCTTGCTCTTCTGATTGTCGGTACGTGGATCATCAGCTTCGCGCTGATTGCACACTATGTCAAGTGGCGCAAAGCCAATGCGGGTGTCTTGAGTCCGCTGTTCGCATTCATGACGATCTCGACACTGACCATGTGGATCATTGCCTGTCTCGGGGTTGTCGCCGCTGTTGTATTCATGTACATTCCATGGGCATTCGGATGGGTGGAGACGATCAACGTCGGACTGAGCCGGACCCTATTCTGGTTTTTCGGTCACCCGCTGGTCTACTTCTGGCTGCTTCCTGCCTATATGGCCTGGTATTTGGTCATCCCGAAACTTGTCGGCACAAAAGTGTTCAGTGATTCCCTGGCGCGCCTGTCATTCCTGCTCTTTATCCTTTTCTCCATTCCGGTCGGCCTTCACCACCAGCTGACCGAGCCGGGCGTCGCAGAGTTTTGGAAATTCCTTCAGGTTACGCTGACCTTTATGGTCGTCATCCCTACGCTCATGACCGCATTCTCGCTGTTTGCGACTTTCGAGATCTCAGGCCGCCAAAAAGGGGCCAAAGGTCTGCTTGGATGGTTCGGGAAACTGCCCTGGAACGATATCCGATTCACTTCACTGTTTATCGCAATGGTGTTCTTTATTCCCGGCGGTGCCGGGGGAATCATCAACACCAGCTTCCAGCTGAATGAAATGGTCCACAACACGCTCTGGGTAGTCGGCCACTTCCATATCACGGTCGGAACCCCGGTCGCAATGACATTCATGGGCATCTCGTTTTGGCTGATCCCTTATCTGACCGGACGGACACTTACGAAGACGACCAAAAAGCTCGCATTTGTCCAGATCATTTCCTGGTCGGTCGGCATGCTCTTCATGTCCACTGCACAGCACGTCCTCGGACTGCTCGGAGCGCCACGGCGCACGCAACACTCCAATTACAGCGATCATCCCACTGTGCTGGGATGGTTTGACGGATTCTTCTCGAATACGGCGACACTCGCTTTGGGCGGAATCATCCTGTTCTTCTCCGCGATGCTTCTCATGGTCATCGTGTTCCGGCTCTGGCTGATTGATCCGCGTTCGGAAGAGGGGGACTTTTATGCAGAGTTTCCGGTTGCGGAGAGCGATGCATCGGCAACACCAATGTGGCTTGAAAACTGGTGGATCTGGATCGGCATCGCAGTCGCCCTGATCCTCCTCGCCTACACGTTCCCGATCACCCACATGATCCAGGATGCACCTCCGGGATCCAAAGGGTTTATCAATTGGTAAGGAGATGAGAAAATGTTGCTGATGACTGTATCATTCATGATCGTCATGATCATCGTCATGGTGATTGCCATGGAGCTAGGTTCAGAAAAGGAAATGTAAAACGCAAGGCCTGTCCGGAACAGACACCGGGCAGGCTTTTTCATATTGCGGCACGGGCGGAAAACTGACAACATGGAAGCAAGAGTTTATTGGCGCACCGGAAAATGGAGGGGATGGAATGATCGTAAGGCGGGCACAACCAGGCGACGAAAGAGCGATGGCAGAAGTCCATGTGAGAAGTTGGAGAACAACTTATCGGGGAATCGTTTCAGAAGAGTATCTGGATTCATTGGAAATTGAAGAGCGGGAAAACAGGTGGAGATCGGGGATTTCCCACACTGAGGCATTCGTAGCAGAGGACTTGGAGGGCATCGTTGGTTTTGCCAATGGCGGACAGGAACGGTCCGGCAATTATCCGGGGTATGACGGGGAATTGTATGCCATTTACCTGCTCAAAGAATGCCAGGGGCAGGGTGCCGGCCATGAACTTGTCCGGCAGGTTGCCATTGCCTTGAATAAAGCAGGATTCCATTCACTTCTGGTTCGAGTATTACGGAATAATCCTTCACGCTATTTTTATGAAGCATTGGGAGGTGTCCGGTTAGGAGCAGAGAGTATAGAAATTGGTGGCGAATTCCATGAAGAATGGGTCTACGGATGGCCTGAACTGAATGTACTTTATGAAAAGAGGGGAGAAAATTGACTTTTATCGTATCGGATAGAGAAAGGGAACAGACATTGAAAAACTTGTTCAGGGAGGGGCCGGACGGGCCGCTGGATGTTTTTCCATCAAAAGAGAAGAAGAAGTTCATCGTGTCCGAGCATCTGGCGAAGCGCTTCGATAAAGGAAAAACATACAGTGAACAGGAAGTGAATGAAATATTGAAACGGGCACATCCGGAATTTGCGACAATCCGCAGGTTTTTTGTGGATTATGGATTGATGGAGCGGTCGGACGACGGCCGGGTCTACAAGAGGACAGTGCGGGTGTAGTGAAGACGCGCTTGAAGCCACTGAGGCGGAGTGGTACAATGCTGTCCTATTTTCTGCAGTGAATAGGGATGTGGGGGGAGTTCAATGGCGGCAAATGATCATCCGGATTATGCGGAAGAATTGGAACGGCTGGAATATACAAAGGAATATATGCAGCGGCTGCTAGGCGAAACCGAGCGGCAAGCGGCGAAGTCCAGGGAAAATATCAGGCAGTCCATGGGCGACCTGGAGCATCTGGACTCCAGTCTTAGCTACATCAATATCCTGACGAATGCACGGTTTTTCGAGATGGCGGCAGGACGGAAGGAAGAGCTGCAAGCGGTCCTTCAGAATCCATACTTTTCCCGGATCCACTTCAAAAAAGAAGGGGAAGGAGCCGAACTGCTTTACATCGGAAAGACTTCGCTTTTCCACAGGGAAACGCAGGAACCGGTCATCGTAGACTGGCGCTCGCCGGTCGCAAACGTCTATTATGACGGCCGGATCGGAGAGGTCACATACGAAGTCAACGGTGAAGAGAACCGGGGACATCTCTATGCCAAGCGCCAGTACAAGATCGAAGGCGGCACGCTTATGGATATCCGTGATGTCGACCTGACGACGAATGACGAACTTCTCCAGGAGGCGCTATCCGGGAAGGCGGACGTCCGGCTCACGGAGATTGTATCGACCATCCAGAAAGAACAGAACGAGATCATCCGTGCCAATCTGAAGCGGCCGATCATTGTCCAGGGAGCTGCGGGCAGCGGCAAAACGACGATCGCTCTCCACCGCATCTCCTACTTCCTTTATACGATGGGCAAGAATTTCCAGCCTGAGAAACTGATGATCCTTGCGCCGAGTGAATTATTCATCGGCTATATATCAGATGTCCTGCCCGAACTTGGCGTCGATAAAATCAGGCAGACCACCTTCGAGTCATTTGTTCTTGCCGCAACCGGGCTGAAGCTCAAAGTGGCGGATCCAAACCGGAAATTGGAAAGACTCGCCGAAGGAAGTGCAGTGGATGGGAAGACCCTTCTTCTCTCAAGACTAAAGGGGTCACTTGCTTACCGGGACGCCCTTGACCGGTATGTCGCCATAATTGAGCAAGAAACGGCCGGCCTGTTTGAAGATGTATACATCGAGAAGTTCCGGATCATCAAAAAGGAGCGGCTCAGGCGGCTTTTCCTCAAGGAATTCAGCTACCTGCCTCTCCAGAAGCGGCTTGATCGGATTGCAGGCATCCTCAAGACGGAGACCGCAAGAAAGCGGAAAGAAATCCTTTCCGTTTTGACTTCACGTTACGAACAGGCACTTGACAAGGCGCTGTTCGGAATCCGGGATGACCAGAGGCGCCGCGAACAGACGACCCGGCTGATTGATGAACGGGATGAGCGTCTTCCGGCCATTGAGCGGGAAGGGAAGAAAACAGCCTTTGCCTACATGAAACGTTTCCCGGCCTATAACATAAAAAAACTGTACCGCAAATGGAGCACGGACAAAGATCTCATCCAAAAAACCGCTCCCGATTGGACAGAAGCGGAAAGAGAGGCATGCGTAGAGACAGCGGGCATAGATCGGTGGGAAACGGAGGATCTTGCGGCCCTGCTTTATCTTCAGGCACGATTAAAGGGGATTCCTGAACAATGGAAGATGCGTTCGGTCTTTATCGATGAGGCGCAGGACTACAGTGCTTTCCAACTCGCTGCCCTCCGCGATGCCTTGGATACCGACATGTTCACCATCGTCGGGGACCTTGCCCAGGGCATCCATTCCTACCGGTCTGTCAGGGAATGGGATACGGTACGGAACCTGTTTCCGCGTGCCGCTTTCCGGACACTTCAGAAAAGCTATCGGACGACTGCGGAGATCATGGATGCCGCAAACACAGTTCTTGGCGGGCTCGCTGCCGGGCTACCGCTCGTGGAACCGGTCGTCCGGCATGGCCCGGTTCCGGAAGTGCACCAGGCAGAGTCGTTTGATCCCGAAGCGGTGCATCAACTTTACCTGTCTATCCGGGCCAAAGGTCACAGCTCTGTCGCATTGATCACAAAAACTGCTCGCGAGGCGGAAAAGATGGCCGCACGGCTTTCGGCTTTGGACAATGAAGTGATGCTGCTCGGCCAAGGATCTGTGCCCCAGGCCGGCCGTCTTCTTGTTGTACCCGGTCATCTTGCAAAGGGGCTGGAATTTGATGCAGTGATGGTCGCCGCGTTCAGTGATCCGTTCAGGGAACGGGAACTGGACCGCAAACTGCTGTATGTCGCAATGACACGTCCTATGCACGAACTGCATCTGATTGGTGATTTCGGGTCGTTTCTGGGCAACCGCTCAGATCAGGAGAATCCAGACGGCATGCAATAAGAACACGGTGACATAGACGATGAGGGATGCGTTCAGAAGGATCCTGACCGGCCGCGATTCGCCGATTGCATGGGATAGCACGACCAAGATCGAGGGAAGTGCCAGTTTCACCGCAAAGAAATAAGCAGGTTCAATTTCCAGGATGGCATTCATGAGGGGGTTGGCTTCGCGTATATAGCCCCCTGTGATTCCTGTTAGCGTAAGATAGGTGTCGGCAATGGACAGAAGCAACAAGAGAATGGAAGGGTGTTTGAGAGAATCAGACTTCATGGCGGCATCGCCTCCTTGATGTAAGGCCATCCTGCCCGTGCAGTCCCCATTTCACACCTGTTTTATGTAGAATTCGTGAACCGGAGCACTTCAACTTTACAATTTTTAACCCACCCCTTACACTCTCATAATGTTGTGTGGCTAAAGTAGGAAGGGAACAGTCAGCATTTTTCCCCGTCAGAGAAACCACACAAAAGGAGAGATTTCATGACAGGAAAACCGGCAGTGTCCATGGCTGGGCGGACAGCAATTGAAGAAGCGCGTGCGGTGAGGACAGTGAGCGTCATGTCCTACAATATCGCCCACGGCCAAGGCATGGATGGCAAGGTGGATCTTGAGCGGATTGCCGGGGTGATCCGTTCAAGTGGTGCGGACATCATCGCGCTCCAGGAAGTGGACAGCCATTATTCCGGCCGGAGCGGCTACGAAGATCAGGCCGCCCGCCTTGCCTCCATGTTGGATATGTCGTACAGCTACGGGCCGAACCTGGTCGAGCCGCCGTTAATTCCCGGGCAGCCGGCCAGGAAATACGGCAATGCGGTACTCAGCCGTTTTCCGATCAAATATGCGGTGAACCATTCTTATCGTGAGGTTGAGAAACCTCCGGAAGATGCAGAGCCGAGAGGGGTATTGGAAACCGTAATCGATCTCGGCGGAACGTACCTGATCCTGTTCAATACCCATTTGGCCCTGCATGAGGAGGGGCTGCGTTCCAATGTCTGCGAGCTGATGGACATTGCGGAAGCCACTCTTTTCCCGGCGGTGATTGCCGGAGACTTTAATGCTGTCCCTGACAACCCGCAGATAGAAAGAGTGCGGTCAAAATTCCAGGATGCTTTTGCCGGAGCCGGGCCGAAAGAATCGCTCACGTTTCCGAGCCGTTCTAGTGACACTTGCGCATTCGGGATGAAAGAGCCTGCGGCCAGGATCGACTATCTCTTTGCCAGGGGAGTTGAAGAAATCCGCAATGCGCGTGTCATCGACAGCAGCGCATCCGATCACATGCCGATCATGGCGGAACTGGTCATGCCTTCAGCAGTTGGGCCGACCCGCCGCGAGGCGTTCATATCTAACTGAACAGAATCTTCCTCAAGGACCGCAAACGCGGTCTTTTTTTGTGTCTCCGGGAAGGATTAAGCGGTTGCCGGTCGAAAGATAGTAGAGAACGGCCCGTGATCGGGCGTGGGAGGGATTGTATGAAACGGATCGGATTTGTCCGCCATGGCGTGACCTCGTGGAATAAGGAACGGAAGTGGCAGGGACATTCGGATATCCCGCTTGACCGTGAAGGCGTCGCCGAAGCGGAAAAAGCTGCTGTCCGTCTGGCGGGGGAAGACTGGGAAATCATCTACGCCAGTCCGCTGAAACGCGCGCTCAGAACCGCGGAAATCATCAGGGAAGCGAACCCGGGTATCCCTCTCGTCACTGATGACCGTCTGGTCGAAGTTTATGGCGGCCAGCTGGAAGGGACGACGGAGGAGGAACGGGTCGAGAGATGGGGAAGCGAGTGGCGGTCGCTGTTGCCTTCGCTCGGCATGGAGCCCGATGAAGACATGGTGGGCCGGGGAGTGGCGCTTCTTGAAGAAATCAGGAAGCGGCCCGAGGACAAAGTGCTCCTTGTCACACACGGCGGTTTTATCAGGCGGCTGCTTGAAGCACTTATTCCGGATCTCAACCAGTCAGACAGGATCCTCAATACGTCAGTGACGGTTGTGGAAATGCATGATGACCGGAACCTGTGCACACTTTATAACTGCACAAAGCATCTATCGGATACCTGAGACATTTAAAGCCCGGAGACTAGACGTCTTCCGGGCTTTCAGCTTTGCTGCTGTAGAAGATATGGTGAAGGGTGAATCCGGTCTCTGCTGTCTCAAGGATGCCGAATGAGAACTCCGGCTGTCTTCGTTTGTCGGTCGGAGATCCGGGGTTGAATAGTACAATCCCATCATGATGTTCGTGATAGGGAATATGGGAATGGCCGAAGAGGATGATATCCGGTTGCTCTTCCCTGAATATCTCCAGTGCGCGAAGGGGTGTAGTCTTTCCCTTACCGTCACCATGAACGAGAGAGACCGTGATGCCGTCGAAAGAAAAACGTTTTTTCCTCCCAAATTGCTCTCTGATCTCAGGGGGATCGGCATTTCCGTATACGCCGTCAACCGGCGCATAGCGATTTAGTTTGTGGAAAACCTCAAGCGTCTGCCAATCTCCTGTATGGATGATCCGGTCTGCGGTTTCAAGCTCTGGGATGAGCCGGGGAGGCAAAGCTTTGGCCATGCGGGGCATATGGGTGTCACCCAGGATCACAATCTTCATGTGCCCTCATCCAAGCCCAATGCACCAACAATCTGTTCTGATCCATGGACAGGAGCGCGGCACACATTGCCTTCGCAGACAAAGGCGGTCAGCGGATGGCTGTTATCTGTTTTCCCGGAGGTCAGACCGGAAAGCGGACTGTTGCCCTCTGCCGGTTCTGTCCAGACATCAAACGGCAGGAAAGCTTCCCGGAGCGCCTCGAGCAGTTCAGCGCGAAACTCCGGCCGGCTTCCGGTCACGACAATTTCACGTCCGCCGGCTTCGAACGCCATCCTTGCCATGAGAAGGCTGAGCGTGCCGTTCGGGTATTGGCCCGCTTCTCCAGCGAACTCCGCCAAGATCTTTTCCGCCCGCCGGACCCAGCGCTCGTCCGCCGTCAGCTTGCCTAGCCTCCACAGCTGCATGGCGGCGATGCCATTACCTGAGGGCAGTGCGCCGTCCAGGATATCCTTGCTTCTTGTAAGAAGCGATTCTCCATCCCGGTCGGTGAAGTAGAAGGCACCCGGTCCATCCGCGAAGCGGTCTTCCAGAATACTTGCGAGACGCACGGCTTCTTTGGCATATCGTTCCTGTCCCGTTGCCTGGTGCAGCTCCAGCTGTCCCCAGATCAGGTAAGCGTAATCATCCAGATAAGCGTGGAAGCGGGCTTCTCCGTCACGCCACCTGGCAAACAGTTGGTCACCTGCATCCAGGTTCCCGGTGATAAAATCTGCTGCCCGCATGGCAGATGCAACCATGGAGGAATCAGAAAGCGTGGCTCCGGCTTTGGCAAGGGCCGCAATCATAAGACCGTTCCAGGAGGTGAGGATTTTGTCATCGAGATGCGGATAGACCCTCGTCTCCCGGTATGCCCGCATCTTTGGAATCGATTCGTCCAGGATGCGCTCAACTTCTTCTTCAGAAATACCGAATTCCACTGTGACGGCATCCATATCGAGGCCGACCATGTTCGGGATGCTTTTGCCCTCAAAATTTCCGCCCGGCGTGATGTCATACACCGCACAAACGATTTCAGCCTCTTTTTCATCCAGTACCCCGAACACTTCTTCTTCCGTCCATAGGTAGTAGGTGCCTTCCGCACCTTCGCTATCAGCATCGATTGCAGAGTAGAAGCCGCCTTCAGGATGGGTCATCTCGCGTCTGATGAATTGGAACAGATCTTTTATAATACCGGCATAACGCACGTCTCCGGAAACCTGGAAAGCTTCCGTGTACGCCAGCATGAGCATGGCCTGATCGTACAGCATCTTCTCAAAGTGGGGGACGAGCCAGTACTCATCGACGGAATAGCGGGCAAACCCGGAACCGACCTGGTCATAGATTCCGCCCGAGGCCATCGCATCCAGTGTCAGATCCGCCATCTTGAATGCAAGGGGCTCACTATGCCATTTGAAATAACGGAACAGATAAAGCAGCTGATGGGGTGAAGGGAATTTTGGCGCACCGCCAAATCCTCCATAAACTCCGTCAAACTGTCGGGCAAGCTGGCCGAACGCCTGATGGAGGGTGGAGACGGGGAGTTCTCCTTTGCCGGATTCGGCTCTGACTTCAAGGGCTTCTTTCATCCGGTCTCCGATTTCTTTCACCCGGTCGGGATCATTCGTGTACACATCGTGCAGTTGGGGGAGGACGTCCATCATGCCAGGGCGTCCATACTTTCCCGTTTTCGGGAAGTAGGTCCCGATATAGAAGGGCTTCTGGTCAGGTGTGAGAAAGGCGTTCAGCGGCCATCCGCCCTGGCCTGTCAGCTTCATGCAGGCTTCCATGTAGATTGCGTCGATATCCGGACGCTCCTCACGGTCAACTTTGACGGGAATGAAGTGCTCATTGATCAGAGCCGCAACTTCTTGGTCCTCAAACGATTCGTGGGCCATCACGTGGCACCAATGACAGGTTGAATAGCCGATCGAGACGAAGACCGGCTTGTTTTCTTCCTTCGCTCTTTGGAAAGCTTCTTCCCCCCATGGATACCAGTCGACCGGGTTGTGGGCGTGCTGAAGAAGATAGGGGGATTTTTCATTAATTAACCGGTTTGTATGTTCAGAGTCGCTCATTTTCCCACTCCTTCCTGGTATAAGTATAGCCTGTTATGCCCCAGGCAAAAACAAATGCCCGGAAAGTGGGCAGGATCCGCATGGAACAGATTTATTCCGCATACCTTCATCATGTAGATGAACTTGTCCACCGCATGAGATATAGCCATATACGATGGAGGGGTAGCCGCATGAATGTAATCATAGAACCGGTCAGGCCGAAAACGGACGAGACTGAAGAAATCAGGACAGGCTTATCAGATGAAGAAGTCAGGCTAAGGCAGGAAGAACACGGATTTAACGAATTACAGGAAGAAAAGCGCAAAAGTGCCGGCGCGGTATTTGTAGATCAATTCAAGGATTTCCTGGTCATCATCTTAAATATTGCGGCCATCATCTCCGCGTTTCTGGGAGAAGTGGAAAGTTCAATTGTCATTTTGACAGTTGTCCTGCTGAATGCGGCACTGGGAACGATCCAGCACGTCAAAGCTGAAAAATCATTGAACAGCCTAAAGGCCATGGCGGCTCCATCCGCGAATGTCATGAGAAATGGCAAGGTCGTTCAGATTCCATCGAGAGAAGTCGTGACCGGGGATCTTTTGATCATCAACGCCGGAGACTATATCTGCGCAGATGCCCGCGTCTTAGAGAGCCACAGCCTTCTGATCAATGAAAGTTCGTTAACCGGGGAATCCGTTCCTGTCGAAAAAAACGAGGATTTCGTTACAACAGATGCGGTTGCTCTGGGCGACAGGAAAGACATGGTGTTTTCAGGAAGCTTTGTGACTGGCGGCAGGGGAAAAGCGGTCGTGACCGCGATCGGCATGGATACAGAAATCGGGAAGATTGCGGATCTGCTGGAAAACGCCAAGGAAAAAAGCACCCCGCTCCAGGAAAGGCTGGATCAATTCGGAAAAGCGCTGGCCATCGGAATCACGGTGATCTGCCTGATCGTTTTCGCATTGGATGTCATTCGCGGGCGTGAACTGGCGGATTCGTTCATGTTTGCCGTTTCTCTGGCGGTTGCCGCCATTCCTGAGGCGCTGAGCTCCATTGTGACCATCGTCCTCGCCTTCGGGACACAGAAGATGGCCAAGGAAAATGCCATCATCCGTAAATTGCATGCGGTTGAAAGTCTTGGCAATATTTCGGTGATCTGCTCAGACAAAACCGGGACACTGACCCAGAACAAAATGACGGTTCAGCATTTCTACACGGACGGGAAGATTTTCGGCTCCGATCAGTTGCAGCCCGGAAATAAACAACATGAAAAGCTGCTGCGGATGGCCTTGCTATGCAATGATGCCGTAACCGCGGGGGAACAGGAAATCGGAGACCCTACAGAAATCGCTCTCGTCAACATCGGAAAGCAATATGGATTTGATGAAAGGATGGAGCGGGAGCAGAATGAACGCATCGGAGAGGTGCCTTTTGATTCCCGCAGGAAGTTCATGTCGACGATCCACCGCATCGGCCATAAGCAGGTGATGATCACCAAAGGCGCAACAGATGTCCTGATCCCCAGAATCAGCCGCATCGAGACCGCAGGCGGAGTTCAGGTAATCACTCTGCAGCAGATCGAATCAATCAGGCAGGCTGCACATTCGTTTGCTGATGGGGGACTGCGTGTCCTTGCTCTAGCTTATAAGGAAGTCTTCCCGCTGAAAACGGGTGCCGTCCAAGAAGAGGGCCTGACTTTCCTGGGGCTGATCGCCATGATGGACCCTCCCAGGGAAGAAACCGAACAGGCAGTGGATGATTGTATCCGGGCCGGGGTCAAGCCCGTCATGATTACGGGTGACCATAAAATCACCGCCATCGCGATTGCCGGACAGATCGGGATTTTAAAAGATCCCTCCGAGGCGATAGAAGGGAAAGACATCGAGAAGCTTTCAGATGATGAATTAAAGGACCGCATTGAACAGTTGTCCGTTTATGCGCGGGTCTCTCCGGAACACAAAATCAGGATTGTGAGAGCCTGGCAGGAAAAAGGGAACGTGGTCGCCATGACCGGTGACGGCGTGAATGATGCACCGGCACTGAAGCAGGCGGACATCGGAGTGGCCATGGGAATGGCCGGAACGGAAGTGGCCAAGGATGCATCTTCGATGGTACTGACCGATGATAATTTTTCAACCATCGTAAAAGCCGTATCCAATGGGCGGAGCATGTACAACAATATCAAAAATGCCATCCAGTTTTTATTGTCCGGAAATGCAGGGGCGATATTCGTCGTGATGTACGCTTCACTTCTGGCACTCCCGGTTCCCTTCCTGCCGGCCCACCTCCTGTTTATTAATCTGCTGACGGACAGTTTGCCGGCCATTGCCATCGGACTGGAGCCGCATGGCAAAAAAGTGATGAAAGAAATGCCGAGAGACAAGGACGAGGGCCTGTTCAGTAAGCGGGATGTCATCCAGATCAGCCTGGAAGGCCTGCTGATTGCCGCTGTCACGATCATTGCTTTCCGGTATGGATTAACTGCTGGGGGCCCCGCAGATGCCACCACGATGGCGTTTGCCACGCTGTGCCTTGCCCGTCTGTTCCATGGATTCAACTGCCGCTCAAAGGACTCCATTTTCAGGATTGGTATTTTTTCCAACATCGCCTGCTGGACCGCGTTTCTGATCGGCGTCATCCTCCTGAACCTCGTTTTGACATTTGGTCTGTTTGAAGTGGCTCCACTTGGCAAGGAACAGTTATATATGGTCTACGGACTGGCATTTGTTCCTTTAATCGTTATCCAGACGGGTAAATTGATTTTCGTGAAATCGTAAAGAATAACAACAACCTTTCCGAATTCGACCCGCTTTCAGGGAGAATTCGGTTTTTTATTTGTTTAGATGTATTGACCCTGACGCAACGTCAGACTCTATACTGGATTCATGAGATAAAGGAGGGGGTTGGGATTCTCCGAAAAGTAAAGGAAGTTGCAGATCTGACCGGTGTCAGTATCCGGACACTTCATCATTACGACCGGATCGGACTTTTGTCACCGGAACACGTGACCGAGGCGGGGTACCGCCAATATTCTGACCGTGACCTGGAAACGCTCCAGCAAATCCTGTTTTTCAGGGAACTGGGCTTTCAGCTGAAGCGAATCGGCGAGATCTTGAAGAGCCCGGACTTTGATCGGGAAGATGCGCTTTTACTGCAGCGAGAAGCCCTCCTTGAAAAAAGGGCGAGGCTTGACCGGATGATCCGGACTTTGGATAAAACGATACAAGATGCGAAGGGAGAAATTGAAATGACCGATAAGGAGAAGTTCGAGGGGTTCGACTTCACGAATAATCCATACGAGGATGAAGCCCGGCAGCGGTGGGGGGATGAGGCGGTCGACCGTTCCAACCAGGCACTGGCAAACGTGGGGCCGGAAGGGCAGAAGCAGATTGGCGTACAGATGGAGGCACTGTTCCGGAAACTTGCGGCAATGAGGCATCAGAACGCGGCCTCCGATGAGGTCCAGCAGGCAATCGGCGAATGGCATGCATTCCTGAACAGCATGGGACATACTTATTCGCCGCAAGCCTTCAAGGGGCTTGGACAGCTGTATATCCAAGATGAGCGGTTCACCAAAAATATGGACAAATTCGGAGATGGATTCGCCCGGTTCATGGCGGAAGCGATGGCGATTCGTGCTAACCGACTTCAGAGCTGATTCGCTCCAATATAAAAGGCTTTCCGGAACAGAATTCCGGAAAGCCTTTTTCTATGGCGGCATCTTATACGAGATAAACCGCGAAATTCAGGATGAAAAGGACCGCAATCACGTAGAGCGGGGTTGCGACCTCCCGGGCCCGTCCGCTTGCCAGCTTCAATAGCGGATAAAGGATGAACCCGACGGCTACGCCGTCCGCAATGCTCTGGGTAAATGGAATCATCGCGATCAGGAAGATCGCAGGGAACGCCTCAGTCAGATCGGATGTATCCAGGTCGGTAATATTCTGGACCATCAGTCCGCCGATGATCAGAAGAATCGGAGCGATCGCATTGTCCGGAATATACTGGATGACCGGGATAAAGAAGACTGACAGCAGGAACAGGATGCCTGCCGTAACTGCGCTGAGTCCGGTCCGGCCGCCAGCTGCGATGACGGCACCCGTTTCCGCGGTGGCCACGGGAGTGCTGGAGCCGAACAGTCCTGACAGCATGGCGGACAGCGAAGTCGCCTGCAGAGCCCGTTCCGCCTTTTCGGGGCGGCCCGCTGCGGCTGTGTGTGACTGCACGAGTCCGATGTTCTCAAAGACGGTCACCATCGTCAGGGAAAACGTGCCGACGATAAACGCCATGGAAAGCACACTGTCAAACGACCATGCAGCAAACACATCGCCGTAAGAAGCAAGGGAGATGTCATCGTTCCCGGATCCATCAGGCAAAGTGCCGAACAGGGCTGCAATGGCGGTACCCGCGATCATCGCCCAGAGAAAGTGCCCCGTGATGTTCCTCAGAAACAGGACAAGCGCGATGAGGAGCGTCAGGACCGTAGCGATCAGTTTCGGATCTGACAGGTCGCCCAGTGCGATCATCGAACTTGTGCCGCGGTCGATGATGCCGCCTTTCTCCAGGCCGATAAAGATCAGGAACAATCCGATTCCGACTGTAATGGCCACTTTTAGCGATTGCGGTATCACCCGGTTCAGGATGGCCCCGAGCTTCGTGAAGGCGACTGCCACGAAGATGACGCCGGAGATGAACACAAGTGTCAGCGCGGTCCGATAATCCATTCCCATTGAATGGACAAACGTGTAGGTGAACATGACGTTTATGCCCATTCCGGGAACGAGGAGGATCGGCGCATTTGCCCAGAGTCCCATCAGGAGGCACCCTACGAACGAAATCAGGATCGTAGCGATCATGGCGCCTTCCAGCGGAATCCCGGATTCGGCAAGGATGAACGAGTTGACGGCAATGATGTAGGCGATCGTAAAGAAGCCGACCAGACCGGCCATCACTTCCGTCCGTACGTTCGTCCCGTGCCCCTTCAAATCAAAAAGATCTTTTTTCAATGGTAAAACCTGCTATTCAATTATCCCTCTCCCAACCCGCTTCGCTCTAAAAAAAGAGGAAGCCACAAGTCCTTATTATACTCCGGAATCACCGGGCCATCAAAGGAAACCCCTTCCACGACATGTGGAAGGGGAAAGGAAATTATGCTTCGGTATTGGCGGAAATCTCTTCTGTCAGCTTTTCAAGCTGGTCGATCAGGTTGCCGATGTAGGCGATGGTGTCGCGGAGCGGAGCATCCGTCGTGATGTCGACGCCTGCCATTTGGGCGAGTTCAACCGGAGACTTCGTGCCTCCAGAGCGAAGAACTTCCAGCCAGTCGTTCACAGCCGGCTCGCCTTCGTCCAGGATCCGCTTGGACACCTGTGTGGAGATCGTAAGGCCCGCACTGTAAGTATACGGATAGAGTCCCATGTAGTAATGCGGCTGTCGCATCCAGGTGAGTTCCGCACCTTCTTCGATCGTGACATCGCTGCCCCAGAACTCCTCGAGCACGCTGCGCTTCAGTTCATTCAGCACACCGGCATTGACGCTCTGGCCGGCATCGATCCGCTCGTAGACTTTGCGCTGGTAGGCAGCTTCGAGAAGGTGGGTGACGAAGTTGTGGTAGTACGTCCGTGCCACGATGGAAGCGATCACCCAGCGCTTGAACCGCGGATCATCCGAGTTCTTAAGCAGGTGATTGGCCATCAGCATTTCGTTCATCGTAGAAGGCGCCTCGATAAAGTAGAGGGAAGGCCTTGCGTTAAAGACACCCTGCTCTCTGTTGGCGTTGTAGAAGTGCCCGGCGTGGCCCAGTTCATGAGCAAGCACGAAAACATCTTCCATGCTTCCCGACCAGGAGATCAGGATATAAGGATGAACGCCGTACGGGCTGGAACAGAATGCGCCGGTCGACTTTCCTTTGTTTTGTGCGAAGTCGGTCCAGCGTTCATCATAGGATCGTTTCAGCATTTCGGAATAGTCTTCGCCCATGACCGAAAGGGCGTCGAAGATATACTTCTTCGATTCTTCGATGGTGATCTTCGGCTCATACGAAGGGTCAAGCGGCACTTTCAGATCGGCGAAGGTCATTTGGTCAATGCCGTGCACATCCTTAAGCAGCTTCGCATACCTGCGCATATGCGGCGCCAATTCATTCATGATCAGATCGATCTGGCGGTCGTACAGTTCACGGTCGACTTCCTGGTTGAACAGCAGGTAATCGAAGACCGTGTCAAAACCGCGAAGATCGGAAGTTGTTTTCTCCGTCTGGAGATGGGTGTCATAGGTTTTGGCGGTCGTGTGCTGATAGTCGGCAAGTTTCTTGTAGAACGCTTTGTAGGCAGCACGGCGCTTTTCTGTGTCAGGATCGGTTTCCCAGGTGCCTTCAAACAGGTTATAGCTGTTCGGGAACTGCTCGCCGCCGGCCTCAAAGTCCGGGAAGTCCATATCCACAAGCTTTGTCGTGTTGTAGAGCTCGTACGGCGCATCAAATACGGAAGAGAATGCTGCAAGAACTTTCTCCACTTCGGGATGGAGCTTGTGAGGTTTGAAGCGGAGGATGTCCCTCAGATAGATCCGGAAATCTTCAGATTGCTCCATCGCCTGTTTCAGCTCTTCTTCAGGAAGTTGGGAAAGCTCGCTTTCAAAGAAGCTCATCTCGGCTGAACTTTTCGCCATGAGCGAACCGAAAGCCGCCCCTCTCATCTGGTGGTCGCTGTTTGTCTGATCTTCGCTCTGAAGAAGGTTGACATAGGTGCCGGCAGGGATGATCTTTTCATAGATAGCTGCGTAGTCCTTGAGTGCTGCTAGAGCCGATGCAGCATCAGTGACTTTGCCCTTGTATTGTTCGGAAAATTTGTTCACGGCATCGCGAATCTCATCCAGTCTTGCTTCGTAATCGGATTCCGAAGCAAACAGGTCCTTCAGGTTCCAGGTTTCTTCAAGCTTCACTTCTGAACGCGGAATTGCGGACATTGGTGTATCCCCCTTATTCTTACGGTAGTCGAACTAATTGTATAACATCCGGGCCATCATTGAAAGCAGATTCTGAGCTTTCTGACTTGCCGCAACGCGTTATTCTATGCAGGAATCAGGGAATACATAAAACACTATCGACAGAAGAGGTGTGCTGATGACGAAACAGATTCCAGAGGTCAAGATGTTCGACAGTACGGTAAACGTGGTCACAGAAGGATACAACTTTGTCGGCAAGCGGATGTCCCAAATGGATACCGACGTGTTCGAGGCGAGGATCCTGGGTAAGAAAATGATCGTCATGACCGGACGTGACGCAGCGGAATTGTTTTATGACGAATCCAAGATCAAGCGGGAAGGCGCGATGCCGAAACGCATCCAAAAAACGCTCTTCGGCGTAAATGGAATCCATACGAAGGATGGGCAAAAGCACAAAATCCGGAAAGCGATGTTCATGTCGATGATGACCGACGAGAGGCTGGCACATCTCCGGACGATCCTTCAGGAAGAGTGGAAGCGCAAGGGCCTGGAAATGGAGCAGAAAAAGCGGGCCGTCCTGTTTGATGAGTCAGAGGAACTGATCTTGAGGGCCATGTGCCGATGGACAGGCGTCCCGCTGACGGACGCTGAATCCTGGCGGCGTGCCTATGAAGTAGGTGTAATGATTGACGCAGCAGGCGGTGTCGGCAAACGGTACCGCGAAGGGGAAAAGGTTCGGACAGAGACAGAAGGATGGATCCAGGAAGTGATCGAAGCTGTCCGGGACGGCAGGATGAAGACTGAAGAAGGTACTCCGGTCCATACGGTCGCTTTCCACGAAGAAGAAGGGGAACTGCTGGATGCCCACATGGCAGCCATCGAACTCCTCAATGTCATCCGTCCTGCCGTCGCGGTTGCACGTTTTGTCGCGTTTGCGGCTCTTGCACTTAATGATTTCCCTGAATGGAAGGGAAAACTGTCCACGACAAAAGAGCTGAACAACTTTGCCAACGAAGTCCGGCGATTTTACCCATTCACGCCTTTCCTTCCGGCAGTAGTCAAGGAGGACTTTGAATGGAAGGGCTATCTGTTCAAAGAGGACCGTCATGTGATCTTGGATGTGCATGGCATCAACCGGGATCCGAGAATCTGGGAAGAGCCGGAACAATTTAATCCCGACAGGTTCAATGACTTTGTCGATGACCGCTTCAACTTCATCCCGCAGGGTGGCGGAGATCCGGATACCGGCCACCGGTGCCCGGGTGAACCGATTGCGGTCATGATTATAGAAGAAAGCGTGCGGTATCTGACAGAAAGCCTGTCCTACGAAGTTCCTGAGCAGGACCTCACCATCAACATGGTCCGCATGCCGACCCTTCCGAAAGACCGCTTCGTCATGGAAAATATCAGGGTGACGGGCAAGTAATCCGGCAATAAAAATATATTTCAGACCTGCAGACGAAGGAGCGATTTTCTCTTTTGCTGCAGCTTTTTATTGGGAACCCTTTCAAGCGGCTCAGGCATGCAGGTGGCAGACGAGGTTTGCGTGCGAATCCAGAAAGCTCGCGTAGGAAATTGGGACGAATCGAAAGTATGCGCATGAACACATGAAATTATCTTGCGAAAAGTGGGACGCCCCAAAGGTTTACCTGCGAATCTAAAAAATTGCGTGCGAAAATTGCTGTCCCCGCTGAATTGCACCTATGCGCCATTAAATCAAATATTATATTGCTTGCAGGAACTCCGGAAAATCTGTCGAAAAGAGGAAGAAGATAAAGGGGAAATAGGAGGGATTTAGATGGTGCAGGAAGCAAAAGAAATCATCCATGCCATCCAGGATGAGTACCCGGACGATTACGCCTGGTGCTACGGGTGCGGAAGGCGTAATGCCAAGGGGCATCATTTCCGGACTGGCTGGGACGGGGACGTAACCGTCACATACTACGACCCGGCGGGTGATGAGCTGGCTCTTCCGGGGTTTGTCTACGGCGGTGTGATCGCCTCAATGATCGACTGTCACGGAACCGGTTCGGCATCGTTGGCGCTCCACAGGAAAAACGGCTACGAGCCGGGGGACGGAGAGGACCCGCCAAGATTCGTCACCGCTTCTCTCCATGTGGACTTCAAGAAGCCGACACCTCACGGAAAGCTCCTGAAGGCTATTGGACGAGTTGAGGAGATCCACCCGAAAAAGTTTAAGGTGAATATTGAAGTTGAAGCAGAAGGGGAGGTTTGCGTGACAGGTGAAGTGGTCGCTGTGGTCATGCCTGAAAACTTCCTTCAGAGATAAATAAAAAGGAGAAACCGCCCGATCGCCGGATCGGGCGGTTTCTCTGAAAACGGAAAATTTGCTGATTCAGGTACTGCTCTGACGAAGAAGAAAATCCATCCCGTCGGTTGCAGGTGATCGGCCAAACTGCCGTCGCCTTTCCGGCAAAGGTGTCAAATCGAGATTGACCACCAAATTTGCAGTCAGGCTGTCAAATGCACTTTCACAAAAAACTTACTGTTCGCCGCTGCCCATGTCGGACGTCCTCCGGGTTTCCATTGGCACCATCTCCTGAGTCACATGCAAGGATTGTACGGAAAAGCGATCCGTTCGTTCTCTGCTGAAAACCTAAGCCTGTTGAGGCGGGTTTTCTTGTGTCCTCCCGGTGTCCATCTTCTACCATCCCCTGAGTCCATTGCATAAGCTGTCCGGATTCACTCCGGTCAATTGGCAGAGATCTACTTCAATCTGCCTATTTTTTTGTCCTCCTGGTTTCCATGATCCATCATCCTTTTTGATGATTCGTCCTGCGGATTATCGGTCCGGCCGACTCGGATCATGCGGCGCTGACGAGAAAGAACTCCGTCACGTAATGCAAATTTTCCGCCAAGGCTGTGCAGTTCTCCGCCTTCGGCATCTTATACCGATGCATTCAGCGGTGTTCGCCTTGTACTATTACTTTACCCGGCAGGAATTGGGGTAAACATTTTGTGTATTATTTTTTATGAATTTTATTATGGGAAAAAGACAACTCTCTTTTCATGCCGAATGAAACCTGTTACCATTATCTTTAATTCGAGATAAAGAAAGTAGGGAACCAATTGAAGCACATCTATAAAGAAGGCAAAGAAGGCAAACCGACGCTGTTGCTCCTGCATGGAACCGGAGGAACAGAAAATGATCTCCTCCCGATCGGCAATTTCCTCGATCCGGATGCCGGTATCCTGAGTGTCCGGGGAGAAGTGCTGGAAAATGGCATGCCCCGATTTTTCAGGCGCCTGGCAGAAGGCGTGTTTGACCTGGAAGACCTGGTCAAGCGTACCGAAGACCTGAATGCCTTCATCGACAAGGCTGCAGCAGATTATGGGTTTGACCGAAAAAATGTGATTGCCGTCGGCTACTCAAACGGGGCCAACATAGCGGCCAGCCTAATGTTCCATTACGACGATGCATTGAAGGGTGCAATCCTCCACCATCCGATGGTCCCGATACGTGATAAAGAACTTCCGTCACTGGATGGAACAGCTGTATTCATCGGTGCGGGTACCAATGATCCCATCTGTCCGATGGATGAAGCGAAGGATCTGCAAAGTCTGTTGGAAGGAGCGGGTGCAGATGTCCAAATCCACTGGGAGAACTTTGGCCACTCACTGACCCAGACAGAAATTCAGGCGGCTGCGGCATGGTATCAAAATAAATACTGAAAAAAGCTCCAGTTCCCGTTGGGGAACGGAGCTTTTTAAAATGGGAGCAGTGTCGCTGCCGGACTTGGATCCGCAATGATGGACTCCAGTGATTTGAGAGGAATCGGAAAATAGGGAAAGCCGTAGACGTACGGCGTGAGCTCATATAACTGGAAAAACACAGTGAGGGAATGGTCGGCGAGATAGAAATCCTGATCAGGTGAGATCGACTCAAACGGTTCAAGAACAGGGACTTCCCACTGTTTAATCTTTTCACTGATGATTCCAGACAGTATTTTGGTATATTCGCTGTCCGGTTTGAATAGGTCTCCAAGGCGATATCGCTTTCCGGTACCCACGTCAAAGGTCAATCCTTTGGCCAGCGTCAGCCCATGTGCCCCGCCCGTAAAGGAATAAACAACGAGAAGTAGGCTGAGCACGCCCCTTTCGTTCGTCTTCACTTCATAGTAGCCAACCATTTCGACGAGGTTCGGATTTCCATAGCCAAGTTCTGTGGCCAGCCTGGTGAACTCGGTAATGATCTGCAAATTGATCGCCGACTGGGCAGTCGGATTGGCAAGGCCCGTTACCTGCGGATAAATCAAGTCGACTTTGGGAGTAGCCATGCGGATGGGGTGGGACACAATTTGGACAGGAAGAGCAAACGGAATCGGAACCATCCTTTCTGTTTTCTTCAGTTCATGCGGGCAGATAGGTTTGGGTGTCACTCTTTTGTAAGAAGTCTGAAGATGGCGGGTGTTTTCGGGGCATTATAATAAGAATAACAAAAGCACGGAGGGGGAGATTTGATGAAGACAACGACACCACTGACAGACCTGGAGATCGCAACCCGCGCCAAGATGAAGCCGATTGGTGAGATTGCAGCAACAGCCGGGATTCCGGAAGAGGCACTGGAACCATACGGCCGCTATAAAGGAAAGATCGATGTGACCAAGCTCACTCCTGCGGATACTGACGGCAAGGTTGTGCTTGTGACTGCGATCAGCCCGACCCCTGCCGGTGAAGGAAAGTCGACGGTGACTGTCGGGCTTGCCGACGCATTCTCCATTTTGGGCGAAAAAACGATGGTCGCCCTGCGCGAACCGTCACTTGGGCCGGTCATGGGGATCAAGGGCGGAGCTGCCGGCGGCGGCTATTCACAAGTACTGCCAATGGAGGACATCAACCTTCATTTCACCGGGGACATCCATGCGATCACGACGGCGAACAACGCGTTGTCCGCACTGATCGACAACCACCTCCACCAGGGCAATTCACTCGGCATTGACCCCCGAAGGATCACCTGGAAACGGGTCCTGGATATGAATGACCGGGCGCTCCGACATGTGACGGTCGGATTGGGCGGACCGTCAGGCGGCATTCCAAGAGAAGATGGATTCGACATCACCGTCGCATCTGAAATCATGGCTGTCTTCTGCCTGGCGAAATCATTGGATGACCTGAAGGAGCGGCTTGCACGCATCGTGATCGGCTTTACGTATGGAAAAGAACCGGTGACTGTCCGTGATCTGGGTGCGGAGGGTGCACTGACTCTTCTGCTCAAAGAGGCATTCAAACCAAACCTGGTGCAGACAATCGGCGGTACGCCTGCGCTGATCCACGGCGGTCCGTTTGCCAACATTGCACACGGCTGCAACTCGCTCGCGGCAACAATGACAGCGAAACGGCTTGCGGATATCGTCGTCACTGAAGCCGGTTTCGGCTCCGATCTGGGTGCTGAAAAGTTCATGGACATTAAAGCACGCCAAGGAGACTTCAAGCCGGATGCAGTAGTCATCGTCGCAACTGTCCGGGCACTGAAAATGCATGGCGGTGTTCCGAAAACAGACCTTTCCGGCTCAAATGCGCTTGCGGTCACAGAAGGACTCCCGAACCTGGCAAAGCATATCGACACGATCCGCTCGTTTGGCATCGAACCGGTCGTTGCTCTGAACCGATTCATCACCGATACGGAGGATGAAATCGAAACGGTTCTCGACTATTGCCGGGAACATGGTGTCCGGGCAGCGCTGGCCGATGTGTGGTCTAAAGGCGGAGAGGGCGGTACCGATGTCGCCCGTCTTGTTCTGGAGCAGATCGGGGATGGCAACCGGTTTGCCCCGGTGTATGACGAACTCGATGCTTTCGAGGATAAAGTGGCTGCCGTTGTCACAAAAGTTTACGGTGGGGCAGGGGTTAACTTCACAGACCGTGCACAAAAGCAGCTGGCCGACATCAGGAAGCGGGGCTGGGACATCCTGCCGGTCTGCATGGCGAAGACCCAGTACTCGTTCACTGACGATCCTTCTGTACTCGGCCGTCCGGAAGGCTTTACGATTACCATCCGTGAGCTCATCCCGAAGCTTGGGGCGGGGTTCATCGTCTGTCTGACCGGTGATATCATGACGATGCCAGGCCTTCCGAAAGAACCTGCCGCCATGCGCATGGACGTCGACCATGATGGTAATGCGGTCGGCCTGATGTAAATACGCATAAAACGGACCTCCCAAAAAATGAGAGGTCCGTTTTTCTATGCTTGCTGTTTGGAAGCATCGTCAATCCACCGTTTGATGGCGGCTGCTGTTTCTGCTGCTGTTAGTAACGTACTGTCAATCCTCAGATAATGGATGTCCGGGAGGAGCCGCTCTACTTCGCCGGTTTTCGAATTCAGCCGATGTTTCCTATGAGTATCCAGCAACTCATTTTTGGAGAATCCAAGATCACGTTTGGACGGTTTGGCCAGCAGCCGGTCCTCTCCGACATTCCTTTCAAGACGTATGTCCAGAGAAGCCTCCAGCTCAACATAAAAGACACTGCCGCCCGCCTGAATGAACAGATCACAAACCTCTTTGAGAAAAGCACGGTCGCTTTCCAGGTTATAAGCGACCACTACGGTAAAAATGATACCTGAGACGACATTCCTGTCACTTTTTACAAAAGCACGAAACAGGTTCTTCCTTGTTTCATCTGACAGGCAAAACGCTTCTTTTGTGTACCCGAGAAACCGTGCGAACAAATCGATTGTCTGGTGATTATAGAGAAGCTGCGCATCCATATGTTTTTCCAGTTCTCTGCCAACCGTCATTTTACCGACGGCTTGGGGACCGGTGACCAGAATCAGCTCCATATCTGTACCTCCTTCAGGATCGCAGGCTTTCCTCCACATACGGTCTTGTGATCGACTTGTCACTTTTAAGAAGCTCTTCGGGTGTTCCGGTGAAGAGAATGTTGCCGCCCGCACTGCCTCCTCCGGGGCCCAGTTCGATCAGGTAATCTGCCCGCTTCATGACATCCAGGCGATGCTCGACCAAAAACAGGCTGTTTCCTTCATCGACAAGCTGATGAAACAGGTCCATCAGCTTTAGCGTATCATCGGGATGGAGCCCTTCGGTCGGCTCGTCCATGATGAAAACGGCACCTTTCTCATTCAGATGACTCGCCAGTTTCACCCGCTGCAGCTCACCGCCTGAGAGGGTGGACATCGATTGGTTCAGACGGATATAGCCGAGTCCTACCCGATCAAGCGAGATGAGCTGTTCCTTGAACGGTTCGCTCTCGAAGAAAACGATGGCTTCCTGTACTGACATGCCCATCACATCGGCAATTGACTTTCCGTCCACCCGGTACTGAAGTACTTCGGGTGCATACCGGGTGCCGTCACACACTTCACAGACTGTTTCGATCGGGTCCATAAAATGCATGCCGGTCACGATGATGCCTTTTCCGCCGCAGGCAGGGCAGGCCCCTTTGGAATTAAAGCTGAACAGGGAGGCTGGCGCACCGGTTTCTTTGGCAAACCGTTTCCGGATGTCATCGGAGATGTCCAGATAGGTTGCCGGTGTCGAGCGGGATGTGGCTCCGATGGCTTTCTGGCTGATGGAGACGATCGGGCCTGTCCAATCCTGCTGAAACAGCTGCATCAGTGAACTTTTTCCGGATCCGGCCACGCCGGCGATCACTGTCAGCACGCCAAGGGGAAGATCAACCGTTACACGATTCAGATTGTGCAGTGAAGCTTGTTCGAGCCGGTGCCATCCTGCAGGCGTCCGTGGCCTGTTATTCAGAGGAACAGACTGCCGAAGAGACCGGCCGGTCAGCGTGCCGGATGCCAGGAGGTCCGTGTAGCTCCCGGTAAAAACTACCTCACCGCCATGTTCGCCGGCATGCGGTCCCATCTCGATGACGTGATCCGCCAGCCTGATGATTTCGGGATGATGCTCGACAATCAGTACGGTATTTCCATGGTCCCGCAGCTTCAACAGTGATTTGATCAGGCGTCTGATGTCAGAGTGATGAAGTCCGGCACTTGGCTCGTCAAATACGTACACCATATCAGTAAGCGAAGAATTAATGTATTTTGCAATTTTCGTCCGCTGTGCTTCTCCTCCGGACAATGTGCTGACGCCGCGGCTGAGCGTCAGGTAACCGAGGCCGATGTCGACAAGAGCTCGTAGCCGGAGTTCCAATTCCTTTTGGAGATCTCTTGCAATCGGATTGGAGATGGACCGGATAAATGGGACGGTCTCATCTATAGGCAACGCTACGACATCAGCAATGCTCTTGCCGTCGATTTTGCAGCTCCGCACTTTTTCATTGACCCGTGTGCCGCCGCATTCGGGGCACTCGTATGTCGTCACCATCTGGTCAAGCACTTTCTGGTGGCGCTTGCCCTCTTTCTGGGTGATAACGCTCCTGTACATACGGGGGACGATGCCTTCGAACTTCGCGGATTTGGGCCAGTTATCCGGCGGATTCTTGAGCTTGATCTGCGGGGAGTAAAGGAACAGCTCCAATTCTTCCGGAGAGTAGTCGCGGATTTTCTTGTCCAGATCAAACAGCCCGCTGTAGGCATACCGTTTCCATCGCCAGGCGCCCGTAGTGAAGGCGGGGAAATGGATGACTCCCTCATCATTCAGGGATTTATCGAAGTCGATCAGCCGGTGAACATCCAGATCCGTCACTTCACCGATGCCCTCGCAACGCGGACACATGCCCGACGGGTGATTAAAGGAAAAGGCATCGGAGTAGCCGATGAATGGCCGGCCAATGCGGGAATAGAGCAGACGGAGCTGGGCGTAGATATCCGTATAAGTCCCCACGGTCGACCGGGAATTTTGGGCGGGTTTCTTCTGATCAAGAATGATCGTCACCGGAAGGTTCTCGATCCTGCCGACCCGTGGCCTTCCGTACTTCGGAAGGTATTGTTGGACGAAGCTCGGAAAGGTTTCGTTCAGTTCCCTTCTGGATTCGGCGGCAATCGTATCCAGGCAGAGGGAAGACTTGCCGGAACCGGAGACCCCGGTGAAAACGGTGATTTTCTTTTTTGGCAGATCCACTGATACGTCTTTCAGGTTATTTTCATTTGCATGGATGATACGGATGACTTCTTGGCTGACGGATGGCATGATGACACTCCTTCAAGGCAATCATTATATAAATGTACGTTATAGGATACTTTACACGATTCGGAAGGTGATGAAAATTGACGTTGTTTTGCCCGGAAATCTGGCCGGAAGATCCGACGCCTGCAAATGAACGGGATTGCAGGGAATGCGGGCTTTATCTGCAGGGGACGAGGATGGTATGGGGCGAAGGGAACCCCGAAGCACCTGTTATGGTCATCCTTGATAACCCCGGGGCACGGGAGGACAGGGAGGGAAATCCGATCCTATGCGGAACCCGGCAAACCTTCCAGCAGGCCATTCATGAAACCGGATTGGAGAACAAGCTGTTTTATGTGACATATATTCTGAAGAGAAGACCGATCCGTAAATATAACAAGGAACAAACAAGAGACATCTGCATGCACCGCCATTTGGATGAGCAACTGCGAAAGCACCGGCCGACACTCATCCTCTGTCTCGGAAATGTTGCCGTACAATCATTCTTCGGGGATCCTGAAGCGTTGTAAAGGGACTGAGGGGCAGTTGGCATGAAATAAACGGCTACGAAACAACCGCAGCCTATCACCCCTTGGCGGTCAGGCGCCGTCCCAATCTCTATAAGCTTTTCCTTGAGGACATGGCGCTCGTTAAACACAGATTGATGAAATGAAAAACTGTCCGGCAACGCCGGACAGTTATTAAATCAGATCAGCAGGCCGAAAAGGTAGCTGTCTTTATTCAGTTCTTTGTAAGGGAAGCCTAAGATGTTCATGCGTTCGATCAGGCCGTTGTAATCTTCGGGATGCTTGATCTCAATACCGACAATCGCCGGTCCGCTTTCTTTGTTGTTTTTCTTTGTGTACTCGAACGTCGTAATATCGTCATCCGGACCAAGCACATTGTCCAGGAACTGGCGGAGTGCACCCGCACGCTGAGGGAAGTCGAGAATGAAGTAGTGGAGGAGACCTTCATGGATCAGGGACTTTTCCCTGATTTCCTGCATGCGGCTGATGTCATTGTTGCCGCCGCTGATCACACAGACGACGGTTTTCCCCTTGATTTCATCCTTGTATTCATCGAGTGCCGCGATCGGCAAGGCTCCGGCGGGCTCGGCGACGATGGCATGCTCATTGTACAGATCAAGGATTGCGGTACACACCTTTCCTTCAGGGATAGGGAGGATGTCGTCCACGTATTCGCTGCAGATTTCATAGGTGAGCGTTCCTGGGGTCTGAACGGCAGCTCCGTCAACGAACTTGTCGATGGAATCAAGCGGGGTGACCTTTCCTCTCTCTATCGAGGCTTTCATGCTGGCTGCGCCAGCAGGCTCTACACCGATCATTTTTGTCTGCGGCGAGACGTTTTTAATATAGGTGGAGAGCCCGGACATCAGGCCGCCTCCGCCGATGGAAGCAAAGACGAAATCAGCAGGCTCTCCGATGTCATTCAGGATCTCGACTGCGACAGTTCCCTGGCCGGCCATCAGGACCGGATCATCAAAAGGATGGATGAACAGCTGGCCGTGCTCCTTCTTATAGGCCATTGCCTGGGCAGATGATTCGTCGAACGTATCACCGGTCAGGATAATCTCGACCTGGTCGCGGCCGAACATTTTCACTTGGCTGATCTTCTGTTTCGGAGTGGTCTGAGGCATGAAGATTTTCCCTTCGATGCCGAGTTCGGCACATGCAAAGGCGACACCCTGGGCATGGTTTCCGGCACTGGCGCAGACGACGCCTTTTTCACGGGCTTCGTTTTCGACTGATTTGATTTTGTAATAGGCGCCCCGAAGCTTGAATGACCGGACGTGCTGAAGGTCTTCGCGCTTAACGTACAGCCGGCAGTCATATTTTTCGGAGAGCCGTTTGTTCAGCTGAAGGGGAGTGTGCTCGACGACTTCTTTCAGCTTCTGGTAGGCGATGAGGATATCCTCCACGTGAAGCAGTTTTGTCCGTTCATTTGTAGCTGGCATCCATAACACGACCTTTTTTTGAAATTGAATGGTTTTATTCTATCATGTATAAACCTAAATCTCACTGTAATTTTCAAAAGATTCGAGTACAATTATATCCCGGAAAACTAGCCATAAAATAGAAAGCGCTTGCAAGGTTCATGGCATTGCCGTACAGTCGGAGTAAATAGCAAAGGGGGACACGGAATGGCGAAAAGGACTTTGGAAGAGGCAAGGGAACTTGACCTGCAGGACAGCCTCAAGGATTTCCGGGAGGAATTCTACATACAGCCGGAAACGATTTACATGGACGGAAATTCGCTTGGACTGATGTCCCGCCGGGCGGAGCGTGCACTGCTCGATCTGATGGATTCCTGGAAAGCGCATGGCATCAACGGCTGGACAGGAGGAGAGCGTCCCTGGTTTTATCTTCCGGAGGAACTCTCCGCTAAAATGGCGCCCTTTGTCGGGGCCAAACCAGAAGAGGTGATGGTGACCGGATCGACCACCTCCAACCTGCACCAGATCCTGGCCACATTCTTCAGGCCGGAGGGGAAAAGGACAAAGATCCTGGCAGACGAACTCAATTTTCCGAGTGATATTTACGCGATCAAAAGCCAGCTGGAGCTCCGCGGCCTGGATCCCGCCGAACATCTGATCAGTGTGAAGAGCCGGGACGGCCATCTGATCGAGGAAGAGGACATCATCAGCGCCATGTCGGATGAAATCGCCGTTGCGATCCTGCCGTCGGTGCTATATCGGAGCGGTCAGGTCCTGGATATTTCTACACTGACAGAAGCGGCACGCCGCAACGGCATCCTGATCGGATTCGACCTCTGCCACTCGGTCGGTGCGATGGAGCATGCCCTTCATGATTGGGACGCCGACTTCGCCTTCTGGTGCACCTACAAATACCTGAACGGCGGTCCGGGCTCGACAGGAGGGCTTTTCATCCATGAACGCCACTTCGGTACCGCTCCAGGTCTTGCCGGCTGGTTTGGCTCAGATAAGAAAAAACAGTTTGATATGGAACATGATATGACTGCCGCTGCACATGCAGGTGCTTATCAGGTTGGGACTCCGAACCTTTTCAGCATGGCACCGCTTGCCGGTTCGCTGGAACTGTTCGAAGAAGCGGGGCTCAGTGCCCTGCGGGAAAAGTCACTCAGGCTGACGCGTTTTATGATGGATCTGGCAGACCAAGAATTGGGCGGCTATGGTTTCAATATGGTAAATCCCAAGGAAGATGCGCGGCGGGGAGGCCATGTCTATCTGGAACATGAAGAGGCTGCACGTATCTGCAGTGCGTTGAAGGCGGAAGGCGTCATTCCTGATTTTAGAGCACCAAAGGGGATCCGGCTGGCGCCGGCCGCACTTTATAACTCATTTGAGGAAGTCTATGAAACGATCCAGATCCTGAAGAAGATCATGGATGAGGAAGCCTACAAGAAGTTTGAGAACAAGCGCGGCATCGTCGCCTGACAAAGGAGGGGCGGGCAATGCCCAAGAAAATTTCCGATCTGAAAAAAGCGCTCGAACAGGAAAAAGACATCCATACGGATTTCAGGGACTCGATGACCTACGGAGAGTACCTGTCACTCGACAAAGTGCTTTCTTCACAAAACCGGCTGTCCGGACATCATGACGAAATGCTGTTCATCATCATCCATCAGGTGAGCGAGCTCTGGATGAAACTGATTCTGCATGAGCTCCTGTCCGCCATTGAAGACATCGGAAAAGACGATATGCAGCCCGCATTCAAAAAGCTGGCTAGGGTATCAAAAATTCAGTCCCAGATCATCCAGGCCTGGGATGTGCTGTCGACGATGACCCCGGCGGAATACCTGGAATTCCGGGACAGCCTCGGCAGGGCCTCCGGTTTTCAGTCGTACCAATACCGGCTGATCGAGTTTGCGCTCGGCTACAAGTCGGAGGCCATACTAAAAATCTATGAAAAAGCTCCTGCCGTGCATCAGGAGCTTCAGGAAGCCTACCGGGCGCCGGGCCTCTACGATGCGGCGATCGGAGCGCTGGCGAGGGCAGGTTTCCCGATTAATCCCGAACTGATCGGCCGGGACTATACGGTCGTCTATGCCGGAGATCCCACAGTGGCGGATGCCTGGGAAGAGGTATATCGGGATGTCGGCCGTTACTGGGATTTGTACCAGCTGGCGGAGAAAATGGTTGATGTAGAAGACTGGCTCCAGCAGTGGCGTTTCCGCCATATGAAAACAGTGGAGCGTATCATCGGGTTCAAGAAAGGCACGGGCGGATCTTCAGGTGTCGGCTACTTGAGGCAAGTGCTGGACCACCGGTTCTTCCCGGAATTGTGGGATCTGAGGACCACACTCTAGAAGGAGGGGGATAGGATGGAAAAAAGACGTTGGATTGATATTACCCAGCCCCTTACGAACGGCATGGCGCACTGGCCGGGAGACACGCCATTCCGCTTTGAGCTCGGTGTCACGAAAGAGCAGAGCGGATCGGTCAACATCGGGGAAATCCGCACGAGCCTCCATATGGGTACTCATGCTGACGCACCATTCCATTTTGATGAGAATGGAAAGAGACTTCATGAACTGGACGTGAACACTTACATCGGCAAGGCGAAAATCATCGATGTGACAATTCACCCCTCACTCGGACGAAGCGAACTGGAAGGCTACAACCTGGATGGCGTGGAGCGATTACTCCTTAAAACATCAGGAACGAACAATCCATTTGTGTTCCCGGAGTCGTTTATCGAACTCCGGCCGGATATCGGTCCTTATCTCAAGGAAAAAGGAATCTTCCTTCTCGGCATTGATGTGCCTTCTGTAGACCGCACAGACAGCAAGAATCTGCCGACCCACCATTCACTTGGCGACAACGGCATCCATATTGTAGAGAATCTGATGCTCGCTGATGTGGAACCGGGCGATTATGAATTTATTGCATTGCCGCTTGCCATCCAAGATGCTGATGGAAGTCCTGTAAGGGCAGTCATCAGAAGAATTTAAAACATAACCGGCTGAAGAGGGGTTCAAGCCCGTAGCTCCAGCCGATTTTTTTGTCGTTGCTCACAAAAAAACTTTTTGTCAACCCGGTTGACGATGGTGAAAAATAATTGGTAAGGTTAGAGAATCGGCGTTTCCAAAGGGAAGGAGTTCTTCTGCGGGGGCTTCACGTCAAAGAACTGCTCCGGTAGAGGCCGCAACTTCAAGAAACTGATTGATGACAAAGGCTGCAGGCCGGATTCCGCTCCGCCCTGCAGTCTTTCTGATTTTATGGGATCAAGGGAACGGGACGATCGCCCATCCGAGGAAGAAGATTACGCCTGTGAAAAGTATCAGGAACAGTGCAATTCCGATTCCCCACAGGCCAAGCGGCCGGCTATTTTTGCCGACCAGTGAAACGAGTCCCGAAATAATGATCACGGAAATCCACAATGACATCTGATTCGTGAATGATGAATCATATCCGGATAACAGGGTGATGTTCAGAAGTGCTAATGCAAGGATTCCTATGATGACACTGAACCATCCGAATACCTGAAATGATATATGCTTTACTCTGTCCAATTCCACAGTTTCACCTCACCCAATTTCATATACCGGATCAGCTCCAAATCTTTCAGTGCCCCGACCTCTTGCTTAGGTCCGGAGATCACCGCACCATATGCAGCAAAGCCATTTTCCTCGATAAAAGCTATCCGTTCCTTGAGTTCCAGGTTTTTATGGGAAGAAACTTCAACTGAAAGGTCCTCATACGGCTCAATTTCCTTAAGCAGCTGAAGGAACGTCTCTTCGTGTGACATTGAATCCCGGAAAGGTGACCAGTATGTCTGGTCAGGCTGTACCGGGTAACCGATCGGGGAAACGACATCACCATCCGTGCTAAGCATCTCATCTTCGGTTCCGGTGTAGATCGCCGCCCAGAGAACATCGGTGCCCTGCAACTCTTTTCTTATATCGGTCACCTTATAGAGATCATTGAATGATACGTAGGCTTCGACAACGGTTTCGTCAGGCAGTCCTTCAAGTACCTGCCACTCCTGTTCACTGTTGAATTCCGGCACCCCCTGTGCCGGATGGACGAGCCACTGATTGGTCTGTGTGGGGTACTTCGGCGGCGTCCTTTCCAGATCCGAGGACACATCCATGTCCACAAGATCATCAAAGACAAAATGAAGATCATAATGGCGTACCGGATATTGCTCGCTGCCGACTTGTTTATACTGATCAAATGACAGATCCATGGAGAACAGGGAGAAATCCATGTCAAATTCCAATTCTTCCAGAGCGGTGTTCGGTTCGGTGAGATAGAGCACTTTGCTGGCCGTATCCATCAATGTGGTTGATTTTGTTCCGAATGCATAAAAGACAAAGGTCAGTATATAGCTTGTCGGCACGATGAGAAGAGCTAAACTGAGTGTCGCCAGAAGCAGTTTAAGCCTGGATGCAGTCACTGTTTTCCCGGTTGGTGCAGCTTTTTTTGCAAAGCCGTTTCGTTCATTGCCCAGGTTCATTCCATCTGGCCTCCTGCCAATTTCGGATTCAGAATATCGTTTTTGTGGTATAGGTCTTTGAACTCCATCTGCAGATTTATCTGCTTACCATTAACGTGCCGAGCTTCCAAAAGGTTTCGTAAATGTGTTATCTGACCAAATCTTGTTTTCAACAACCCTTTGCATTTAGTACTAAACAGCGCAGAATCTGCAATAAAAATTATGATTTTGAAGTAAAAGGTAATTGACAATGTCGCTTTCCATATAATACATTACAAAAGCAGTGAAAAATGGTGAAGGAGGGCCGGCGTCACGCCAAAATCGGAAAACAATCAAAAGCGCCTGAGCTGGGGAAATTAGAACACAGCCCCAGCAGACGAGGTGGAGGTTCATCGACAATTCGGCGGATGCCTCCCGACCGCGATGCCCGGTTGTCATGCTTTTCAGCAAAACACACAAGCGATTGTGTGACACAGAAGGGAAAGCCGGCATCAATAGCCGCATACGGGAGCAGGAACTGCCTGCTCGTGCGGAATACCCCAACTTGCATGAACAGCGCCCACTGTCCGTTTTAAAAACGGAAAACCGGACGCTTATTTGACATTGACTGAAATCGGAGGAATTGAATATGTGCGGAATTGTAGGCTATATCGGTGAAACAGATGCCAAGGAAATCTTGTTGAGAGGGCTGGAAAAGTTGGAATACCGCGGATACGATTCGGCGGGAATTGCTGTGGTAAACCAGGAAGGAGTGTCGCTCTTCAAATCAAAGGGGCGGATTGCAGACCTGCGCAGCATTGTGGATGAATCGACTGAAGCCCAAACCGGAATCGGTCACACACGATGGGCGACGCATGGCGTGCCAAACGTGAAAAATGCGCATCCGCATCAGGATGTTTCCGGCCGCTTTACGCTCGTACACAACGGAGTTATTGAGAACTATGAAAAGCTCCGCCGCGAGGAACTTGCTGATGTGCAGCTGGTCTCGGATACCGATACGGAAATCATCGTCCAGCTGATTGCCAAATTTGTCTTTCAAGGAATGACAACGGAGGAGGCGTTCGCCGAAACGCTGGATATGCTTCACGGTTCGTATGCCATCGCCCTGCTTGATGAAGAAGATCCGGATACGATCTTCGTTGCCAAAAACAAGTCGCCGCTTCTCGTCGGCCTCGGAAAAGGATTTAATGTGGTCGCTTCCGATGCGATGGCGATGCTTCAGGTCACCGACCAATTCGTAGAGCTGCATGACGGGGAAATGGTGATTGTTACGAAGGAAGATGTCCGGATTCGGACTGTTTCCGGAATAGCAGTCAGCCGTGATCCGTACACAGCCGAGCTGGATGCTTCGGATATCGAGAAAGGCACCTATCCGCACTATATGCTGAAGGAAATCGATGAACAGCCGGCTGTATTAAGGAAGATCATCCAAGCCTATCAGGATGAAGACGGGAAGTTCAGCCTGGAGCGGGAAACCCTTGAAGCTATCAATCGTGCCGACAGGATCTATGTCATCGCTGCGGGAACAAGCTACCATGCGGGTCTTGTAGGGAAGGAATTCTTTGAAAAGCTGGCGGGTGTGCCGACCGAAGTTCATATCTCCAGTGAATTCGGCTACAACATGCCGCTTCTTTCCGAAAGGCCGCTGTTCGTCTTTATCTCTCAATCGGGTGAGACGGCAGACAGCCGCCAGGTGCTCGTCAAGATCAAGGAACTTGGCCATCCTTCCCTGACTGTGACGAATGTGCCGGGCTCTACCCTGTCACGCGAAGCGGATCACACGGTCCTGCTTCATGCCGGTCCTGAAATCGCTGTGGCCTCGACTAAAGCCTATACCGCCCAGGTTGCGGTGCTCGCCATCCTTGCAGCCCTTGCTGCCGAAGCGAAAGGCAGAGAAATCGGATTCGACCTGATCCGGGAGCTTGGTATCGCCGCGAATGCCGTCCAGACAATGATTGTCAGGAAAGAGGAAATGGAAGGCCTCTCCTTCGACTTCCTTGAACTGAGCCGGAACGCATTCTTTATCGGACGTGGCCTTGATTATCACGTCAGCCTGGAAGGAGCGCTCAAGCTCAAAGAGATTTCTTATATCCAAGCGGAAGGATTCGCCGGCGGGGAATTAAAGCACGGGACCATCGCCCTCATCGAGGAAGGTACGCCTGTGTTTGCGCTGGCCACTCAGGAAGCCGTCAGCCCAAATATCCGGGGCAATGTCAAAGAAGTCGGTGCCCGCGGGGCCAAGTCGTGCATCATTTCGATGGAAGGCATTGAAGAGGAAGGCGACCGGATCGTCATCCCTTCCGTCCACCCGATGCTGACACCACTTGTTTCGGTCATCCCGCTCCAGCTGATCAGCTACTACGCGGCTCTTCACCGCGGATGTGACGTGGATAAGCCGCGCAATCTGGCGAAGTCTGTCACTGTAGAATGATTTTCAGAAAAACGATTCAAGGCTCCGGTATATATTCCGGAGCCTTTCTTTATCAATCCCCCATATGTCTGATCAGCTTTTCGGAAAAGGGAGGGACGGGATGCTTGAAATGAATCCGGAAGACTTTGTACTGAAGCCGGCACTCGCAACGGTCCATTGCGAGCCGGATTGGAGATGGAAGAGAAGGAATCATCCCATGCCGAATTATGATCTGTTCTACGTATGGAACGGAGAAGGAACCGTCGTGTTGAACAAACGGACTTATGATGTGGGGAAGGGGCATTGTTTCTTGTTCCGGCCCGGTGATGAGATAGAGGCCCATCATAATCCCCAGAATCCTTTTGTCCTTACTTATATTCATTTCGACCTGGAGAGTGTCCCAAGAGAGACTCCGCGCCCGCACAGATTGCTGGCTGAATCGATTAGCTTCGAGTCGTTGCTGAGCCGGTATATCCGGCTGTTTCTGTTTGATACCTATGGCGCCGAAACTGAAGGGAAACTGATCCTCAAACAACTCATGATCCATCTGCTGAGAGAAGACCACGGATCGATGTCCAAGGAAGCGGACAGCACCAGCAGAAGGCTGGAGGAAACCATCCATGAAATCGCCAACTATATCCAGCGACATCCGGCAGAGCGGCATACTGTAGTGAGCCTGGCGGATAGGGCCCTTCTGTCCGAACGATACTTCTCCAAAATATTTAAACAGATGATTGGACACACCGTAAAGTCCTATGTGATCCACTGCCGGATCAAACGAGCCGAACATCTTCTGCACTTTACCGGGATGAACGTAACGGAAACTGCACATGCGCTCGGTTACAGTGACCTGCATTATTTCAGCCGTCAATTCAAGCAGTACACTGGCAAGAACCCGTCGGAAATCAGATGACATGCGAATAACGATTGAAGGCTGCGTGGAGTCCTAAAAGGGCTTCGCGCAGTCTTTTATGTTGATCGGGATATTCGGCTTATTTTTTTGAACCGGGCTATAAAAGTGCAAATCTTTATTCAAAACCTCTAACGACTTTTACTTTTCATAGCAATAAAATAAGACCAATGAATGGTTCATGAAAAATAGGCTTTTAAATCAGAGAGCCACAGGAGTTTGAGCGGAGGAGGATGATAATTTGGACTTTATCCAGAAACAGTTTGCCGAACGGATCGGGGGTTCCCGTTTCGGGATGGACAATGAAGTATACAAGTTCGAGAAGATCAAGCGGGCCAAGCGGGAAACGCTTCAGAAAAGTCCGGACAAAGCATTGATCGACCTGGGTGTCGGAGAGCCGGATGCCATGGCGGATGACGGTGTGCTCAGGGAACTGATGATCGAGAGCAGAAAGCCGGAAAACCGGTTTTATGCCGACAACGGGATACCGGAATTCAGACGGGCAGCAGCTGCTTACATGCAAGAAGTGTTCGGAGTGGCCGGCCTCGATCCCGAAACGGAGATCAATCATGTGATCGGGACAAAATCTGCCCTGGCCATGCTGCCCCAGGTGCTGATCAATCCCGGAGATGTATCGATCGTCACGACGCCCGGATATCCGGTTCTTGCAACCCATACCCGGTATCTGGGAGGTGAAGTCGTCAAGCTGCCGCTGAAGGAGGAAAATGGATTCTTGCCGGATCTGCGGGCTATCCCCGAAGAGACATTGGAAAAAGCGAAGCTGCTGTACCTGAACTACCCGAATAACCCGACCGGGGCGGTGGCCGGCATTAAATTCTTTGAAGAGGTCGTTCGTTTCGCCAAAGAACACGAACTGATCGTCGTCCATGATGCCGCATATGCGGCCTTGGTGTTCGACGGAAACAAGCCGCTCAGTTTCTTGTCGGTCCCCGGGGCAAAAGAAGTTGGGGTGGAATTGCACTCACTGTCCAAGTCGTTCAATATGACCGGTTGGCGGATCGGGTTTATCGCGGGAAATGCCATACTGATCGCTGCCTTGGCGGCAGTGAAAGACAACAGTGATTCCGGCCAGTTCATTCCGATCCAGAAAGCGGCCACCTATGCACTGGCCCATCCGGAAATCACGATAGAAACGGCTGAAAAGTACTCGAGAAGGCATGACGAACTATCATCCATATTGCGTGAAAGCGGATTGGACGCCATTAAACCAAAAGGGTCCTTCTTCCTCTATGTAAAAGTGCCTGCCGGAGTCGAAAACGGTCCAGCATTTGTAGATGCCGAAGCATTCAGCCACTATCTGATTCAAGAGCACTCGATTTCAACTGTCCCCTGGAATGATGCCGGTTCTTACGTCCGCTTCTCAGTGACCTTTGAGGCAGTAGGGCCGATCGAAGAGCAAATGGTTCTTGACGAAATCAGAAACAGGCTCCGGTCATGCAAGTTCTTCTTTTGAGGAGGTGAGGAATTGAAGTTCACGAAGATGCACGGACTTGGCAACACTTATGTGATATTCAACCAGCTGGATGATCCGGGCAACGTCCTGGAAGAAGATCGGTATCCCGAACTGTCCAGGAAAGTATCAGAAATCAAATTTGGAATCGGTTCTGACGGAATCATCCTGATCGGCAACTCGCAGAAGGCAGATTTCAAGATGAGGATTTTCAATGAGGATGGTTCGGAAGCGAAAAACTGCGGCAACGGCCTACGTTGCGTGGCGAAATATGTTTTCGACCATGGATATGCCAGCCGTAGGAACTTCACGATCGAGACACTGGGCGGGATTGTCAGTGTGGAAATGGAAGAAGGCCGGACAGGTGAGGACCATTTCAGCTTCGTATCAGTGGACATGGGGAAGCCGGGGCTGCAGAAGGGGTCGATTCCGATGCAGGGAGATCCGGACACCCGGACCATCGATGAACTCCACACCTTTGACGATCAATCACTGCGCATCACCTGTATTTCAATAGGAAATCCGCATGCAATCATTTTCACCGAGGATGTGCAAGCCGTCGAAGTGGAGCGGCTCGGCCCCCTCATTGAGTATTCCAGCCTGTTCCCGGAACGGGTGAATGTCGGCTGGGTCCAGGTGAAGGGTTCCCGGGAAATCGAGTATCGGGTCTGGGAAAGGGGATCCGGCATCACGATGGCATGCGGCACAGGCGCCTGTGCGGCCGTGGTCGCAGCGTCGCTCAATGGACTGGTTGATCTTCATCAACCCATCACCGTTCATTTGCCGGGAGGAGATCTGGAAATCATCTGGGATGGGGAGGGGCACGTCAGGAAAAGGGGAGAAGCCGTCTATATCTGCTCAGGGGAACTCATTGTCTGAACTTACCTAAATAGAAAAGGAGCTGGGGGAAATGGATAAACAGCGAGTGATGGAATTGGTGAAAGAAGAGAACGTGCGGTTTATCCGCCTGCAGTTCACTGACCTGTTCGGGACGATCAAAAATGTGGAGATCCCGGTCAGCCAGCTCCCGAAAGCGCTGGACAACAAGATGATGTTTGATGGCTCTTCTATTGAAGGGTTTGTACGAATCGAAGAATCCGACATGTATCTGTGCCCGGACCTTGATACGTTCGTCATCTTCCCGTGGACATCCGAAAAAGGAAAGGTAGCCCGTCTGATTTGCGACATTGCCCATCCGGACGGAACGCCATTTGAAGGGGATCCGCGTGCCAACCTGAAGCGGGTGCTGATAGAGATGGAAGAACTGGGTTTTACCCATTTCAATCTGGGTCCTGAACCGGAATTTTTCCTCTTCAAGCTGGACGTAAACGGGAATCCGACGCTTGAACTCAGTGACAGCGGAGGCTATTTCGACCTGGCGCCGACAGACCTGGGGGAAAACTGCCGGCGTGATATCGTACTTGAACTCGAAGAAATGGGCTTTGAGGTGGAAGCTTCCCACCATGAAGTGGCACCCGGCCAGCATGAGATCGACTTTAAATATCAGTCCGCCCTGAAGGCCTGTGATGATATCCAGACGTTTAAACTGGTCGTCAAAACGATTGCCAGGAAACACGGACTCCTGGCGACTTTCATGCCAAAGCCGCTGTTCGGCATCAATGGCTCCGGCATGCACTGCAACCTGAGTCTCTTCAAAGGGGAAGCAAATGCTTTCTATGACCCGGACGGCCCAATGGAAATGAGCGATACCGCCAGGCACTTCCTCGCCGGAATCCTGAAGCATGCCCCAGGTTTCACAGCTATCACGAATCCGACAGTGAATTCCTATAAGCGGCTCGTTCCGGGCTACGAGGCACCTTGCTATGTGGCATGGTCATGCAGAAACCGGAGCCCGCTCATCCGTATTCCGGCATCAAGGGGGTTAAGCACCCGTGTTGAGGTCCGGAGCGTCGACCCGTCCGCAAATCCGTATCTGGCAATGGCTGTGCTCCTGTCTGCCGGGCTGGATGGCGTCAAAAATCAACTAAAGGCGCCGGAGCCGATCGATCAAAACATCTACGACATGTCCCGGAAGGAGAGAAGCGAAAACGGGATAATTGACCTTCCGTCCACACTGGCCCATGCCCTGGAATTGCTGAAAGAAGATGAAGTGATCATCAAGGGCTTGGGGGACCACTTGTTTGAACACTTTGTGGAGTCCAAGGAAATTGAATGGGATATGTTCCGTATTCAGATCCATCCTTGGGAGCGGGAACAATATCTGACTCAATATTAAGCCGCCGCAGCCTGTGAAAAACTTAATAGAAAGAGTGAGCATGAATGTGCGGAATAACCGGTTGGGCAGATTGGCAGCGGGATCTCAGTCAGCAAGCGCCGGTGATACAGTCAATGGCCACCACACTTTCAAGACGCGGGCCGGATGCGTTGAACATATGGTGTTCCCGGCATCTGGCCCTCGGCCACACACGTCTGACCGTCGTCGACCCTGCCGGAGGATCACAGCCAATGACCAAAGAGTCACAGGGCCGAACCTATCGGATTGTCTACAACGGAGAGCTTTACAATACAGAGGAAATCAGAAAAGAACTGATCGGCAAGGGTTATCCGTTCCACTCACGTTCCGATACGGAAGTGCTGCTGACCGCCTATATCGAATGGGGAGAACGTTGCCTGGAGCGGCTGAACGGAATTTTTGCCTTCGGAATATGGGATGAGTCTCTGGACCGGCTTTTCCTTGCGAGAGACCGGTTGGGTGTGAAGCCGCTATTCTATCATGCTGATCCCGATTCCCTGATGTTTGCTTCAGAGATCAAAGCGATTTTGGTGCACCCGGAGATGAGAGCCGAAGTCGACAGAGACGGGTTAAGAGAGGTTTTCGGATTGGGTCCCTCACGCAGTCCGGGAAACGGTGTCCTTCGTGGAATCGAAGAGCTTCGGCCGGCGCACGCCATGGTTTTTGACAGAAGCGGCCTCCGAAAATGGCGTTACTGGAATGTGGAAAGCAGGAAGCATAACGAAGACCTGACTGAAACATTGGAAAAGGTTTCATTCCTCTTGAAAGATTCAATCAGGCGGCAGCTCATCGCAGATGTTCCGGTCTGTACCTTCCTGTCGGGAGGGTTGGATTCCAGCATCATCACTGCGGTTGCTGCAGAACGGTTCAGAGAAGAGGGAAGAGGGCAGCTGAACACGTATTCGATCGACTATGAACAGAATCGGCACTATTTCAAATCAAGTGCCTTCCAGCCGGATCAGGATGCGCCATGGATCGATAAAGTCTCGGACTACATCGGTACGGCACATCATGCCAAGGTGATTGATCATCAGACACTGGTCAATGGGCTGGACAGGGCGGTACAAGTTCGTGATCTCCCCGGGATGGCCGACGTGGACGCTTCTCTCCTATGGTTCTGTGAGCAGATCCGGCAGGACCATGTAGTGGCCTTGTCGGGGGAATGCGCGGACGAGATTTTCGGGGGATACCCGTGGTTTCACAGGTCTGATCTCCTAAAGGATAGCCGGTTTCCGTGGATGACATCACAGGAAGAAAGAGCAGGATTGCTGCTTGAGAGGTGGCAGAAGAAACTTTCACTCCAGGAGTATGTAAAGGAATGCTATGAACGGACAATTGCCGAGGTCCCGGGGCTTGATGGAGAGGATTTGATAGAAGCCAGGCGAAGAGAGATGTTTTACCTGAACATGACATGGTTCATGCAGACGTTGCTGGAGCGGAAAGACCGGATGAGCATGGGAGCCGGCCTGGAGGTTCGTGTTCCGTTTGCCGATCATCGACTCGTCGAATATGCCTGGAATATTCCATGGGAAATGAAAATGTTGGAGGGCCGTGAAAAGGGGCTTCTGAGAAAAGCGATGGAAGGGGTTCTCCCTAATGAAATACTCAATCGCAAAAAGAGCCCGTATCCGAAAACCCACCACCCTGCATACATGAAGCTGGTAAAGGAAAAGCTGCAGGGCATTCTTGAGAAACCTTCACCGCTTTGGGAGATTGTTTCAAAGGAAAAAGTCAAAGAGATCCTCGACTCCGACGGTTCCTCTTTCAAGGCGCCTTGGTTCGGCCAACTGATGACCGCACCCCAACTGATCTCACATCTGTCACAGATCCACACATGGTTCGATCATTACAGCATTGATATTATCGAAAGCTGAAGAGAGCAGCAGGACACATTCCTGCTGTTTTTTGCCGTCACCAGAACTGCCCTTGATGTTTTTTTGGTGTAAAGTGAATCTATAGGAGATGAACGGCTTGAAAGGATGAACGGTCAACGTTACCAACGAGGATTTAGAACCGCTCGGGGTCAGGACTGGAGACCAGTTGGTGGTGCCCGTGATGACAGCTCAATGCCAAACCTGCAACGATGTAAATCTGTCTGAGATTGAGCAGGGGGTTCAATCGGGAATACAGTAATCAGGGAATTCACTATGGAAAGAGGTAGAAGCATACATGAAACTAGTCGGTGTTTCCGGGACACTTGCCGGTGAGAAAACATCTTCCGCTGTAGGCAGCGTTCTGGCAGCTGCCCGTCGTCTGGATCCAAGTATAGAAACGGAATTAATAGACCTGAGGGACTATGAAATTGATTTTGCAGCTGGGCTTCCCTTGGCGGCCTACAATGAAGACACTTGGAATGTCGTTCAAAAAATAGTATCTGCAGACTTTCTGGTGTTTGGAACGCCAATCTATCAGGCATCTCTTACAGGTGCCTTGAAAAATCTTTTCGATCATTTGCCGGAACATGCATTTAGGAACAAGGTGACAGGTATGGTCGCAACAGGGCAGACAGAGAAACATTTCTTGGTGCTGGAATATCATCTCGGGTCGATCCTATCGTATTTCAAGGGTCTGATCCCCACAGACAATGTCTTCATCCTGAATGACTCCTTTGACCTCGAAACTGATGAAATTATGGACAAACGAATTTTAGAGAGAATCCGTAAACTGGCCGGAGAGATGATCGAATTACAACGCGGTATCATGAACAGAGGCTGACACGTTTCATATGCCTGACACGACAATGTAATCGGTTGGAGGGATTGGATATGGAAATAGAGCAGTACTTGCAGCGAATCAATTGGAGTGGCCCGGTCAGAGTGAATATGGAGACGCTCCTTCGGCTTCAGGAGCATCATATGCTGAATATCCCGTTTGAAAATCTGGATGTGATCCGAAAAGTCCCGATTCCGCTTGATGTGGAGACTTACTTCAGAAAGATTGTCGTAAATCATCGGGGCGGGTTTTGCTATGAGCTGAACGGATTATTTAACTGGCTGCTTCTAAATTTAGGGTTCAATAGCCGGTTGGCATCTGCAACGGTCAAACGGCCGGATGGCGGCTGGACGCTGTCGGGAAGTCATGCCTGTCTGATTATTGAAATGGAAAAGCCCTATCTTGTCGATGTCGGCTTCGGCGATTCAGTCAGGGTGCCGCTCCCATTATCAGGGGAGGAAAGGGAAGACGTCAGCGGCACTTACCGGCTGTCGAAATTAGCGGATATCGGCTTTGATCTCCAGAAATATCGGAAGCAAGACGGATGGGAGACACTCTATCGTCTCGATACGAGTGTGAGAACACTAAATGACTTTGAAGAGGTCTGCCAATTCAACCAGACTTCTCCCCGGTCCCCTTTTACAAAACAGCCACTTGTCTCTTTGGCGACACCTGACGGAAGGCTGACACTGTCAGAAAACACCTTTACTGCGACACGCCAAGATGAAAAGCATAAAACCGTCATTGAAGACAAGGAAGTGACGACCGTTCTGAAACAGTATTTTGGAATTGATCTGGACCGAAACCATTAATAGATATTCGGGAATGAAGCGAGGGGACAGACATTGAAAACAATCACGGTTTATCAATACGATGCATTCAGCACAGAGCCAGGCAAGGGAAACCCCGCAGGTGTGGTGTTGAGAAGTGAAGGTTTGACGGACTCCGATATGAAGGAGATCGCCGCTAAAGCTGGATACAATGAAACAGCGTTTTTACTCGATTCGAATCAAGCGGACCTGAGGATACGTTTTTTCACGCCTGGTTACGAGACAGATCTATGCGGACATGCCACCATGGCCACTATTTTCGCATTGGCCAGCAGAGGTGCGCTGGATGGCAAAGAGCTACTGACGATAGAAACGAAAGCTGGCATTCTTCCTATAAAAGTCACCTGGACCGAAGATGATGAATGGTCCATTACGATGAAACAGGCAACTCCGAAGTTCATCGATTTTGAGGGATCAAAAGAAGAGCTGATGCATTTAATTGGACTAAAGGAATCAGATCTTGATCCAACATTACCGATCCAATATGGAAGTACTGGAAGTTGGACATTACTCGTCCCGGTAAAACATCTTTCAAAGTTTCAGGAAATGAAGCCGGATAATCATCGGTTTCCTGAAGTGTTAAAGGAAGTTCCGAAAGCTTCTGTACATCCGTTCTGCCTGGAGACCCACGACCCGGCCGCAGACATGCACGGCCGGCATTTCAGCTCCCCTTATTCCGGAACGGTTGAAGATGCCGTCACAGGCACAGCCTCCGCAGTGATGGGCGCTTACTATGCCAAGTACATAAATCCCGGATCATCAGATCAGGACCTTCTGGTGGAGCAGGGACAGGAAATCGGAAAAGATGGACGTGTTGCTGTCCATGTCTTGAAAGATCAGCGGTCTTTTGATGTACAAATAACAGGTAAAGCTGTGTATGTGAAAGAGCTGCAAATTTCATTTCCTGATTAAAAAAAGATGATCGTTGGAAAGAATCTCAACGATCATCTTTTTATTTAGCATGGATTTCGCCTTTACTCCAGTGCCTGCAATAAATCTTCCTTAAGGTCTTCCACGTGCTCGAGACCGACTGATACACGCAGCAGATTGACAGGAGCAACAGCATGGACCCCTTCAATGGAAGCCCTGTGCTCGATCAGGCTGTGTGTTCCGCCAAGGCTTGTGGCACGGATAAACAGCCGGCATTTTGCAGCGACAGCCATTGCCTCAGCTTGTCCGCCTTTTACCTGGAAGGATAGCATACCGCCAAAGGAACTCATCTGCTTTGCTGCAATTTCATGTCCCGGATGTTCAGGGAGTCCCGGATAATGGACGGCTTCCACATTCGGGTGCTGTTTCAGGAAATCCGAAATTTCCGAGGCGTTTGAGCAGTGGGTGGCCATGCGCTGGGGGAGCGTCTGAACGCCACGCAGGGCAAGCCAGCATTCGAACGGGGAAGGGACAGCTCCTTTTGACTGTTGGGTTGCCCTCAATCTCGCCAACATCGCATTATCGGACTTGGCGATGACCGCCCCGAGGAGCAGATCACTGTGTCCGCCGATATACTTGGTCACGGAATGTAGTGAAAAATCCACGCCGAGACTGAGGGGTTTCTGAAGAACCGGTGTTCCCCATGTGTTGTCGACCACGGAATAGGCGCCGGCCGCGCCGGCCAGCTTTGCCACTGCCTCGATATCCGTCACTTTAAGCTGAGGGTTGGAAGGGGTCTCCAGCCAGACGAGTCCGGTCGGTGCCGCATTGATGGCCTCCTCCACTTGAGTGAGATCGGTCATGTCCACAAACACAACTTCGAAGTTTGTCCCGATATCTGTGTCTGTAAGCAGTGAACGGATTCCATGGTACATATCATCAGGCATCACCACGCGACGGGGTTTATCGGCAGGCAGTGATTCGATCAAAGAAGAAATTGCCGCCATTCCGGAACCGAACGTGACCGTATCGAATCCGTCTTCGAGCGATGTGAGGCAATCTTCCAAAGCTTTGCGGTTTGGGTTATCAATTCGGCTGTAAATATATTCATTCGGATAAGATCCGTCTCCTGCCCGTTCGTATGTTGAAGAGAGGTGGATCGGCATGGTGACCGCACTTGTCGATGGATCAATCGAACGTCCGGCGTGGATGGCTTTTGTTTCAAAACGCATATGAATGCCCCGCTTTCCATGGTTATGTATGAAGGTTTTTGTGTTGACCCAAAAACCTACCCAGTTCCATTTTACACGAATTTCATGCAAGTCCGACTTTATAATAAATGATTCCTTCCGTATGAGCACCGTTATGGTCATAGGAAGCCGACAATGGTAAATTCGTCTATAGAAAGAATTTAAGTGAGCAGTTTTGATGAAGGGATTTAATCCGAGACTATGGATATTCTGCGCGTCGCACGAAAAATCCGGCAGTTTTTTGTAGACTGGCCAATCCGGGAAAACACGATTCTTAATGGACGGTATAAAGTCTCTGACGTCATTGGAACAGGCAGTTACGGCATCATTTATGATTGCACCGACCTGCATACCGAACAGAAGACAGCTGTAAAGCAACTGCGGCCGAGCAAACGGCATAGCAGTAAAGAGGTCGGCATGTTTCTAAATGAGATGGAAATCATGAAACAGCTCTCACACCCGAATATGCCGGCCTTCATCGAAGACTTCTCTAATGACAATCAGCACCTGTACTATGCGATGACGTTCATCGGAGCAGAAAATATGGAAGAGCAAATCTTCACCCGGCAACAATCGTTTAGCGAAGAAGCATCATTGCTAGTTGTGGAACAACTGCTGCAGATGGTTCAATACCTTCACGCAAAGGGAATTTATCATCAGGACCTGCGCATCCCAAACATCCTGATTAACAAGGGAGAACTTCATTTAATCGATTTCGGGCTTTCGATATGTGAAAGTGAAGTTTCACAGGCAACCAGTCAAAGCGGATCATGCAAAAGGATCGAGCAGCTGAGGCGTCAGGATTATTATGACATGGGTGAAATCTTGTTATATCTGCTCTACACCGCTTACACACCCAAAAATAAAAAAGCTCTTCCTTGGACGGAAGAGCTGACCTTAAATCATGAAACCGTCCATCTGCTGAAACGGTTGTTGGGTGTTACGGATTCTTATACGAAAATCAGCGAAATCGCCGCTGATCTCCAGAATGCAGTTTCAAGTACCAGGATCGGAAGTTAGCTGCTGCTGCGGCCGCGCCTCTTGTAATATTTGCTTCCGCTCATAGGGGAACGGTTGTACCTCCGGCTGCTTGAGCTTCCCCGGCGATAATGGTTATGTCTTCGGGAGCTGCTTCCGCGTGACAGGTTTTTCAGCTGTTTCAAGATTTTCTTAAACATGCGCGACCTCTTTCCTTTTTAAATTGTTTTTCAGTATAACACGGTGATGACAACAAAGCTTTCCCGGCCCTTGGCTGGCAACATATTTGATGAAACAGGTGAAGGCTGTTTCATTGATATGAGCAATCAATTATGGAGGAGTAATCCGGTGAAATCTCTTTTGTTGGCCGTAGTTGCCTATTTGACTGCGGGCATGGTGCTTACCATACCTTATTCAGGGATGCCAGCTTTAATGGGATATTGATTCGGGCATGGGTGTAACGGCATTTTAAATGATGTTATTAAAGAGTAAAAGCCTTCCGGGACAGCTATGAACCTGTCCCCGGAAGGCTTCCCATTTACCCTTGTTTCTGATACCTGGTGCTTCCGCCAACATTGCAATACTGCGCAATGTATTCCTGATTTCGGCAATCGCATTCGAACTTATCCGATTTTATGGATTTTATTCGCCTCAACTTTTTTATTGTGTGCATAGCCGAGGAACAACACCAAGATAGTTAAAATTGCCGAAATCAGGTAGGTGACGGGTCCATGTTCGATATGAAGGAATTCAGTGAATCCTTTATCCTTCAGGATCATTTCTCCCGCAGTCCACGCAAGTATTCCTGCACCGATGTATGCGATCCAGGCATATTTGTGCATCGCTTTTACGATGAATTTCGAACCGAAGATCATAATTGGGATACTTACTGCAACACCCAATGCAATCAGCCCGAGATGCCCGTCAGCTGCACCCGCTACGGCCACGACATTATCAAGGCTCATGACGGCATCCGCCATAATGATGGTGCCGACTGCGGCAATCAGGCCTGTCGAAGCCTTCACATGTGCTTCCTCTTCCTCTTCGGCGAGTACTTTGTATGCAATAAGAAGAAGCAAGGCACCTCCAATCACATTCACATAGGGGATTTTCAGCAGGTAAACAATGATAGTTGCAAACAAGATGCGCAAAATAACGGCTCCTGCCGTTCCGATGAAAATGGCTTTGTTTTGCTGTTGTTTAGGAAGGTTTCTGGTTGCCATTGCGATGACTACAGCGTTATCTCCCGATAATACAATATCAATCGCAATGATTTTTAATAGCATCAGTACTGCTCCGGAAGTGATGGCAAGTCCGGTCAATGATTGGATGTCCACAGGACAATTCCTCCTAATAATCATAGGTATAATCTACAACTATTCATCTTACTCCTATTTTTTGTCACATTCAACGATGCGGTTCAGCATCGTGCGCAGCCCTAATAAGCCCGCAAATGATCAGACAATCATAAGAAAAGCCTTCCAGAGCAGCGTTTTGCCTGCCCGAAAAGGCTTTTTTAATTTCTGATATCAAGTGCTTCCGCAAGGAGTGCAATAACGTTCATGCGGTTTTTCGATCCAAATACATTGGGGACGATGGTCACTTCGTCAGCCTGATACTCTTCGGCTGTCTTTTGAATATCTTTTGAAACTTGTTCAGAGGTGCCGATGAACATGCGTTTTCTGTTGTTTTTGATCTTCTCCTTCTCCAGCGTGCTGAACCCACGCTTCAAAGCAGTGTCAACAGACGGATAATAAGGCGGAGGACTGGAAGATTCCACGCTAAGGAGCCACAGGTCCAATGCCTTGGCCAGTGCCTCCGATTCCTCAGGAGTCTCTGCCACAACCGCGAAAACGGAAATCATGACTTTGGGACGGCTGAGCAGGGAAGTGGGGCGGAAGTGATCCCTGTAATGTCGGACAATGTCATGTCCTCCTCCGGGTTTGGCAAGATGGGCGTAGGCATAAGACAAACCATGCTCTGCAGCGATTGCCGCGCTGCCCACGCCGGTTCCTAGAAGCCAGATTTCCGGAGCGGTGTCGATGACCGGCATGGCAGCCAGGTCCCGGAAGCGGTGATTATTGGCCGGCTCTGATAGGAAATGACGAATATCTTCTATCTGCTGTTCATAAGATAAGCGTTTTCCTTTTGTTTCATTCAGTGCGCGGTTGACAAGCTGATAGCTTGGAGAGCGGTCGATGCGGTTCGGATGCAACGCTTCGAGGACCCGGAAATTTTCGGCGACTTTATAAGGGCTGTAATGGGGAAGCATGACGCCGCCAGAACCGATCCGGATTCGTTCCGTCGATCCGGCGAGGTGCATCATCAGCATTTCAGGGCTGCTGCCGGCAACGGAGCGCACATGATGATGCTCGGATACCCAGAACCGCCGGTAGCCCAGCTTTTCCGCCAGCCGGGCCATTTCCGTTGTATGCATGAGGGCATTGCGTGCATCTGACCCTTCGTCGATGGGGGAATAGTCGAGGATATTATAGGTGACCATCCGTCATTTCTCCTTTTGCATTTCGTCGCTTGATTCCCACTCTATCACAGCGAATGGGCATCCGACAGGCTCACGGATTTGGGTGAAACGGGGAAAAGGAGACAGAAGGCCGCACAGCGAAATATATAGTGGAAGTTTGGAAAGACCAGGAGGGAAATAATATGTACAATGAGGCGCTGGTGACGATTGAATCGGCATTTCCGCTAAGCGGGACATTGACCATACCGGAAGAAAAACAGGACAACTATCCGGCTGTGCTCATCATCGCGGGATCGGGCAAAGGTGACCGTGACGGAAACCTTAAGAATCTGCAGATGAACATCTATAAAGACCTCGCGGAATTTCTGACATCCCAAGGATACATGACGCTCCGTTATGACAAACGCGGAACCTATAAAAGCGGAGGGAACTTCAATGAAGCCGGGCTTTCCGACCTTATTGATGATGCAGTAGAGGGAGTCCGTTTTCTGAAAAGCCACCCCAACGCTGATCCGGATCGGATACTGATTCTCGGTCATAGCGAAGGGGCACTGATCGGGCCTGCCGTCCACAACCGGGAGCCGGTGGATGGTCTGATCCTCCTGGCCGGGGCAGCCGAACGATCCGCCGACCTTATCCCGAGGCAAAGTGAAATGGCCTACGCGGAGATGAATGTAGCGGGTGGACTGAAGGGATGGTTATTCAGGACGTTCAAGGTAGCGGACCGGGCAAGGAAACAGAACACACAGATCTTTAGAAAAGTGTCCGACTCTGAAAAAACGGTTATGAGAGTCAAGGGCATCAAGGTAAATGCAAAATGGGTCAGGGAGACACTGGCTTATAATGTCCTCGAGTATCTGGAACGGGCTGACTGTCCGGTCCTTGCCGTAACGGGGGAAAAGGATGTCCAGGTTCCTCCTGGACATGCTCGGCTGACCGCGGAAACCGTACCGGGCAAGTCCGAGTGGCACATCATTCCGGACATGAACCATATGCTGAAAGATTATGAGGGCGAGCACACCATGCTTGGAATCATGAAAGAGTACAAATCCGTTGCCGACAGACCGTTGTCCCCTCGATTATTAGAAGTCATCGGTGAATGGCTAGTCGCTCAGGAATTGATGCACTCCAAATGAAAAACGGCGGTCCGGAGGATATCCGGCCCGCCGTTCTTTGATCTAAATGGTAAAATGGGTACAACTACGGAAGGGGTTGAGAAACGATCGCATCCATCATCGAATTCCAAAACGTGACAAAACAATACGGGGACGGTACGAAAGCCGTTGATTGCCTCGACATGGAAATCAAACGCGGAGAGTTCATCGTCCTGGTCGGACCGAGCGGGTGCGGGAAGACAACCACCCTCAAAATGATCAACCGGCTGATCGAACCGACCAAAGGCTCTGTTCTGATCAACGGAAGGGAAGCCGAAAAATACGATATTCACCGGCTGCGCTGGGATATCGGATATGTCCTGCAACAGATTGCGCTTTTTCCGCACATGACCGTGGAAGAAAACATCATGGTCGTCCCCGAAATGAAGCAAATGGATAAAATGGTGATGAAGCGGCGTGCGCATGAGCTCATGGAACAGGTCGGTCTGCCTCCGGCCGTCTTCGCTCAGAGGAAACCATCAGAACTATCCGGCGGACAGCAACAGCGGATCGGAGTCATCCGGGCATTGGCTGCAGATCCGGAAATCCTTCTGATGGACGAGCCGTTCAGTGCGCTTGACCCGGTAGCAAGAGAGAAACTTCAGGATGATCTGCTCCGTCTGAAACGATCATTCAATAAGACCACGGTATTTGTAACCCATGACATGAACGAGGCGCTGAAACTGGCTGACCGGATCTGCGTGATGCGGGATGGCAGCATCGTTCAGACTGGCACGCCGGATGAACTAAGGCGAAATCCATCCGGAGCATTTGTCCGGGATTTCATCGGCAGGGGAGAAAGCCGCCTCTGTGAAGTCCTGGATCTGAGGCAATCGGTTTCCTCTGTCCCTGCCGGAACTCCTCCCCCACAGGCATCCCTTCCTGCAAAGGTCCGTACAGATCAACTGCTCCGTATAATGGCCGACCATGAAACCGCCGGGGTGGAAGACGGAGGAGAAATGATCGGACTGATCACACGTGCATCGGCGTTCCGTCTTCTTGCAGAATCAGGGAAGGTGGCTGACCGCGATGAGTGATTTTCTGGCAGTCTTTAAAGAGCGGAGAGGTGAATTGTGGACAGCGCTCTTTGAACATATCGAGATTTCTTTTATTGCACTGCTGTTTGCAGTTCTGATCGCAGTGCCGGTTGGCATCTGGCTGTCCCGGCGGGGGAAACTGGCTGACGGAATCATCGGGGTGGCCTCCGTCATCCAGACGATCCCGTCACTTGCCCTGCTCGGACTGTTGATTCCTGTAGTAGGAATCGGGCGGGTGCCGGCCATCATAGCTTTGACGGCCTATGCGCTGCTCCCCATTCTGAGGAATACATATACCGGCATCCGGGAAATCGATCCGGCTCTGATCGAAGCTGCCGAGGCGATGGGCATGAATACTCGCAGACGACTTCTGAAAGTCGAGCTTCCCCTCGCCATGCCGGTCATCATGGCCGGCATCAGAACATCGACCGTCCTGATCATCGGGACAGCGACGCTGGCAGCACTGATTGGCGCAGGGGGGCTCGGCGACCTGATCCTCCTCGGTATCGACCGAAACAACACTGCCCTGATCGTACTCGGTGCCATTCCGGCTGCCATGCTTGCCATCGTCTTTGATCTGATCCTGAAGAAATTCGAGGAAATGCCTTTCAAGAAAAGTCTCGTCGCCATCGGGGGGATTATCGCGGTGGCAATGATTGTACTGATTGCCCCTCTTCTTTCAAATGAAGATAGCAAGCTGGTCATTGCGGGTAAGCTCGGTTCGGAACCTGAGATTCTCATCAATATGTACAAGATCCTGATAGAAGAGGAGACTGATCTTGAGGTTGAACTGAAGCCCGGGCTGGGAAAGACAAGTTTTGTTTTCAATGCGCTCCGCACGGGCGAGATCGAGATTTATCCTGAATTCACCGGGACGGCAATCTCTGAATTCCTGAAGGAGACCGCGGAAAGCACGGATAGCCGGGAAGTCTACGAGCAGGCTCGCATCGGGCTGACGGAACAATTCGGAATGACGATGCTGGATCCAATGCAATATAACAATACCTACACGCTGGCCGTACCGAAAACATTTGCGGAAGAACATGGTCTTGAAACAATTTCCGACCTGAAAAAAATCCAGGACCGTATCCGCGCCGGCATCACATTGGAATTTTCGGATCGTGAAGACGGTTACCAGGGCATCCAATCCTTATACGGCATTGAATTTCCCAATGTTGTCACCATGGAGCCGAAGCTGAGGTACACAGCGGTCGAATCAGGGGAAATCAATCTGGTCGATGCGTATTCGACGGACAGTGAAATCGAGCGTTACGGGCTGAAAGTGCTTGAAGATGACCGGAATCTGTTTCCGCCTTATCAGGGAGCCCCGCTTATGCTTGAGGAAACTGCTGAAGACTACCCTGAAATTGTGCAGGCACTGAATGTACTGTCCGGTAAAATTTCAGATGATGAAATGCGTGAAATGAATTTTCGGGTCAATGTTGACGGTATTTCTGCTGAAGATGTTGCCAGGGACTTTCTAGAATCAGCAAATCTGATCGATCGCCACTGAACCTTACCCTGTGTACGCTTTGCGTTACAGGGTAAGGCTTTTCATATTTGAAACCATTCACGGATCCCTTCGTATAGTCAATGAAGGAACATCAAATCGGATAAGGAGTGGGCATCGTTGAAAAGAGCTGAGGAGATCGTATTGGAAACAGTCCCGGAGGGCTCAACAGTCTATGAACTGATCAGGACGGGGTTTGCAGAGAAAAAGACCCGGATTTTGGACATGCTGTTTGATGAACTCCTGACATTGAATCGGACGGTCAGCCAGATCAAGGGAAAAGAGGCTTACTTTCTGGTGGTTGGAGGCAACCGTGCTGAACTTGTCAAAGTCAGCGGAGATTCCATTTCAGAACGAAAAGACGCACCGGCTGAAGCTGCCGGCAATAAGGCTTTCAATCTTGATGGCTATCGGTATAAGCGATATCGGAAAATCCTGTGAACCATTCACTGATTATGAGGTTCACGATTGTTCAGGACGGATGAAGCGCGACAGAACTATAAAAAACGACCCCTTGCAGAGTTCGCTGGATTCTCAGGGATCAATGAATACATACAGATGACAAGGTAAGGCCGGACATCGATTGAGGGTTATCCGGGAAAGATGAAATTGCGCTATACTGGTCTCTATAAAATGTTGCGGACGGAGGCTGAGGGATGATTAAAATGGTTTACTTTTCGACGGGCAAGCCGAAAACCATCAAGTTGGACGGCGGCAAGGAAATGGTGTCCGGAATTGCCAAGGAAAGAACGGAAGAGGCCTATTTGTCCCGGGACGGTTTTAAAGGGGACGGAGTGGCAGACACGAGGCACCACGGCGGACGGGACCGGGCCGTCTGCATTTATCCTCATGAACACTATGCATTCTGGGAGAGGGAATTCGGTGTCACACTTCCGGCATCCGCCTTCGGTGAGAATCTGACGGTCACCGGCATGACGGAGGGGGATGTTCATATCGGCGATATATACCGGGTCGGCGAAGCGCTGATCCAGGTCACACAGAGCCGGGTACCGTGCAGCACCATTTCCCGCAGGCTCGGTATCCCCAAGATTCTTCCAAGAATAATCGATACAGGTTTTACCGGCTATCTGTGCAGGGTGATCGAGGAAGGAATGGTCAGGCATGACTCCGATGTTAGGCGGATCCATATCCATCCCGCCGGCATTACGGTACAGGAAGCAAACGATGCCTATTTCAGAAAGTATTCAGACCGGACAGCGGTGGAGCGTGTGCTGTCTGTCAGAGAGCTTGCCTTAAAATGGCGGGAAGGTCTGGAAAAGCGGGCAGGATTGCTGAAGGGACAATAATGAGTGGGCAGCCATGGGGGCTGCTCTTTTTTTGTATGGACTGTCAGGAAAACGGGTAAACGAAATGAAGACGGTTGCACATTTATTATTACACTGACATAATGTATATATGAACATATAATCATATAACGGAATAAGGGAGTTGATTTCATGGGCCACGACCACGGCCATTCTCACAGTCATGCCACTTCAAATAAAAAAGCGTTGTTCTGGGCGTTCATCCTCATAACTGCGTTTATGGCTGTTGAATTTATCGGCGGGTTCATGACAAACAGTCTTGCACTGTTATCGGATGCCGGCCATATGCTGAGTGATTCAGCGGCACTGGGACTCAGTTTTTTAGCTATTCTGCTTGGGGCCAGAAAGCCGACAGGGGAGAAGTCGTTTGGTTACCGCCGTTTTGAGATTCTTGCAGCTGCGATCAATGGCATCGCACTCATCGTCATCGCGGCGGTGATCATGTTTGAAGCGGTGCGCCGTTTTATGGCTCCGCCGGAAGTCCAGAGCACCGGCATGCTGGTCATTGCGGTGATCGGGCTGCTGGTCAACATTGCAGCTGCGTTCATTCTCATGCGGGGTGAGAAGGATGACAATCTCAACGTGCGAAGCGCGTTCCTGCATGTAATCGGTGATATGCTCGGCTCTGTAGGGGCAATTACAGCAGCAATCCTGATGATTCTGTTCGGTTGGTGGATTGCTGACCCGATTGCCAGCATCATTGTCTCGATTCTTGTGCTGGTGAGCGGCTGGAGGGTGACAAAGGATGCTGCAAATGTTCTGATGGAATCGACTCCAGACGGAATCAACCCTGAAGAAGTTCGGAAATCGCTCGAAGAACTTGATGCAGTGACCGATGTCCATGATCTTCACGTCTGGTCGATTACACCGGAAGAGCCTCTCCTCAGCTGCCATATGACGATCGATGGACAGGGAGATCCGGACCGGATTCTCCGCGACGCACACCGGATCCTGCATGACCGGTACTCCATCGAACACAGCACCATCCAGTTAGAGACGGACGGGGGCGGCTGTCCAAGTCCCCATGGAACGTGTAACTGATAAAAGGTGATCCGCGGATTTGCGGGTCACCTTTTTTGAATGTCATTCATGAAATTGTTCAATATAGTCCTCGTATCCGTCCATCCACTCCAATTGCCGCCACTCACCGGTCGGGTTGTTGCGCTCATTCCGCTGGCACTCACCGGGTGTGGATCGGCCCTTCTTTACATAGTCCTCAAGATCGTTCATCAGAGATTCAATGATGTCGGGATGCCGGTCGATGACATTATGAAGTTCCTTGACATCACGGCTGAGATCGAACAGTTCGGAAGGCTGGAATGAAACATCTGTGCCGACATCATCCATGCTTCCTCCGTCTGTAACAAGGTTCAGTTTCCAGCGGCCTCTCCTGATGGAAAGTCCGCCGTTGCCTGAGGAATGGACGATATAGCTGCGGACAGTATGTTCTTGGCCTTCCCAGAGCGGAAGGTTGGATATCGAGTCTTCTGCTTCATTGTCCCCAAGTTCCGCACCGGTCAGCTCGGCAAGTGTTCGGTAAAGATCCGACAGGCTCACCATATGGTTGGAGGAAGAGCCACTTTTGATTACTGGCGAATACGAAATGATGGTCGGTTCCCGGTGGCCGCCCTCCCAGATATCTGACTTCTTCCCCCGGAAATGGTAGCTCGGGTTGTGTCCCTGTTTGAGAAGGTGGGAAAAGTTCGCAACCCCGGATGCCCCGTTGTCGCTCGTGAAAATAAAGATGGTATCGTCAAATATCCCTTTCTGCTTCAATTTGTCCATAATCTGCCCGACGTAGGCATCAAGCTGGAGAACCCAATCCCCGTAATCTCCGATGCCCGACTTCCCATGGAATTCCGGAAGCGGAAGAATCGGCCCATGGACCAGGTGGACAGGATAGTAGAGGAAGAACGGTTGGTCTCCATCTGCAAATCGGCCGATCAGCTCCAGTACCTTATTTTGCATGTTCGCCGGTACCTCTTCATGAACAAAATGGGGCGCCTTCACCCCTACTTGCCAAGCTTTCTGCTGGCTGGCGCCAAGCCGGTCAAGTCCCGGCACACCTGTAATTTCTGTTGGTTCTTCGAGCACCCTGTCGTTTTCGATATAGACAAACGGAGGCTGATCAAGCGAAGCCGGTGTTCCATAGAAATAGTCGAAGCCCATTTGGAGAGGCCCATAGGTAATGGGTTTTGAATAGTCGATATCAAGGCCTTCCAGCTGGATCATCCCTACACCCGGATCAAAGTTTCCATCCCGTCCCATTCGGGTTTCAGGCACTTCAAATTTCTCTTCATCCAAGCCGAATTGATCAAAGTCATATCCATCCTTCAGTTGCCATCCAAGTCCCAGATGCCATTTGCCGACTGCTGCCGTCTGATAGCCCTGGTCCTTCAGCATCTGTGCCATCGTTCTTCTGTTCTTTTCGATCAGCGGTTCGGAATCACCCGGGCAGACAAAACTTTTCAGCCGTGACCGCCAATTGTACCTTCCGGTCAGCAGTCCATACCTCGATGGGGTGCAAAGAGCGGAAGTTGCATGGGAGTCCGTAAAGCGCATGCCGGATTGCGCCAGTGCATCGATGTTTGCTGTATGGATTTTGGAATCAGGGTTAAAGGATGAAACATCCCCATATCCCAGATCGTCCGCGAGGATCAGCACCACATTCGGTTTTTTCTGTTCCAAATGAATCACCTCAATTGTGTTATCTAGGTATTCTTCCCTGTTTGTCCTGAGGGGTAAACAGGGAAGGATAGGACAATAACGGGAGAAGGAGTGAACGAGATGAAAGAGCCGGATGCCAGTTGCTGTACACCTGGACAAAATCACATCATACGGACAGAAGAAATCTATATTACTGAATGTAAGAAACCATGTGATCGGGAACATATGGTTTACATACCGGGCGGCTCATTCCTGATGGGCAGCGAGGATGCGGAAAGTTTTCCGCAAGACGGGGAAGGGCCAATCCGTGAAGTCACGGTGAATTCATTTTATATCGATCCTGCCGCCGTTACCAATGCGTCATTCGATGAATTTGTTGCACAGACCGGCTACACGACAGATGCTGAACGGTTCGGATGGTCATTTGTCTTTCATCTGCTGATCAGTGACAGGACGGCGGAAACGGTGGTGGGCAGTGTCCCGCAAGCGCCGTGGTGGCTTGCGGTGCCTGGAGCTGATTGGCGGCACCCTGATGGCCCGGACTCGGGGATCAGTGAGCGATTGGATCATCCGGTCGTCCATGTCTCATACCGCGATGCACAGGCCTATTGCAGTTGGGCGGGCAAGCGCCTGCCGACCGAGGCGGAATGGGAGTATGCAGCAAGAGGGGGGCTTCAGTCCAAAAAGTATCCGTGGGGAGATGAGATCATGCCGGATGGAGAACATAGATGCAATATCTGGCAGGGAGAATTCCCGATGCAAAATACAGCATCTGACGGATATGTCGGAACAGCTCCCGTGCAATCCTATTCACCAAACGGATATGGTCTTTATAACATGTCCGGAAATGTGTGGGAGTGGTGTTCGGACTGGTTCACAGAACGGCGGAGAGGCAAATATCAACCAAAAGGTCCTGAAAAAGGGATGGCGAAGGTGATGAAGGGGGGATCTTATTTGTGTCATCAATCCTACTGCAACCGATATCGAGTTGCCGCCCGTTCATCGAATACCCCGGATAGTTCAACCGGAAATATCGGTTTTCGCTGTGTCGCTGATGCCGAACCGCTCCGAACAAACAGAAAAAGGTGATCCGCAGATTTGCGGGTCACCTTTCTAATGGTGTCTGGCGTGATCAATTGCATCCCGAAGCAGGTCCACGACATGTTCATCATCGATGGAATAATGCAGGGATGTACCTTCTCTTCGGTATTTGACGAGCCGCAGATTCTTCAGAAAGCGCAGCTGATGGGAGACCGTGCTCTGAAGCAGGGAAAGCCGAGCGGCGATTTCGTTGACCGGATACTCGTGTTCCGAAAGAAGATTCAGGATCCGTAGCCGTGTCGGATCTGACAGTGCCTTAAACGTCTGGGAGACGATAAACAGCGTCTCTTCATCAAGTTCACTTTCGCCGTCGGGCATGGAATTCATCTCGTCCTGCATGTCGCTGCCTCCTTGTAGCCGATATTTCCATTATACCAAAAGAAAAAGGCGGACCTGCAAAGCAGACCCGTCCAAGTCATCAATATTCAATCTGATCTTCGATTTTCCCCTCATCATCATGGATAATGGCCATGCTGCCGTATTCCTCCGCCAATTCTTTGGCGCGTGCTACGACGCGGGACTTGTCATTCTCCTGCATCATCTGCTCTTCTTCGCCTTCTTTTTTCAACGCCCAATTCCCATCATCCGGAACGACGTGATAATTGGCTTTGTCGGTACCTGCCCGGTCATCAAAGTACTTGTCGGGGCCATTGTCATTTCTTCCCGGCATTCAGAACCCTCCCTATCTGTGATAGTTTGTGTTTTCCCTGTTTGTCTATTATGAAACGGCTGTCGAAATAGGTGATAACGCATCTTGTTTTGACTTTCTTTCTGAACGGGAAGGAATCAGGATCGGCGGTGTGGAAAAACCGGCATAGTCAATCGTTCCAACGGGCTCATGAAAGAGATGATACGGGGGAGGTATACAGGAGTTGGTGAAGCGAATTTATTTCTTTACCGGATTTCCGGGGTTTCTCGCGACCCGGTTGATCGGCAGGCTTGCCGAGGAGGAGCCGGAGTCCGAGTTTGAGCTGCTTGTCCATGAATCTGCCATTCCGGAGGCGGAGCGCATTGTCCAGAGACTCAGGGGAAACAAACGCACCAAACGTTTCAGAATCCATGCCGGCGATATCACGAAGACCAATCTTAAATTAGAAAAGGCAGTTTCAGAACGGCTGAAAGAAACCGTGACGCACGTTTTCCATCTGGCGGCCATCTACGACCTTGCCGTCCATGATCGCATCGCACAATCGGTGAATGTTACGGGGACGAGGAATGTGAATCTCTGGGTTCTGGAATGCAAAGCGTTGGAACGATACGTCTATTTCAGCACCGCGTACGTATCCGGCGACCGGAAAGGCACCATTTATGAAAACGAGCTGGCACTTGGGCAGACATTTAAAAATCACTATGAAAAAACGAAACATGATGCGGAAGTGCTGGTCCAGTACATGAGAGACCGCATACCGACCACCATCATCCGTCCGGGCATCGTCCTCGGAGATTCGAAAACCGGTGAAACCGCCAAGTTCGATGGCCCGTATTTCATGATGCGCTATCTGGACAAGTTTTCACGGATGCCGATCCCCTATGTGGGTAAAGGGCAGGCGCTGATCAATCTGGTTCCGGTTGACTACATTGTAGAAGCTACCGTTTATCTGTCCCGTCATCCTGTCGGTGCGGACAAAGTGTATCATCTGACTGATCCCAATCCCTATCAGGCAAAAGAAGCTTTCCGGCTGATTTCCCAGGCGCTCACCGGGAAAGCGCCTTCATTCACGATGCCCCATTCGACAATTCGGATCATGCTGTCATTCCCTCCGTTGCGGAGATGGGTGAAGGTGGAGAAGGAGACGCTCGATTACTTCCGGCTCGAAGCGGTGTATGATTGCACGGAAGCACAGAGAGACCTCGAACCGGCCGGCATCAAATGCCCGGATTTTGCCGACTACATCCCCGCCGCCGTTGAATATTATCGTCTGCACAGGAATGATCCTGCCAAACTAATCGAAGTCGTCTGAAACTTTCTCCTACCATTCGGCGTCGGAATCGTCTATCATTTGGGTATTGCGGTTTATTCATATGCCTTCATATAGACAACCTGCCAAGAAGGGGGAAATCGGACATGCCGATCAACATACCGAAAGACCTTCCTGCCGCAATAAAGCTTCAGGAAGAGAAGATATTTGTCATGGACTCGGACCGGGCAGTTTCTCAGGACATCCGTCCTCTGAATATCCTGATCCTGAATCTTATGCCTGAGAAAGAGCGTACTGAACTCCAGTTGCTTCGGCTTCTCGGCAATACGCCGCTCCAGGTGAATGTCACATTCATGACGATGGCGAGCCATCAGTCGAAAAATACAAGCAGGTCGCATCTGGATGCATTCTATGTCACGTTCGAAGAGATCAGGCATCGAAGGTTCGATGGGATGATCATCACTGGCGCGCCGATCGAACATCTGGATTTTGAAGAAGTGAACTACTGGAGCGAGTTAGAAGAGATCTTTGAATGGTCTGAGCAAAATGTCACATCGCTTCTCAATATTTGCTGGGGTGCACAGGCGGCTCTTTACCATTTCTACGGAATCGGAAAGCGGCCGCTTCCGGAAAAATGTTTTGGGGTATACCGGCATACCATCTCAGATCCGACTGTGCGGCTGGCAAGAGGATTCAATGACCTCTTCGTCGCTCCGCATTCCCGCTATACCGAAGTGGATTCGGAAGACATCCGGAACCATCCAAAGCTTCATCTTCTGTCCGAGTCGGACGAGGCGGGCGCCTTCATCATCGTATCCAAAGACGAAAGGCATATTATGATCACCGGACATTTGGAGTACGATGCAGATACGCTTGCGATCGAGTATCAGCGGGATCAGGACAAGGGTCTTGGCACAGCCATTCCCGAGCACTATTTCCCGGACGACGATCCGGAGAACATTCCACTCAATACGTGGCGTTCCCATACGTTCCTGCTTTTCTCGAACTGGCTGAATTATTATGTGTACCAGGAAACGCCTTACGTCTGGGAATAACCCGGGGAGGGATTTCGGTTGTACAAACAGAAGACCCAACCGTCGGACAACAGCGTCATCGAATTCATCGAGCAGGTCGATCACCCGCGGAAAAAAGAGGACGCCTACCGTCTTCTTGATCTGTTTTCAGAGACGACCGGCAAGGAACCGATAATGTGGGGGCCGAGTATCATCGGATTCGGCAAGTATCACTATCGATATGCAACGGGCCATGAAGGGGACGCGCCGCTTGTCGGGTTCTCACCCAGAAAATCCAAAATCAGCCTTTATGTCACGGCCGATGATACGGAGCGTCAAGAGCAGCTTTCGCGCCTTGGCAAGCACTCATCCGGGAAGGCTTGTGTCTATATCAACAAGCTGGATGATATCAACCAGGAAGTCCTTAAAGAAATGATCCAGAGTACCATCAGATTTCTTGAGAAGAGGTATCCGGATGGAATTGAATAAAACAGAAGGGAACCTGCCTCTGGGCAGGTTCTTTTTTCGTCCGGCGGGTAAAGTAAGAGCGAACAGCCGGAGGGATACAGATGAAAAAACTAGTGTTTCTATTAATATTCCCCCTCTTCCTGTTTGGATGCGGAAGTGAAGAGGAGGAAGGGAAAGAAAGCGGAAAATCAGGTAAGGAACTGATAGGTGAACTGCTTGGCACCATTTCAGAAGTGGACTCCTACGAAATGGAAGTGGAAATCACGTCGGAAAACAGAGGCGGCAAGCAGGAAACAACAACCGGGAAAATCAGGGTCGCAGATTTCGATATGCCGGAGATGCACGCCGTCTACGAGAAGATGCCTGAAGTCGTCTCCCGGGAAAATACATCCAAACTGGAATACTACCAGGCAGGAGAACGCCTTGTGATCAACTTGGGAGACGGATGGACAAACAGGAGTACTGAAGACATCACCGCTGATGATCTCCCGTCGGTCCGCTATATGGACATCGTCCAGCTGTTGAGGGAAGTGGAAGGGGAGCTGAAGACAGATCAGACCGGAAACCGGATTATATATGAAGGGGACAGCCAAAAGTTGTTTGATTCATTCAAGAAAACATTGTCCATCTCATTTCGGTCGATCAGTCCGGAAGCAACCAGCAGCCGGCTCGAGGTACGGCTGGATGGAAAAACATCGATGATGAAGGAGTTCCGCTATACCGTCACCGGAAAGGAAATGGATCAGTCAGAGACCATCGGCTACCGTCTGCGATATCTCCGGATGAATGAGGTAAAAGGCATTGATATTCCTGACGAGGTCCTTGATGAGATGAGCGGTACGACAACTCACTAGGGGCACTGGTGAGCTGTGTGATTTCCGGGTGAATATACTTCAAAAGACGCACGTGGCACCAGTTGCCGCGAGGCTTCTTTTGTGTCCAAATAATAAAAGCCTGTCCGGTCTGCCGGACAGGCTGGTTTGAATTAAGTTTCTTCGGCAAACTCCCGTTCTGCGGAACTGACGTACAATGAGCGTCCATTGAAGTAGCCTGAGATGATTTTCAGGAAGATTCGGACCGAGTCCTGTACAGGGCGATAATGGGAACTGGCATTGTCGTCGAGATAAATGGTTCTTATTCCCACTTCCCGGATTTCTACATCTTCCCGCACGGCATGGATCAGCGAATTCATTTCATAATCATATCTTTCTCCCCTGATCGTCATGAGCCAGCGGATTTCCCTGCGGGGAATTCCCCGCAGGCCGGTTTGGGTATCATTAAGCCGTGTGCCAAAGAGCATCTTGAACAGCCGGGAAGTCAGCCGATTACCGAACAGGCTTCTTCCCGGGATGTCAGGGTGTATAAAATCCCTGACTCCCAATACCAGCCCCCTGGCCGATTTGACGGTTTCCCGGGTTACCCTGATAACATCATCAGCGGTATGTTGTCCGTCGGCGTCGGCAGTTATGACATGGGTGACTTCTTCACACTGTTCCCAAACGTGGCGGAATGCCGTTTTAAGCGCGGCTCCCTTGCCCATATTTCGTCCATGAGTGAGTACCGTGCATCCTTCTATTCCCCGGATGGAATCAAAGATCGGTTTCAGCGGAAAGGCGCTTCCGTCGTCGACAATGATGATCCGTAAATTTCCTTGTTGCCTGAGTTGGCGGATATACGCCGGCAGGCTGTGATCCGGGTTATAGGCAGGAATAATGATTGCAGGGTTCATGATCGTGCCTCCTTCCGGTCGCGTGGTTACTGTCCTATACCCGTTTCAGCAGTTGTATGCAATGCGAAACCGGAATTTCCGGCGTGATGGGTACAGAAACGTGAAACCTGGCGTGGAGGTGGGCCGTATATAAAGTTAGAGGTGATGGTCGTGAAATCCTATGATCGTCCAAAATTGGACATACCGAAGACAGGGTTGGAACGAATTATGGACTGGGCTGCCATTCTGTTATTCGCCGCGGGCACAGGTTATCTGATCTGGATATGGGGAGACCTGCCGGCAGAAGTTCCGGCCCATTTTAATGGGGCAGGAGAAGTGGACCGCTGGGGATCCAAATGGGAACTTGTGATGCTGCCCATCATCGCGGGCTTACTCTGGATCGGGATGACCGTCCTTGAGAAATACCCGGAAAAGCATAATTACATGGCGGAATTGAATGAACGCAACATCGAGTTTCAGTACCGCAATTCCAGGATGATGCTGAATGTCCTCAAGAACCTGGTGGTCCTCGTCTTCATTTATCTGAGCTACCTTTCAACTCAAGTGGCACTCGGCGAGGAAGATTCTCTAGGCATCGGATTTCTTCCGTTTTTCCTAGTCCTCATGTTTGCTCCAATGATCATTTTCATGATCCGGTCGCTGAGGCACCGGTAACGAAAGGAGGGATCGGCATGCCGATCTGTGCAAATTGCCGTCATCGTTGGTCCTTCAGGGAGACATTGCGCGCGATGTATACCCTGAAGCCGACGATGACCTGTCCAAACTGCAAACAGGAACAGCATCTGACTTCCGCTTCAAGAAAACGGGGAGCCTTCATGCCTTTTCTGATACTGATTCCTATGCTGCTCAATGTGTTTTTTGAAATGAACTGGCTGACCTTGATCGGGGGCATGTTGCTGGTTGCGGTTGTCTTCAATCTGGTTTATCCGCGCCTCATTGAAGTCACGAATGAAGAGGAACCGATTTGGTGACAGCATCCCGGGATAAGGGGACGGGACAAAAAAAGAAAAGTCTCGGACAGACATTGGCCGGGCTTGCCATCGGCGTTGTCCTGTGGCCTGTGTTCCTTCCCTATCTGTTTATCCACGAACCTGTAATAGACTTGAAAAATACTCTGGTCATCCTCACGGCCATAGTCGTCAGTGCTGTTTTGGCACTGATTATCCATGAATTCGGACATGCCATCGCCGGTGCCGTATCGGGCATGAAGTTCATGAATATGAGCATCGGCCCTTTAGTCGTCATCCGTTCTGGTGAAAAAAACCGGATCATTTTCCAAAAGCCTGCGCTCGGATACCTGGGCCGTGCCATGTTGCGCTTTCCTGCAGAAATCACTGCAGAACAGATGGAAAATGTGCTGAAACGGTATGTGGCCGGGGGGCCGGCAGCCAATATCATCGCTGCAACCATTTCAGTTGCACTTGTATATACGATCCTGCCATCCGGTGTCCTGCTGACATTTGCCATCGTCAATCTCCTGTTGGGAGCAGCAAACCTGATCCCTTCCGACAGCAAGGGAATGATGACGGACGGAAAACATCTGTCCATGCTGGCGGGAAAAACGCCGGGCAAGGAGCTGGTGCTGATCAGCTACCGTCTCATGCAGGAAGATACGGAAGGGACGGACTGGTCCCCCGAAACGGTGAGAACTGCCGAAGAGCTGGTCAGGAGAAACCCTGATCACCCTCTGACGCCGGCTTTGTATGCTTCATTGTCACCTTATTACATATCTAAGAATCCGTTGTTATCCGAGGAGCTCGGGCGCGAAATCGCATTCCGGGAGAGGCCGCTGAAAATCGACCCGCTTCAGGATATGGCGGACATCGCCATGATTCATACGCTTCATGCAGCAGGCCTACTTTCCTCCGAGCCGGAAATCCGTACGAAGCTCAGCCGGATCGGAGAAACAGAAAAAGTCACCAGGCTGTTTCGGGATGCCTATTCAGCCATCCTTGACCGGCAGGCTGACAAGCTCAACGATTATCTGGATGAATTGGAGCATGTGCTGGGGGAGTGGCACTCGCTGTATCTGGAAGGCATCTATGAGAAAGAGAGGGTCCTCGTGTTGAGGAATGCTCTCAGAGATTGCGAGACTCAGTGTAATCGTTAATACGAGCCGGATGGTCCCGACAAGCAACAGCATTTTGTCGGGATCCATCCGGCTTTCTGCTATGTACGGAAAGAGTGGGGCGCTTTATACTGAGGAGGACACGGAATAACCCATAAATGGAGACTACCTATGATACTTGTTATTGATAACTTTGATTCGTTCACTTTTAATCTTGTCCAATACCTTCGCCGCATCGGATTGGAAGTTTCAGTGCGCAGAAATAACGAAATGACTGCCGAGGAAATCCTGGAGATGGCACCTGAAGCGATCCTGATTTCTCCCGGCCCGGGCAATCCCGATACTTCCGGCATCTGTCTGGAGGTTGTCCGCCGGTTCCACAATGAAATACCGATTCTCGGCGTCTGTCTTGGACAGCAAGTAATATCCAGGGCATTCGGCGGAAGGGTCATCAAAGGCAGCCGGCCGGTCCACGGCAAGACTTCACAGATCACACACGACGGCCGTGGCGTATTCGCGGGACTCCCTTCACCGCTCACTGTGGCCAGGTACCACTCCCTGGTAGTTGAGGAAGCAACGCTTCCGGACTGTCTGGAAGTTTCCGCCAGAACTAAAGATGGAGAAATCATGGGAATCCGACACAAAATGTATCCGGTAGAGGGCGTCCAGTTTCATCCGGAAGCCATCATGACTGAATGCGGATTGGACATGCTCCGGAATTTCTTTTTGGCTTCAGAAAGGCGGGAGGTGATGGCCAATGCTGAATAATGGCAAGCCAGAACCTGTCCTGTCGTTTGAATACGCATCCCATGACGGGAAAATCATCCCCAGAACATTCCGTAACCCTGTGCGGGTGATCAAGGCTGAGCATGTCGGGGAAGTGATTCCCGCACTGCGGAACATCCAGAAAGCAGTGGAAGATGGCTGGTATGCCGCAGGATATCTTTCCTATGAAGCAGCACCTGCCTTTGATCCGGCATACAGGGTCAAAGAGGGAAACAAGATGCCGCTCCTGTGGTTCGGGATTTTCGGGGAGCCTGAATACAGCGAACTTATCGCATCAGGCCAGTGCGAGGTCTCTGATTGGAAGCCGGATACCGGGGAGCAGGCGTACAGGGAGGCGATCCGTTCCATCAGGCAGGCCATCGAATACGGGGAAACCTACCAGACGAATTACACCATCCGGCTGAACAGCCGGTTCAGGGGAGACGAAGTCGCACTGTTTGAACGGATGAAGCGGGCACAATCCTGCAACTACAGTGCGTATATCAACACCGGTGAACACTCCGTGCTGTCGGCTTCTCCTGAGTTGTTCTTCAGGGTGACAGGCAACCGGATTACGGCAAAGCCGATGAAGGGTACGGTAAAGAGAGGGAAGACATCAGAAGAAGATCAGGCGCTCTCCGAGTGGCTGGCCCATTCTGAGAAAAACCAGGCTGAAAATGTGATGATCGTCGATCTTTTAAGGAACGATCTTGGCAGAATTGCCAAGCCGGGAAGTGTGGACGTTCCGAAGCTTTTTGAAATCGAACGCTATCCGACCGTGCATCAGATGACTTCCACTGTGGAGGCGGAACTGGAGGAAGGAACAGATCTGATCGATGTATTTGGAGCGCTATTTCCCTGCGGGTCCATCACTGGCGCACCCAAGGTCAGTACGATGAATCTGATCTCACATCTTGAGCAGTCTCCGCGGGAAGTATATTGCGGAGCAATCGGATTCATCACACCGGAACGTGAAGCCGTGTTTAACGTCCCGATCCGAACGGTGATGATCGAACAGGCAAGCGGAAATGCAACTTACGGTGTGGGGGGCGGCATCACGTGGGATTCGACCAGTGAAGAGGAGTATGGAGAAATCCTTGCCAAGTCTAGCTTTCTGAAGCTTGACCGCCCGGAGTTCAACCTTTTGGAAAGTTTTCTGCTTGAGGATGGCCGTTATTTCCTGAAAGAGGCGCATCTGCACCGGATGTTGCGCTCTGCACACTATTTCGGTTTTTCTTTTGACCTTGGAGCTATCTCGGAAAAGCTGAATCAGCTCGCAGAAGAACTGCCCGAAGGCGCTTATAAAGTCCGCTTCGTGCTCGGCCCGGATGGCAACATGTCCGTGGAAGGTCAAAAGATCACCCAGAGCCCCAGGCTCCCAAAAGTGATTCTTGCAAATGACCCGGTCGACAGGGAAAATCCGTTCCTTTACCATAAAACGACCCATCGGACCGTCTATGATCAGCATGCAGTTACCGGCTGCCATGATGTCCTTTTATGGAATAAGGAAGGACAGCTGACGGAATTCATCAATGGCAATCTGGTGCTGGAAATCGGCGGCAAGCTCTGGACACCTCCGGTATCCACCGGACTGCTTGCAGGCACTTACCGCGGCTTTCTGCTGGAGGAAGGCACCATCAATGAAAAAGAGCTGCACCTGACCGACCTGGAATCTGCCACAAGAATCTGGCTGATCAACAGTGTGAGGAAATGGGTGGAGGTCCGGCTGGAGAATAAACAAAAAGAATAGATGCAGAAAAGGCTGTGCAGTCGCACGGCCTTCTTTGTATTGGACGTAAAACAGTAATTTCCATAAAAAAAAGGAATCCGGGCGAAAGTTGTGGAAGGGAGGGGAAAGATATCGGAATGGGGGGAACTCATGAATACTTCAGTTTGGATATGGGGAATGACAATAGTGCTATGCGCACTATTTATTGCGGTCGCATTCATGTTCAGAAAAAAGTCGGCTGAAAGTTTTGTGCAGTATGCGATTGCCGGCGGAACACTTCCCTTTTTTCTGATTCTCTTCACAGACATCGCAACCATCATGGGAGTCGGAAATTTTGTCGGACACTCCGCCAAAGGTTATGAGATCGGGGTGGCGAATATCCCGTTTGTTTTTGGGGAGCAGGGAGCCAAGGTTTTATTTGCCCTCGTATTTGCCGGCTTTGCAGCACGATTTACATATGTCACGATTGCGGAGATGATGGATGACCTGATATTGCGCGACCGGATTGCCCGGGCGCTGATCGCCATCCTGACTTCTGCAATCATGATCGCTTGGACAAGCGGCCAGGCTATCGGGATGGGTGCGCTTTTCTCCACATTCACAGGAACCGAACCGCTGCCGATGATCCTTCTCTTCTCCGGGGTGTTCATCGTCTATACGACAGTTGGCGGCATGTATTCTGTTGTGTGGACGGATTTCATTCAGGGTTCGCTCCTCATCGTGATTGCGCTTTGGTTTTACTACCGGATATTCAGTGAGGTTGATTTCAGTTATTCGGCACTGCAGAGCCAGCTTGCCGATGTCGGCGGGCTCCATCTGGCAGCACTGAACCTCTCTGCTATGGAAGTGTTGAGTCTGTTTGTGACCGGCGTATTCGGAATCCTGGCAGCGCAGGTCTACTGGCAGCGATGTTTTGCGGCGGAGAGTCCGAAGGTGGCGAGCCGGGCGATGCTGATCGGCGGTATCGTCGCCATTGTATTCACTTCACTCACGACGCTTGCGGGGATTGTCGTCTATACAAAGAATCAGTCCCTTGATCCGAATCAGGCCATCTCATACTTTATACTGGAGGAACTGACACCGGTCGCGGTTCTGGCTTTTTTCCTCCTCGTCTTTTTGGCAGCTATCTCAAGCGCATCTTCCCTTCTTCACGCGGCTTCCGTTGTCATCGTGAATGACCTGGTCATTCCGAATATGAAGAAAAGGGAAGAGTCTTTTTACGTGAACCTGACCCGATGGTGCGTCCTTCTGGTCGGAGTATTTTCGATCGGGGCAGCCCTGCTGTTCGAGTCGATCATCGACTTGTTTTCTCTGGCCTATACAATGGCGGGCGGCGGCGTTGTTCCTGTGCTGATTGTAGGGCTCCTGTGGAAGCAAAGGAAGTCGGAGAAATTTGAAATGGGGGAACGGAACAGCCGTGTCAGCGTATGGGGAGCAAGGGCCGGTATTCTTGCGGGCGCTGTCGTGTCGGTGACAGCGGGAATCCTCTGGGGAGTCCTCGTTTCGGCAGTTCTCACTGTTCTTGTCTCGCTGATGCTGCCAAACGGAAAGCTTCCGGTAACAGAGGCGTAAAGATCCATAGAGAAACCAAAAAGGAGACTCCGCGGGGGAGTCTCCTTTTTTCAGTTTACAGGTTCCGCAAATTTGCGTTCGAATGCATCAATGCTGATTCCGGCATCCAGAACTTGCTTGGAATATTCTTTTGCTGCAAACAGGGAGTGGTCCCTGTAGTTGCCGCATTCCAGTGCGGATACGGCCGGGACAGTTTCGGTTTCAATCACTTTTTCAAGTGTCGCCTTCAGTGCTCGTGCAATATCTGCAGGGTCATGCTCATCCCAGATGATCATATAGAAACCGGTGCGGCATCCCATCGGGGAGATATCGACAATTCCCTCGATTTCATCTCTCATATACGTGGCGAGCAGGTGCTCAAGTGTATGAACCGCAGAAGTCGGCATGGCATCTTTGTTTGGCTGAAGGAAGCGAAGGTCATATTTTTGAAGCGATGCGCCTTTTGTATGCTGCTCTGTGCCTGCAAGCCGGACATACGGGGCAATCACCTTGTTATGGTCCAGAAGGAAGCTTTCGACTTGTGCCATTGGGCCATCATCCTTTCATATTTGAATTCCTACTTATCATATCAGATTTAAAATACAAAATAAACCATCTAATCTTTCATCGAAAAACCCGAGTTAAAGTGGTTCCCAACACGGAGTCGGCATGGTATGATATTTCCTGTTTTGATTCTAAAAAAAGGAAGAAGGAAATGCGATGTCTGCGACTGCAGTTGGCGGCCAGGAAAACAAACTGAGCCTGTATCATCTGACGTGGCCGATTTTTCTTGAGTTGTTTTTGTTCATGCTGATGGGGTTGACCGATACCTTCATGTTGAGTTCGCTGTCGGATGATGCCGTCTCCGGAGTCGGGGCTGCCAACCAGTATATTCATATCGCAATCCTTGTGCTTGAGGTCGTCGGGAACGGAGCGGCGATCGTCGTCTCCCAGTACCTTGGTTCCAGGCGATATATAGAAGCCGCGAAAATTTCCGGTCTGGCGGTTTCATTGAACCTTCTTGTCGGCCTGGGTCTCAGTGTCATGTTTATGCTGTTCACGAACCGGCTGATGACTGCCATGAATCTGCAGGGCGAAGTGCTTGCTCATGCCGAAGCGTACTTGTCCATTGTTGGCGGTGCGATTTTCCTGCAGGCCATTATTAATTCCCTTGCTGCCGTGATCCGGGTGCATGGATTCACGAAACAGACGATGTTCGTATCCCTCGGCATGAACATCATTCACGTGGTCGGGAACTATGCCCTCATCTTCGGCAAGTTCGGCCTACCGGAACTCGGCGTGCAGGGGGCTGCGATTTCGTCGGTCGGCAGCCGGATCATCGCCGTGTTCGTCTTTTTCTGGTTGCTGTACCGGGTGATGGAATATAAGATTGAATTCAGATACTACATCACGTGGACGAAATCCTACATTGTAAAGATACTGAACATCGGGCTTCCGAGTGCGTTTGAGCAGATTCTGTATCAGGGATGCCAGCTTGTTTTCCTTTACTATGTGACGCATCTCGGAATAGAAGCGCTTGCCGCCCGTCAGTATGCGGTGAACATTTCGATGTTCAGCTATCTGTTCGCATTGGCGATCGGTCTCGGGACTTCCATCATCACCGGCCGTCTTGTCGGAGCCGGGAATAAGGAAGAAGCCTATAGCGGGCTTTGGAAAAGCCTGAAATGGGCGTTCCTGTTTACCATCATCATGGTCGCACTCGTCATGACGTTCCGCTATCCGCTGATGCGGCTCTTTACGGACAACGAGGCGATCATTGAACTCGGTGCGTCCGTTCTCCTGCTTGCGTTTCTTTTGGAAACCGGAAGAACGTTCAATATCGTCATCATCAACTCTCTGCGTGCATCCGGGGATGCCAGATTCCCTGTGCTGATGGCTGCACTCTCGATGGTCATGATGAGTCTTCCGCTTGGCTACTTCTTCGTATTTGTCCTGGATCTAGGTCTTGTCGGCGTCTGGCTCGCCATTGCAGCTGACGAATGGACCAGAGGGATTATCATGGCCCTTCGCTGGAAGAGCCGCGCCTGGCAAAGGCACTCTCTTGTTGATGACGAAGTGCAGGCGGCTCCTGAGATTGCATGACGACAGAATGAATTTGTTCATATACCGCACAAGGCGATTTGCTGCCTTGTGCGTTTTTTATGATGAAACAACAGCCGGTTCCTATGAAGGAGGAACCGGCTGTTGCATCATTCAGATCATGAGAAGATGGATTCGATTTCATTTCGTTCTTGTTCGGAGAGGTTCACATCAAGTGCCTTCAGGTTGTCGAGTATCTGCTCAGGACGCTTGGCACCCGGAATGATGGAATCAATCGGTCCTTTTCCGAGGTAGTAGGCGAGGACAATATGTGCAATTTCTGCGTTGTGGGTTTCGGCGATGGGCCGAAGCTTGTCTACGCGCCGTACATTTTGTCTGAACGTATCACCCTGGAAACGAGCCTGGTTTTTCCGGAGATCGTCGAATGTCTCATTGCCGCTGTATTTCCCGGCGAGAAGACCTGCAGCAAGCGGGTAGTAGGGGACGAAAGAAATTCCATGCTCGGAAGTGTACGGAAAGTAGCTTTTCTCTGCTCCGCGCTCGAGAAGATTATACTCTCCCTGGAATACATCCACATAGCCGTCCCGGTTGGCTTCCTGCAGCTGCTCAGTGGTAAAGTTCGAGACACCGATTGCACGGATCTTGCCTTCATCCTTTAGTTCTTTCAACGCACCGACAGCTTCTGCTTTTGGTGTGTCCTCATCAGGATAGTGGATGTAGTAAAGGTCGATATAGTCGGTCTGTAGCCGCTTCAGGCTTTTTTCCACTTCCTCGCGGAGGAAGGCAGGAGAGTTATCGACGACGATGCCGTCCCCGGACTGTCGGTGTGCCCCTTTTGTGGCAATCACCAGTTCCTGTCGCCTGCCGGATTCATGTACCACCTCACCAACGAGCTCTTCAGAACGGCCCATTCCGTAAATAAATGCAGTATCCAGAAAATTAATGCCGTGGCTGATCGCCGTGCGCACAAGTTCCCGGCCTGTCTCTTCACTCAGATTCGGGTACAGATTGTGGCCGCCGACCGCGTTCGTACCAAGACCGATCGGGTTTACGTTAAGTCCTGATTTTCCCAAATTCACCTGTTTGCTCATACACGCAGCCCCTTTCATTCGTTGCGGTGTTCCTACTACAGTGTAGGGGAGCCATTAAGATGATTCAATTTTTTGATAGGAATGTCGGGGAGCGGTTGACCGATACCAGCTGCGGAACAGCAGGATGATGATGACCAGGTCGACCAGGTCACCTCCGTAATACATGAGCATGGCGCCTTCCCGGACTTCATCAGCCGGAAACCCGGTAAGAGGTTTCGCGTAAATGTACTTGCTCAGTATACCGTGTGCGGCAAGCGTGAAGATGAAAACGACCGTCCGGAACAGATGGCTGCACGGATGCGGGGCAGGGTCGATGTAGATCATCGAGATGGTGAACAGATAGCCTGCAGCGAATACATGCAGGTGGACGAGCAGGTAGAGCCACAGATGTTGATGCATCAGCTGGAACAGGGGTGTGGCGTAAAGAAGCCACAGTCCGCCGATGTTCAGCACGGATGCCGTTACGGGGTTCCGGTAAAATTGCGCGATCGGATGGCGCAGCACATTTGTCACACGCCTGGCCGCCAGTACCGGAAGTGCACGGAGCAGAAGGGTGACAGGGGCAGAGAGGGCGATCAGGAGCGGCGCAAGCATCCCAAGCAACAGGTGGCCGGCCATGTGGAGGCGAAAATCATAATGGGCAGCCTCGGCAAACGGTCCTGCAAAAACAAGCGAGACCATTACTGTCCCTGATAGCCATAGGATAAACCTCCATGCAGGCCAACGTCTTAGCCGCTTGACCCTGTTTGTCCGGAGCGTCAGGATCAAGTATCCAACTGCACCTGAAATCGCAAACAGCATGACGAGAATCTGTAGGACAGCGGGCAGGAACGGCTGTTCATGATGCAAGTGTCTCGCCTCCGCTTGTCCGTCTGCTTTCCTTTTTGGCGCTGCGTATCAGGAGCAGCCCCGCAATGATCATGATGACTGCAGTGATGTTCCAAATGAGGTCGTATGGCAGAATGTCAACATGGTAGCGGATCTGGTGAATCCTCATCAGCTTATGCTGGATGATCCCGTCATACAGCTGGAATCCGCCTCCGCCAAGCAACTTGCCTCCCCAAAACATCTTGTGCCAAAACACATGGCGGCGCATCAGGTCTGCGACCAAATATAGGCCGCCCACTGTGGCGAACCAGCTGAATGCGTGGAACAGACCATCGGAGATCAGGCCGATGGAAGTCGTTGACCGGTCGTAGAACTTATGCCAGTGAAGCAGCTGGTGGAAGATGGTCTCATCAATAAATGCGACAAATCCGAGTCCGAACAAAATGCCTGCCCATAAGTTCTTTTTCCAATGGCTATATTTGTGTTCTGGTGACATGGTTTCCACTTCCTCCTTTATGTTGGAAACAGGGGAATATACGACAAGTATTGCCTTGCATGAAAGCCGGTAAACCGGACTGCAAGATTGACAGTTTTAAATGGTCAATATAAAATGAATGAAAGTCAGTCATGAAACTGTGAGGTGATTGGGTGGATAAGCGTGAGCGAATCATTCATGCCGCAATTGAGGTATTTCGGGAAAACGGAATTGAAAAAACCAAAATCTCCGATATCGTGAAAAAAGCCCAGATTGCACAAGGGACATTTTATCTGTACTTTCCATCCAAGCTTTCTGTCATGCCGGCCATTGCCGAGAAAATGGCGGCCCGCATGGAAGAGGCCATCCGCCAAAGTGTTAACACTGAAAATATTTGGACCGGCCAATTGCGGGAAATGATCGGTGCCGTATTTACCGTTACTGATGAATACCGTGATGTATCCACTCTTGTTTATGCCGGTCTCTCCGCCACAGAGCATGTCAGGGAATGGGAAGAGATTTACCGGCCGCTTTACATGACAGTATCTTCGATGATTGAGGAGTGGGAGTTACAAGGTGAAATCCGAGAGACCGACCCGCACCGGACGGCAAGACTGATCATCGGACTTGCCGAATCCGCAGCCGAACAGATCTACCTGTTTGATTCCTTTGATGCAGCTGAAGAACGCAAACAACAGGAAGCAGTTAATGAGTTTGTCATTCACGCTTTACGGAAGTAAGGCGTTGTTTTTTCAAGTAAAAATGACTGAAAGTCATTCATATGTGGAGGGATGAATATGAAAAATGCATGGTTCTACGTGATTCTCACCTGTATATTTGAACTGCTATGGGTTTATGGATTCAGTATGGCGGACAGGTGGTGGCACTGGGCATTGATTCTCGGAATCATTATTACGGATTTTCATTTTCTGGCGAAGGCTTGTGAAAAGTTGCCTACCGGAACGGTTTATGCGGTCTTCGCTGCGGCAGGGGCGGTCGGAACAGTGGTGATGGATGTGTATCTGTTCGGAGGAACGATGAACGAAGCGAAGCTGTTCTTTATCCTTTTGCTCGTGGCAGGAGTGATCTCCCTTAAAATGGCTGATAAAAAAGAAGAAAAGGGAGTGAATGCGTGATGGGCTGGATGTTTGTCGGGGCTGCCGCACTGTTTGAAGTGATCGGGGCAGTCGGTTTGAATTTATACAGCAAGAAAAAAACCTGGATGAATCTGCTGATGTACGGTGGGGGATTCGGTTTGTCATTTTTTCTGTTGTACCAATCATTTGGTTATCTTCAATTGAGCATTGCCTACGCGGTCTGGGTCGGTCTGGGTACGGCCGGGGCAGTCCTGCTGAATATGCTGCTGTTTGGCGAACCACGGAATCTGCAGCGGCTCCTCAGCCTGTTCGTCATCCTGGCAGGCGTGGTTGGTCTGAAAATGGTGTCATGAAAAAGCCGGCTCCAAAATTGGAGCCGGCTTTTTCTGTCCTGCAGGAAATTCACTAAACATGGCGAAAGATTACTTGCACTGTCCGTTTCCTGAAATGAGTGTTTTTACGGAAGTGAGGGCAGGAAGGCCCATCGGCCCTCGCGCATGCAGCTTCTGGGTGCTGATCCCGAGTTCCGCTCCGAAACCGAACTCGAATCCGTCTGTGAAGCGGGTGGAGGCATTGTGGTAGACCGCTGCGGCATCCACTCCGAGCTGGAACGTTTTTGCGTCAGCCAGGCTGGACGTCACAATGGCTTCCGAGTGACGAGTGCCGTACGTATTGATGTGGGCAATCGCTTCTTCGGTGGAAGAAACGATTTTGATGGCGACCTCAAGGTCGAGGTATTCCAATCCCCAGTCTTCGTCTGACGCGACGAGCACGCCGTCAGCAAGGTTGTTCACTGCTTCGTCGCCGTGCACGACGACGCCTTCCCATTGGAGTGCCGCGACAAGTTCTGCCGTGTGGGGCCATTTCTGATGAATCAGGATCTTCTCCGCCGCATTGCAGACGGAAGGCCGCTGCGTCTTGGCATTGACCGCGATGCTGATTGCCATGTCCTTATCAGCGGCTTCATCGATGTAGACATGGCAGTTTCCGGCGCCGGTCTCAATCACCGGAACAGTTGCCTGATTGACCACGGTCCGGATCAATTTTGCACTGCCGCGGGGGATCAGTACATCCAGGACATCATTCATCTTGAAGAGACGCGCTGCGGTTTCCCGGCTCGTGTCTTCCACGAGCTGTACGGCATCTTCAGGCAGTCCTGCTGTCGCAAGTGAACTCCGGATGACGCTGACCAGAGCCATGTTGGAATGGATGGCTGAAGAACTGCCTCTCAGGATCACGGCGTTTCCGGTTTTCAGGCACAGTGCTGCCGCATCGACCGTGACATTCGGACGCGCCTCATAGATGATCCCGACAACGCCGAGGGGAACGCGTACAGTGGACAGTTTCAATCCATTTGGCCGTTCCCAATCCTCCAGCACTTGGCCGACCGGGTCGGTGAGTTGTGTGAGATCGTTCAGTGCATCTGCCATCGCGTTAATTCGGGCTTCATCAAGCATCAGTCGGTCGAGGAGAGATTCAGACAGTCCTGCTCTGCGCCCGGCTTCCAGATCCGCCCGGTTCGCTTCGAGAATCGCCGGCACATTGTCCAGGAGTCCTTGGGAAATCGCCTTTAACGCCTCATCTTTTGCAGTTGTGTGCAGCCCTCCCAAGACAGCGGCTGCTTGCCTTGCGTTTTTCCCTTTTACATGCAGCTCATCGGTATGTGTGGCCTGTACGTTCGTCATCGAACCGCCTCCTTGGTTTTGAGATGGATCCACCGGTTGCAGTGGATGACTTCCGGGGTCGTTCCGCCGGATATTTTCATGGCTTCGTCTCCCGGTTTGCCGATGATTTTGCTGACGGTGTCTGCAGGGTAGTTTACCATGCCCCTGCCGATCAGTTCACCGTCCTCGTCAAGGACATTGACCACTTCGCCCTGCTTGAAGTTCCCGTTTACTGAAGTGATTCCGACAGGCAGGAGGCTGGTGCCTTTTCCGGCGAGGGCACGTGCCGCGCCGCCGTCCACTTTGATGCTCCCTGCAGGCACTGAGCATAATGCCATCCACCGTTTGGAATCTTTGCCGGACATCAGCGAGGAGATGCCGATATAAGTGCCGTCGCCGCGTCCTTCCACGATATCGAAAAGTTTTTCGGCTCCGTCTCCCGTCCCGATGAAAACATGGACGCCCAGGCTGCCCGCTGTCCTGGCGGCCAGCACCTTCGATCGCATGCCGCCAGTGCCGACAGAAGATCCCGCACCTGACGCCTGTCGGAGAAGTCCGTCGTGGATTTCCGGGATAAAGGTGTATTTTTTGGCATCCGGATCGGTGTTCGGATTACCGTCGTAGAGGCCGTTGACGTCGGTGAGTATGGCGAGGAAATCTGCATGCACCAGGCCTGCAACGAGTGCAGAGAGCATATCGTTGTCTCCGAACGTGATTCCTTCGACCGACACCGAATCATTTTCGTTCACAATCGGCAGGGCCCCCCGGTGAAGAAGTTCTTCGAGCATCCTGCCGGTATTGTGGAAGCGTTCCTTTCGCATCAGGTCCTGCCTTGTAAGCAGCAGTTGAGCCGTCACAATGCCGTGACTGCGGAAGGCATCTGTGTATGCCTGCATGAGCAGCCCCTGTCCGACTGCGGCGGCGGCCTGTTTGCCGGCAGTCGTGCCCGGACGGACGGCATATCCGAGATCCTTGAAACCTGCGGCAACAGCACCTGAAGAAACCAAGACCACTTCATGGCCGGCTTCCATAAGTAAAGCGATTGCCGCAACATGCTCCTGGACCTTCGGTTTCGACAGTCCCCCGCATGTATCTGTCAATGAGCTGCTGCCGATTTTGACGACAATCCGCCTTTTCTTCATCCGAAACGCCCCCAATGCGAATGTTAAGAATTATTATGCAACAGTTTAGATTTTTAATCAATAAGAATCTGGCGCAAAATATTTTTTCAATTAATTAGTTGAATCTTTTACTAAGAATCATCCGTATCTTTATAAAAAGGAACCAGGGGAGCTGTTTAACCATGACAGGAGCGATCTTAATTGTAATGATTGTGATGACGGTACCACTCAGCGCAATCATTACAGACCATAAGAGAAGAATGGCAAGATATGAGGCAGACAGGCTCCAAGATGAGATTGAACTTGAAAAACTCAAGCAGCAGAACTTTATTGCCGAAACCGAAAAAATGAAACTTGAGCTGGAAAAGATGAAACTGGACTACACAGCAGATCTGTCAGTCGAGAAAGCTTCAACCGAGCCCATATTATTAAATGACGCAGCGGATGGTAAGTAATCATCTGCTTTTTTTCTTTTCTGTGTATTCTTTCTGTAAAGACAGAAACTTTACAGTCAGGCCACGGCCATGATAATATTAGTTAGCAAAACTAACTACTTGTAATAATGGAGGATTCTATGGAACTCAAAGCGCATCAGCTGTTTTTCAGGAGGTTCACCGACTTATACCGGCCGTTTATCCAGAGGACGGCAGATGTTCTGTCCAAAGTCGGACTGACTGTACCCCAATGGTCGGCTCTCCGGCTGATTGCAGAGCAGGAAGAGATGACACCGGCTGAGCTTGCGGCACGGCAGTTTGTCGAGAAGCCGACAGTCTCCAGAACGATCCAGCAGCTGCTGGAGAACGGTCTGATCGAAACCAGGCCTGGGCAGGACCGGCGGGCCAAGATCATCCTGGTGACTGATCACGGACGAAAAGTGTATGAAAAGGCGTCATCAGACATTGAAAAGCTCGAGCGTGAAGTGATCGGTGACATTTCTGAGCAAGAACAGGAAAACATGTCTGTACGCTTCGTGGAGATGCAGCGCCGCTTATAATATGGCGCTTTTTTAGGTTGAATCTGTTTCATGAAGAGTAGAAAGAGGGCTGTCTATGCAGAAACACCAGCTTTGGACGAAAGATTTTATCTTTGCTTCACTTATTAACTTTTTCCTGATTATCGTCATGTATCTATTAATGGTGACCATCGGGCCTTTTGCCGCTGACAGATTCGGTGCGGATGCCGGCACGGCAGGTCTCGTCTCGGGTTCCTATATCATCGGAGCGCTCATGGCACGCTTCATAGCCGGTCCTCTCGTTGAAAAGGTCGGCAATAAAAAAGTTCTGATCGCGGGAACGCTTCTTTATGTCATTTCCGGCGCAACCTATTTCCTTGCTTTTAATCTGCCGCTCCTCCTGCTGATCCGGTTTATCCACGGTATGGGAATGGGAATCGGTTCGACTGCAACAGGATCTATAGTCGCCCGGGTTCTGCCTCCGGACCGCAGGGGGGAAGGGATTGGATACTATAGCCTGAGTTCCGTTCTCGGCGCTGCTCTGGGTCCATTCCTCGGGATTTTGCTGGCAAAGCACCTGCCATTTTCGATGCTCTTCCTTTTCTGTACGATTCTGGCCCTCGCCTCGTTTATCCTTGCCATCACGATCAAGGCGGATGAGGGGATGGAAGCCATCCAAGGACAAGAAGGGAAGAGGCGCTTCAGTATCTGGTCGGTCGTCGAAAAAAATGCACTTTCCATCGGGTTTGTCACCCTGTTTATCGCCATCGCATATGGCGGAGTGCTGAGCTTTATCATGTTTTACGCCGAAGAAATGGATCTGGTTACGGCTTCAAGTTTCTTCTTCCTCGTCTACGCCATCACTGTGCTGCTGTCCAGGCCATTCACCGGAAAGCTACTGGACCTGAAAGGCGGCAATATCGTCATCGTGCCTGCACTTCTTCTTTTTGCAGCGGGGCTCATCCTTCTAAGTGAATCGGTCACTGGGATCATGCTGCTCGGAGCGGGAGTACTGATCGGCCTTGGCTTCGGGAACTTCCAGTCGAGTGCGCAGGCCATTTCGGTCAAAGTTGCCGATCCGCGCAGAATGGGGCTCGCGACGTCCACATTCTTTATTTTCCTCGACTTCGGTGTAGGCTTTGGCCCCTACATCCTGGGGAGCCTTGTGCCGCTCGTAGGCTACGCAGGAATCTATAAGATTCTGGCCGGAATTGTCCTATTTGCCCTCGTAGTATATGGGGCTGTATACGGGGCCAGGGAACATCGGGAACGAAAAGCAGCATAACGCATTGGGGATGCCTTGTTTGGCATCCCAGACTGTAGACAAAACGTACCCAGATGAAATCTTTCTGGGTACGTTTTGTCATTCATGTGGA
>NZ_QUZH01000004.1 GCF_009761675.1 Bhargavaea sp. CC-171006
CACATGAATGACAAAACGTACCCAGAAAGATTTCATCTGGGTACGTTTTGTCTACAGTCTGAGGTTGTGCGCGGAGCACAACCTTTTTTGCCTTTTGCTTATTGAACCGTTTCTTTTTTCACTGTCAGTTTTTCAAGCTGTGACTCATCGACGTTAATTCCGAGCCCCGGCTGGCCGGACAGGAGGACTTGTGGCAGCTCATATTTCAGGTCGCCGATTTCTTCGCTGAAGAGGAGCGGTCCTGTAAGTTCGGCCGACTGGATGTTTGACCGGCTCATAACCACATGGTATCCCGCCGCCGAGCCGACGGATGACTCGACCATCGATCCGACCTGGCACGGTATTCCCGAAGCCTCCGCCGCCTTGGCGATATGGATTGCCGGGTAAATACCGCCGCATTTCATCAGCTTGATGTTCAGGACGTCAGCCGCCTCAAGTCGGACGATTTCCAGGAACTCTTCCATGCCATGCAGGCTTTCGTCCGCCATGACCGGTACAGTCACTTTTCTCCGTACATCCGCCAGCCCCCGGATATCCCCCATGCGGATCGGCTGTTCGATCCATTTCAGGTTCTCCCCTTCGAGCTCACGGATGGCCGCAGCCGCCGTTCCCGGTGTTTTCCAGCCCTGATTAACATCCACTCGGATCGGAAAGTCCGGACCCACAGCTTTCCGGACAGCCTTGATGCGGGCGACATCCTCCATCGGATCCCCTTTGCCAACTTTCAACTTAAGCGAGGAATACCCGTCCTCCACCGCGCGGACCGCTTTTTCTGCCATGACCTGAGGAGCCTCGATACTGAGGACGCGCGGATACTCGATCCGGTCATGGGCACGGCCGCCGATCAGGTTGTACACAGGCTGTCCGGCTGCTTTCCCCATCAGGTCATAGCAGGCAATGTCGACTGCAGCCTTGGCTGCCGGATTCCCCGAAACCGCTCCGTCCATCCTGCCGTGAATGCGTTCGATATCAAACGGGCTCTCTCCGATCACCGACGGGACGAGAAGCTGCTTCAGAATTTCATACGCAGACAGGAAGTATTCCCCCGTCACATGCTCGTCCGTCACGGCTTCACCGTATCCGACAAGGCCTGAGTCCGTTTCCAATCTCAGAATGACCGCGGGCATGTCCGGATAAGTCGCATAGGAGACGATGAACGGCTCCCGGAGCGGGAACCGGACCGCGTGAACGGTTGCTTTGATGATTTTCATGCTGCCCCTCCTTTTTTTCTTTTTCAGTCTATCGGGAACGCCTGTACAAATCAATCTCATACCGGGCTTTAGCCGTGCCGGCAGTTCGCCCGCCGCATAGCCTGTCACGAGGGAGGTGCGGAAATGGAGATACCATCGTCCGGAGGCAGCAGCGACGGACAAAAGCCCTGCCCCATTTGCGGGCAGTATCACCGCAGGAAGCGCGCTAATGCGACTGGTAACCCCTTGCCTGTCATACTCGCTGAACTGCAAGAGCGGGATGCGGAATTTCGCCGGGGCAAACGGGGGCCCAGGGGCTTCACGGGCATGAATGGGGAACCCGGCCCGCCGGGACCGCAAGGCGTTCAGGGACCTGAGGGGCCGGCAGGTCCTGAGGGAATCCGGGGACCTGAGGGGCCGGCAGGTCCTCAGGGTATCCGGGGACCTGAGGGGCCGATGGGTCCCGCAGGCGAGCCGGGGCCTCAGGGCGAACCTGGACCCGAAGGAAAACAGGGGCCAAAGGGAGAGAAAGGTGAACCTGGTCCGCAGGGGCCACAAGGTGTTCAGGGACCCAGAGGGAATTGTGGCGAAGTCGGGCCGGCGGGACCACCCGGCCCTGCCGGAGAACCCGGTGCACAGGGACCTAAAGGTGACCCGGGCCCGGAAGGACCTCAGGGCGCAAGAGGGCCGGCGGGTAAACGCGGAGAGAGAGGCCTACAGGGGCCGGCGGGAGGAATCGCGGAATATGCCTTTCTATCCACCCTCTCCGGCCAGCAGGTCGGACAGGGAACAATGGTCCGATTCAACGGCGAATCCGTTTTCTCGCCTGGCTTTTCAGTCAGAGGCAGGAAAACGTCGATCAAAATCAGCCGGAATGGCCTTTATGAGATGATTCTGGCTTTATCGGCCGGAGAAGCCAGCCTCTGGGCCGTCTATGTAAATGGTGAGAAAATCCCGGCTTCCGAGTGCCTGATCAAGACGGAACATCAGGAAGCATTCCGGATGACGATTCTGACGCTAAGAGAAGGCGACCTCGTGACACTCAAGAACTGTGTCCCGGAAGAAGGGGAAAAAGGGCAATCAAAGGCAGAAGTCACTGCAGCATTGTCCCTGAAGCTTCTCTCTCCCCTGCCGGAAAACGACGGAGCATAAGCAATCGATATCATTCGAGTTGGACCGAAAGTGCACCCAGCGGCATTTCCGGTCTTTTCGGATTTTCGAGACCTTTGTCTCCACCTTTCCCCTGACCCCTCCCTCCCGTTACCGTGTTCCTTTATAATAGTGGGAACAATAGGAGGTGCCGCATGGAAACCACATTAATTAAACCTGAGGACACTTGGCTGCTCTGGGCGTTTCTTGCCGGCTGGGCTGCCGTGAGCATCTATCTTGAACAGAAGTATAAATGGGCATCGAAAGTGACCGGCGCCATCATAGCACTCGCGGGTGCACTGATCCTGTCCAATCTGAACATCATCCCGACCGATGCCCCTGCTTATGATGCGGTTTGGACCTACGTCATTCCGCTCGCCATCCCTCTCCTTCTCTACCAGGCCAACCTCAAGCGGGTATGGAATGAAAGCGGACGGCTGCTGATCCTTTTCCTCATCAGTTCTGTCGGGACAGTTGTCGGGGCGTACATCGCATTTTTCTCACTCAGTGCGTTCATTCCGGAACTGTCCAAGATCGCCGCGGTCATGACGGGATCCTACATAGGCGGAAGCGTAAATCTGGCCGCTCTTTCCGCCAAGTTTGACGTCAGTGAGGGCATGCTGTCATCTACCATTGTCGCAGACAATCTCATGATGGCACTTTACTTTTTCGTCCTGATCGCCATCCCTGCGATCGGCTTTTTCCGGCGGAATTTCCCTACTCCGCATATCGACCATGTCGAGCAGTCCGCCGGCGATGAAGCCGGTACGCTAGCTGCCTCCTACTGGCAACGCAAGGAGATTTCACTCAAAGACATCGCCCTCTCTGCCGGAAGTGCATTCGTCATTGTCGCAATCTCCTTTAAAATGGCAGAAATCTTCGGAACCATCATTCCTGATGAAGGGACCGGCTGGCAACTGCTCGGGGGCCTGCTCGGAGACAAGTACCTGATGCTGACCACCATCACTGTTGCAGCAGTCATGCTCATGCCAAAGTTCTTTGACAGCCTGAACGGTGCCCAGGAAATCGGAACCTACCTGATTTATATCTTTTTTGTGGTCATCGGTGTCCCGGCTTCACTCCCACTCCTCATCCAGAATGCACCGCTCCTGCTCGTCTTCGTCTTCCTGATGGTGCTGGCCAACATGGTGGTCACGTTCGGCGTAGGGAGACTGTTTAAGTTCAGCCTCGAGGAGATGATCGTCGCCAGTAATGCCAATATCGGTGGGCCTACCACAGCTGCTGCCATGGCGATCGCAAAAGGATGGAAAGACCTGATTGTCCCTGTGATGCTCGTCGGCACGATGGGCTATATTATCGGAAACTATATCGGCACCATCGTCGGCAACATGCTAGGCGGTTTCTGAAGGATTGCCAAAATGTTCCGCATTCCCTAAGATGGATAAGTACCGACTACTAAGATGGGGGCATGACCATGGGCAATCCTCTAAATGCCCTCTCGCTTGACGAGATCTGGGCAAAAATCGGACAGGTGCTGGAGGCAAAGCCGGAACCTTATCAGAACGAACATATCCGATATGAATTCATCATCGATGAAAAAGGCGAAGTCAGCCGCTGGCAGTTGCTGCTCGACCACGGACGGGCGGAGATTTTCCCTGGCATTGCAGGTGAACCTGCCTGCACGCTCGAACTGAGCGGCAAGCACTTCCGCAAGCTGCTGACAGGTGACCTCAACAGCATGGCCGCGTTCATGACCGGCAAACTGAAGGTCCTCGGCAATGTCGGCTTCGCGCTGAAGCTTGAAAACCTGCTCAAAGAATATCAGTTCTCCGGATAAACGGGTTTCGCCCGCCGGAACAGGAAAGGACGGTCCGAACCATGCGCGTCGCAATCTTCGACTTTGACGGGACACTTTACCAGAACGAGACGTTCGACTTCATGATGACTCACCTTAAGCAACATCCCGAATACGGAAAGCTTTACGGCAAGTTTTTCAGGCGCATCCTCCCGGTGTATACCGGCTATAAGATGAAGCTCGTTCCCTCTCCCGTGATGAGGGAAAAGTCGATGCAAGCTTATCTCGCCCCCTTCTCGGGCTTTGCGGAAGAAAAGCTGACCTGCTTCTTCGGCGAGATGGCTGCAGCGATGCGGGGCGGATTCAATCCGGAAGTCGTACGGCGGGTCCATGAACACGCAAAATCCGGTGACCGGGTCATGCTGGTTTCCGGCGCCTTCACCCCGCTCCTTAGCGAGGCTGTGAAGGATCTGCCGTTTGATGACGTCATCGGCACCGACATCCCTTATTCCGGAGATACATATGACGGGCGGACAAACATCTACCACATTCGGAGCGAAAGAAAAAATGAACGCATCCACGCAGCACTTGGAGACTCCACAGTCGCATGGGAAGAAAGCTCAGCATTCGGCGATACGCTGTCCGACATGACTGTACTAGAACTTGTCGGGAACCCGGTCGCTGTGCGTCCGGAGGAAGGCCTCCGGAACATCGCGGCTGAACGGAAATGGGAAATTATCGGATAATCTAAAAAGGCACACTCGCATCATTGCGAGCAGTGCCTTTTCTGATATGACTTCATTTTTCTTCTGCCAGCAAATCGAACAATTCGGACCAGTCGCTGATCCTGGGAATGTCCATGTGCTGATTGTAGGATTGGTTCTTCGCGAAGACGTTCAGCGGACGGTCGCTAAGCGTTTCAAGAACGGCGGGCTTGTCATCAAAGTAATAATCAAGTTCCAGCTCTTTGATGATATGTACCTTGTCCTCATCGTTCATGCCGTAAAAGAACCTGTCTTCCCGGACCGGAAAGCCGTTTTGAATCATCCATTCCATCGTCCGCTTTCCGTGTTCCTTTGGCCTGGCCGTTATATAGTAAATTTCATGGCCTTCTTTTTCCAGCCTCTGCAGAGTTTCCGCCGCATCCCGATACGGCGGACAGTTTGTGTAATAGATTTCTTCAAGCGAACCGTTCCACATCTTCCCGCCTTCCTCAGCGGTCATGCCAAACAGTTCGTGGATTTCCACTTTGTCCAGTTCATGAAATAGGGAGATATCCACATTCCGGTTCAGTTTCCGGTTATACAGATGGAAAGCATGTTCCCTCAGGTTGATCAGTGTATCGTCAATATCGAAACCGAATTTCAAATCAGATTCCCTCATTTTGTATTGTAGTTCGGATAGCCCGTGAACCTGTAATCTTTCCCGATTTTTGTGATTTCGAGATCATCCAGCTCCACGGCATCACGCATCAGTCCGACGCCGGTGCCTTCGAGGAATGTGGGCGCCTGTGCGCCGCCGATCAATTTCGGCGCCATATAGACCTCCACTTTATCGACGAGCCCGTTCTCAAGGAAAGCCGCATGGATCGAGCCTCCCCCTTCTACCAGGACAGAAGAGACAAGTTGTTCGCCAAGCATACGGAGGACATCTTCCAAATCAACCCGTTCGGTCCCCGAGGTCGGAAAAACTGTAATCCCTCTCTCCTCCAACTCTTTCCTCGCGTCGTGATTATATTGTTTCGCGGTAAAAATCCATGTTTCCGCCTGCCCGTCCGTGACTACTTGGGATTCGAGGGGAATTCGGAGTGAGGAATCCAGAATGACTCGGATTGGGTTCCGGCCGTTCGGAATCCTCGTAGTCAGTTCAGGATCATCTTCTATGACCGTATTGACGCCGACCAGGATCGCCATATGCTCGTTGCGGAGCCGATGGACATCCTTGCGTGCCTCTGCAGAGGTGATCCATTTGCTGTCGGCTGTATGAGTGGCAATTTTACCGTCCAATGTGCTTCCCGCTTTCATCGTGATGAACGGCTTTTGTGTCACGATGAATTTGTTGAACACTTCATTCATCTTGCGGGACTCCTCTTCCATGACACCGACTGTCACTTCAATGCCTGCTTCCTCCAGGATCCTGACCCCGTTTCCGGCGACAACCGGATTCGGATCAAGCGTGGCGACGACGGCTTTTCGGATCCCAGCTTCTACTATGGCGACCGCACAAGGCCCTGTCCGGCCATGATGAGAACATGGCTCAAGCGTGACGTAGATGGTCCCGCCTTTTGCCTTGTCCCCGGCCATCCTGAGGGCATGGATTTCCGCATGCGGCTCGCCTGCCTTCAGATGCGTCCCGATGCCCACGACCCGGTTGTCATTGACGATAACTGAACCGACGAGCGGATTCGGATCGGTCTGCCCTTTCATCGCACGTGCGTTTTCAAGTGCAAGATTCATATAAAATTCATGGCTGGTCATCTGGATCTGGCGAGCCTCCCTCTAAGTGTCCGGATCGCTGGACCTTGGTCTGCAGATACTTTTCGTTAAACTCGGAGCGGTCACCCCATAACGGCTGACGTCCGGAAATCGGAAGGCCTGCCTTCTGCAGGGCATCCAATTTTTTCGGGTTATTGGTCATGAGGGTCACCGGCTTTTCCCTCAGGGTCTTCAGCACGCGGATAGCATCGTCATAGTTTCTGGAATCGTCGACAAACCCAAGGCTTTCGTTTGCTTCCACGGTATCATAGCCATTCTCCTGCAGCACGTAAGCCATCGCCTTGGAGAACAGGCCGATTCCTCGGCCTTCATGATTCGCCAGATAAAACAGTGCACCCGCCCCGTGGTCCACGATATTCTTCATGGACTGTTTGAGCTGATAGCCGCAGTCGCACCGCCTGCTGCCGAAAATGTCCCCGGTATGGCAAATGGAGTGCAGACGGATCAGCGCATCATCCGCGTTTTCAAAATCACCGTAGACGAGAACGCTCGACTGCTGGTATTCCGCCAGATTCGCAGATGACAGCCGGTCGATGATTTCCTGATAATCCTCTGTCACCTGGCATTGGTTCAGCCAGCAATACCACTGGAATACGACGGTATCCCCGTAAAGGTTCACTGGCAATCTGATCGGTCCCACCAGGTAGATGGCGCCTTCCCCGGTCTCAATCATTTGAATTTTTTCTTTCAGGACATCCAGCACTTTGGTTTCCAGCTTTGCTTGGACCATATAAAATCATTCCTTATAATTGATAAATTTTTCTTAGAGTGGTCATTCTAATGAGTTGTATACTTAATACATAAGTATTCCTGTATGAATATTTGTTTTCTATAAAATAACACTGTATGATGGATAACGTCAATTTATCCATGTTACGATTATATGCAAATTCAAGATTTCAGGGAGGGCTGGATATGGAGATCGGTTCCAAAATACGTGCAATCCGCAAACGGAAAGGACTGACGATCGCACAGATGAGTGAGCAGACAGGCCTGTCCAAAGGGTTCATCAGCAACATCGAGAACGACCATACTTCGCCCTCCCTCAATACACTGCAGTCCATCGCGGCCTTTCTGGATGTTCCGCTCCCCTACCTGCTCTTGGAGAAAAAGGAGCACATGAAAGTCGTGAGGAAAGCCGAGCGGGTGTACACATCGTTCAATGATATCAAGATCGAGCACCTCACTTCCCAAAGCGGCCTCCGGATGATGCACGTCGAATTACCGCCCGGCGCCTCGACCGGCGAAGCGATCGCCCATGAAGGCGAGGAGGCTCATATCGTCCTGAAAGGCACCGTCCTGGCCGAACAGGGGGAAGACTCCGTCATCGCCGAAGAAGGCGATTCATTCAGCTGGAACGCAAGCGTCCCCCACTTTGTGAAAAACGTCGGGGACTCTGAGGCGATCCTGCTCATCGCGGTCCATTCAGAGAAGGGCAATCAATAAGTCTGCTTCGGACCAAAAGCACCGCGCGGATATTCCCGCACGGTGCTTTTGGCATTTCCGATAGTCATTATATGAAGGCTGAAATCTTAGTATATAGAATCGATTAAACAAATTAACATCCATAGTGGGCAGTTGCTTTCCGCGGGGAAGGCATCAAGCCCCTTGCAGGGTCTTTCCGCTCTTCCTTTTCCGCAGGAGTCCGCGCCTTCACTGCAAGCAACCATGCTAATCATGTTCAAATTCAAATGTTCATTTTATATAGAAGTTAAATTCAGGATAGCGATATTTGCAAAATAAAATAACAAGCTGCTCCGGAAGAACAACGAGCATGACATAAAAGATTGCCAGCCCGAGAATGATCGCCGTCATTTCATTGAGCCCCTCAAGGCCTGATCACATATTGCAGGATGAAAAATATCCCGAGTCCGGCAGCAGTTGCAGCGTGGAGATAACTTTTATACTCGAACTTTTCACGCATCGCTGCCTGACGGGACCCGTCCCGATAATCTCCCCGCCGAATTTTCCTGATGAACCTTGCAAAAACCAGCAGAAACACTATTAGGCCGAACGTTAAGCTAATCCAGGTGAAGGTAATCATCGATTCAGCTGAAGCATCTGTCTCCTCTGCTATTAATAAAAGTGCACAGATATAAAATGTGATTCCGAACAGGTTTTGAGAAACCACGATACTGACCAAATACTGCACTTTCTCACTTCTCTTATACACAACAGGCAGTGAGTAAATCATTGATAGGGCGATCAAAATAGCGGTGAACCAGAAATGGACAGACAGGATCTGATCCTTCCATGGATGGTCGGATGCATAAGCAAAGACATAATACTCCAAAGCATACAGTCCTCCCTGGAGAACTGTAGCCAGCACCATATTACCCGCAAGGTTCTAGGGACTCTGCCGCCCCGATTCAAGCGGCTTTCTTAACACAAACACATCTTTTTCTTGGAGCAAAGCTGCTTCCCTCCTTAATGAAACCAGCCTTAACTTATCCTTTGCAGAATTCCTCTAAGAATCATCACACAGCAAATTGCAATAAAGGCGCCTATGTAACCTGCTTCTTCGGTACGGTATCTCCTAGCTATGAAACGGATATCCGAACATTTAACTCTTTTCAGTTTCACCATCATGTGTGACTTCATCTAAATACGTTTGCCCTTTAAAGTTAAAGCTGCTGAAACGCAGTTTGCAATACAAAATGATGAGTTGCTCGGGAAGCACAAAACACATCGTGTAAAACACAGCAAAACCAATGAAAATGATGATGAGCTGGTTTGGATCCCCTAATCCCAGGTTCCTTAGAACATATTGGAGGATAAAGAAGAGGCCAAGACCGGCAACGGCAGCCGCAGGCAAGGAGGACTTATATTCGAATTTCTTTCGTATCTGTTCACTTCTCGATCCTCGACTATAATCCCCATTCCTGATTTTCCATATATAACGAAGGAACGTGAGGAGGAAGACGAAAATCCCCGCAAATAGTGTCACCTTAGTGAACGTCATCATGGAAGCATCCGACAAACCGGCTTCTATGTCTGTAACAGCAAATAAAGCCAGAATGTAGGAAGAAACACCAAACAGATTTTGTGAGAATACAATACTGATCAGATACTGCAATCTCTCAAACTTCCTATATACAATAGGTAACGCAAAAACGATACCAAGCCCAATTAAAATTAAACTAGTCCAGAAATGCAACTTAAGAATATCGTTTTTTAGTGGATGAGCACTTGAATATCCTATGACATAGAATTCCAAAGCATATAATCCAGCTTGTAAAAAAGCGCCTAATACTAGGATTCCGGATAAGTTCATCGGACTTTGCAGGCCCGATACAAGCGGCGTTCTTAACACAAATACATCTTGTTCTTTGAGCATAACTATTTCCTCCTTCCAAACACCCGCCTTCCGGAGTCAACGTCAAGGTCTCCGCTGCCATCTTGGTTCAGGGTTTCAAACAGTTCAAATGATAAAAAGCATCGCGCAACAAATGTTGCCGATGCTTTTTAGGCCGATTCGCTCAGCACTTCCAGAAGAGAACTATCCGCTGACACCCACGCTCATTTCCACATATGTAGTTCCATCCGGGGCCTGCTTGTACTCCACGAAGACCGGTGTCTTCTGCTGCAGGTTATCCTTCTTCACATGATTGTAAAGCGCCCAGTAGGCAGCCTGTGACTGCTCATCAAAGTCATTCAGCAGACGGATTTTAGCAAGGCCTTTTACTTCAAAATAGCTTCGGAAAATAACTTCTTCCTCGGCAGGTACGGTCAGGTCGTTCTCTTTAATGCCCATATGCAGTTCGGCGGTCATCACTTCTGCAATCGGCTCGTTCAGCATCGTAAAGAATAGCCGGCCATCCACATTTGCACCGTGGGTCTGCAGGATAGTCCGGAAATCTTCGAAGGCGAGGCCGATCTCTGCAGGCACAAAGCTGTACCTTTTTGAAGCGACATTGCGATGCCGGATCATCCGGTTCTCGGTAATGTTCATTCCGGTCGTCCGCCTTCCACCGGAACGGCGAGGTCAATGATGATGTCACCGTAAACGTCGATCAGCACACAATAATAGTTCTGACCGAGAACGATGCCCTCCTTTTCGGCATGCATCCGGACTTTTCCAAAAGCCGCATCGAAGTCCGGCTCCTGCTCGGCCTGGCGCATGACGAGCGCATCCCCGGAATGGAAACGTTCCATATAGCCGAAACCGCTATCTTCAATTGCCATCGGTTCGCTGACCGGCAAATAATACGTAAATGTTCCCGTTTCAGCTCCTTCTTTCCCGTCGAACGTGAAAAAGATGGGACCATTCTGATATACACCCTTATCCAGAAGAATTGTCTCCAGGGCGCCTATCGGCTCCTGCCAATCTGCTTTCTGTTGCTCAGTCTGATAAGTCAGTACGCGGTCAAACACGAGCGGTCGCCGTTCCATTGCCATGCCCCCACATCCTTTTTTGTAAGATTTCTATCTGTAATACGAATCTCCAAAGAGCTCCTCTTCTTCGTCTTCATCTCCCGGTTCATCCAAATATGGACGTCCCTCAAAGTTGAAGCTGCGATAACGCAGTTTATAATAGAAGATCGCTAATTGCTCAGGAAGAACAAACAACATGGTGTAGAAGATGCCAAATCCGATCAGCAGGAACACGAGGGTACCCAGTTCCTCCATCCCCGACTGCCGGATTACATACTGGATAATGAAGGAGATCCCGAGCCCGGCAACCGTAGCTGCGGGAAGATAGGATTTGTATTCAAATCTCGCACGCATCTGGTCGCTTCTGGAGCCTTCCCGGTAATCGCCCTTGCGGATTTTCCAGATGAATCGTGCTGATGTCAGAATGAATATGAAAAGTCCCACAAGTAAAGTGGTCCATGTGAATGTCATGATCGAATCAGCCGATGCCCCGAATTTCCTGTCCGTTGCAACGAATAGCGCACAAATGTAGAAAGACACTCCGAACAGATTTTGGGAATACAAGATACTGATCAAGTACTGAAGCTTTTCAAACCTTCTATAGACAAAGGGAATGGCAAGGAGGAGGCCCAGGACAATCAAGACCGCACTCACCCAAAAATGCCACTGTAAGATTTCTTCTTTATACGGATGATCGGTGGAATACCCGACAATATAATATTCTGCCGCATACAGCCCCGCCTGAAGAAAGGCACCAAAAACAAAGATTCCGGATAAGTTCATCGGGCTTTGTCTGCCCGATTCAAGCGGCCGTCGCAGGACTGCGACCTTTTCAAAATTTTCGTTGTTCATTCAGTTGCCCCCATCACCGGAACCAGCCTTTAATGTGATCCATGGCAGATTTGTCCGAATCACCGAATTTCTTGTTCAGGAGCCAGTTGGCCCCGATACCTGCTGCCATGCCTATTGCGGTGCCGACACCAGGAATCGGTATGAGGGCGGTTCCCGCTGCTGTGAACCCGGCCTGTACGGCTCCGCCGACAGCGGTATCGACTGCCGTATCCAAAGCGGCCCGTTTATGGGCTTCCCCGCCGCTCAGACCATCCGCTGTTGCACTCTCATAGTTGCCAGCGTAGGCAAGGCCGGCCCCGATCGGGCCAAGCGCTTTACCCGTTCCTCTGATGAGTCCGCTCGCTTTGTTCATGACTCCAGGGTCTTTGACCCGCTTGAATTCATCAACCGTTCCTTTGGCATCCCAAAGATCGGTGAATGCGCCGGTGGTCCCTTTCACTGTCGCTGTGCCTATGACTTTGCCCTTTTGCCCGACGGTGGTCGCACGTCCGGTGAAATGCTCGATATCCGGATGCATCGTCTTCACTTTCTCGCCGGTAGGGGACCAGCCGCTCTGCCCCGGTTTGCGGGTGGCATATTTCAGCATGACGCTTCTGCTTTCGTATTGGGCAACTTGCTGCGGAGTCCATTTGCTCCGATCTTTCGGCAGACCGCGAGTCAGCATCTTCTCAACTTGTGCATCAAGCGGGACTCTGAGGGTATCCAGTGCTTTTTTGGAAGCGTTGATGCGGTATTTATAGCTTTGACTTTTGGGATCCCATGCACGGGTGGTTTGTATCCCGCCTTTGCGGCCAGCCACGTAAAGCGCAAACGCTGACATGCCGCCTTCCCCTTTACCGACCTTGTCCACCACGTCAGCACCGGACTGGATCGCTTTCGAGACACTCGCCCAGTTGAGCGCACCCTCTTGATCTGCCTCAAACGGGACGGTGCAGATGTTTTCCCCTGTGATCATCGGATGGCCCTCCATATAGGCCTTCCAGTCTTCAGCAGGGAAATCGACGTCTGTGATGCCGTCTTTGAACATTCCCTCGATCTCTCCAAGCCACTGCCCCATCCGGAGCAGACCGTCACGCACCGGGACAAGGGCATTTCTCTGGGTAGAATCGAATTCGTTCAGATCGGTGACTGTGTTATCCTTTTTTTTCCTCGCACTCCGGATGCCCTGCTGGACGTCACTGTCATCCAGATGTGGCAATGACGTAATATCCGCGACAGAGTCCATTATTCCGTTTGCATCGGAAGTGAGGTTCCTTGAAATGGTGGACATTGTGCTCAGGCCGGTCTCGACTTCGCTTTCGAGAAATCCCTCCCTGATATATCCTGAGGCATTTGGTTCCAGTGATTCCTGCGCAGACTGGATGGAAGTCAGAACAGAATCGAACGTGCCGGCAAAGCTCTCGAACTGGTTGAGCAAGGGCAGATGGCAGTCGCGATAAAATGCCTTGATCGCCTCCCCGCCGCTTCCGGCCAGAGAATCCCCCAGGTCCGTTACTTCCTGCACGCCTGTCCGGATCGCATCCATTTCCTGCTGAAGACTTTTCAACTTATCCCGGTTGCGCTGCAGCCCTTCCCTGAAGGGTGATACATCGAGCGTTTTCATTGATTTCCCTCCTTTTCCCGCTGAGCATTCAATCCTTATTCGGGCTTGGGTCCGTTTCCTGTGCCGCTGATGGCGGTTGCCAGCTGCTGATCGACGTCTGCAAGGAAGTTGATTGATTCCTCTGATGACAACACATTCTTCTGAAGCAACTCGCGGTAGCGGGTCAGCATCTGCTCCATATAGGTCATGAGTTCATTCAGCGAATCAGCGGTATCGAGTGTATTTCCGGTGATCTGGCCTGGCGCTGTTGTTTCCAGCGAAGACGCTTTTGCATCCAACGCTTCGAGCTTGGCCCGGACTTCCTCAAAGGCCACTTTCAATTCTGTCATCACTTATCCCTCCGGTTATCGTTGCCGCTCCGCCGCTTCCTGCGCGCGGAGCTGGGCGATGACCGATTCAAGTGACCGGATTTCGCTCTGCAACAAAGTGATTTTATTGTCGATCGCAGAATAGGCATTCTGGAATTGAGGTCCGGACACTTCAAGATATGGTGTCAGGATTCCCGACTCCCGTGTGCTTTCGAACTTACTGGCATGCTGTCCATGCCATGTACGGGCAGTCAGTTCTGGTTCGCTGAATTTAGATTCTTTAGATTGGAATTCGCCCTGTTTCCCCTGCAGTTCCCCCTTGCAGCTGCTCAGCCGCCTGATCTGCTGCCGCTTTTCCTCCACAAGCATCTGATAATACGAGATCATGCGATTTTCCCCTCCGTTTCTTCCTTGCGCCTGACTGTAGGAGTTCCCTTAGTGCCGCTCTTCAGCAGCGCTGGGACCATAAGGCCGAAGAGACCCAGCATCGCCGCCCCAATCAGGCTGATGAAGACATAAGTGCGGATGCTGCTGCTATCCGCAGCCTCATCCGGCACTTCCGCCGGTTGACTTGCCTGCGCCTGCGATTTCTCTGCTGGCGCAGTGAACAGGCCCAGTTCCTCAGCCTTCGCTGCCGCCGTCCCCGTTTCGGGACGCCCCGCTTCCAGGAACAGGTCATCCACTTCTATCGGAGATCTGAATCGGACCGGTTCGGAAAAATCAAGATTGACCCGTTCCTCGGTCAGCGTGTTCTTCATCTCGACCTGCCTGCTATCATGAAGATATTCTGTCTTCTTCCTGAAGGGAAGTGACTTGTATTCAAGCGGTTCCAGCGAATCTGCCGGTGCGTCTCCTGTATTGGCGGTAGCCGGAATAGCTGCAGAAGATATTGTGGTTGCCAGAAGGATGGCTCCGGCATGCTTAACTTTCATACGATTCTTCCTGAATGACGGTTTCACCGGTTCGCCATCTTTTTACAAGCCATGCCGCAATGAGCAACACCACTGCCGCAATGCCGGCGATAGCTGCTCCGGAATCAAACAGCGTAACCGGATCATACTTGATGGACATGTAGACCGGCGAGAGGATATCCGGAATATCGGCTTCAGGTACGCCTAGTTTCAGCAACGGGGCGATATAGAGACAGATGAGGGCAATTGCCGCGATCCATCCTGCTGTCTCAGCCGAATCCAGTGCCGTGCTGATAAGTGCAGATCCTGCAATGACGATAAGGATTGTGAAAAGCGTCCATTCGATTGCACGCTGGTCATTCAGAGCGTACATGTTCACACTGTACAGGCTGATGATCAGTCCTGTGATGCCGCCCAGAAGAGCCAGCATTCCTGTCCTGAGCAAGGGAGTACCTTCTCGCATTTTATGGCTGAAGAAGCCGATGGCCAGACTGCTGATCAGCAGGATGACATATAGAATTGCCGGCGGAACCTTCTTCATCTCTTCCCCTGCGATCGCTTCTCCGCGCACGCTGAGAGGATTGGTAAAATGATCGAACACGTATCCGTTCTCCTGCCCATCCACATAGGTGTTGTCGAGGAAACTGGAAACGTCATCACTGAATGCTGTGATTGCCTCTAAGTTCTGACGCCATTTTTCACTGTACGAATCGGTCGCGCTCTCGAAACCTTCCGCTTTGCCCTGCAGTTCTCGTGCGTAGTTGACAATACTGTCCTGACGCTCGGAAACCTCACTTACGGTAGAACTCAGGCTGACGAGTTGCATGCCAATGTTCTGCTGATCAGATACGAGCTCTCCTTCATTCGAAAGAACTTCCGGTTCACTTTCCTGAAGGCGGGTTGCCGGATCGCGAAGTTGTGCTAAAAGCGAATCAGCCTGATCGCCAATTGACTGCAGGTTCTCGAGTAGTTTCATATGCTGCATCCCAACGGACTCCTCATATCCGGAGACGATCGCGGTGAACGAGGAATTCCATTCTTCGACACGGGCACCGGTCTCGGGAAGCCCTTCACTGACCTTAGCCCATTGGAGCTTTTCCTCTTCCTTGAGCGCTGCAATATTCTTTGTCAGGGTATTGATAATTTCATCCTTCAGCACTTCATCTTTCCTCTGTTGGCGTCCGTCCTTCCGGTCATCCAACGTGAACGCCATTTGCTCCAAGGTCGCGTAGTAGGCAAGGAGCGAGTCAAGATCTTTGGCTGCCGGCGCCTGCTTGAACAGACCTTTCAGTTCCTTCTTTCGTTCCGGGGAGAGGGTATCCAGTTGGAGGAGGCCTGCTTCCTTCCGTTCAATCTCCCGGACAATGGCAACCGTGTTTTCCGGATATTCCTCAAGATATAGTTTCGTCTCCGAGTAGATGGCCAACAGACTTTCATAGGCACTGTAAAGATCACTGTAGTAGCCGGCTGCAACCTTCACTGCGTTTTCCTTGTCTTCCGCTTCACCATTGCCGTTACCGTTACCTTCACCATTGCCATTGCCATTGCCTTTACCGTTTCCTTCAGATCCGGCCTCTTCTTCCTTTTCTCCGATCGATTCGTTTACTTCAGATAGTTTGCCTGACAGTTCATCAAGCTGGGCCGGGATTTCCGATTCAGGCTGTTCTTCTGCGATCTGCTGCTTCAGGCCATCGATCGACGCTGCAAGAGCAGTGATCGTTTCCTTTTCTTCCTCCAGGGAAGGCAGACCTCCGCCTTCTTCAGGAGCTTCAGGTTCTGGCTGTTCCGGAGGTGCCGGCTCTTCCTTTTCCTGCTCTTTGGCGAGCCGTTCGAGTTCTGCCTTGATGGCCTCGAAATCTGTAATGTCCGGCAGACCATCAACGACAGGCGCATCCGGAATCTTAGAGCCTGCTCCGTCTTTCAGATTCTTCTGGAGGGTGCCGATCAATGTGTCGTTATACTCATCAATCGCCGTTCCCTGGAGTGCAAGAATTTCCTCTGCCTGGCGTTCTGCCTGTTTGAGGCGGACTTGCTCCAAGTCATTGAACTTCTCCTGATTAAGCGCAATCTGTTTATTCACTTTTTCCAATTCCGCGGCCAATTGGCCGTTGTTTTCCTTTAGACGGCGGACGGTTTCCTCGTATTCAGCTGCCTGTCCGGCAGCCATTTCCTGGATTTTAGCGATATTGTCCGATTGCAGTTCTTCAAGGACCCCGCGCTGTTCAACCTGGAATGCCTGATAGGACTGGACATCCTGCAGGAAACCGGAAAGTTCGTTCTTGAACGCTTCCACATGATCGACACGAGCTGCGTGATCCTGGTCAGATGCGCCTTCAACGGTCTCTCTTAATTGTTCCATCTGTTCGCGCTGTCTCTGCATGACATCCGCAAGTTCGGAAGAACCCGGGTCGTAATACGCAACCATTGCATCGAGGAACTCACTTTCCTTGTCCAGAATCGATGCAAACTCTTTCTTGATATGATCCATTTCGATTGCGACATAGCTCCAGTACATGGTTGAGATTCTGCCGTTTACGCGATCTGTTGCACGCTCAATCTCTTTTAATGCGTTTTTCTTGGAGTCCGCGTTTTTCTGCTGCTGGATCGTGTAATTGAATTCTGCCTTTTGCGGATTCTGTTCATCATAGGACATGACGTTCGACGAAAAGTCGGACGGGATGTACAGGACGGCATCATAGCGGTTTGATTTCAGGCCGCTTTCCGCTGCCCCCCTGCCGGTCACTTCCCAGTTGTAGTCGGAGTCTTCGGAGAGGATGGAGAGTACTTCCTTGCCCATCTCGATTTTCTGTTCTTCCCGTTCGCTCCCCAGGTCTTCGTTGACTACGGCGATTGTCCGTTCAGCCGGCTCGGCGAACGATGTGAAGCTGCCCGACATAAAGCCAAAGAACAGGACAGGCAACGCGAGGATGGCGATGACTCCCCCAATGATCGACGCCGATTTTTTTACATTGCTATTCATCGTACGTTCTCCTTCTCCAGTGTGCATAACGGGATCATGATTTTCGTGCTGTTCCCGTTCAGGATGTAATGTGCAAAGCCGGCAGGGAGCTCGGCTTCCTTCCGTTCATATGGAACATTGAAGAGCGTCTGCTCGGATTTCTTCATGAAAACTAGTGCCTGGCGCACAAGTTTCAGCTCGTTTGTGAATACGTCGTAGCCTTTAGTGAACTCGGCGTTGTTGCCTGACACGGCCACATTGAATCCGAGGTGCCCATAGTTTTTCATCAGTTTTACCAGCCTGTCCTGAATGCGGACATCCGCGGTCTGCATGAATCTCGAGTAGCCGTCGATAAACAGAAACACAGGGACGGGGTTGAATGGAAGACCGGTCTGCACAGCTGCGACATAAGCCGCTTCTGCCTCCTGCAGATAGGCTTCCGCCTGGGTGATCCATTCTTCCAACTGCTCTTTGGTTTCTGCATACGTGACTTCAGGATCCCGTGCGTATTCCGATAATCCCCGTTCAAAAGAGTCAAATATGGCGACAGGACCTGTTTCCTGCTTCCTGGCCGTACGGATCAACAGCTTCATCGCATTGGTTTTGCCCTTGCCGGGGAGGCCAACCATCAGAATATGGCGATGTTTGCTGAAGTCCACCGACACGGGCAGGACAGTCTCTTCATCCAGACCGATCGGAATGATTCCCGATGAGACGGGTTGCCCGGCAAGTCCGTCGAAGTGTTCGGCCGACAGCTCGGCCGGCAACATCGGGATCGGAGCAGGGCCTTTTCGTTCCGCATACCGTATGCGTAGATCCCGGACCCGTTCCTTGACCCCGTTCAAGACGCCAAAATCGTCCGCCCCGTCCGCCGGAAGGAACATCTGGCCAAACATGGCTTCTTCCGTTTTGATGATTGCCCTGCCGGGAAAAGGTTCCGGCGTAAACGGCGGACGCCCGATCATGCCGTACATTTCAGATGAATCCATCAGATAGTGGACAATCTTCATCTTCAGATTATTCATCAGGTGATGACGCACCGACTGAGGGCGGGTCGCCGTCAGCAGAAGATGGATCCCCAGGGACGAGCCGTCACGGCTGAACTGGCTCATCTGAAGCTCCAGTTCCTCCAACTCATCACGGATGATGTCGTAGTTATCGACCGCAAGATAGATGAGCGGCAGCGGCTGTTGCGATATCCGGTTGTACATCTGGATGGAGCTGACCTCGGCCTGCTGGAACAAGTTCTTTCTCTTGCTGATTTCCGCCCGGATCATCCGGACCATTTTTTCCCGTTTCAATTCCTCATCGAGGGTCAGGTAATCTGCAGTATGAGGAAGCTGCCGGAGTGGAAGCAGTGTACCGTTGCCATAGTCGAGAAGATAGAAATGTACCTCTTCCGGTGTCATGCTTTGCGCAATCCCCAAAAGGAGGGACTGCAATGTATAGGACTTTCCATAACCGGTGGAACCGAAAATCCCTACATTTCCGTCTTCCAACGGGTTATAGCCTACTGCCCGCTGGCTCTGCTTTTCCGGCTCATCTATGATGGCAATCGCGAAACCGGCACCATCGTATTGGCGGTCGCCAACATTGGCAAGCCGGTCAGGCAGCGGCGGCAGCCACGGGCTCCGGAGCCGTCGGATGCCGAGCTGATCTGCCGTCGATGCTATCGAGGCTGTCACGGCATCAATTTCCGTCATGTTGCTCCGCTTTCCCTTCACGACAGCCGACAGGCCGGTTAGCGGTTCCAGTCCCAGGTCGGTGACGATTGCCACTTCATCTTCCCCATCGTGCGTCTCGTTCTGGTAAGGCGCCCCGCTCCAGGCAGACTGAAACAGTTCGTACACTTCATTGTTTCCGACCTGGAGATAACCGCGTCCGGTCACCGTGATGTTCGCCGCATCCCCATTTTTAAGAATCTCCTTGCTGTCCGATGCATCCTGCACTTTCAGCGCGATCCTGAACCTTGCGTTGCTCCAGATCTGATCGTCGATGATGCCGCCCGGTTTCTGTGTCGCAAGAATCAGGTGGACCCCCAGGCTTCGGCCAATCCGCGCCGCACTGACAAGTTCACGGATGAATTCCGGCTCCTCGGTCTTCAACTCAGCGAATTCATCCGAAATCAGAAACAGATGTGGCATCGGCTCCGGTGCTTCTCCGCTTTTGTAGAGTTCAGTGTATTCATCGATATGGGTGACGGTATGCCGGTCAAACAGGCGTTGCCGCCGCTTTAGTTCGCTCTTGATCGAGGCGAGTGCCCGGTCACTGAAGTTCCGGCTCCCTTCGATGTTGGTGATTGTCCCCAGCAAATGGGGAATGTTCCGGAATGGCTGTGCCATGCCGCCGCCTTTGTAGTCGATAAGAAGGAATGCGACTTCATGCGGATGGAACTTTACCGCGAGCGAAAGAATATACGTCTGCAGTAACTCCGACTTACCTGAACCCGTCGTCCCCGCCAAAAGTCCGTGTGGTCCGTGGGCCTTCTCATGGAGGTTCAGTTCGATCAGGTCCTCGCGCCCCTTGTATCCGACTGGAGCCGCCAGGGAGCGTGCAGACTGGTTCGTATTCCAGTTTTCAGCGATCGCCAGGTCATCCGCATCCGTCACGCCGTACATATCGAGGAAGCTGACCATTGAAGGAAGGGAGTTCGTGACACCGGTTTGGTGGTCCAGCGTCCTCAGCATTCTTGCGAAATGCTCATTACCTCCTGTATTCTGTGCATCCAGTCTGAATCTGGTGTCAGCGGCGATGCCATCCCGAATGAGGATGTCACCCTCACGGTCGTTGACATAACGGACAAGCATATGTACATTTTCCGTGATCCGCTCTTTCGCATTCGCCGTGAAGATGACGGAAATGCCCAATGCTTCATGGTCCTTCCCTTCAAGAAACTCCATGATGATGTGTTCAGACAGCAGCTTATAATCAGAAACGATGAAAACAAGATGCGGTGCAAAACGTACCTTGCCTTTGTTCTCGTCATTGTCACGTTCCCTCAGAATTTCATACAACGACCCCAGAAGCTGATCACGTGTCCGTTCGTCATGGATCAGCCCTTTTGCGTTCATATGGGGCAGTTGGAAGTGCGGCAGCCATTTCATCCATTCCATTTCCTCATATCTGCTGTTGTCAAATACATAGATGAAGCGGACATCGTGATAACTGTGGAAAAAGGACAACTGGCCGATGATCTGTCCGATTTCCTTGCGGATGACTTCCTCTTTACCGAACATTCCAATGATCCCTCTGGATAGGTCAGCGGTGATGGGAGCGTTCTGAAGTTCCCTGTACACTTCCTCCATCCGTTTCGACTGCTCAATGAGATCATCGACTTCCCGATTGGCAAGATCCCCCGCCGATAGGGACAAACTGTAGCTTGCCGGTACTTTTCCCGTGCCTAATCTGAATTGCAGAAAGTCTGCATTGTCACGCGCCTTTTCCCAGATCCTCCCTGATAGCCCTTCCGTCATCCGCTTCACTTCACTGAACGGCGGAAAATGGTAGTCGAGCATTGTCTGATGCCGCTCACGGAGTTCATGAAGCTCTTCACGCATATTTTCCAGATAGGCCGTATAAACTCTGCGGCGCTTTTCCTCCTGCATTTTCCTGCGCTTGCGTTCTTTGAAGTATTGGACGGTCGAAGTGATGATCGTCACGGTGAACATCGAAATGGAAATGAGGATGAACAATCCCCGCGGGATGAAAATCACGACCAGAGACATGACGATCAGCATGACAAGTGGAGGGAGAATGACGAGCCAAAGCCCCCTGCCCTCATCCGGCTGTTCCTGTACCGGGAAAGAAAGTGATACCTTATCGTCGGGCGCCTGATGGATGAGACGCGGGGTACGCCGGTAGGCCGGGTAAGTTTTCTTTACCTCGGACTCGGGCTCTTCAAATACGGGGAGTGAAGTCCGGTACTTAAACGGAGATGATATTCCGATCATGTCATTGTCCACAAATTGAACTTCCATCCTCAGCCACTGGATGATATCTCCTGCCCTGAGACGAACGGCCCCTGATGTCTTTTTCCCATTCAGATAGAATGGGCAGCCAAACTCTATATCAGCACTCCAGCCGTCAGTACCTTTCAGCAGGACAAAACCCTTTCCCCCCGGAATGTCAGCGCCTGTTAAATTAACGGTGGCCTCCGGCTTTCCCGACGCAAAAATCAGCTGGTTTTCAAATCCTATATAATAGCAGTCGCTTTTTCGCGGCGCCGGGGTGATCGACAGGTGCAGTGATCGGCCTTTTTGAAGAGCAGCCAGATGCTCGCCAATTTTGAGATAACCGATTTCCCCCTGCCGGTCTCTGACACGGTAACCGTCATCCCCGCCTTCAAGCGTGATGGTGCCATTCGCGAATGGGAAGTCAAGCACTGTCAATGTGTCATCGACGGAAGGCCCGATTGACATGCGCTTCGCAGTATATTCGTCGAAGTCGATCTTTTGATAGTGCTCCGAGTAATGGATCCACAATTGCTGCATCGATCTTTCACCTTCTTTCTACAGACGGTTTAAGAACCGCTTTTTTCCCCGGATTCATCGTCCGGTCCTTCAGTTGGCTTTTTATCGGATTTTTTTGCTTCTGCTTTTTCATCTGTCTTGTCCGACTCCACCTCTTCCTTCGGTTGCCCGGAATTTTCAGGGCCTGCGTTTTCAGTGGCTGGCTTTTCCGATTCTTCCATGTCCGTGGTCATCTCTTCCCCGGTTGTCTGTTTGATTTCTTCCATAGCCTTCTGGATTTCTTCGAGTTCCTTGTTGATTTCTGAAATCTGCTCCTGCTTTTCCTGCCCGCTAAGTTCCTTATCCGCCCGGATTTCCTCCTGACGAATGGCAAGGCCGTATGCCAAGAGAACAGGATCTTCCATCGCGCGCGCTATGTCTACTGCTTCTTCCGCCTCGTTCCGACCGATCAGGACCCAGTACTTCAGGTAGTTCTCATCTGTCTTCAGCGTAATATTAGACCGGATATTCTCCTTCTGTTCTTCGGTCAGCCTTTCATTGATGACGTAGGAGTCTGCCAACTCATAGAGTGAGACGTAAGGCAGGCTGTCCGGTTTGTAATCGGATAGCTCTGTCACGGTATTACTGTAATTCATCGACAGATACGCTTGATGAGCTGCGTTGATGGCTGCCGTCTTCGGTTTTTCATAAATAAATGTATATAAAGTGAAAGCAAGAGAGGGGATGAGGAGTACACCGGAAACAATCCCCAAGACCTTTGCGGTTTTCCACTTTTTATTCGGAATCCGGACATTCTCCATCTCCCGTCTGTTTACATCTTCAATCGCCTTGTCAATAAAAATCCTGAGTGCATCCGGATCCGCTGCAGACATGACAGCTGCAGCCTGCGGTTTTAGATCGAGAGTGTCGTGGTGATGAAGATAATCTTCATACTTCCGTGTCCCATCCACCGCAACAGCAATCACGGCCTTTGTTTCCTGCCACACCCTCATCTGATCCGGAGATTCCGGCGGCAGGCTGTCCGTCACACCAAGATGAAGAAAGCGCGGAGTCATACTGCTGTCAAAGACGATATTCTCCGGACACACTACCGGTTGCAACCGGCCATTGCTACATTGTTCTGCCAAGTCGACAAGCTTTCCGGCAAACATCCATCTTGTCTTCTCGTCCTCTCCGAGAAGCACGCCAAAGCGGTTAAAGCGCTCCGGGAAAATAGCGGTGATCTTCAGTTCGTCACCGCTCAGGTCGATCTCTTTCCGGATGACCGGATCAGCGGCGGCAAGGAATGAGATTTCTGCTTCATTGTTCATCCCGATCCGTTCCGTCTGGAAAACGAACGAACTTTGATGGTTTCCATGTTGGATGTCAGCATCCAACAGTTTTTCCATATAGGAAAGCGGTTGTTTATCAGTCGCCATTTCGGTCTGCCCCTTTACTAAGTTCAAACTGTCTATGTATGATGGGTTGCACAAAAAATTATAGGATTTCCAGACGGTCTCCGGTCTGGATTCCGCATTTCGACATTGTCAAATGACCAGGGACGACCCGATTTTTATTAACAATCCTTACCCAATGCCCTTCTCGCTGGTATTTGGATACGCCTTTGGCCTGACGGGCGATTTCCGCCACTTTTTTCATTGTGTGATAATCCGACAGCCGGAGGTCGAAGACGCCTCCATCATAATTGGTCAGATCTACAGTAATTTCGATATACATGCATTCACCCCATTTTAATGAAGGAAGAGCGCCTTCCGGTGAGTTGAAAGGCGCTCCAAAATATTCAACGTACAGCTGATCAGCTGCGGATTTGGCCCGCAATCTGTTCGTCCGCATCGCGGAGGGCTTGGCCAGTGCGGTTCAGTTGGACACCGATTTCCGAAAGAAGGTCACGCATATCGTTGAAGTGCGGCTTTAGACGCTCATACTGTTCAGCGAATGCACGGCTGGAAGCCCCTTCCCATACGGAAGTAAGTTCCGAAATCATACCGTCGAGGCGGCCAATCTGTGCAGCCATTTCTCCGGATTCGTTATTGTAGCGATTCGACATAGCTTCCAGTTCAGCAGGGGTTACGCGAATGATACCTGACATTTCATCCATCTCCTTTTAATTTGCTGTATTTAAAATAACTGCTATCTGGTGATTTGGCGTCGCCGCCACTCCACCGCAGGTATTTCCGGGTCATCATGGGCAATCCGTCACATCTCATAGGGATTCCCTGTCATTCTTTAAATCTTTCTTTCTATTGAATACCATTTCTACGGGGAAACTGTCAAAAAAGATTCAAAGTCACGTCCCCCGAAAACAGGACTTAAGCATCCCTTTGCACTACTTTCAAGGTATTAAAAACCTCTTTTTTTCGACAAGACCACTATATTTCATAGATCTATATACCCTACAACCCTAAAAAAATAGCCTTAAACAACTTTATTCTTTTAATCAATGAGTGACTTACGATTCATTTTCACTTTCCGATCCTCCCTACTTTATCTTGGATTCATATTAAGAAACCAAAAATAAAAAACCGACATCAGCCGGCTTTAACCACTACAATATCAATCTGAATGAGCGGGCTCTTTCCTTCCCATCTTCTCCAACCGTTTTCACCTCCACCCACTGCCTTATTCCTTGATGATTTCATTTGGTCCGATGTTTTTTAACGTATTTGCTTTGCTTCCAGAAGCTCTCCGTTTATCAATGAAATTGTCGTTGAGGTGCAAAGCGTAAGTACCTGCCGGAATCCCTTCCAGCTTTGTCAGGGACGTTTTCAGTTCGTCCATTATTGACTTGTCAGGCTCAGCTCCCTCCTCCCCCATATACAAAGAAATACCAAATGCAATATCATCTGCAACAAATCCTGTACTTTCCAGCACTTTGCGGATTTCCCAAAATGGGAATGCAAAAGAAGGAGTATCGTAAATTAGGAACAAAGCCCTCCCCTAAATAAGCAATCTAATAGTTCATGTAAATTCTAGTTTATGTTATATATACGAATTGTTCAGAATACATTGTGTATATCGACGAAAAAAGCTATTATTATCTCTAATCTATTATAGTTCTGGGTCTTGAATATGGATTGGTCGAGGTACCAAATCGATATGGACTGATGAGCTAAAAAAAACGTAGGGGGGAAGTCATTGGATCTCATATTAGAAAAGATTGTTGGGTGGCTTTGGGGTTTGCCGCTTATATTAACCGTCCTATTTGTAGCACTTTATTTCACGATCGGAAGCAAGGTCTTCCAGCTCTTTCACCTTCCGCATATCTTCAAGGCAACATTCGGCAAAGTCTTTTCTAAAGAGGATCGTGAGCGTGCCAAATCGGAAAAAGGCATTCTGACACCGTTCCAGGCTGTCAGCACCGCAATCGGTGGCAGCGTGGGTGTCGGAAACATAGGAGGCGTTGCGACGGCGATAGCGGTCGGCGGGCCCGGAGCAGTGTTCTGGATGTGGCTCACAGCGCTCTTCAGCATGATGACCAAAATGGTCGAGGTTACACTCGCCGTCCACTACCGGAGCACCGATGAAAAAGGAGATCCGTACGGCGGACCGACCTACTATATGCAAAAAGGCCTCGGCGAAGAAAAGAACTTCAAGTTCTGGTGGATTCCCGCATTTCTCTTCGGCTTCGGGATCTTCTCGACTTTCTTCATCACGCTTCAGAACTACACGGTCGCGGAAGCGATTGATTCATCGTTCGGATTCGGCCTGATCCCCTCTTCCATCATCTACGTGGTCGGTATCTACCTGATCATCCTTGGCGGGATCAAGCGGATCGGGGAAACGGCATCTAAACTCATTCCGGCGATGTGCCTGTTCTACTTGGTGGCCGGACTCTATATCATTTTTTCGAATGCAGGTGACATCCTTCCTGTATTCAGGCTGATCTTTGACAGTGCATTCACCGGAATGGCTGCTGCCGGCGGATTCACCGGGGCGGCCGTGGCACAGGTGATCCAGATGGGAGTTGCCCGAGCGGTCTACTCCAATGAAGCCGGCTGGGGAACGTCCCCGATGATCCACTCCACTGCCAAAACCGACCATCCGGTCAAGCAGGGCATGTGGGGCGCGGCCGAAGTCTTCATTGACACCATTGTCATCTGTTCAGTTACTGCACTCACCATCATCATTACCGGAATGTGGTCGAGCGGCCTGGACGGCGCCTCGCTTACCCTTGCAGCATTTGAAGAGGGAATTGGTGAAATGGGCCGCTACGTCATCACAATCTCCGTTTTCCTGTTTGGGCTGACGACCACGACCGGCTGGTACACCTATTATGAGATTCTGCTGCGCCAGGTTTTCGGAAAGCCGGAGCAGGCGTCTCTGAAAGGAAAGGTGCTGAAGTTTTTCCAGCTCGTCTATCCTCTTCCGGGACTGTTGCTGGTCATTTACGCGGTCTATTATGAGCTGCCGGGCAAATATGTCTGGTACTTCGCCGACATCACAACCGCCATCCCGACATTCATCAACCTGGTCGTCCTGCTATTCCTGAGCAAGCGGTTCTTTGAACTTCTCCGGGACTACAAGGCCCGCGAACTCGGCGTAGGCATACCGGACCCGAATTTCAAAGTGTTCTACGAAGACCGGAAAAAGTGATTCGCTCTCCCCGTCCTTCCTGACCGTTTATTTGGATTCCTCAAGGGAATAGTAAAAAGGGAAATTCCAACACGGGAGGGATCGGGATGGATACAAAAGCAACTGCACAAAAAATACTGGATGAAAGCATGGTCGGCACGATGGCGACCGTCCAGGGCGGCAAGCCGTTTACACGCTACATGACATTTTTCAATGACGGCTTCACCCTGTATACGGCCACCTCTAAACAGACCGATAAAGTCGACGAACTCGAGGACAATCCCCACACCCATATCTTGATCGGCTATGACGGCGAGGGCTTTGGCGATGACTACCTGGAGATCATGGGTACCGCCGAAATCACGGATGACGAAGGCCTGATTGACAAGGTGTGGAACGACTCAATGGAAACTTATTTTGAAGGTCCGGATGACCCGGATCTCGTCATCTTGAAAGTCCGGCCCGATGCGATGCGCGTCATGAACAAAAAAGGACAGCCTCCGCAAGACGTCACAATGTAAGGAAGTGCTTCCAGCCCCTCCGGCAACTGCCGGAAGGGCTTTTTGAATGTTCCGTATGTCTCAACCGGTTGTCCCGGGGTATAGAATATAAAAGTGCCTCCCCAACAAGAAAGGAGCGAGAAAATTGAATCCCAAGTTCGAGGAAATGCAGAAACGCCTGAGCCATATCGGGAATCTGAATAATTACATAGAACAGCTGGTGGACAAGGTCCCGGGAAACCTGATATCGCAAAAGCAGCGGCGGAAACTCGTCGATGCCATCACCGATGACGAAGATCTGAACGCCCTCCTTGAAGGACTCAAAAATCCCCGTCCGCCCCGCTTTGTTCTGGTCGGGCGGACAGGCGTCGGTAAAAGCAGCCTCATCAATGCGATAAGCGGAAAATACCTTGCAGAAGTGAGTGACGTGGAGATCGGCACGAAAGAAGCCCGGCGGTTCACCTATGAATCGGATGGCCAAGTTTACTTTGAGGTGATCGACACGCGCGGCATCGGTGAGTCGGAAACATTTGATACAAAAGCGGAGGAAGAGCTTGCCGAGGTGATCCGCGAATTCCGGCCGGATGCGCTCCTCTTTCTCCAGAAAGCGACGGAGCGAGCGCATATCGACAAGGATGTCCTCGCTACCAAGCAGTTAATGGACAGGACAGGCGGTGACCTTCCACTGATCGCGATCCTCACCCATATCGATGAACTAAACCCGTCCCGCATTAAGGAGCCGGACCGGTACCCGGAAGATAAATTGGGCCTGATCGAGGAAAAAGCCGGACAACTGGATCGCATTTTCAAACAATACGGCCTGGACGCGACAGCGATTCTCCCCGTCTCCTCCTACATCGAATGGGATCGCCATCCAGACGATACACCGGGGGGCGAACAATATGATCCGGATATGGCCTTTGACGGGCGCAAAGGAATCGAGGAGCTGCTTGATTTTTTGGAGGAAAGCCTGGATGTCCGGGCAGCCATCCATCTTGGACTGACTGTACGGCTAAACCGCGTGGCGAACAGGATCGCTGAGCGTTTTATCCGGATATTCTCAGCTCTGAGTGCAACCGTCGCCCTTAGTCCGATCATCGCTTCGGATATCGCCGTCCTCCTCACCCTACAATCCATGCTCGTGATGATCATCGCCTATTTGTCAGGAAGGGAGCTGGAGTTCAAGACAGCGAGAGACCTGTTGATTTCCCTCGGCGGCATCGGGGCGACCGGCTTCACCTTGCGGATGGTCGCCCAACAGGGCACCAAGTTCGCGAATCTGGTGTTCCCGGGCGCCGGCTCCGCTTTGAGCGCCACCATTGCGAGCGGTGGCACCTACGCAATCGGCAAAGCCGCCGTTGCCTATTATCTGCGGGGCGTACCGGAAAATAAGCTTCAGCAAGTGATCCAAGATGCCCAAGATGAATTCCATGAAAAGCAGAAAGAACAATGAGTTGTTTGTAATCAAACAAAAAAGCAGTGGCTTTGGTCGCCTTCGGCAAACCATAGCCACTGCTTTTTGTATTTAATTGCTTTCTCCTAGATCCAGGTCAATGCGCTGCGGTCTCCGGCTTTCCGCTCGACTTCATACGCTTGCCCAGCACGGTTTCCCTGTACCGGTTACGTTCTTTTTTGGACATTTTTTGATAGTCCTTCATGAACTCATCATAATGCTTCAGGACTTCTTCTGTTTCTCCGTTTTCCCGGATCGTTCCGAACTCCAGCCAGACAATCCGGTCACAAAATTTGCGCATCTGTCCGGCCGAGTGGCTGACAAAGAACATGGTCTTTCCACGTTCCTTAAACTCCATCATTTTTGCGAGACTCTTTTCCGCGAATGCCTTATCTCCAACAGACAATGCTTCGTCGACAATCAGAATATCGGGATCGACACGGACTGAAATGGAAAAGCCAAGGCGCGATTTCATTCCGCTTGAATAGGATTTCACCGGCTGGTCAATGAATTTTTCAATCTCCGCAAATTCGATAATTTCCTCTTCCATGGCATCAATTTCGGCTTTGCTGAATCCCAGCATAAGCAATTTCAGTTCGATATTCTGACGCCCGGTAAGATTATTATCAAGGCCTGCATTGACCGCAATAAGAGAGATACTGCCGTTTGCAATCACTTCACCGGAAGTTGGAGGAATGATTCCCGCTATGATATTGGAAAGAGTCGACTTGCCGGAGCCGTTGATACCGATGAATCCGACAATCTCCCCGTGATTCACTTCCAGAGAAACTCCATTCAATGCATAGAAGTCCTCTCCATACTCCTTCCATGGCATAACCAGGTCAAGGATGCGTTCGGAGCTTTTCTTATACAATTTATAGCGTTTTCTTACATCTTTAACAATTACTGCTTTAGACATCGCTTTCCCAACTTTCCTCACAGGAAGTCAATAAACTGGCTTCGGAATTTCACATGAAGAGCAGAACCGATCAGGAAAAGAACAAGCACCACACCAACCATGTATGCCGTATAGACCGGGTTCTCAAGGAAATACCATCCCTCACCCAAAAGTGAATACCGGTACCCTTCAACAATGTAATAGAACGGGTTGATCTTAACTGCTGTCTGCCAAGACTCCGGCAGCAGTGTCGGCGGCCAAAGAATCGGGGACAGATACAGCAACATTCTCATAATCGATTGGAGAAGCATCTGGACATCACGGACAATCGTCGCAAGTGTCGATGTGATCAATGTCATGCCTAATAGCAGGACGAGTAAAATGGCCGTATAGAGCGGTAATTGCAAGTAATACACAGAAATCGGATACCCTGTGAATTGCAGCACCAGCATCCCCAGGCCCAACAAAATCAGATGCGGATAGAACTGAGCCAGAATCACATAGCTCGGGATGACGCTCATCGGGAAGTTCATTTTCGAAAGCATCTTGATTTTGGAGTATACAGATTTGGTCCCTCTCATAATCCCCTGGTTAATGAAGAACCAGACGAGAATTCCAGAAAACATCCATTGGAAGTACGGAATATCGCCGATCGGTTCCCGCTGGCGTATCCCGAATCCGAACACGAACCAGTAAATCATGATTTGGATCGCCGGATTGATGACCTCCCAGGCTGCCCCCAGATAACTGCCGGTGGCGGCACTCCTGAATTCGTAAAGGGAGAGCCGCCGCGCCAGGACAAAATTGCGTATCTGTTCATTTAAAACTGTTATCGCAGATTTCATAGTGGTTGCTCCTACATGATTAATGTCACTTACCGAGGAAAGTGCCGACTACCCGCTCCGTTGCATGGCCATCCTCTAGTGACGTGAACGTTTGACGGAATTTCCGGTACACTTCACTGTTCTCCGGCTGCAACTGCCCTGCATTCCGGATCACATCGAAAAGTTCCTCTTCCGTGCGGACGATTGGGCCTGGGGCTTCATTCTCAATTGGGAAATAAAAGCCCCTTAACTGGTCCCGATACTGATCCAAATCGTACATATAAAAAACAATCGGCCTGTTAAGGACGGAGAAATCGAAAAACACAGAAGAATAATCCGTAATCAGCATGTCTGAGACGATATAAAGATCCCGGATATCCGGATAGCCGGATACATCAATGACGGCCCCGTCGTATCCGGAGAAATCGAAGTTCTCCGCAATGAGGTAATGCATCCTTGTTAGAAGGACCCACTCCTCGGAAAACTGTTCTCTCCACTGTTCCAGATCAAATTGGAACTCGAATTTGTACTTCCCTTTTTCATAAAACTCATGATCCCTCCAGGTCGGCGCGTACAGCATCACTTTTTTCCCTTCAGGGATACCGAGCGTCTCCCTCACAGTCCGGACTTCCGATTCCGTAAAGTTGGTCAGGAGATCGTTGCGTGGGTAGCCGGATTCGATGACATTCCCCTTATACCCGAAAGCCCGCTTGAATATCTTCGTCGAGTAAGGGTTAGGGGAAACGAGAAAGTCCCATTTTGAAGATTCGCTGAGGAAGTTCTTGCGGTACCTGTCAGTGTCAGTCCCGGGCATATGAACCATCTCAATATCGAGGCCCAATTTCTTGAGCGGAGTCCCATGCCAAGTCTGAACATAAATTGTGCCCGGCGGCTTTGGCATCCAGCCGGGCAGACGGACATTGTTCACCCAATATTTTGCCCTAGGAAATTCAATGAACCACCTTGGAGTGAACCGCTTCACATATGGAACGCCATGCGTCTTAAAAAGTTGCTCTGCACGCTTATCGATACTCCAAACCAGTTCATATTCAGGATGATGCTCAAGCATATATTCATAAATCGCCCGGGGGCTGTCGCTATATTGCCTTGCATGGAAACTCTCAAAGAACACTGTACGCTTTTTTCTCGGTAAAAGGCCGATCAGCCTGAAAGCGATGCGGAAGATCCGCTTCGGAAGAGAACTCTTCTTTAACTTCTGAATTACGGACATGGCTCTTATCACCCTCTGAAATTGATTGGCCCTCTTTATGAAGCTCTCTCATACGAGCACCCTTCAAGTACATCACTATTTTTTTGGGAACATGTTGTATATAATAACATACGATTCGACATTTTATTATTATCAGGGGTATGACCCTGACCCACATTGAGGAGATGTCATACTATGAAACGAGTAATAACATACGGTACGTTCGACCTCATCCACCATGGTCACATTAATATCCTGCGCAGGGCCAAGGAATACGGCGATTATCTGATCGTGGGAGTTTCCACAGATGAATTCAATGCCATCAAAGGCAAAAAAGCATACTATCCCTTTGAAGAGCGAAAAATGATCCTTGAGGCCATCCGCTATGTCGATGAAGTGATCCCTGAATCCCATTGGGGTCAGAAAGTCGAGGATATTCGTGATCATAATATCGATATTTTCGTTATGGGCTCCGACTGGGAAGGAAAATTCGATGAGCTCGCGGAACAATGCGAAGTCATTTATCTTCCCCGCACAGAGGGAATTTCATCATCTAAAATCAAAGAGGATCTAAAAGACAAAGCACAATGAAAGATGTTTTAATATCCCTTTATGTGCGGTTGTTTGCCTTTATTTTCACAGCCTTCAAGGCATTCCCCTTACAAAAGAAAACAGTCTTCCTTTCTTCTTTCGGAAATAATGCCTGGCATCTGGCGAATGAACTTGGGAAAGAAGATAATCAGCCGGTCATCTTTTTAAATGATTCACGGTGTCGGATCGATTTTGCGGATACCACTCCAGCCAGGAAGAAAGTCTACACTTTTGAAACCGCCAATATACGGGATATGATCATATCCATATACCATTTGGCTACAGCCAGGTATGTCTTCATAGACAATTATGTCGGAGTCTTTTCCGGACTACGCTTTCGAAAAGAAGTTGAGCCGGTCCAGTTATGGCATGCAGCAGGTGCCATTAAGCGCTTTGGCTGGACAGATCCTGAGACATCAAAAAGAAGCCGAAGATCCCAAGAACGCTTCCAGGCTGTGTACAACCGTTTTTCTTGGATTCCCGTCGGCTCAGAAAAGATGAAATCAATTTTTATCGAATCATTTAAAATTGATGCCGGACACTTTCTTCCAACCGGAGTGCCGATGACAGACTTTTATTTCGACTTAGCCGCGGTAGCCAAGGGAGTGGAGAACGTTCTGCTTGAATATCCGGCAGCACGCGGGAAGAAAATCGTTCTTTATGCCCCGACTTTCAGGAAAGATCAACTTAGCCAACAGAATCTTGCCCTGGATTTCAGGGAGCTGCTAAACAGTATAGACGAGGAATTCGTTGTGATGGTCAGGCTTCACCCTGCGGTAATGGAGAATTCCAAGTTGCCTGAACATCCGCGGTTGATTGACGCCGGATCATACCCTAAGGTAAACGAACTGCTCGCCGCAGCTGACATCCTCGTGACCGACTATTCCTCACTTCCGTTCGAGTATGCTCTTTTGCGCCGTAAGATGGTTTTCTATCTTTATGACCTGGAAGAGTATTCGAAAAAAACAGGGATATGGGCAGTATCAGGTGATTTCTTCCCGGGTCCCGTTGCCGCAACCACACACGATGTCATCAGTCATATTAATGATCCCGCTATCGATTACAGTCGGATCGATGATTTTAACGCGGCTTGGAACAAATATTCCGACGGATGCTCGAGCAGAAAGTTGATTGACCGGATCTATAAATAATTAGGACAGGCTTCCCGATATTTCGGAAGCCTGTTTTTCATCATTTATTCAGACATGCTCACCCAATTTAGTCAATGTTCTCATTTCCTCTTACCCATCTGTCTCACAGGGTACATGAGGATATCGCTGGCAAGTTCAGCTGCACGCGCCCAGAGCGCCCCTTTCCCCTCTACCAGACGCTGTACAGTCTGTTCGGCCTGGCTCTGACGCTCCTGGAGTTTAAGCAGTGTATCAAACCCGCTGCGTACCATTCCCCTCATGCGCTCCTGCATGCATTCAGCAACCTCGGGGAAGAATTCACTGAAGTGATCTTCCCCTATCCACTTCTGTGCCTGGGCCGCCTTGTCGATCTCCTGTTTATAAAAAGCGGACTGCGCTTCCATCAGGTAATACAGGTCGAGCGCATCATGGATCCGGCTGAGCTTACCATAACCGACATTCTTCGCCCGGTATAGCTTGACTGCTTCACGGACATCCTCCCCGCGGCTATGGCGCCGGGGCTTGACCTGATGAAGGGTTGAGTAGCCGTTGTCAGGCAGGGCCGGATACCAGCGCCTGAACTTCTCCTCGAATTCCGCCAGAACAGCTGCCATTTCCCGGCGCGCCTCTTTTGCATAATGTCCTTTCGGATAATAGTAATCCAGGAGCTCCGCCCGTCTTTTTCGCCGCGCCAGCCAGCCGCCCGCCTCCGGCCAATCCGGGTATGGGCCAGCCGATTGCTTGTCCCGCTGTTCCATGATGCTCTCCCCCCTTCAATATTGCTTTTCTACTATTATACGGCTTTTTCGTTTTCTCTTCATCCTTGCAATCCGTAAAAAAAGCTTCCGCAGGTTGCGGAAGCCTGGTATACGATTATTTATTTGATCCATTTATGTCGCATCGGACTTTGCTCGTCCAATCCGTAGACCGGGTCCTGATCTGGGACGCCGGCATTGCTGATTGTATTCTTTGCCTGGGCTGCCTTTGCCGGATCGCGCTGCATCATATTCGGCTCCGCTCCGTCAGGATAGGCACCGACAACTTCAAAATCATCGGTGGATTCGATTTTCATATGGCCCGTTCCTGCAGGAAGCAGAATCACATCTCCCGGCTTGACGTCGATGCGCTGGCCGGAATCCCCTCCGACCAGGACCGTTCCGGTACCCCGCCTCACACCAAGGACTTCATGTGTATTGGAGTGATAATGGAGATAGTCATAAACATCTCCCGTCCAGCTGTTTGTCCATCCATGGCTGTTGAAGGCTGCCTCGATTTCTTCTGGGCTCCGCCCCCCGTCCTCACCGTCAAATGCGTTCTGGTAGAAAATGACCGGAAGCGTCGGGTTATTCGGAATCTGTCCGTCCTCTTTCAGGAAAAACGATTGTACTTGAATATCCATCTGATCCGTCCTTTCTTCCATTTTCCTTATGTTTTTCATTTACCCGTCTGCCGCTCTGCTAATCGTTTCCGTTTGGCGGGACTTGCGAATTTCAATTTTGAGCAGCAGGCAAAACCCTTAAATGGGTCTTTTTCCATATAAGAACGCCCCATTTCCATGTTCGTGTGCCGCAAGATTCAAATTTGAAGAACGCAAAATTGGATTTTGAGCATTTGACATTCAAATAAGCCCGTTCGACCGGATTTCTCCGATTCAGTAGGCTGAACATACCCGGGAAAACGTTGCGCCGTGCACGGCCTGAAAGGCCGACTCATGATGTCGAACCAGAATACCGAAAACCTCCTGCAGCAATATGAACCCATGATTTCCGCCATGCTCCGCCAATTGAATATCCGTCGTGATCACGACAACTTCAGGCAGGCGGCACGCCTCGCGCTCTGTCAGGCTTGTGAAAGGTACGACAGCCAACGCGGGCATTTCGCACCGTTTGCATACCGGACGATCCGCGGTGCAATGCTGGATGAACTAAAAAGAGAAAGCCGTCATACAGAAGCCGCTTCCGCCGTCGGCCCCGATATCCTTGAAATCCTATCCGGCAGGCAGGCATGCGACGCGGATGCTGAATTTACGGACGATCGGCTTCCAATGCTGCGGCAGGCCTTTACCCGCCTGCCGGAAGCTGACCGTCTCCTGCTGATACGGCTTTTTGCACAGCGGTTGCCTTATACCGAATGCGCAAGGCTGGCGGGAATCTCCGTTCCCGGCATCAAAAAGCGCCGGGAACGGATCCTCGGCAGGCTCAGGAAGCAGATCAATGCCATGCTGGAAAAGGAGTCGGCTGTTTAGGCTCATGTGGTGAGGGTAAACATAACCATGAATGATTGAATGATAATCAGGAGGGATTCAGAATGGCAAAAGTACTTACAGTGGAAAATGGCGTGCAGGCACGCGAGGAAATCGACAAACTCGTCACACAAGGGTATGACAAAGATCAGATTTACCTGTTTGCACATTATGATGATCGTGAGAAAGACATCGCCGAAGCACTTGATATCGAAACGGCTGGCATGAGCGACACCGGCTTTTTCAAGGGCATGAAGAACCTGGTCGCAAAACGGGGCGACGAGCTCCGCTCCGAATTTGAGGGCGTCGGGCTTTCCCAGCAGGAAGCCGATGAATACGAGAAAGTATTGGACGAAGGACGCCTCGTCCTCGTCGCGCAAGACGCAACGGACAAATAAACATTTAAAAACGCCGTCCGGACCGGGCGGCGTTTTTAAATGCCGGAAAACGGAAAGAATAAACTGAAGGAAACCGAAAACGCAGAAAGGAGGAAGCAGCGTGGGCATCCATAAGTTTTTTACCAGTATGAACGACCTGGAGAGAATCATCCGCGCACCGGGCAAATTCAAATTCGAAGAGCACAACGTGGCTGCTCATTCATGGAAAGTCGCGCAGTATGCCATGTTTTTCGGCACACTCGAAGAGATGGGCGGTGCGGACGTCGACTGGAAGTCACTTTATGAGAAAACCATCAACCATGATTTCGCAGAAGTCTTTATAGGAGACATCAAGACGCCCGTCAAGCATTCCTCCCCGGAACTTAAGCAGATGCTTGCCACGGTCGAAGAAAAGATGATGGAGAAATTCATTCACCGGGAGATACCTGAAGAATTCCAGGCCGTCTTCTTCCACCGCATGAAAGAAGGCAAGGATGGGACACTGGAAGGGCGGCTTTTGGAACTCGCCGATAAGCTGGACCAGTTCTATGAGGCTTACGCTGAACTTAAGCGAGGCAACACGGAACCCGATTTTACTCAGATGTACGAGATTGCACTCACCAAGATCCTCGAGATGCCGCTGAAAAAGAGTGTGGCCTACTTCCGGAATGTCATTCTGGAAGACGTCGTCAATGAGAAAACGGCCGTCGACGTCAAAAGTCTTACTATGCGCATCCTGAATGAGCAAAAAGATTAGGCGCCAAGAATGTGAATATTGTTTGAACAATTTCTATTTAATGGCATAATCCGAAAATTCGGTATTGAAAACGATTAACTGTCTGTGTATAATTATGAAATCAGACTCATAGTTTTTTTCTGAGAAAACATAGACGGAAAGGAACAAGGAATCCCTGTCGGTTCCTTTTTTCGGTTCCAGGAAAGGAATGATGCAACATGCAGATGGTCAGAGACGTTAAGGAAGAGGCACGGCGCAACGCAAATGATTATGTCCATCAGGTCTTCGAACTCGTCAAACGCCGCAATCCTGGACAAAAGGAATTCCTCCAGGCGGTCCGCGAGATTTTCGACTCCCTCCGCCCCGTTTTCGCCCAGCATCCGGAATATATACGGGATGGTATTCTGGAACGGATTGTGGAACCCGAACGGATCATTTCATTCCGGGTGACGTGGGAAGACGACAACGGGAAGGTCCATGTGAACCGAGGGTACCGTGTCCAGTACAACAGTACACTCGGACCTTACAAAGGCGGGTTGCGTTTCCACCCTTCCGTCAACGACAGCATCATCAAATTCCTGGGCTTTGAGCAGATTTTCAAGAACGCGCTGACAGGCCTTCCGATCGGCGGTGGCAAAGGCGGTTCCGATTTTGACCCGAAAGGAAAAACGGACCGTGAAATCATGCGCTTCTGCCAGAGCTTCATCACCGAGCTGAGCAAGCATGTCGGCCCGGATACGGACGTTCCTGCAGGAGACATCGGGGTCGGCAAGCGTGAAATCGGCTATATGTTCGGCCATTACAAGCGACTGAAGAACGCCTACGAAGCGGGTGTCTTTACAGGCAAAGACCCGGAAAGCGGCGGCAGCCTCGGCCGGAAAGAAGCAACCGGCTATGGCCTCGTCTACTTTACCGATGAGATGCTGAAACATCACGGCCTGGACCTTAAAAATAAAACGACGGTCGTATCAGGCTCTGGTAATGTTTCGATCTACGCCATGGAGAAGGCCATTGAGTATGGCGCCAAGGTCATTGCCTGCAGTGACTCAAACGGCTATATTCATGATCCGGCCGGCATCAACCTTGAAACGGTCAAGCAGCTGAAGGAAGTTGAACGCCGCCGAATCAAGGACTACATCCTGTTCCACCCGGATGCCACCTATACAGAGGGCTGCGGGGATATCTGGTCCATTCCTTGCGAGATTGCACTGCCATGTGCCACACAGAACGAACTTGATGAAGCATCTGCAGCCAAGCTGATCGAGAACGGGCTGATTGCAATCGCTGAAGGCGCGAACATGCCATGCGACCAGGAAGCGATTGACCTGTTCCTGGAGAACGGCATCTTCTACGGACCTGCCAAGGCTGCCAATGCCGGAGGCGTCGCGGTATCTGCGATGGAAATGTCGCAGAACAGCATGCGCTATTCCTGGACTGAAGATGAAGTAAATGAAAAACTCCACCGAGTCATGATTGATATCCATAAAAACTGTGTCGAGACGGCAGAACAATATGGATATGAGAACAACCTGATGGTCGGAGCAAACATCGCAGGTTTCAAAAAGGTTGCCGATGCCATGGTTGCCCACGGCCTGCACTGAGTTCAAGTTCGACTGGCGCAAAAAATACTTTCAATCCACTCCCCTCATAAGGGGAGTTTTTTATAATGGGGCAAAAAATATTTGTTCTGAAAGCCCATACAAGGCAAACTAATGGTATAATTATGTCGAATCGAATCTATTATTTATGGCAAGGAGCCGTTGATATGCTTAAAGAATTCTTTATCGGTCTTTCCCAAAATCAGTTTCTTAACGCTGCCGCACAGAAATACGGCCTTCAGCTCGGCGCGCAAAGCGTCGTTGCCGGTACGGATATCCATGAAGCCATTGAGACAATAAAAGAATTAAATAAAAGTGGTATCTCCGCCACAGTAGATAATCTTGGGGAATTCGTCCACGACCGCGAAGAAGCGACCGCTGCCAAAAATCAGATCCTGGGCGTCGTTGAAGCCATTCATGAGGCAGGAGTCGATGCTCATATCTCCCTTAAAGCCTCACAGCTCGGATTGGACATCGACTATGACTTCGCTCTCTCAAACCTGCGTGAGATTGTCCGGGCGGCCGCAAACTATGACATGTTCGTCAACATCGACATGGAAGACTATGCCCGTCTCCAGCCATCGTTCGACATTCTGGACGAGCTCTCAAAGGACTACAACAATGTCGGTACCGTCATCCAGGCATATTTCCACCGTGCAGAGGATGATATCCGGAACCATAAAGACTATCGCCTCCGAATTGTAAAAGGGGCTTATAAGGAGCCGGCGGATGTCGCCTATACAGAGAAGGAAGAAATTGACCGCAACTTCATCAAACTGATCGAGTACCATCTTCTCCACGGAAAATTCACATCGATTGCGACGCATGATCATCACGTCATCGAGCATGTGAAGAGATTTGCAACAGAAAATGACATTCCGCGGGATAAGTTCGAGTTCCAGATGCTTTACGGGTTCCGCCGCGACATGCAGCATGAACTTGCATCTGAAGGTTACAATTTCACGACATATGTTCCGTTCGGCAAGGACTGGTACGGCTACTTCATGCGCCGTCTGGCTGAGCGCCCGCAGAACCTGAACCTCGTCGCAAAGCAGGTATTCACACCAAAGACCAATGGCGTCATCGCCCTTGCCGCAGGAGCTTTCCTGCTCGGCCGTATGACGAAGCGCCGCTGAAGAATGAATCAAGGACCGCACATCCGGATTTTCCCGGATGTACGGTCCTTTTATTGATGCCGATTATGGTTTCTCCGACAGACGGACAATGGTTTCGGCAAGCAGGCGGCAACGCGGGATGAACGAGTCCAGCTCCATGTACTCGTCTTCCCGGTGGGCATTTCCGCCGACGGGACCCATCCCGTCGATGGTCGGAATCCCCGCGGCGGAGGTGTATGATGCATCTCCGCCGCCGCCTGTTGCGGTGTCGGTCACTTCAATCCCGATTTCAGCACCGATTTCCCTGATGATTTCGATTAGCCGGGCTGTCCCTTCAGTGCGCTCCATCGGTGGCCGGTCTATGGCACCTTCGACAGTGATGCTCGTCCCTTCCACGTCCGGCACCGCACAGATATCTCGGATTTTACGATCAAGCGGCTCCGCCTGGGAAAGCTTCGTCGTGCGGATATCCACATAGCCGACGGCTTCCGGCGTGACGACATTCACAGCATCTCCCCCCTGGATAATGCCTACATTGACGGTGATTCCTTCAGTGTAATCTGTCAGCGCATGAAGTTTGATGATCTTGTGGGCAAGCTCTTCCGTTGCACTCCGCCCTTTTTCCGGTTCGATGCCCGAATGTGCGGCAACGCCGTGTACACGGATCGTGTAGTCTCCTCCGCCTTTGCGGGCACTGACGTGCGACCCATCCTTGCGGGCGGGCTCCATGATGAGCGCGGCCTTCTTTCCTTCTGTATGTGCTTCAATCATCGGGCGGCTCGTGATCGAACCGATCTCCTCATCGCTCGTAAGGAGAATTTCGATATTATCCAGGCCGGGTCTGCCGCTCTCTTTAATGGCCTGCACAGCGTAAATCAGCGAGACGAGGCTTGCCTTCATATCGATGACACCAGGCCCGTATGCGCGGCCATCTCTTACTGAAAACGGCCGCTCTCTTGCCGTTCCGTCGCGGAAGACCGTATCCATATGTGCAACGATCAGGATTTCGGGAGCCGACGCATCGTTGTGCCGGATGATGAGGTGGTCGCCCTGGATCTCCTGTGAAACGGTCTGGACGTCAAATCCGAGGTTGATATACGCTTCTTTCAAGATGCTTCCGACCTTGTCGATTCCCGCTTTGTTTCGCGAGCCGGAGTCAATATTGACAAGCTGCTCGAGCAAACCGAGCATTTCTTCCTGACGGCTGTTCAGGAACTGTTCCATGATCATTCACTCCATTCGCTCCTAGTTAATGATTGCCATTCCATTATACCGGTTCGGGCCATTCAGATGAACCTGCCATTCTATGTACCCGCAAGCAGAAAGATGAAGTGAAATGCAGAAAACTTTTCGACAAAATCCGACTTATCCAGAACCTGTGGATAAGTCTATGCACATCATCCACACTGCCGAATGCGGAATGAGCCGTCATTCACACACACTATCAACAGGTTATCCACCGGTTTTTGTGGATAACGGAACAGTTGTTCCCGAATTACTTCTTTGATACATTGAGAATGTGGGAAATGCGCCCCGCATCCACAGACTGTGATCATCCACCGGAGGTGAACAAGTTGGACAGACTAACAGACGATCAGCTTATTGACACCTATCTCACGGCGATTGCACACGGGCTTAATCAATGCTTCATCATGCTTCTGGAGAAAGAAATTATGCGGCGCACTTTTGAACAGGAAAAGAAACTGTTGTGTCCGGCCTGAATGACCAAGCAGACGGCACCGGAAAAGCAGCATCTGCTGACCGGAACGCTTTCTGCTTTTTGTTATTGCCCAAAAAAAAACCGGGAGGCTTCCCGGCTGGTCAGACGACTTTTCGGCCTTTTTTCCAGACGGCATGGACATGGTTGACGCCAAACAGATATTGAAGTTCCTGATAGTTCCTCACATTCCATATGACTAAGTCGGCCTGTTTGCCGGGCTCGATCGAACCGGCTTTGTCCTGCACTCCAATGGCACATGCGGCATTGATGGTGGCAGCGACAAGTGCTTCTGCAGGCGTCATCCGCATGGCGATGCACGCCAGGTTCATGACCAGCGGCATCGAGGTCGTCGGGGAGGAGCCGGGGTTGCAGTCGGTCGAGATGGTGACAGGGACGCCCGCGTCAATCATCTCCCTGCCCCGCGCGGCTTCTTCCCTCAGATAGAGCGCGGTCGCCGGGAGCAGGCAGGCGATCACTCCTGCTTCCGCCATCCGCCGGATTCCTTTGTCGGACGCCTTGAGCAGATGCTCCGCGGAAATGGCTCCGACTTCTGCGGCCAACTCCGCCCCTCCGTAAGGTTCAATTTCATCTGCATGAATCTTCGGCTTCAGTCCATGCCTCTTCCCTGCTTCCAGGATACGCCGGGATTGCTCAGGTGTATAGACACCGACTTCACAGAAGACGTCATTAAAGACAGCCAGCTTTTCCGCCGCCACGGCAGGAATCATTTCATCGATGATCAGGCCGACAAATTCATCTTCCCTGCCCTTGAATTCCTGCGGGACGGCATGAGCACCCATGAAAGTCGATACGACGTCGACCGGATGCTGTTCGTTCAGCTGTTTCATGACACCAAGCTGCTTGAGCTCGGTCTCGAGCTCCATTCCGTAGCCGCTCTTTCCCTCGACCGTCGTCACCCCGTGTCGGAGAAACGAATTCAGCCTGAGCTCTGCCTGGCGGTACAGCTCTTCTTCCGTCGCTTCCCTTGTCATACGGGTGGTCGCATGGATTCCGCCGCCGGCATTCATGATGTCCATATAGGAAGCGCCCTCAAGGCGCATCTCAAATTCCTTCTCCCTGCTTCCTCCGTAAACGAAATGGGTGTGGGGGTCGATGAGACCCGGTGTTACAAGCCGGCCGGTCGCCTCGTAAACATCCGCTTCCTCTTCCCATTCCCCGAATCGTGCCTCCAGCTCGGAGGTCGTTCCGACCGCTTTGATTTCCCCATCTTCAATCCAGACGCTTCCGTCCTCGATCAGGCCGAGTTCAGACATGTCCGCGCCTGTTCTCGGCCCCTTGCTGCCGCCGACGGTCACCAGCTGAGCGGCGTGTTTGATCCACAGGGGTCTTCTCATGACGGATCCTCCTTTCCGGACATCGGGATATCGACGCCCTTTACCCTCGCAGTCCGGATGGCCAGATCGTACCCCGCATCCGCGTGACGGGCGATGCCCATCCCCGGATCAGTCGTCAGCACCCGCTCCAGGCGGGCTTCCGCTTCCTTCGTGCCGTCAGCGACAATCACCATCCCGGCATGCTGGGAGTACCCCATGCCGACGCCGCCGCCATGGTGGACGGATACCCAGGTCGCCCCGCCGACGGCATTGATGAGCGCATTCAGGATCGGCCAGTCGGACACCGCGTCGGAACCGTCCTTCATCGCTTCCGTCTCGCGGTTCGGCGAGGCGACAGAGCCGGAGTCCAGGTGGTCACGGCCAATCACGATAGGTGCTTTCAGCTCGCCGGATGCGACCATATCGTTGATGATTTTCCCGAATCTGGCACGCTCCCCGTAACCGAGCCAGCAGATGCGGGCAGGGAGGCCCTGGAACTCGATCTTCTCTCGGGCCATGCGGATCCAGTTGCACAGATCCGTGTTGTCGCTGAACTCCCGGAGGATCACTTCATCCGTTTTCCGGATATCGTCCGGATCGCCCGACAGCGCCACCCAGCGGAACGGGCCCCTTCCCTCGCAGAACTGCGGGCGGATATAGGCGGGAACGAAACCCGGAAAGTCAAATGCCCTCCCGACGCCTTCGTCTTTTGCCACCTGCCGGATGTTGTTGCCGTAGTCGAACGTCACCGCTCCCCTGTCCATCATGCCGATCATGGCACGGACATGCCGGGCCATAGAGGACTTCGCCAATTTAACGACCCGGTCTGGATCGGACATACGGAGTGCCTCTGCTTCTTTTGCATCCATGCCGGACGGAACATAGCCATTCATCGGGTCATGTGCCGATGTCTGGTCGGTCAGCACATCCGGGATGAACCCGCGTTCAAGCAGTGCCGGAAGGATATCGGAAGCATTTCCGAGCAGGCCGATGGAAAGTGCCTTCCCTTCTTTCTTCGCCTCCACCGCCAGACGGATGGCCTCATCTGCTGAGTTGGTCTTGGTGTCCAGATATCGGGTCCGGATTCGCTTGTCGATCCTGCTTTCATCCACTTCAACCGCAATGCAGACCCCGCCTGCCATCGTGACTGCCATCGGCTGGGCGCCGCCCATGCCGCCAAGTCCCGCGGTCAGTGTGATCGTGCCTTTGAGGGAGCCGCCGAAATGCTGGCGGGCAAGCTCCGCAAATGTCTCATACGTTCCCTGCACGATGCCCTGGGAGCCGATATAGATCCAGCTTCCGGCAGTCATCTGCCCGTACATCATGAGCCCCCTGCGGTCGAGTTCATGGAACGTTTCCCAGTCAGCGTATGCCGGAACCAGATTCGAATTGGCGATCAGCACGCGCGGCGCTTCCCGGTGTGTGCGGAACACGGCCACCGGCTTACCGGACTGGATGAGGAGTGTCTCATCATTTTCCAGCCGCTTCAGCGCTGCGACAATCGCATCGAACGCTTCCCAGTTACGTGCCGCCTTGCCGATTCCCCCGTAGACGACCAGCCGGTCCGGGTGCTCCGCCACATCCGGATGGAGGTTGTTCATGAGCATTCTCAATGCCGCCTCCTGCAGCCACCCCTTCGTATGAAGCTCCGTTCCAGTATAGGCAATGACCTTTTCCGCCGCTGTATTTGTATGCGCTTTCAATTCCATCCCCTCCCTTTCCCCCATTGTACAATGAAACAGAGAGTGCAACATCAGGATCAGGGGATTGATTAACGCTTTAGTGAGGGAACAGACGAAAAGTTCCCGAGACCGTCTTGCCAGATCAGGCAAAAGGTTTCGGGAACGCTGACTGGTCGGACAGACTCCCTATTGTCAGGCAGCCGCCGGGCTATTTTTCCGCCTGTCTTTCAGATAATTGAAACTGAAAATCACGCCTACAATCAAAACTCCGATAATATCGGAATAAGTTTCAGGGATGATCATTCCGATGGCCCCTGCCCCCAGCAAAATCCGGAAAATCAGGTTCATATCTGTCCGGAAGTAACCTTCGATAGCCGAGCTTAGGGCGATGATGCCGATCACCGCAGTTACCGTGATCAGCAGGATGTCAACCGGGGCGGCCATCCCAAACTCCCTTGCATTCGTGGCGACGCCTTCCGTATCCAACATCAGCATTGCCGGATTATAGACGAACAGATATGGAATAAGGAAACCCGCCGTGGAAAGTTTCAGGGCATGGAAACCCGTTTTCATCGGATCCCCACCGGATATTCCGGCCCCCGCAAAAGCGGCCAATGCAACAGGCGGCGTGATATTGGCAAAGATCCCAAAATAGAATACGAACATATGCGCAACAATGATCGGAATATCAAATTCCGCCAGAGCCGGCGCAGCCATCGTAGCAGTGATGATATAAGCCGGAATTGACGGTAGCCCCATTCCGAGGACCATTGATGCCAGCATGGTGAAGAATAGCGTCAGGAACAGGGAACCTGCTCCGAGACTTGCGATGGAAGAAGTCATCACGTTCCCGAAACTTGTCAGGCTGACCACTCCGATGATGATGCCGACCACCGCACAGGCGACCATGACAGAAAGCGACTGCCTGGCGCCACTGTCGAGCGCGGCCAGGATATCCCTGAAGCCCATTCGGGTCTCTTTGCGGATGGCCGCGATAATCACCGTGGAAATAATGGTGTAGATTGCAGTCTGGCCTACCGGCACCCCCTGGTATAGGAAGAAGACAAGAAGCAGGATCGGCAGGAGAAGATGCCCTCTTTCCTTCATCACTTCCTTGACGCGCGGAAGATCGGCCTTCGGAATGCCTTTCAGCCCCCTTCGTCCTGCGCGGAAGTGAACTTGCATGATTACACCGAGAAAATACAGGAGTGCAGGTATCAATGCCGCCAGAGCAATGGTTCCATACTGGACACCGGTTGTCTCCGCCATGATAAATGCGCTCGCTCCCATGATCGGCGGAAGGATCTGGCCGCCAACCGAAGCACTTGCTTCAACAGCTCCCGCAAAGTTCTTTGAATAGCCGATTTTTTTCATAAGAGGTATGGTGAACGCGCCGGTCCCCACTACGTTGGCCACTGCCGCCCCGTTAATGCTTCCCATAAAACCGCTTGAAATGACGGCAACTTTTGCTGGCCCGCCCTGTTTGTGCCCGGCCAGCGCAAGTGCCAGGTCATTGAACAATTGTCCCATTCCCGACCTGGCCAGAAAAGCTCCAAAAAGGATGAACAGGAAAATGAAATTGACCGAAGCACCGATGGCTGTTGAGTATAGCCCTTCCGTCTTCAGATACAGCTGTCCGAAAATGTCCCCCAAATCGAACGGACGGGTCGCCATGCTGATTGGCACCCATGGCATATGACTGAAGAATGGATACGACAGGAAAATCAGTGCCAATACCGGGAGGATCCAGCCGGTAACCCGGCGTGCCGCCTCCAACACGAGAACGACCGCCACAATCGCCATCATGATATCTGCCGTATTCGGGATTCCGCCCCTTGTCGTGACAATGGCCGTGTACTGTGAAATCAGGTAGCCGGCCGTTGCGAGCGCTCCGATGAACAACAGCCAGTCCAGCAAGGGCACACGATTTCTGTTCTGCTTTTTGGTCATCGGATAAAGCAGGAAAATGAGACCGATCCCGACTGCCACGTGCACAGCGCGCTGTTGCAGTGCCGGAATCGGGTTGAATGTCGTATACAGATGGAAGACTGAATAAAGAATGGCGACTGCGGCGATGAAAAACCCTACAGTCCGGCCGCTTATCTTTCTCGTTCTGGAGTCTGCATCAAACTTCTCCAACAGCTCTTCCTGCTTTCTTTCATCCAGGAATTCCGTCTCCGCGGCTATTCTCTTTTTCTCGGCTTCACTCATGATGGGCACCTCCGAACAGCCGCCAAAGCGGCACAGTTTTGTGTGTAATGCTTACCGACCACCTCTCTCCGCCGGGTGCATAGAGAGGCAATTCCCCTTTTCCAAAATAGAAGGTCGTCTTTATATCTTTGGACGTAAAAATGTTCAGTTCCGGCACTTCCCGATCCAGTGCCATATGGACAAATCCGTCATCGGAAGGGATGATTTTACCTTCAGACGGAACACCTGCCCCATATGTTTTGAATCTTGTTCCCGTCAGGTAAAGCTTTCCGTCCCGGGCCTCATACGTTTCAAACCACGGTTCCTTCTCCACAGAGTGAATCCAGCCAATTTCGAACCGGTCCGTCCGAATCATGTCTTCCCAAGCGTCAGTTGTGATCTGGATGGCAGGTACCGGTAAAAAAAGAGAAAGAAGGAGCATAACGACCGCTATGCCCCCGAACATGAAGCTTTTGGATTTCATTGCTCGTCATAGTACTTTTGCGCTCCCGGATGGACAGGAGCGACCATACCTTCCTGTGCCCCCTCCAGAGAAATGTCGGAAGCCGCCTGGTGGGAGTTCTCAAGTGATTCCAGACTATCAAAGAATTCTTTCGTCAGTTTATAGACGTCGTCTTCCGACAGCTCGGACGACACGACAAGGGCATTCATGATGGCTGCAGTCGGAACGGCTTCTTCATTGCCGTATGTATCCGCCGGGATTTCCATAGAGATGAAATATGGCTGTTCTTCCGCGATTTCTTCAACTTTTGCCGGATCCACGGAGACCATGCTCAGATCCAGGCTTTTCGACAATTCAAGTACGGAAGAGTTTGGCAGGCCGCTCGTCAGGAAAGCCGCATCAATCTGGCCGGAACGCAGGCCGTCAGCCGCTTCGGCATAGCCCAGGTAATCGACTTCAATATCGTCATAAGTGATTCCGTGGCCTTCCAGAAGGTTCCGTGCATTGACCTCGACTCCAGAGTTCTGATCACCCACTGCCACCCGCTTGCCTTTCAGATCATCGACCGTTTCGATTCCTGAATCTGCAGTCGTCACGATCTGGACGAAGTTCGGATAGAGAGCGGCGATCTGCTGGACCTGGTCTACCGGCTCGCTGAAGTTTCCGGTACCATCCACAGCTTCCGTGAGCACATCACTCATCACAAAAGCCATCTCGACCTTTCCTTCCTTGATGAGATTGATGTTTTCGACGGAGGCGCCAGTCGTCTGCGGTTTGGAGTTTACGCCGAACGCATCCGAAAATTCGCTGGCAAGTGTGGTGCCGATGATGTTGTATGGACCAGATGCTCCCCCAGTGGCAATGGTCACAATCCGGGTTTCAAGACCCTCAGAACTCCCGCCACCTTCCCCTTCTCCCCCGGCAGACCCGCCGTCATCCCCTCCGCATGCGGCAAGCACCATCGCGCTCAGCATTGTTCCTGCCGCAAGCGCTGTCCACTTTTTCTTCTTCATACAGAAAATCCCCCTTTTTGGTAGCCGTTCTTTGGAACTATTGATTGAAGCCATTATAGCAGTAGAAAGAAAGCGCAAACAAGTCGAATAGAAAGGAATGTTCAGATTAATTGGATATTCTATTGAATCTGGCTGCATTTGGACAATATCTGAAACCGTGGACTTCCTATTCCGTATAACAGTTAACAGATTTGAAACGGAGGCGGTCGCGATGACCCAAGTGATCAGAATCATCCTAATGGCGGGGTTCCTGCTGTTCCTGTTTCCGGGAGCCGCATTCGCTGTTGAGTTCGAAATCACTGACAGCCGGATCAAAGCCGAAACGGACAAAGATGGAACGGTCAACGTAACAGAGTTCCATACCTACCAATTTGACGGTGAGTTTAGTGGAGTGACCCGGATGCTTGTTCCAAAAGAGGGTACCGCCGTCTCCGGATTCAGCGCGTTGGAGGACGGACAGCCCCTGCGCACCGTGAAAGACGGAGAACTGTACAAAGTCTTCCGCGGCGGTGAGGATGAAAATATTACAGTTGAGCTCCGCTACGTCATCGAGGGGGCGGTGACTCGGTATGAAGACGGAGCCGAGTTTTACTGGCCGTTTTTTGACGACCGAAATGAATCGGATTATGGCAACATGATGATCACCGTCGTACCTCCGGAACCCTCTTCAGGAACGGAGCTGATCGGCTATGACGCGGCCGCGGGTACCGGGACACTCGAGTCTGATGGCAGCGCCCGTTTTGACCTGGGCCATGTCGGCTCGGGTCAAAACGGGGATATCCGTGTTGTTTTCGATGCCGCCCTGTTCCCTTCCCTGAATGCCGTTCCGGGGACCATCCGTGACACGATAGCCGCCGAACGGAAACGGCTTGCCGTAGAGCAGGAAGCCGCCGAAGCGCGCCATCAAACTGCGGTTTTGATCGGTAACATCATGTTGCCCGCTGCCATCCTGCTCCTTCTGGGTATCTTCTTGAAAGAATGGAACCTCTCGCGAAGAAAATCGGCGGAAGCAAGACGTGAAGCCGAGGCGTCCGGTTTCATGACGCCCAAAGAGATCATCAGTATGCCGGCCGTCATGCAGTTCATGTCCCCTGCCATTGACACCGGGCCGGAGCGCCTTTCGGCCGCGCTTCTGGACCTGATCCGGAAAGGCCAGGTCGTACAAGTATCCGAAACCCGGTTCGCGGAGACCGGAAAGGCTCCTGACCATCAGCATGAAGAAATCTTCCGCTCCTTCCTTTTCGACAGCTTCGGGGACGGTAACGGCGGCTTCGATCTGGAAGAACTGAAACGACGGACCGAAGATGACGAGCAGGCCGGAGAATACAGCAGCCGGATTGCGGAATGGAGCGGCACCGTTTCCCAGGAAGTCAAAGAGGCCGGGCTTAGGGAGGCCCACCCGGGCACGTCAGTGCTCCTGGCCCTCACAGGGAGTGTTCTAGCAGGCACCGCCATCTACTTCGCCATGGGGGAGGCTTGGATTCATCTCATCATCGCCATCCCGCTTGCACTGGCCGCGCTGATCGGTGCTGCGTTTTACCGGCCGCTCAGTGACACAGGCCGCCTGCTTCGTGAACAGTGGCAGGTCTTTGCAGGACAATTCAAGAATGCAAGGGCCGAAGAATGGACATCCTTGCCGCGCGAAGACCGGCTGAGGGGATACATCTATGCCATCGGCACGAAAAACAAAGACATCGATCTTCCGTTTGCGAAATTTGCGGATACCAGGCAGTCTTCCTCTGACACGCCGCCTGCCGTAATCGTCTATGACCCGCTGATCATGAACCGCTCCTTTGCCGTGGCAGGTGAGCATGCCGCCTATTCGAGCTCCGCATCCTCCTCATCCAGCTCGGGTGGAGGAACCGGGGGCGGGGGCGGCGGTTCAGGGGCATTCTGAGTTTTTAACGAACGAACAACAGCGCCATCCCGGTGTGCCGGGATGGCGCTGTTCCGTCTTTTGTTCACTTTGCAGGCTGATCCAGAATTTTAATTCTCCCAGTAAACGGCTTTGTAAATCGGGACTCATAGAAAAGCATCGCCCAGCCGATTGAGGTTGCCACACCCAAGAAAGTCAAAATGATGATATGGGACCAAAAATTATTAGCCACGGTCTGCGTGAGTTGGCTTAAATAAGGAAGCGTCAGCTGATGTGTCAGGTAAATAAAGAAAGAAAAATGGCTTAACTTAATCAGCGTTTGGTTAGGATTTTTAATCATTCTCAATAAAACCAATGCAATGATAAAAACAGATAATGCAAATATGAGCATGTCATACCGGTCACTTTTTACAGATACAAAGACCCTGTCCATGACCTTATTCATAATCATGAGATATGAAACAAAAACGCCAATGATCGGGATATAGAAATGCTTTGCGAAAAAGTTAATTACTTTTTCATAATCCCGTCCAATATAGAAAGCTACTACAAAATAAAACAACCAACCGATAAAGAGGGTCCTATCCCAAAAAGGATAAACTTGATCAATGAATATACGGAAGTCCTTATTACCTGCATGAACATACAGGTACGTAAATGACAAGATAAAGGAAATTAGAATCGGGGGTAAAGGATGAGTTTTCTGCAAGAAGCGCCCCAGCAAAATATGCAATATATAAAATTGGAAGATGACCAAAACAAAGAAACCGTGCCAATGCCCAAGCACAACTATTTCAAATGCGCGCTGGAAAAAGACAGACCATTCACCTTCAGAGTGCATGTAACTCCTGATCAACCCAATTAAAATATATGGAATCAGAATATATTTGACTCGTTTTAACAGAAACCCTTTCCTTACTCCATCAGGATAATTCTTTGAAATAAGGACCTCGGATATCATTACAAAAACGGGCGTCGCCCAAAGGAGTGCGAAACGAAAATAGGTTATGAATTGGTCTTGATCAAAAAGATCAGGTTCATAAGTTTTGGCGTAATTGGTGATTGAATGGGTGAGTACAACTGCCACACATGCAATTGCACGCAACAAATTAATCTCGTTGAGTTGCCTGCTCGTTTTTAACTTAATCATAATACAATAAATATAACATCAATATATTTATTTTTAATTTCCAATTTAAGTAAACTAATCCGTATTATTCCCTTGATTCCTCAACTGAAAAAGACCGTACAAACAACTGTAATCAAAATCGCGGTCAGAATATAGGCAACCGTGCTGACCGAGCCTTCCCTGTCACTCGTCTCAAAAAGTTTCGCGGTGCCGAAGCCGTGTGACGCGATCCCGATACTGAGGCCCCGGGCGACCGGGTGACGGATGCCCAGCTTGTCGAGAATCGGGATGCCGAGAACTGCTCCTCCTATTCCGGCGATCATGACGTAGACGACGGTAAGCGAAGGGATGCCGCCGATCATTTCAGAAAGTTCAATGGCAATCGGCGTCGTGGCATTTTTCGGAATGGTCGATGTGGACACGGATGCATCCGCCCCGAGCCACTTCGTCAGCAAAAAGCCGCTGAAGAGGCCGAAAAGCCCACCACCAAATACGCCGAGCAGAATTGGTCCAAAGTACTTTTTAACCATCGGCAGGTTAAAGTACAACGGATAGGCAAGAGCGACAACAGCGGGTCCAAGCAGCCAGTTCCACAGATTGGCCCCTTTCATAAAGGTTTCATACGGGATGTCCAGCAAAAGGAGGATCGTTCCAATCAGGAAAGTCGCAACAATCAGCGGTTGCAGCCAGGTCTTTTTGTACCGTTTGTAAAGATAAATGCCAATTGCATATGTACCCAGTGTCAGCAACACACCGAACAAGTAGGTAATGGCCGTGTTCATCTCGGCTCCCCCTTCCCAACCGACCGTTCGATCGCCCATGCAGTCAGAGCGATTGTCAGGAGCGTGCTCAAGAGCACCGTCACAAACGATACCGCATTCCATGTCCTGAACAGGTCAAGATAAAGAATGATGGCGACTGTCGTCGGGATGAAAAACAATGTGAAGTTCCGGATCAGGATGGATGCACCGTCGGCATGGGTATTCACCGCCAGGTTTTTGAACACGATAATGAACCCGAGCAGCAGGAGGAGCCCGATGATGCTGCCGGGGATCGGCAAACTGAGCCATGCCTTGACCTGCACACCGAAGTAATAAAACAGAAAAATCAGCGCGAGCTGAACGAATTTTTTCATGGACACCGGTCACCCCGCCTCATTCGAAAGTCAATCACCTTCTTCCATCTTACCCCTCCTCCCTGCACCGCTCAAGGTACCCCCCGATGAAATGGAACGAACCCTGCACGAAACAGCCGCTTTCCGGTACAATCGAGTCATCAGGGATAAAGGGGGATCTATCATGGATCTGAAACTGAAGGACAAACATGTACTGGTCATGGCTTCCAGCAAAGGACTTGGACGCGCCATCGCACTGGAATTCGCAAAAGAAGGAGCTTCCGTCTTCCTGACAAGCAGGAGTTCCGAATCACTTGACCAAACTGCAGGGGAAATAAAGCAGGAATCCGGAAATGGCAACATCCATTACCATTCGTGCGACATGTCCCGTGAGGAGGATATTTCTGCGCTCTTCCGTAAAGTCCGTGAAGTTTTCGGCGGTGTTGATGTACTCGTCAACAACACCGGGGGGCCGAAAGCCGGAGGGTTTGCCGGTGTAGATGATGCAGACTGGGTCCGGGCATTCGAGCAGAACCTGCTGAGCTATACACGCACCATCCGCGAAGTTCTGCCGGGCATGCAGGAAAACAACTGGGGACGCATCATCAATATCTCTTCCTCCTCCACGAAAGAAGTCATCGACGGACTGATCCTTTCCAATACATTCCGTGCAGGCATGGTCGGCCTGACAAAATCTCTTGCCCGCGAATATGCAGCTTCAAATATTCTCGTCAATACAGTCGGACCCGGCAGAATCGAAACAGACAGGATCATCGAACTGGACACCGCACGGGCACAGACCATCGGGGTATCACAGGAAGAGGTCACCGAGAAAGCCAAACAGGGCATCCCGATCGGCCGTTACGGGCAGCCGGCAGAATTTGCCCGTTCCGTCGTTTTCCTCGCCTCAGGCGCCAATACCTATCTCACCGGCCAGTCCATCGTCATCGACGGCGGCATGCTGAAGGCACTGTAATTGAATCTGATCGATAACACGGCAAGGAATCCTCTTCCCTGCCGTGTTCTGATTTAGGACAGCTTGCCGATATGCAAAATATTTGTTATGCTAGACCAGTTGCAGATTGTGAAATCCATCACATGGGAGAGTGGTCTTAACCAAATTCATAACTCAAATAGAATAAGGAGTGATTCAATGACTTCAGTGTCCGTAGACAAGCAGACAACGGCACAAGAAGCACATACTGACGACTATTCATTGGACCGCGTCCCCCGTTCCGAACGGAAAATGGGATGGCTGAGCATCACGAATATCACATTCGGAATCGCCACTGCGATCTTCTACTTCCAAATGGGCAGTGTCATGGCTCTGCAGTTCGGCGCCATCAACGCCCTGATCTCCTCAGCTTACGCGATTATCGTCGCCGGCATCCTCGGTTCGTTTATCGCCTATTTCTCCGCGAAATCCGGCATGAACGTCAACCTGATGTCAAGGGGCGGCGGATTCGGATATATCGGCGCCTCGCTCACGTCCCTGATCTACGCATCAAACTTTATCCTCTATGTTGCGTTTGAAGGACTGATCCTGGTCGCCGCCGTCCACACTTTCTTCCCTTCCATCCCCGAATGGATGCTCATCGTTGTCTTCGGATCCATTGTCATCCCGCTGAACTGGTTCGGCATCAAGCAGTTGGACAAGCTGCAGAAATGGTCGCTTCCGATCTTCTTCATCTTCCTGATCGCGGCGATCGTCTTCTCCTTTCTCACTCCGTCCGTTTATGAAGGCTCGTTCTGGACCTTCATGCCGGAAGGTGTCGAGGTCGGAGGTACAGCACTTCTGGCTTGTATCGGGATGCACCACGGCATCATGGGGCTCACCGCCCTGCTTGCATCCGACTACTCCCGGTTCCTTAAGCCTGAGGATATCAAAAAGGGATCCGTCATCATTGGATTTGTCCCTCAGATTTTCTGCTTCGGCGTTATGGGAGGTCTCGGAATCTGGTTTGGCGTCCGTCTCGGCGAAGCCAATCCGGGCGTCTACATTGTAACCCTCCTGGGACTTGGCGGCGCACTGTTTACGCTGCTGACACAGCTCCGCATCAACGTAACCAACATCTACAGCGCCTCGCTGTCCCTCTCGAACTTCTTTGAAAACATGTTCCGCTTCACGCCGGGCCGCCGCTTCTGGGTGGTCGTAGCGGGCGTTATCGGGATCATGCTGATGCTCGGCGGCATTGTTGACCACCTGGGCGCTGTCATGACATTCCAGGGCGTCTTCCTGCTCGCATGGGCCGCGGTGCTTGTCGCCGATGCGCTCATCGTGAAGAAGATGCTGAAAATCGGGCCGCTCTACTACGAGGCCCGTCAGCAATACCTGTATAAGTGGAACCCGGTCGGAACAGTTGCACTCATCGTAGCGAGTGTTCTCGGCACCATTGCCGCGCTTGGCTTCATGGGTGAATTCCTCGCAAGCACAGCGGCATTTTTCGCGGCAATCCTTGCCGCCATCCTGACCGTTGTCCTGGCGATCGCGACCAAGGGCCGCTATTACATGAGAAAACAGCCGGAGGAAGTTCCAGAGGAAGATTTTATTGCCTGACCTTTCGGCCCTGTCCCACTGCTCCCGGATTCACAATTGCATAGAAAAAACCGCTTCCGACGGAAATCCGTCCGGAGCGGTTTTTTGTTCGTTTTTATTCGCGGTATCCGGTGTTCGCACGTACCGATACCTCTGCAAAGCGCCGGGCGTCCGACTCTTTCGAGAGAATCGTGCCGAGCCAGCCGCCGAGGAATCCGAGCGGCACGGATACGATCGCCGGGTTCGTTAGAGGGAAAAGCGGTTCTCCAACAAACATTGCGGCACCGGCTTCCGGTGACAAAACGTTCGGGCTCACGGCCACGAGGACGAGTGCCGAAATGAGTCCGAACAGCATTGCGGTCAGGGCGCCGGTCGTGTTGAACCGTTTCCAGTAGATTGTGTACAGGATGACAGGCAAGTTCGCACTTGCCGCCACACAGAAAGCAAGCGAGACCAGGAAGGCCACGTTCAGCGACTGCGCTCCGAGCGCAAGGAGAATCGAGAAGACCGACACCCATAGGGATGCCTGGCGTGCAGCCTTCATCTCCTGTTGCTGTGTGGCTTGTCCCTTCTTGATGATCTGGCCGTAGATGTCATGCGCGAATGCCGACGCACCCGTCAGAACGAGGCCTGCGACTACCGCTAGGATCGTAGCGAAGGCCACCGCTGAGACAAACGACATGAGCAAGTCGCCGCCGAGCGCTTCCGCAAGCAGCGGAGCGGCCATGTTACCGGCCGGGTTCGCAGCCACAATTGCCTCATGTCCCACAAATGCCGCCGCGCCGAAGCCGAGGAAGATGGTCAGGATATAGAAGATCCCGACAATCCAAGTTGCCGTGACTACGGAGCTCCGTGCCGTCTTGGCATCCTTGACTGTGAAGAAGCGCATCAGAATATGCGGCAGCCCGGCTGTACCGAGGACAAGCGCCAGCATGAGAGAAATCGTATCAAGCGGGACCGTATACTTGAGTCCCGGCTGCAGGAACGCCTCTCCGTGGGCGGTCGCCGTCTTGACCTCGCTGAACATCGTCATGATGCTGAAGTCGAAGCGGGCAAAGACCAGGACCGCGATGACGACTGTACCGAGCATAAGCAGGACCGCCTTGACGATCTGAACCCAGCTCGTTGCCGTCATTCCGCCGAACAGGACATAGATCGTCATCATGACGCCGACGATAAGTACCGCGATCCAATAAGGAATTCCGAACAGAAGCTGGATCAGTGCGCCGGCACCCACAAGTTGCGCAATCATATAGAAAATGACGATGGTGATCGTGCTGAACGCTGCTGCCGCACGAACCTTTTTCGCATCAAATCGTGAATTGATCATATCCGCAAGCGTATATTTGCCGAGGTTCCGAAGCGGTTCCGCAACCAGGAACATCACAACCAAATACGCAATCAGGAAGCCGATGGAATAAAAGAATCCGTCAAACCCGAAAAGTGCGATCATCCCGGCGATTCCGAGGAATGATGCGGCGGACAAGTAGTCCCCCGCGATGGCAAGGCCGTTTTGCCAGCCGGTGAGTCCCCCGCCGGCCGTGTAGAACTCACCCGCGGTGGTCGTGCGCTTGGCCGCCCACCACGTGATGAACAGTGTAAGAAGTACAATAGATAAAAACAGGACTATGACTGTTGTGCTCAAGCTTATCCCCCCTTGATCTCTGTCTCGACAATCTCATCTGCATCCTTGTCGAACTTCTGGAACTTCCTGACGTACACCGTGCAGAGGACCCATGTCATGATGAACTGGGCGGACGCATAAATCCAAGCCCAGGATATATCACCGATCGCCGGTCTCTCCAGGACATTGGTATACGATGTCAGGATCGGTAAGGTGAAATAGAACACCAGGAAGAAAATCGTCAGCGGTAAGATGAACTTCTTCTTCTTCTCCAATAGCGTTCTAAAGCGGCTGCTATCCGCGACCCGAGCAAAGTCAATTTCCGCCTTTCGGCCCGGCGTTTTCCGCTGCTTCGCTTTCGAAGTTGTACGCTCTTCTGTGTAAACGCTTCCAGCCTTCATTGAAAGATTACCCCCTTCGCTATTACACGAAATAATAGGTCTATTGTAGAATAGGGTAAGTAAATATTCAAAAGGTTTTTTAGATTCTGTTAAAAATGGTATTTTAGTCTTAACGGTTTTGATCAGCACCAATCTATAAAGGCCCGTTTGATTTCCGTTACAAATTTAGAAGCAATGTTTTGCAGAAGGTTTGATGAGTAGATTAGAAAATACCCCCTGTTTCTCTGTTTGTTTAAATATATAAAGACAAGGCAATATTGAATAAAAGACTTATATAAAAACTGAATCTGAGAGGAGCCCAATCGTGGACCAATTCAATGATAAGATCGAAAATCAGATGCACGACTACGACAGCGAGGAAAAAGACCAGATCCTGGAGAACTTTAACCATTTCAAACAATTTCTCTCCCATAAAGTGGATCAAGGCGAAAAGATGGGACTGAGCGAGGAACAACTTGCAAATACGGCGGAAATGGTCGCCAATTACCTGATGAAACATGAAGAGCCCCGGAATCGGGAAGAACACCTGCTGCACCAGCTTTGGCAGGTAGCCGATAAGGAACAGCAGCATACACTCGCTCATCTGCTGATTCGCCTCGTTCAACAATAACCATCGTGTCGCCCGTTACAGACTGCTCCCTGTCTGCAAGGCGGATTATCGAAAAAAGCAGCATTCCCCGCAGATAGGAATGCCGCTTTTTGTTATTGAAATAATTGAATTCCCGGGTCTTTCCCCATCCGGACCAGCATCGAATGAAGCTGTGCCCGGTGGTGTGCCATATGGGTGAGGATCTGGACGAGCCAGCCCAATCGGGTATCCGCCGTTCCCCACCAGGATGTGGTGGTCTCATTCAACTCCGCTTCGCTATACCCGCCGTACCGTTTTTTGAGACCTTCCAGGTTGTAGCGGAGAGCAACGCGGATTTCTTCCGGGGAGTTTAATTCCGCCGACCGATAGTAGACAGCCATCTCCATTTCGGTCGCTTCATCGGATATACGGGCGTCCGCTTCGCAGATCAGAGCGATATGCGAGAGCAGTTCACCGAGCGACCGCTTTTCCGGGTCCGGACGGTAACCGAAGTCTTCCCCGGCCAGGTTGGAGGTCATCTGCATGACCGTACCTGAAAGCCACTCGAGATGCTGAAAAATACGGCTGCAGACTTCATTCATTCATAGGTTTACCTGCAATGGTCTCCAAGCAGATCCTGACTCCCCGGAGCAGGTCCTCATGGCTCCAGCTTGGAATTTTCCCATGACGGATTCCCAGCTCGTGCGAAGCAGGAATATGGATAAAGCCGGATTTCATCTCCGGATTCTCCGTCTTGGCGTAGTGAAGGCCGGCGTACATCACGTTGTTGCACAGATAGGCGCCGGCTGTGTTGGAGATTTCAGCCGGGAGTCCGGCTTCAAGCAATGCATTGACCATCCCGCGGACAGGAAGCGTTGAGAAGTAGGCGTCTGCCGCCTCTTCTTCGATCGGCTCGTCTACCGGAGTATGACCCTCATTGTCTGCCGCTCCATCTTTTACGTTCACCGCAATCCGTTCAGGTGTGATTTTGTACCGTCCGGCGGCCAGACCAAGGGAAACCGTGACATCCGGTTCCACTTCACGGATCAGCCCGATCAGCCTGGCGGATGCCTTGCTGAAGTCGACAGGCAAGATCCGGGTGCAAATCTGATAGTCTCCGATGACAGCTCTGTCAAGCTCTTCCGCAATCCGCATCGTCGGATTCACGGGATAGTCAAGGAACGGTTCAAAGCCCGTGAGTAAAATGGTTTTCATACCTATCACTTCCTTGTCGTTGATACTTTGAATGTAGCAGTGGCATAGCCGATCAGTTCCCCTGCCTGGTTATGCAGTTTCCCTTCCATCAGGACGGTACTCCGGTTTTGATTGATCAATGCCGCATGGGCAGTCATGGCTTCCCCGATCAGCGGTTTGAGGAACTGTGTCTGCATCTGGATTGTGACGGGTGCCTCAAAACCCAGCTGGCGGATTTTCAGACCCATCATCGTATCGAGGATGCTCATATAAACGCCTCCGTGCACCGTGCTCTGGACATTGTCCAGTTCCTTTTTATAAGGGAGGTACAGTTCGACATCCTCCTCATCCAGCCTGGTGATTTGTAGTCCGAGATACCGGAAAAACTCGCTTGTTTCAAAATCCGCGCGGATGCGGTCTAAGTCGGTTGCAATCATGTTGTCTTACCCCTTTGTCTGATGAATGGAATAGTTTCAGTATACCACTTCATTCCTGCTAAGGTTTGGGGGCCTCATACAAAAAACGGAGACCGCTCCGTGGAGGGTCTCCGCTGTTTCGTTGACTCACGCATGTATTTCTTTAGCGGCCATTGCCCGTTCCAGATCCTCAATCAGGTCAAGCGGATCTTCCAAGCCGACCGAGATCCGGACAAGCCCGTCCTCGATGCCCAACTCATGACGGCGTTCCACAGGTATGGAAGCATGCGTCATCAGGGCAGGGATGGAAATCAGGCTCTCAACAGCGCCCAGGCTTTCCGCAAGGGTGAAGTACCGGACTTTTTCGAGCAGCGACAGCGCCTTTTCCTGGTTTTCTACCGTGAAGGAGACCATTCCTCCGAAACCGCCAGCCTGCTTTTGGTGGACGTCATGGCCCGGATGGTCCTCCAACCCAGGATAGTAGACCTTCCCGACTGCCTCATGTTCCGTCAGGAAGCGGACGACCTGCTCGGTATTTTGTTCGATCTCTTCCATCCTGATGCCGAGCGTCTTGATGCCCCGGATCAGCAGCCAGCTGTCGTGAGGGGCCAGCACGCCGCCTGTGGAGTTCTGGACAAAGTGCAGTTCTTCGCCAAGCTGTTCGTCTTTCGCGACGACAAGCCCTGCGACAACGTCACTGTGCCCTCCCAGATATTTGGTTGCGCTGTGTAGGACGATGTCCGCGCCATGCGCGATCGGATTTTGCCAATACGGCGTGCTGAATGTGTTGTCTACAATCAGCTTCAGGCCGTTTTCTTTTGCGATTTCAGATATGGCCTCAATGTCTGTCACTTTCAGGAGCGGGTTGGTAGGCGTTTCCACGAAGATCGCCTTGGTTTCCGGACGGATCGCTTGTTTGACCGTTTCCGGATCACTTGTATCAACGAACGATACCTTGATTCCGAAGCGGCTGAAGATCTTATCCATCACACGGAAAGTCCCGCCGTATACATCATCCGTCACAAGTAAATGATCCCCTGACTTAAACAGCTGGACGGTCGCCGTGATGGCTGCCATCCCCGATGCGAAAGCGAATCCGCGTGCGCCTCCTTCAAGATCTGCAATCAGACTTTCCAGTGCCTCCCTTGTCGGGTTTCCCGTGCGTGCGTATTCGTACTTGAAGTTGCCGACCCCATCCTGTTTGTATGTGCTGGCCTGGTAAATCGGGATCGAGACCGCTCCGGTATAAGGGTCACGGCTAACCCCGCCATGAATTAACTGCGTTTTCTTCCTCATATCTAATCACCTCTTCATAAATTCCGCTACTGATATAGCGTTCGCTGCTGTCCGGAAAAATCGTGACGATATGCGTTCCGGGACGGGCTATGGCCGCCTCTTTCAGGCTGGCGGCGAGGGCCGCTCCGGAGGAACTGCCGACGAGGAGCCCTTCATTCCTTGCGGCTTCCCTAAGACGGGCAAAAGCCTCTTCATCCGAAATGGTATGGATGGCGTCAAAGAGCCCCCGGTCGATGAACGGCGGAAGGAAATCCATGCCGATCCCCTCCGTTTTGTGGGAATGTGATGGGCCGCCATTCAGGATGGATCCTTCCGGTTCAACGATGACGCATTTAACATCTTTCAGCCGGTCTTTCAAATATCGTGACGTACCGGTGAACGTCCCCCCGGATCCCGCTCCCGCAACAAAGACATCGACTTTGCCGTCCAAGTCGTCCAGCAGTTCCGGCCCCAGGCTTTCATAGTACGTCGCAGGGTTGGAGGCGTTCTGGAACTGCCCGGGACAATAGGATCCGGGGATTTCCTGTAGCAGTTCCTCGGTCTTGGCAATGGCGCCTTCCATTCCGAGTTCCGTTGGCGTATTGATCACTTCAGCCCCGAGCGCCCGCATGAGCGTCTGCTTTTCCAGGCTGAATTTCTCGGGCACCACAAAGATGGCGCGGACACCGTAGCGGATCGCCGCTATCGCAAGACCGATTCCGGTGTTTCCGGCAGTCGGTTCAATGATCGTGCCACCCTTTTCCAGCTTCCCTTCACTGAAAGCCTGCCTGAGCAGAAACTGTCCGAGCCGGTCTTTGACGCTGCCGCCCGGATTCATGAATTCAAGCTTGGCGAACAGTCTCACCCCCTCCGGCAGCGGGAACGAGTTGATTTCCACCAGCGGGGTGTTCCCGATGAGTTCATGGACATTTTTTGCGACATTCATTGGAATCCTCCTTACTGCGCTGGTCTTTGGATTCGATTGACCCGAGTCAGCTTTTCTTTACTGCCTCAATCAGCCAGACAAAGTCATTTTGACGGGTAAATGCAGCATCGAAGCCGATTTCCTCGAAGAATCCGGTCAGTACCGGAATGGTTGTGTAATATTCAGTCTTCAGGTCCTCGGCCAGACGGGCAAAGTTTTTCTCCCGAGCATCCTGGATTGCCTTCTCTTTCGCTTCTGCATGGGCAAACAGCGTATCCGCGAACACGATCTTCCCCTGCGGGCTGAGCAGCTCGTGATAAAGGGTGATCGCTTTTCTTTTGTCTTCGTCGGTGAGGTGATGAAATGCATAAGTGCTTACAATCGAATCCGGCGACTGTTCGGAAACCGGAAAATCGATAAAGTCACCGTCGAAAAGAATCAGACCGGGCAGTTTCTGCACCGCGATTTTCCGCATTTCTCCCGATGGCTCATAGCCGATCAGCTTCTTGCCCTGACGGAGAATCCGCTCCGTGAGATTGCCGGTTCCCACCCCAAATTCCAGGATCAGTCCACCCGCTTTGTCTGCGACGGATTGAAGGATTTCATCATATCGGGCAAACACCTCCCTATACTCCGGATCGGTGCCCGCCACTGTATCGTCATAGGTTTTGGACCAGTCATCAAACAGCTTAGTGAATTCGGATGCCATCCCTTAACCCTCTTTTCTTATTGATTTACTCAGAATTATAGTATGGCAATAATTTAACCTTTGTTCCCAAAAATAGCAAGAGGGACAAAAGATTTATTCTTTGGCCAGTTGGACTGCAGCTCAAATAAAAAAAGCGGAGGCGCCATTGCCCTCCGCATTACGATAAATCCACGATTTAGAGTGGAATGAAGAAAATCAGATCTTCGTTTCTTCAATCAGCCCTTTGTCGCCGGATATGATTTTTAAAAGTCCCTGATTCTTGATCAGTACGGTTTTGTAGGCGGGCTGATCCCCGTCCATGAAGAGCAGCACCCGGTTCCCGGGATTGTCGTTGGCGACTCGGATTTCATAGTCTTCCGGAGTGAAGTGCTCTGCCGCATGTTTCAGCTCTTCATAACCCGACGGATTACTGACCGGCTGGGCTTGGTCAATTTCCTGGGCGTAAATCTTGTGTTCTCCCGGTATCCCGTCCTGATTCTCCGTACCCTCGGTTGCAAGGCTCCTGACTTCGCCATCAGCCGTCTTCTCCTCAGCCGCATCCTGAACGTCCGCATCTTCCGGGTTCTCCTGCCCGGTGCAGGCGGAAAGCAGTAAAGCTGCGGCACCGATGAGGAACAGGTTCTTCTTCATTTTCAGGTATCCCCCTTTCACTAAACTTTTCTTTACCCCGTCATGCCGTTGACAACACCTTCAGCTTCAGATAACTTTATTGTAGTAAATCACTAAAGCAACAGGGAGCGATCGGAATGAGCAGATTCTGGAGTGAAATGGCCCGGCGGACGGAACCTTACGTTCCCGGCGAGCAGCTGAACCGGGAGGAAATCATCAAGCTGAATACAAATGAAAACCCCTACCCGCCTGCACCGGGTGTCACGGAGGCGATTCGGGATGCGGCAGAGGGTCTCCGCCTGTATCCGTCGCCGACCGCTGATTCCTTGAGGCAGGCCATTGCAGAAACGGAAGGCCTCAAAGCGGATCATGTCTTTACGGCGAACGGTTCCGATGAAGTCCTCGCGTTTTCCTTCATGGCCTTTTTCAATCCCGGAAAAGCGATCCGCTTCCCCGACGTAACTTATAGCTTCTATCCGGTCTATTCAAATCTGTTCGGGGTTCCATTTGAGGAAATACAGCTTGGCGAAGATTTCTCACTGGATACCGAAGCCTTCACGGGAGCCAAGGGGGGCGTCATTCTGCCGAACCCGAACGCCCCGACCGGAATCTACGAGCCTCTTGACGTCATCCGCCGCATTCTCCAAGGCAATCCGGATTGCGTCGTCATCATCGATGAAGCGTATATCGACTTTGCCGGTCCTTCAGCATCTACACTGATCAGCGAATTCGATAACCTCCTCGTCGTCCGGACGACCTCCAAATCAAGATCGCTTGCCGGCCTTCGCGTAGGCTACGCGCTCGGCCAGCCGGAACTGATCGAAGGGCTCATCCGGATCAAGGACTCGTTTAATTCCTACACGATCGACCGGCTGGCACAGGCAGGCGCGGAGGCCGCGTTCAGGGATACGGCCTACTTTGAGGAAACGACCGCAAAGATTCTCGCAACCCGCGGCACCTCCGCAATGCGCCTTGCCGAACTTGGATTCACGGTCCTCCCGTCATCGGCTAATTTCCTCTTCTGCATGCATCCGGAGGCGGATGCCGGAGAGTTATATGCCGGACTCAAATCCCGCAACATCCTCGTCCGCCACTTCGGCAAACCGCGCATCAAAGACTATCTGAGGATTACTGTCGGGACCGACGAAGAGATGGATAAGCTGTTCACTGCGCTGGAAGAAATCCTGAACGGAAATCATTGATAGGCAAACGGCAAGGCCCGCGGGCCTTGCCGTTTTGTCATGTCATTCTTTTGCGAATCCGCTTCCGACATCTTCCGGTGAATGGGCGTCCGATCCCGTCTGCAGCTTCAGCCCGAGCCGCTCCGCTTCTTCCGCTATCCACGGTTCAGGATACGTCTCCCGGTAGTCCGGCTTCCGGAGCCCTGCGTGGTTAAAGTCGAGCACATAGCCACTTGCGGCCGCTTTTTCCAGGATACCCGTCCAATTAACAGGGTCTGTTTTCGGGCGGATGCGCCTCCGGAATTTGTGGATGAGATTAAGATGTCCGAGTACCGGCGGGTTCACTTCGCCGAACGGTTTTCCGGCCGCCCTCTCCATCGCCAAGCCATAGGCTTCGTATAGATGTTCCACCCCAACTTCCTCCGCCTTCTCCTCAAAGGCATCCGCACTGTAGTCGAGGCAGAACCAGCCATCCGGAAGTTTGATGAAATGCACACTTAGGATCGAATGCGCGGCTGCTTCGCTGTGGTTTTCAAGGAAGCGCCGGGTCTCTTCCTCGTATCCTTCTATATAATCCACCTCGAAACCGCAGCGGACATCCACCCGTCCGGCATACTCCCGGCGCAGCCTCGCGCCTTCTTCCAGATAGGCACGGACGTTTTCCGGCTTCATCGCACTGTCTTTTTCCGGCACCGGGTCGGTGAATCCTTCCGGAAGCGGCGCGTGCTCGGTGAAGACAAGGATCCCGATTCCTTTCCTCTCCGCCTCCTTTACATACTCCTCCATCGCCGCGCCCGTGCCATGCGGGCAGTATGGCGAATGGACATGTCCGTCAATGCTTGTCATATTCATCCCCCTATTGCAATTCTGAATTCTCTATGCTATTATTTCACCTATCTACTACTTTATCATGATAAAGTAATGAAGTGAAGAGGTGTCGACGAATGACTTCATTCATCTATAATCCCGCATTGATCCGACAAAAACAGCTGGAAGTCGAATTTCTGTCGTTTTTCCACGGAAACGGCTTTGACATCATTGATCTCCCTGTCGTGGAAACATTCGACTGGCCGGCCATGACGGAGGACGATCTCCGGCTTATGCCTCAGCGTGAGTCATGGGTACAGAACGGAACGGTCCATGCGCTCCGGCATGACTGGACCAATGCCATTGTCCGCTATCTCCATAAGTACAAGATCAACGCGGAGCGCGCGGTCTACTCCGGCCCGGTGTTCCACTCCGGCGCGGAAACACGGCAGCTAGGCATGGAAGTGTTCTCGGAAAGCACAACCCGCCAGCAAGAGGGACTTTCCTTGATGATCGGGTTCATGGACGAGCAGATGAACGACCGGCCAAGGACAGCGGTCATCAGCCATTATGCCCTGCTCCCCATGATCCTCGGTGAAGAAAAAGTGGCGGATCCTGCCATCCGCCGTGCGCTGTCCCAGCGGAGCACGTCGGCACTCCGGCAACTGCTCGGAGACCATCCGCTGCTCGACCTCATCGGCGATCAGCCGGAAGCCCAGGTCCACAAGCTCCGCTCCGTCTTCCCGGAAATCCGCGAGATACTCGGTGAGCTGACCGGATGGGAGGAAACCCTTCGCGAAGCCGGCATCGAGGCGGTCTATCCAGACATCACCGCGCTCCCGTCACAATCCTATTACGACGGAGTGTTCATCCGCCTCTATGGATCCGGGCGGACAACACCAATCGCATCGGGCGGTCAGTACACCGCCCGTTCCAAAGCATTTGGCATGGGGATTTTCTATTAATTTCAAGGCTCGATCCGCAGAATCCTGCAGGAAGCAGCCAATCAGACAAAAGGATGATTCCATGATTACCATCGCACTTTCAAAAGGCCGCCAGCTAAAGGACTTCCTTGCCTACCTGGATGAAAACGGCCACCCGCGCTGGCACGGCGCGCTAAAGGCGGCACAGCGCGAACTGCTCGTCGAAACAAACGGCATCCGCTTCCTTCTTGTAAAGGGGGATGATGTACCGACCTACGTCGAGGAAGGCATCGCCGATCTCGGCATCACAGGAAGCGACATCCTTGCCGAGTATGATGCAGACGTGAACGAGCTGCTGGAGCTGCCGTTCGGCTACTGCTACTTCGCGATCGCCTCCGGGGAGGAACTCCCCGAATACAAGACAATCGCCACTAAATATGTGAACTACTCCCGCTCCGTCTTCGAGCGTTCCGAAAAGCCTGTAAAGATCATCAAGCTGAATGGCTCCGTCGAGCTCGCGGCGGTGATCGGCATGGCGGATGCGATCGTCGACATCGTCCAATCGGGAGAAACGCTCCGGATGAACGGCCTCCAGGAACGCGTCCGGCTCGATGCAATCAGCGCAAGGCTGATTGCAAACAAGCACGCTTTCTTCACAAAGTCGGCGGAAATCCGCTCATTTATGAATGAATTGAAGGTGAACTGAATGCAGACCGCGCAGCAATTCAAACAATCCTATCGCCAAGCCGGCCCGGGCGATTATGACATCTCAGGCCGTGTTCTGGACATCATCCGGGACGTCCGTGAAAACGGCGATGAGGCGCTTGCCCGCTACACCAAACAGTTTGATGGTGAAGAGTCGGAAGTCCGTGAAATAACGGCCGATGAACTGAAAGCGGCATTTGAGTCTATTCCGGACGAGCTCCGGCAAGCCCTCATCACCGCCAAGAAAAACATCGAAACATACCAGACCAAGATCAAATGGCAGCCGGCAGAGCCTGAAGGCTTTTATCCCGTATTCCACCCGATCGGCCGCGTCGGCATTTATGTGCCCGGCGGCAAGGCGAATTATCCATCGACTGTTCTCATGACGGCAGTCCCCGCGAAAGTCGCGGGGGTCCGGAGCATCACCGTCGTCACCCCGCCTCCGGGCAACCCGGCGACATTGGCCGCGTGCCATTTGTGCGGAATCGACCATGTCTACACGGTCGGCGGTGTCCAGGGAATCTCCGCCCTCGCCTACGGAACTGAAACAATCGGGCGGGTCGACAAGATCTGCGGACCCGGCAATGCGTATGTCGCGATGGCCAAAAAGCTCGTATACGGTGACGTCGGCATCGATTCCGTCGCAGGGCCGAGCGAGCTCGCTATCGTCGTGGACAAATCGTCCAATGCAGAATGGGCTGCGCTCGATCTGCTCGCACAGGCCGAACATGATGAACAGGCACGGACATACCTGATTTCACTGGACGGGGACAAGCTGGAAGAAGTCGGACAGCTTGCTGTCCGGTTCGCCGAAGAAGCCCCGCGAAGTGAGATCATCAAAAAGAGTTTGGCCGACAATCACTGGGCAATCCTTGCAGAAAACCGCACCGAAGCGGTGGATCTGCTCAACTTCATCGCACCGGAGCACGCAGCCGTGCAGACGGAAGATGCCGAAAGCTATGCGGAAGACGTGACCAATGCCGGCGCCCTCTTTGTCGGCGGGTATTCCCCGGAAGCGGTCGGCGATTATTCCGCCGGACCGAGCCACGTGCTCCCGACCGGCGGCAACGCCCGCTTCCAGTCAGGACTGTCCGTAAACGATTTCCTGACGGCGAATGCGGTCATCCGCGTTGATCAGGCGGACTACCGCCGCTATGCCGAGGCAGGAATCCCGATTGCCAAAGCTGAAGAACTGTATGCACACGCGGCTTCGATGGAAGCCCGCCTGAACGGAGGAAGTGACGACTGATGGCAAGCTATGAACGCAAGACCAAAGAAACCGAAATCCGCATGGAACTCAATAAAGGAACCGGCGAATCCAGCATTGCAACCGGCGTCGGGTTCCTCGACCACATGCTGACGCTGTTCGCTTTCCATTCCGGACTGGAGCTTGATGTGGAAGTGAACGGAGACACCCAGGTCGATGATCACCACACGACGGAAGACACGGGCATCGTGCTCGGCCAGTTGCTCCGGGAAGTGATGGGCGACAAATCCGATATCCGCCGCTACGGCACATCCTATGTACCGATGGATGAAACGCTCACCCGCACCGTCATCGATATCAGCGGACGCCCGTACCTGAGCTTTAATGCGGAAATCTCCCGGGAGAAAGTCGGCACATTTGATACTGAACTGACCGAAGAGTTTTTCCGCGCCCTCGTCATGAATGCCGGTCTCACCGTCCATATGGACCTGATCCGCGGCGGCAACGCCCATCACGAGATCGAGTCGTTCTTTAAATCGTTTGCCCGTGCGCTGCGCGAAGCGATGCAGCCGGGCGACGGGCGGCTCGCATCGACAAAGGGGCTCCTCGCATGAATGGACAAGAAACAGCAACTCCGGGCCTGACTGACGGCCGCCGCATCGCCATCGTCGACTACGGCCTCGGCAATGTCGCGAACGTTCGGAGGGCATTGGAGTTTCTCGGCCACCGGGTGGAACTGACGAAAGATCCGGATGTGCTCCGGAGAGCGGATGTCCTGATCCTGCCGGGCGTCGGCCACTTTGCCGATGCGATGAGGCGACTGGAATCGGACGGGCTCATCCCAATCCTGACCGAGCTGAAAGAGGACAAGCCGCTCGTCGGCATCTGTCTCGGCATGCAGCTTTTGTTTGAGCACAGCGAGGAAGGCAATGTGGAAGGACTTGGTTTCATCCCCGGTGATATCACCCGGATCGAAACCCGCCTCCCCGTCCCCCACCTCGGCTGGAACGCACTTGTAAGCGAACGTCCTGAGCTGACCGGCAAGGATATGTACTTTATCCATACCTATAAAGCGGCACCCGGGCCGCACACGGTCGCAACCGCCGACTACGGCGGCGAAACCGTCACGGCGATCGTCCAACATAGACAGCTGATCGGCATCCAGTTCCACCCAGAAAAAAGCGGGGATGCGGGACTGGTACTGTTGCAGCAGGCCGTCACGGAAGGGTTTTTGGAAAATGAGGAGGCATCCGAATGATCGAGATCTGGCCGGCGATAGACATTATCGATTCACAGAACGTCCGCCTGACAGAAGGCGACTATGATACAAAAGCGGCAATGGGCCGCACTCCGCTTGAAGCGGTGGCCTTTTATTCCGAACAGCCTCGCGTCGGGCGCATCCATACCGTCGACCTGATCGGTGCGAAGGAGAAAAAACCGGCCGAGATGGACCTGTTCCGGGACATCATCAAGGCGACGGAACTCCCTGTCGAGATCGGCGGAGGCATCCGCTCCGTGGAAACGATCCGCGAGTATCTCGACATGGGCGCCGGTTACCTAGTCATCGGCACAAAAGGGCTGACAGAGCCTGAATGGCTGATTAGAATGAGCCGAAAATACCCGGGCAAACTGTTGCTCGGATTGGATGCCCGCGGCGACAAAGTCGCCCTGAACGGCTGGCTTGAGACCGCAGAGACCACGGTCTTTGAAATGCTCGAGCGCCTCGACGGTGCGGAAATCGGCGGCGTCATCTACACCGACATCGCCCGTGACGGGCGCATGGAAGGCCCAAATGTGGAGATGACCGGCAAACTGGCGAAAGCCTCGAAATGGCCGGTCACCGCATCCGGCGGCGTCCGGAACGGCAGCGACCTTGCCGCGCTTGAAGCGGAAGGCGTTGCCGCAGCGATCGTCGGGAAAGCGGCGAACACGGATGAGTTTTGGGAGAGTATCCGGTGAGGGTTCGGCAGGCTGAATGACGAAATTGGGCGCGTGAATGAAGAAACTGCGGGCCCGAATGACGAAATTGGATGTGTGAATGACGAAACTTTAGCTCCGAATGACGAAACCGGACTCTTCAACAATGAAATAGGTACCAATATGCAGCCGAAAGGAGTGTCACACATGATCAAAAAACGCATCATCCCCTGCCTGGACGTAAAAAACGGCCGGGTCGTCAAGGGCATCAACTTCAAGGGACTCCGCGACATCGGCGATCCGGTGGAGCTTGCCGCACGGTACAACGCAGCCGGCGCCGACGAACTGGTCTTCCTTGATGTCTCTGCGACCGATGAAGGCCACGACCTTATGCTCGACGTCATCAAGCGCACGGCGGAAGTGCTGTTCATCCCGCTCGCCATCGGCGGCGGAATCCGCACGGCTGACGATATCGGGCGCCTCCTCAAGGCCGGTGCCGACAAGGTAAGCATCAACTCCGCGGCGCTTGCCCGTCCTGAACTGATCCGCGAAGCGGCAGAACGCTTCGGCAGCCAGTGCGTCTGTCTGTCGGTTGATGCCGGCTGGGACGAGGAAGCGCAGGACTGGTTCTGCTTTACCCACGGAGGCAAGAAAAAGACTGATATCCGCGTCCTTGACTGGGTCACCGAAGGAGAAAAGCTCGGGGCCGGCGAGATCCTCCTGACTAGTATGGAAGCCGATGGCACGAAGGACGGTTTCGACCTCCCCCTCTTGAAAGCGGTGGAAAAAGCCGTCACCGTCCCGGTCATTGCATCCGGCGGCGCCGGCAATGCCGATGACTTTGTCGAGCTGTTCCGCGAAACGGATGTGTCTGCAGGACTTGCCGCATCCATCTTCCACAATGAAGAAACAACCGTCGGCGAGGTCAAGTCCCTCCTATCGGATGCCGGCATTCCGGTCCGCCTGACGGCCGGAGGTGTGCCGAATGAAGCCTGACTTTTCCAAGGGGCTCATCCCGGCAGTGCTTCAGCACTGGACGGACCACACCGTCCTCATGCTCGGCTACATGAACGAGGAAGCCTACGATAAGACGCTGGAAGACGGCGTCGTCTGGTTTTACTCCCGCAGCAAGGAACGCCTCTGGAAAAAAGGCGAATCCAGCGGACATATCCAGCGCGTCAAATCGATGACGCTCGACTGCGACGAAGACACCCTCCTGATCCAAGTGGAACCGGTGGGCCCTACATGCCACACCGGAACGAAAAGCTGCTTCGGTGATGAACCTGCTTCCCCGCTCCTATCGCTCGAAGCCATGATCCGTGTCCGTCAGTCGGATGCCGACGAAGGATCGTATACCAACTATCTTCTCGGCAAGGGACTCGACAAAATCGCGAAAAAGTTCGGCGAAGAAAGCTTCGAAGTGGTCATCGCAGCGATGAAGCGCGACCGCGAAGAGTTGAAAAACGAGACCGCTGACCTGCTTTATCATCTGTTCGTCCTGCTGCGTGAACAGGGCATCGACTTCAATGAAGTCGAGCAAGTTCTCCACGAACGCCACTCCAAGAAAAACAACTTCAAGGGAGAGCGGCAGGACGTGGAGAAATGGTGAATAGACGCTGACATACTAAGCTGAGACCTAATCCATTGGGCAATTTCATACTGATTAACAAGGACCGGCGACTGTCGGTCCTTTTCTTTGCGTCCCGGATGCCACCGGGTACCCCATATGCTAAAATAAATGAGGTACTTTTATTGTGGAAAGAAGGTCAGAAATGGCTTTGTTTTTATTAAAACGGGTGGCTGAATCGGCCTTCGTGCTAGTTCTCGGCAGCCTGCTCTGTTTTGCGTTTATCCAGCTGATCCCGGGTGATCCGGCGGCAGCCATGTACGGGGATCAGCTGCAGAAGCTGACCGAGGCCGACCGGCTGAGGATTTCCGAGAACCTCGGCCTTGACGAGCCGGTGCCCGTTCAATATATCCATTGGGCTTCCCAGGTGCTTCAGGGCAACTGGGGAGCTTCCTATCTGACGGGAGAGCCTGCTGATGAAGTCATTGTCCGCACGCTCCTCCCCACCGCCGTGCTGCTCATGGCCTCCCAGGTTCTCATGATCGGGTTGGCCCTGTTCTTTGGCCTGACATCAGCACTCCGGCGGGATGGTCTGTATGACCGGATTGTCCTTGCCGCGAGCGTCCTGCTCATGGCAATCCCCCCTTTCTGGCTGGGACTCATGATGATGCTGTTCTTCTCAATCCGTCTGGGTGTCCTGCCGTCGTCAGGCATGGGTGCCGGACCTTTCTCCATCAGTCACCTTATCCTGCCTGCCCTTGTCATCGCACTGTCCCATGCCGGCTACTATATCCGGCTCTTCCGGAATCATTTCGCCGCTTCCTCCATGGGCGGCCATCTTCTGGCACTCCGAGCCCGCGGAGTCCCTCACCGCCGGATCGTGATCGCCCATATCCTGCCGAATGCCGCTGCCCCGCTGATCGTCTATACCGGTGCATCGCTCGCCGTATCGCTGGCGGGCTCCGTTGTAGTGGAAACGATTTTCTCCTGGCCCGGCCTGGGACGACTCGCGCTGAAATCTGCACTTGCCCATGATTATCCGGTCCTGCTCGGGATCATCCTTTTGAGCATGGCCTTTGTCATTCTCGTCAACCTGCTTGCCAGCCTCCTGGCCGCATGGATGGATCCGAGGCTTCGCGGGTCCGGTGCCGAGGGGAGGAACGGACAATGAAGATCAAACATGTAATTTTTTCTCCTGCCGCCGTGGGATTGTTCCTGCTTGCACTCCTTTCAGCTGCAGCGCCGCTGCTTGCAGGTGTTGATCCAGCTGAAGTGCGGATGGACCGGATTCTCCAGCCACCCGGCAGCGGACATCCGCTCGGCACAGACGAGCTCGGCCGGGATGTATGGTCAAGACTTCTCTATGGAGGCCGGGTCTCGCTTGCAGTCGGCTTTCTCGCTATGGCGCTATCCATATCAGTCGGGATGATTCTCGGCACGATAAGCGGCCTTGCAGGAGGGTTCATCGACAGGCTGATCATGCGGACATCCGATATGCTGCTCAGTATTCCCTCGATTCTCCTCATGATCGGCCTGCAGGCCATCGCACCTGCCGGACTACTGTCCGTGATTCTAGTGATCGGCCTTACCGGGTGGATGTTGATCACCCGGGTCATCCGTACAGAAATTAGGGCCATCCGAAAAGAAACTTACATGCTTGCAGCAAAGAAACTGGGAGCCGGTCCCGTGCGGCGTTTCATCAGTCACCTGCTCCCCCGCTGCTTGCCGTCGATCATCGTGCTTGCCGCGGGCAGTGCGGGGCATGCCATCCTGGCCGAGGCCACACTCAGTTTCCTCGGCCTTGGCATTCCACAAACGATCCCGTCATGGGGCAATATGCTGACCGGAGCGCAAGGATACCTGATGTCCGGGGCATGGTGGCTCGCGGTGTTCCCTGGACTATGCATTGCATTGACCATCTACTTCATCCATGTACTCGGAGACCGGCTGCAGGCAGGTCCCCGGTGTCCATCGGCAAGAAAGGAGCAAAACCCTCATGGCCATTCTGGAGCTTGACCGGCTGACGGTTGCCGGTGATCGGGGCGATATCATCACCGGGCTGACATTCAGCATTGACGAAGGTGAAACCGCAGTCATGATCGGCGGGAGCGGATCAGGCAAAAGCATGACCGCACGTGCCGTGCTAGGCATTCTGCCGGATGGACTGCGGGCATCAGGAGATGTCCGGTTCCACGGGGAATCAGTCTTTCATATGCCGACAGAGCGGCGCAGGACCTATCTCGGCCGTGGTACCGGCATTGTTTTCCAGGATTCATTCGGGACGTTCGATCCGATTCGGACAATCAGGCAGCACTTTACGGAACTGTTTTCCGTCCATTTGGGACTAAAGGGAAAAGACGCGGACCGGCGTGCGCTGTACTGGATTGGCCGGGCAGGCATCCTTGATCCCGTGAGGGTAGCGGCAGCTTATCCTCACGAACTGTCAGGCGGGATGCGCCAGCGGATCCAGATTGCACTTGCGGCGTCCCTGGAGCCTGAGCTGCTCATTGCAGATGAACCCACAACGGCGCTCGACCTGAACATTCAGGACGCCATCCTGGAACTTCTGAAAGAATGGAAAAAAGAGACCGGCGGCACGCTGCTTCTGATTACACATGACCTCGGAGTGGCCCGTGAGATGGCGGACCGAATGCTCGTCATGGACAACGGCAGGCTTGTGGAAGACGGGCCAGCGCGCCAATTGTTCACCGCTCCCCGCTCCCGTGCCGCCATGCAGCTTACAGATGACTGGCGGACGGTCGGTGGAGCGCCGCCAGCTGATAAAGCGGCATCACCCTCTCACCTTTTGGATGTATCCGGCCTGTCCATGTCATACCGGACAGGCGGTCTTTTCAAAAAAAGAGAGGTTCGGGCATTGGATGAGGTGTCCCTCTCCATCGGCTCGGGGGAAATCGTCGGGCTGATCGGTGAGAGCGGTGGCGGCAAAAGCACGCTCGCCCGGCTGCTCGCCGGCATCGAACCGGCGCGAGCCGGAGCAATTTCATGGCACGGCACCAGGAACTGGCCGGACGCAGTCCAGTGGGTCCATCAGGATCCAGCCGCCTCATTCAACCCGGGCTGGACCGCCGGACGCCTTGTCGCAGAAGGGCTGGAATACCGGGGAACCCGACGAACAGAACGGGAGCGGACGGCACGCCATCTTCTTTCAGAGGTCGGGCTGCCGTCTGAAACCGCCCAACAATACCCGGGCGAACTTTCCGGCGGCATGAACCAGCGGCTGGCACTGGCCAGGACCCTTGCCGTCTCCGCGGAACTCGTCGTCCTCGACGAACCGTTTGCGAGTCTCGACATGAGCACCCAGGCGAAGATGATCCGCCTGATCCGCTCACTCCGCGACCGGGAAGGCACGGCCTTCCTGTTCATCACCCATGACATCCGGGCCGCATTCGCGCTCTGCAGCAGAATTTATGTGATCAGGCAAGGGCAGATTGAAGATCACGGATCCCCCGCAGAGCTGGCGGCATCCGAAAATCCCTATACAAAAAGCCTCCTCGAACATGTACCGGGACGGGGAGTTGACCTATGCAACAATGGAGGAGGAGTTCTATGAAGAAACTAAAGAAACCAATGCTCATTATTGCAGCCGTCACTATCGCTGTCCTGGCCGGCGCGTGCAATGCGAAAACTGCCGACAATGCAGCAGACGGGAAAAAGCAGCTCATCTACGGCATGGAAGCCGAAATCGACCGTGTCAATCCCGTCCTTGATGAAAGTCAGGAAATCGACGCATTGCTGTTCCGGGGCCTGACAAAGCCTGATGAACAAAACGAAGTGACCCCTGACTTGGCCGAGAGCTGGACGATCAGTGAAGACCTTCTCACCTATTCGTTCAAGCTGAGGGGAGATGCCATCTGGCAGGATGGTGAAAAGGTAACAGCCGATGATGTCGTCTTCACGCTCGAAAAAATCCTGGATCCCAAGACCAACACCCCGATTACCGGGGAATTCCGTGAAATTGCAGAAGTCAGGGCCACCGGCGATTATGAAGTCGAAATCAAACTGCACCGCCCGTATCCCCCGCTCCTCGACAAGCTGAAGGTCGGCATTGTGCCGGAACATATCCTCGATGGGGAAAATCTTGCGGAATCTGAATTCAACCGCAATCCTGTCGGAAATGGGCCGTTCCGCCTGAAGAAATGGGAGGGCGACGGCACGATTGTACTGGAACGGAATGAACAGTACTACGGGAAAAAACCGAAGCTGGATGAAGTCGTGTTCAAGCCGGTTCCGGACGCCAACACCCGCCTTGTACAATTGAAGGCAGGCGAAATCGACCTGGCCCTTCTCACCCCTTCCCAGGTGAAGGCAGTTAAAAAACCGGATCCGATCCGGATTCATGAGGTTGATACAGCCGATTACCGTGCCGTCATGTATAACTTAGATATGGAGATCTTTAGGGATCCGAAAGTCCGGCAGGCCATCAGCCTTGCCGTTGACCGTGACGCGATGGTCGAGGGGATTCTCGCCGGCAAAGGTGAAGCAGCTTACGGGCCGCTTCAGAAATCATGGGCAGCGAACCCTGATGCCGGCAGTTCAGACAGTCCTGACCCCGGCCGCGCGGCGGAGCTGCTCGCAGAATCCGGATGGAAGAAAAACAGCGACGGCATTCTTGAGAATAACGGGATGCTCCTGAGCTTCGAGCTCGTAGCTCCCGCCCAGGACACGGTCCGTGTGGCACTTGCCAATGTGGTCTCCCAGCAGCTCAAGCCCCTCGGTATCGATGTGCAGCCAAAACCGGTCGACCAGAATGCGGTCAAATATGACGGCGAAGAAGCACTCGTCATCGGCTGGGGAAGCGAGTTCGATCCCGACGACCATACGTATCGACTGTTCCACAGCAGTGAAATCGGAGGCGGTCAATACAATTTCGGCAAGTACCGGAATGACGAGGTCGACCGTCTGCTGACGGAAGCCCGGACCGCCACGGATTGGGATAAACGGAAAGCGGCATATGCCCACTTCCAGGAAGTGCTCGCCGAGGACCCGCCTTATACCTTCCTTGTTTATCTTGACGCCCTGTACGGGGTGAATGAAAAAGTCACCGGCATCAGCGGCCGTACGCTCGGCCACCACGGATTCGGCATCCTCTGGAATATTGAGGACTGGGATAAGCAGGCGGACTGAACTTAGCAAATTGGCCCAACTTGCCTCAAATGCTTCAGAACGGACGACCGCTGACTACAGCGAAAGAAACAGAAAACGGCATGGACCGATCGCCAAAAGGCGATGGCCATGCCGTTTATTTTTGTTGCTGTAACGGGAGGTGATCTTCAGACCTTGTCCCCAGTTTCTGCTTGCTGTGTGCCGATTTCTTCATGCACCCGGTTTTCAAGTTCTTCAACATGCTCGTCTTCCAGCTTCTGATGGGGTTGTGGATGAAACCACTGGATCTCCCCTTCGTGAACCAGTCCCTTGAACTCCTCCCCCTGAACCGTCAGGGCGAACTGGCGACGCTCATGCGGGCGGTCCTCAAAGGCAGGCTTTACCTCAATTTTCTCAATATCACCAACGGTATGGCCGCCTTTACTCATCAGCCTATGGATGACAATTTCAATCTCTGTCGCAGTTTCCTCACCAATGAGCTGCTTTGGGTGGGGATGCATCCACAGAATCTCTTCATTGTGGAAATGTCCCTTGTACTCGTCCCCTTCGACATTGAATGTGAACGCGAGACGTTCGTGCGGCCGATCTTCAAACAGCGGCTCGACTTCGAATGAATCAACGATTTGTTCCTTTTGTGTTTTTCCCCGGTTGTTTGCCTGCATGCCAGTCTCCTCCTTATGTTGGAGTTTCCCCCCACGATAACGAATTCAGCCTTCTTTTTCAACCGTTAAAAAAATCCGGAGCCATTGCAGCTCCGGATTTGCGGACTTAATATTTCCTTAGTGAGGCGGGTGTCAGGCCAAGCCATTCTTCGCTGATCCGTTTATGGCATGCATTCAGCATTTTCTCGATCCTGCCTGTAGAACGGGCCAGGATCCGAATGCTGAATCCCGGGACAGCCAACCGGGAAATCCCGAATTTCACTTGATCCTCCCCCGATGATTTGGCAAGCAGGTCATGGAGTCCATCGATCAGATCATCGGTTGTCTGTTCACCTATGGCAATCATTGAACCGAGATGTGTATAGCCTTCCATAAATCCGAGGCCGCCGACCTTCTGATCGGCCGGGGACAACCGGATATTGTCAAAGACCGCAGGTTCCCCGTCCACGTAGATCTCGTTGATGAGCCTGACGGAATTGAAGGCAAATTGTCCACCGTCCGGGGACCAGCCGGGCGTCAGGATATCCGTATAGAGGAATGTTGCTCCACTTTCCATGCTTACGACGTTTTTCTGGCGGTATACCGCGTCTTTGTACGCGATCAGCGGGTCGGGCAGATATTCGAGATAGCTGCCTGCCTTAAGTGTCATCGTCGTCTCCTGATAAGCATGGTCTTTCGGGGTCTTATAGACTTTCGTGGCGCCCTGGGTCGTCAGCGTGACCCGGGCGTCCGGTTCCGCAGTGATGTCCATCCGGTAACGGTCTCCGTCCAGGTAACCCCCGCCCGGATTCAGGAGGTAGTAGCAGACCTTGCCGGAATCATCATGATAGATCGGACGCATCACTTTGAATGCGCCCTGGAAATAGACATTCCGGGCAACTGTCTTACCCGCACGGTCTTCGAGGGAAAGGTTAAGCTCCCCCGTCCATTTCGTCATGGTCAAGCCAATCCTTTAAGCAAGACCTGCTTGTTGATCCAGTCGATCACTTCGTCAAGTCCCTCTTCTGTCTTCAGGTTTGTAAAAACGAATGGCTTGTCTCCGCGGAATTTCTTCGTGTCCTCCGCCATAACCTCAAGGCTTGCCCCGACATGAGGCGCGAGGTCCGTTTTGTTGATGATGAACAGGTCGGATTTGATCATTCCCTGCCCGCCTTTACGCGGAATTTTTTCCCCCTGGGCCACGTCTATGATGTAGATCGAGAAGTCCACAAGCTCCGGACTGAACGTGGCAGCAAGATTATCACCGCCGCTTTCAACGAAAATGAGCTCGACATCAGGGTGGCGTGACACGAGTTCATCGATTGCAGCAAAGTTCATGGAGGCGTCTTCACGGATAGCAGTGTGCGGACAGCCTCCCGTTTCCACCCCGATGATCCGGTCATCCTCAAGTACACCGTGCGCGATAAGGAATTTTGCATCTTCCTTTGTATAAATGTCATTCGTCACAACTGCCATATCTACTTCGTCTTTCATGTGGCGTGTCAGCTTCTCGACAAGCATGGTTTTGCCCGCACCTACCGGGCCGCCGATTCCAATTTTGATTGGTTCCATCTGACCAGTTCCTTTCTGTTTATTACTTTCTTAAAGGCACAGTTGCCCGTATGAAGCTCTGGGGCGGCGCCTGTCTGTCAGGACATGAAAATCCGGACGTTGACGCGCTCGTGCTGCATCTGCGACAGTTCAAGCCCCGGTGCGACCAGACCGAAATCCTCGTCAGGCAGCGTGAGGGCCTTTTCCGCCGTCTGACGGAGCAGCGGCCGGATACGATTAAGGATCATCTGGCCTGCCGTCTGCCCAAGCGGTATTGCCCTTACGGCATTTTGGATCAGTCCCGAAACGGTGCCGTAGAAATGATACAAAACGGCTTCTTCGCGGCTGCACCCCAGCCCGTGGGCGGTGATGGCGAAGACAATGGCCGGATGCGGGACAGCCCGCTTTTCCTTTACGAGCCGGGCGTATTCGGTAAGGAAGGGGAAATCATACAGCCGGCTGAACAGTTTCAGCATGCCTTCCCCGATCATCCGGGTTCCCTGCCGCGTCTCCCTCGGAAGGTTCTGGACGTGAAGCTTGGCGCCGATTGCAGAGACCGTATCCAGATCACCGGTTTCCAGTGCATCAAACACCATCCTGCAGGCGATTCCATCTGTATAAGCAAGCTGTTCTTCCAAGTAACAGGACAGCCATTCCTCAAACGAGTCACTGTCGGTGACTGTGTTGTCCTGAATATAAGTCTCCAGCCCGAACGAGTGACTGAACGACCCCGTCGGCAAGTTCGAGTCACAAAGCTGGAAAAGGGCAAGCAACCGCTCAGTCATGGCTGTGCCCGATATGCCGGAAAGCTTCCTTCACTTTCCTGTCCTCGCGCACATAGGGGATGCCCAGCTCTTTCAGAAGATCTTCGACGAGATAATCGTATTGAACGAGCATCTCGTCCCCTTCGAATTGCGCGGGAAGATGCCGGTTTCCAAGCTGGTGCGCAATCGTCCCCATCTCTTGGATCGAGCGCGGGCGGATGACCAGCAGATCGTCTGTCATGACATCGACGACAATCATATTATGGTCGTCCATATAAAGGACATCGCCCGCCCGCAAGTCGCGCGGCTCCTTCAGACGAATTCCAATCTCTGTCCCGTGATCGGTCGTGACCCGCTGGATGCGCTTGACAAGCGTGTCGCTTTCGAGAAGGATCTTCTCCTTATGGCGGTTTCCAATCTCAGCCGGATCCATTTCATCAAGATTGCCCAAGATCCGTTCAACAATCATGTCTTTTCACCTCAGAATAAGAAATATCGTTGCCCCATCGGCACTCGTTCAACCGGTTCACATGTCAGGTGCTCACCGTTTACATGAACTTCATAGGTTTGCGGGTCGACTTCGATTTCCGGTGTTTCGGAATTTAACTTCATGTCCTTTTTCGTTAAGGTGCGGATGCCGCCTACCGGAAGAACCCGCTTCTGCAGCCCCAATTTCTCATGTACACCGTCTTCATAAGCTGCCTTCGAGATAAACGTAATTGAGCTTTCATGCAATGCTTTTCCGTACTGGGCATACATCGGTCGCATGATATACGGCTGCGGAGTAGGAATCGAAGCGTTCGCATCTCCCATCAGGCCGCTTACGGCAAGCCCTGTCTTCAGGACCATCTCGGGTTTTACCCCGAAGAATGCCGGGTCCCATAGGACAAGATCCGCAATTTTACCGACCTCGACAGACCCTACATAATCAGAAATTCCATGGGTGATTGCCGGGTTAATCGTGTATTTCGCAATATAGCGTTTGGCACGGTTGTTGTCTGCATAATCGGAATCCCCTTTCAGGAGCCCCCGCTGCAGCTTCATCTTGTCTGCAACCTGCCACGTACGGATCGTCACCTCTCCGACACGGCCCATGGCCTGGGAATCTGAGCTCACCATACTGAAGACACCCATGTCCTGGAGAATATCCTCTGCGGCAATCGTTTCCCGTCGGATCCGGGAGTCCGCAAATGCAATATCCTCCGGCACGGACGGGTTCAGGTGATGACAGACCATGACCATGTCCAGGTGTTCGTCAATCGTATTGACCGTATACGGAAGCGTCGGGTTCGTTGATGAAGGAAGAATATTCATATAGCCTGCCGACTTGATTAGGTCCGGGGCGTGGCCCCCTCCTGCTCCTTCAGTGTGATACATGTGGAGAACCCGGTCCCGGACAGCCGCCATCGTCTCTTCCATAAATCCGCTTTCATTCAGAGTATCGGCATGCAGCGCCACCTGGACGTCGTATTCGTCTGCCACCGACAGGGCCATGTCCAGCGAGGATCCGGTCGCCCCCCAGTCTTCGTGGACCTTCAGGCCGATGACACCTGCACGAACTTGCTCGGCAAGCGGCTCTTTCGCCGCGGCATGGCCTTTTCCGGTAAAGCCTACGTTAATCGGAAGCCCTTCTGCCGCCATCAGCATACGGTGAATGTTCCATTCACCCGGTGTGACCGTGGTTGCCTTGGATCCCGTGGCAGGACCTGTCCCCCCGCCAATCAGTGTTGTGGTACCGGAAGAGAGGGCAACCTGTACTTGTCTCGGATTCATAAAGTGGACGTGAGTGTCGATCGCCCCGGCCGTCACGATACGCCCCTCACCCGCAATGATTTCCGTGGATGCACCAATGATAATGTCAACGTTATCCATGACGAGCGGGTTTCCGGCCTTTCCGATACCCGCGATTCGGCCGTCCTTGATGGCGATATCCGCTTTCACAATGCCCGTATAATCCAGGATGACGGCATTCGTAATCACGACATCTGCGGCCCCATCAGCCCTTGTTGCGAGCGGGTGCTGGCCCATTCCATCACGAATAACCTTGCCGCCGCCAAATACCACCTCATCACCGTAAGATGTATAGTCCTTCTCAATCTGGATATACAAGTTCGTATCAGCCAGGCGGATAGAATCTCCCGTTGTAGGGCCAAACATTTCCGCGTACTGTTTTCTTGTCATTCGGAACGTCATGATTCTGCCTCCCCATCAAGCGGGCCGTCTACTTCATTGTGGAAACCATAGACGCGTCGCTCACCCGCAAAATCGATCAGTTCGATCTCCTTCTCATCACCCGGCTCAAAGCGTACGGCGGCACCCGCCGGGACGTTCAGCCGTTTCCCGTATGCTTTCTTCCGGTCGAACATCATCGCAGGGTTCACTTCATAGAAATGATAATGTGAACCGACCTGTACGGGCCGGTCTCCCGTGTTTGTCACGGTGATGGTCGTGATCTCCCTTCCCTCGTTACAGATGATGTCTCCTTCTTGAAGAACATATTGTCCAGGATGCATGATCAGTTTCCTCCTGTCTTGATTATCGAATCGGATTGTGGACAGTGACGAGCTTTGTCCCGTCCGGGAAAGTCGCTTCCACCTGGATGTCCGGAATCATCTCCGGCACGCCCTCCATGACATCCTCACGGGAGAGGATATTCGCTCCAAACTCCATCAGCTCGGCGACACTCTTTCCGTCACGCGCCCCTTCCAGCACCTCGTAGGTGATCAGCGAAACTGCTTCAGGATGGTTCAGCTTCAGTCCGCGATCTTTCCTCCGGCGGGCCAGATCGGCCGCCACAACGATCAATAGCTTATCCACTTCACGCGGCAGCAAATGCATCTTCTGTTCCCTCCTTTTATTCATTCCGTCCGAACTAAAAAAAGCCCGCAACGAGACTTTTTAAATGGTTCTGAATATTTCGTCCCAATCTTCTTCAGCTTTCCCTTCGGAGACGGACGGTAAACTACTTTCTAAACTATATTAGCAAAATCAATTTGGGAAGTAAATTTGGACGCATCGGTCTTAGTTCCCTTTTCCGATTCCCTTTGCATTGGGGTTTTTCCATATAAAGACCAAATGATAAAATGAATAACTTATTATTATATAAATAGTAAACGATAAGATAAAGCAAAGAAATTTACCCATTGGGTTTGTCGCTTTTCTTTGACACAGACGGTCCATTTTAATAAGGAAGCTTTTTTCCTGATTTGATTAATGAGAGCTCCAGAACTACGGAACTGGTGAGACGTTTACATACTCTGCTGAGTCGCATATCAAATTAAAAAGGACCGGCATCCGCCGGTCCTTTTCTTCATTCATCATGCTTTCGCTTCTTCCGCTTTCGGCCTGAGTGTGTGCTTCAGGACCTTGCCCGAAGCGTTCCGTGGGAGGATATCCAGGAACTCAACTTCCGCCGGGAGTTTGAATTTCGCCAGTTGCTCCGCGCAATATTCGATGATTTTCTCCTCAGTGAGGCTCTTTCCTTCCTTGACCACAACAAATGCTTTCGGCACCTCACCGTAAACCGGATGCGGGACGCCGACGACAGCGGCCTCAAGCACTTCCGGGATTTGGAACAGTACTTCCTCGACTTCCAGCGGATAGATGTTTTCACCGCCGCGGATGATCATGTCTTTTTTGCGGTCGACGATGTAAAGCAGTCCGTCTTCATCGGTGCGCCCAAGGTCACCCGAATACATCCAGCCGTCACGGATGGTGCGGGCGGTCTCTTCCTCATTTTTCAGGTAGCCTTTCATGACTTGAGGGCCCTTGACGACAATTTCCCCCACCTGGCCCGGCGGGAGCGTGCGCCCCTCTTCATCGACGACACGCACTTCTGTCCTAGGAAGCGGCTCGCCGACCGACCCGATCTTATCGAGGGCGTAATGGTCTTTCAGTGTGGTCGCGGCAGGCGTATTCTCCGTCTGGCCGTACAGGTTCTGGACCTTCACGCCCGGGAATATCTCCTTCAGCTTTTTCACGAGCTCATATGGCATCGGTGCCGCGCCATAGCAGAACAGGCGCAGATCCGGGACATTGAGATCCCTGATATCCGGGCGGTTCAGGAGGATGGCGAACATCGCCGGCACGCCGAAGAACATCGTCGCCCGGCTTTCCTCCAGTGTCTTGACCGTCCGGTCCGGCGAAAACGCCGTCTCGATGATGAGCGAGCCGCCGCTTACCGATACCGCGTTCATGAACACATGGCTTGCAGCGCAGTGGAACAGCGGTGTCGTGATCTGCATCCGGTCATTTGCCGTGACGTCCATCGCCTCTGCCCAGATCTCCCCCGTCTCCAGAAGATTCCGGTGTGTCAGCATGACACCTTTCTGCTTGCCCGTCGTTCCCGAGGTATACATGATGACCGCCGTATCATCCGAATTAAATTCCACCGGCTCGGGGGCAAGAGACGAGTCTTCCAGGATGGCATCGAACTCACCGGAACCTCCGATCTCCAACACTTCTTTGAAAGAGACACCCGTATCGTCCGCCGTCTTTCTAAGCGATTCATCGACTATCAGCGACTTGGCTTCGGAATGTTCGAAGATATAGCCGATTTCCCGCGCCGTCAGCTTCGTATTGACCGGCATGAGGATGAATCCGCCGAGCTGCACGCCAAAATAGGCGGCGACAAACGAGTCCGAGTTCCCCGCCAGAAGGGCGATCACATCACCCGGCTGGTAACCCTGCCGCTGGAAATAAGCGGCGACCCGCTCCGCCTTCTTCCTGAACTCCCCGTATGTCCACTCCCTCCCCCCGAATGACGTATACATTTTCTCCGGCTGTGTCTTACCGTATTCGACGACCACTTCTGGCATGAACATAGCGTTCGCTCCCTTTGCGCTGTTAGATAATTAAAACTATTCTCCGTGTTCATGTTGGATTCCTGCATTTCACACGCCATTTCGGGTCGTTCAGACTATTTTACACTGGAAAAATAATAAAGGCCGCCCCTCTCACGGGACAGCCTTTTACCGATATTCCATTTCATTCATTGCCTGGGATGACCCCACAGGGATTGTTCTGTATTGCAGGACGACCGGGTCGCCTGCGGACAGCCGGCCGGCAAGGCCCGTGACCAGGTCAACCGTTTGTTGGCCGACATCGATTGTATAATGGATTTCCCTTCCCTGATAAAGCACATTCCGCACCGTTCCTCTGATGCCTTCCCCGGTGCCGAATGCCAGCTGTTCCGGACGGAGCGGGCATAGGCCGGTGTCACGGAAGGCCGGTGCGACATCCGGAACGGCCCAGGCGATTTCCGGACTGCCGAACGGATGGAAGCGGCCGTCCCTCCATTCGCCCGGAATCAGGTTCGCTTTTCCGATAAATGTCGCGACAAACGGGGTTTCCGGCCGCGAATAGATTTCTTCCGGAGGTCCGGCCTGTTCGATCCTGCCGCCGTTCATGACGACGATCCGGTCTGCCATCGCCAGTGCCTCATCCTGATCGTGCGTGACGTAGACGATGGAGGTGCCTGTCTGGCGGTGGATCGTCTGAATCTCATTCCGCAGTTCGAGCCGGAGCCGGGCATCGAGGCTCGAGAGCGGCTCATCCATAAGCAATAGTGACGGGTTCGGCGCCAGTGCTCGGGTGATGGCGACCCGCTGCTTCTGGCCGCCAGACAGTTCCGATGGCATCCGGCTGCCGTATTGGGCGAGGCCGACCATCGAAAGCATCTGCCGGACCCGTCCGGTCGCATCGTGTTTCAGCGCGGGATCAATGAACCGGTGATGGCGGAGCGGGAAGGCGACCTGTTCACTGACCGTCATATGCGGCCAGAGCGCGAACGACTGGAACACCATTCCGAGATCGCGTTTTTCGGGCGGAACGGCAATACCCGCGCCGGCGACCGTTCGTCCGCCCATCCGAATCTCTCCCGCAGAAGGAGTCTCGAATCCGGCAATCAGCCGGAGTAGCGTTGTCTTGCCGCAACCCGAAGGCCCGACGATGGCAACAAATTCCCCTTCGCCGATCTCCAGGTCGATGCCTTTCAGCGCATCCGTCTCCCCGAATGTTTTCCGGATGCCGGTCAGTTCTGTTTTCATGGTGTATTCAGCCTCCTTTTCCAGATCCGCAGCACCAGAAAAGCCAGGCCCGCTATTGCCACCATCAGGAACAAGATGACGGCCGAATAGGCGGTCGAATGGGTCGTATAGCCTGCCTGCTCAAAGTTGAAGATGATGATGCCGATCGTCTCGGACCCGCTTGACCAGAGCAGCGACGAGACGGTCAGTTCGGTCAGCGACGTCAGCAAAACCAGAAGGGCCCCGCTCAGAATGCCGCCGGACAAAAGCGGCAGCAGGATTTTCCGCCACTTCTGAGAGGCTCCGGCGCCCGAGATGCGGGCTGCCTCTTCCATGTCAGGCGATACCTGCGCCATCGCGGTCATGCTGCCGCGCACCTGAAGCACCATGAACCGCGTGACATAGGCAATCAGCAGGATCCAGGCGGTTCCGTAAATGCCTGGATTCCATCCGGGGACGGGCTCCATCCAGGCGAAGATCATCGCCAGGCCGAGCACGATTCCAGGAAGCGCATACGGCAGTCCGGCCGAAAGCTCGATATAGCGCATGGCCCCTCCCGGCCTGCGTGTCCGGAAATACGCGATTGCCGTTCCGAAAACGAGGCAGATGAGCGAAGCGGCAACCGCAAGCTTCAGGCTGGTGCCGATGGCCGCAAACGACTTTCCGTATTCGAACAGGACATATCGGTAATGCTCCAACGTGAGATTGTCAGGAATGAACGGCAGACCGTATGCCCGGATGACCGAAGTCTTCAGCATGGACAGGAGCGGCACGATTCCGGTGCCGAGCACGAACAGCCAGATCGCCGCCTCCACAAACGAACGTTTTTTTCCGAGACGGATCCTGGGCTCCGTGTCCGGAGCCGATGTCCCATCCGTTGCCGACTTCCTGAGAAGCATCCATTGAAACAGCGTTCCGGCGAGCGCAACAATAGCCAGGATGACCGACAGCGCGGCTGCCCGGGAAAATGCCCCGGGACCGAAGCCGATGACTTCCTGATAGATCGCGGTGCTTAATACTGTGATGTTCGCCGGGATGCCGAGAAATGCCGGGATTCCGAAGTTGTCGAGGTTCGACAGGAACGCGATCATCGCACCACTGACGATTCCCGGAAGCGCTAGCGGCAGCGTCACGCGGCGTAGCACGGTGAGGCGTCCGCCCCCTACCGCCCTTGCCGCCCATTCCTGCTCTTTCGGGATCCGCCGGAGCACATTCGCCGTGAACAGATGGACAAGCGGATAGTGGGTGATTCCGAGGACGAAAATGATGCCGCCCATGCTGTACAGGTTGATGTCTGCAAACGGGACGTCCGAGGCCAGCTGTGTCCAGGCAATCGTGACGATATAGCTTGGAATGATGAATGGCAGCAGAATGAACACCTGCAGCGCCTTCTTCATCCGGATGTCCGTATAGGCGGTGAGCCATGCCGTCGTTACGCCGAGCGCAAGGGAAAGCACTGTTGAACCTGCCGTGACGATCAGCGTGTTCAGGAACATCGTCCAAGTACCGGTTTCACTGAGAAGCGAGCGGTAATGCGCGAGCGATATGCCACCCTCTTCAACAAAGCTCATATAAAACAGGCGGATGACCGGGAGGACAAAAAGCAGCGTGACGAGCAGCACCGAAAGCCATACCGGAACATGCCGCAACAGAGAAGAGCGGCGTCCGGCCCCAGCCGCCTGCCGCCCACCGTCATTCAGGGTGATCTGTGTCATCGGACCGCCCCCATTATTCTCCGAACAGCTCCTTGAACTCGCGCTTATCGTCTTCACGGCCGCTGCTAAGCTCGTCAAGCGGCGCGGACAGGACGTTCATCTCATTGATGGATTTCAGCCCTTCAGGTGCTTCGACGCCTGTCCGGATCGGCGTGTATCCAAGTTCCGACGCAAGCTTCTGGCCTTCTTCAGACAGGACAAAATCGATGAATGCCTTTGCCGCATCTTCATTGTCCGTATCCTTGATCATGCCGATCGGCTCCGTGATGACCGGGACGCCCTCTTCCGGATAAACGAGGTCTACCGGAGACCCTTCCGCTTTCGCGTTGGCGACAATGTAGTCAACCACCATCCCGTATGTCTTTTCACCTGCCTGCACGGCCTTCAGTGCCGCGCCGTTCCCCTGGACGACTGATGTCCCGTTTTCCTTCAACGATTGATAGAAGTCCCAGCCAAAGCTGTCCTGGCGGGTGAAGACCCCGGCGTTGTAGGCAGCCGCCCCACTGTATAGCGGGCTCGGCATGACTGCCTCATCTTTTGAGGCTGTTTCCGTGAGTACATTCCATGAATCCGGCAGCTGTTCCGCTTTTTCCGTATTGACGGCAAGAACAGTTGCCATCACTTTCGTTCCCGTATATGTATGGTCCTGATCAATGAAGTCTTTGGGAATCGCTTCAATTTCTTCCGATTCGTAAGGCTCCAGAAGATCCTGCTCCTTCAGGCCCTCGAAAGTCACACTGTCGGCAACAAGCAGGACATCGGCCTGGATTTCTCCGGCCTGCTCCTCGGCCAGCACCTTTCCGATGACTTCTTCCGTACCGGACCGGAAGACGTTCACTTCCACTTCCGGATGCTTCTCATTAAACGCATTCACCAGTGCGGTCGCATCGGTGTCCGGCTGGGACGTGTAGAAGTCGAGCGTGCTGCTTGCGCCGCCGTCTTCCCCTGAATTGACTGCCTCCGATTCGGCATCCGTTCCCGAGCATGCAGCAAGCATCAGGCTTGCCGCAACGCCCATCGTAAGCATCGTCTTTTTAATTTTCATCTCTGTTTTCCCCCAATCGTTGTGATCTGATTTTCCTCATGACCGGCTGCAAGGCCGATCTTCGAAACCGTGATATATCCTTCGCGAAGCAGATGAAAATCACTGTCTGGCCGTGACGGTTCAAGCCATGCCTGCCGGTCACGAAGCCAGTAGAGAACTCCGCCCTCCGGCTGGTCGGCCGTCATGTGGCGGTAGCGGTCCAGGGAAAAATCCGGCACCGCCTCCGCGATTCCCGGGCAGGCCGATTCCGGAATAGCGGGCAGGTTGATGTTCAGAAGCCCCTCGAGCGCCTCCTCTTTTCTGAGGCTGGACAGCGCCGTGTAAAACAGGCCTTTCGCCGCCCCGAAATCGGGCTCCGCCGCATCCGAACGATCCAGCGAAATCGCCACACCCGGAATTCCGGAAAGTGTTCCTTCTCTCGCTCCGCCGATTGTCCCGGAGTAATGGATGTCCCTGCCGATATTGGCTCCCGCGTTGATGCCGGAGACCACACAGTCAGGTTTTTCTTCAAACAAGACGCCAAGCGCCAGCTTGACGCAGTCCGCCGGCGTGCCGCCGACAATCGCATAAGCCGGGACATTGCCGCCGAAAATCGTCATCCGCTCCGCCTTCAGCGGTTTCCGGAGCGTGATGGAATGGCTCGCCGCGCTCCGTTCCCCGTCCGGAGCGACGACCGCGACTTTACCGAAATGCTGGAGCACTTCCACGGCAGCGGCCAGGCCGGGCGCAAAGATTCCGTCGTCATTCGTCACGAGAAATCTCATAAGTGATTTCCTCCATTCCGAACAACCCGTTCTTTTTCAGGTATGCCACGTTTTCTTCGAGCATCCCCGACTCCCCGAGGTAATCAAAACCTTCAATCACCCTGATGATCCCGCGTTCGGCGGCGGCGCGGATAGCCGGTTTCACATCAATCTTGCCCTTGCCCAGCGGGACATGGAACCGGTTGGCCGTCGCATCGCTGACATGGAGCTTGCCCACCCGGCAGAGCGCGCTCATCTCGATAAACGGAGAACGGGAGAACGGCACATGTGCGGTATCGACCGTCACCGTGATAAACGCCGACCGATACCGGACAAGCCGGTTCATCGTTTCAGGTCCGGTGACCAGTTCCCCGTCCCTGTCTTCCATCATCTCGATTGACAGGGGCACCCCCTCCCGGATGGCGATTTGCTCCAGCCGGTCTAGCGATTGCTCGATTTTCTCGAGATGCCATTCTGTCCAGCGTTCATTTACCGTAATCCGGCCGGGGTGGATCGTCACGTCTTCCGCGCCGAGGTCTGCTGCGAGTGCGACCGAGCGCTCGATCTCCGATAAGGACTGCTCACGGATACCTTCATTCAGCGAGCACATGTTCAAATCCCAGCTTGGCGCATGCAGTGTCAGCCCCAGGCCTGCTTCCCCGAGCACTTCCTTCACCGCATTCACCCGGAACCCGGAAAACCGGAACTGCTCCGCCCACAGTTCGACACCGCCGAGGCCTGCAGCGCTGAACTTGTCCGCGATCTGGCGGATCGTTCCGCCCCAGAAAAGCGTGGATGAACCGTACCATTCTCTGCTCATCGGGCCACCTCCTCTCCCGGCAGGACCTGCTCGAGCCAGCCGTGGACGTCATCCTGGTCATAATCGACCGAACCCGGCAACTGCGGATTCCTTGATGCTTCTCCGTGGAAATCGCTGCCCACGCTCTTCAGCAGTCCGAGCCGCTCCGACTCCGCCCACCACTGGACGGTCTCCAGTTCGGAATGGCCGGAATAATACACTTCAATGCCGTCGAGCCCTTCATCCACGACACGGTCAATGCTGAAACCGAACCGGTAGATGCCGGGATGAGCCAGGAAGGCGAAGCCGCCGCACTCATGGATCAGGGCGATCGCCTCTTCGGATGAAAACGTTTCGCGCTCGACATAGCCCGGGCTTCCGGATGAAAGGAGCCGGTCGAACGCTTCTTCCACATCATGAAAATACCGGTGCTCCACAAGGACCTTGGCAATATGCGTCCGCACGATCACGCCGCCTTCCGCCTTTGAACGGCAGTCTTCCCAGCAGATGTCGTAGCCCATCCGGTTCAGGCGGCGGACGATCTTGCGGCTCCATGACTCCCTCTCCTGACGGCGCCACTCACAGTGCGCCTTCATCAGCGGATGTTCCGGGTCAAATCCATAACCGAGGATATGCAATTCTCCGTTCGGCCCGTAAGTGTTCAGTTCGATCCCCGGAATCACCCGGACGCCTGTGCGTTCTTCATGAGCCTTCGCTTCCACATAGGCGCCCACCGAGTCATGGTCCGTGATGGCGATGCAGGAAAGCCCCTGCATCGCCGCCAGATCCATCAGTCCGCGCGGCGTCCGTTCACCATCCGAAAACACCGAGTGCATATGCAGGTCCACTTTCATCCGAAGCACCTCCTGTGATTAACTCCGCTTTCATCGTAACGCCCGAATGTTTTCAGAATGTTAAGCTGTTGTTGAAGTTCGTAAAGGGAGGGTTAAGATGGATGATGGTTGAGGCTACGAGTATTTTCGGAAAGAGCTTTGAGTTTAAAGATTCATCGCCTGAGTTAGAAGATTAGTCTCCTGAGTTTGAAGATTAGCGTCCTGAGTTTGAAGATTCATTGCCCGAGTTTGAAGATTAGCCTCCTGAGTCTGAAGAATATGTACGTGCGGAACACAAAAGCACCCGGGTCATCCGCTCTGACCCGGGTGCTGCATCTCTTCTTTTTTCAATTCCTTTGCCATCTTGGCCAGCTTCTTTTTGTCGATCTTGCCGATATCGGTCTTAGGCAGCTCCTGTATGAAAAAGAAATCTTTCGGAATCTTGTAGCTGCCCAAGGTCTGTGCGCAGTGCCGCAGCAGTTCCTCGGTTTTCGGCACGTTTGCCGGATGGGCTGTGATAAAGGCCACGACGCGCTCTCCCCATTTCCTGTCGGGGATGCCGATGACCGCAATCTCCTTGACTCCATCATGGCCGATCAGGCATTGCTCGACTTCCTGCGGGTAGATGTTTTCCCCTCCGGAGATGATCATCTCCTTTTTTCGGCCTACGATAAAGCAATCCCCGTCTTCATCCAGGGTGGCAAGGTCTCCCGTGCTGAACCAGCCGTCCTTCAGCGCTTCACGTGTCGCCTCCTCATTGTTCCAGTAATGGGAGAACAGGTGCCGGCCCCGAAGATGGAGTTCTCCGACCTCGCCCGGACGGCATATCCGCCCCTTCGAATCCACAATACGGACTTCGTTGAACTGCATGCTCTTGCCGACGGCCCCCCGCTTTTTCATCGCTGTATCCGGGTCGATGACAAAGTTATTGGGTCCGGCTTCAGTCATGCCGTATCCTTCCTTGAAGCGCTCACCTTTTCGCCGGTACGCGTCATACACCGTCTGCGGGCACGGTGCTCCTCCTGAAAGGAAAACGTCCACAGTCGGAAAGTCAGTTTCCCAGAACAGATCGGTGTCGAGCATCGACTGGTGCATCGTCGGAACAAAGAGGGAAATGGTGGTCTGGTACTCATTCAGTGCACGAATTGCCTCTTCCGGATCAAACTTCCGTCCGATGACGACAGTACCTCCGGCCATCAGAATCGGAAGGCTGAGCGCATTCAGACCGCCCGTATGAAACAGCGGCATGTAATTGAGTGTGCGGTCGCGTGCCGACAGGCTCCAGCTGACAATCGTGTTGAGGGCGTTCCAATTGACCGATTGGAAAGTCAGCACGACACCCTTCGGTCGCCCGGTCGTCCCTCCCGTATAGATCATCATCCACGGATCATCCGGGCGGCAGGCCACCTTTTCTGAGAGGGGGTACACGGATGCCGATGGTACGGAATCAAGAGGTATGGCCGGAACACCAAGCCCGGCTGCCCGGCCGGCATGTTCATCATCATGCAGCAACAGCGACGGCCCGCTGTCATCCACGATGTACCGGAGCTCTCCCTCGCTGAGCCGCCAGTTCATCGGAACATAGATCAGCCCCCTGCCTGCACAGGCAAACAGTATGGCGAACAGATCGATCCGGTTGTGGGACAGTACCGCAACCCTCTCTCCCTTCCGGAGTCCGGCTGAATGGAACGTTTCCACAAAGCCGGCCGTACGAACGGCCAGTTCCCTGTAGGACCAGCGCTGTCCGGTATGTACATCGATCAGTGCCGTGCTGTCCGGCGTGATTTCCGCCCGCTTCATGATCCATCCGTGATCCGTGTACATTCCGCTCTCCTCCTTTTGTTACATCATGATCCCGCCATCCACCTGAAGAACATGGCCGTGCACATAGGCGGATTCATCAGACGCGAGGAACAGGTATGCATTGGCGATATCCTCCGGCTGGCCGAGACGCCTGAGCGAGATGCCGCCCTTCATCTGCTCAATTACCTTTTCCGGCATTTTTGCGACCATTGCCGTCATAGTGAAGCCCGGAGCGACGGCATTGACGTTGATGCCCTTCCTGCCGAGCTCTTTTGCCCATGTCTTCGTCATGCCCACAACGGCTGCCTTGGTAGCGGCATAGTTGGTCTGCCCGAAGTTGCCGTAGACGCCGCTTACCGAAGAGGTATTGATGATCTTGCCGCTTCCCCGTTCCGTCATGTGTGCAGCGACGGCCTGCGTGCAGTTGAAAACACCGGTCAGGTTGACATCGAGTACCTGCTGCCACTGCTCTGCCGTCATCTTCATGAGCGTCGCGTCGCGCGTGATGCCCGCATTGTTGACCAGCACATCGATCCTGCCGGTGGCGTTCAGCGTCTCTTCCACCATCCGGTCGACGCTTTCCCTGTCCGCGACATTCACACGGATGAATCCAACATCCAGGCCGTCAGCCTTCAGCTGCTCTTCCGCTTCACGGCCCGCCTGTTCGTCAAAATCAGCCAGTATGACCCTTGCCCCTTCTTCCGCAAACCGCCTGCCGGCGGCGAGACCGATTCCGTTCGCTCCGCCGGTGATGATGGCTGTCTTTCCCTCAAGCCTCATGCTGCTTCACCTTCTCCGCCAAAAATGATTCGATCGCTTGTTTCAGTCCGTCCAGGTCGTCGATTAGCGGGGAGTGCCCGTTATCTTCCAGGGGGACGAACAATGCGTTGTTCCCGAGGTCTTTCATGATTTCATCGGCCATCTCTTTGGTGACGACCAGGTCGCGGTCACCCCGAAGGACCAGCACGGGCACCCGGATATCCTTCGCCTGATCCGTCCCTTGCGTCACGCCGTTGTGGACAGCGCTGATATTGAATGTGTTCAGCGCGTGGTACACGTCCGCCAGGTTCCGCTGTGTCAGCATGTCGTCGACGTAGGCTTCATAGCGTTCGGGATCCGGCTGCCGTTTTGTATAGATCGCCGCATTCCAAACCGCTTTCAGCCCTTCCCGGTTGCCCGTATCGTACAGACCCTGCATCGGCTTCGTCTTGCCCGGATCCGCCTCGATTTCTTCGATGGTCCGGAGACGGTTTTCAAGATCCGTGCTCCCGTCCGGCTTCACCCCGTAAAACGGATATCCCCGTGTCGAGGCGGATGCCAGGAGGACCAGTTTTTGCACCGGTTCCGGATGATCTGCGGTGAACTGCATCGCCACCGCTCCCCCCGTCGACCAGCCGACCAGGCTGAACGTGTCGAGGCCAAGCTGTTGCGTAAAATCATGCAGGTCCTCCGAGAAATCCCTGATGGATGTGATCCTCTGATTGTAGGATGATCCGCCGAACCCCCTTAGATCCGGAGCAATGACCGTGTACAGCGGATCGAGCGAATCGATCAGGATGTCCCAGTGCTGCGACGATGTCATGTTTCCGTGGACCAGCACGATGACTTCTTCGCCCCCCGGCCGCTCCCTGTAGGTGATCGTCTCGCCGTTCCCAAGCTTGACTTTTTTTAACGCCATCCATTATTCCTCCCCTTCATTCCGGCCCCCACCTGACTGTCATAGCCCCCCAGGCATAGCCGATCCCTGCACTGACCAGAACAGCGACATCTCCGTCCTTAAGTCTTCCCTGCTGCTGCGCGAGCTCAAGGGACAAGATTTGGTCGAACTGACCGATATGGCCATAGTCGTCCAGGTAGACCGACTGCTCTTCGCCCAGGCCCAACTGTCCGAGGACATAGTCGTGGGCGGACCGTTTCATATGGAGGATGCCGAGATAGTCGATATCGGCATCCGTATAGCCGCTCTTCGCCAGAGACCCCCGGATCACCTTCAGGAAGTTCTCCATCGACCGCTGCTCCAGCCGCATCTTCATCCCTTCCGGATCCAGTACGTCCAGGCGGTACAGGCCGTCACGGAGCGATTCTTCGGTCAGCGGCTGCATCGTTCCCCCGACCGGCACGACGACGTCTTCGGAAAATGAGCCGTCCGTGATGATTTCGCCCTGAAGAACGGTGTTGCGCCCCAGATCCTTCCGGAGGATCATTGCTCCGCCTCCGGCCGCAAGATTGAACATGAACCGTGTCCGCTCATTGCGGTAGTCAATAAAATCACCGTTGCGGTACCCTCCGGCAAGCAGCACCGTCCCGATATCCGGATCCGACTCCATGAGGGCAGCAGCCACCTTCATCGCCATGATGGTCGTCCCGCATCGCATCGCCGCGTCAAACCCCCAGGCATGGTGAGCCCCAAGTTCTTCCTGCATTTTGATTGCTGCGGTCCAGAGCGGATATTCCTTATGCTCTTCTCCGATATAGATGATGAGGTCAATTTCCTTCGGGTCGATCCCCGCTTTGCGGATCGCCTCCCGTGCCGCCCGGATGCCCATGGCCGCCGTGTGATCGTCCTTCCCGGGAACCGGAATCCGGTTGATGCCAAGTTTGGTCCGGACCACTTCTTCCGGAATGCCTGTCATCTCCGCCAGTTGCTCCGCATCAAAGTAAGTTTCCGGGATATACATGCCCGTGCTTAAGATTCCGACTGCCATGGCTCTGCTCCTTTATCCATTCTCTTCCGCTTTCGCCTTCAGGACCGGCTGCTTTGCCTTAATAGCAGCAGCCCGCTTTCCACTGCGCTTCGCCCGAATTTGCCGGAACCATCCGACAATCCCCTGCGGGAAGAAGATCACCGCCAGAATATAGACGATTCCGAAGAAGATGATCCACCGTTCGAAAATCGGGTAGTCCCGTGCAAGCCCGGACAGGTAATGCTGGGCAAACTCAATCACCGTGGCCCCGAGGATCGGGCCGATCAGGGTGCCGACGCCCCCGATGATTGTCATAAGCAACGCATCCAGCGTGATGTCCATCGTCATGACGCTCGTGTTGACGAAGCGGAGAGAAACCGAATAGAGCGACCCGGCCAGGCTTGCAAAGATACCTGCAACAACAGACGCCGTCACTTTATAGTGAAGGGTCTTGTATCCGAGCGAGGCGGTCCGCTGCTCATTCTCCCTTACCGCAATCAGGACACGTCCCATCGGTGACGCAACAAAACGGGACAGAAGCAGATAGACAAGGATCAGGCAAATGAGTGCGGTCAGGTAAAACATCGTGCGATCCTGGAAAAACTCAGGCGCTCGGAAAGTAAATCCGTCATTGCCGTTCGTGACCGTCCGCCATTTCTCGGCAGCGACCAGGAACAGGCCGGAAAGCGCCAAGGTGAACATGGCATAAAAGTGACTTTTCAGCCTCAGCGTGAGGAGCCCCGCGATAAAGCTTATGATGCCCGCGATTACCATGCCCGCTGCGATCGACAGGAGGAACATGCCGAGCGTCGGCTCCATCCGGTCGAGGATGACGGCGGTCGTATAGGCGCCTACCCCGAAGAACATCGCGTGGCCGAATGAGACGATACCGGTGTAGCCTAGCAGGATGTCATAGCTCATCGCAAGGATTGAGAAAATGAAGATCTGGGTCAGCAAAATGGTCATCGTCCTGGAATCCGAGAATAGCGGGAAGGCGGCAAGCACCGCGGCAATGACGATCAGCCAGAAGTTTTTTCCTTGAAGTTTGGATATCATCGGTCATGCCTCCTTTGCCGTAAAGAGTCCCTGTGGCCTGAAGATGAGCACGACCGCCATCAGGATCATGTTCACCGCGAGAGACAGAGATGGGACGAAATAAGCCATATAGCTTCCTGCCAGCCCAACGAGGATTGCCGCGAGAAGCGAGCCCGGGAAACTGCCCATACCGCCGATCACGACGACAATAAAGGCGAGTATGGCGAACTCAAGTCCCATCTCCGCGTATACCACACCCGAATACGGGGCCATGAGCGCGCCTGCCAATGCCGCGAGCCCGGCACCCGCCATGAACACGTAGAGAAAGACTTTGTTGATGTCGATACCGAGCGCCTGCACCATCTCTTTGTTGATGACGCCGGCCCTGACGACCAGCCCGATCTTCGTCCGCTTCAGGATAAACTGGACGACGGCGAATACAAGCAGTCCGACGAGAATGATGAACAGGCGGTATTTGATCAAAATGACACCGCCCGCCTCCCAGCTTCCAGAAAGGTAATCCGGTGTTTTTGCCGCGATCTGGTTTGGTCCGAAGACGACTTTCAGCATCTCCGACAACACCAGCATGAAGCCGAGAGTAATCAGGATCTGCTGCACGTGGTTGCCGTACACCGGCTTGATGATCAGCTTTTCAGTAATAAAGCCGAGGACGACGCCCGTCAGCACGGCTCCGATGACGGAGATGAGGAAACTTCCGGTCACGCCGTAGAAGAAGACCCCGCTGAAGGCTCCCCATGCGAACAGCCCGCCATGGGCAAAGTTCAGGACGCTCATCAGACCGAATATCAGTGTCAGCCCCGCGGCAAGCAGGAAAATGAGCATGCCCGTGGCCAGCCCGTTGACTGTTAGATTCAATAATAGATCCATTTACATGGCCTCCTTTCAGGCGATTCCCAGATAGGTCCGCTTCAGTTCTTCATCGCGCACCAATTCTTCCATCCGCCCGCTCTGGACGGTCTCCCCGTCATCGATCAATGTGTAGGTGTCCCCGACTCCCGCAGCCATCGAGAAGTTCTGTTCGACCAGGATGATCGTCGTCTGTTTTTTCATCTCCCGGATCGCCTCCATCACAGATTCGATCACGATCGGGGCAAGCCCCTTGGACGGTTCGTCGATCAGCATGAGCCTGTTGTCATTGACAAATGCCCTCGCCATCGCAAGCATCTGCTTCTGGCCGCCGGACAGGTGTCCGCCTTCCTTCTTCCAGAACTTTTTCAGATCCGGGAACAGGGTCAGCACATAATCCTGCCGTGCCATTGCAGCTTCGTCTTCTTTTCGCATTGCGACTTTCAGGTTCTCCTCGACGGTGAGTGTCGTGAAGACCGCCTGATCCTCGGGCACATAGCCGATGCCGCCGTTGGCAATGGAGAAGGTCGGAAGCTTCGTGATGTCCTGCCCGTTATAATGGATCGTGCCGGATGTGGCCGGAGACAGCCCCATGATCGTGCGGAGTGTCGTCGTCTTCCCGGCGCCATTGCGGCCGAGAAGTACCGTCACCTCGCCCTCTTCCGCGGTCAGAGAGACCCCCTGCAAGATGTGATACTGGCCGATATGAGTGTGGACGTTCTCAAGCGTGAGCAGTCTGCTCATGAGGCATCCCTCCCAGATACGCATTTTGTACAGTCTCGTTCTGCATGATCTCTTCCGGTGTCCCGTCCGCAAGAAGTTTTCCGTTGAACAGCACCATGATGGAATCCGACAAATCGAGGATCATGTCCATCTTGTGCTCGATCAGGAGGACGGTCTTGTTCCCGCCTTCCTTTATGTTGCGGATGACATTCAGGATGGACGGCACCTCTTCCAGTGACATGCCGGCGGTCGGCTCATCCAGAAGAAGCACTTCCGTATCCAGTGCCAGCAGCATGGCAATCTCCAGCTTCCGCTTTTCGCCGTGGGAAATCTGGCTTGCAATGGCGTCCGCCTTGCCGTCAAGCAGGACAGTCGATAAAATCTCCATCGACTCCTCCATGAACTTCTTATAAGAACTGAAGTGCCGGAACGGGTTGTACCGTACCCCTTCCCTTGATTGCACAGCCAGCCGGACATTTTCCAGAACGGTCAGGTTCGGGAAGACGTTCGTGATCTGGAATGACCGCCCGAGGCCGAGCCGGGTCCTCTCAACAGGTGACAGGCCGTCGAGCAGCCGCCCCTTGAAATAAACACTGCCTTCTGTCGGCTTGAGTTCGCCGCTGATCAGGTTAAAGAAAGTGGTCTTTCCCGCGCCATTCGGCCCGATCACCGATTTGAATTCGTTCGGCGGCAGGGTGAAGTTCACATGATCCACGGCGGTGTGACCGCCAAATCGGATTGTCAGGTTTTCCGTCTTTAATATCGGTTCCATATCGGGATCCTCCCCTCATTTGTTCCGCCCTTCCGGATACACGCCCGACCGGTGTGCATCCGGAAAGGCGGGACGGCAGATGCCGTCCGTCTTTCCTGCGTTTGTCAGATCAGTTCATGATCGGTGGCTCGGTCTCCTCAGGCGACAGTTCACGGATCAGGACCGGCACCGGATATGGCACGCCATCTTGCTCTTCCAGCTTAATCGCGTAGAGCGACTGCAGAGCCTGGTGGTCTTCTTCACGGAAAGTCATTGTTCCTTTCGGTGTTTCAAAGGACATGCCTTCCATGACTTCGATCAGCTGGTCCGCGTCCGCATCGCCTTCTGTCTGCTTCAGTGCTTCCACGATGGCAATTGCGGCCGACATGCCGCCCGGCGTGAACAGGTCAGGCACTTCACCGTCAAATCGGTCCGTGTGTTCCTTGACGAGCCAGTCGTTCACTTCGTTGTCAGGCAGGGTATGGTAATAGACCGAGAACCCTTCCATGCCGACAAGCGGTTCCATGACAGACAGTGCCGGGATGTCCGGAGCACCGGTGGAAATCTTGATGCCCTTTTCCTGAAGCTTCATGTCCGCAATCTGGTTCCACGGAGAGTTTGCTCCTGCCCATACGACGAACAGGTAATCAGGATCCGACTCGATAATCTTCTGGAGGTTCGCCGTAAAGTCAGTGGCTGCCGGGTCGGCATACTCCTCAAGGACAATCTCGGCTCCCAGGTCTTCTGCCGCGTTCTTGAATGCCTCCACTCCGTCCCATCCGAACGAGTAGTCCGGGGCGAATGTCGCGATCTTCACACCTTCACCGGCGATAGAAGCCGCTCCCGCCACTGCATCCTGCGAGGAGTTCCTCGCCGTGCGGAACAGGTACTTGTTGAACTCGGAACCGGTGATGCTGTCAGCGACCGCCGGCTCGACGATCATGACTTTTTCGTATTCTTCCGCGAGCGGCAGAACCGCGAGCGTGTCACCGGAGCTGGACGATCCGACCAGGAAGTCCACTTCATCTTCTTCAAGTAGCTTGGTCGCTTTCTGGACTGCGACTTCCGGTTTGGTTTCCGTATCTTCGTAAACCACTTCGATTTTCTTGCCATTCACTTCCATCGATCCGTCGGTTGCATATTCAAGGCCGAGGTCAAATCCTCGCTGTGTCTGCTTTCCGTACGATTCGAGCGCACCGGTCAATGAGGCCAGGACACCTACCTTGATCGTTTCATCACTGCCGCTTCCTTCCACTTCATCGGCACCGCTGTCCGAACAAGCTGCTGAAAACACCAGCACACATGCGAGACTGAGCAAACCTGCAACTCTCTTCAACTTGCACTCCTCCTCCGCTGTTTTGTAAACGTTTTCTGAACTGTCTACATCATAGATTGCAAGAGTTGCAAATGAGTTGCAGACGCCCAAACGAAGATGGGCGTCTGCGAGCAAAAGCGAAGCGTTGCGGAGCAGCAGTTAAAAAAGATTGGCTGCTGCGTTCAAAAGCGCCAGCGTTGCGGAGCACAAAGCAGCTTTAGCTGCTGCCAATACGCAGACTGGCGTCTGCGAGCAAAAGCGAAGCGTGGCTAAGCACAGGATACTGCTGCGCTCAAAAGCGCCAGCGTTGAGCAGCACCGCCCAAACGAAGATGGGTGTCTGCGAGCAAAAGCGAAGCGTTGCGTAGCACCGTCAGTACGATGCGAAGCTTTAATTAACGCCCGCTATAAGCACGGCTGCAAGTGTGAGCGAGTGATGGAACAGAGGGCGTTGCTCACCACAGATCTTCAATAGTTGATTTCGTCATTCATCCCTCCAATCTCGTCATTCATCCCTTCAATCTCGTCATTCATCCCTCCAATCTCGTCATTCCACCGAGTAATTTCGTCATTCGCACCATTGAAATGGATGAATGACGAAATCAGGGTGTTGAATGGTGAGACTGAGTCTCCGAATGACGAAACCAAGTCCCTGAATGACGAAACCGTCATTGGCCGTGTTTATCTTTTGCTGCCGGATCGATAGGAAGCTTGTTTTTCCCACAGCAACGCAAAACTCCCCGAATCTGCTTCGCATCAAGATGCGCACATTTTCGGGGAGTCTTCCATTGTTCAAATTGTTTGTTCTCTGGCCATCATCACTTTACGCTTCTTCTATAAACTCTTCCTCCGTTTCGGTTGCTTCGAGGACCATTTCATACATGCGGATGGTCGGTTCCATGGGTTCGATGCCAAGTTCCCGGTCGAGGATGTCGTGGCATGTTTCGAACCAGCGGATCGCCCTGGATCGCCTTCCCAGTCTGTAATTGGCGTAGATCAGAAGCCGATAGGCCTCTTCTCTTGTTTCGTCGGCTTCCAAGAGTTTTTCTGCACAATTGATGACTTCGGCGTATTCTTCCAGCCGGGTACAGGTTTGTGCCATTCGTTCCATAACATCCATTCGTAATCGGGCATGGGCTTCCCGCTCCGAACGAATCCAGTCTGTAGTCGGCTTTTCCGCGAATAACGTTCCGCCATACCGGTCCAGCGCTTTTTGGAGCTTTTGTTTGGCTTCTTCCGCACGCCGCTCCCTGATGCCTGATTCCGCGTATTTCCGGAACAGCTCGACATCCGTCTTCAGACTGCTTTCGGGATTGAGGCGGTACATCGTCTTGCGGCGGATAATGAAGAAGGGCTCCTCCCGAGCATTCCGTTCCGGTTCCAATACCTTCAGAAGTGCATTTAGCGCGACCTTGAAGTCCCGGTCAGCCGACTTCTCATCTGACTCCGGCCATAGTGCCTGAAGCAGTTCTTCCTTAGGAATATACCGCTCCCGATTCAGGCAAAGATAAGAGAGCAGTTCCTTCGATTTATCGCGCTTCCACTCTCTGTCCGGGACTTCCCGGCCGTCCCGGTATAGGATGAACGGCCCTGAAAGCCGGACAAACAGGCTGTAGGCCGGATACCTGACGCCATTTTCCGTCCCGGTGATTTCCGCAAGCCGTGCCGATGCCGCCGAAGCGCCCGATTCCTGTGCATAGGCAATCATGGCCCGGACTGCTTCCATCCCGACAGGGGCCATCAGCGTCCTGCGCCGGATGAAAAAGTCGTAACCGTTGCCGGCCAGCAGACTTCCGAATTCCTCTATAGCCGGGAGAAAGCGTGTAGTGTCCCCTGAGCGGAAAGCCGCGTGCGCCATCCAGAATGCAGATGCCATCCTCCCGAACGAATCCCCGCTTCTCATAAACAGAGAACGGGCCTTTTCGGCTGCTTCACGGGACTTTTCCCATTCATCCATGCGTGCGCGTATCACCGAGATTCCCGTAAGAATGATTGCGGACAGCCACTGGTCATCGACGGACTCGGTTTCCGCAAGGCCTTTTTCCGCACAGGAGAGCGCCTCGTCAAACCTTCCTTCAGACGCCCTGAGGATTGCGAGGCCCAAATATGCTTCTGCGGTTCCCCGATTCACGTTCAGCTCTTCCATGATGCCGATCGCATCAAGATATAGCCGTTCAGGGGTTCTGAAATCATACGGATCTTCCAGAAATTCCGCATGCCCTTTCCGGATCCGGGCCACTGCTCCGACAAAAGCCGACTGGTTGCCCCGGATTCCTTTATCGGCGGCATCCTTTGCACGTTCTGCCTCTCCCTTCAGAGAGTAAATGAACGAAAGGAGCAGATCCGTTTCCCGGTGGGAGTCCGGAAGATGAGCAGCCTGCCCCGACCGCCGCTCAAGAAGGCCCAGCGCTTCATCAAGCCGCCCCCTCCGGAGGAAAATCCGGACATCCAAGTTTCCTTGCGACAGGATCTCTGCATCAAGCCGTGCCTCGGCCGCCCAGCTTTCACCCTCTTCCGCCCTGCCCAAGTTGACAAGGTTTTCGGCATACTGCCGCTTCAGCCGGACCATCGCCTTCTGATCGGTTCCGTTCCCGCTTTCTGCTTCCAAGATGGCTCTTCTGAGATACGGCTCTGCGCGGCCCGGCTGTATCGTATCCAGGTAAATATGCGCGATGCCGGCATGGGCCCGGCTGATCATAAGACGGTCCCCTTCCCGTTCGGCCAGCGTGGCACAGCGCAAGTATGACTGTTTCGCCTTTTCATAAAACGCCCGGTATCTGAAACATTCCCCTTCTTGGAAGTAAAGGCCGTACCATGCCTCCTTCACCTGAACGGGCAAATTTTTGAGCCTTTCCAGCAACCAATCGAACTTTCCTTCCTTCACCACTTCGTCAGCATGATCATCAAGAAAACGGGCAAAGAAAGCCGGGTCCCCCGACTTTTCCGCATGGTTCAGCGCCTGTGTCGTCTCCCCTCGGTCCGAACAGAAATAGGCAGCCTTCTTCTGCAATTCTTCAAATCTGCCCGAACGGCCGTCTTTCCATTTATCCTCCAGGAACTGCTGGAACAGTGCATGGAACCTGTAGGAGCCGGAGCCGATCGGCTGGATAAACACATGACGGCCTGACAGATGCCCCAACTTCTCTGCCTGCGCCTCTCCATAGAATGCACGGATCAGTGAATCCGAAAAAGCAGGGAAGATGCTGAACTCCAGAAGAGCCTCCTGATCATCGGCAGGCATCCAATTAAAAACATCCTCGGACAGATAGGAAAAAAGATCTCCCAGAGCCGGCTTCAGGATCGGCTCTTCCCTTTCCTGGCCATCCAGGATCTGGTCCGCCATAAGCCGTACGGCGATTGCCCACCCTTCCGTGAGCGTCAGAATCTGGTCCGCCACCGCCGAATCGAGCCTGCGCCCGAAATAATCCTCGAAGTACACTTCAATCTCTTCCCGGGTAAATCGGAATACTTCTTCCCCCACTTCAAACAGACGTCCGGTCAGTTTGAGCCTCGGCAGGACAGACCATTTCGGCTTCATGCGGGAGGCGACGACCATCCGGATCTGCGGAGGGAGAAATTCCAGCACCTTCTCCATGAAGAAATCGATTTCAAAAACGTGGTCCACATGGTGGAAATCATCGATCACGATGGCGAACGGTTCCGAAATCTTCATCAGCTCATTGATGAACGAGCCCTGAATCCCGGCCACGGCCCGGCCCGGTGCAGGCTCGTTTCCGCCAAAGGCCGCATCGGGGTCGAATGCCGGTTCGGCCAGTTGGATGCTCCGGAACAGATGCCGCAGGAAAGGAAGCAGGTCGTCGTCCTCAGAAGAGACCGTGTACCAGGAATGCCGGATTGGACCATCCGCAAAAAACCTGGCCAGTCCCGAGCTTTTTCCGTAGCCTGCTCCGCCATGGACAATCATCGTCTGTGCATCCAGCCCCCGCCGGAACGCGCGGTTCAGACCGGCACGGGGCATATATGATGGCGGCGGCACCGGGGCAATCAGCTTGGTCATGATCAGTTCCTGCTCCGACATCCTGTTCCTCCCCCTTTCGTCTTGGTCCCTTCATCGTACCACAACAATTATTTGAATTAAATGACATCTTTATCAGCAATCCAGGAGATTTTATGTTGAAGTGAGCGGGTGTCCGGCTGAATGACGGACCCTGAAACAGGACAGGCGCGCCTTAATTGGTCTCGTTTGGAACTCGATCACGATGGGTGTCTTCTCCGGCATTTTTCAAAACCCCCTTCGGATCCTTTCTTGGTGAAGCTTATCCAATGAGTGTCCGATCTGGGTCTGTCGTCCTCCGAAGTGAGGGTCAAAAGCTATAGTAAGGACCTTTAATCACACTGCTAATGATACAATTTTCTGATATCTCATTGCAGGTCACTTCTCCCTTTTCTATAGTAGATGAGAACGACCAACTATAAAGGAGGGGATTGCTTGTGCTGAAGAAGAAATTGCCGGCTTTTGTACTGGGGATGACTCTGATCGCCGGAAGTTTTCCGGTGACGGCCAACGCAAAGCCGCAGGGGGAAATCGACTATGATAGCTTTCCGGAAGTTGCGGAAGCGAACGGCGGGATGGTGGCGACCGCTCACCCGCTCGCGACCGAAATCGGCCGGGATGTACTGAAAAAGGGAGGCAATGCGATTGATGCCGCGGTCGCCATTCAGCTCGCTTTGAATGTTACCGAGCCGATGATGTCCGGCATCGGGGGCGGCGGATTCATGATGGTCCATGACGGTGCGACCGGCGATACGACGATCGTGAACAGCCGCGAACGTGCCCCGGGAGGCGCGTCACCGGATATGTTCCTGGATGAGAACGGTAAGCCGGTCCCGTTTTCCGAGCGGGTGATGCACGGGACATCCGTCGGTGTGCCGGGAACGCTGAAAGGACTTGAAGAATCGCTTGACCGTTGGGGCTCCCGCCCGCTCGAGTCGCTGATCGGGCCGGCAATCAAACTCGCCGACCACGGGTTTGCGATCGACCCGGTTCTTGCAGACGCCATCGAGGACAATGAGGAAAAGCTGAAGCGCTCGGCGGCGAGGGACGTGTTCTTTGATGAAAGCGGAGAGCCGCTAGAAGAGGGCGAACTGCTCGTTCAGGATGACCTCGCCAACACGATGAAACTCATCCGTGCCAAGGGGACAGAGGCTTTCTATGAAGGGCCGATCGCCGATGCCATCGCGGAAACCGTGCGGGAGTTCGGTGGCTCGATGACACCGGATGACCTCGCCCGCTACGACGTAACAATCGATGAACCGATCTGGGGCAAGTATAAAGGCTATGACATCGCCAGCATGCCGCCTCCAAGTTCCGGCGGGGTGTTCCTGCTCCAGATGCTCGGCATCCTGGACGGATTTGACCTTTCTCAATACGATGTAAAGGCATGGGAAAAGTATCATCTCCTCGCAGAGACGATGCACTTGGCCTATGCTGACCGTGCTGCCTATGCAGGTGATCCGGAGTTTGTCGATGTGCCGGTGAACGGTCTGCTGGATCCCCGCTATATCGAGGAGCGCCGCTCTCTAATTTCGCTTGATCAGGTGAATCAGAATCCGATTGCAGGCGACCCATGGAAATATGAGCCCGGCGGTACGCCGACCGCAGCAGTCGCACAGCCGGAGAACACACAGTACGGCGAGACGACCCACTTCACTGTCGCCGATAAATACGGCAATGTCGTCTCCTATACAACGACGATCGAGCAGCTTTTCGGCTCGGGCATCATGGTGCCGGGATACGGCATCGTCCTGAACAACGAGCTGACCGACTTTGATGCAGTTCCGGGCGGCGCCAATGAAGTCCAGCCTTATAAGCGTCCGCTCAGCTCGATGACACCGACAATCGTATACGAAGACGGCAAGCCGGTCCTCACCGTCGGTTCGCCGGGAGGTCCGACCATCATCACATCGGTTCTCCAGACGATTCTTTATGCGATTGAATATGACATGGACCTGAAGTCGGCCGTAGAGGAGCCACGCATCTATACGAACAGCCTCACTTCGTACCGCTATGAAGACGGCGTTCCTGCGGATGTACGGGCTCACCTGAACGGCATGGGCCACCGATTCGGACAGGCTCCGGTTACGATCGGCAACGTCCAGAGCATCCAAATCGACCACGAGAACGGCACCTTCCTTGGCGTCGCGGACTCCAGCCGGAGCGGGTCCGCCGCAGGGATTGAGCTGAAAGGGAAAAAGAAAGGCCAACACTAATTACAAGGTTGAACTTTCTAGGGTATAACAGATATCGAAATCATGAGAAATAAAATTAGCGGCTTCAACCCTTTGTTCGATAGGGCTGAGGCCGCATTTTTATTCCGGAAAATTTACTAATTGAAATAAATGGGAACACTCAGTATTCATTAATAATAGTGACCCCAGTGACCGAAATCTGTGTTTAATTCTTCCCTTAGACCAATAGTGCCTTCAAAAAAGTCTTCGTCATAAAGAATTTCGCTGCTTTCTGAGTCTCTTACAAAAACGTCACTACTTTTGTTAATCTTTTTTTGTTTTTCATGTGTACGATTTGATAACTCAGCATAGCATTTTGAACAATAATTCAGACCTTCTGAATTGGCTGCTTCATACTCGGAATTACAGCTTTTACAAATGGATACTCTAACCACGTCTAAACGCTCCTTTCTGATTTCTTTATTATATTTCTCCCCAAAACGCCCCTATAAATAACAAAAAAACGCAACAGAATTTATGGTTCTGTTGCGTTGATAATTATCAATTACTTTTTATACACTGGAATATCATAAACGAAATCAGGCTTATCCAATTTGTCATAGTACCCTTGGTATGACCTAATTTGTTTAGCTGCCCAGCCTATATCCGTGGCATATTGATGCAATCCCGGATTCTCCGGATTCCACCTCATCTTGTATAAAGTGTCTTGCTTGTATGTGGGATGGTGTATATACCTGTCAGCAATCCATTTTGCACCTTCGCGAATGGCGATTGAAGGTGTTGTCCACCCTTCACGATAAGCTTTTTTGGCTCCACTTTCTAGAGGTGATTTATCATAAGCTTCAATCCCGTACATATTATAAACGACTTTTATATCTTTTAATTTTGATCGATTACTGTCTGTCACTAACTGGGCTTCTGATTTTGTATCGATTCCAACTTCTACACCCTGGGCAAGATCTGATCGTCCATGGTTGGTTTCAAGAAGTGAATGAGAAAGCAAATAAATCTCGTTGACACTGTACTTCTTCCCTGCTTCTGCAAAAGCATCTCCTTGATTAGTTAATGTACCCTTACTTTCTAAAAATTGATTTAGCTCTTTGCCACTTACTCCTAAACTACGAGATAGTTTAACAAATTCGAAGTTATTGGCATTAGATGGGTTTATGGCCATTTCAACATCCATCTTCGGAGCATTTCTCCAAACTGGGTAAACCGCCAATTGGTACCACCCATTTTTTTCAGTAATTATTTTTAAAGGATCAGTTGTAGTCAAGTTCCCAAATAGGTGACTATCAAAGCTTCCGTTCTGAAAATATTGCGCATTAACATTAGCAACGGATGTGTGTAAATAAGCATCCGCTCCATTATATTTTACCTTATACCACTTAGTAGAATTACTTACGGATTGTCCCGATACTATCTCACTATACTCTAATTGATTGCCTTTCGATAAACTCGTAATCACATTGTTACTCTCGACAAAAGGTTTACTTCTAAGGTTTGTGCTGTTAGATAGAACTTCTACGTTTATTTTAGCGGTTTTAGCATTCTCTTCAACAAGACTACTGTGAACGTATAAATTGCTCATATTATTATATTTGATTCGATACCACTCGGTACTCCCTTTATAAGTGAATCCAGTTATCCCCTTTTCAAGAACATCTATTATTGTTCCTTGATTTACTTTAGCTTTTATTGCGCTATCAGAAGTGTTGTTTGGATCAGTTCGTAGAGCTACACCATTTGAGTTAATCAAAGTATCTTTATTGACCGTTAATTGTTCATGGTGAACCCAAGGTGCCAAGTTTCTATACTTATCCGTTTGAGGAGGGGGCGATAGCTTTAATTGACTCTCCAACATTTCGTTTATAGTAATATTATAATGTGAATAATGTTCCTTATTTTGTTGAGACCATTTTATATTAATTTTAGCAGCCCCTGTAATTTCTTCGTAATAAATTTTTATTACATTTAAACCTTTTGGTAATGAAATATAGGTATCTATCCTGTGACTTCCTGGTGAATCAATTTTATATACTTCCACATTATTCACCAAAACACGTATTTTATCATCTACTAGTCCAGTAAGATGATACACAGCTTCATCGGTCTGGAAAGTTCTCTCGAAAATCCCACTAAAATAATTGTTTGGTATTGTCTTATGAGGTGAACCTGATCCCCAATCGAATTCCACAGCTTCAGTATTTTCAACTATAGGTATCCCATTAAACTTGTTATTATTATAAAAGTAAGACGTCCAACCTTCGCCAGCCTCTTTTGGTGTATAAGTGAAATTAATATTTGGATTTTCATTATATGTTTTATATTTCAATTCAATTTTGTGTTTCCCTTTGTTGAGATAAACCGAAGTTGAAAGACTTTCTCCCTGTTTCGCATAATCAATTCGTTCACCGTTAATATACAGTTCAAGTTCTCCAATACTTTTACCATCAAACTGATAAATACCACTTTTTACTTCAATCTCTTTTGAAATCAAAATAGATCTGTTTGTGTTAAAGAAATCTTTATCAATAAAAGCAGAAGATAAGTTATCTACTTCATAAATCCTTCCACTTTGGCTAAAGTTTGTATCATCATAGTATTCAACAACCCATTTATCGGAATAACCATAAGGTTTTATATCCAAATTAATTTTTGAAGCACCTGTATATTCTTCAAAGACCACCTCTGCTGGCCATATCCCTTCTTTCAAACGGACAATTTCATTAAATACATGTGATCCAGGTTTATTAATGTTAATAAGGTTTTTGTCACTGACACTAATTTCAACAGTATCATCGGATGAGCCACTTAAAACATAATACCCATCTTTTTTAATTGATATATTCTTCTTGTAAATCGCAGAGAAATTATTAACGGGTATATTAGGGGCAGGAGATCCATAACCAAAATTCAAGTTAAGATTGTCATATGCCTTTTTAATTGACGGACCTTTAAAGTCGTTATTAGGGTAATATTCACCTATCCACTTTCTAGAGGTGTCAATTTCCCTTTGGTTGAATGACAAAAGAGCATTCCCACTATATTCCACAAATCTAATTGTCACTTTATGATTTCCAGCGGGTATATAAACTATTTCACTATAATTATGGTGTCCCCTATCGTTGATATCAACAATTTTTTGTGATCCTACGTTTATTTCCAACATATCGTCGGACTCACCATAAAACTCATAAAAGCCAGCTTCCTTAAAGTTTATATTCTTTGTGTATTCAGCTGAAAAATTATCATTAGGGAACCCCGAAATTTTCGGACCTCCTTTGCCGAAATTTTGATTCAAGTCGGTATGAGTTAAATACTTAGGTAATCCTTTAAAAGAGGTATTGCTGTAATATGCTCCCAACCATTCATCTACTGGCAATAAATCGAATACTAATTTTGCTCCACCCGTATATTCTGTATATGCCAATTCAACTTCAATGTCACCCTTTGGTAATTGAAGAATCTTTTCAAATGAATGATTTCCCGCTTTATTTATTGATATAGCGGTTTTACCATTTATCTTTACTTCGATTAAGTCATCTACATTACCGTGAATTTTATAAAATCCGCCTTTTGAATCGAACGTCTTATAGATCTTAGCCGTAAAGTTGTTGTTCACTACTGCTGTTCCTGGACTTCCGGAGCCCCAATTAAAGTCTAGTTTTTCACTTGTTGATAAAGCAGGGAAACCCGATCTATTTAAGTTGTTGTAGAATTCAAATCCCCACTTGGATGCAGGTATAAAATGAATATATAAAGATGCTGCTCCAGTGTACTCTTTATATATTACTTTTACTTTACGTTTTCCAGGTTTAACTTCAAACGTTTTATTTACGTAATCCCGTCCCCCTTTTTGAAAATCATATATCTTCTTTCCATCTATGTATACGGTGATTGCATCATCAAATTGACCCGCCAGTCTATAGGTAGACTCTGAGAAATCCATTTCTTTCTCAAACACAGCAGAAAAGTTGTTAGCATTAATGCCTTTAATCGGTGATCCAGACTTCCAATTATATTTTATTCTGTGATTCTCGTCGTATATCGGTGTACCAATCTGCTCTAAATTATTATAGTACTTTATTGACCACCCTTTTACCTTCTCAATAGACACCTTAATTTTCGCGGAGCCGGTATATTCAACATATCGAACTTCAATAAAATTATCTCCGTTTTTAAAGTCAGTATATGCAGTAAACTTTCGGGATCCTGCACCAGTTTTTTTGAAAATCGATTCCCCATTTACCAAGATATCAATTGCATCATCGACTTCACCCTCAAATTTATATACGCCACCGTTTGATTTAATTGTTGATGAAAATTCTGCAGAAAAATTATTAGTGTTTATTTCTGAATTTGGAGAGCCCCCTCCCCAATCGAAGTTAATTTTTTCAATTTCATGTTTGCTTGGAACGCCTTGAAAAGAAGTGTTGTTAAAATACTTAGCTTGCCAAGTAATTTGTTCAGCAGCATTAACTGACAATGAACTTGTTAACCATACTCCTAAACATACTAAACTGAACAAGATCACATTCTTCATCTTCATTAACCTCCGGAATAATAAGATAAGGTTATTATATAACATTTAAGTTATCTTTTTAGTTTATCCTTAAAATTTCCTGTAATCTTTGCCGAAAATTTATGTTAAACTAATGTATTGCTAATGTATTACCTATAAGACGACTATTTGCAAAAGGAGTTAGCCAAGTGTTGATATATAATAAAAATTTCGAGTTCGTTGTAGAGAATGATGAAATCTTCAAATTCTTTTATACATTCAACTTTAAAACTGTCACTGCCGAATTGTCGAAGAGTAATATTAATGATGATCCTATTATAATTGACCTTCCAGAAAATGTTGAACCCGATCAAATTGTTGCACATATACCCTTAGATGAGCGGTCCTACCTTGCAGTTTATATTTATGATCAATCCTTGAGAATTCAAAGAGAAGCCTTAAAAGAAAATCACAGATCTTCTTTATTTCCAAAACATATTGAAAACCTAGAGGAAGAAATCACCGTGATTGAATTGAGTGATAGTATTCTTGGGATTAAAGATATCAATGGTCGAATAGTGAAAGTTTTCTCAGAACTCCTTAATCCGTATAAGATTGAAGAAATTGTCCCTTTCGAGACTTCTCTTGAGAATAAAGAAATAATCTATATGCCTATTTCGTATATTAGTTGCGATAGATACAATTTGATTGTTTACTATGATTTATATAGACGTGAGCTGAAATTTAAGAAAGTTATAATTGATATCGAGCAGGACCTTATAGATATTAACTTTAGGTTTAGTGGAATTAATAATATTCAACTTTATTATGGAGAAGACAGTTCAACGTTTAATTTTACTAATAAAAAAAGAGGGAAGATAGGAAGGATTTTTGAAAACAGCGATTTAAGCTTGCTCCCAAAAGAAACAATTTTATCTATGTTTAAAGTGAACGGACAAAAATACTTTATTCATAGAAAATCTGATTACTTATTATTAACACGTAATCGTCCTTTCTACGTTTTGGGTCATGGTGTTAGAATGCACAGTTTTAACACTAAGAATAATATAATTCTCGCGGGAAGATTTACTCATTACGCTAAATATGCAAATGATAAATTTAACATTATATACCTGAACAATATTAATCACCCGATTGCTACCGTAAAACGTCTTTTTCCCAAGATACCACTATTAAGAAGACTTGTTTTTATTAAAATTCCTAAAAATAAGCTTAAAATTAATGATCAAATCCACAATAGTCTATACGTTGGTAATGCCGACTTTATTGTTCATAATCTAAAAAGAAAGTATAACGATAAAAAAGTTAAAACACTTAGTATGAATATCGACAATGAAGAAGTAGTTATCTTAAGAACAACATTAGGTGGAAACTTAGCGATTACACGAATTCCATACACTCCTGAATATTCCAAAGTAAACCGTTTGAAAATTACGATTGCTAAGCTAGCCAGCAAGTTGTTTAAGACTAAGAAAAAGACAAATTTGTATTTCGAGAAAAAATCAAATAAAGCAGACGAATCAGGTTTCCGCATCTTTGAAAAAGTAATGCGCGAGCCCGCTGTTAATAGCTATAATTATTTCATTTTAGATTCAAGTCACCCTGACTTTCCAAAACTAAAAGAAAAATACGGTAAATGGTTAATCGCAAAGTATAGTTTTAAACACTATCTCGAAATTTTTCGTGCCGATTATTTAATTTCAAGTGAGTTAGCAAATCATCTATTAAATGACCGATTGTATATTGATTCAATAAGAAAACGAATAATGGACATTCCTCTTGTATTTCTTCAACACGGTATCATGTTCGCTAAACCTGTTGATAATCCAATGGCATACGGTTTTCACAAGGATAAAAACCCATATAATATATATAAGTCTGTTATTAGTTCAGATTTAGAAGCAGAGCAGTTTTATAAAATGGCGTATTCTCCAAAAGACTTACTGAAAACTGGATTAGCCACGTTTGATTATGCAACTCTTCAACAAAACGCTAATAAAATCGCATACATGCCAACGTATCGTTATTGGGAAGAAGGTTTAATTTACAAAGGACAAATTCATAACACTTCTTACTACAAATCAATAATTGAGGTTATTAAAGCATTTGAATCTGCTAATTTACTTGATCGCCTATTAATAGTACCCCACAATAAATTTTCTGAGTTCATATTTGAAAACATGCCTGAGTATTCGACCATTATATCCACTAACCCTTCAGAGGCACTAAAGGAGTCAGTAATTTTTATTACTGATTACTCATCTGCAATTTATGATGCAATCATGAGGGGCGCCTATCCAATTTTCCATTGGCAAGAGAAAGAATATCTGATAGATAACTACAAAGCAATCCCTCCAGTGAATGAGGAAAATGCTCCAGGACCAATATCAAGAAATCCTCAGGAATTAGTAGGCTTGGCTAAGCATGCAATTAGTGTAAACTACAAGTTAGAACCAGAATACAAAGAGAAATACATGAAAATAAACGAATTTAATGACAGAAGAAACAGTGATAGAATTATTGATTTCTTAAGATCAGATAATATCATCTGATCTTAAGATATAATTAATCAAATAAAAAACAGATGGTGGGAAAATAATTTCCCCACCATCTGTTTTTTTTATTTTACAGCTCTTTTTCCAATATATCCGCTATCCGCTTACTTGCATGGCCATCACCATATGGATTACTTGCATGGCTCATCTTTTCATATTCAAGTTTATTATCCAGCAATAGCTTGAAGTTTTCATAAATGTTTTCTTCACTTGTTCCTACCAATTTTAATGTACCTGCTTTTACGCCTTCTGGACGTTCCGTTGTGTCTCGCATTACTAAAACCGGTTTCCCTAAGCTTGGAGCTTCTTCTTGAATGCCTCCGCTATCAGTAAGAATTAAATACGATCTTGCTAGGGCATTATGAAAATCTATTACCTCTAAAGGTTCGATTATTCGAACACGGTCGGTATCCCCGAGAATGTCATTAGCTGCTTCCCTCACGACAGGGTTCATATGAATTGGGTAGATAGCCTTGATGTCAGGATACTCATCGATAATTCTCCTAATTGCTCTAAACATGTTCCTCATAGGTTGTCCGATATTTTCGCGACGATGCGCAGTTATCATAATAAGCTTGCTATCCGAAGCCCAGTCTAAATGTTCATGTGAATATTCTTCAGTAACTGTTGTTTTCAAGGCATCAATAGCAGTATTTCCAGTTATATGAACTATTTCCGGACGTTTTCCCTCATGAATTAAGTTTTGTTTAGACATTTCAGTTGGAGCAAAGTGGTATTGTGCTATTAAGCCCACCGCTTGTCGGTTGAATTCTTCTGGATAAGGTGAATAGATATTATACGTCCTTAAGCCAGCCTCCACATGCCCTATTGGAATTCTTAAATAATAACTAGCTAAAGATGCTACAAAAGTTGTGCTTGTATCACCATGAACAAGTACTACATCAGGTTTTTCCTTTTCTAAGACCGCCTTCATTTTTTCTAAAATATTTACTGTTACATCAAAAAGTGTTTGTCTATCTTTCATAATTGATAGGTCGTAATCCGGGACCACATCAAAAGCTTTTAATACTTGATCTAACATTTCTCTGTGCTGGCCGGTTACACAAACAATAGTTTCTAATTTCTCACGTTCCTTTAGTTCTTTTACTAATGGACACATTTTTATAGCCTCGGGACGGGTTCCAAAAACCAATAGAACTTTTTTCTTCATATACTCATTCCACGACCTTTCATTTCAACTCTAAAGTATATTCAGCATTCTTCCCAAGAATATTATCAAGAATAACCCTTAAAGTCTAACCAATTCATTTTCCCCTTCCTTATTAATGTTACTAATAAAGTTCAAACATAAATTTCTCCTCTTTACATAAGTAGTTCGCGCTGTAAACTTGCAAAAAACATAGATATGTATTTAGTTGATCTTAATGAATTGAAAAACCTGACCATCTGTTGAAGTGGTCAGGCTCAGTTTGAGGCTTACACTACTCGGACAGATGCCCGTCCCGGAGTGGATACGTGCCGCCATGTCTTGAGGAACAGACGTGTCCTGTCCCGCCCCCTCTCCATGAGTGCTTCCATCTGTTTCCGGTCCATATCAAAGTCGGTCGCCTTCACATCATCCATCGGGATGAAAACGACATCGCGGGCATGTTCCCTCGAAATGTAACGTTCATCATGGGCATTCTTCATCGTCGAGAACAGCGCCTCAAACAGGTCCAGCGCATTATGGATCTGATGCGGACGCCTCTCTTCCTGACTGCGACTCAGTTTCAGCCCAATCACCGGACGTTCCCGCTTTCCTTTTTCATCATCGAAAATCCACATCGGGAAATTGCTCAGGACCCCTCCGTCGACGACAATCGCCTCGCCTCCCGAAGTGAACAGCCGGACCGGTTCGAAGAAGTAGGGAATCCCGCAACTCATTCTCAAAGCACGGGCTACCGGGAACGTATCCGCCGGAATGCCGTACTTTTCCAGATCGTCAGGGAGTACGAGCATCTTGCCATTCGTCAGGTCGGACGCGACCAGCTTAAGCCTGCCCGGCTCCAAGTCGCCGAATGTATACACCTGCTTTTCCAGCAGGCGGTCAGTAAACCAGTCCTCGAGTGCTTTCCCCTGATAAAGCCCCATCCGCCAATACAGGTTCAGCCACTTCATGAAGCGCGTAGGCACTAGTGAAGTACGCCGGTCCAGCAATTCGCTGAAATCCTGTTCAGCAAGCAGATCCGCAATTTCCCTTGATGTAAACCCTGCCGCGATGAACGCAGCAAGGATTGATCCCGCGCTTGTGCCCGCAATCCTTCTGAATGTCAGCCCTTGCTTCTCCAGTTCCTCATAAGCCCCGACAAGCGCGAGCCCCTTTAGCCCGCCTCCCGAGAACACACCGTCCACCCTCATTTCTCCCGCCCCTTTCCCGGAAGTCTTTCTTATAAGGTAAGTATGCGGAGGCAGGATTAGAACCGAACCGGAAATCGCCTTGCATGCAGACGAAGAAGAAGATAGATTGAAAACAGGACAAATAAAAAGAGGGATGAACCAATGAAAATCCGTGAAATCGTGAAAAAAGACAATCCGGCCATCGAGAAAATCATCAAGCGCTCGCTGGAGTCATTCGGACTGGATATTCCGGGCACAGCCTATTTTGATCCGCAACTGGCCAGTTTGTCAGCCTACTATCAGGAGTTGCCGAATTCGAAGTATTGGGTGATAACAGATGAACACGGTGTGGTAATGGGCGGTGTCGGTATTGCGCCTTTCGGGAAGCATGCAGGCGTCTGTGAGCTTCAGAAGTTGTATATCATGTCGGAAGCCCAGGGACAGGGACTGTCAAAGCAACTGATGGAAACCGCACTCCGCTTTGCAATGGAGCATTATTCCCATTGCTATCTGGAAACAATGGAAAAACTCCAAGTGGCCAACAGGCTCTATGAACGGCTCGGCTTCAGGAAACTGGACAGGCCGCTGGACGGCTCCGAGCATGGGACGATGGATACCTGGTATATTAAAGAACTATAAAAAGAGGTTGCACAGGATGTTATCTGTGCAACCTCTTTTTATATCACGATCTTGATTGGCATACCTATCAACAATCCCTTTAGCGCCCAAACTGCTTAGAAAACTCAGCACCCTAAATGTTTTAGCACCCTTGGATAATCGAACGTCACACTACCGAGCTACCCCATTTTGTTGGTTAAATTTCTCTAAGTTGCGGAAGAGGTTTATTTTCTCGTCTGAAAGCTCATCATCCAATTATGGATCACACTACTTAGGAGAGTTGATCATGCCATCCACCCAAGTACAAATTTGGAAGCAGCTAAAAAATATCAGAAAAAAACTCGTTAAGAAAGTTACTGTGTCACATGTTAACCAACAAGGAAATGGGCTTGTCTTTCATCTTACTCTGAAAAACTTTTGGACACCGCTAAAAAAAATCTCCGTAACCGTCTCAGATGGCGTAACGGAAAAGCCGATTCCGTATAAACGAATCAACAACCACCGCCTCACTATTCACGTTCCGGAAGCTTCCCTCAAAGACCTTGAAAACAGGTTGAAGGTTCAGTTATTCATTAATGGACACCGGATGTGGATCACCGCCTCAAATGATTTTCCAAAAAGCGGAACCTCCGGTATTTTGTTGGACGGGAAATACATCGTTACTCGTGTCGATCGTTTCATCCTGCTTTACCGGAAATTTGCGGAACTCAAATTCCATCCCGATCCTTTTCCCATCACCGGATACGCTTCCGGTTACAGCAGACTTGTCTTGAAAACCGGCAAGCCCCTTTACTCGGACTTACCGGATACGTCCATTCAATTGTACGCATTTCAGAATCACAAGCTCAGAATTCTTGACTGTCACCAAACCAGTGACGATTGTATTGAGATCACTGACTTTACAGCCCTGTCTCTAGGAACGTGGAGACTGTTCCTCCAAAGGCAGGGGCAGCTCTTTCCGCTCGTAACAGATGGGAGCTGGCAGGCTGAGCTTGAATCGTTTAACCATGTGATCACCCTTATGAACCAGAACGGCTATGCCTGTTTATCCGCGTCCGCCCAAACGTTCAAACCGGATTCCATTTCATTTAAGATGAACAAAGATTCGATTCAACTTACTTTCTCCTCCGGTCCAGCAATGGATCATCGATTATTGCAAGTAGAAGATACAAGGACACATGAAGTTTCAGACTATCCCATCAATCAAACGACTGCTGGAAGTTTTGCAACGCTTCCAATCAAGGAGCTTACCGGCAACTTCTCCATCAAGCGCTTTTTCATTGTCTCTGGTGGAGAGGCGCCAATTAAACGGCAGTTCAGTTTGGAACGCAATTCACTTTCGGGAGATTTTGCATTTAATGATGTGATTGACTGCCAACTGACCCGCTTTAATTTTTATGTCCATGATGACGGATCCTTAGCCCTGAAAGCCGAGCGACCTGTCATTCGCAAACGGATTACGGAAATTTCTGAGTTCAAGTTATCCGGATATGCCGGCAAGTTTTTAAAATTCACTGACTGCAAGGCCTATCTTTTATTCGAAGAACGCGAGTCGCTTCGGTCCATCCGAGTCCCGGTTGACGGAAATTTCGAAGTCGACCTGAAGCAATTGGACCTCCCCTCCCTAAAAAGCAAAAATAAAACCATCATTGACCTGTACATCGAAATCATTAACAGTGATGGGCAAACGGTCAGAAAAGAAAAAATCAGATACAGCGAATCTGACTACCGCAAAGATCATTACTACGACTCGCACTTCCTCCATGATGCGGAAGGAAACATTCACTACTACTTGGTTACGACGACACCCTTTCACAACACTAAAATTGAGACATTCGCCGTCCCAGCCACCATTGAGTTGAACGATGAAGGCGCATTAAAGGACCGGAACGTCTGGCTGGTCGGTGAACGTACCGACACGGCACAGGACAACGGTCTGGTCCTGTATCAGTGGTTGCGGGAACATACAGACGTCGAGGCGTATTATGTCCTTGAAAAGGATTCGAAGGATTATAAGAACATCTGTGAGGATCCGAATGTGCTCGAATTCGGTTCCCAAAAACATTACGATCTATCGTTAAAGGCGGGTGTTCTCCTCGGAACACATGATCTTGAGAATCTTCTTCCATTTAAAACAGCAAGGGGATTCTTCCACTATGAAGATACGTACAAGGTCTTTCTGCAGCACGGTGTACTGGGCCGTAAGAACGTCGAGTATCATAAGAAGTTTTATGATGTTCCATTTGATTTGTTTATTGTGAGCAGTGACGAGGAGAAAGAAGAGATTGTCATGGAGGAAATGGGATATGAATATGATGAGGTAGCCGTCACCGGCCTAGCCCGGTTTGATCGCCTCGTACAGAACGAGCCGCCAAAGGATATTCTTCTCATGCCGACATGGCGCGACTGGATCAACACCGACCAGCAATTCCTCGAAAGCGAATACTTCAGTACGTATGTCAATCTCATCAATAATCCGGAATTGAACAATCTCCTCCGAGAACATAACGTCCGGCTCAACTTCTACCCTCACTACCGGGCTCAGGATTTCTTCGAGAGGAATATTGATATTGAAGACAGCCGGGTGAACTTTATCACCTTCGGATCCCGCAAGGTGCAGGACCTGCTTATCGAACATGCTCTGCTCATCACGGACTACAGTACTGTCAGCTTTGACTTTATCAAGATGAAAAAACCGGTGATCCACTATCACTTCGACGTCGAACGTTTTTTCCGGAAAGGGATTCTTCGCCCAATTGAAGATACATTCATTGGCCGGATAGCCCAATCAGAACAGGAGATCGTCGACCTGATCAAGGATCGGCTCCTCCACGATTTTGATAACTATGAGGTGGATATCACGGGTGTGATTAAATATCCCGATCACCGGAACTGTGAGCGGATCTACCATTCCGTGCTAAAGGGACTGGAACAAAGACCAGCAGCAACTATTCAACGATACTAAAACTGAAACCCGAACCTCGGACTCTGAAAAAGTCCCGGTTCGGGTTCTTTGTGCTTATGAACGGTGGAAACGGAGGAGAATTAAATCATTTCACCTTTTTGGAAACAGTCTTTGTGTTTTTCGCTTTATCCGAAGCGGAAATTGTTACGGTTGTATTTTTCTTTTGAGCCTTGATAGTAATCTTAAATTCACCCTTGGTATTTGCGGTGCCGGAGCCCAATGTGGTCTTGCCGACCTTTACCGTTACCTTCGCCCCTGCTTCCGTTTTTCCGGCAACTGATTTGTTGCCGGAATAGATGTCTTTGACCGTCAAGGATGGAGCGGTTTTATCCACTACTGTCTTCGTACTCGCTTTGCTGACATTGCCGGCAGAGTCCTTTGCAGTAAAGGTTAACTTCGTGCCTGCTTTGACGGGTTTGATGCTGAGCTTGAAATTTCCTGACTTGTCGGCCTTCGGCGTGCCTAAGGTCGTTTTGCCGTTTTTGACAGTGACCGTGGCATTGGCTTCCGTCTTGCCCGATACGGTTTTGTCATTGTCATCGACAGCATTGACCTTTGGAGATGCAGGGGCCGTTTTATCTGCTACTGTGATGGTCGTCGGTTTGCTTTCATAGCCATCCTGATCTGTCGCCGTTGCCTTTATTTTTGTTCCGGCTTTTATTGGCTTGATGTTGATCTTGAAGTTACCCTTACTATCCACTTTTTGAGACCCCAGCATTGTTTTTCCGTTATAAATTTTGACGGTGGAGCCTTTTTCCGATTTACCCGTGATCACTTTATCATTGTCATCAATGGCATTTACCTTAGGGGCATCAATAACATCCAACATCCCTGCCATCATAAAGTAGTACTCTCCCCATCGCTCCCCGTAATAGTCGAAAGCTAGGATATAATAATCACCCTTCTTTACGGGGACAACCTGATAGGAGAGACCATCCTCATATTCATAAAGTTCCGGTTCAATAAAATTATAGTTACTGTCCACAACCCCATAAATCAACTCATTGACGGGAAACTCAAACTCATCTGTTAACCCCATGACGATCAGGTACTCCTCAGCAGTGGTCACCTTTACCTTGAAAATATCAAGATCACCGTAGTCCATATTCGCTACCATTAATGATAATAGCGGGAGATTATCTGCCAGGTAAAAATCGTCATTGGGTTCGACTTCATAAAAAACATCATCTTCAGCAGCCTTTTCGATCACGGAGCGGCCAGATTCCTGATTGAATCGATTCTTGGTGTTGAATTGGTTTAGGTTGAAAGGCTTTAAATTAATCTTATCCAGCAACTCCTGGTTCGGTTTCACCTCTCCAGGCAACTGGATCTTTTCTTTTAACTCTTCTGGCGACTCCGCGTAAGCACTCGCCCCAAACATACTCGTCATCAATAACGCGGTTGCCATGACACTGGCCATCTTCTTCCCCACCATTTTCAACACCCTCTCCGATTTGCATATGATATTTTCCCCAGAGTATAAATATATTTTTGGCAGCCCGCTATTATACCTACACTAATGATGAATCATAAAAAACCTTTCAAAGAAACAGAGACTCTGATGGGAGCAAATCATCAGCAACTTACCCCGGACCGCAGACCCATAACTGGAAGCACGCTGCACTGGCAGCACTTTGAAGAATACAAAAACATCCTAAAGAGCGTTGAGTATACACAAAGAGTGCACATATCTTTCCAACGCCTTATTAGGATGTTAAAAGATGATTTTTCCGGGTGAGGGATCAGGCCCACCCAGATTCTTTTACTCAGTCAGTTGTAATCTCCTCATCGTTTCTTCGCGTCCGGGCATTCCGCCTTGGGCGCCAAACTTTTCGACAGACAGTGACGCCGCCGCATTCGCGAAGCGGATGGCGTCTGCCATCGGCATCTTTTCCGCCATAGCAACTGCGAGCGCACCGTTGAACGTGTCACCGGCACCGGTCGTGTCGACCGCATTTACCCGGATGCCGGGCACTCTGACATGCCGTTCACCGTCATAATACCGGGCACCGTCCCGGCCAAGTGTGACGATGAGCCGGTTCGGATGTGCTTCCAACGCTTGTTCCCACTTGTCGCCAAACATCATGGCCGCTTCGCTCTCATTCGGCGTGAGAATGGGCTCGTATTTGAGGAATTCCTCGCTGAAGCCGTCTGACGGCGCGGGATTCAGGATAACGGGAACGTGGTTCTTGTGAGCGATTTCGATTGTACGGAGTACGGATGGAATCGGAATCTCCAATTGCATCACGATAAGATCGCTGGAAGCAATGGCCTGTTCGCAGTTATCGATGTCCTCATGCGTCAGTTCATGATTGGCGCCCGGGACCACAATGATCCGGTTATCCCCTTCAGAGAGGAGAATATTTGCTATGCCGCTTGGGCCTTCCACACGTTTTACACCGCTGACATCAACGCCCTTGTTTTTCAGATTTGCAGTGAGTTCATCCCCGAACGGATCGGTGCCGACCGCGCCAATCATCCCGACTTGTCCTCCAAGGCGCGCGGCCGCCACCGCCTGATTGGCCCCCTTGCCGCCTGGAACCGTCGCATGCAGATTGCCGAGGACGGTCTCTCCCTGTTTAGGAAATCGCTCCGTCCCCACTACAAGATCCATATTGATGCTGCCGACTACTGTAATCATGATGACACCTTCTCATATCTACTTTTTCTTAGCGTACCAGAGCGGAAGCCCGGTTGAAATAGCTGTGCGGGGCGAAAAATACAAGCGCGAACCGCACGAAACAGCGAAGCGGCTGCAAATGATCTGCAGCCGCTCCATCACTCCTATTCCTCTCCCAGCCACTCCCACGCCGCTTCGTATTCACCCGGGCTGAAATGCCTCGTCTTCAGCCTGGCGATTTCGCCCATTCCGAGTCCCTGGGCAAACTGCAGCCAGTTCTGCTCGCTCATGAGGGCAACCTTAGTGAAGGCCTTCAGGCGTTTCATATCGAATTGGACGCCTCTGAGCGCATCGGGGATGGAAGCGAGGTCGACCGTACCGACTTCCGCAAAGATTTTAAACTTGCCTTCTTCTTCGTATTTCCTTGAAATTACTTCGTTCAGCTTTAATGCATCTTCCTTGGTAAGAGTTCCGTCGAACTTCAGCGAGATGGTCCGCTCGTCCTGGCTTGGTGTGAACGTCAGCACTTGATCTCCTCCAGATTTGTCCGTTTTCCCTTTTCTTCCCTTCCTTCCTTTCCGCTAACCCGTTCCAGAAAAACGAGGCAAAAGAAAAACGCCGGCGGGATGCCGGCGTTTACTCATTCATTCAATTACCAGACCGCAATGGAGCCGTCCGTCCGGGATTCCGTGCCGGCTTCGAGCACGCCGGTTTCCGGATTGCGCCAGATGATCTGGCCGCGGCCAAAGCCGCCGGAGTCTGTCGCGATCTGGATATCGTGGCCTTTCCGCTGGAGGGCCTGTGCCAGGTGGAGCGGGAAGTCCGGTTCCACCTGGACGGTCTTGCCGCCGACCCATTGCCAGCGCGGCTGATCAAGCGCGGCTTGCGGGTTCAGCCCGAAGTCGACCGTATTGGAGACAACCTGGAAGTGGCCCTGTGGCTGCATATAGCCTCCCATGACGCCGAACGGCCCGACCGCTTCTCCGTCCTTCGTGAGGAAGCCGGGAATGATCGTGTGATATGTCTTCTTGCCCGGTTTCAGATAGTTCGGGTGTTCCGGCTCAAGCGAGAAATCCGCGCCGCGGTTCTGGAGCGCGATGCCGGTGCCTGGCACGACGATCCCGGATCCGAAGCCCATATAGTTGGATTGGATAAAGGACACCATGTTGCCTTCCTCGTCTGCCACTGCAAGATAGACCGTGCCACCCTTCGGCAGCTCGTATGGCTCAGGATCGATCGCCCGTTCTCCAATGACGGCAGCCCGCTTTTCCGCATATTCGGGCGACAGCAGATGCGCCGCTTCGACCGGCATATCGTCAGGCTGGGTGATGAATGTCTTGCCGTCGGTGAATGCCAGCTTCATCGCCTCGATCTGGTGGTGGAGCGTCTCCGCGTCCCCGTAAACCGGCAGATGGCCGCCTGCCGAGTGGATGTTCATCGCCATGAGAGCGACCATTCCTTGGCCGTTCGGCGGAATCTCCCAGACGTCGTAGCCGCGATAGTCGGCAGATACCGGTTCGACCCATTCAGGCTGATAGGCCGCGAGATCTTCCTTGCTCAGGAAACCGCCGTGGGCCTGCACCGCATCGGCAATCTGTTTCGCGAGCGGGCCTTCGTAGAACGCCCGTCCTTCTGTTTCCCCGATCTGGCGGAGTGTGTCGGCATGCCCGGGGGAACGCCACATCTCGCCGGTCTTTGGCGGCCGGCCGTCAGGGGCAAATGTGTCAAACCATGCCTCGAAGGCTTTCCGCTCTTCTTCACTGCCTTCCGAAAGGTTCTTGAACTTGTTGTAGGCCACTTCCCAATACTTGCCGAGGATCGGCGTGAGCGGATAGCCTTCCTCCGCCAGCCGCACAGCGGGCTCGAGCGTCTCCGAAAGGCTCAGCTTTCCGAACTTGCGGGACACTTCCGCCCATGCGGAAGGCGCGCCGGGAACGGTCACCGGGACGGCGCCGAACACCGGCATCTTTTCGTGCCCGAGCGCCTTCACTTTTTCCGCGGTTGCTGCCAGTGCCGACGGGCCGGAGGCGTTGAGCCCGTGGAGCTTGCCTTCCGTCCAGATCAGTGCGAACGCATCTCCGCCGATGCCATTGCTCGTCGGCTCGACGACGGTCAGTGCCGCTGCCGTGGCGATAGCGGCGTCGATGGCATTGCCTCCACGACGCATGATTTCAATACCGGCCTGTGCCGCAAGCGGCTGGCTTGTCGCCACCACACCGTTTTTCGCGAATACCGTATGCCTTTGTGAACTGAACGGATGATACAAGTAATCCATGATGAATCATTTCCCCCTTCTTAGTATGTAGTTGGATCAGCCACCGAGGAAGATGGAGCCATAGATGAGCGCTCCGAGGACGACCCATGTCGGGCTGACTTTGCGGACCTCGAGCAGGATGTAACCTGCCACGATCAGGACGAGTGTGTGGATCCAGCCCGACCCGGTGAACGAATCGAAGAAGAAATCATAGGTCATCACGCCGAGGAGCACGGCAATCGTCGGCCGGACCACTTTTGTCAGCCTTTTGACCTGCGGCGCGTCCTTGTGCCGCATTAGGATTCCGAGAAGCACGACCATGAGAATCAGTGACGGTGCCACCGTCGCGAACAGTGCGATGAAAGCTCCCGGGATTCCGGCGACGTCATAGCCGATGTACGCGGCCATCTTCGTCGCAATCGGACCGGGCAGCCCGTTGCCGAGCGCTACGATCTCACTGAATTCCCCGTTCGACATCCAGCCATACCGGTCAACCACCTCGTGCTGGAGAAGCGGAATCGTCGCAGGACCGCCCCCGTAACCCAGAAGATTGGACGTAAAGTGCGCCCAGAACACTTGCCAGTAAAGAATCATGACGCACCTCCCTTCTTCCGCCACGGGATGAAGGCGGACAGGATCAGGACGGCGATGATGATCGCCGGATGGACACCCGCGAATTCAGTGAGTGCAAGGCTTGCCACAACTAGAACGGCTGTCAGCGGCCAGCCTAGGCCCACTCCGGCTTTTTTCAGGAAGTCGATCGCAAGGACACCGATCATGACGCCGGCGATCGGAATGACCCCTCTTGCCATTCCCTGCACCCACGGCTTGTCTTTGAACGCATTAAGCAGTGTCAGCAGGATCACCATCAAGAAAGCGGTCGGCAGGACTGTGGCGGCCAGGCTCGACAGCATTCCAGGCCATCGGTTGAGCCGCCAGCCGATGTATCCCGACAGTTTTGTGTTGACCGGACCCGGCAACGTGTTCGCCAAGGCAAGGATGTCCGAGAATTCATCATCGTCCATCCACTTATATCGGTCGACAATTTCCCGTTTCATAAGCGGGATGGCGGAAAGTCCGCCACCGTAACCGAGCATCCCGGCCCGGAAAAATGCGATGAACAGATCTTTATTCATATGCAGCATCAACTCATTTCTCAAAACTAGTATTTAGTATAACGAAAAATCAGAGCAATCGGAACATGATCGTGTCGAATTATGCGGACATGTCCTCCTGCTCACCTTCATAAGATGGCAAATAGCCTGAAGCAAAGGAGCAATCGAAGTGACAACCGGACTCCTCATCATTCTTCTCCTTGTTCTCGTCCTGCCGTTTGCCGTGAAGCCCATCGAACGGCAACTGGAACTGTTTCTTCTCGTCATGGGGATCGCTGCGGCCATCACTGGTGGGATGATGAACCGCGAACTGCTCGGACAGGCCTTTTCCGACCCTCTTCCGATCACGCTGACCGTGCTCGGCGCCGGCATCGTCTTCCGCCTGTTTTACCGGCAACTTACGGGGGGCATCCGTTGGCTCCGGAAAGTCGTGCCCGACAGACTTCTTTACGCGTTACTTGTCATCCTGCTCGGACTGGTATCGAGCGTCATTACCGCCATCATCGCAGCGCTTGTGCTCGTCACGGTGACCGGCACATTGGGACTTGCCCGGCGCTCCGAGATCCGGCTCGTCATCCTCGCCTGCTACTCGATTGGTCTTGGTGCCGCACTCACTCCGATCGGTGAACCCCTCTCCACCATCACGGTACAGAAACTGAATGCAGAGTTTTCGTTTCTCTTTAACCTGATCGGCCTGGACGTCCTCACGGCCATCCTGATGTTCGGAATCCTTGCGGCTGTGTGGGTCGACCCGCCGGAAAAAGAGGCCGGCGGCACACCTCCGCCTCCCGAGCCGGTTACCTCGATCTTCACGCGTTCGTTCAAAGTATACCTCTTCATCATGGCACTCACGATGCTCGGCGCCGGATTTGAACCGCTGATCCGCGAGCACCTCACCGATGTCGCACCGGGCACGCTTTACTGGATGAACATGCTGTCCGCCGTCCTTGACAATGCCACGCTGGCTGCTGCCGAAATCAGTCCGCTCATGCAATTTGACGCCATCCGAGCGATCCTTCTCGGTCTTCTCATCAGCGGCGGGATGCTGATCCCCGGGAATATCCCGAACATCATCTCCGCAGGCAAACTCAGGATCAGCAGCGGTGAATGGGCGGCATTCGGCGTTCCGGTCGGACTGGTCGCGTTAGTCGTCTATTACATCATAGGAATTTGGTAATAAAAAAACGGATGCCCCGAGCAAAGGGGGCATCCGTTTTATCGTTTCTGCTTCTGTTTTTGTGCGCGGCGCACGGCCTTGGTCAGGTCCTTGCGCTGCTTTGCGCTTGCCATTCTGGCACGGGCATCGGATTTCTGTTCGATATAGGCGATTTCCCGCTGAAGCTTAAAATAGCTCGTGAGTCTTTCTTCCGGCAGCCGGCCGTCTTCAACTGCTTCGCGGACAGCGCAGCCCGGTTCTTTTCCATGTCCACAGTCGCGGTATCGGCAAGAATCTGCCAGTTCGTCAATATCACTGAAACCGGATTCCAGCCCCTCGCTTTGATCCATCAGCTGGAGTTCGCGCATTCCCGGTGTGTCAATCAGGCAGGCGCCTCCGGGAAGCGGAATCAGTTCACGATGTGTCGTCGTATGGCGCCCTTTTGCGTCATCTTCGCGAATATCTTGCACGGCCATCATTTCCTTGCCCGACAATGCATTCGTCAGGGTCGACTTGCCAGCGCCCGATGAACCGAGAAGTGCGGCCGTCACCCCTTCGCCCAGAAAGCTGCGGACTTCGTCCAGCCCTTCGCCGGTTACCGCACTTACGAGCACCGTATCAACCCCAAACGCAATGCCTCCGAGCTCATCAAGATAATCGGATGGATTTTCGCACAAATCCTTTTTCGTCAGCACGATCACCGGCCTTGCTCCGGAATCCCAGGCCGCTACCAAGTAACGCTCGAGCCTCCGGGCATTAAAGTCAGCATTTAGACTCATGACGAGAAAAACGATATCCACATTCGCCGCAACAATCTGTTCCTCGGCACGCTGCCCCGCTTCCTTTCGCGTGAAGACCGAAGTCCGGTCGAGCAGCGCATGAATGATGCCTTTTTCCTCGCCGGGCATTTGCTCCACGAGCACCCAGTCCCCGACCGATGGGAAATCCATCCGTCCGGACGAACGGAACGCATAGCTGCCCGAAACTGTAGAAAGCCACTCCCCATGCTCCGTCACCACGCGGTACATCCGCTTATGTTCAAGAACCACCCGGCCAGGAATGCACCGGGAAAATTCGGGTGTCGCCATCAGGCTTTCCGCCTGCGCCTTGAACGGATCTTTAAAACCATATTGGGTCATATTCAAATTTATTTCCTCCTGTTATGTCCGTGTCCATAAGAAAAACCTCCGACAGCATACCGGCAATCCGGCGGCTGTGGAGGTTCTCAGGCACGCGAAACAGGAGAACGCGTCAAAACGCGCCCCGCAGGCGTGTGAGTCCAGGCCGACCGGATTGTTTTATTGCAATCTGTACGTTTGCCATCTCACATCACCTGCTTTCCGTTGTTTGGTAAAAACAGAATACCAAGACGGGGCCTGTCCCGTCAATCGGTTTCTGAAAATTATTATTCTGCGCCAGATTCATCGGCTGGAGATGCATCTTGAGCGGAAGAGTCTGCAGATGGTGCTTCTGGCGCCGGAGTAGTTGGCTGGCTGGTTTCCGTCGGCTGAGTGTTTTCAGCCGGTTCGGTTGTTGCAGGTGGTGCCGGCTGTTCCGGAGCTTTCTCGGTTTTCTTGGCAGGCGCCCCTGTTTCTGGTTGTGCTGATTCAGCCGGGTTCTCAGGTACTGTCTGCTGATCCGGTTGATTAGCTGGTGCCGGCTGCGGTGCCGAGTCTATTTTCTTCGGCTGGTTCTTCTCCGCCATTTTCTTCGCCTTATCAGCGGCCTTGTCGATCTCCTTAATGGCCTTTTGCACTTCTTTCTCTACCTCGTCAAGATATTCCTGCTTGTCCCAGTCCGCACTACCTTGTCCGATCCCTGCCATCAGACTGGCTGCATAATCACGGAGCGCCTGGACACGTCGGGCTTTCTCGGCATTTGTAAAATCCTCAATCTCCTTTGCCGCTCCGCCGATTGATTGGTTCAGTTCTGCCTGAAGTTCACCCATCAGTCTGTTTTTCTCCGTCTTGATGGCCGCATCAATTTCATTCACTGACTGCGATCGCTTGCCGTTAAACCAGTTTTCCAGCATCGCCCCCGCGTCTTGCCCTGCATTCGCCCTCATCAGACCGCTTCCTGCAATTACTAACAGACAGACTGCAATGACCAAAAGCAGGCGCTTATAAAACTTGTCGGACACACTTCCACCCCCTTATAGAAGAATAGGACCTCGGAAGTCGAGGTCCTGTTTTAACTCTTTTAAAATCAGATACCGTTGACGAGATTTTGCATCTGCTGTTTCGCATCCCCTTCAAGTAGGTCTGCTTGGGCTTGAATTGCATCTTTCTGTGCAGTTACAAGTTGATCTTTCCTAGTGTTAACGACGCCGCGAAGACGCTCAATTTCAGCATCGATCATGCCTTTGATTTCTTCAACAGAAGCATCTTTGTTTTCTTGGAGCTTCGCAGCCAGATCACCTTTTACGTATTTAATAGTTTCATCTACTTCACCGACTGCAGTAGTTGTAGTTTGCTCAAGGTGGGCATTCAGAGCATCAAGGGCTTCCTGGCCTTTTGCATCTGAATGTTTTTTCAAATCGGCAAGTGCTTGGTTCTGGGCAGCCTTACCCGCATTCTGTATTAAGAATTTTGATGCATTTTCTAATGCCAAGAATTGACTATCCATATATCCTGCAATCCTTGAATATTCCGTTTTCAAAGCATCTACGTGCTCATCGGCAGCTGTTTCAATCTTAGCAGAAGCCGCATCACTACTAGCTGTCCCGGCATTCAAAATGTCCTGCCCAGCTCCACTTTTAATAGTATTGTATTCTGCCCATGCGTCTTCAGCTGCTCCTTTACCGTAAGCACCTGTTTCATTCGCAATCTCAACAGAGGTGTTTGTGAATTGTCCCTTATACCAATTTGATAGTTTCGCCCCCGCATCCGATGCCCCAAATGCAACACCGCCGCCACCTACGAGTAGTACTGCTGCTGTCCCTGCTGCTACCTTGCTTTTCATCGTCTTCAACATTTGTCATTTCCCCATTTCTTCGTGTATTGGTATGGTTGGATGTCTCAGTGCTCGCTGAGCACGTCTTCCAAGATGCGGTTGACATCCGATTCAATCTCCGCTTCCAGTTGTTTGCCGGCGGTGCCATCCTTCAGGTCTTCCTTGATGGCCGCCGCGGACTGTTTCAGCTCGGCTTCCAATTTCAGCCGGTGGGCTTCCAACTCTCTTGCAACACGCTCTTCCTCGGCCTCCCCCAAATCGAGGATGTCAGCTCCAAGTCTATTTTTTGCTGACATGACGTAAGTCCCGAAGTCTGCAAGAAGTTCGGCGGTGTGTTGTTCCGCCTCGGCGGCAATCCCCTCACTCTCCTTCCGGAAGGCATCTTCATACCAGCCGGATAGGGAGCCCGATGCGTATGCATGCATAGTGCCCGCAACGGCGATCAGGGTAAACGCCGTTACGGTCAACCTATTTTTCATCTCATCTCCCCCCTCCGGCTGCGGTCTCTGCCCTGCCTTATATATATATGCCGTTTCTATCACCACTTATGACTAAATTCTTATAAAAATTTTAAAAACATATAAACCAGTACATTCTCTACCTATGTAAATAGTCTCGTGAAATAAAATACGGACTTCAAATGGAAGTCCGTTTAGCTCCTACTATTCACTTGATCCGGTATGGCGGACTGAACCTAACTAGTAGTAATGCTATCTCGAAAAGACAGCAAGAATATAAAACCGGACTCTCATTCGAGTCCGGTTTTAATATAAATCACTTAAACAATTGCGGAATCCCATTGATCAGGGAATACCCACCCATCAGGGCCATTGCGATGACCGTGATCACGCCGACAACAGTCAGCCACATCGGGTGTTTGTAATCCCCGACGATGCGTGCTTTGTAAGCGGCAATCAGCATGACGCCAAGTGCGAGCGGCAGGATGAGGCCATTCAGCGAGCCGACGAGGACCAGTATTTTGACCGGTTGTCCGACAATGACAAAGACGAGAGTCGAAATCAGAATGAATCCGATGATGAATTTCTTGGCATGCCGGTCGATCCACGGGCTGAACGACCGGATAAAGGAAACGGACGTGTATGCAGCCCCGACGACGGATGTCACTGCTGCGGACCACATGACGACACCGAAAATCTTATACCCGATGTTTCCAGCCGCATGCTGGAAGACGGATGCCGGCGGATTGCCCGGATCCAGTTTCAGCCCTTGCGAGACGACACCCAGGACGGCAAGAAACAGAAGGATTCGCATAAGCGAGGCGACCCCGATGGCAGTGACCGCGCTTTTGGTGACAACAGGAAGGTATTCTTTCCCCTTGATGCCGGCATCAATCAGCCGGTGGCCGCCCGCGAATGTAATGTAACCGCCGACTGTTCCTCCGACAAGCGTGACGATCGCCAGAATATCCAGCTCGAGTGGTGCAACGGTCCGCAGCGCCGCTTCCCCGTATGGGGGTTGCGCGGTGAACATCACATAAAGCGTGAGGGCGATCATGACAAAGCCCAGAATTTGCGTAAACCGGTCCATGGCGCGGCCCGCTTCCTTGACGACAAAGATGCCGACAGCGAGAACGCAGCTGATGATGGCACCTGTTTTCGGATCGATGCCAAACAGCACATTCGCACCCAGTCCCGCACCGCCGATGTTGCCGATGTTAAAGGCGAGACCGCCCATCACGACAAGCAATGCCAGCACATAGCCGAGGCCGGGCAGTACATCGTTTGCAATGTCCTGCGCCCGCTTGCCGGAGACGGCGATGATCCGCCAGATGTTCAGCTGCGCTGCAATGTCGATCAGAACGGAAATGAGGATGACGAATGCGAAACTCGCCAAGAGCTGTTCCGTGAATACGGTTGTCTGCGTCAGAAAGCCCGGTCCGATGGCCGAGGTGGCCATCAGGAACGCGGCACCGAGCATGACACTCCGCAATTGTTTTTTCTCTAATGTCTGATTCATTTGTTTCCCCCTGAATGAAGCATGATTCGCTCTTTCTCTTGGATCTGCCTGTTCCTAATCATGAAAATCGGCTGCCGATTTTCTCCACCCGGACCCCTTCATCGGGCAGCAGGCCTTTGAGCCGCCGGGCGAACTCGAGTGCGGTTACGCCGTCGCCATGGATGCAGACAGTATCTGCCCTCAAGGCAAAGTCCGTCTCATCGACTGTCCGCACCTTACCCTCTTTTACCATCCGGACCACCTGGGCACCTGCAATTTCCGGATCGGTGATCAGGGCGTTAGGTTCACGTCGGTTTGTGAGTGATCCGTCCGGCTGATAAGTGCGATCCGAGAAGACTTCGCTGGCGGTCCGGAGGCCAATTTTCTCTCCGGCCCTGACCAGTTCGCTGCCCGACAGGCCGAACAGAATCAGTTCAGGATTGACCGCGTACACCGCCTCCGCAATCGCCTCCGCCAGTGAAGAGTCTTTCGCTGCCATGTTATAGAGCGCGCCGTGCGGCTTGACGTGCTGCATCACGCCTCCCTCTGCCCGGACGAACGCATCGAGCGCGCCGATCTGGTACATCGTGAGGTCATACGCCTCTTCCGCTGAAATCGCCATGGCTCGCCTGCCAAAACCGGACAGGTCCGGTGTTCCGGGGTGGGCTCCGATGCCGACGCCTTTTTCCAGTGCCATCCTAACCGTTTTCTTCATGACCGACGGATCGCCCGCGTGGAAACCGCAGGCAACGTTGGCACTTGTGATGAGATCGAGGATGTCCTCATCATTCCCCATCGTGTAGGCACCGAACGATTCTCCCAAATCGCAGTTCAGGTCTACTTGATAATCCATGTTTATACCCCTTTCATTTTCAGCTCAATGGCCAATTTTAGTTCCGCGAGTTCTTTCTTTTGCTGCATCAGCAGCTGCTGGGCCTCTTCGACGGACACTTCCCTGAATCGCAGCTTTGCCCCCGGCTTCATCTGGGCGACAAGCGGAAGGTCGACCGTTGCCGCCTGGCCGATCTTCGGGTAGCCCCCGGTTGTCTGCCGGTCGGCCATAAGCAGGATCGGGTTTCCGCCAGACGGCACCTGGACCGCTCCTGCCACGACCCCTTCCGAAAGAAGCTCACGCGGCTCGGACAGACGGAGCGTCTCGCCTTTCAGCCTGTAGCCCATCCGGTCCGATTCGGAAGAGACGGTGAACGTTCCGTTAAAGAACAGTGACCTGCTTTCTCCATCAAACCAGTGATGCTGCGGCCCTTTCATCATCCGGATTTCCGCTTCGCTTCCGTAACGTGGCATCAGATCATCCGAAACGGACCAGTCCGCTGCGCAAAATTTCTTGCCGGTTGCACCGGACAGTGCTTTTTCTGACCACTGCTTTGCGGGAGCGGATGGATTTCCGACCGGCAGCCGGTCCCCCTTCTCCAGGCAGCGGCCTTCGAAACCGCCGATTCGGGCCTTGGCATATGTCGACCTGCTGCCCATCACTTCCGGCACGTCGATCCCGCCTGCAACGGCCACATAGACCCTGCAGCCCGAGACAGGCTTGCCGAATGTGAGGGCAGCACCTGCCTTTACTGCGACCGGCCTCCACATCGGGACTGGTTCGCCATCAATGCTTGGCGACAGGTCCCCTCCTGCCAATGCAATCAGATTGTCCGCCTCAAAGCGGATTGTTGGCCCGGCAAGTGCCGCTTCGATCGTGGCACATGTTTCACTGTTTCCGACCAGCAGATTCGCTACCCGGTGTGCATATGTATCCATCGCGCCGCCCGCGACCACCCCGTACTGCTGGAAGCCCGGGCGACCCAAATCCTGGACGGACGTCTGGAGGCCCGGCTTTTCAATCATGAGCATGACGGTCAGCCTCCATCTGTAAGTATTCATCGGTTGAGATCGGCCTGAACCTGACTTGATCCCCTGGCCGGAGGAGGCTCGGAATCTCTTCGTCAGGCAGGAACAGTTCGATCGGCGTCCTGCCGATGAGCTGCCATCCACCCGGCGTTCCGATCGGATAAACACCGGTCTGTGCACCGGCGATCCCTACTGTCCTGGCCGGTATCTCCAGCCTTGGTGACGGCCGCCTCGGGGCTGCGATCCGTTCATCCATTCCGCCCAGGAAAGGGAACCCGGGGGCGAAACCGATCATCTTCACGTCATATGTAGTGCCGGAGTGGATCCGGATGACTTCTTCCTCGGTCAGTCCGTTGTGTTCCGCGACAAATGCAAGGTCAGGCCCGAACTCGCCACCGTAACAAACGGGGATTTCGACGGTACGGCCATCTCCTTTTCCGGCCGGCCTGATATCCGACAATAGTTCACGCAACTTCCTCTCCATTGCGCTGTAAGTCATTCCTCCATCAGCCTCATAGCAGACCGTGACCGTAATGTAAGCCTGGATCACGTCGGACACGCCGGGAATCTCTGCCCGGGTGATGGTTTCGGCAATCGCCCGCACCATTGCTGTGGATTCTTCACTGATCGACTCACCGGCCGTTACAACGATTGCCCCGTCCCCAAGCGGGTGGTAGTTCAACTCCATAGACATCCCTTCTTTCTATCCAGACTCTTTTGACAGATTCCGTCGAAAATCCTCCCTAAGAAACGAATCTTGTCGCTTTCCTTCTTATGGAAAGCTGAGTGGCAGCCAGGGAATGACAAAAGCGCCCCGCATCGGCGGAGCGCTTTTTGTTCAGTTGCTTTTCTGCTGGTGGAGCGGCGGCGTCATCAGCCAGCCTTTCTGCTTCGTAAGACGGAGCAGCCTGGCTCCCGCAGTGGCGCGGTCAGCATGGAACCGGGCAAAATGCGCCGCCACATCCTCGCGGCTGCACTGGCCCATAACTTCACTGCAGGATACAAGTCCCTGTCCGGCGTTGACGCCGAGAATTGCGGCAATTTCCTGGTCCGCGAATTTTGCGCCGGGCGGAATGTCCTCGGAAGAAGCTTTCCCGCGGGACGGCAGTGCCGGCGGCGGTGTGACGCCGTTTTCCTTCAGGATCTTCTCGATCGATGTATTTTCGGACTTCATCATCTTGATTGAATCCTCGATCACACCGATCAGTTCCTTGTCGCCCGCATGATTCACAAATGCCTCGTACATACTGACCAAGCCATTGTTCGCGGCAACGTAAGCCCAGAGTCCGACGACTTCACCATAATGCAGCGGTTCATTTTTCGGATTGTCACTCATGACACCCATTGGCGAATCCCCCATCCTTTCAGTAATCACATTCAGTATGGGGAGATTCGGTACATTTATGCAGATAAATTATCCGTATTTTTTCTGATGCTCTTTTTTGCGCCCGAGATAGTCCTCGTCTTCACGGATCCGGTCCCAGTATTCTTTGAAGATGGCTGCGGATTCGGCCTTTACCGGATCCTCGGTCCGCTCGTGTGTCGTCCCGTCCTCCTTATACTTCCGGCCGCCCTTATAGTTGGTGTAGCGCCGTGCCCTCGTATAGCCCATCTGGATAAATTTGCGCGCCATATCCATGCCGACAAAGTCATCGTCTTTCCGGTAATCCTCAAACATTTCATAAAGCGTCTCGGCGGACTTTTTGGCAATGTCCGGCGTCCGGAACCGCCAATGAGGAAGAAGTTCTCCTTTATAGGGCTCGACGAGCAGCACACCCTGTTCGCCCCTGCCGACCCTGTACAGATCGGGACGTTGCCTGAAATCGATGCTGTCGAAATCAAGCTCGTAGTCAAATGCCATCTTCATTCCCGCCTTTCTCCAGGAAATCCGTCCGCCCTTCATCAAGCGACGCAGCACCGCCTTTTTCGGTTTCAAGATGCAGGACGCCATCAACCATCTTATAAACCTTGTCCACGTAATCGGTCAGCCGTGTATCGTGGGTCACGACAATTGTTGCGGCGTCTTTCTTCACGGCTGCGCTTTTCAGGAGTTTCATCACTTCGAATGCCCGATCCGAGTCGAGCGAGGCAGTCGGCTCATCGGCCAGCAGGAGCGACGGGTTGCTGTAGAGCGCCTTCGCGATGGCAACGCGCTGCCGCTCCCCGCCCGACAGGTCATTCGGATATTTTTCCGTCAGCTTTGTAATGCCAAGTTCCTCCATCAATCCTTTCCGCTCTTCCTTCGTCATGTTGCCTTTCTTGACCTTATCCAGCAGCTTCAGCTGGTCGGAGACCGTCAGGAAAGGGACAAGGTTCGAGGACTGGAGGATGAACCCGACATGCTCGAGGCGCACTTTGGAGCGGTCCTTTTCCCCGAGTTCGGTGATCCGCTCGCCGGCAATCCGCACTTCTCCCTCGGTCGGCCCCTGCAGGCCGCCGGCAATCGTCAGAAGTGTCGACTTCCCTGAGCCTGATGGCCCGATGATTGCAATCACCTCACCGCGGCTCACATCCAGCGAAGTTTTCTTGAGTGCCCGGACTTCCGTCCTTCCCGAGCCGAATGTTTTCGTCACATCTTCCATCTGCAGTACATGTTCCGTCATCCCGAGATCGCCTCCAGCGGATCAATTTTCACAATCGTCCATACCGATACGAGTGCCCCAAGGATCGCGACCGCGATCAGAACGGCGCCGTAGATGGCCATCATGCCGTAGTCAAATGACACCGGCACAGCCGCCGGCAAAAACTGACCTGTCAGCACCGTCAGGCCGAAACCGATCAGCACGCCAATGACCGCCAGGATGAACGTTTGCGCGATAACTGACCGGGACAGATACGCGCTCGAGATGCCCTGCGCCTTCATGACTCCAAACATGCTGATCTTCTGTACTGTGAGCACATACAGGAAGATCGCAACAACTGCCGCCGAAATGGCGAACAGGAAGTAGATCATAAATGTCAGTGTCAAATTTTGCTCGGTGTAGCCCGGAAGATTTTCGATGAACGTTTCAGACTCCAAATATTCAAGATCATCCGGTACTTCATCGGGCTGGCTGCCTTTGACGACGATTGCATTCACCATCTCTGGCTGTTCCACTGTTTCCCCGGGTAGTCCCTGGTCGGTCTCTGCGGGCTGCCCGTCAGGATTCTCAGCGCTCCCTTCCTGCTGGGCCATTGCCGCGGCACCCGGACGCACCTTTTCAAAATCCTCCAGATTCATATATAGTACCGGGGCTGCATTAAAACGGGCATCGTCCGTGAATCCCGTGATGGTGAGCGTCACTTCGGATCCGGAAAGGTCCAGCTCATCACCGACGGAGAACCCTTCCTCCTTCAGGCTGTCCGACGCGATCACCTCGAACTCATCCGAGAACTCGTCGCCTTCGGTCGGCTCCGGCATGATGAACTCATCCGGGCGGATGCCGAACAGGGCGACACCGCTCTTCGCATCTCCATTATCGGCAATCAGATTCGTCTGGGCGAGCACCGCCGTTTCATCCGCCACGACATCATCGGCGAGGTCAACCTCCATCATTGACTGCGTCAGGCTCTTATCCGACTCATCAGTCAGATAGATGCCATCCGCCTGCCACTTATCGACCGCCTCCCGGTTCAGACCAGCCAGACCCGATGCCAGACCTGACAGGAAGAATACGAGATATGACACTAGCAGCAGAACGGCCGTTACAAGCGCAAACCGGAGTTTACTTTGCCTGATTTCTCTCCATGCCAAAAACATGTCCCCAACTCCTCTGATTTTGAAAAAACCTTCTTCTTTGTACCTATTACTTCTACCCCAGGCTCTGAAGCGGAAACCGTTGCGATAGTTTAAATATGACTGATTCTCACATCACCTAATGTGCAATCGAGTCGTTGGTCTTTTTAACCGGTTATGAGATGATAGAGGAAATATTCTGTGTATATAAGGAGGAACAAAAATGGCTGATCTGAGTGGTATGCTTGCATGGACATTTTCACAGGAAGTAGCAATTCCTGACGACGTAGAGAATTTGCTGATTGATGGAGAAGAAGCGGTTGTTGCCTATAAAACGGTCAGGGATGTCGCAGTCGTGACGAATAAGAGATTCATTATCTCCGACAAACAAGGTTTAACCGGCAAAAAAGTCGAAGTCTATACGATCCCTTTCAACTCCATTAATATGTATTCAACTGAAAATGCAGGTAAGCTTGACTTCAATGCGGAAATCGAACTTTGGACTCGTGCCGGAAAGATGAAAATTAATCTGGGACGGGGTGTAGATATCCGGAAACTTGATAAAATCATTGCTCAAGCAATTTTGTAAGCAAAAGAAGGTGTTGTCGTGTCAAAACGAATTGAGGGCGCCCGGCGTGCCGCGCGGATTGTACATGCGCTGAAATGCCCGGTCTGCGGAAACCCGGTCGGCGTCGAGGATGAAGGCAGGCTGCTGTGCCCGGAAAACCATTCATTCGACTTTGCCAAACAGGGCTATGTAAACGTGCTGACCCGGCCTGCCTGCGGCCACTATAATAAGGAACTGTTTGAAGCAAGACGCCGGATCATGCTGGACAGCGGACTGTATGCCCCGTTCCATGAAGCGGCAGCGGATCTTATCCGGGAGGTGACTCTGCCCACAGATTTGCCGTCCATCATTGCTGACATCGGTTGCGGTGAAGGAACGCATCTTCACCGCGTCCTGGAGGAGCTCGGCGGGCTGAATGTAGCCGGAGCCGGGCTCGATATTGCCAAGGAAGGCGTGCAGCTGGCGGCGAGAGATTTCCATGATGCGGTCTGGCTAGTCGGTGACCTTGCACAGTCGCCCTTTGCCGACGGCTCTATCCATGCCATCCTGAATATCCTGTCGCCGTCGAACTACGATGAATTCACCAGGATGCTTGCCCCGGGCGGCCGGCTCATCAAGGCCGTGCCCGGTGCCGGCTATTTGCGGGAGCTCCGCGAGGCCCTTTATTCGGATGAGCGCCGGACTTATTCCAATGAAGAAACAATCGGGCTGTTCGACCGGCATTTCCGCCGCACGGAGACCATCCCGCTCCGCTACACCGTCCGGCTGGGGCGCGCGCAGCTTGAGGATCTGGTTCGCATGACCCCGCTTTCCTGGTCGCCCGATCCGAAAGCGGTCACAACGTTCCTGGACCAAGAGACTGCTGACATTACTGTCGAGCTGGACCTCCTAGTTGGAGAACCGAGAGTCTAGGAGGCGGGTATGTCAACGTTTCAATGAACTTAATCAACGTCTCAATGAAGATCATCAGCGTCTCACAAAAGTTAATCAACGTCCGGCCTGCCCCACCTGACACTGAAACCGATTTCTTATAAAAAATCGGTTTTTTGCATGAATTTGCACTTTACATCGTGGGTCTAAAAGTCTATAATCATCTCAACGAATAAATATACATTCAACGGGGGTTTTATACATGTTCAAGAAAGCACTTTTCGCATCGGTCGCTTCCGCGGCACTTTTCCTGGCAGCCTGTGGCTCGGGCGGAGATTCCTCATCCGGCGACACGGCAGACAAATCGGGGGACAGCGAAGAAACAAAAGTCCTGAAGATGGGTACATCCGCTGACTTCCCTCCTTTTGAATTCCGTGACGAAGCCGGCAAGGAAATCGGGTTTGACATCGATCTTGCTAACCACATCGCTGAAGAACTCGGTTATGAGCTGGAGATCAATGACATGAAGTTCGACGGCCTGATTGGCGCTCTCAACACAGGCCGCGTGGACATGGTCCTCTCCGGCATGAGCGCGACTGATGAGCGGAAGCAGAACGTCGACTTCTCTACCGAGTACAATCGCTCCGGTGAATTCTTCGTCACCACTCCGGATTCCGACATCAAGTCCATTGAAGACCTGGAAGGCAAAACAGTCGGTGTCCAGCTGGGCACGATCCAGGAAGATGGAGCGAAGCGTCTGAAAGAGAACGAAGGAATCAACTTTGAACTCAAGTCGCTCGACAACTCCCTCCTTCTCATCCAGGAACTGAAAACAGGACGTATTGATGCCGCCTATATGGATAAATCCGTAGCGGTCGGCCACGTTGAAGAACAGGGCCTCGGCGGATTCGACGATCCGACGACCAGTTCCCCGGGCATGGCGGTCGCCTTCCCTAAAGACAGCGATCTTGTAGAAGACGTGAATAAAGTGCTTGCTGAAATGGAAGAAGACGGCTCGCTTCAGGAACTGAAGGATAAGTGGCTGACCGACCAGGAATAAGTTAAACGGCAGGGGTTGCCCGCTCATCAGGCAACCCCTTTTCCTATCCAAACTTCCCGCCAGACCGGGATGACAGAAAAGAGTTGAATCCATCATGAATCTCGATTTCACGCAGATGACCCCTTATATCCCCTATATGCTGGAAGGCATCTGGGTAACGCTTAAGTTCGTAGCGGTCGCCCTTCTGATCGGTGCACTGATTGGGACAATACTTGCCCTGTTCAAGATCAGCGGTCCCGCTCCGCTCCGGGCATTCGCAGTCGCCTATACGTCCATCTTCCGCGGGACGCCGCTGATCCTCCAGCTGATGCTGATCTACTTTGCCGTTCCGCAGCTGACTGGCTACGACATTACTCCGTTCCTATCGGCGATCACGGCATTCGGGCTGAACTCCGCGGCCTATATTTCCGAAATCATCCGCGCCGGCATCCAGGCGGTCGACAAAGGCCAGGTCGAGGCGGCGCAGGCGCTCGGTGTCCCGTACCGTGCGATGATGAAAGATATCATCCTGCCCCAGGCGTTCAAGAACATCCTGCCTGCACTCATGAACGAAGTCATCACACTCACGAAGGAATCCGCGCTTGTCTCGACAATCGGTTATCTCGATCTTATGCGCCGCGCGCAGGTCGTCGGGGCCAGCATGTACCGCCAGTTCGAACCGCTTCTCTTTGTCGGACTGATCTACTGGGTACTCGTCATGATCCTCACACTCATCGGACGCAAGATTGAAAGGAGGCTGAAGGCAAGTGATATCCGTTAAGGGACTCATTAAATCATTCGGTGACCTCGAGGTCCTGAAAGGCATCTCGACCGAAGTGGCTGCCGGCCAGGTCATTGCCGTCATCGGCCCTTCCGGCTCCGGCAAATCGACGTTTCTCCGCTGCCTGAACAAACTGGAGGAACCGACCGGCGGAACCGTCGAAATCGCCGGGTTCAACATCACCGACAAAAAAGCCGACATCCGGGCCGCGCGCCAGGAAATCGGCATGGTGTTCCAGCACTTCCACCTATTCCCCCACCTTACCGTCCTCGGCAACCTGACTTATGCGCCGATGAAAGTAAAGGGAGAAACAAAAGCACAGGCGGAGGAAAAGGCACGCACCCTCCTCAAGCGCGTCGGCCTTTCCGAAAAGGCTGATTCCTATCCGGCAAGCTTGTCGGGCGGCCAGAAGCAGCGCGTCGCCATCGCCCGCGCTCTCGCCATGGAACCGAAGCTGATGCTGTTCGACGAACCGACATCCGCCCTCGACCCGGAAATGGTCAAGGAAGTGCTCGACGTCATGAAAGACCTTGCGAAAAGCGGGATGACAATGATCGTCGTCACCCACGAGATGGGCTTTGCCCGCGAAGTCGCCGATCGCGTCCTGTTTCTCGACCAGGGTAAACTGGTCGAAGAAGGCACACCGGACGAATTCTTCGGAAATCCGAAGACCGACCGTGCGAGGGACTTTCTTGAGAAAGTGCTCTGAGGAGGAGTGCCGGCGGATGGCCACCTTCGGACATCTTCACACTCACGCCTTTATACGAAAAAGCGATGCCCGCGCGGCATCGCTTTTTTTCGTATGAAAATCGCATCTCTGCCATTCTTCAAACTCAGCCACCACATTTAAATGTAAACGCACACAATAAGCAAGAAAATTTTATTCAATTTATTTTTTCTGAAATATTATTGCTTTCTGTGATATATCATATTATAATTTCACCTAACACTCGTTAGGCGGTGAATAAATGACTCAAGAGTTATTATTGCAGGCAGCTCTTCAGCTTTATGCAAAGCACGGTTATCAGGGGGCGTCGATGAGGAAGATCGCCGAAGAAGTGGGTATCAAGCCTGCGTCGATCTATTTCTTCTTCAAGAATAAGGAAGAATTGTTCCGGGAGGTGTTCAAGCGAGCCCTGGCCCGGCACAATGAAGCGATGCGGGATGCCCTTCAGCGTCATGCCGATGAGCCTGTCGAGAAAATCTTTGCCGCCATGCTCCGGACGACCGTCGATCACCATGCCGGAGACAGGGACGAGATGGCTACCTATATCTCACTTGTTATTTCTCCGCCGACGCCGGACTTCCAGAAGCAGCTGGACGATTATTTCAGTAGCTTCAGTATCTGGCTGGCGGATGCATTGAATGATGCGTTGCGCCGGGACTTTCCCGACATTACCGAGTCCGAGGCCACTTCGGCGATCGGTCAATATGTTCTTCTTGCCAACGGCATTTTCTGGAGCATCAACATTTTCAGTCCTAATGAATTGGTCTTCCAGCTGCGGATGGCCGAACAGATGCTGCAAGCTTCATTCACGGCACTTCAGAAAAAACACAATTAAAAAGGAGGGAATTCAGATGGAAAACCGATTCAATAATCAATTGGTGGAGGACTACGAGCGGGAACCCGTTCCGCAACACAAGAGAAAGGGCTGGATCAAACTATCCATCGTCTGGATCGGCGGCATCGTTGCGCTCTCGGCCACTGCACTTGGCGGCGCTCTGGGGGCAGGCATGGCGATGGGTGATGCCCTGATTGCGACTTTCATCGGCTGCTTCATCCTCGCCGTGCTGTCCGCATTGTGCTGCACGGTCGGTGCGAAAACCGGGCTCTCCACCCCATTTGTCTCGATGTTCGCACTAGGCCGCTATGGCTCCTTTGCCGTTTCCGCGATTGTCGCCATATCGCTTTTCGGGTGGTTCGGTGTACAGCTCGATCTATTTGGCTCCAGCCTGCAGAGCATCCTGTTTGACGTATTCGGCTGGAACATAAACCAGAAACTGCTGGTCATCCTTGGCGGCGTTCTCATGACGACCACCGCGTTCATCGGCTATAAAGCAATTGAAAAACTGAGCCTGTTCGCAGTTCCGCTCCTGGCCGCGCTGCTCATCGCCTCACTCATGAAAGTTATGAACGGCAGGGACCTTTCTGAAGTTGCCGCCGCCCCACTGACGAGTGATCCGCTGAGTGTCGGTGTGGCCATCTCCCTGATCATCGGTTCACTTGCAGTCGGCGCAATTATCGGCCCCGATATTTCACGTTACGCCAAATCCGTGAAGGATGCAGTGATCTCCTCGTTCGTCGGATTCTTTGTCGGATTCAGCATCGTCCTGATCATTGCCGCGCTTCTCGCTAAAGCGACGACACAGGTAGATATCGTGGAAATCATGCTCGGACTCGGCTGGGGCACTGGTGCCTTGCTCATCCTCATCCTTGCGCAGTGGACGACGAATGACAACAACCTGTACTCCTCGGCGCTTGGTTTCTCCGTCATCTTCCAGAGCGTGCCGAAGTACATCCTGACTATTGCTGCGGGCGTCATTGGCACCGGGATGGCGGTCGGCGGAATTTACGAGAACTTCATCCCGTTCCTCATATTCCTGAGTGCGCTCATCCCGCCAATCGGAGGCATCTACGTCGTCGATTATCTGATGAATAAAAAGAAATACAGTTTCGAAAACCTTGCCGACAACGTCCCGGTCAACTGGGGCAGCGCCACAGTGTGGGTGATGGCTGCCCTCGTTGCCTTTATGACGACGCCCGCACCGAACGGCTTCGGCCTGTTCACCTTCACAGGCGCTTCGGGATTCGACGCATTCCTTGCTGCATGCGTGTTCCAATTCATCTTCAATAAGTTTTTGCAGGGGGCACCAGCAGTTGTCGCCCTGTCCAACCAAAGGGGGAGCATCAAATGAGACTGATCGGAAAAGAAGAAATCGAGAATATTGCAATCGGCGCGGCGCTATTGGGCACCGGAGGAGGCGGCGACCCCTATATCGGCAAACTGATGGCGATCCAGGCGGTCGAGGAGAACGGGCCGATCCGACTCCTCAGCCTGGATGAAGTACCGGACGACGCACTGATCGTCCCGTCGGCGATGATGGGCGCCCCGACGGTCATGGTCGAGAAGATTCCGAGCGGCCATGAGGCACTCGCCGCTTTCAAGTCACTGAAGGACTTCCTCGGTCAAGAGATTTACGCTACGATGCCGATCGAGGCGGGCGGGGTCAACTCCCTGCTGCCGCTAGCCCTTGCCGCGCAGATCGGTCTTCCGGTCATCGACGCGGACGGGATGGGACGTGCATTCCCGGAGCTTCAGATGGTCACGTTCTACCTGGAAGGCGCATCCGCCACACCGATGGTCCTGTCTGATGAAAAAGGCAACAGCCTCCTGCTGAACACAATCGACAGCGTATGGGCAGAACGGATCGCCAGAAGCGTAACAGTCGAGATGGGCGGCTCCGTCATGAATGCAATTTATCCCATGGAAGGCCATTTCGTGAAAAAAGCGTCCATCAAAAACATCCTGACGCTTGAAGAAGAGATCGGTAGGACCGTCCGTGAAGCAATGAAGCAGAACATCAACCCGATTAAAGACGTACTTGAACTCGTTGGCGGAACCGCCCTTTTCGAAGGTAAAGTGACCGATATCGATCGTAGGACGGAAGGCGGCTTCGCCAAAGGCACAGCCACAATCGACGGGCTGAACAAAAACAAAGGATCCGATTGCCGTCTCCACTTCCAGAACGAACATCTACTATGCGAAGTTGACGGCAAAGTCCGTTGTGTGACGCCTGACCTGATCGCCGTCGTGGATTCGGAGACCGGTATGCCGATCACGACGGAAGGACTGCGCTACGGCGCACGTTGCACCGTCATCGGTATACCATGCGATGAAAAGTGGCGCACCGAGAAGGGGATCGCCACCGCAGGCCCGCGCTATTTCGGCTACGACACAGACTTCACACCGATTGAACAACTAAACGCGAAAGCAGGGATAACAAAATGACAAATTACCGTCTTGGAATTGATGTCGGTGGAACCCATACCGATGCCGTCATCTTGGATGAAGCTTATCGGGTCATCGCGTCCGTCAAAGCAACGACGACAGTGGACGTCAGCAAAGGGATCTATTCGGCCATGCGCCAGGTCGTCGAAAAGTCGGGCGTTCCGGTTTCGGACATCCGCCATGCCATGCTCGGCACAACCCACTGCACTAATGCCATCGTTGAGCGAAAGCGCTTGAACCAGGTTGCAATCATCCGCATCGGCGCCCCTGCGACACTCGCTATCAAACCGCTTGTCGGGGTGCCGGACGACCTGCGGGAGATTCTGGGCAAGCATACCCACATCGTGCGCGGGGGCCACGAATTCGACGGGCGGGAAATTGCGGAACTGGACGAAGAAAAAATCCGCGCGATTGGACGGGAACTGAACGGACAGGTCGATTCCGTCGCTATCACCTCCGTCTTTTCCCCTGTCTCCGCCGTACATGAAGAGCGCGCAGCGGAAATCATTCGCGAAGAGATGGGGCCGGATGTCGCCCTGTCCCTCTCAAGTGAAATCGGAAGCGTCGGACTGCTCGAGCGCGAAAACGCGACCATCCTGAATGCTGCCATCGTCAATGTCGCGCGCTCCACCGCTGACGGGTTCGTCAAGGCGCTTGAACAGGAAGACATCCACGCGGAAATTTTCTTCGGCCAGAATGATGGCACACTGATGTCTGTCGAGTACACCGTTAAATATCCGATTCTGACGATTGCCTGCGGTCCTACAAACAGCCTTCGGGGCGCAGCCTACCTGACTGATCGACCGGATGCACTTGTCGTCGATGTCGGCGGTACGACAACGGATGTCGGCGTCCTTGTCGACTCCTTCCCCCGCCAATCTTCCCTTGCAGTGGAGATTGGCGGAGTCCGCACGAACTTTCGCATGCCGGACATTGCGGCGATCGGTCTCGGAGGAGGGACGATCATCCGCCTGGAAGACGACGGCTCATTCCAAATCGGCCCACAGTCCGTCGGCCACCGCCTGAACGAAGAAGGCCTTATCTTCGGCGGTGATACGCTAACGGCCACCGACGTCGCTGCCGCACTCGGAGTCATCGAGCTCGGCGACCGCAACAAGGTGGCACACCTGGACCGCAGCCTCCTGGAAGCCGTCTACGCCCGCATGGTCGAAATGGTCGAAGAAACAATCGACAAAATGAAGACCAGCGCGGATCCGGTACCCGTCATGCTTGTCGGCGGCGGCGGCATCCTCTTCCCGACCCGCTTGAAAGGTGCCTCGGAAGTGATCCGGCCTGAAAACGCAGGGGTCGCCAACGCCATCGGATCCGCCATTTCACAAGTCAGCGGTCAAGTCGAGAAAATCTTCCTCGTCGACGAAATCGGGCGCGAAGCCGCACTCGAGGAAGCCAAGCGGCTCGCCTTCGAAGAAGCCGCCAAAGCCGGCGCCGACACCGAATCCCTCATCATCGTTGACTTGGAAGAAGTTCCGCTCTCCTACCTTCCAGGCAACGCCACAAGGATCCGCGCAAAAGCCGCCGGAGATCTTGCGATGAACAAACAACCGGCGATCCGGTGAACGGATGAATTCTTATACTGCGGACAGGCCATTGAAAGGGCAATCGTCTCTTTCAAGTCTGTACATGAAAAAGCGATGCCCGCATGGCATCGCTTTTTTCATGTGACCATCTGCACCGGAGGACACTGACCATCCCAATGTCAATAATCCAACCAGGCAGGGTGCAGTTTCGTCATTCATGGGCTCAGTTTCATCGTTCACGCCGCCGGTTTCGTCATTCGCAGACAACTTCTCATTGAATGACGAAATAACTCGGTCGAATGAAGAAGCTGGACGGCCTAATGACGAACTTCAGGAGCGAATGAAGAAACAGCAACAGGCAACCACATGCCGCGCCACTGAAATCACTAAATGCATCATTGTAAAAGCCGTGGCTTTTTCGACGCCAGTCTGCGGTAAGCGTACACTTCCAGTGCAGCAAAAAGCCGGCATCGCTGCCGGCCCATTCCTACTTATACCTCAACCTGTACGCCTTGCCTGCCTGCTTCCGCCTTGCGGTAGACGCCCTTGGCCACCGCCAGATCGTAATACGCGGCGCCGACGCATTTGAAGAAAGTGATCTCTTCTTCGGTTTCCCGGCCGGATACTTGTCCGGTCACAAGGTGCACAAGCTCCCCGTGGAGTTCATCAAATGACCAGGCTCCTGAGCGGTCGGCATAAATCAGCTCTCCCGCTTCCTCTTTCACGCCATGCAGGTCATCCGCGATGACTTTTGAGCAGCGGCGAATAAATGTCTCGTCCACTTCCCGCATGTGCGGCAGATAGGATCCGACCCCATTCACATGCGTCCCCGGACGGATTGTTTCACCGTCAAATACCGGCGTCTCGGAGCGTGTTGCGCAGTTGATGACATCCGCCCTTTTTACCGCCTCATCGACATCACCGACAATCTCGATCGATACTTCAGCCGAGACCCACCCTTCCCTTCTTAGCCGCTCGCCGAATGCTTCCGCCTTCGAACGCGTCGGGTTGACCAACAGGATTTCCCGAATCTCACGGACAGCCAGCACGCCGAGCACCTGCTCGTATGCCATGCCTCCGGTTCCGATCACACACAGGACCGATGCCTCTTTTCTGGCTAGTCGGTCTGTCGCCAGACCGCTCATCGCTCCGGTCCTGAGCCGCGTCAGGTACGATGCGTTTAGCATCGCCAAGTGACGGCCATCTGTGGCATCAGTCACGAGCACAACGCCCTGAGTGGTCGGCAGCCCGTTTGTTTTCGGGTTCTCAGGGAAGATTGTCACCGTCTTGTTCGCCGCGATTCCTTCCGACAAGTCCGCGCATGGCATGTACAGCACCGATGCGCTCCGTTCCGGGAATTCGATGACCGTGCGGAGCGGATTTTCGATTTTCCCGTCCGCAAGAGAATGAAGCGTCGCCTTTACATCGGGGATGGCATCTTCCATCCCGTACATTTCCATGATCTGCTGTTCATTCATGATAATCAAAACGCATTAACCACCTTTTATTGCACGCTTGCCGTTCCGTAACCGACTCAGACAAGTTGCTTTTCTGTGAGTTTCCCCTTGGCGTCAAGAACCTCCGTCTCTTCATCCAGCTGCTGGTTGCTGCGGTCGCGTACTGCCCAGATGGCAACGAGCGAAACAACCGCCGTGAAGATGATGTAGAGTGCGACCGGCACGTAGGAGTTGTTGAACTGCATCAGAAGTGCTGTCGCAATCAGCGGAGCCGTCCCCCCGGCCGCCGCTGCACCGATCTGATAACCGAGCGTGATGCCCGTGTACCGCACTTCCGCAGAGAAGATTTCCGAGAACATCGTTCCAAGCACGGCCGTGATTGGCGCCCAGATGACGCCAAGCCCGATGATGGTCGCGAGGAACATCATGATATTGGACCCTTCATGGAGCATCCAGAAGTACGGGAAGGCAAATAGGATCATGCCGACCGCTCCCCAGATATACAGCGGCTTGCGGCCGACTTTGTCGGACAGCTTGCCCATGATTGGGATGAGGATCGTCGTGATAATGGTCGCGACCATGACCGCATTCAGCACCTCACTGTTCGTGTGGCCGACATTGCTTGTCGCATACGATACGACGAATGTACCGAAGATGTAGAACGGCGCCGTCTCGACGACTTTTGCCCCGACCGCGATCAGTACTTCACGCCAATGATGCTTGAGTGTGTGGACGAGCGGCACTTTCGGTGCCGAACCTTCCGCCTGGACCTTCTTGAACGATGGCGTCTCCTCGATCCCCTTCCGGATCCAAAGCCCGAAGATGACGAGCAGCGCACTTAGAAGGAATGGCACGCGCCAGCCCCAGCTCATGAACGCGTCTTCCGGCAGCAGCGTCATGACGGACAGCGCCAGCGTCCCGAGCACCATGCCGATCGTGACGCCCATCTGCGGCACGGAACCGAAAAAGCCCCGCTGGTCCTTTGGTGCATATTCCACGGCGAGTAGCATCGCACCGCCCCATTCCCCGCCGATGCCGAGCCCCTGGATCAGGCGGAGTGTAATCAGCAGGATCGGTGCCCAGATGCCGATTGCGTAGTACGTCGGCAAAAGCCCCATCGCGAATGTCGCAATTCCCATCAGGCTAAGCGTCAGGACGAGCGTTTTTTTCCGTCCTATCCTGTCCCCGATATGGCTGAAGATCACCCCGCCAAGCGGTCGGATAAAGAATGACAGCGCGAATGAAGCATACGCCAGAATCAATCCGATCGACGGATCTTCCGCAACAAAGAACATCGTATTGAAGACGAGCGCAGCGACCGTTCCGTACAGGAAGTAATCGAACCACTCGATGGAGCTTCCGACGAGGCTGGCGATCAGCACGCGCCTCATGTCCTTGTCTTTCATATAACTTCCCCCTAATCCCCATATAAAAGTTGAAGCACCCCTTCAATTGAAGTGACACTTCAATTTATGCTACCATCATAAGTGAGCTTAAAAACGTTGTCAATCTTATTTTTAGATTATTAGGAGAGTTTGGATTGGACCTTACACTTGGCCTGAAAATCAAAAACATACGCAAGGAAAAACAGAAGACGCTGAAACAGGTGGCGGAAGAAACCGGCTTCTCCATCAGCTTCCTTTCCCAGCTGGAGCGCGGCAAATCTTCCGCGACGCTGGAATCCCTCAAGAAAATCTCCCTCGCCCTCGGCGTCAGTCCCGGGCACTTTTTCGAAGAGGAAGCCGGCATTCCGGAACAAGATGGATTGGGCATGGCCGAACGCATCGCTGCATACGGTGTACACTACCGTAATCTTGCGCCCGGCTTCAGCTCGCCTGACTTCATGCCGATGCAGGTCACATTGGAAGCTGGCGAGAACGGCGGCCAGCCTATCACCCATGCCGGCCAGGAATTCGTCTATGTACTGGAAGGAAAACTTACCGTGGAAGTCGGAGAGTCACTGACCGAACTCACCCCCGGCCGCTCGCTTTTCTATGACGCCGGAGATTCCCATTACTGGTACAACCGAAGTGATGGGCGGACTGTGTTTCTCTGCGTTTCATCGGACACTGCCAGATAAGAAAGCACACTTACAGATTTCATTCCATTTAAAAAAGCGATGCCCGCGCGGCATCGCATTCTTAGTCTCATTCAATTTTGCCATACTGTTTCCTCGCCAGCTCATAAAGTCCCGCTTCCTTCAACTTCTCAACCGGCGCAAGGAATGTGACGGTGACAACACCCGGATGGCGTCCAATTTCGATGGAGCCGGTGATGGTCGAACGGTTCATCACCTCTTCAATGGTAATATCCAGGACATCTGCTGCCCGCTTCATTCCATTTTCGGTCGCGTCATTCAATGTAGGTCCGGTGCCGATGAACGATACCGGCAGAGACTCTTCCAGTTTCGCTACTTTCCATCGTGCTGCCACTTTTTCGGCAGCCTGCCGCTCTGCTTGTGTGATCGGCATTGCCGTATATGGCAGGTCCTCAACATTCGGCAGGAGAATCGGACCGTCCAGCTTGGCGTCTTTCAGGACATGTACCTGTAGATGGACGATGCCCGCTACGTCAGTGGTGTGCCCAGCAATTTCTCCGTCTCCCTGCATCGCGTGCATATCACCCAGATAGACACCGCCGTCTTCAACCTTGACCGGACAGATGAGAATAGCTCCGGCACGGACACGGTTGATGTCCATATGCCCGTCGGTACGGTGGGTTTCCAGTTCTTCCGCTGTGCACGAATAGTCGTGCGGTGCACCGACCAGGAACGAACCGAAGTCACCCGCGTTATGAGAATCCGGAGTAGGCCGTGACGGTGTTGTCCCAAGTTGGCCGAGAAATGGCCGTGTCCTCGCTATGGTCCCGACCAGATCATGCGGCGCAAAAGTCACAATCGGATTCTGAACCGAGTTTTCAGGAGTTTGCATATAATTTCGGCCGTCACTTGCGACCTGTTCCGCCGCTTCTTCAGTCAGTGTCACCCCGACCGTTCCGCTCTCATCAAAGGCCATCGTATAGCCGTTGGTGAATTCAAATGGCGTGACATTTTCACCACACTCTGCACATCGGATTGCTTCCTGTCCGGTCCCTTTGATGACTGTTTCAGGATACATCGTTCCACACCCCGGGCACTTGACCGCGATGAACGGGTCCCCGACAAAACGTCCTTCAACCGGCCGGTCATTGCCGGATGCGGTCGCCCGGGAGGTCACTTCGATTGATTTGATTTCTACGACAATGGCATCCCCGGGCTTTGCTCCTTCCACGAAAACCGGCTTCGTGACTTCATGGCCGCCACGGATGCAGGGCGTGATCATCGGTCCCCAGCAGCCCGGTGCCGTGTGGGCGATAATATGGCCGCCGTCTTTCACCGGCCCCAGCATCGGCTTGTCCGGATCGAGCACCCCGTCGATGTACTCGTTGACCAAAATCATCTCTTGGGCTTCCCCGGCACGCTTCATTTCCTGAACCACTCTGAATCTCCCCTTTCAAAGTTTTCAGTCTTCAAAACCAATCTTATCACCTTTGTTCCTTGGATGAACGCAAAAGCAATTAAGAGTGGCCTTCATAACCTGATAAACCCCTTCACCTTGCCAATCGCCGCTTCCCGTGCCTTTACCACACCCGGTAGCCGGTGTACTATCCGTTCCCTGATGCCGAGCATACTGAGCATCGGACCCAGTCTCCTTGCCGTTCCGGCGGTAAGGCTGACTTCTTCGGGTAGTGCTTTAAGAAAATGGATCAGCACGTCTGAAAACATGGCCTGTGCCAGAATGTCCGGATCGGTTGCGGAGAGAAATTGAGAATGGACCGTCTTGCCCGAGTCCGAATCAGCAACCGCGAGCAGCAGCGGGTGGAAGAGCCGCTTCAGTACCGGTTCCGTGCCGTATACTTCCGCCAGCGACAGGTCAAATTCAATCCCCTGTTTTGAACGCGGCAGGTTCTTCAGGCACTTGACAGTATAGTCCGTTACCCGGATCCCCGGCACCCGCTCCGGCGAAATAGCGGGTGCATCGACGATTCCGCCTTTCATTGCGCCGCTGTCTTCCGCCACGAACCCGATCATTTCCCCGTCGGGCCGGAACGCGGGGAGCGCTGAAAAGTCACTTGGATTATTCATCAAGGAACGCACGGCTCCGATGGCATGCAGAAGAAACTCCGCATCCTGCGGTCTCGGGAGCTGCGGCAGCCACCCGGGTTCGATGGCTTCCAGAAGGGGCCAGCCAGATTGCTTGAATGTATAGCCGAACTCTTTGTAGATCCGCCTGGTGATCGGGTTCAGCTGCTTCTTGTTCACAAAAGTGGCATATACCCCTCTGAATCCATGAATCCGTTCATAATCCGTCAGCTTACCTTCTAGTTCACTGCACATGTGCCGGTAACCGTCCCATCCGAAATAAACGACCAGGCCAAATTCATCTTCCTCATGCCCGAGCACCCGAATGAACAGCGGTTCTTCCCCATCGCCAAACTCCAAAAAGATCACCTGGCGGCCGTTCAGGTATTCCCACGGCCTGGCACCATAAAGCAATTTCATTGCTGCCAGCACTTCCTGTAGCAACCCTTTCCACCCGATGCGAAGCTCGTTGAATTTGGTTAGCTGTTCGTCCGTGGCCGGCTCATCTTCCCTTCGGAATATATCCGAACCGCTCCACAGCCCATTCACTTCATAGAGGGTCGGGATGCCATCGAACTTGATGAATGCAATGTTAATATCCATTGCCAAATGATCAGGCGTCCGGATTCGCGGTTCGATAAACATTGGGGGCACGGTGTATTTATGGGGCAACTCGCTTTCTGCCTCCAGGCATCTCGGATAAGCGACATTCGGCTCGCTGTTTTCAGGCGTCTTGATCAGTACGGATTTGACCGCAAGCTGATGAATCCATTCCCCATCGGCAAAGTAGCTGTACAGTAGTTTATCCCCTTCCTTCAGCGCATCAGCGACTTTCTGTTCTTCCGGAATGGGAATCTGCTCCCCGGATGAACGTTTCCGCCTGAAATTAAACTCATGTCCCCGTTCCCATTCAAATGCGGATTGGATCACCTCATGGAGCTGCCCGAATGCCATATCCCCGTCCACCTGTATCAGCCGCCTCGCCTCTGCCCCCCGGCTGATCGTGATTTCAAGCTCGTAGATCAAAGACCTTCCTCCCATCCTGATTTGACCTCATTGTAAGCGCTGCCCCCCTCTCCCACAATGGAGCGTAAGACTGAAACCGAAAAAGGAAAATTGATGTCGAAAATTGAAAAATGGACGCCCGGGTACGGGTGAAAAACATAGGCCTTTCTTCGGGCTTTCACAAAACAAATAAACCGGAACAGACGGCAATCTCTGTTTGCCCTGTTCCGGTTTACCTCTTTTTTATGCCATTTCAGGTACAGCTTCGCATAGTGCCTGTTCCAGTTCTTCGCGGTAGAGTTGTTCCTCTTCAGCGGACCAGCCATTGACTTCTGCCATCTTACGGATGACCGGATCTTTCCAGGTCCGCACCCAATCAATGTCGAAGAAAAGTGCGCCCGTCCTGCGGATAAAGAAGTCGACCGGCTTGGCGGCCATTTCATGATGCATCGAATAGTTCAGGAGCGCCTCCACTTCCTTCGGCAACGCCCCTTCTCCGGATTCTTTGATATAGGAGAAGACCTTCCCGGCATTTGTGCCGTAACGCTGAAGGATGGCATCAGCAAATTCTCTTGGGAGGCCTGCCGCTACTCCTTCCGCAACCTTTTGTTCTACATAGGCAGGGAATTTTGCGGAGCCGCCGACATCCCCTCCGGAAATCGGCAAGTCTCTTGTCATGCACGTTCCGAATCCTCCGCCGAGCCTTTCTGCAATACGGTCTACGACGCTCTCCGCCATTTTCCTGTAACCGGTGAGCTTGCCGCCCGCAATCGTAATCAGGCCGCTGTCCGACTCCCAGATTTCATCTTTCCGGGAGATTTCGGATTCTTTTTTCCCTTCTTCGTAAATGAGCGGGCGCACCCCTGCCCATCCCGACTCAACGTCCGTATGGGATACGCCGACGTCCGGAAACATGAATTTGATCGCCTTCAGCAGGTAATCCACGTCTTCCGCCAGCGGCTTCGGATTGACCGGGTTCTTATCGAAGAATGTATCGGTCGTGCCGACATATGTTTTGCCGTCACGCGGAATCGCAAACACCATGCGGCCATCCGGGGTATCAAAATAGACTGCCTGGCGGAGCGGGAAGCGACTCTGGTCAAAGACGATGTGAACGCCTTTCGTGAGGCGTAGCTTCTTCCTTCCCGGCGCATCCTTGTCACGCATCTTGTCGCTCCACGGGCCTGTCGCGTTGACGACCTTTTTGGCGCGGATGACGGATTCATCTCCTGAAATCCGGTCGCTCACGCGGACCGCAACAATCTTCCCGTCCTCGTAGATGTATTCCTCGGCTTTGGCGTAGTTGACTGCCAGGGCTCCCTGGCTGACGGCCGCCTTCATGACTTCGATCGTGAGGCGGGCATCATCCGTCCGGTATTCCACGTAGTAGCCGCCGCCTTTCAGGCCATCCTTTTTGATCAGCGGCTCTTTCTGAAGGGTTTCTCCGACGGACAGCATCTTGCGCCGCTCCTGCTTTTTCACCCCTGCAAGATAGTCATACATCCTGAGACCGATATTGGTCGTGAACGCTCCGAACGTCCCCCCTTTATGGAACGGGAGAAGCATCCATTCTGGTGTCGTGACATGCGGGCCATTTTCATACACGATGGCGCGCTCCTTCCCGACTTCAGCGACCATCTTAACTTCAAACTGTTTCAGGTAGCGCAGTCCGCCATGGACCAGTTTGGTGGACCGGCTGGATGTGCCTGCGGCGAAGTCCTGCATTTCGACGAGCGCCACGCTCATGCCTCGTGTCGAGGCGTCATAGGCAATTCCTGCCCCGGTGATGCCGCCGCCGATGATCAGGAGATCAAATTCCCTGCTTCCCATTTCTTCTAGTACCAATTTGCGATTCACGGACGAAAATTCCATTCATGGTTCCCTCCATCAATTCTTTTACTGAAAGCAACAAAAAAGAGAGACCTGAAGCAGGCATGATGGGGTCATCATGCGCATCAGGTCTCTCCGAGTCTCTAGACACATTCATTAACTTTGATTTTATTATATCAAACTTACACAGGCTGAATCAATGAATCCGTCACTTGAACCGGATTGTGGCTTCGACCGCTTTTTTCCAGCCTCCATACAACTCATCACGGACTTCTTCGGTGATGGCCGGTTCAAACCGCTTCTTGACCTTCCACTGCCCGGATATCTCCTCGCAGGATTCCCAATAGCCTACTGCAAGGCCTGCCAGATATGCGGCGCCGAGGGCAGTGGTCTCGCTGACCGCCGTCCGCTCGACCGGAACGCCCAGAATGTCGCTCTGGAACTGCATCAGGAAGTTGTTGTTGACCGCGCCTCCGTCCACCCGGAGCGCTTTCAGCGGCAAACCCGAATCCTTCTCCATCACATCGAGCACGTCTTTGGTCTGGTAAGCCAGCGCTTCGAGTGTCGCCCGGATAAAGTGCTCTTTCGTCGTGCCGCGGGTAAGACCAAAGACTGCACCGCGCGCCTCACTGTCCCAATACGGCGTTCCGAGACCGACAAAAGCAGGCACGACGTAAACCCCTCCCGTGGAGTCCACACGCGTCGCATACTCTTCGCTCTGGGCGCTGTGCTTCAGCATCCGCATGCCGTCACGCAGCCACTGAATCGCGGAGCCGGCCACAAAGATACTGCCCTCAAGCGCGTACTCCACCTTGCCATCAAGCCCCCAGGCAAGCGTTGTAAGCAGACCGTGGTTGGAGCGGACGGCTTTTTCGCCCGTCGTCATCAGCATGAAGCAGCCGGTGCCATATGTGTTTTTCGCCATCCCCTCTTCATAGCAGGCCTGACCGAACAGGGCTGCCTGCTGGTCGCCTGCCACGCCGCCGATCGGGATCTCTTCCCCAAAGAAATGATGGCGTGCCGTCTTCGCGAAAAGATGGGAGGACGGTTCGACTTCCGGCAGCATCGATGCAGGAATGTCCATGATGCCGAGCAGTTCCTCATCCCATTTCAGCTCGTAGATGTTGTACAGAAGCGTACGGGAAGCATTGGAGTAGTCGGTCTTGTGCGCTTTTCCGTCCGACAGCTTCCAGATGATCCAGGTGTCAATGGTCCCGAACAGCAGCTCTCCACGCTCCGCACGGTCCCTCGCACCTTCCGTATGGTCGAGCATCCACTTGACTTTCGTTCCGCTGAAATAAGGATCGATGAGCAGTCCGGTTTTCTCACGGACCATTTCTTCATAACCTTTATCCTTCAGGTCGCTGCAGATATCTGCCGTCTGGCGGGATTGCCAGACAATGGCGTGGCAGATCGGCTGTCCGGTCTTTTTATCCCAGACTACCGCAGTCTCCCGCTGGTTGGTGATGCCGATTCCTGCGATCTGCTTCGGATCGACATCCGCCTCGGTCATGACTGTGGTAACGACTGCCATGACGGAAGCCCAAATTTCATTTGCATTCTGTTCAACCCATCCCGGATGCCGGAAATACTGGTGAAACTCCTGCTGTGCGGAATGCACCGCCTCCCCTTTCCGGTTAAACAGGATGGCCCTGGAACTCGAAGTTCCCTGATCGATGGATAAAATATATTGTTCCATTTCCATTTCCTCCATTGTCTTTGTTGACGTTCGTCTCATCGGGCGGAAACCACAGCCTGATTTCTGCCCCGCAGGCTAAATAACAGACCGGGCACCAGGATACTTGCCAGAAGGACCGCCCAAAAAGCGGGGGTCTGGTCGCCGATGAAGACCGCTCTATAAAATACGCCGCCGAGTGAGCCGCCCAGAACAGGCCCGACGATCGGCACCCATGCATACTTCCAGTTGGACGTTCCTTTGCCGGCGAGCGGCAGCAGGAAATGGGCCAGCCTGGGACCGAAATCACGCGCAGGATTGATTGCATATCCTGTCGTTCCTCCAAGTGAAATACCGATTGCCACAATGAGCAGGCCGACAATCATCGGATTCAGCCCTTCCGTGAATTCATTGGCACCGATCGACAGAATGCCGAGCACCAAGATAAAAGTTCCGATCATCTCGCTCAGCAGGTTCGAAAAATAATCCGGAATTGCCGGTCCTGTCGCAAACACGCCCAGTTTCGTCCCCGGATCTTCCGTCTCCTTCCAGTGAGGCAGGAAATGCAGCATCACGACCGCCGCTCCGATAAATGCACCGGCAATTTGTGCCACGATATACGCCGGAACATCTTCCCACGGGAAGTCCCCGTTAAATGCAAGGCCGAGTGTCACTGCCGGGTTGAGGTGGGCACCGCTGAACATGCCGACCGCATACACTGCCAGCGCTACACCCAGCCCCCAACCGATGGAAATCACCAGCCAACCGCTTTGATAGGCAAATGATTTTTTCAGATTGACGTTGGCGCAGACCCCTGCCCCAAAGATGATCAAAATCGCCGTACCGATCAATTCTCCCCAGAACGGATTCATACCGATTCCCCCTTCGGATTATAGGAACGCAAAAAAGCAGGCAGATTCACCAAGCAACGACAAAAATGCCGTTGCCCTAAAGTGAATCTCCCTGTTCTCCTTCATCCTATTAACTTAATGGAAATGATAACGCTTTCCGCTTTTTACGTCAACCGACAAGAAAAACGATCATTCGGCTTGCCTGTTATCCTGCAAACTCTTCCCAGAGTTCCGGGTCGGAAGTCGTAATCGCCTCTGCCCCGGCCTCCAGTGCAATTTCAATATCTTTGGCCGTACGGATCAGGCCGCCGGCAAAGATACCGATGCCGAGCCTTTCTTTAAGCTCTGTCAGCATCCATGGAACAACCCCCGGCATGATTTCAATATAATCCGGCTGGATTCGCTCGACGAGCTGGCAGCTTTTCTCGAGCGCATGTGAGTCAATCAGGAACATCCGCTGAATGGAGAGCACTCCCTTTTGCTTGGATTTCCGGATGACGTTGGACTTGGTCGAAATCAGCCCGAACGGCTTGTATTCCTGGCAGATGTATTCGGTGGCATGCTCGTCACTTTTCAGCCCCTGGATCAGGTCGACATGATAAATCATCTTCTTGCCCCGGTCCTTTGCCATTTTCGCGGCATGCTTGAGCTGGGAAACATGCAATTCAAGGAAAATGCCCACCTCATAATCACTCTCAAGAAAGCGTTCGAACTCCCTCATCGTGGAAAATGCGGGCAGAATCTTTTGGGAAAGCATCATCATTTTTCTCCTCACTGGGTTCACACGGACAGTTTATCACCGGCATGGCAGACCGGCAAACGCCGGCGCTTCTATAAACTGCAAGCATAGTGTTGCCGGCCTTCCGGCTATCTTCAGGCGGCCACCTGTTTATCCCGCCCTCTCAGCGACCAGACCACCACCGGGATCAGCAGCAGCGACAGAATCCCGCCGCCGAGCGCCATGGCGCCAAAACCGGTCTGAGCAGCAATAATACCTGAGAGCATTCCTCCGGTGGCGCCGGACAGGGCGATCAGGACATCGACCGAGCCCTGGGTCTTGGCCCTCACAGAAGGAGCTGTCGCATCGACAATCATCGCCGTGCCGCTGATCAGGCCGAAGTTCCAGCCCAGTCCCAGAAGTCCCAAAGCCGCATACAGACCGAAAAGTGAATCGGGCGGAGCGTATGCGCCTGCTGCACCGGCCGCAAGCAGCGTGACACCTGCTGCTGCAGCCATGATGTTCCGGCCGATCCTGTCGACCAGGACACCGGTCAGCAAAGACGGAAGGTACATCAGCGCGATGTGCACACCGATTACAGACCCCACGGCAGAAAGGGCATGCCCGTGCTGCTCCATATGCACCGGTGTCATGGTCATCAGCCCGGTCATGATCAGCTGGGTGACCACCATGACCGCCGCTCCTGCAATGACTCCTCTCCGGTAGGTTCCACCGACGGACACGTTCTCCCCTTTTTCCGCGGCTGCCGCCTGCCGGCTCGTTTCAAGGGCATTTGCCACGAGCAGCGGATCAGGCCGCAGCAGAAACAGGAGCACCAGGCCCGCGGTGAGATAGGCGGCAGCTGCAAGGATGAACGGGCCGGCAAGCGGCGGAATGCCGATTGAAGAGGCGAACTCTCCCATGACTCCGACCAGGTTCGGTCCCGCGACCGCGCCGACCGTGGTCGAGACAAGTGCGATACTGACGGCAGTCGCACGCTGCTTCGGTCCTGCAAGGTCGGTCCCTGCATAACGGACCTGGAGATTGGTGGCTGATCCCGCCCCGTAGATGAATAGGGCGGCAAACAACAGCCAGATGCTTTCCATCATAGTCGCAGCAATGACGCCGACAGCGCCGAGTGCGCCTGCAAGGAAGCCTCCCGCAAGGCCGAAACGGCGTCCCGAGCGCTGGGAAAGGCGTCCGACAATAAGCGCAGAGAGCGCGGCTCCCAATGTAAACAGCGCAGTCGGAAGGCCGGCCATGCTATCGGTCCCCAGCATCTCCCGGGCGATCAGCGCGCCGACCGTAATACCGGCCGCAAGACCCGCCCCGCCGAATATCTGGGAGAGGACGACGATGGAAAGCGTCTGCCTATAAAGCCTTCTGACTTTTTCCGGTGATTCAGTGTATTCCCGATACGGTTGGGATTCCTTTCCCTGTTCCGGCTTTCTTTTCCCCTTCCCCATTTCAGGCCCTCTTTTCCTTTTACATTTTCCTCACTTTACCTGTATGGAGGCTTTCTGTCCATGCCATTTGAAAAAGGACCGGCAGCTGCCGGTCCTCCCAGGTCAGGCGGTGGTCTCCTGATGCTTTTTGACCGCCTCATCAATTCTGTTAAGTGCTTCCTCAAGCGTGGCTCTTGTACAGGCCAGGTTCACTCGGACGAACCCTTCCCCGCCCGGGCCGAAGACATGGCCCTGGTTCAGGCCGACCCTGGCCTCTTTGGCCATGAACGTCTCCAGTTCCTTGTTGTCGAGGTCGAGTGCACGGGCGTCCACCCACGCGAGGTAGGTCGCCTCAAGCGGGTACACCTTAAGCTGAGGGATGTTCTTTTCCGTAAAGTCTTTCAAGTAGGCGTAGTTGCCCCGCACATAGTCGAGAAGGCTTTCGAGCCATTCCACTCCATGACGGTATGCGGCAATCGTGGCAGCCGCGCCAATCGGCGAGGAACCGCCGACCGCAAACTTATCAAGCTGTGCGTTGAACGCCTTCCTGCGCGTCTCATCCGGGATGATGATATTCGATGTATGCAAGCCGGCGAGGTTGAATGTCTTGCTTGGCGCCGTACATGTCACGCTGATTTCTGAAAGCTCGTCCGAAATGCTCGCAAACGGTGTGTGCGGCTGGTCGCCGAGAATCAGATCACCGTGGATTTCATCGGAGACGACCGTGAGGCCATGACGCAGACAGATATCACCAAGCTGTTTCAATTCTTCAGGCGTCCAGACACGGCCTGACGGGTTCTGAGGATTGCACAGGAACAACAGCTTCGCGCCGCTTTCCGCAATTTTCGTCTCCAGGTCATCAAAGTCCATCTCATAGCGCCCATCCCGATCGATCAGCGGGTTGTTCACCACTTTCCGGCCGTGATTGTTGATGGCTTTCATGAACGGATAGTAGACCGGCGGTTGGACGATCACGGAATCACCGGGCTCCGTGTAGGCAAGTACAGCCATGTTCAGGGCGTTGACGATGCCCGGCGTCTGGGTGATCCACTCCCCGTCGATTTCCCATCCATGGCGTTTTTTCATCCAGTCACTGACCGCTTCCTTATATTCTTCGGAACGGAGTGTATAACCGAAAATTCCGTGGTCCGCAGCCTGCTTGATTGCCTCGACGACCTCTTCCGGCACGCGGAAGTCCATATCCGCCACCCAGAGAGGCAGAACATCCTCGGATCCGAACAGATCCTTTACCGCGTCCCATTTTGCACTCGCTGTTCCGCGGCGCTCGACTGTTTCATCAAAGTTATAAGCCATCCTTGCTGCCCCCTTATCTAAATAAAGGAACCGGCCACGGGGTTACCGGGTACCGGTTCCGCCTACTGTCTACTTTACCTCTTTTGGGCCTCCTATAGCCACCTCTGCCTGTTTGAATTTACAGAACCGGTCAATCTTCACTTCTGAATATGGACGAAACGGTCAGCCCCTTTGTCGGGACTGACCGTTTTTCAATTACCAAATACTTCCTCTGCCTTTTCCCGCCCATTCGCGATGCAAAGGCCGATGCCGACACCGTGGAACGATGCCCCGGCGACCTGGACATTCGGGTAGGACGCTGAAAGGAACTGTTCCAGCTCCTCCACCGCCGTCCGATGTCCAAGGCCGTACTTCGGCATCAGGCCTAGCCATGGCGTGACTTCAACCACCGAAGGCTCCGCGTCCAGGCCAAGGCTTTCCTTCAGATCTCGGCGCGCGAGGGCGATCAGTTCCTCCCTTTCCATCGACGAGATTTCATCGAATTTCGGATTGGAGTTTTTGTAGAACAGCCTGACAAGAAGCCGTTCGTCAGGCGAGGTATGCGTCCATTTCCTGCTTGTCCATGTGCAGGCATCGCAGACGACCTGCCCGTTTCCGGCATTGATGAACCCGGTGCCATCAGCGGGAAGCTCGGAATCCGGAAGATCGTAGCCAAGATACATTGTCAGAATCGAGGCGTTGGTGAAGATATCGAACACTTCCGCTGGCGCATCCTTGCCGAGAAGCCTGCGCACCCGGGAATCCGGCAGGGCCAGGATGACCCCGTCGGCCCGGAGTTCCCCGTGCCCTTCAACCGATACAACATAACCATCCCCGTCTTTTTCAAGCCGCTCCGCCTTGGCCCCTTTCAGGATGCGGACACCAGACATTGCTTCTTCCATCCGGTCAATCAGTACGGACAACCCACCGTCGAACGACAGGAATTTCTTGTTCGCCTGGGACTGGAACTTTTCGCGGTTTTCGCCCAGACCGCGGATGATGCTGCCATATTCGTTTTTGTAGTCCAGCAGATACGGCAGTGTCGACCCGAGTGTCAGTGAGTCAAGAGAACCCGAATAGACACCGGACAACACGGGAGCCACCTGACGCTCCACCAGTTCATCGCCAAGGAATGCTCTCAGAAATGCGCCGATGGGGCTGTCCTTGGTAAACTCATGCTCGGTTTCTTCAAAATCCTTCAGCGCGGCCCTTTTGCCTTCTTCGGATACTAGCGTTGACGCCATGAGGGACTCTTTGTCCATCGGGATGCCAAACACCGTATTCGCCGGGATGGCATGCAGTCCGCCGTCCCGGTAAAGATAAGAAATCCCGGTCGCGTTGTGGACGACACGATCCTGGAGACCGAGTTCTTCCACCAGCGTCCCGACCGCCTCGTGGCGTGCCACGATCGAATCCGCGCCTGCCTCCATGATGAATCCGTTCTCGTGCAGCGTCCACAGTTTGCCGCCGAGCCTCTTCTCTGCTTCGACGAGCGTGATGTGGATGTCTTCTTTGGATTGACCGGCCAGCTGATGCAGCCGGTGTGCAGCGGACAGTCCGGTGATGCCTCCGCCGACCACGATATAACGTTTCATAAGTCACCCGCTCCTTTTAACAACTTTCTACCGCAAGTGTACACCGTTTTGCGCAACTGATGCGACTTGCGCCCAGACAGTTTTGTGACAGAGACCGTCCGAAAAAGGGTAAACTGAAGATGGTACTTATCTTCGGTCCGAAACAGGAAAGGAAGGGACTTCATGCGGAATACGTATAAAATAACCATCGGAACCGTCACCCGCGAACTGCCGCTTGTCTGGGTCTCCGAAGAACTGCGCATCGCCAGCTTCGTCATCCTCGGAGACAGCGAAATCGTAACGGAAGCCGCCTTCCTCATGGCAGACAAACTGCCTGAAGTGGACTTCCTTGTGACCGCCGAGGCCAAAGGCATCCCCTTTGCCCATGAAGTCGCCAAGCTCAAGGGAATGCCCCGTTACATCGTGGCCAGGAAAAGCGTGAAAGCGTATATGGAAGAGCCGTTTGTTGCGACCGTGACCTCGATGACGACCCATAAGCAACAGAAACTTGTCCTGGACGGTCATGATGCTGCGACAATCAGAGGAAAACGAGTCGCCCTGATCGATGACGTCATCAGCACCGGCGACTCCCTACGTGCGCTGGAAGCCCTCGTCACGGAAGCCGGCGCAGAAATCGTTGCCCGTGCCGCTATTTTGGCTGAAGGAGATTCGGCTGACCGTGAAGACATCATCTTTCTCGAAAAGCTGCCGCTGTTCCCTGCTGAATGATGTAAAAACAGGCGGCTCCGATTTTATGGAGCCGCCTGTTGCTGTTGAGAAGTTGACGATCTTCATTGAGACGTTGATGATCTTTCAGTTCAGCCCCGCTCCGCCTCGCTGCTCAGATAGCGCCACAGATAAAAGGTCGCATAGGCCCGCCAGCCTTTCCACGGTTCGGCGAATGCCTCCACTTCCGGAAGGGTCGGCTTCCGGTCCAGTCCCGCAACAAGCTTCAGGGCGTTGTGAAGACCGACATCCGCGGCAGGATAAGCATCGGGCGAACGGAGGCAGCGCATGAGGACATAGTTGGCGGTCCACGGGCCGATACCCCGGATGGCAGTAAGCCTGTGTTCGATCGCCCGGTCGCCGCCCAGTCCCAGAAGCCCTTCCTTCGTGAGTTCTCCGTCCGCGATCAGCCTGGCGACGCCGATGATGTATTCACACTTCCTGGCGGTGATCTTCAATTCACGCAGCGCTTCCGGCTCAAGCGCGGCCACTGTCTCCGCGGAAGGAAACAGATAATGGGTCACACCGTCCGCATCGATGGCCTGACCGAATGTCTCGACAAACCTGCGCTTCAGCACATAAGCAAACGCGACGGTGATCTGCTGCCCAAGAATCGCCCAGACAAACGTCTCGAACAGATCGGGGATACCGACGACTCGGAGACCGCTATGCCGGCGGACCGCTTCCTGGAGAAGCGGTTCCCTCTCGCTCAGCTCATAGAATGGCAAGAGGTCCCGGCCAAGGTCAAGCCAGTCGCGGACAAATCGTTCCACACCGGATGCTGCCCCCTCCGCTTTTCCGGAGATGGTGACCATAATTCCGTCCGGATGCTCTTCCATCCTGAACAGTACCGGCTTTCCTTCTATTGCAATAGCTCGCAGCACCTTTTCATCTTGAATATGGAACATGCACTCATCCGCCGAGCGCGACAAGTATTCCAAGTTCTCTGAAAAGCTGAAGTCATCCGGTGTTCGGATGATCAACTGCTGATGGATGCTCACAATTAATCCCCCTCTCCTCACATACCAGAGCACTGATAACTCTATTGAAGCATTCGTCTGCAAGTTGAGCACTCACCGCAAATCCTCATCTTCCGCCATTGTACAGTAATTAAACGGCCAAAGAAAAACGGTCCTCCGTAGAGAACCGTTTTCCTGCTTTTCATTTATTTACGTTATACCGGTTCTGCCTGTTCGGCAGGGGCAGTTTCTTCTTTCCCTATTCCTTCAGTGAAATGATCTGGCTTGACCTTTGCTTTTACCTGCATGCAGACCAGATAAATCGCGCCAGATGCAATGAGTGATTGTACTGCCGGAATTCCAAATGAGGTTACGTACTGTGTCAAGTAACCGATTAATGTTCCTGCAACCAGTGCAATTGTCGCCATCCAGTTCCAGCCGTGAAGATCTTTCCACTGTCTGCGGCGAATAAAGAAGAAGTCTGCCATCATGACGCCGGCGATGGCTGGATAAACGAGTGCCGTCATGTACAGGAAGTCCATGAAGTAATCGAGTATGCCTGCTAGCGCGATGACAATCGCGATAATCGTTCCTCCGAGGGTAAGGAGTGCCCGTCCCCTGTTTGAGTTGACATTGCAAAGATTCGCCAACGCAAGGCCCATGCTGTAATTGTTGACGAGTTGGCTCGTCCAGGTTGCAAACCAGAGAATGAGGAAGCCCCATACCGGGAAGCCAAGGTTCATCATGACATTGACGATATCGGCATCACCGACGCCAACAGACATGACCGCGCCAACATAGAAGAGCGGGAGCCCTACTCCAACAATTCCAATAGGAATAATGAGATTGTCTTTGATGGTCGGCTTCGCGTACCGGGTATAATCGGATGCAATGACCCACTGGGAGACGTTGATTCCAATGACCAGCGAGAGCGCTGCCAGGAATGTCATCTGTGGCTCAGGGTTCCACGACATGATTGTATTCCACCCTGTATTTTTCAGTGCAAAATAGATCCCTCCGGCAATGAGGAGCAACCCAGCCGGGACCGCGATGTAATCCGTCCACTTCATCGAGTTATATCCGATAATGGAAGGAAGTGCAAAAGCAAGACCCGCGATAATCGTGACAACTGCCCACGGCCAAAACTCGTTTTCGTAATCAATGCCGAACATCGCGGAAATCGCATTACCTGCCACCGCTGTCTGCAATGCCCACCAGCCGAGAGATACGATGAAAATAGTCATACCGACGATGAATCTTGCCTGTGCAGCTCCAAAACTGGTACGAGCGATGACTGAGGATGAACGTCCGGTCTTGGCTCCCATATACCCGGCGACTGCATTTCCGATCCACTGAATGACGACTAGTGCGATGAGCAAAACCCAAAAGATTTCTGTCATCCCAAATGAACCTGCGAGCGTAGCGCCAACCATGAGAACCGGAATTGTGAACTCCAGACCCCCAAAGATCATTGTCGGAGTCATCCAATGCTGGCGTTTGTTTTCCGGAATGGGTGCCAGCGCCTCATCCTTGCCATTGCTTAGCGGCTTAGTGCTTTCCATTTAATGCTCCCCCTTTCTCTCCTTAGCCGACAAGAACGAATACCAGTTCGCAGTCTTCCTCTCCATTATTTGTTGCTATATGTTCCTCGCCTTTCGGGATGAATGTAGCTTCCCCTGCACTGACATGAATTTTCTCGCCCCCGATTTCAGTGACAAGCGATCCCTTCAGAATAATCGAATACTCATTTTCAGTATGCTTGGAAACACCGGTTAGCGGGACCTGTTCTCCTGCCCGGATTACGACCCGGCCTACTTTCACCCCACAGTCGCCCAAGGACTCCTGAAAAGCCGTTTTCATGGAGTAAGCGCCGTTGCCTTCCTCTTTCAGATCCGCAAGTTTCAGCACTTCCATTAGTTTTCCCTCTTCTCTGTGATCCCTTCGACCTCGAAAGTCTCCGAATTAACTAGAACCCCATACTTTTCTTTTGCCTGGGCTACAGTCATGTAGCCGTTTTTCACGTCTTTCGCTACTTGTCCGGAAGGTCGCTTAAGGGGATCTCCATATCCGCCTCCCGTTGCTGTCATTAACTTGACGACGTCCCCTTTGTTGAGTGGATATCGCGGATACATGCCGAATGGTCCATCGGTCGTACCCTCTTTCTTTTCGATGATAAATTCGTTTGGAGATCCCTTTTCTCCGCCGTTCAAACCCCACGGATGGAATTTGTTACGGCCGAATGTCGCGGAAACCATCTGCTTGTCAGTCATGGCACGGTAGCTCCGGATGACGCCAGCTCCGCCGATATATTCACCGGCGCCCATGCCGTCAGTTTTGAGGCTGTACTCGTCGATCATGACACCGTAACGGGTTTCCGCCACTTCAACAGGAACATTGTATGTCTCGCCGTCACCGATACAGAATTGACCGCGGGCTCCATCCTGTCCCTGCGCCGCGCCCCAGCCGCCGGCAGACGGTTCGACAATCAGGAATGGCTCGCCGTTTACATGGTGGTTGCCGGATAACGTCACCGCACAGACCGACAGCAGCTGGCCGGCAGGAAGGCGGTCCGGAAGATGAGGGGCGAGTGCCTGCATGACGACATCCGCGCCTCCCTGCATCGCCTCCCAGTAGACAGAAACCGGAGCCGGACGTTCCGCAGAAAGGATGGACGCCGGATCGGTGATAATTTCCAGAGGACGGAACACCCCATCGTTGACATCCTGGGAAGGATTCGTAACCGCCAGGAACACCGTACGCACCGCTGAGACAAGGCCGGTATAAGTCACGTTGACAGGACCCGGTACCTGCGGATGGGATCCGCGGAAATCACAAATGAATTTGTCATCGGTAATCGTGACCTTTACCTGAACGTGAAAAGGTCCATTGCCGAAACCGTCGTCGTCGACATAATCTTTCGCGAAGAATTCTCCTTTAGGAAGCTTTGCAAGCTCCTTCCTTGCCATTTGTTCACCGTGGTCAAGATAGTTCTCTATAGCTGCCTTTACCGTTTCTGTGCCGTTTTTTTCACAAAGCTCGCGGACACGTTTGTCCCCGGTACGGATGGCTGCCACCTGGGCCCACAGGTCCCCGAGCGACAAGTCGGGGAACCGGACGTTCGCCTGAATCATGTCGATGATGGCCTGGTTTAGCCGGCCTTCTTCATATAGCTTGACACAAGGGAACTGCAGTCCTTCCTGATAGATTTCAGTCGCATCATTGCTGAATGAACCTGGATCTTTGCCTCCAACATCTGTCCAGTGAGCCTTGTTCGCAGCGAATGCGACCAACTCGCCATCCGCGAAAATTGGCATCACAAATCCGACATCAGACAGGTGAGAGCCACCGCCGGCATAAGAATCATTAATGATGATAATGTCGCCAGGGTTCAGATCCCCTTCATTCCCAAACTTTTTCAATGTCTCCTTCACCATGAAAGTCAGCATCCCGATAAATCCCGTAACTCCATTTCCCTGGGTAAGCAGTTGGCCTTTTGCATCGGTCAAGCCACTCGCATAGTCAAGTACTTCGTAGATGACCGGGCTCATGGAAGTCCGTGCAAGTGTGTGGAACATTTCTTCACCAATAGCTACAAGAGAGTCTTTAACAATTTCGAGCGTGAACGGATCGACATTCTTTAGTTCTTTGATTGTTGTCATTTCAGCGTACCTCCGTTTCGATGATCAGGTTACCGTACTCGTCAATCGTCGCAGATTGCCCGGGGTATATGACTGTCACTGCTGCCTGCTCCTCGATAATTGCCGGCCCGCTGAATGACATTTTCGGTTCCAACTTCATTCGGTCATAAACGTCCGTATCTACCCAACCTTCCTGTTCATAGTAAACTGGACGATTTTCCTTGATGGCATCGCCTGCTAATCCTCCGGCAGCCTCCAGCTTCTTGAGTGACGGTTTTTCAATCGATCCGAACGCGGTCAGATGGAGGTTTACGATCTCCGTCTCTGCGCCTTCAAGTTTGAATGTGTAGTTTTTCTCATGCAGCTCATGGAAATTGGCAATGAGCTGACTGATAGATTCTTTGGTAATCGGTCCGGAGCCAAGCGGTACTTTGACTGTATGTTCTTGTCCGGCGTAGCGCATGTCCGCAAAACGAAGAAGACGGACGTGGTTCTTGGCAATATTCTCTTCTTCAAATTGGGCAATTGCAGTTTCGGCAAGCTCATCCCACTCGTTGTTAAACGTATCGAAATTAAGTCCACTCACACGGGCGATATAAGTCTGGATATAATCATGGCGCAGATCGGTCATGAGCATTCCCCACGCGGAGAATACCGGTGATGCGACCGGCACGACCACCTTCCCGACGCCCAATTCCTTCGCAAGTGCCGGGGCATGCATGGATCCGCCACCTCCGAATGCAATAAGCGTGAAGTCCCGGGGATCATATCCTTTTCGAACGGAAATCAGCTTCAATGCATTCAGCATGTTCGAGTTTGCGATTCTGATGATGCCGAGTGCCCCGTCCTCCGGCTTCATGCCGAAACGATCTGCCACTTTTGTCTTGATAGCTGCCTCTACTTGAATCATATCCACGTCATAATCGAAGTTCTTGGGCGACAACCGTCCGGTCAAGAGATTGGCGTCGGTTGTTGTCGGCTCCGTTCCTCCCTGTCCGTATGCAACAGGACCGGGCACAGAACCTGCAGATTGTGGCCCGACCTTCAACGCGCCGCCTTCATCGATCCATGCGATAGAACCGCCCCCGTTTCCAATCTCCACAATATCAACGACCGGTGTCTTAATCGGATAGCCCGCATGATATTCATCTTTTTCGATATAGTAGTCCGTGGAAACTTTGACTTCGCCATCCGCAATAAGCGAACACTTTGCTGTGGTACCACCGATGTCAAAAGCGATGATATTCTTCTCCCCGATGATTTCTCCTAAATAAGCAGCTCCGTAAATACCGGCAACCGGGCCAGATTCCACCATGTTGATTGGTGTCTTCTTTGCCTGTTCAAAGGTCGTTGTCCCGCCATTTGACTGCATGATATATCGGAGATTACCGGATCCAAGTTCTTCAAGCCGTCCGTTCAGACGGTCGATGTAGGAGGAAGCGATTGGCTTCACATAGGAATTGAGCACCGCTGTATTGGTCCGCTCATATTCACGCCACTCCTTCGTTACCTCATGAGATGCAGTGACGGCTACTTCCGGCCAAAGCTCTTCGACTAGTTCAACGGTCCGTATTTCGTGGGTTGGATTCTTATAGGCATGTAGATAAGCAACCGCAATGGCGTCAACGTTTTCCTTCCTGAAATACTCAACAAGCTGTCTGATGCGTTTCTCATCAAGCGGTTCCACTACTTCACCCTGCTGGCTCATTCGCTCCGTGACTTCCTGCCTGAGATACCGCTCAACGAATGGTACCGGCTTCTCATAACGCAGGTTGAACAGATCCGGACGGTTGCCGCGGGCAATCTCAAGGACATCACGGAAGCCCGCAGTCGTAATCAGGCCAGTAGTGACACCTTTACGCTCTGTCAGCGCATTAATGATGACTGTCGTCCCGTGGATAAATGTCTGGATCGACTGCGGATCCACCCCGCTCTTGCCGATGACATCAATTACTCCCTGCTCAAAGTTCGGAGGGGTTGTCGGGCTCTTGGCTACTCCGATACTTCCTTCCTGGTCCACATAAACCAAGTCCGTAAACGTTCCTCCAATATCAGTTGCGACTCTCATTTTAATACTCCCCCTTGTCTAGTCATTTCAAAATACAACTGGCGTTACGATACATAACAGGACCGCCTCTTCATCACAGAGATTCTCCCAGCCGTGGGGCACATGCGAGGGAAAATGGATGGTGTCCCCCTCACCTACCACATACTCCTCCTGATCAAGCTGGACTAAAATTTCTCCTTTGACGACGTAGTAGAATTCTTCACCCGGGTGGGAATCGACCTCTTGCCTTACCCTTGGAGCAAGAGTCACTAAGATTGGTTCAAGCCCTCGCCCATCGAACTCCCCGTTTAGCCGTGAATAAACAACCGGCGAACTTTCAAACCGGAACGACTTCTGCTCTTCCCTCTTCAGCACATAGTTGACATTGCTCTCTGTCAAGAAAAACTGGCGGATAGGTACGTCGAACGAGTCCGCAATCTTTTTTAGAGATGTAATGGCCAATGACGAAGTCCCGCGTTCCAGCTGTGACAGAAAACTCACGGACAGTCCGGTTCGTTCACTAACATCTTTCAGCGTGTACCCCTTGGACTTCCGAAGGCGTTTAATTTCCTTGCAAACCTCTTCCATAGCTCTCTCCCATAATATCGTGCAAAAAATCGTAATAATTGAAGCTGTATTAAATTAATTCCGATAATAGCATAATCTTTTCGTAATTGAAAGAATAATTTTAATAATTAAAGAAGGGTTTTTTCAACAAAAAAACAGATATTCCGCGTTGGATAACGCGAAATACCTGCAGAGCATATTGATGTGGTTTAAAAGATCACGGGGGTCAAAACGCACAAAAACGAGGATTCTTCGTTTAGTGGGTTTTCCCACGAATGGGGAAGGTTTGATGGAAAGTGGATGGTGTCGCCTTCCCTCATAAAATATTCCTTCCCATCCACCGTAAATAAGGCCGCCCCCTTTAAGACAAAATAAAACTCCTCACCTGGATGCGAGTCTCTAACTTGTTTTTCACCTGGAGACAGTGTCACCAAAAGCGGTTCCAGGCTTCGGCCACCAAACTCTCCGCTCAGCCGCGCATAGACAGCTGATGAACCTTCCAGACGAAAAGGCTTTCGTTCATCTTTTCTCAATAAATAATTATGATTCTGCTCAGATTCAAAAAACCGGGTGATCGGTACGCCAAATGCGTCCGCTATTTTCTTTAGTGATGTGATGGCAAGAGATGAACTTCCTCTTTCCACCTGTGATAAGAAGCTGACAGACAAGTTAGTTCGCTCACTCAAGTCTTTCAATGTATACCCCTGCTCTAACCGGAGTCGTTTTATCTCCTGATAGATTTCATCCAATAGAATCCCCCCAATTACAGTCAGCCTATAAATATTACCGTAGTATTGAATTGCTATGATCGTACCAAATTATGTTATAGATAGGAAGAGTTTTATTGTGCAAAGAAAAAAGGCTGATCCGCAATATTACGGTCAGCCCCATAGTTTTGGGTTTCTATAATTACAGGGTTTTCTGTTCAATATCAAACGCCACTTTCCCCCGGCAGAGCGTCAGCCGGATATTCAGATCGTCATCCATCAGAATCAGGTCCGCGTCCTTCCCTTCCCGGATGCTGCCTTTCCGGTCATCGACTCCAAGTTGGCGGGCCGGGTTCCATGATGCCATCTTCACGATGTCTTCAATCGTGACACCGTTGAAACCGAGCATGCGGCGGGCTCCATCGTTCATCTTCAGGATACTGCCGGCAAGAGTCCCGTCCGCCAGTTCAGCTCGATCTTCGGTTACTTTGACTGGCTGCCCGCCGAGTTCGTAATCTCCCGGCGAAAGGCCCTTTGCCCGCATGGAGTCGGTGATGAGGATCAGCCGCTCAGGGCCGATGTTCCGCCAGATCAGGCGAAGCATTTCTTTATCGACATGGATGCCGTCCGCAATCAGTTCCGCCTTCAGTGCATCCAGAAGAAAAGCTGCCCCGACCACCCCGACATCGCGGTGATGGATGCCCGGCATGGCATTGCAAAGATGGGTCACCTGGCTGACACCTTGAGCTGCGGCTTCCTCCATCCCTGCAAACCCCGTATCGGTATGTCCGGCCGAGACGACAACGCCCGATTCCGCAAGTTCCCGGATGAAAGCACCGTCCAAGTCATGTTCGGGAGCCATCGTGACGACCTTGATCCGTCCTCCGGCCATCTCCTGCCACTTCCTGAACAGCTCCGCGTCGGGTTCTGTTATGTAGGCTGCCGGCTGAGCACCGGCCCGTTTTTTCTCCACAAACGGACCTTCCAAGTGGACGCCGAGCACTTCCGCCTGCCCCGGCCCGTTCGGGTATTCTGCGACATTCCGAAGAGCGTTGCCGATGCTTTCATGAGACTGGGTGATCGTTGTGGCAAGGAAGGATGTCGTCCCTTCCCCAGGCAGGAATCGCGCCATCGAATCGAGCGCCTCTTCCGTTGCGTCCATCACGTCCGCTCCGTCCGCTCCGTGGATATGGCTGTCGATAAAACCTGGAAGGACATTCAGGGAAGAGCCGTCAATCTCCTGCACATCTTCCGAAAGACCTTCAGGACGCGCGCCCGACACACCCGCAATCTTGCCATCCCGGACGAGTACATAGCCCCCTTCCAGAACGCCTTCCTCGGCATGGACCCTGGCTCCACTGATCAAAATCGGTTGCATATCGCTCATCCTTCCCTTGTCAATACAGTTTTCCTGAAATACTGTCGGATACTTCCCTCTTTACCCGTTCTGCTTCCTCGTAATTGTTCATCGTCAGTCCGGTGCAGATCAGGTCGACCAAGTACAGCTGTGCCACCTTCGAGACGAGAGATCCGCTGTCCAGCGGGCTTTCCTTGGCGGACGTCAGCAGGATATGGTCGGCGTACTTGGTCAGAGGAGATTTTACGTAGTTCGTCAAGGCGATGACAGTCGCCTTTTTCTCCTTGGCGACACGGACCGCATCGACAATGTCCTTCGTTCCGCCTGTGAGGCTGATCGCGATCACCACGGATTTCTCGTTAAGAGAAGCGGCGCGCATCATCTGGAAGTGGGAATCTGTCACGACACTCGTGTGCTTCCCGATCCTCATCAGGCGGTGCTGCATGTCCAGCCCCGCGATTCCGGACGAACCGATGCCGAAGATGACCACATCATCCGATCGGTCGATCGCCCCTATGCTCGCGGACAGTTCGTCCTGAACGACGACATCATGTGTATCCCGGATCGCCTGGACCATATTTTCCCGGATCCGTTCAAGATAGGTTTCACCCTGGTCGGTGCCGGCTTCGGCGATTTCCCTGGCGAACAGAAACTTGAAGTCCTGGAAGCCTTTGTACCCCAGCTTCCTCAGAAAACGGAGTGCCGTCGCCTCGGCCACACCACTCGCCTCCGAGAATTCTGTCAGGGAATGATAGATCACCTGTTCAGGGTGCTCAAGAATATAGGCATAGATTTTCTGCTCGGACTTGGTGAATTGGTGTTTGTGCTGTTCCATGACCACGGACGGCCTCACATTGCTGAGCGGACTGTTCATCCCGTTACCCCCTATCCATTTTTCCGGCTTTCCATGAAATGATGGGCCGCTCCAAGCAGATTTGCCCGGTTGCCCTGCTCCGCCAAGCGGACTTCAAGTGATTTGCGGTGGTTCGGCATGACCTTCTCGCGGAGGGATTCTTCAATCGCGCTCCTTAGGATCTCACCCTGTTCAGAAACGCCTCCGCCGATGATGATGCATTCGGGATTAAAAGAATGGACAAGGGACTGGAGACCTGTCGCAATATCGTCCACCCAGCGCCCGAAAATTTCAAGCGCCCGCTCTTCTCCGTCCTTGACCAGCTCGAAGAACGCCTCCAGATCCGGCTCACCGTCATAAGCATCCCGGATCAGCGCAATCAGGGCGGAAGCCGATGCGTACTGTTCATAGCAGCCGCTGTTACCGCAAGTGCACGGCTTCCCGCCCGGATACAGCGAGATGTGACCGATTTCGCCCGCAGAAAATGCAGAGCCCGTGAAAAGATGGCCATCCAAAAATAGCGCCCCTCCGATTCCGGTTCCGATCGTCATGCAGACAAAGTTCCTTACGCCCCGGCCGGCCCCTTTCCAGTGTTCGCCGAGCGCCGTGCAGTTCACGTCATTCTCGACCGTGACCGGCAGCCCCGTATGCCGGCTGACCCGCTCCGCGACTGGCGTGCCTGTATAACCCGGAATGTTGTCCGTGGCGAACACGACCGAGCCGTTCCGGTTGTCGATCTGCCCAGCAGAGCTGATTGCGATTCCTTCTATATCAAAGTGTTCCCGGAGACCGTCGGAGATTTCGCAAACTTTCTCAACGACCGCGTCTCCCCCACGCCTCGCCTCCGTCGGCACGGAACCATGGTGGATCAGTTCACCCGATCCGCTGAGGATCCCGTATTTGATGGATGTCCCGCCGATATCAATGACGCCAAGCATCATGATCTTCCCTCATTTCTACTTCTATTGTTATTCTCAATTCTCCCGTTGTCCATTGAAAAAGAGAAAAACCCATGACAGGTTTTTCTCTTTCTCTGCCTTTCGGCTGTCATTCATTCAGGAATTCAAGATTCGGCTGCCCTTCCGGATCGGCCGAGACGAAAAGGCGTCGGCTAAACGCCAGGTCTTCATCCGGATGATCTTCCCGGTAGTGTGCGCCCCTGCTTTCCTTCCGCTCCAGCATCGCCAGCAGCAGGACTTGGGAAAGCTTCAGGAAATTCCGGGCTTTGAACGCCAGCTGCCGTTTTTCCGGCCGGCTAAAGAGCAGCGGAAGGTCCACCGTATCTTCCAGCCTGCGGATTTCGTCCAGCGCACCGGTCAATCCATTTTCAGAGCGGACGACATTGGCATGGTACCAGAGGATTTCCCGGATCTCTTCGGTCGCTGTCCTTGCCCGTTCCGCCGCAAATTCCACGTCCGAATCAGCAGCCGGAGCCGGATTGCCGAACATCTCGGACAGGCGATCGGAGGCTTGTTTCTCGTCCGCGACACCAAGCTTCACACCGCCGATATAATCGGAACAGTGTTTGGCAGCCCGTTTCCCGAACACCATGCAGGCGCCCGTGGAGTTGCCTCCGAGCCGGTTCGCCCCTTCGATGTTGCAGGAAAGCTCGCCGATGACGTACAGACCGTCTACGCCCGTCCGCCCGTGGGGATCGATAAAGACCCCGCCGTTGCTGGCATGGGCAAACGGAGCGATGCGGATCTCATCTTCCGCCAAATTGACATTGCGCTCCTTCAGCCAGTCCAGATAAACGGTATAGAACTCTTCCTTATTCTCATAGATAGACGGGTCGAACAGCAGCCGGAACCCTTCCTCGTTACCGGTTTCGGTGATCCGCTTCATCATGGCGATATCGAAATACCTGGATTCCAGGGAATGCGTGAACGGTCCGTGTGTGCTCCGTACGTCCAGACACTCCCGGAGGCTAAGCCCTTCCGGCAACAGAGGCCGTAGCATGCTTTTGCCGTCTCCGTCCACGATATCTTCACAATACGCGAGGGTGTGTTCACCAAATAGCGTCTTATATTTTGGAGACGTGATGCCCGGGATGAACTGGATGAACTCCATATTCACCAGGCGGGCCCCCGCCTCAAGTGCGAGGACATGCCCCGAGCCGTCCACATCATTCGGGTTCAGGTTGTGCTTGTAGATCGAACCGAACCCGCCGGTCGCAACGATCGCTGCCTTGCACCGGACAAGCACGAGCTCGTGATTTTCATCCAAGAGCACAGCGCCTGTCACCCGGCCGCCTTCCTTGATCAGGGTCAGGATGACCGTCTTTTCCATGACGGAGAGTGTGTCATAGCGTGCGAAGATTTCGTTGACCTTCCGTCGGATGCGGTCCCAGTCACTCAGCAGGTAGATATTGCGGGCATTCGGCGCAAAGCACGCCTTCCGCTCTCCCTCCAGCTTTTTCGCATCGACCCCGATATCCTGATATTCCTTGACCCGCTCGGGAATCTCCCGGACATACACTTCCGCCAGGTCCTGCCTGTGCATGCCCCGGCTCATTTCTTCGATGTCTTCCAGAAACGTCTGCTCGTCTTCCTGATCTTTTGTCACCTGGGTGCCGAGGGAGGCTTTCAGCGGATAGAAACTGGAGCCGGACGCGATTTTCATCTTCGTCACCAAGAGCACCCGGTGTCCGAGGTCCGAAAGTTCCTTGGCCGACTTGATGCCCGCAAGGCCGCTGCCCGCGACAAGAACGTCCGTTTCGACCGTTTTCTTGATCTCCATCCTGTTCACCGTCCCTTCAACATTCATACTTAATCAGTTGACCGCTTTATCGTAATACGTCATCTCTCCGTCTTCGGCCTTGCTTTTCTCTTTAAACAGCAGGCTGAAGCCATAGCCGAAGATCAGTGAAGCGACCAGGTTGATGATCGAATACGCCCAGAGAGTAATGTCCGTGAAGTAAGAAATGTAAATCGCAAGTACCGTTGTTGCAACAAAACCAAGCAGTGCACCTTTTGCATTGGCCTTCTTTGTCATAACGCCGAGCGTGAACGTACCGCCGATGATTCCAAGTGCAAGGCCCATCAGGCCGTTGAACCATTCGTAAGCCGAGCTGACATCAGAGTAGGCAAGCACGATGGCAAACGCGATTGAGAAGACCCCGACAAGCGCCGAGACGACACGCGCGATCTTCGTGCTTGTTTCATCACTCATGCCCGGCTTGAAGACGTTCTGTATATCGAGAGTCCAGCTGGTCGCGACACTGTTCAGGCCAGTCGACAGCGTTGACTGGCCGGCTGCGAACAGGCCGGCGATCAGGAGGCCGGAAATTCCGGCAGGCAGTTCGCTGACGATATAATTCGCAAAGATCAGGTCACCCTTGCCGTCCGGCATGGCGCCGCTCTGCTGGGTGTAGAACGTGTAGAGTGCTGTCCCGATAAAGAAGAACAGAGTGGCCGTACCAAGGGACAGGAAGCCGTTCAGATACGTCATCTTGTTCATCTCTTTAGTGTCGTTTGTCGTCAGGTAGCGCTGGACCATGTCCTGGCTCGAGATGTATGAGAACGCCGTCGAGAGACCTGCACCGAAGATCAGGAGCAGGATGCTGTTGTTGACGAAATTCGGATCGAACAGCGGCATGTCCGTGAAGAACTTGCCGTTATCAGTGCCGGTTTTGAAAACCTCTCCCATCCCGCCGTCGATCGAGAAGAGCAGGAAGATCAGGGCGAAAATACCTCCCCCGATCAGGACAACCCCCTGGATGAAGTCGGTCCAGAGTACGGACTTGATCCCTCCGAACGCGGAGTAAATCGTCGCAATGACACCCATGAACAGGATGATCAGGACGGTATTGATACCGGTGACTGCGCTTAATGCGATGGCCGGCAGGTACATGATGATCGACATCCGGCCGATCTGATAGACGATGAAGAGCACGCTGCCGATCATCCGCATCTTCACATCAAACCGGCGCTCCAGATATTCATATGCCGTGTCGAGGTTCAGCTTCCGGTAGACCGGAAGGAAGAAATAAATCGCGATCGGTACGGCGATGAACAGGCCGAGCTGTGCGAACCAAAGCTCCCAGGATCCGAGATAGGAGTTTCCTGCAAGTGACAGGAACGAAATCGGGCTGAGCAACGTAGCAAACAAACTGACGGATGTGACCCACCATGGGATCGATCCGTCCCCCTTGAAGAACTCTTTCCCCTGCATCTCCTTTTTTGCGACGGCAATCCCCACATAAAGGATGAACAGCAGGTAAGCGAACAAAATCACATAGTCTATAACTGCAAATGTACCACCCATACGATTTCCCCCTTAGCCGATCAGCAGTATTTCGCTGCCATCGCTTTCGCGTTTTCGACTTTGTCTTCTGTCAGGCGCTTCATCGGCTTTCTGCAGTAGCCGGCGTCGACGCCTTGGGCTTTCAGGATTTCTTTGATTGTCTGGTAGAGGCCGTTCGCAAGAATTTCCGCGATCAGATCATTCGTCACTTTCTGGACTTCGCGGGCTTCATCGATCCGGCTTTCCTTCGCAAGCGTGTAAATCTGCTTGGCACGCTGTCCGTTGACGTTGAATGTGCTGCCGATTGCGCCGTCCACATTAAGGACTGCGGCAGAAAGCAGCATTTCATCAAAACCGGAATAGATTAGCTTGTCCGGGAACGCATGACGGATGCGCTCAAGAAGGAAGAAGTCCGGTGCCGTGAACTTCACGCCGATGACTTTTTCATTCTCGAACAGTTCCGCGAATTGCTCGAGGTCCATGCTGACGCCTGTGAGCGCAGGAATCGAGTAGATGATCATCTTGTTGTCGACGCTTTCAAGGATGGTGTTGTAGTAGTCTTTGACTTCCTCGAAATCGAAGCGGTAATAAAACGGTGTGACCGCGGAAAGCGCATTATAGCCGAGATCAGTTGCGAATTGTGCCAGCTCGACCGCTTCGTCGATATCAAGAGCGCCGATCTGGGCGATCAGCTTGACCTCGTCCTTCACCTCATCCTTGACGATTTCGAACACTTTCTTTTTCTGGTCCGCCGACATCAGGAAGTTCTCTCCGGAACTGCCGTTTACATATAGGCCGTCCACTTTCTGAACATCGATATTGTGGCGCACGATTTCGCGCAGCCCCTTTTCATTTACCTTGCCATTCTCATCAAACGAGCAGATCAGTGCCGTAAAAATTCCGTTCATATTCTCACCTTCCGATTATGTATTGGGATTGTCTTCACGCATGCCCATCCATGGCATCCGCAAATTTCTTCGTAATCAGCTGGGGCCGGGTGATCGCTCCGCCGACCACTACCGCATGGGCGCCGATCTGGAGTGCCTTCCGTGCTTTTTCCGGTGTGTCGATATTGCCTTCCGCGATGACGGGAACCGACACACGGGAGACGACTTCCTCCAGTGCCTCAAGCGGCACATGACCTTCCGTGTAAGGGGTGTAGCCGACGAGTGTCGTCGCGACGATATCGACGCCCGCCCGCTCCGCCTCGACCGCTTCATCCGCGCTCGAGCAGTCAGCCATGAATAGCTGGTCAGGGAAGCGTGTTTTAACTTCTGCGAAAAATTCCCCGAATGTCTTTCCGTCCGGACGCGTCCTGTCCGTTGCATCGAATGCGATCACATCTGCGCCTTCCTCAACAAGTTCGGCGACTTCCTTGATCGTCGGCGTGATAAACACCGGATGATCTCCGTAGTTGTTCTTGATGATGCCGATCAGCGGAAGATCCACTTCCTTTTTGATCGCCCGGATATCCTTGACCGTGTTGGCCCGGATACCTGCGGCACCGCCGACTTTGGCCGCCAAAGCCATTTTGCCCATGATATAGGAATCATGGAGCGGCTCATCCTCGAGCGCCTGGCAAGAGACGATCAGCCGGCCCTTCAGCCTTTCCAAAATATCCATTCTGATTCTCCTACCTTCATCTTCAACACATTGATGCCGCCAGATTTCGAAATAAGCAGCCAATAGTAAACGATTTCACGAGAAAAATATATCACTTTTGATAATTGGTTGTCAAAATTAAATATTCATATGACAACTAATAGCCATAAATAGCAGGATCAATCATTCCACTCATGAAAAAAAGACTCTCTGAAGAGAGCCTAAAGGACGATGAATCACCACCAGACAAGTGCGCTGAAGAGGATCAGCAATGTCCAGATCAGCATGGAAGGAAGCCCAATCTTCAGCAGGTCACGCTCGGAGAAATACTGATAAGAAAACGAAATCAGGTGTACCGGCGACTGGATGATGAACAGGAATCCCGGAATACTTGCCAGAAAAACCGCCATGGCAACCCCCATCGCCGTATCTCCCGGAAGCGATTGCCCCACTGTGATAGCAAGGGGAAGCATAATGGTGAGCAATCCAAGAATATTGACGAAAATCAGGCGGAGCAACATCGTCAGTAACACCATCAATATGAAGATGAGCAACTTCGATTGGCCGCCCAGCAGGTTGACGAGCAGATCGGACACCAATTGCAGAGTCCCCGTTTCGATCAGCATTTGAGAGACCATGATTGTCGCTGCAAAAAAAAGCATCATGTCCCAATCAATTCGGGTCCGGGCCTCTTCCCAATCCCAGACCCCGATTGCAGGCAACAAGGTCAGGACGGCTCCCAGCAGGCCGACAAGAGGAATCGAGACTCCATGCAAGGGCTGCGCAACCCACAGCACTAATGTCAGGCTGATGATGATCATCATCTTCCATTCCCGAGAGGTTAACCTGCCCTTTTCAGCGGCCTTACGGTCAATGATCTCCATCAATTTTCGGCGATCAACTTTTTCCGGCGGGAATAAGACCATTGCCAAGATCCAAAGTAAGAACAGAAAAAGCAGAACAGGAAGGGAAAATGCCCACAACCATGACAAGTAATCGAAGCTTGCTCCCTGCTTCTCTATTAATCCAAAAGCGTAGATAGTTGAACTGGCACCGGTAGCCACGAGCGCACCGGAAATAGGCACGATATAGGTGAGTCCGATAAACATCGATTTACTGGTATTCCTCATGTCTGCAATCGGATCCATGCTTTTCAGGATACTGTTGTATACCGAAGCGGCCAGACTGGCTTTTCCGACGTTTGAAGGCAGAACAACAGAAAGAATCGCGGTCAGAACAAAAGAAATCAGAATGAGCAGGCGGCTGGACCCCCTTGACCAGCCCAATACAAAGAGAGAGACTCTCGCTGCCAACCCTGTAGAAATGAATGCTCCGGAGAGAAAAAAGGTTGAAAACATCAGCCAGACAATAGGTGAAGCAAAATAAGATAAAGTTTTTTCATACGAGAAAAAGTGAAGCGACAAAATCAAGATCAGATTCAGTGCCGAAAGGGCGAGCGGAAATACCCGGCCAATCCATAGAATTTGTACAATAACCAGTACGACCAGGGCTTTGAGTTCGGCCGGAAACGGTGCATAATCCGGTATAAAGACGACGTAAAACAGCAATGCCAAAATAAACAAACTGGTCTTCCTTGTTTTCATTGAATCAGCCACTCTTCCTGAAGCAGAAAAGCCGCCAATCTGCATGGCGGCTTCTGGTTAAATGGTTTGGACGGCCTGAACATGGCGGCCGGCGCTTGTTCCGGCAATCTTCCCGTATACAGCACCGGACATCAGGCCGGAACCGCCCGGGTAATTGTGATAGAAGATGCCGCCGACCATCTCGCCCGCTGCATACAGTCCCGGAATCGGCTGTTCATTCTGATCCAGCACATGTCCTTCTGTATCCACATGCACCCCGCCAAACGAGAACGTAATGCCGCAAGTGACCGGATAGGCATAGAAAGGCCCTTCATCGATTGTATTGGCCCAATTCGATTTTGGCGGTTCGATGCCCTTCGTTTCTTTACCGTCTTTTACTGACGGGTTGAACTCACCGTCCTGCACGGCTTCGTTATATTCCCTGATCGTGGCCAGGAAGGCTTCCTTGTTCACGGAAAGCTGGTCAGCAAGCTTTTCAAGCGAATCCGCCTCAAAGAAAGTGGCTTCCTCCAGATCATACTCCGGACGGAGAAGCGGACGGACTTTGGAATCGTAGATCTGATAAGCGATATGATCCGGCTGCTTCAGCACTTCCTTACCGTATTTGGCATACGTATAGTTCCGGAAGTCTGCACCTTCATCGACAAAACGCTGTCCGTCTTTGTTCAGCATGATGCTGAGCGGGTAGGAGTGCTTTTTGAAGATGTCCCCCGGTTTGTTGAAGTCGCCGACCTTCGGAACATTCGCATCCGTTCCGATGGAGTGGCAGCCGTCCCATTGCCCGAAGCGGACCGCGCCTGCTTTGAGTGCCATATCGATCCCATCGCCGGTGTTATATTCCGTTCCGCGGACTGCAGCCGCCTCCCACTCTTGTCCGATGTGTTCTTTCCGCATTTCTTTGTTGGCCTCAAAGCTGCCGCAGGCGAGAATAACACTTTTGGCTCCGAACGTCTTTACTTCTCCGGACACGTCAACTTTCAGGCCGGACACCCGTCCCTCTTGCTGAACGATATCAAGTGCACGTGCTTCATACAGAACATCAATCCCAAGTTCTTCTGCGCGTTTGAACAGCGAACGCATCAGACCGATTCCCTTTTCTTTTGTCTTCAGCGGAAGGCCGCCCCAGAAGATCCGCTTTCCGTCTTCTACGAACGACTGGTTTGCTTTGTTCAGTTCGAATTCCACGCCGTGGCTGTTCATCCAGCGGATTGTATCAAAGGATTTCGAAACCAGGGTGCGCGCAAGATCAGGTTCACTCTCATTTTTTGTGACCCGCATCAGGTCTTCATAGAAGTCCTCCTCTGTATATTCCGGCATGTCCGTTTTTGCGGCTTCCTGATCCGACAGTTCCGGCATGACTTCACGGATCTGGTCCAGATTTCCGTATGCCGCACGGATCGCACCGTCAGTAAAGAAGGAGTTACCGCCACGCTTTTCTTTAGGCGCACGTTCAAGAACAAGAACGTTACCGCCCTGTTCCTTCGCAGCAATCGCTGAACAAAGAGCAGCGTTCCCTGCTCCAACGACAATCACATCATAATCATTTTCCACGTTTTTGTTTGTCATATGAATTCCGCCTTTCAGTCAGGAAATAGGATTGGTTTTACGACGTTGAAATGCCTTAACAATCAGTGGGTAGCAAAGCGACAGAATGATCAGGACAAACAGAGCGATCGAAACTCCAGAATCGAAGAAGATTCCGAGACTTCCATTCGATGAAGTGAGAGCCATCCGGAAATTCTGTTCCATGTCGCCCCCGACAATGGCTGCCAGAATCAGCGGAGCCAGCGGGAAATCAAGGATTTTCATCACCAGACCAAAGTAGCCGAACAGGATCAACAGGAAGAAGTCGAATGCCGTATAGCTGAGCGTGTATGTACCGATAAATGCCAGCAGTACGATGAGCGGATAAAGAATTTTTGCAGGTGTATCCAGAATCTTAACAAGAAGTCCGACAAGCACGATGTTGATAATGACAAGTGCAACGTTCCCGATAAACATGCTGTTGACGAGTGTCCAGACCGTTTCGGGCTGATTTTCAAAAAGCAGCGGACCCGGCCGAATACCGAGCATGATCAATGCCCCGAGCATGACTGCAGTCGTACCGGAACCTGGAATACCCATCGTAAGAAGCGGAATCATCGCGCCTACCGAAGCAGCGTTGTTGGCTGATTCCGGAGCGGCAAGCCCTTCCGGAGCACCCTTCCCGAACTCTTCAGGCTTTTTGGAAATCTGCTTTTCCGACGAGTAGCTGAGCATCGAAGCGATCGTTCCGCCAGCACCCGGCAGTACGCCGATAATAAATCCGAGCGGTCCGCTCCGGAGCATCGGCATCAGTGACCGTTTCCACTGATCTTTTGTAAACCAGATCCTGCCGACCTTTTTTCGTTCTTTTTTACTGTCTTCATCAATGGTCAGGAAGTTGAACAGGACTTCCCCCAAGGCATAGATCCCGATGATGACAATGAGGAAATCCAGCCCTTCACTCAGTTCGGTGATGCCGAAAGTGAAACGGTACACACCCGATTGGGTATCGATTCCGATTGTGCCGATCAGAAGCCCCAGGCTCATTGAGATGAAGCCTTTGACCATCTTGCCCATCGACAGAGAGACGATGGCGGATAATGTCAGGAGCATGAGCAGGAAGTATTCTGCGGGACCGAATCTGAGCGCGAAATTCGCAAGCGGCTGGGCCAAGAGAATGAAGCCGAATACTGCCATGATGCCGCCAATGAACGAAGCAACAGCGGAAAGCGCCATCGCCTCGCCCGCCTTGCCCTGTCGTGCCATCGGATAGCCGTCAAATGTCGCGGCAATGGCAGATCCGTCACCTGGTGTGTTCAGCAAGATCGAACTTCTCGAGCCGCCGTACATCGCACCGTAGTAGATGGCCGCCATCAGAATGAGGGCACTGACCGGATCCATCCCGAATGTAACCGGAATAAGGACGGCAACTGCCGTTGCGGGACCCAGTCCCGGGAGCATCCCGACAACCGTACCCAGGAATCCGCCGATTACAATCCATAAAATATTCATTGGTTGGAGGGACGTTGTGAGTCCTTCAATAAATGCATCCATGTTGTTTTCCCCTCCTTAAGGCAAGCTGACGCCCAGCAATTCGCCAAACGCGTACCAAGTCATGAATGAGAATGCGAGTGTCACAATTATATTGGAGACCCATCGCTTCGGGCCGTTTACGACAAACAGCAGTGCCCCGAGGAACAGAATTGTCGAAACAAGGAAGCCCAAAGGTTCGAATATCAGTGCATACACCACGCCCAGCACAATTGTGCTGAGGATTAACACAGGTGTCCGTCCGCTGAAAAGCTCTCTAATATGCTCATTGGCTTCACGAACTTTGCGGAGTTCCTGGATCAGATAAATGATAGACAGTGCAATCAGCAGGATACTGATCCCAAGCGGGAAATAAAGCGGCCCGTTCGGATTCCCCAGGCTTGCTTTTGGTAAATTCATTGCAGAAATCAGGAATGCAAGACCCACAATAATGAGGAAAATCGGCATTCCGATCTTGAACCATTTCAATTCCATCCCTCCTTAATCAAAAGGAAATGCAGGAAAGGATCACTGACCCATGCCTGCATCCTCTACAAGGCCTTTATACGTCTCTGCCTGTTCTTTCAAGAAAGCTGCAGTTTCTTCGCTGTTCATGTAATAGTTTTCCCAGTCATTATTCTCGACAATTTCTTGCCACAGCTCCGTTTCCGCCATTGCGGAAAGTTGCTCATCCCAGTACGCAATTTCTTCATCCGTCATACCTGGAGGTCCCATGATACCGCGCCAGTGAGGGAATACGATGTCAACCCCCTGCTCCTTGTACGTCGGTACGTCTTCCAGACCTTCTTCACGCTCATCGGAGGAAATTCCAAGGATCTTCAACTTTCCGGCAAGATGCTGTTCTTTCACTTCCGACATGGAAGTGGTCACGAAATCTACATGGCCGCCGAGCAGCGCCGTAACGACATCGCCGCCGCCTTCATAGACAAGGAAGTTCAATTCTTTTGGATCGATATCATATTCACGTGCCAGTTGGACGAGCGACAGATGGTCATCATTTCCAAGCGCCGGGCCAACGCCGATCTTGATTGACTTCGGATCTTCCTTGATGGCATTCATCAGCTCTTCAATGCTTGTATACGGCGAATCCGGGGTCACTGCGATGGACTGCCATTCCGTCGCCAAAGTGGCCAGTGGAGTAAAGTCTTCATGGGTCAGATCACTCGTGCCAAGCAGATTGTTGGTGATCAGAAGTCCGGAGTTGACAGCAAGTGTGTGCGCATCTTTCTTTTCAAGATATTTCCACCCTACTTCACCGCCGCCACCGGGCTTGTTCTGTACATTGATGTTTTCGGATACGAGATCATTGTCTTTCAGCGCTTTCTGGACTGAACGTGCCGTCAGGTCCCATCCGCCACCGGGCGAAGCAGGCGCGACAATTTCAATGTTCTTGTTTGGAAAATCCGAGCCATCCTCAGCATTGCTGTCTCCGCAGCCGGCCAATGCAAGGGTTGCTCCTGCGATAAGCAGCCATTTCTTCATATCTGTTAGTCCTCCTTATTTAGCTCAATTACTTTCTGAATAGAATAACTAAATCTTAATCGCCTCACATGCCGGTGTAAACGTTTACAAATTATTGTGTTTTATTAACGTTCTGTAAATAAAGTTCATAAAGTTCAAGACAATAAAAGAACGGCGGAATCATCCGCCGTTTGGAAAATATCGTCTTTCCGGCCTTCCTACAATGCCATACACACTTTCTGAACGCACCCTGCCGTTTCCCGTCAGGTATTCCAGATAACGCCGGGCCGTCGTGCGGGAGGCTCCAAGCAAATTCCCGGCCTCCTCCGATGAAAGTCCCTCCGGATGGCTTTCAATCAACTCCGTGATTTTTTTCAGGGTGACAGAATCAATACCGGATGGAAGATCATCTGCTTGGCTGGAACCAGTCTTGAACAGCCGGTTTAGTGCATCTGGCTCTACTCGGTCGCCATTGAGGAGCGCCCGCTTTTTCTTCACTTCATTCAGTGCTTCTTTGAATTCCCCGATGTCTACGGGTTTGATCAGATAACGGAACACACCGTAATCAAGTGCTTTTCGGATAAACGCCATTTCGTCAGCGGCGGTAATCATGACCACATCGACACCCGGATGATGATCCCGTATGTCGGACAGCAAATCCGACCCGAGCCGGTCCGGCATAAACACATCCAGCAGGACCACGTCGATCGTGCGATTTTCAAGAAACTGCAGGGCTTCCCCTGCATCACGCGCCTTTCCTTCCAGCCGGAAACCGGGAACCTGTTCCAGAAAACCTTCATGAATCTGCGCAACTCGGAAATCATCCTCAACAATCAGGACATTAAGCATTTCCAGTCCTCCTATCTGTTTTTCGGAAGAAATACTGAAAAAGTGGTTCCTTCGGGACTAGACTGAACTTCAATCTCTCCTCCGAGCAAATCCACTTCCTTTTTCACATTCGCCAGTCCGTAACCCCTTCCCGGCCCTTTTCCGGAAACCCCGCGTTCGAATAAACGGGAATAGCAATTGTCCGAAATGCCAGTTCCGTTATCGGAGACTTCGAGAAGGATGTCCGTTCCCAAGTCGCTCACAAATAGGACAACCTCTCCGTTCTCCCGATGTTTCACTGCCTCCATCGCATTGTCAATCAGATTCCCAAGAATGGTGACCAATCCGTTTAAGTCGATATGTCCGGGAAGACTCGCCAAGGATGAACCCGGATCCACCTCGAAGGAGACATGTTGTTCCGAAGCCTTCGCCAATTTGCCCAGGATGATTGCCTGAAGTTTTTCATCCCGAATTGACGATGAAACAAACCTTGCATAATTCTCTTGGCTCTGTGTTTCACCGCGTATAAAAGAAATCGCCTCTTCGTTTTTGTTGAGCTGGATCAGCCCCATAATGACATACAATTTATTTTTGAATTCATGCGTCTGGGCACGCAAGTCTTCTGATACACGTCGAGTCTCGGATAGGGAAGCCGACATTTTTCTCAAATCCGTTTTATCTCTGAAAGTGAAGATGGCGCCCGATATCCTGCCCTCTGTCCGGATATGCTGCCTGCTGGCGATGATGGTCTGGTCTCCAATCTCGAATTCCTCGTCTCCCTTAAAATCATCACTGAGTAAGGGGGATTCCAAATCACCGATCGCTTCCATGAGCGGCTTGCCTCTTACACTGCTTGTGATATGGAAGAGGCCCTTCGCTGCAGGGTTCATCATGCGTACCCGTCCCTCTCCGTCTGTCACAATCATGCCGTCTTTCAGCGATGAAAACACAGTTTTCCGTTCTTTATATAAGAAAGCGATTTCTTTTGGCTCGAGGCCCAATGTATCTTTCTTGATATTCCTGGCCAGCAGGAGACTTCCGATTAAACCGACAATCAAGGCCAACGTCGAGACAATCAGTATGGGAATAGAGTCTCGAATCACGTTTTGAATGATCAGTGTTCTGTCATAAATGACCATGATTGCTCCATCAATCTTCTTGTAATCTCCGTAATCGATGAGCAGAGGCGACACACCCACTAGAGCCACTTCATCATCTTTCCCAACACGATCTATGTAAGAACTGCCAAAAACAAGTGCCTTTTCTATCGGTGGGTGATCGAACACCTTCAAGATCATATCTTCATCTCCAACTGTGACAAAGAACCGCTCGCCTTCGGTCATGACAACTGCAGACGCATTTGTATCACGGAGCAGGTTATCCATGATGTTTCTCAGTTCCGGTATAGCCTCTTGATCTTGCAGGCTTTCCTGCACTGTAGGCATATAAGACAGTGTTTTTGCAGTCTGATATGCCATCTTTTCAGCATCCGCCACATCTTCCCTATATTCAAAAAGTATGTAAATACCAGTAATCACTACAACGATAAATAGGATGAGAGCAGTAACCAGCCCTAAGATTTTGAATTGAATTGTCATGGCACTCTGTATTTGCTCAAACCATTTTTTCATAATAATTCAACCATTTCTTTTTTCTAATCTTATCATATCCTGAACCCTTCAAAAAGAAGCTCCAAAGCCGGGTTTCTTTGCACCTACTAAAGACCTCCACCGCCCAGGTCCCATTAGCCTATCTTTCTATCTGACCCCGCCAATTCCTGATTCAAAACGAATAGTTTAATAGAATCAAAAGTCCAAACTTTAGCAAAAAGGATTGTCACGCCTTTTTGCCCCCGGCATGATAAACAGGAAAGGAGTGAAGACGGACTAAAGTAGCAAGTTGTGTAAAGCTTCCGTAAACTTCATTAAGTTCTCTTACTACCTATTGAAACTGACTTAATTCTCCTCCACGATTCCATTGGACTTACACAAAAAAGGAGCGATTCTCCCATGAACCAAAAGCGATGGCGCAGGCCCCTGAATGGCTTGCTGTCCGCAAGCCTGATGCTGAGCCTGATGGTGCCGGCAATCCCGGCAACCGCAGATGCAGCATCTGCGGCGGAAGACCTGCTGATCTCCGAATATATTGAGGGCAGCAGCTTCAACAAGGCACTTGAACTCTTTAACGGCACAGGAGCGGAAGTGGACCTCGGGGCCTACTCCCTTGAACTGTATGCAAACGGTTCTGCTTCACCGAGCAATTCCCTGAAGCTATCCGGAACACTTGCACCCGGCGAGACCTATGTTTTGGCCCATAACCAGGCGGCTTCGGATATCACCGGCAAGGCCAATCTTCTGAACCAGACCGTCATCAACTTCAACGGCGACGACGCGGTCGTCCTGAAAAAGGATGGTCAGGTGGTGGACTCTTTTGGACAGGTCGGGGCCCGCGCAAACTTCGGAACGGACCTGACCCTTATCCGAAAAGCGGCCGTGACATCCGGTGACAAGGTCATCGATGATCCGTTCGACCGGACGACCGAATGGGATGCGCTCGGTAAAGACGATTTCTCGAATCTCGGCACCCACCTTCAGGATGGCGGGCCATCCGATCCTGAAGAACCGGTTGACACCATCTCCATCGCGGATGCCCGGGCCCTCCCTCTCGGTGAGACCGTAACCGTCAAAGGCGTGGTCGCAGCCAACCTGAAGAACACGATCTCCGTCCAGGACGAAACAGGCGGCATTGCAGTCCGCCCGACTTCCCTCGGCCTTGAAGTCGGCGAGGAAGTGACCCTTACCGGAACACTCGCCGACTATCGCGGTCTCCTGCAGCTGGACGGCGCGACCGTTGTCAGCCGCGCAGATGCGGAAGCACCGGCGGGAAAATCCGTCACGGGCGACCAGATCGGCGAAGCGCTTGAGTCGCAGCTGGTCACCGTCAGCGGCGTAACGCTCGGCGACATGTCCGGCGGCGGATCATGGGCGAACTTCACAGCGACAGACGGCAACGGTGAATTCATCGTCCGCGACGAAACCAACCAGATCGGCCTGGAAGAAGGCATGGCCTACGAGTCGGTCACAGGCATCGTCCAGCAATTCGATGATGGCTACCAGATCATCCCTCGCGGCGCCGGCGACATCGTTGCTGACAGCACGATCCTGCGTCCTGCATCGGCAACTCCTGGATCCGGCACATATGTCGGCCCTCAGGAAGTGACCCTCACGACGACTACGAAGGATGCAGATATCCTCTATACCATTGACGGATCCGATCCGGCTGAAAACGGAACGGTCATTGAAGGACCGGTCACAATCAGTGAAGATACTGTCCTGAAAGCCGTTGTCCGTAACGCGGAAGGTGACTTCAGCGAAGTCTCCACATTTGAGTACACCATCACCGAAGCACTCCAGATTCATGACATCCAGGGTGCGGATCATTTCTCCTCGTTCGACGGCCAGCGTGTCGAAGGCGTGGAAGGAATCGTCACGTACCATTACGAGCTGAACGGCTCCCACTATTACCACATCCAGACGCCTGATGAGCTTGCGGATGATAATCCGCACACTTCAGAAGCGATCACACTTTATGCAGGACGCAATGGCTGGCCGGTCCAGGTCGGCGATCTTGTTTCCGTCTCGGGTGAAGTGAGCGAGTATGCCATCGACGGCTACTCCGACCGCCAGGAAACCGATCTCCCGATTACACAGATCAATGTGCGTGATGATCGCGGCGGACAAGTAAACGTGGTCGAAAGAGGCCTCGACCTTCCGGAACCGGTCGTGATCGACGAGTCGAACCTCCCGACCGAGACAGTCGACGATGATCAGCTCACGATCTTCGATCCGGAGTCGGATGCGATCGACTTCTGGGAAAGCCTCGAAGGCATGCGCGTGACGGTCGGTGACGTCCGCGCGGTCGGCCCTCAGGAACATGGCGACCTCGTCACCGTGCTTGAAAACTGGCCGGAAGAAACGATCCATGGCGGTATCCTCTACAAAGAAGGCGACCAGAATGCGGAGCGCATCCAGTTCCGCCTCGAGCCGAATGGTCCGGCCCGGGACTTTGAAGTCGCTACCGGCGACCGATTCGAAGGCCCGAACACCGGCGTCGTCGGATATTCGTTCCAGAACTACAAGATCTTTGCTTCCCTTGACGACATGCAGGCGAACCATGTGGAAGGCGATACCTCGCCGGAGCAGACGACAATCGTCAAAGACGGGGACAAGCTCACAATCGCTTCATACAATCTCGAGAACTTCTCGAACAACACGAAGACCACGTCCAACGACAAGGCACGCAAGCTCGCCCGCGCATTCGCCGTGGATATGCAGAGCCCGGACATTGTCGGCGTGACCGAAGTCCAGGACAATAACGGCCCTGACGCCGGCGACTCCGATGCATCCGAATCTTACCAGCGCCTGATCGACGCCATCGTCGAAGCGGGCGGCGTCCGATATGAGTATGCCAACATCAACCCGGTCAACGATGAAGACGGCGGACAGCCTGGCGCGAACATCCGCGTCGGCTTCCTCTACAATCCGGAACGCGTCTCCCTCACTGACGGCATCCCTCACGGCGACGCGACGACCGATGTCGGCTACGAAGACGGCAAGCTCACGCTGAACCCTGGCCGTATCGCGCCAAACGACCCGGCATTTGAAGACAGCCGGAAGCCGCTTGCCGCCCAGTTCGACTTCCAGGGCGAAAGCGTCGTTGTGATCGCGAACCACTGGAACTCCAAAGGCGGCGACACGCCGATTTTCGGAAAGATCCAGCCACCGGTCCTCGGCAGCGAAGCCCAGCGCATTGAGATCGCCAAGCTTGTCCATGGATTCGTAGAAGACGTGAAAGCGGACAATCCGGATGCGAATGTCGTTGCTGTCGGTGACTTTAACGACTACCAGTTCGCGGAACCGCTCAAGATCCTGGAAGGCGACATCATGACGAACATGATCAACCACGTTGAGTCGCCTGACCGCTACACGTATATTTATCAGGGCAACTCGCAGGTGCTCGACCACATCGTCGTCTCGAACAACCTCGTAGAAGATACGGAGATTGATATCCTGCACATCAACGCCGACTTCACCGACATGGCGGGCCGCGCGAGTGACCACGACCCGCTCATGGTCCAGCTCGACCTTGCAAAAGGCATGGAATTTGAACCGATCACTCCGGAAGACCACTATGTCTTCGACAAGCCTGACAAAAAGAAAGTGACGATCGGTAAGCAGAGCGTTTCCGTCACGATCAATGAACACGGCGTCATCCCGAACGGCCTTCACCTGAACGGCCGCTACGCAGAGCTCCACGGTGACGGCTTCAAGAATCAGACTGTCTATGTGAAACCGAAACAAGACGGCACGATCATCGACGCCAAGGGCACCGAAGTGAAGGAACTGATCATCGAAGGCGCGAAGCCGCTTGAAATCCGCGGCGGCGAAAACATCCAATCGATCAAGTTTGAGAAAAAAGCTTCTCCGGAACTTCTGAACCTCTATGATTCCAAAGGCCGGCTGATCGGCCTCCCTGGTGAAGAGGAGCCTGCAACGGAAACAAATAAGGCACCTGAAGTGTCAGCTCCCCTTGAAAATAAAGCTGTAACCGAAGGCGAAACAGTCTCTATCGATCTGTCAAAACACTTCTCAGATCCCGACGGTGACTCCCTCACCTACTCAGCAACAAAAGGGAACATCTCCGGAAGCACATTGACGCTCGACCTGGAAGCCGGCACGCATCTTATAGCGGTGACTGCAACAGACGGAAAAGCCAGCGCGACCGCCCGCTTCAGCGTGACAGTCGAACAGGCGGAACAGCCTGCCGACCCGGAAGAACCGGTTGGTCCTGAAGGCTACTACAGCGGCACGGAAGGATTGGAAGGCGAAGCTCTGAAAGCCGCCCTCCACGACATCATCTCGGAACAGGAGGTCCTCTCCTATTCCGAAGTATGGGAAGCGCTGCGCCTGACGGATGAAGACCCGAATAATCCGAACAACGTCATCCTGTTCTACTCACAGCAATCCCGCTCCAAGGACCGCAACGGGGGCATGGTCGGAGATTGGAACCGTGAGCATGTCTGGGCAAAATCCCACGGTGATTTCGGGACATCCAAAGGCCCCGGCACGGACATCCATCACCTACGGCCGACAGACGTCCAGGTAAACAGTTCACGCGGCAACCTAGACTTCGACTACGGCGGCAACCCGGTCAACAATTGCAGCGGCTGCCTCCGTGACGGCGATTCATTCGAAGCACCGGATGAAGTAAAAGGCGATGTCGCCCGTATGCTTTTCTACATGGCGACCCGCTATGAGGAAGGCGACCGCGTCGACCTTGAACTGAATGAGCGAGTGAACAACGGCAGTGCCCCGTTCCACGGCAAGCTGTCAGTCCTCCTCGAATGGCATGAGATGGATCCGGTCAGCGAATTTGAACAGCACAGGAACGAGGTCATCTTCGAAATCCAGGGCAACCGCAACCCGTTCATCGACAACCCGGAATGGGCCGGATCGCTCTTCGACAGCGGTGCAGCCGAAAGCGGACTTGACCAAGCTTCGTAAACATCAACTTAAAGAAAGAGGGATATAAATGCAGAAATCCAAATGGATCAAATCATCTGCTGCCGCAGCACTCCTGGCACTCGGTTTCTCCGGTATTCCAAGTAACACATTCGCCGCCAATGGTGATTTCGAACTCACCGTCATGCACACGAATGATACTCACTCACATGTAGAAACGATTCCACAGCGGGCGACAATCGTCGAACAAATCAGAAGCGGGCATCCGAACAACCTTCTGTTGGATGCAGGAGATGTCTTTAGCGGCACCCTTTATTTCAACGAGTTTCAGGGCGCAGTGAGCCTCGAACTGATGAACATGCTCGGCTACGATGCCATGACCTTCGGCAACCATGAATTCGACCTGGGTTCCAGCCCTGAAGGCCATCAGGCACTCCGTGACTTCATCTCCGGTGCTCAGTTCCCGTTTGTTTCTGCGAACACCGACTTTTCCGGTGATTCCCTTTTCGATGGGCTCCAGCATGACGTCTACACGTCCGACTTCAGCGGCGGAGGCATCTATAAGGGCATCATCAAAGAGATCGACGGTGAACAGGTCGGTATTTTCGGACTGACGACGGAAGAAACGCCAGACATCTCGAGCGTCGGTTCGGTCGCGTTCAGCAACTATATTTCGGCGGCACAAGAAGCCGTTGACGCTTTCCGGAACCAGGGCGTCGACAAAATCATCGCCCTTACCCATATCGGCTATAACGATTCGCCGGTGTATGATAACGATCAGCTCCTCGCGAAAAACGTGGAAGGCATCGACGTCATTGTCGGCGGACACACCCATGTTGAACTCAGAGAGCCTGCAGTCTACCAGGATGGAAGAAACGAGCCGACAGTCATCGTCCAGGCCTCTGAATACGGCAAATTCCTTGGCCAGCTCGATGTCACATTCGATGATGGCGGCGCCATCACGTCCTACTCCGGACAGCTTCATGACACGACCTCCGCTGAAGCAGACGCGGAGTATGCGGCGGCGCTGCAGCCTTATTCGGACCGTGTCGAAGAGATCAAACAAGAGTCGACCGGTGTTACATCCCTTACTACACTAGATGGTGAGCGGGCAGATGTACGCACAAAGGAAACGAACCTGGGCAACCTCATCACGGACGGCATGCTTGCAAAAGCCAAGTCGATTGACAGTGCGACATCAATCGCCCTGACGAACGGCGGAGGCATCCGTGCTTCCATCGACGAAGGGGACATCACTGTCGGCGAGGTCATGACAGTCATGCCATTCGGAAACTCCCTTGCCATCATGGAACTGAGCGGAGCCGAAATCCTGTCCGCCCTTGAGCACAGTGTTTCCGCTTATCCCACGGCTTCTGGCGCTTTCCTCCACGTAGCCGGCATGAAATTCAAGTTCGACCCTGAACAGCCGGCAGGCGAGCGGGTCTTTGACGCAAGCGTGGTCGGTGAAGACGGCAAAACTGCTGAGATCGACCCTGCAGTGATGTACAAGGTGGCAACCAACATTTTCACCGCCAAGGGCGGAGACGGCTATGACATGTTCGGCCAGGCCTATGAAGAAGGACGGGTCAGCGAGCCAGGATTTGCTGACTGGGAAATGTTCATCGACTATATCCAGTCCCTCGGCACTGTAAATCCTCAGGTTGAAGGCCGGATCACTGCAGATCCGGGCGGCCTGGAACCGATCGGCTGGACCGTACAGAAGAACGGCAAGATGTCCTACCTGGACTACAAAGGAAATGAAGTGACCGGCTGGCTGGAGGTTGACGGGGAAACGTACTACTTCCACAAAAACGGCGACCTCCGCACAGGATGGACGAAGGTTGATGCTGATTGGTATTACTTTGACGCAAAAACAGGCGCCATGGAAACAGGCTGGCTGGAAGACCCGAAAAACGGCAAGACCTATTATCTCCATGAAGACGGCAAGCGCCAGAGCGGAGGCACGCTCGAGATTGACGGAACGGTCTACCACTTTAAAAACAATGGTGAGCTAAAGAATTAATCGCGGTATCAAAAAATCGGCATCAGCCCTGAACAACAGGGCTGATGCCGATTTTGATTTAAAAGTAGTCGCTGATTCCAAGGAGGACAGCTTCTGCCGCCCGTTCACGATAAATGGCTTGCGCCAGCTTGGCGGAATCGTGCGGGTGATCCAGGAACCCGATTTCAATTAGTGAACTTGGAATCTTCGTTTCCCGGATCACATGGAAATTCCCTTCTGCCACCCGCCGGTATGACATCCCCATCTTCGCAACCAATTGGTTCTGCAAAGCATGTGCCAAGTTTATACTTCTTTGTTTTTCGTATTTTCCATACCAGAACGTTTCCACGCCTTTTGCTTCGCCGTTAAACTTGTTGGCATGAATACTGACAAACACATCCGCGCCCGATGCGTTCGCGATTGCCGCGCGCTCAGAGAGTTCGAGGAAAACGTCTGTCTTTCTCGTCATGATCACGCCTGCACCGGCATTTTTCAGAAGACGCTCTGCGCGGAGAGCCGTATCAAGGACAATTTCCTTTTCAACCAATCCGCGGGCAATGGCCCCCGGATCATGGCCCCCATGACCTGCATCCAGTACGACCTTTTTGCCCTGCAGACTTACGGTGTCGGATGCATGAATGTAACCTTTTCGCGGTTTGCCATTCACATAGACGGTCGCCTCGTACCAGCCGGGAATCAGTGAATGATAAATGAGCTTACTGCCGAATGAATAGCTTTTCAGACTCGTACTGTCCCGTGAAGCTCTTGAATAGACATATACCCTGGATTTTGCTGCTGCGCCCTGGATTCTCGTTTGCGGGTTGGCGACATTGGTTACATGGGACCGGTGAATATACCCTGTACGTGCCTTGCCGCTTATATATACCTTCGCCTTATACCAATCCCCCGCAAATGTTTCATATTTGAGGACGGTCCCCGCAGAATAGCTTTTAAGGGAAGCCGCACTCAGGGAAGCCGACGAGTATATTGGGGTCGGCTGCTTTTTCGCAACTCCCCTTAGCGGACTTGGCCGGTCCGTGATATTGGCAACATGGCTTTTATGGATAAAGCCAGACATCGCCTTGCCATTCACATAGACAGTCGCCTGATACCAGTCTCCGGATGTGGACCGGTAGGACAGGATTCTGCCCTCTCCATAAGATTTCAGTTTTTTGGAGCCGAGATCCTGACTTGAATACACGTAGGTCGGGGATTTCAGTGCAATTCCCTTGAGTGGCAGTCCCTCGACTTTTTGGCCGGATACATCGCCTTTGCGGATATATCCTTTTTTCTTTTCACCCGCGACATAAACATTTGCGGAGTGCCAGTTTTCTGAAAGGGTCCGGTAAGCAAGCCGGTGGTTAAGCGGGTAGCTCTTAAGTATGGCGGAACCGGAATCCGGTCTTGAATAGACATTGACCGTCTGCTTCGCCGCATACCCGGTCCCTGCCGAATCCCCGACCAGCAAATCGACATCTTTTTTGGCGATCAGGCCGTCTTTTGCCTGACCGGCTATGTAAACAGTAGCGGCATACCATTCCCCATCAGCTTGTGTAAATTTCAAAATCTTCCCCTGGCTATAACTTTTCAACACCACGGATGGGTTGTGAAGGTCATATACCCGGATTGGGGACTTTAATGCCAAGCCTTGAAGTGTGACTTTGCTTGCCGTTGCCGTGTTCTGCAAGCTTATCGTTGAAAGTGCAGGCTCCGGATCGGAAGCAGTTTCTCCGCTTTCCTCCTGCTTCTCATCCATCTGAGCAGACTCGCCCTGTCCACCAGCAGTCTCTGGAGCAGTCAGCTCTGGAGCTGATTGTTCTTCCGCTGACTCCGATTCGCCTGCTTTCCCTGCAACATCAGACCCTTCGCCTTCTGCTGCCTCTTGTTTCACGGCCGGACCTTCAGCGGTTTCCTCTTCTGTTTCAGGGAGAACCTCTTCTTCAATCATTTCGAGGAATCCATTATCAACAAATCCTCTGACGGGCTCGGAGGATTCATCTTCACTCGTTCCGTCTGGCTCCACAACCTGAATTTCAGAGCGCTGGTCCCCCATTTCCAAAACAGTGACTTTGTCACCGACTTCCAGCTGTCCGATCGCTTCCAGACTGTCCGCGTCTGGATATAACGGTGCGAAATTCTCTTCTTCCCCAGAAGAAATGATCAGCGCATCCAATACGACTTTCTCAGGAACAGATCCATTCGCGCTTTCAGCGTTTATTTCCAGAACACGGAAATTCATCGCCAGCAAAAATGCAATTATGATAAATACTAAACTTCTCTTCATCTTATCCCTCTTTTTCACGTATTCCTTCAATCCGATAAGTTACATTTTGAGATAATCCTGAATAGATGTCCATGGTACTTTTAATGCAAATTAAAAGAGGGATGCATCCAAGTAACGGCGCATCCCCCTTTCTTCACTATTAAGCTGTCTCGCTGCTCACCCTGGCACCGACCACGACTTTCCGGAACCAGTAGATAATCACTGCCGCAATGAGGACAAGGCCGAGATAACCCGTGATCGGATATAGAGTGCCGACCAGGCTGACAAACCCGACAAAACTCAGTGCAAAGCCTCCGATTCCGAATAGGACAACCAAGGTTTTAAACCGTTTCGTGCCGGCTACCGACACACGTGCCGTGAAGGAGTACAGCATACCGACCGCAGTATTGTAGATCATGCAAAGCAGCACGACCGCCATAATGTTGCCGAGCATCGGCGAGATCTCCGCGGCAAGTGCCAGTGTCGGCATGGCTGCTCCGCCGACCGCATCGAGTTTGGTCAGCATGGCCAAGTTCACCAGCAGGATCAGGACTCCGAGAAGCGCCCCGCCGATTGCTCCACCGAGTGCAGCCGTCTTGCGGTCCTTGACCGTTCCGCCCATGACTGCCAGCATCGATGCGCTGCATGCAATGTTAAACGATACGTACAGGAAGGCACTCAGCAGCCAGTGAGGCGCTGCCGTATCCTGTTCCTGTGCCAAGCGAGCAATCTCCGCACCTGAGATATCAGCTGTCATGACCGAATAGCCCGCCAGGATAATGATCATGACTACCAGGAACGGCGTGACCGCCCCAATCACCGTGATGATTTTCTGAACGTTAAGCAGAACAGTAATCATGGTCACCACTACCATGAACAAACTGCCGACAACGGCAGGTATTCCAAACTGTTCCTCAAACAGCGATCCAGCGCCGGCATACATGATAACCGCTACGCCGAACAGGAAGAACGTTATGACGGCATCCACAAACATGCCGATCGGCTTCCCGCAGATTTTATAAATGATTTCCTTATGTGATTTCGACTTTAGCGAACTGCCGATGCTGGCCAGATTCATTCCGATAAAAGCAAATACGGCCATGGCTGCGATTCCGCCGGCAATCCCCCACAATCCGAAACTCGTAAAAAACTGAAGAATCTCTTGGCCCGAGGCAAAGCCCGCCCCGACCACTACTCCTGCAAATGCTGCGCCTAGCCGGATACTTTCTTTCAACTTGCATTCCCCTCCGTTTTCGGGAAGGTTAACCTGTCCGTAAAACAGTCCATTCCCCGGTTGTTTTTCTGCGTTGTGAACGATTCCGTGACTAAGAAAGCGTTTTCTATTATGTAAACAAGATACTCCGAAAACTCCAAACATTCAAGTAGAGTAAGGAATATTGTCTTATAACATGACTAATTGCCTACATAAGTTTCTTTTTTCTTCCACTAACAATAGTCGTGCCGACAGGCGGAATATTCCGTCTCCTTCAGCGAAAGGAAAGCGGTGCCCAAAAGCACCGCGATTTACCCCTTCCACCCGCTCCCCTCAGCGGGCAGCCTCTGTTTCTTCGGATTTAAAGACTTCTTCATCTATCGTGTATTTGTTCATCTTCTCCAGATCCGGCTCGTAACCGATTCCATAACCGGAAGGGACAGTGATCTCACCGTCCAAGGCCTCAACCGCGGGTGTAATGATATCTTCTTCCCAGTACCGGTCGGAACCAGCCGTATCCCCCGGAAGCGTGAAGCCCGGAAGCGTCGTCAGGGCCACGTTGTGCGCGCGTCCGATGCCCGCTTCAAGCATTCCTCCGCACCAGAGGTCGATGCCTTTAGCGACACAGTAATCATGGATCTTTTTCGCTTCGGTCAGTCCGCCGACCCTGCCGATCTTCACGTTGATGATCCGGCAGTTGCCGAGTTCGACCGCTTTGCGCGCATCCTCGAGTGAGTGGATGCTTTCATCCAGGCACACTGGCGTCTCAAGCTCTTCCTGCAGTTTCGCGTGATCGATGATATCGTCATGAGCAAGTGGTTGTTCGACCATCATGAGATCGAAGTCATCAAGCATCTTCAATAGCTCGATGTCATCCAATGTATAAGCGGAGTTGGCATCCGCCATCAGCGGCACATTCGGGAATGCCTCCCGGACCGCGCGGATAATCGCGATGTCGGCACCCGGTTTGATCTTCATCTTGATCCGTTTGTAGCCCTGTTCGATAAAGCCTCGGACTGTCTCGACCATCTGTTCCTCGCTGTCCTGTATGCCGATCGAGATACCCACGTCGATTTTTTCTTTGGTCCCACCAAGAGCCTCTGCGAGGGTCTGTTTGTTCCGTTTTGCGTAAAGGTCCCACACAGCGCCCTCGACCGCAGATTTCGCCATATTGTTTCGGCGGATCGGAGCGAAAATTTCACTAACCTCGTCAGGATGGCTGATATCTTTCCCGAGCAGAAGCGGAACGAGGATGTCACGGATCACGTGCACATTCGTTTCGACTGTCTCTTCGGCATACCAAGGGTAAGAAAACGCAACCGATTCCCCCCAGCCGGAATTCCCTTCCTCATCGATCACCTCGATCAGGAGGAACGGCTTATCCTGCATCGTCCCGAAGCTCGTCGTAAATGGATGCTTCATGCGCATCTCCATGCGGCGAATTCGAATTTCACTGATAATCAATATTCCCATCTCCCTTTCAGCTGTCAAAGAGGCACATGCTCTTTTTTGAACAGAATGTACTCATTCAGATGCCCGTCTTTTCTCCGGACGTCCGCCAGCACGTAGCCCGCCTTGAATGCCTGTGTAAATATTTCCTTCGTCTTTTCCCGCCAGTCGATGGCAAGCCCCATGTCTTCCTTGCGAATCTCCTGAAAATCGGCCGGGACTGGAACAACGATAGCCTCCGCCTCCGGAATATTCCCCGGCGAATCCAGGACAGGCTGTCCCGAAGCACCGATTGACACCTTATAAGGTTGATCTTCCGTCAGCTCGGGCTGGCGCAGACCATCCGTCACACGGGGGCTGTTGATCCACCAGTCCAGCCGAAAGCGGTCCGTGGGCAGTCCCGCGTTCAGCGAATCTTTCATCTCACCGTAGCAGTTTTCCCAATAAGTGCTGACCATTCCGCCGAGCTTCCGGATATTGAGGTAGGCATTGCGGCTCTCGAGCGGGTCGAACGTCCACTGGATCCAGTCATAGCCGATTTCCCTCGCCATTTCCGCCTGGCGCCACTTCAGCGCTGAACCGAGTCCCGAATGCCGGTATTCGGGAAGGAGCGCCAGCATATGCGAGCACAGATACGGCTTCTTTCCGTCAAAACCGGCAAAACTGTACTGGAAGCCCACCGCCCGGTCCCCGATAAAGGCGCCGATCAGGAGGCCGCCGTTTTTCATTGCAGTCATGAACTGCTGGGGCGGAGTGGAACCTCCCCAAACAGTCCGTTCCAGTTCGGAGGCTTGGTGAACTTCCTCTTTTTCAAACGTCCGGATCACCGGCTGCTCCATTTTCATTCCTCCCGGATGTTTCAGATGCCTTCCACATAATAGAATCCATTGTCGATTTCCCTTGCTGCTTCCTGCCGCTTCTTGACTTCGGCAGGATTCTTGACACAGGCGGCTGCAACGAGTGCATTGAGGAACGAAAAGAGCGGGGCTGCCTTGTCGACCGTTGAGGAGCCGGATTCGATGGAAAACAACACGTCGCAATACGCCGACACCGGGGCAGACAGTGAGTCGCTGATGCCGATCACAAATGCGCCCCGTTTTTTCGCCAGGCTTGTGATTTCAAGCGTTTCTTTCAGATAGCGATGGAAGCTGAAGACGATCACAACTGAATTGCTGTCCGTCCTGACCATTGATAGAGCCGGATCCTCCGCCTGAGGATGCATGACCTGAACACCATCGCGCACAAACCTGAGCATAAGCGCCAGCCAAGATGCAGCCGGGTAAGAAGCCCGGAGGCCGATTACAGATAAGTTGCCGGCCGTGAGGATTTCACGGACAGCCCTGTCGAACTGAACAGGGTCAATGCCTTTGGCCGTCTCGGAAATCGCCCGCTGATCCCGCTCCATCACCTTCTCATAGATCCGGTAATCTTCGCCTATTGTCAGCTTGTCATCCTGATAATCCGTGAAACCGCTTTCCGGAGTATACAGTTCTTCACGGATCGCCTTCTGCAGGGCCGGGTAGCCTGTGAATCCCATGTTGTAACTGAAACGGATGACCGTCGACTCACTTGTCCCGGTCCGCTCCCCAAGCTCGGACCCCGAACAGACCGCCACCTCATGTGGGCGCTCCATCACATATTCCGCCACTTTCCGCTGCCCCCTCGGAAGTTTCAGAATCTCCCGGTGGACCAACCCCTTCAACATCATCCCGTACACCCCATTCGACTTTATGTAATGACCCTAACATCAAGAAGCCCGCAAGCGGGCGGGACAAAGTTGAGCCAGGCCTGCAAAAAATGCCCGGCTGCTTTGAAGGAATCCCTTCAAAAGTTTTCCATTAATGAAGGAAATCCTTCAACTTGATTTTTACACTATCACGATTAATTGAGAGGCGCAATATATTTCTGAAAATTAGTTTTCCTTTTTGATGATAGAGTGGTGTATGAAAAGTGTATCTCCAGCAAAAAAAGCAAACAGCAGTGGCTCTGGTCGCTTTCCGCGGGCGTTGCCTTAGCCGGCGCCAGTAC
>NZ_QUZH01000005.1 GCF_009761675.1 Bhargavaea sp. CC-171006
CAGGAATAGAAAAAACTGCAGACCAAGGAGTAGTTCACTCACTTTGTCTACAGTCTGAACCGCCGGATACCCGGCGGCTCTCACTTATTTCTTCAGTTTACCCTTCAGCTTTTCCAGCATATCCGCGGTCATCGTTTCAAGGTCATACTCGGCCTCAAATCCCCATTCTGCTATGGCGGCTGATGGATCAATCGAGTCCGGCCAGCTTTCAGCGATTGCCTGGCGTATCGGGTCTACATCGTAGCTGAGCTGAAAATCCGGAATATGCTTTTGGATCGCCTTTTCAAAATCGGACGGTTCCACGCTCATTGCAGTCACATTGAATGCATTTCGGTGGAGCAGCTTCGCGGGATCTGCCTCCATCAGGTCAACGATGGCCTGCAGGGCATCGGGCATGTACATCATGTCCATATGGGTGCCTTCGGCGATGAATGATGCATATTTGCCTTCTTCGATTGCCTTGTAGTAGATGTCGACCGCATAGTCGGTTGTGCCGCCGCCGGGAGGCGTCACATAGGAGATGAGGCCCGGGAACCGGACACCTCGTGTATCGACGCCAAACTTCTCAAAATAATAGTCGCAGAGCAGTTCCCCGGACACTTTATTGACGCCGTACATCGTCGTCGGGCGCTGGATTGTATCCTGTGGCGTGTTGTTCTTCGGTGTGTTCGGGCCAAATGCGCCAATTGAGCTTGGTGTGAAGAACTGAAGATCAAGTTCACGCGCGGTCTCAAGGGCATTGACGAGTCCGCCCATATTCAGGTTCCATGCAAAAAGCGGATTTTTTTCGGCTGTAGCGGACAGGAGTGCGGCCATGTGGATGATCGTATCGGCTCCGAATGATTTGGCGAGTTCGTGCATGCGTTTGCCGTCCGTGACGTCCAGCTGCTCGAATGGTCCTTCCAGGGCAAACCCATTATCCGGCACCCGAACGTCTGTAGCGAGGACCTGAGCCGTTCCATACAAATCCCTAAGCTTTCCCGTCAGTTCCGAGCCGATCTGCCCCAGCGCACCGGTCACCATGATCTTCTTCATTTCCGTCACTCCCATTCATCCATTTGTATTTACAGCGCGGACATTTTGTATAAACAAAACATTGATTTCACTGCAATTCGATGTTCACTATTATAATTTGTATTCACTGTAAGTACAACTGCGGATTACTTTTCCCGAAAGCTCCGTATTGATATAATAGTGAAAAAATAGAGGAAGTGCCTTTTTGATTGCTGTTGTACAATTTCTCATGCTGCTGGCCATTCTGGTGCTTGCAGCACTGCTGCTGATCTGGCTCGGTGCGCCGTTCTGGCTGACCGTGCTCGTGCTCGCCGCCCTGTACATGACACTGACCACCGTGCCGACGCTTATGCTGTCGTACAAGTCAAAGAATCTGCGGGCAATCGACCGGTTCCTTTTGCGTAATTCCCGGAAGCCGATCTACAAATATGCCTATTCGGTGGCACACGGGACTGATGAGGAAATCCGGGCATCTCTAAGGGAGATCATGAATCGGTACAAGCAGCCTGACATCCGCCACGTTTACGGCGCCTTGCTCGCCGTAACGGAAAAAGACGGCGACGGTGTTTTGTCTCATGCGGAGAAGATCGGCAGCGAGCCGATGCAGTCGTATTATGACGCATACGGCCATGCCCTGAACGGTGATTATGACCAGTCGGAAGAAGCCCTGACCCGCATCCCTGAAGGCTATGCATGGATGAAGCACGCCATCCGGGCGGTCATGGCCAGCCGCAAAGGGGACCGCGATGCGTTTCGTAAAGAAGCGGACGCCGCAAAAGCCGACGCCGGAGGTATTCAGTATTACCTGCTGCACCATAATTTCAGGAAGATGGAGGAATCGGCTGCTCATTAAAAACCCATACAGGAGGATGATTTGCCATGCTGCTTGTCGAGAACACAGCCGTCGAACTGAAGGACGGCCGCCGCGGGCTGATTGTGGACGTTCGGGACAACGGGGAATCCATCCAGTATGATATCGAAATGGGAGACGGGGAGATTGTCACCGTCTTTGCCGAAGAAGTGAACCGTCCGGTCTGAACCGGACAAGAAAAAACCGCCAGGACACCGGCTGATACCGGTTTCCTGGCGGTTTTCATGTTCGTCTGATATGCTGCCTGCCGCTCCGCTCGAAGCGTTCCAGTTCTCCCCTCGCCTCGAGGTCGAGCTTGACGGCGGTGATGTACCATGTCGTCTTTCCGTCAAAATGGGAGAGCCGTTTCGGGGCGCGTTCGGTCAGGTCCATGAATGAGATTTCGCCGGATGCTTCCACCTCATCAAGGATGGCCTTTCGTATGGCGTCGTAACGTCGCTTCAGGATTTTCCCAGCTTGCTTGCCTTGCGGGTGAAGCAGCTGGATCTGTTCTTCGTCCCGTTTTTTCAAGCGATCACTCCTCAGCCGATGACACCCAATTCCTTACCGACTTTTTCGTATACAGCGAGTGCTTCGTCGAGCATCTCTTTCGTGTGTGCGGCCGTTGGCATGTTGCGGACACGGCCAGTGCCTTTCGGGACGGTCGGGAAGACGATCGATTTCGCGTAGACGCCTTCTTCCATGAGGCGCTTCGAGAACTGCTGGGTCAGCTTTTCTTCACCGATGATGCATGGTGTGATCGGCGTTTCGGAGTGGCCGATGTCGAAGCCGAGCTTTTTCAGGCCCGCTTTCAGATAGTCTCCGTTTTCCCACAGCTTGTCCACGAGCTCATCGGATGCCAGAAGCTTGTCCACCGCGCCGATGACCGCCGCAACATCTCCGGGTGTCATCGCCGTCGAAAACAGAAACGGACGGGAACGTACTTTCAGCCAATCGATCAGCTGCTGCTTCCCGGCCACATAGCCGCCGACCACGCCGATCGCCTTGGAGAGCGTGCCGATCTGGAAGTCGATCTCCTTTTCCAGGCCAAAGTGCTTGACGGTGCCCTTGCCGTGGCCCATGACGCCTGATCCGTGTGCATCATCCACATAAGTGATGAGGTCGAATTCCTTGGCGATCTGGACTGCATCCGGCAGGTTGGCGACATCGCCGTCCATCGAGAACACGCCGTCCGTGATATACATGACTTTGTTGTACTGTCCGGACTCCGTCGCTTCCTTCGCTTTCTTGCGGAGGTCGTCCATGTCCTGGTGATTGACGCGGATGATTTTCGCGCGGGACAGCCGGCAGCCGTCAATGATCGATGCGTGGTTCAGCTCATCTGAAAGGATGGCGTCGTTTTTGTCCATCACTGCGGAGATGGCTGCCATATTGCAGTTGAATCCGGACTGATAGGCGATTGCCGCTTCGGTCCCCTTGAACTTGGCAAGCTTTTCCTCAAGCTTAATGTGGATATCGAGCGTGCCGTTGATGGTGCGGACGGCGCCCGCGCCGACACCGTATTTGTCGATGGCTTCTTTCGCCAGCTTTTTCAGGCCTTCGTCGGTTGCAAGGCCGAGATAGTTGTTCGAGCTCAGGTTGACGAGATCTTTTCCGCCGACTTTGATCGTCGGTCCGTTCGGCCCTTCAACAGGGTCGATTTCATTATAGAGCCCCGCTCCCCGCAGCTCCTGCAGGTTTTCTTCGAGAAATTGGTCCAAAATTTTAGCCAAAGGAATCTTCCTTTCCGACACGTGATTGACTTCATTTTAACACAGAGGCCTCAGCTGAACAGCTTCAGGCCGGCCGCTCCCGCGATGATGAATGATATGAACAGCAGCCTCCGCCAGCCGGCTGGTTCCCTGAAAAACAGGATACCCATCAGCACGGCCCCCGCTGCTCCCAGGCCTGTCCAGATTGCATAGGCGGTGCCCATCGGGATCTCCCGCATGGCCAAAGACAAAAGGATGAACCCGAGTCCGAAAGAAAGGACAAGCGGGATGAGACGCCACCATTTCTTGTCTTTCAGATAGAGATTGATGAACATGACGCCAAAGATTTCTCCGAAACTGGCGAGAGCCAGGAATACCCATGCCATCACGCCTCACCCCTTTCCGGCTCCTGCTTGCCGTCGCCGTCAGTCAGCTTGATGCCGACCACGCCGGCAAGAATGAGGGCGATGAAAAACAGCTTCATCGGTGAGAACGGTTCGCCGAAGACGATGATGTCCACGAGCACGATCGCGGCAGCCCCTGAACCGGTGAAAACCGCATAGACGGTTCCTGAAGGAAGTCTTTCACACGCCCTGATGATGAAATAAAAGCTGAAGATGATGGCAATTGCCGTCCCGGTCCATTCAAGGGCGCTGTCAGAGTACGATAGGCCGACCACCCAGAACACCTCGACGACGGCAGCGAAGAATACATACAGCCATGCCACCGGCCGTCACCTCTTTCCATTCTGCTATCGTCTCCACTTTAACAGACCGGAACCTGCCCCACATAGGGAAACCGCCCGGGGAGTTCCCCGGGCGGTCATTCACAGTTGTTCCCTGATCGTCCTGAATTTCTTTTCCCACCGTTCCTGGTCAATGGCGCTGTCCATCCTCGCCCGGATGGCATGAATATCGCGCACATGGGCGTTCATGTATGCGCGTGCGTCCAGCATGGCTTCCCGGTAGTGCGCTTCGATTTCCGCCGCCTTTTCCTCGAGCAACTCATCGTCTCGGCACATCCCGAGCATATCGACGATCTCATCACCGTCGCGCTCCGGTCCGTATTCATGCGGCTTGGTGGCATCGAACACACAGACCGACAGTTCAGGGAGTACGATCAGGTCCACACTCCCCGGATCGAGTGCACACCAGCCGTAAATCACGTCCAGGCCGCGGGCTTCCGCCTGCTTGCCGAGTTTTTTCATCATCGTGGATTTTCCGGTGCCGGGGTGCGCCTTGATGAGGAGCCTGCGCTTCAGGCCTTTCGTGACCGAGTCGAAAAAGTCCTGTGCCCCTTCCGCGGTGAGCGTGCCGATGTACCGGTTGGCGACGGACGATTCCTTATTGAGCGACAGGTCGCCGAACAGAGATTCTGAGAGGCTGGACGACAGTTTGTCCGCAAGCGCCCAGGACATCCTTGCCCGGTTTGCTTCTTCCCACCTGTCGTGCAGCTCCTTGGCCCGACGGAGAGAGGAGAACGTTTTTCCGAGGGCCTCTTCCGCCCGATCCGCCGTCTCCCGGATGAATCCATGCTGGAGCCTGAGCCGGTCCTCATCATAGCCGTCATAGAAAGTCACCACCCGGTGCGCCCCACCGAGTTGCACCGGCTCGAGCGACACCGGATGGGAAGCCTGGACAAACAGGATCCGCGACTTCACAACATGGACCGCATCCAGTCCGTCCGGTGTAAGCGGATCATGGAAAAGTTCCACATCCCATCCGCGTTTCACATAATGCTGTGCGATTTCCCTCAGAAGCACGGCAAGGGCGCCTGTCGGCGGTGCCTTGAGGAGGAACGCCTTGGACGCGCCTGAAAGCAGTTCCCTGTAATTATGCCGGATCCCCTCTGACGTGTAGGCCGTACTCATATAGGATGTGATGGTCCCGTTCAAGCGATCACCCTTTCCTCTTGACGGGACAGTATATGCAGGAAAGGAACAAAAAAGCACGGCCGGATGGGTTCCGGCCGTGCCATTCAATTGATCTGGACCGTTTCCGGCCTGTCTGAGAGCCGTCCGAGCAGTTCCCTGAAATACGGCATCGTATATTGGAGCAACTGGCCGAAAAACAGGGCAATGATGACTGTTCCGATGCCAATCGGCCCGCCGATCAGCCATCCGGCCAGCGCTACTGTCACCTCAAGTCCGGTCCTGACAGACTTGACGCTCCAGCCGGTTTTCTCAATCAGGACGAGCATAAGCGTGTCCCGCGGCCCTGCTCCGATATTCGGCGAGACATACATCCCGAGCCCCACCGCCATAACGACCGTTCCAAGTATGAAGACCGCCGTCTGTCCGATAACATTTGGAATATCCGGGATCATCCAGTTGAAGAAGTCAATAAACAGCCCGATCAGGATCATGTTGATCCATGTCCCGACCTGCGGCCACCTTCTCAGATAAATGGCCGTGGATCCGACGATAAAGAAGCCGGTCATGATCGACCAAGTCCCGATCGTCAGGCCGAACATCCGGTACAGCCCCACATGGAGGACGTCCCAGGGAGCGATGCCGAGAAGAGGGCCTTTAATCGTCAGTGTGATCCCGAGAGACAAGATGAGCTGTCCCGCGATAAAAAAGGTCCATCTCCAAATTTGAGTCCGATGCACGGCTGCACCTCCTTTCCCCGGCGATCCTGCCGGCTCACTTTGTCAGCGGCACAATCACCGCATCAGCCGCTAGGAGGAGCGCATCCGGCGCAAGCTTCATCTGGAGCCCTCTTTTCCCTGCGCTGACGATGATCCGGTTCAGTGTCTGCGCCGATTCATCGATAAAAGTCGGAAAGGCTTTTTTCATGCCGACCGGCGAACACCCTCCCCGCACGTATCCCGTCACATCGGTCAGGTCGCGCAGGTGCAGCATCTCAATCTTTTTCTCGCCTGCCGCCTTCGCAGCCTTTTTCAGATCCAGCTCCTCTGCGACCGGTATGACAAAAACGAAGTATTTCCCTGTTCCGGCCGTTGCGACAAGCGTCTTGTAGACGGTCTCTTCCGCCTGGCCGGTCTTTTCAGCCACCGAGACGCCGTCAAGCTGTCCGTCATCCGTATCATATTCAATCAGTTCATAATCGGCTTTCTGCCGGTCCAGGATGCGGACCGCATTGGTCTTTTGAATTTTGTCCTTTTTGCCCAAACCGGACACCCCCGTCAGTCTTGGTCGCCGAGCAGTTTTTTCAGCTGGTCTGCCAGCGCCGTGTTCACCGGCTCATCGTCCTGCTTTTTCATGTACTTCTGAACATCGCGCTTGGCCACTTTCCCTTTGTTCGTCTTCGCCTTGCGTTTTTCGAATGCCGACAGCTTCTCGCGGTACCCGCAGCGGCAGGTGAAGATCCGTCCTTCCCCCTCACCCCTAAGTTCAAGCTTTTTGTGGCAGTTCGGGCAGCGGGCATTCGTCAGCTGGGAGACCTTCTGTCGGTGTCCGCACTCCCGGTCCTGGCAGACAAGCATTTTGCCGCGCTTGCCGTTCACTTCGAGCATCGGCTTGCCGCAGTCAGGGCACATCTTGCCGGTGACATTGTCATGCTTGAATTTCTTCTCGGAAGCTTTCACTTCTGAGACGGCCTGCTTGGCAAACCCGGTCATTTCTTTCATGAACGCCTTTTTGGACAGCCGGCCTTTGGCAATCTCGGTCAGCTTCTGTTCCCATTCGCCGGTCAGTGCCGGGGACTTGAGATCTTCCGGAACCAGCTCGAGAAGTTGGCGGCCCTTGGATGTCGTGAAGATATCGTTGCCCTTTTTTTCGATGACAAACGAGTTGAACAGTTTTTCGATGATATCCGCCCGTGTTGCAACTGTTCCGAGTCCGCCCGACTCGCCGAGTGTCCGGATCAGCTCCTTGGATTCGCCGGCCATGAACTGTGCCGGGTTCTCCATCGCTGCAAGGAGAGTCCCCTCGTTGAACCGTGCCGGCGGCTTTGTCTGCCCCTCCGTCATCGAGAAAGCACGGATGCCGAGCTTTTCTCCTTTTTCGAATGGCGGCAGTGTCTTGTCTTCTTCCTCTTCCGCATCCAGGCCGTACACGGCACGCCAGCCTTCTTCGGTGATCGTCCTGCCCTTTGCATGGAAGCGCTCGCCCCCGGCCCCGAGTATCGCAGTGACCGCCCCATACTTGTACGGACCGGAGAAGACGGCGATGAACCGCTTCACGATCAGGTCGAACAGCCGCCTCTCACCGTCGGACATGCGCTCCAGGATCGCCGGTTGCTCTGTCGGAATGATGGCATGGTGGTCGCTGACTTTTCCGTCGTCGATGACCCCTTTCTGCGGCTTCGGGCTTCCTTTTTTCATGATCGCCGCGATGTCCTTCCGGTAAGGGGCAAGGCGCACGGCCTCCAGCCGATCCTTTAGTGTAGATGCCATATCGGACGTCAGGTGTTTGGAGTCGGTCCGCGGATAAGTGACCGCCTTATGTGACTCGTAAAGCCCCTGAAGGGTGTTCAGCGTTTCCTTCGCTGACCAGCCAAAACGTTTATGCGCTTCCTTCTGCAGTTCGGTCAGATCAAAGAGCGGCGGTGCCGGCTGGCTTTTCGGCGTGCGCTTCACTTCTTCGACAATGCCTTCCCGAATGATCTCCAGCTTGCTAAGGAGCGCCTCCGCTTCCCCTTTGTCGAACGTGCGCCCGTCACCCGACTTGGCAGTCCACTTGAACCTTCCGGAATCGGTGAGTGCTTCGATGCCGTAGAACGACTTCGGCCGGAACTCACGGATCTGCCGCTCCCGCTCTGCGATCATCGCAAGCGTCGGCGTCTGCACGCGCCCCGTAGACAATTGGGCGTTGTGCTTCACGGTCAGGGCGCGGGTGGCGTTGATGCCGACGACCCAGTCCGCTTCTGCACGCGCTTCCGCCGCCTCGAACAGATTCTCGTACTCCCGGCCGTCCTTCAGGTTGCGGAAACCGTCTTTGATCGCCTTGTCGGTGACGGACGAAATCCAGAGCCGTTTGACCGGCTTGTTGGCCTTCGCTTTCTCCAGGATCCAGCGGGCGACCAGTTCACCTTCACGACCCGCGTCTGTCGCGATAATGATTTCCCGGATGTCCCCCCGTTTCAGGAGCGCCTTCACGGCATTGTACTGCTTGGTCGTCTGCCGGATCGGCATGAGCTTGAACGGATCTGGAAGAATCGGAAGATCCTCCATTTTCCATTCCTTATATTTCGGGTCATACTGCTCCGGGTCGGCCTGTGTTACGAGGTGGCCGAGCGCCCAGGTCACGACATAGTCCTTCCCTTCCAGTGCGCCGTTGCGCTTATCGTTGCATCCGAGCACGCGGGCAATATCCCGCGCGACGGACGGTTTTTCTGCAAGTACCAATGATTTGGACAATGTGCGTCCACTCCTCTCATACCTTTTGATTATACAAGACCGGCGGCGGGATTTCACCGCACCCGGCCGGCTTGACTTCGTTGAGCACGGCAGGACGGATGGCGAAGTGCCGGGGAAATCCGGCATGTCCGAGTTTCTCCGGGGCCAGGTCCGGATTCCAATCTGCAAATCCGAGTCCTGCTTCCTAAGTCCGAATTTCCCTTTGTAAGTCTGATTCCTGACCGCTAAGTCCGAGTCTCACTCTGTAAGTCCGATTCCTCATCGCTAAGTCCGAGTTTCAGAATGCATTATTATCAGCGGACTAACAGAAAAGCCGGGAGCACAGTTGCTCCCGGCCACAATGCATTATTTAAGTGCCGATTCCGGTGCCCGACCCGGGAGCGGCGGTTTCCCGCCGTTTCCGTCCCCGCCTGCCGGATCGTTGCCGTTCAGACGATTCTTGATCTGCTCCTTGCTGGCCGATACCTTGCCGTCCGTCTTGTCCTCCAGCTTCTCCTTCACCTTCTCCACCGTTTTATCCGGTGGGCTCAGGGAAACCACGAGATCGCCCGGTTCTGCCGCCAGCTCGGCACCCGGTGAGAAGAAGTCGACCCTGCCGTCTTTTCTCAGGATATAGAGGAGGACCGGACTCTCGTCCCGCTCGCGGAGGTATTGGGTGTACTTGTACCGTTCCGTGATCGGTGTCTTCCGGATCACATGGCCGTTCCGGACACGGGAGTCAAGCACACCCACAGGGAGAGCAGGATCGAACAGGAACCGCCCCGGTGAGCGGACGAGCCGCACACTGTCGACCCCGTAGCGTTTCGGGTCCCCTTTCAGCCCGGACCGGTGGACGAACGACGGGCCGAAGTCATGGACGAAATCACTGCAGATATGGGCGTTATACATGTCCATCTGTGTCATCGACAGCAGATTCTGGTAAGGCGCCAGGTCATACCGGTAGTCGACTTGCTCTGACAGAATATCCCCCGAAAGCACTTTGATGCCGGCCTTGCGGGCCTCGAACACATCGTTCCAGGCATCGGTCATGATGGCTACCGGCTTCCCGTCTTCCTTGATGGAGGCGGCAAGCTTCGCAATGAAAGGCCCGCCACCGACAATCAGGGCACCGGAGTTGTCTGCCGCCACAAGGTTCAGTTTCTTGGCGAGCGGCCCGAGCGTGAAGCCATGCACAACAACCGTGCCGAAGACGAGCGCGAACGTCAGCGCCGTCAGAAGCTCTGCGTCCTTGTAGCCCTGATCAAGCAGAATCGAGGCAAAATACCCGGAAACCGTGAGCGCGACAATGCCGCGGGGCGCGATCCAGCCGACGAGCGTTCGCTCCTGCCTGGTCAGGTCTGTGCCGATTGTCGACAGCCAGATCGACAGCGGCCGGACGACGAACAGCGTCGCAAGGACAAAAGCGATAATACGCGGTTCGAAGACGGCGCGCAGCGTATCCACCGAAAGTGACGCCGTCAGCATCACGAAAATAGCGGAAACGAGCAGAACAGTGATGTTTTCCTTGAAATGCCGGATGTCCTCGATCGAAGACAGATGCATATTCGCCATCGAGACCCCCATCACGGTGACCGCGAGCAGCCCGGTCTCATGCATGATCTCATCAGAAACGACAAAGACCAGCAGAACGGCCGCAAACAGCACCGGGGACTTCAGGAACTCCGGCACTTTGTCCGCTTCAAACATCCTGCCGAGCACCCAGGCGACGAACCAGCCGAGCACGCCCGCAAAAGCCGAGGCTGCAAAGAAGATCAGAATGCCTGAACCGGTCAAGTCCCCCTTCAGGAAACGGATGATCTCAAATGCAAACAGTGCAAGCAGCGCGCCGAACGGATCGACAATGATTCCTTCCCACTTCAGAATGGCTCCGACACGAGGCTTCAGCTTAGCCTGGCGCAGGAGCGGCAGGATGACCGTCGGACCTGTGACAATAAACAGTCCCCCGATGACGAACGCCACTTCCCAACTGAGGCCTGCAACATAGTGCGCAGCCAGCGCCCCGAAAATCCAGGCAAGAAATGCACCCAGCGTCACAATCCGGCCGACCGGACGGAAAAACCCGCGGATTTCCCGCACGTCCAGATTCAGGCTCCCTTCGAACAGGATAATCGCCACCGCGATTGAAATGATCGGGCCGAAAAAGTCCCCGATCTGCTGTTCGGGATTCAGCAGGCCGAGCAGCGGACCGAGCAGCAGGCCCGCGATGGACATGACGACGATTGCCGGCAGCCTCAGCCGCCAGGCCAGCCACTGCGAACCGATACCGATCGCCACAATCGCCATGAAGGAGAACAGGAATGAATCGAACATGGGAAATCCCCCCTTTTCGCTCTCAAAAATAATACCCAGTTTACCACAAACAGCCGATACTTCCAGTCCGGGCCCTCATATTCCGGAGGCTGGTCCCATATGTTGGACAGGAACCGATATTGCAGCCAGAAAGGGTGAAGGCCTTGACCGGAAAACCGAAAAAGAAAGCGGTGTTTTACTGTACGGCAATCGATATCCCCTCCGCCTACCGGACACGGCGCGCGCTGCGCATTGCGCAGTCGCTTACCGATATTGAAGTGATCTTCCTTTCGGAGCGCCCGCTCTCCCACATCGAGGAGGCGGGCTTCCGGGTCGTCCGGATCCGGGGAAAGGATGGGCTCAGGAAAGCAGCCGGCGAACTGCGGCCCGATATCCTCCTGAGGGACGGCCGCTCAGAGCCTGGAGAGATGGATTCGCTCAGAAACATGATTCCCGCAATTATTCATTTTGATGACAATGGTGAAGATGGATCCTTGGCAGACCTTGTCTTCCGCACATTCGCCGGAGAACTCCGGGGTCCCGTGCCGTCCAATGTTGTCATGGGCCAGGCCGGTTTTATAGCGGACCCGAGCCTGATCCGGCACCGACGCGTCGGGCTCGGCAAACGGCCTCCGGGAGACCTGCCGCATATTGTCGTCGCCCACGGCCCGACTGATCCTGCCAACCTTTCTCACAGGACACTCAGGCATCTGACGCAGCTGCACATTCCTCTGAAAGTGACGGTCCTGCTGGGGGAAGCCTACCCTCATCCGGAGGATCCGCTCATGATGATGGCACTCGGACGCCGCAACGTCACCGTCAGGAAAATGCCCTATGATTACGGCAGAGAACTCGCCTCCGCTGATATCGTCATCTGTTCTTCCGGATATATCCCCTATGACGTCGCTTTCCTGAGCATCCCGTGCATCGTCCTCGCACAGGATGAAGAAGAACTGGGACATGCGCTCCCAAATGAGGAAAACGGCTTTATTCCGCTCGGACTTGGCCGCAAAGTCAAGCAGTCGATGCTGCTGAATGCGGTGATGGAACTTCTCCTTCATGAGCCGCGCAGAAAACGCGCGGTCGAACGGCAGGCTGCGCTCAATGTCGAGGACGGACTCGACATGGTAAGCGAAGCCGTTCATTACTACCTTGAATATCCGCCGCGCAGGGAAGCCGGGAAACACTGATCTGCTCTTTCCTGACAACAGATAATGTGCGCATGACTTGATACGCCATCCGGCCGGCTATGATACAATGACCGCGACAAGGAGGCGTTCAAGATGGACAAACGTTCACTCGAAGCGGAAATCGCGGAACTGAAAATGGACTATATCAGCCTGCAGGGCGACATCGAGAAGCTCGAGTCGACCGGCCATGAGGCACAGGTCCAGAAAGCTGAACAGAGGCTGGCGGACATGGAAGCCCGCCTGTCGGAACTGAACCGGCAGCTGGATGGGCTTGACTGAATACGAAGGCGGCCTCCGCACCGGTTTGTGCGGAGGCCGCTTTTGTTGTCGGGATCAATAAGTGGTGAGCTTGAGAAGTTTCTGCAGGCCGTAGACGACCCGCTGTGCCTGGGAGAAGCCGTCCAGCTTTTCCCCGGCCTCCAACGTGTATAGCGCATCTTCATTGTTCCAGAGCCGGTTGAAATAGCCGTCCAGCTCATCTGCGAGCGGGCTGTCCGACGGTGCCTCGATGCGCAGGTCGGCCTCGAGGTTGTAATCATCCAGCGCTCGCTCCGTCATGTTGGCGGCGCCATTTGAAATGTAGGCCGTGTCACCATCCTTCACATAAACGAGCTTGGTATGGTACTGCCCGATGACCGCATTATAGAAACGGATTTCGATCCGGCCCTCCGAGTCCTCGATCAGCTCTTCCGCAACCGGCATGTTCGGCAGGCCGGTCTTCTTGTTTCCGAAAGCATTCTCGTTCGGGTCAAGGATGATGCGTACCCTTGCGCCCCGCTCGGCAGCTTCGACAAGCGCCGACAAAACATCACGCTTGGCAAGATAGAACATGCCGAGCCATACCTCGTCCCCTTCATCCGCTTTTCCGATGTCCTCAAGCAGGTGGTCAAGGATCCGCCGCTCCGTCACGTACTGCACGCCGTATTGCCCGTCCGGGTTTTCCTCCGTCTCCGTCCTCGGAAACTTTTCGGGGCCGCCGGAGTAGCGGGACACCGCTTCCTCTGCTTTGAGCACATCATTGATCACGGGGCCATCCGCCTTGAAAGCGACATTGCCGTGCCAGCCACTCGCATCATGCGGATTGCCGGAATTTACAAGCACGCCTTCTTCCGTGACGATCACTTTCCGGTGGTTCGCCTTGACGTTCAGCAGTTTCAGATAGGAACGCACCGTCATGTCCGGAGCATCCTCGGCCATCGGATTCGGCAGCCAACCCTTTCCTTCTTCTCCCCACCACTGGAAGAGGATCCGGTAGACACCCGAATAGATCGGTGTCGAATCCCTGAGTGGATCGAGGGCGGTTACCACAACCTCAACGCCCGCTTGCTCCAATCGGCTGAGTTCCTCGGATTCAAACGAACCGTACCCATTATTGACCGGATCGGTAATGAGAATGACCGGCATATCGGGATTCTCTTTTTTCTTCTCCGCCAGCCGGTCTGTCAGCGTACGTGCAAGCTCGGGGAAGTCCTCTTTTTCATCGTAATAACCGTTGTAGAGGAAAAAGTCCGCAACAACGAATTCTTCAGCCCGATCGATCATCGAAAACACCTCATCGAAGATCTGCAGTTCATGGACCATGCCGTCCTTTGACCGGTCCTGTGAAAAGGTCAGGTCCGTGAACATTTCCACATTGTCTGTCCGGTAGAGCTTCCCGTCATGTGAAATGCCTTCCGGGAGCGGCTTGTATGTATGATAAAGAACGATACCGATATAAATGAGTACGAATAGGCAGGCGATGATCGTCAGTACCCTGCGCCTCGTGCTCCATTCTTTTACTTTCTCCTTGTCCATGCGATCTCCCCCCTTTGGTCCCCTTTCCATTCCCCTTTCCTATGCGCGGGGAAACGCGCCTGCTCCGCGGAAAAGAAAAAACGATCCGGGCAACTTTCTGCCCGGACCGCCGTCCTAATGATTATCTTATCCGGCTGTGACGTAGCCTTCCGCCTGCTCGTCGAGAAGCATCATTTCCTTCAGGCGCTGCTTGGCGCGGAAAAGCCGGGATTTGACGGTTCCGATGGAGACTTTCATGAGCTCGGCGATTTCGTTTAGCGAGTACTGGTTCACATAGAAATAAAGCACGGTTTTACGATAGATGCCGTCCAGTTCATCCAGCTTCGACTGAACGATGGCACGGATATCCTCACGTTCCAGCAGGTCATCAGCATTCGGCTCCACACATGGCACAAGGTCAAGAATCGGCACGTCGAGCGTTTCAGGCTGCTCCATGACATGCTGGCTCCGGCGCACCGTCTTACGGTAGCGGTCGCGGAACGTGTTCATGCAAATCGTTGTCAGCCAGGCCTTCACATGGTCCACGCCTTCAAGCGACTTCTCGTTCCGGACGACTTTCAGCCAGACGTCCTGCATGAGGTCTTCCGCCTCGTCCTTGTTCCGTGTGAGCTTCAGGCAGAGATGATAGATAAAGCGTTCATATTCTTCGTAGATGGTTTCAATGTTACGACCGGCCATGGCCGATCCCTCCCGTTCGTTCTGTTCTTTGTTGACCTTATTGTCCTATAGAGAAACCTTGCCCTCCATCGGATTCTCTTTCAGGTCCATTACAAAGATGTAAGAAACGGGGAAAGGTTATCCAAAAGCGCAAGCGCCCGTTCAGCAACGTACAAACCGGAGTACTTCGCAATGAGATAAAGGAAACACGGTGAGGAACGAACCGATGTTGACTTATCGCAGTGGAGAAGTGCGAAGTTTGCTAGTTGCTGGGCGCTGAAGCTGGCCGCAGCGGTCAGGAATTCGCAAAAAAGGCGCCTCCCTGGAAGGAAGCGCCCCGACGCAGGCAACCGCCTGCGTTTTTGTTTTGCTGTTTTCTTCTTATTCTTCTTCGGACGTTGCTGCTTCTTCCCCTACTTCGGGCTCCCGCCTCGTGATGAGCATTCGGGTGATGCGGTTGCGGTCCATTTCCTCGATGATGACATCCAGGTTGCCGTATGTGAATTGGTCGCCCGGCTCCGGTACGTGACCGAGTTGCTGGAGGACAAAGCCGCCGACCGTCTCATGCTCGTCCGGCATCTCGGCGCGGAAGGATTCCATCACATCATCCATTTCAAGACGCCCCGAACACTCCAGACGGGTGTCCGTCATTTCAAAGACGAGTACCTCGTCTTCCTGGTCGGTCTCGTCCTCGATGTCCTGGCCGATCATTTCTTCGATGATGTCTTCATGCGTAACGATGCCGAGAGTGCCGCCGTATTCGTCAAGAACAATCGCGATATGCTTCTTTTTCGCCAGCATCATCTTGAACACACGCTCGACACTGAGCGTCTCGACGACAAACAACGGTTCACGGTCCATGTAATCCTCGATCGTCGAATTAGGCTCCATCGACCATTCAATCAGCTGTTTGGAATAAAACACACCGACGATGGTATCCATGTTGTCCTCATACACCGGATAACGCGTGTACCAGTGTTCAAGGATGGTATCCCGAACATATTCATAGTCGGCATCAATAGGGACACCGACGATTTCCGTCCGGTGGGCCGACATCACGTCGGACACATCTTTTTCCGGAAAGTCCATCACACCTTTGAGGCGGATGGATTCCTCTTCTTCAAAGGTCCCTTCCGTAGATGCAATATCCACCATCGACCTGAGATCTTCCTTCGTCAGTGTCGCCTCCGTCACCGCGCCTCGCGAAATGATCCGGATAAAGATATTCGTGAACAGCGACAGCAGATAGGTCAGCGGTGAAAGTACGATCACCAGGAAACGGATGATCGGAAATACCAGATAGGCGATTTTTTCGGAGAACGTCGCCGCGATCGTCTTCGGAAGTACCTCCCCGAAGATGATCAGGGTGATCGTCAGGATGGTCGTTGCCAATCCCACCTGCCAGCCTTTGTCGATCGCAATCGCCGTAAGAAGTGTCGGCATGAGGATATTCACAATATTGTTCCCGATCAGGATTGATGTGATCATCCGGTCGGGTTTGCTGATGAGTTTCAGCAGTTTCTCGGATTTTCTGTCTCCCTGGTCAGCCCGGAGCTGCACCTTCATCCTGTTCGTGGCGGTAAGAGCCGTTTCACTGCCCGAGAAAAAGAAGGACAGGAAGAGCAGGATTCCCAAGACGATAAACAAAAGTCATTCCCCCTGAGTTTACACGGAATTCAAAACACTTTATTGCCCATCATACCATAAACTGTTCCCCCGATACTCTGATTTGAATCCGCTTTCTCTGTTTCTGGTATACTTGGCACGTAAACCAACCTGGAAAGAGGGATCAATAATGGACCATCTGAACGAACTGGACCGCTATTTCACCAAACAACGTGAAGCGCACCTCACCGAGCTGAATGACTTCCTGAGCATCCCGAGCATCAGCTCTCTCTCAGAGCACAAAGCCGACATGCGGAAAGCTGCAGAATGGCTTGCCGGGTCGCTCAAGACTGCCGGACTCGAAAACATTTCAATCGATGAAACTCAGGGACATCCGGTCGTGTACGCAGACTGGCTGCATGCGGAAGGCCAGCCGACCCTTCTCGTATACGGTCACTACGACGTCCAGCCGGTCGACCCGCTGGAGCTTTGGGACAGCGAACCGTTCGCGCCCGAAGTCCGGGACAACAAGCTGTATGCGCGTGGTGCAAGCGATGACAAAGGCCAGGTGTTCATGCACGTAAAAGCTGTCGAAGCCCTTTTCAAAACGAACGGCAAGCTTCCCGTCAACGTGAAATTCTGCATCGAGGGCGAGGAAGAGATCGGCAGCCCGAACCTTCCGGCCTATGTAGAAGAAAACAAGGACAAGCTTGCGGCTGACGTGATTGTCATTTCGGATACGGGCATGCAGGGACCCGGCCAGCCGGCCGTCTGCTACGGCCTCCGAGGCCTTGCCGGAGTACAGATTGATGTGGAGGGAGCCAAGGGCGACCTCCACTCCGGCCTGTACGGCGGCGGCGTCCAAAACGCCATCCACGCCCTTGTCGAGCTGCTAGCCTCCTTCCGGGACCAAGAAGGAACGATCACGGTCGACGGCTTTTACGATGATGTCCGCCCCGCGACCGAAGAGGAACGCGAGGAATATGAAAAACTCGATTTCGACGAAGAAGCATTGAAAAAAGAGCTCGGCGTCAGCGAGCTCTTTGGTGAACCGGGCTATTCGCATCTTGAGCGTACGTGGACCCGCCCGACGCTAGAAATCAATGGTGTGTTCGGCGGGTTTTCCGGTGAAGGGATCAAAACCGTCCTGCCCGCTGAAGCAGGAGCAAAAATCACCTGCCGCCTCGTACCGGACCAGGACCCGGACGACATCGTCCAAAAACTGCGAAGCCATATCGAGAAGAACAAGCCGGCCGGCGTAACAGTTAACATTACCGAGTTCGACAAGGGCAAGCCGTTCCTCACCCCTTACGATCACCCGGCCATCCAGGCTGCGGGCAAGTCGTATGAGCACGTTTACCACGTCCCGACCGCCTATACGCGAGGCGGCGGCTCAATCCCGATCGTTGCGGCGTTTGACGAGATTCTCGGCCTGCCGGTCGTTCTTATGGGCTTCGGTCTGTCGTCCGAAAACTTCCATGCACCGAACGAACACTTCCATCTTGAGAACTTTGACAAGGGGCTGCGCGTGATCGGCGATTATTACTTCGAAGTGTCCTCCGCGCTTTCCGGAGATGAGTAAAACGTAACCTTTTCCTCAATCGGGGTGTGATCCCACTCCTTCGGCATTGTATCCGAATGCCCGAAGTGCAGCATGCAGATTACCCGCTCCCCGTCACCGGCGCCCAGCGCCTCGCGGAATTGGGGCTGATCCAGCCAGGCAGGTGTCTTGATGCATGTGCCGATGCCCTTATCCCACGCGAGGAGCTGGGCGTTCTGCAGGAAGGCTGCAATCGCCATATGGTCTTCAATCCGCTGCTTTTGGCGCACATCTTCACGAACGACGGCAAAGACTATGGCCCCTGCGCTCGTGAACTTGGAGGATTGCCGTTCAAGCCCTTCCTCTGTCAGCTCGCGCCAGTTTGGAATTGCAAATTCCCTGATCAGACGCTGGACATCGGGAAGGTTTTCCCCTGCTCCTACGATAAATCTCCACGGTTCGCGCTTGCCGTGGTTAGGTGCGTATCTGGAATCGGCCAGGACTTCCATGACATCTTCCCGGGAGACCGGGGCTCCGTTGAAGTTTTTAATGGAGCGGCGTTCGATCACCGCTTGCCGGATACTCATCTGCTGCATGTGAATTCTCCTTCGCTACCAGTAGTCACCCTGATTATAGCAGACCCCGGGGAGGGATGCCGTTGGATGCCATCGGCCCTGGAGCCGTCCTTTATCTTGCTTTGTGCTGGGCAGCGGGATCCTTGCTATGGGCACGGATCCTTGGCCGTAAGCTTGGTGCAGACCCCATATCCACAGGCAGCGGCAATCCCGGTGCGAGAAATGCCGGGAGATTGTTTGGCCCGGCCGCCTTTGCCGCGGTCTTTATAGGTGATGCGCTAAAAGGCGCCGCTGCTGTCCTTGCCGGCCGGTATCTCGGCCATCCGGAATGGCTGATTGCCGCCGGCGGTGCGCTTGCGGTACTTGGCCATGTTTTTCCCCTGTACGGAGGAAAAGGCGGGAAGGGCGTCTCCGCCTTTGTCGGTGCCGCTCTGGCCTTCTCCCCCTCGGCCTTTGTCGGATTCCTGGTCGGAACGGTTGCTTCCCTGCTGCCGCTCCGTTCAGCGACGCTTGCCATGCCGGGAGGATTTGCGGCTTGGATCGCTGCACTCTGGCTTTCCGGTATCCTTCCCGACTCATGGCCCCTGATTTTGGCGGCAGGAGTCGTGCTTGCCCGGCACAGACAGGACTTCAGTGAGGCAAACCGACGTCGTTAGACATTATTCGATTTATAACAAAAAATTAGAAAGGCTTATATTATACCACTATAATATAAGCCTTTTCCGATTTCCTAGCCCTCTTTATTGCACAGTATGGTATAGTATTCAGAAAACGATAACGCTAGGGGGATGAGAAATGAAGAAAAAGCCAATTGCCTATATCGTGGACAGTACCGCCCACATTTCAACTGAACTCGCGAATCATCCCGATCTTTACGTCGTGCCGCTCAATGTCCATTTCGGAGATCAGGAATATGCGGATGGTGTCGGGATCCGTCCGGAAGAATTGTATGAAAAGATCCGGACATCCAGCGATCTGCCGAAAACGTCGCAGCCATCTGCAGGCCGTTTTGCCGAACTGTTCGATAGACTCAAGGAAGAATATGAGCAGGGGCTTGCGGTCATGCTGACGTCGGAACTGAGCGGAACCTATGCCTCCGCCGTTTCAGGAGCGGAGCTGAGCGGCTTTGATGTCCGTATTATCGATGGCAAGTCTCTTTCCTACGGAACGACCGGACTTGTACGGCTCGCCATGGAACTGGAGCAGCAAGGTAAAAGCCGTGACGAAATTGCCGAAGCCATCAGCGAACATGTCGGCAAGACCCGCTCATTCATCTATATCGGACAGCTGAACCAGCTGCATAAAGGCGGAAGGATGGGAAGTGTTCAGTTCTACCTCGGCAGCATGCTGCAGATCAAGCCAATCATCCAGATCACCCCAGAGGGCACACTTGAGGTCATCGACAAAGTCCGTTCAGAAAAGAGGGCGTTCCGTTACCTGGTGGACAAAGTGAAGGTGGCTTATGAAGATGGCCGGCGCACCATCCACCTTATGCATGCGGACAGCCCGAAGGAAGCCGCCCGGCTTAAGGGTCAGATGCTGGAGGCCATGCCCGGGCTTGAAGTGAAAACGGGCGACATCGGCTCCGTTCTTGCCGTCCATGCCGGAGAAGGCACGATGGCCGTCATCTGGTATGATTTTGATTAATAAACAGGATACGATTCGGGATCTATGATCCCATTAATGCAAATAACGGCCCGGGGCAGATTCCCGGGCCGTTATTCCGTTTAATCAAACCGATCGCTGATCTTCCAGAAGATATATGTGGCGTCCGGCCTCCAGGCATAGGAATCTTTATATGCCCAGTCACGGTCACGGACATTGTACGTATGGGCGTTCACATACGGTACGCCGTCCCTTTTTGACGTCACGATAGTGGTGTGATTGAAGTTGCCGTCCCCTTCGAAGTCATAGGAAATGATATCGCCAGGCTCAAGTTCACCCGCCGATTGGACCCGCCTTGCCGTCAGTCCGCGCTGTGAACCCGCCAGGTACCACCGGAGCGAATGGGACACGCTCCAGCTAAAACTCCAGCTTCCTCCACCGATCCACCAGCCACGCTCCCGATTCGGTGCCCCCCACATCGGCGCACCGCCTGCCCTCAGGCACTGGGATACATAATTCGTGCAGTCCACCGCGAATTTCGGATACGCGGGATTGTAGTCATTCCACCACCGGTTCGCATACGCGACCGCCGCCTCACGGTCATAGACCGCCAACTTCCGCACCCCCTTTCCTGCAACGTATGCACAGGAAGAAGCAGAATATGAAGGAGCGTTTGAGTTCTGCGGAATTATATATGAGAGGTGTTTTCTCATAACATCAAACCCTCTTCTGTATAAAAAGGAAAAACCGCCGTAATCCTGATAAAGGAATCCCGGCGGTTTCGTATGATGGAGCATAGGGGGCTCGAACCCCTGACCTCTGCGCTGCCAGCGCAACGCTCTCCCAATTGAGCTAATGCCCCGTATCTCTGGTACAATGAAGAGTATATCAGCAAAACTCAAATCTGACAATAGCCGTTTTCGAGGTGATCGAATGCAGCACAAAGAACGCGAATTGACGGAGCCTGTCCGATTGTCCAACCCGGACGGGACACTGAATCCGGAAGCGATCGGCTTCGCAAGGACTCCGATTATCACCGGCAATCTCGCCAAAAATTATATGCGCAAAAAACGTTGGAACTACTGGTGTGTCTATGCGGAAGATGTCCTGTTCTCCGTGACGGTATCCCACCTCGATTATGCCGCATCCTGTTTCGTCTACGTCTTCCACTATGAGACGCAGCGTTTTTTCGAGAAGACAGTCACCGTTCCGATGGGCCGCAGCGTCCGCATGGGCGATGAGGTGCTCAGCAATGCATCTTTCACCCATCCCGACATGAACATCCAGATGATCCACTTCAAGGGTGAGACTCAACTTCTTGTCACTGTGCCGGACTTTGACGGGGAACTTCTTCACGCTGATCTGCATATCGGGCATCCTGAAGATGAAGAGTCGCTGAATGTGGTTGTTCCGTGGAACCGCAGCCAATACCAGTTCACAGCCAAACACCATCTCCTTCCGGTCGAAGGATTCATTACCATCGACGACCGACGCTTCCGGATCGGCAGGGAGGAATCCTTCGCCGTCCTTGATTTCGGAAGGGGCGTCTGGCCGCGTAAGGCCACCTGGAACTGGGCAATGGCTTCCCAGCGTTACGGACGCCGGCGCATCGGGCTGAATTTCGGCGGACAGTGGACCGACGGAACCGGCATGACCGAAAACGCGATATTCATCGACGGCAAAATGTACAAGATCAGTGAGGATGTCCTGTTTGATTACGATCCACAGGACTACATGAAAACATGGAATATCCGCACCAAATTCACGGATTCGGTCGACTTGACATTCACACCCTTTTTCGAACGGACCGCTGCCACAGATGCCAAGCTCGTCAAATCCGATGTGCATCAGATGGTCGGCTACTTCAGGGGACGCATACGCCTTCCAGATGCCGGCATCAATCTCCATCTCGTCAAACTGCTCGGATGCAGTGAGGAGCATCGGGCCACTTGGTGATCAGAAACACAGGAGCTGCACTATGCAGCTCCTGTGTTTTATTTGAACAGTTCGAGCATCTTCGCAGGATAATCGGTAAAAATCGCCTGTGCGCCAGCGTCACGGACCAATAGCGCATGTACGGGATCATTAACAGTGAAGACCCGGAGTATAGCGCCTTCCGCCGCTGCGTGCCGGCCGGGTTCCCTTATCGCGAATGGCAAGGCCGGATGAAGGGCATCAGCTCCGATCCGGGCTGCATCTGCAGGGGCATCGGCCAGAATTTCAACAAACAGCATGCCTGTCTCGATTTCCGGAGCTTCTCGCTTTGCCGCCTCCAGCGTCACATGGTCGAACGACGATAAAATGACGCGGTCCCCGATACCGAATTCCTTTACCATGCCGATTACCTTCTCCCGCATGCCGGGATAAGGAAACACATCTGATTTCAGCTCGATGTTCAGACGATGGGGCTTGCCCCGGAACAGTTCCAGCACTTCCCGCAAGGTCGGGATTCGTTCTCCGGAGAATTCATCGGCAAAGCGGCATCCCGCACTAAGCTGTTTTAGCTCAACCAGCGTCATATCTTTGACGTACCCGCTTCCGTCTGTCGTCCTGTCGACCGTCTCATCATGGATGACGACAGGCACGCCGTCACTTGACAGATGCACATCCAGCTCGACCCCGTCAATCGGCAATACCGCAGCTTCCAAGAATGCGGCCATTGTATTTTCCGGCCTGCTTCCTGATGCACCGCGATGTGCAAAAATCTCCAATGCAATCCTCCCTTTCCGTCCCGTCCCTGTTTTCTTTGATTATGGCATATCCCCAACAGCCCTTCATGCAGGAAGCTGTTTAAGATTCGCCTTAACAGGAAACATTAAGGACAAACAGAGAACCCGAAAGGACGTGCACCCATGAAACATCAACTGCTCGGAATAACAGCGTTGGCGGCTGTCCTCACACTAGGCGCGTGTGGCGGAGGCAATAATGACGCCATGGATGATGCCGCCGGAGGCGATAACGATGATCAGGCTCCGACTACGGAAGAAACCGGCGATGCAACCGAAACGGCCATTGAAGATGATAAAGCCGGCGAAAATCCTTCAGGCGGCAAAAACGACGGCATGGAAGAAACCACTCAGGGATACGGCTTCAAGGACTTTGATCTGGAGATCGATGTAGACGGCAAGGACGCAGTGGATGCCAGCTATGAAACAAAGGAAGACGGAACATTTGAAGCAGAGTACAAAAATACGCTTGAAGGCGTCGATTACGGCGATGACAACCAGCAGGAAGAAGCGATGAATGAGCTGGATGCCCTATTCAAGGAAATCCTTCTTGACCAGAATGTAACCGAGGAAAAAGCCAAGACCAAAATCCTGGACGCACTTGAGATTCAGGACTACACGAAATTCGAGCTTGAAGTGAATTTTGACGAAGGTCCAAACCTGAACATCGAAGAAAATAAGTGATCCGCATCGGCGGCCGTCCCATATTTTAGGAGCGGCCGCCATTTTTTGTACCTTTTCAAAGAGGGGCTTCAGGGTGTAAGATGCCCGTACCCCCCCGGAGGTTTAAGAAATGCCGAAAAGGGGGAACTAATTCCGGAGATAGAATCCAAGACTGATGAACTGACGGAGGTCCTCACCATGGCAAAGCAAAGACTGACCTGGGTCGACGTCACGAAAGGATTTCTCATGATTCTTGTCGTGATTGGCCATTATCCCGGAGAACTAGACTTTCCACTATCCAAATACATTTACTGGTTCCATATGCCGGCCTTTTTCCTGCTGAGCGGACTGTTCTTCAAGGAAGTGAAAACCCGTGCGGAAGCCGGCCAGTCCATCAAAAAGCGGTTCATGCAGCTGATCGTCCCGTACCTGTTCTTCCTTGTCCTGATTACCGCGATGCGCTACGGAATGGAACTGGGATACGGCAATACCGACCTGCAATGGTATCTGAATGACCTGTGGACGCTCGTCGTCGGCGGCCGGTTTGTCCGTGGCGCCTATGGCGTATTCTGGTTTGTGACAGCCCTGTTTGCAGTGTTCATGCTGTTCACATTCATGACAAAGTACTTTAGCCGTAAAGTCCAGATCGGCCTTGTCGCCCTGTCTTACGTGGTTGCACACACCGAGAGCCTGTTCGCACAGCGGGTGCTGGACGGCGGAGTCGTCGAATCCGCCCAGCAGATCCCGCTTCCCTGGAACGTCGATGTCGCGCTGATGGCACTGGTGTATTTTGCAATCGGCTACTATTTTAAGACGTTCTGGATGGAGATCAGCGGCAAGTGGCTCGGCACGGCCGCCGCAACGGTTGCCGCCTGTCTCGCCTTCGACGCAACCGGCCTGTTCGACTATCACCTCAGTATGAAGTTTCTGCGGTATGACCACTTCTTCCTGGACCTGATCATTCCGATCTCCTGCACGATTGTTGTGATCGGACTGTTCCAGCGTGCCGCCAAGAGAATACCTCTAAAATGGCTGCAGTTCGTCGAAAAGCATTCGATTTCGATTATGTATCTTCACATTTTCGCGGATATCGTACTGAACGACTTCTTCAACTACGGCCTGATCGGATTTACCGCCATCGGTCTTGTTCTTCCGATTGTGGTATCGGTCGCGCTCGAGAAATTCGTTCCCTACGGCAAAATCCTCCTCGGCGGATTCCGCCCGAGAAAGAAACCCGGCTCTGCCGCGATGGTCAGATAATGAAAAATCCGGAGAGGTCCGCCTCTCCGGATTTTTCGTATGCATCTTTACGAAAGACCAGGCAGGCAGCACGAGTGTACAAAGAGGAGCCACGAAAGACCAAGCATGAAGCATAAGTGTCCTGGCATCGACAACGAAAGACCAGGAACCCGCTGCACAGGAAAAAGGCTTTTCCGGTAGTATTAAAGTGAATACAGCAAACGGCACGGACTCTGGTCGCTTACCTCAGGCCGGCGCCGAGCTCCGCGTAAAGCGGATCTCGACAGCCCGGCTTTTCCTGCAGGTGTCTCCCGGCGTCCGTGCCGTTTGCCATATCATGTGTAGATCTTGAGTTTTCGACAGCCCCTAACCTTTTATAATTCAGCACCTTTCAGCATCTGGTCGTAGAGGCCTCCGCTGCCGATCAGTTCCTGCTGCCTTCCCGATTCGGCAAGGCGCCCGTCCTGCATGACAAAGATGAGGTCAGCTTTTCTCACCGTATTCAGGCGGTGGGCGATGATGAAGCTGGTCCTGCCTACCATCAGGCGTTCTAGCGCTTCTTGGATCTTCATCTCGGTGACTGTGTCGATCGAGGACGTCGCCTCGTCCAGCAACAGGAGAACCGGATCCGCGACGAGTGCGCGGGCAATAGAGAGCAGCTGCTTCTGGCCCTGGCTGATTTCTCCACCGTCCGCGGACAGCACAGTCCCGTAACCGTCTTCCAGCTTCATGATGAAGTCATGCGCATTGGCTTCCTTCGCTGCTGCAATGACTTCCTCATCCGTCGCATCCAGGCGTCCGTAGCGGATGTTTTCCATGACGCTTGCCTCGAATAAAAACGGATCCTGGAGAACGAACGCTGTCTGGCTTCTGAGTGTCTTCCTCGGAAGCTCCGTGATCGGGATGCCGTCGATCAGGATCTGGCCCTCATTCGCGTCATAGAAACGGGCCAGCAACTGCATGACGGTCGTTTTTCCCGCGCCGGTTGCACCGACAAAGGCAGCTGCCTCGCCCGGGCGCACCCGGAAACTCACCCCTTCGACGGTATAGCCGTCCCCGCCATATCCAAAAGCCACATCCCGGAATTCCACATCGCCTTGGAGAATCGTATCCGCATGACCTTTCGCATCGTCCCGCTCCGGCTCCTCGTCCATGATGGCAAACACGCGCTCCGCTCCTGCAATGGCGGAAAGGACGGTGTTGAACTGGTTGGCCAGATCATTGAGCGGACGGGTGAACTGGCGGGCATACTCTGTAAAGATGACGATGGTCCCGATCGTGACCAGCCCGTCACCGGTCAGCGCTAGGATTCCGCCGATGCCGGCAACGACCGCGAACGCCCCATTGTTCAGGAAGTTCATCACTTTCGGTATGAATCCGGCATAGGTCAGCGCCCAGAAGCCGGTCCGGCGGAGACGTTCGCTTTTCTCTGAGAATTCCTCCATCACCCGGTCTTCCTGCGAAAACGCTTTGACGATGCGCTGCCCGGAAATCGATTCCTCGATCATGCCGTTCAGCTCTCCGACCGCGCGTTGCTGAGCCTTGTACAGCCGCCCTGTCCGCTTCGTGATCCAGCGGACCGCGGCAAACATGAGCGGGATGATCGTCATCGTGAGTATGGTAAGCAAAGGACTCAGTGAAAGCATGACGGCGACTGTACCCACAAGCGTCAGTACGCTCGAGAACACCTGGATAAACGAGTTGTTCAATGTCTGGCTGACGTTTTCAATATCGTTCGTCATCCGGCTCATCAGTTCTCCGTGCTGCCTGCGGTCGAAAAACTTTACCGGAAGCTGCTGGAAGTGACTGAACAGGCCTGTGCGCATCTTATACACCGCGCGCTGGGAAATGCCGATCATCCAAAAGCTTTGCAGGTACATGGCAACGGACAGACCGGCATAGAACGCAATCAGAAGGATCACCATCCGGCCGAATCCGCCGAATCGGCCGGCGACGATGTATTCGTCGACAATATGGCCGACAAGATACGGACCGAGGATCGACAGTCCGGAGCTGAGAGCTACAAGGACAAGCACCGCAATGAGAAGAGCGCGCTGTTCATCGACAAGCCGCCATATGCGCAGAAGCACATCCTTCCAATTGTTCGGCCGCTCCCCCTTTTTCTCCTTCGGCTTCTTCAGGTCTTCTTTCGAGAGAATCGGCTCATAGCCGAAAGGCTTTCTGATGAAATCAAACATCCCCGTTCACCTCCCCGGCATGCGTACTCTGCGATTCAACGATCTGCCGGTACAGCTCGGACTGCTGCAGCAGTTCCTCGTGTGTTCCGTAACCCGACACCCGGCCCTCATCCAGCAGGAGGATCCGGTCCGCCCCCGCAGCGGTCCCGACTTTCTGCGTGACGACGAGCATCGTCGCTCGTTCCCCTTCAAGCGCCTCCCAGAGGGCGTTTTCGGTTTTGATGTCAAGTGCTGACGTGCTGTCGTCCAGAATCAGGATGGACGGATGGCGAACGAGAGCACGTGCGATGGACAGGCGCTGCTTCTGTCCGCCCGACAGGTTGACCCCCTTCTGGCCGACCCGCGTTCCATATTTGTCAGGGAAACGCTCGACGGAATCATGGATCTGGGCCTTTCGTGCGGCCTCTTCCAATTCATCCAGCCCGGCCTCCGAGTCGCCCCAGCCCAGATTCTCATGGATGGATCCGGTAAAGAGCATCGACTGCTGCGGCACATAGCCGATGGCATCCCGTAGGTCTTTCAGCGGCCATTCCTGAATGTCCCTTCCGTCCAGCAGCACTCTGCCGGATGTCGGCTCGAAAAACCTTGGAATCAGGTTCAGGAGAGTTGACTTGCCTGAACCCGTCGCACCCATGATGGCAAGTTTCTCACCGGGCTCCACTTGGAAACTGATGTCATGAAGGACTCCCTTGTTCGCTCCGTCATACGTAAACGAAACATTCTCGAAGCGCAGGTCTCCCGCAGGCTGCCTGCCGCCTCCCCGCTCCGCCTCTTCGGTGCCGCCATCTGCAAGAAGCACTTCTTCCATCCGCTCGGCTGAAGCCTTGGCCCTCGAATAAGCCACGATGATGAATGAGAACATCGAGAACGACCCGGTCATCCTGAGCGCGTAGTTGACGATCGCGACCACTTCACCGACTTCCGCACCGCCTCCCCTGACTTCCTGCGCACCAAACCAGAGAACGGCAAGCAGGCTGACGTTCATGACGAACAAAAGCACCGGCAGGATCAGTTCCATCAGTCGGACGGCCGTGACCGTATCTGAACGGAGTGCGCCTGCCACCTTCGTGAAACGGGATGATTCATAAGCCCCTCGCAGATATGCCTTCACCAGGCGCACGGCCTGCAGGTTCTCTTGCACGACACGGTTCACCCGGTCGAGGCGTCGCTGCACACGTCCGAACATCGAGACACCCTTCCTCACCATGAAGACGAGGAATATGACGAGGAACGGCACGCCGATCATCAGGAACACCGCAAGCTTCGGGTTAACGATGAACGCCATGATCAGACTGCCGGCCGCAGCGAGCGGAGCACGCAGCATGATCCGGAGACTCATATAAAGAACGTTCGACGTCATCGTGATGTCGCTGGTCATCCGGGTCAGGAGACCGGACTGAGGGAAGCGCAGGAACGTCGACATCGTGAACGACTGGATTTTCCGGAACATGGCTGCCCGCAGATCAAACGCGAAACTGTGGGCAGCATGTGCTGCAAAAAACGAGTTCGTGACACCCGACAGGAACGCGGCAAACGCAAGCCCCATCATGACCGCTCCCCACATCCAGACCGTTCCGGTGTCCCCGGGGATGATGCCGTCATCAATGATTTTCCCGATGACAAGCGGTTGGATCAGCTCGACCGCCAGTTCCACCAGCATGAGCAGAAGTGCAATGGCAATCGGCCATTTATACGTCTTTGCGTAAGAGAATACTGTTTTCAAAGCTTCACCCCAAATATCCTTCGCGTATCGAATCAACTTGTTTCTATTATGCCATATTCCTTCCCGACCGGATAGGCAGAGGTAGAATTTTCAGTCGATTGGTATTGACCTCATGAATATTGCATAGTATAGTGCATTACAACAGTAATGCACCTAGACACCTGGAGGTGAGCTCATGCCGATCAATCCGGAAAGCGGCATCCCAATCTACCTGCAGATTGCGGACTGGATCGAAGACGGCATCCTGACCGGCTTCTTCGAAGAAAATGAGAAAGTTTATTCCCAGTACCAGCTTGCCGAACAGTACCGAATCAATCCGGCCACCGCCGCAAAGGGCCTGTCACTGTTGGCAGACCAAGGTATTCTTTATAAAAAACGCGGGCTCGGCATGTTCGTATCCCCGGATGCCCGGCGGATTATATTTACACGCCGCCGCAACGGGGTCCTGCAGGAAAAGATACGGGATGCCGTCACAGAGGCCCGACTGCTGGGCCTTTCTGAAGTGGAGCTGATCAGCATGCTCAGGGATGAAATGGGGGGAGACAAATGATGGAAGTGGATTTCCGGAACGTGACCAAAAAATACGGCAGAACAGAGGCGCTAAGGGAACTGACGCTGAACCTGGCCGGCGACAAAATCATCGGCATCCTCGGACGGAATGGAGCTGGAAAATCCAGCGCACTGCAGATTGCGGCCGGCCACTTAAAGCCATCCGCCGGAGACGTAAGCATGCTTGGCGAGAACCCGTTCAACTCGCTCCTGGTCTCAGCCAATACGATTCTTGTCCATGAAGGGATGGCTTTTCCTCCGGCACTCCGGCTTCGCGCTATCCTTGCCGAACTGGAGCGTGCGTACCCTGCCTTCGATAAAAAGCTCGCAAAGAGCCTGCTTGATCATTTTGGCATTCCGGACCATGCGTTCCACATCCAGCTTTCCAAAGGAATGAAAAACACGTTCAACATGGTGGCCGGGATTGCTGCGAGGACACCGCTCACGATGTTCGACGAACCGCTTAACGGGATGGATGCAGGTGTGAGAAGCGACCTTCTCAAGGTGCTTTTGAAAGAATACATCGCCCACCCAAGGATGATTCTCCTTTCGGGACATCAGCTGGAAGGAATGGAAGAGCTTTTCGAGGAAGTTGTCATCCTTCACCACGGCCGCCTTCTTCACCACGGCAATGCCGACGAATTCAAAGAAGGTTTTGTCCGGATCAGCGGGCCTGAGTCCGAAGTGCGGCGGGCCGCGTCAGAGGTGCAGGTGCTGGAGCTTCACGAGACACTGCCGGGCATGGCGGAGGCGATCATTATGGTCCGGCCGGGAACCACTTTATTTATGAATGAAGGACTTGGGCTTAAAAGCACTTCCGTATCTCTCGGGGACGCCTATGTTGCCATGACCCGGAAAAAAGGAGGAATCGACCGTGTCTACGCTGACGCAACCGACGGCAGGTAACGCCGTCAGAAATCAGTTTTTGCGCAATCTGTACGGCCGATCCGGCATTCTCGGGTCTCTCCTGGCTCTGCAGGTCATCGGCATTACCCTGTCCTTTTTCGGAGGAAGCGGCTTTGGGACCAGTGACGGGCAGATCACCATTAACGTGGTCGATTACTCGGCCAACCCGGTCATCGGACTGACACTTCTTTGGGCGATCATCTCACCTCTTTACCTGAGCGGCCGTGACTCGCTGAAAACAGATCTCACCTTCCCCGGCAGCCGGACGACCCGGCATACCGGAAATGCGCTCTATCTTACAGCGCTCGTACTTGCAGGGTCTCTCGTCGCTACACTTGCCAATATGACGTCAATCCTTTTTGCTGTCATCCCGGACCATCCGCTCATACTGCCTGCCGGAGGCAGTACCAGCCACTATGTTTCGTTGTTTGCAGTGCTCACCGGTTACTGTCTTTTGCTTGCGGCGGCCAGCTATTTTGCAGGAACATTATTCAGCGTTTCACGGATTGCCGCATTTGCCCTATTGGCATTGGTCCTCGTTTTCCTAAGAGTAACGGCAGTAAATGAATTAGTTGCCGCCATCGCACGATTTTCCGGGGATGGACCGGCATCCATGATTCTCCTGAGATGTTTCCTGCTTTCCGCTTTCTTCTTTCTGGCAGCAATTGTTGCCGGAAGCCGGCAGGAGGTGAGAGCATGACCGCACTTGCCGTCTTGCCCGTGATGCTTCTCCTCCTGTTCCTGATTTTGGCGTTCCGGTGGAGATATCCTGTCACGGAGGGACGGACGGTACTCAGGCTGTTCGCCGGACTCATTGGCCTGCTTGCCGTTCTGGCGATTGCAGCGCAGTTTGTCCGTCCGTCAGCGGACAGCTTTCCATATGTCGGTGAAGATGCCGCCAACGAGCTGGATGACATATACAGCAAGGTCATCATCGAGGAAAACCCCGATGCCGTGCCCGAGGACCAAATATTCTCCCGGATAACATTCGGAATTGTGGGTGACACACTGACAATCCGTGCAGCGGAAGAGGCTGATGAGATGTCCTTCGTCCAGGCAGTCATTCGGACCGGCAATGGGGACGAAGCAGCCCTCACCATCTTCCGACCCAAATTGATTGCGAACGGGTATGACTTAACGGAAGCCCTTCCCCTCCCCGAGGCGGACATTTCCCCGGACGGGCAGATCCTTACACTTGGCTCCCCGTTTCTTGAATTGACGATCAATCAGATCAGCGAACCGGATCTGCCGCCCTTTTCCAAAAACGACGGCTACTCCAGCTACCATAGGCTGCCGATCTATCTGATTACGGTACCCGAAGGCACGGAAGTAAAGACGGAAGGCCCTATCGATCTTATTGAAATCTGAAAAACCCTCCCCCTGCACCGTCGCAGAGGGAGGGTCAATTTTTGTCCGGGAAATTACATCGTCTTCGGCGGCTCGGCTTCGACCTTGGACGCCTTGCTGCCGGCAACCGACAGCCAGACAACACCGATCAGCATGATGGCAGTGCCCGCAAACTGCCACTGCCCGAGCAACTGGCCAAACCAGAAAATAGACACGACCATCGCCGTCAGGGGCTCGAAGCTGGAGAGGACGCTTGTCTCAACCGGCGAGATATACTGTGTGCTTCCAAGCAGCAGAATAAATCCCGCCGTAGCAAACACGATGATCAAGAGCAGCATGAACAGCGCCGTCGGATCGAACAGCACCGGAATCATCCGGAATACGGCAAGCGGCTGTGTGATGAACAATGCCGCCCCGCCGATCACCATCGCCCAGGCGACGGTTTGGATCACTCCGTACTCATGCATGAGCCGTGCAGGATAAAGCGTATAAAATGCGAACGTGAACCCGAGTGTAACGCCCCAGGCCAACGCTGATGAAGATACTTCTAATGAGGACAGGGAACCGTTTGTCAGAAGCAGCACAAGTCCGGCAAGTGTCACCGCGATGCCCAGGAGCTGATAGACCGGCGGCCACTTTTTATGGCTAAACGTGACGAAGCCAATGACAAAAATCGGCGCTAGAAACTGCAAAAGCGTTGCAATGACGGCATTGCTTTCTTCAATGGTTTTCAGGAATGTGAACTGGACGCCCAGCATTCCGACAATCCCGAATAGGACCAGCTGGCGTGCCCATGCCTTCTGCCTCCAGATCAGACCAACCCGCTTCCCCTGTGAACGCAGGACCAGGAGGAGCACCGCTCCGGCAATCACCAGGCGCAATACGATAAATGGCGCGACCTCTATCGGTTTTTCCGCGAGCAGCCACTCCATCATCGGACCCGTAGCCCCCCAGAGCATTGCACCGATGATAATCATGCCAATCCCTTTCATCCGTGCCATCCGGCCCCCTCCTTTCTGCCAAGTTTCGTTTTCTGCCTTGTCTATCTTACACAATTTCCGATTGTATGGCCGTCTTTTTTTATCCTCTTCCCTCTCAGGTCGCATTCCACCCTCGAATACCCGTTACTTTTGCAGGAAAATGCCGGAAAAAGGATGCCTCTTCCTGCAGTATCCTGTATATTAGGATAAATATAACCTGCTTCTCCAGGAGGTCTGAGTGCGTTGAAGGACAATCTAGGGCTCGAAAAGAGCGCAGCCACGTTACAGCATGAAACAGCCTATGAAAGTCTTCTTGCCGGGCTGGACAAGAAATTTATGATCTATAAGATCGATGCGGAAGGACTCATTCTGGAAGCCAACACCAGATTTCTTGAAAAAAGCGGCTGGACACCGAAGCGCGTACTCGGCAAACCGTTCCGCGTGATGTTTCCGGAGACACGGGACGGCAAGGCGCATTCCCTGAAAATCTGGCGGCGCATCCGGGCGGGCAGGCCATGGCAGGGCGATGTTGACCAGGTCACGAAGGACGGCAAGCCGTATCATGTCATGCTGACCGCAGTGCCCGTCATTTCAAATGGAAGCCTCCTCTATACGCTCATGCTTGAAACTGACCGTACAGAAGAGCGTGAACTGCAGAGAAAGCTTGAAGAAATTGCCTACGTGGATCCGGATACCGGTCTGATGAACCGCCATAAACTGTCGGACGAGGCGGAGCGCCTCATAGCGGAAGACCGCCATTTCACCTTTGTCTACCTCTCCATCGAAAATTTCCATACCCTCATTGAACCCGGGGACCAGGACGCTGAAAAGCGGATTCTCCAGGAATTTGTCCGGAGCATGAAAATCTACTTCCGCAACAGCCTGTTCGCACGGATCGGCATGAATGAGTTCGCCGTCCTCACCCCGCTGGGCAGCTGGTTTGCCGAAGGGTTCCTCAGCTTTCTGGACGAGCATCCGATCCGTTCGGAGCTTACCGGCCTCCAAATCCGTGTCAGCGGCGGCATCGCAAAATACCCTGACGATCAGCAATCGTTCAAGCATCTGCTGAGCGCATCTTCCATGGCCCGGCACCGTGTCCGGATGGAAGGCGGAAACCACATCGCTTCCCTTCCCAAGTCCGAGCAGCGGGCGGTTGCCCGAAAACTCCGGATCGAACAGAAGCTGCCCCAGGCCCTCGAGTCAGGAGCCATCCAACCCGTTTTCCAGCCTCAAGTCGATATGAAGACCGGAAAAATCATCGCTGCCGAAGCTTTGGTCCGATGGGAAGACCGGGATCTCGGCACAGTCAGCCCCGCGGAGCTCATTCCTGTAGCAGAAGATTGCGGCATGATCGGTGCAGTGGGGGAAGTCATGATTGAAGCTGCCTGCAGGCAGGCCGTCTCCTGGCAGGAGCAAGAGATTGGCATCCGGGTAAGCTGCAACTCATCTGTGCGGGAGTTCCGCAACGGCGAAATGACTGCGAAAGTCCGCGATATTTTGACGAGGACCGGCTGCCCGGCCTCCCTGCTTGAGCTGGAGATTACCGAGCGCTTCGCCTTCGAGGCCGAGGCCGAAGAAGCGATCATGCATCAGCTGAAAGCCCTGCATGAGGAAGGCGTTTCACTCGCCCTTGATGATTTCGGAACCGGATCGGCCTCGTTCAGGTACATGCAGACCGTCCCCCTCTCCAAAATCAAAATCGGCCAGGAGTTTATCGCCTCCTTCCCGACCAACAGCAAAGTCGGCAAGATTGTCGATGGAATTGTCCGCTTCGGGCATTCCCTCGACCTGACCGTCGTCGCGGAAGGGGTAGAGGACGAAGCAGTCTGGAAGGCACTTGAAGAAAGCGGCTGCGATGCGGTCCAGGGTTACTACACCGGCCGGCCGATGACTGCCGGTCAGCTGACCGAACGCCTTCAGTCTCAACAGTGACAGACATATTAAAGACCGCCCCCGGCCTGTCAGCCGGGGGCGGTCTTCATCTTATGCCTTATTGCGCTTCTTGAAGATCAGCTGGATGATCACTTCCGCGAACACGAGACCCATTGCAATCGATCCGGAAATCATGAGCACTTCCATTGCGTGGACAGTTGCTGCATCATAATTCTTTTCCATGACATTGCGCATCGTATTGTATGCGGTCCCGCCCGGTACGAGGGGAATGATTCCGGCTACGCTAAAGATGATCATCGGAGTCCGATACCACTTTGAGAACAGGTGGGCGACCACCGCAACGGTAAACGCACCCAGAAAGGACGCTTTCACCGCGTCCCCATCCAGAAGCAGGTCACGCGATGCAAGATATCCAAGCCATCCGACCGCACCGACAAAGCCGCAGTGCAGCAGCCGGTTTCTCGGTGAGTTGAAGATAATGCCGAACATCGTGGAGGCAAGAAAGCTGAAGAAACCATGAATCACATACGTCACATCCCCACCCCCTGGAACGAAAGGATCAATGCAATTCCTGACCCGATTGCGAAGGCGGTAAGAAAAGCTTCCGCCCCTTTGGAGATTCCCGCCATGAAATGGCCGGCCATCAGGTCCCGTATGGCGTTGGTGATCAGAAGGCCGGGCACAAGAGGCATCACGGAAGCGATGATGATGATGTCGAGCTGACTGCCAAGACCGGTCTGAACCACGACAAGCGAGAGCAGTCCGATCACCGCGGAACCGGTGAATTCAGAAAAGAACTTCACTCTGGTGCTCTCGTGGAACTTCTCCGATACGACAAAGCCGATGCCGCCCGCGAAAAAGGCGAATAGCATGTTCTTCCAGTCCCCGCCGAACAGGACAAAGAAGCTTGCACTTGCTATGGCTGCTGCAAGCACCTGGAGCCCGAACGGGAACATGAAGTTGCCGCGCTCGACGCCCTTCAGCTCCCCATATGCTTCTTCCAGTGTCACGTCTCCGGATGACAGTGACCTGGAAATTGCGTTGACACGGGCAATTTTCTCTAGGTCGGTTGCCCGCTTGCGGATACTGGTCAGCTTCACTCTACGCTGGCCGCCCGGAGAGAAAATGATTCCGGTCGATGTGGTGAATGAGTCTGCGCCGTCCATATCCAGCGAAGCGGCCATCCTCGTCATCGTGTCGTCAACACGATAGGTTTCGGCCCCCGCCTCCATCATCAGCCTGCCCGCCAGCAGGCAGGCATCGATCCCCATCTCTTCCCTTGCATCGTTCATCCGCTCACCGCCGTCCGTCCGATTCATTGAATTTCATCGTAGCGGAAACAGGCGGAAAACTCAACGGGAGACTTACTTGGCAGAAGTGCCGAGTTCCCGGAATCCGTCAATCGTATATGCCGCGACTTCTCCCGGCGATACGGTGTAGACCGTGTTGCCCGAATAGATAATTCTGAGGATCCTATTATCGTAATCCGGATATCCTTGGGCAACCCCTTCATCGGAAACAAGATCGCCCACCAGGCGGATGCCGTCTTCAGGGGTAATTTCATAAATCATCGCGCCACTGCCGCTGAAGTGCACTTCATCACTCTCAGAAGAGCCTTCATAGAGATCAACAGGAAATCCGTAGAGGCCGAGTTCCCTGTGTTCAAACAGCGCCTTATGGTCATATTGCAACTCCGAATATGTCCCTCTGCCTCCGATCACTTCCACCGCGACCTCTTTCGGCGAGGTCATGTCGGACACATCGAACAGTGAGATTTTCATGCCCGCTGTAAGCACCTGCGGCTCCGGCCCCTCCCCCTTCACGGTCACCGTCTCCTGGCCGAAGCCGATCAGATGCCGGTCGCCGAGCGGGTGGAGATAGTTGCTGAAGCCCGGTATCTTGAGTTCTCCCATGACTGCCGGCGCAGCGGGGTCCGACAGGTCGATTGCGAAAAGGGGATCGGTTTCACGGAATGTCACCACATATGCGCGGTCCCCCATGAACCGTGCGGAATAGATTCTTTCCCCTTTTGCCAGTCCAGTCACCGAACCGGTTTTTTCCAGCTCCGCATCCAGTATATAGACTGCCGACTCGGATGGTCGCTGATCATCCCACATATCGCCGTCGGTGACGGCGATACGGAAGTGCCCCTCGTATTCATCCATCGAAAACTGATTGAGTGGCGTGCCCGGCACTTCCCCGGATGCGGAGAATGTAACGTCTGTACCGTCCAGCGCATACTTGAAGATTTTCGTATATGAGCCATTTGTTCCGGGGGCAGGCAATACATCTTCTGCAAAAAGCTCCGCCTGGTATTCCGAAGAAGCAAGATACAGATTCTCCTGTGACATATACACTCCGCCCCCGCTTCCGACAAAGCCTTCCGTCTTGATGGAAGTATTCGCTCCGCCCCCAAGGTCGATGGCAGAGATGATCGTATAGGCATCACCTGCCGGTCCCGGCAGGATTGTGATCGAGCCAGTATCCATCGGACGCGCCACATCCGAGCGGGCACTGTCATACTGATACGGCCGGACATCCCCGCTTTTCTCCATGATCCGGTAAATCGGCGTCATCGAGGAAATCAGATAGAGGATGTTTCCGCTCAACCTTGATGATACATGCCATCCTTCATTCCCTGCTTCCCGGACGAGCCTGGGATCTGCCGGATTTCCGATATCGTAGAGCCGGACTCCGACTGCGCTGCTTTCAGCCGGCATGATATCCGCCGGACCGCCCTTTATTCCTGCAGTCCCCGGGTATACATGCCCGATCACAGCCAGGTTATCCCCGGACAGATACAGTTCAAGCGGCTGGAAACCGTCTTCCCCTTCAACGGTTGCGATATGTTCAGGTTTTCCTTCATTCCTGATATCGTAAATTTTCACCAGAGTGCCTTCCGATGTTACATACAGATAGTCCCCGTCCGTCTTGACAATGTCACCTTCGTCAATCCCTTTCACCTGATTATTGGTTACGGAATGTCCGGCGCCACCGGCAGGACCTGCCGCACTGTCCTCCGATGATGCCGACTCCTCGACCGCGGTCTCCCCTTTAAAGAGTTCCATCTCCCTTTGCTGTTGCTCGGCGATCAGCCGGAAATGTTCCTCAAGTTCCTCGAGAGACCTGACATGCGAAATGCCATCCCTAACAGTGAACGGAATGGTTTCTTCCCCGCCCTGCGATTTGAATGCTTTTCCGGAAACATGAAGGAAATAGCGGCCAGGTTTCAGTCCTCCCACTTCCAGACGGCTTCCGGAAAGCTTCATTTCCGCATCTGCAGGATTTCCATCTTCATCCACGATCTGCAGGGCACCGCTTTCTGCTGCATCCCTTGCAAGTTCTGAAGTAAATGATGCGCGCCATGCCTCGCCGCTGACCACACTTGCATCCGCCCGTACAGCCGCCCCCTGCCGGTCCGCCGCGCGGATTCCCGCAATTCCGGCGATGACCAGCAGTACAGCAAGTCCTGCCCACACCGCCTTCTTTCCTTTCTGCATCTGGACCCCTCCCTTTTCTGATTAGTCTGTGGACTGCCGGAAAGGGTTACAACCAATTCTCATGGACTGAGTTGGTACCACATACTATAAAAATAATCTGGCAATATCATTCACCTTCGTCTACATTGGAATGGGGATGTTCTACAACTTTCGACAAGGGGGAAAAACATTGAAAACATTAACGAGATTCTCAAACACGCTGATGGAGCGCTTCCTGCCGGATCCGTACATCTTCGTCGCAGTCCTGACGCTGGTCGTGTTTCTGCTCGGACTCGGCCTGACAGATACAGGACCGATCGAGATGGTGGATCACTGGGGCAACGGTTTTTGGGGACTGCTTGCCTTCACCATGCAGATGGTGATCGTCCTGGTCGCGGGCCATGTACTGGCCAACAGTCCACTGTTCAAGCGTATCCTCAGTACGCTTGCAGGCACAGCCAAGTCGCCGGGTTCCGCCATCATACTGGTATCGGTCGTCTCGATCATTGCCAGCTGGATCAACTGGGGCTTCGGCCTCGTCATAGGCGCCCTGTTCGCAAAGGAAATCGCGAAGAAAGTGACGAATGTCGACTACCGGCTGCTTGTCGCGAGTGCCTATGCCGGCTTCGTCGTTTGGCACGGGGGCCTTGGCGGGTCGATTCCCCTTTCTGTTGCTACACCTGACCACCCTTTTGAACCGATCATGGGAGTCATTCCGACGTCGGACACGATTTTCACGACTTATAACCTGTTCATCGTCCTCGTCCTGCTGATCACCATTCCGCTCCTGAACCGCTGGATGATGCCGAAACCAGAAGATACGGTGACCGTTGATCCCGCCAGTCTGGAAGAGCCGCTGGAGGTTGAAGAGCCGTCCGATAAGACACCTGCATCCCGGTTGGAGGACAGTGCGATCTTGTCGATGCTGATCGGCGCGCTCGGACTCATTTATCTGATCCATCATTTTGTCCGCAACGGATTCGACCTGAACCTGAATATCGTCAATCTCATCTTCCTGATCCTTGGAATCATCCTTCACGGAACACCGCGCCGGTTCCTCGCCGCGGTCGCAAATGCGGTCAAGACTGCAGGCGGCATCATTATCCAGTTTCCGTTCTACGCGGGAATTATGGGTATGATGACGGATTCCGGCCTTGCCGGCGTCATCTCGGATGCCTTTGTGTCCATCTCGAATGAGCACACATTCCATCTCTTCACGTTTTATGCTGCCGGCATCGTCAACTTCTTCGTACCATCTGGCGGCGGACAATGGGCTGTGCAGGCGCCGATCATGCTCGATGCCGCGCAGACGCTTGGCGCGGACTATGCCAAGACGGCCATGAGCATCGCCTGGGGAGATGCATGGACGAACCTGATCCAGCCGTTCTGGGCACTCCCTGCACTTGCCATTGCCGGCCTTAAGGCAAAGGACATCATGGGCTATTGTGTGTTTGTTCTCGTCCTGTCCGGGATTGTCATCTCCATCGGGCTTTATTTCTTCTAATGTTTTGACGCCTGCCGGCCGGTCCGGCAAGGCGTCATTTATGTTTCCGTCAACTCCTTGACCCCACGGAGTCGTACGCAAACTCTTCATTTCCGTATAAGGACCCGTGGCCCACTCAATTCCTTTTCTCCATTTGTATACACCTTTGCCATGCACAAAGAAAAGCCCCGCCGGTCCCGGCGGGGCTTTTCTGTCATTCTCCCGGTTCCCACGCCGGCAGCATGTTGTTAAGCGGTTTGTCCTGGCGGTAACCGAGAACGTATTCCGCCTGCATGATCGTGTGGATTTCGCGGGTACCCTCATAGATGACGGGCGCCTTGGAGTTCCGGAGATAACGGGCGACCGGGTAGTCGTCCGAATAGCCGTACGCACCGTGGATCTGGAAGGCGTCGTCTGCCGCTTTATTGGCAAAATCGCATGCCTGCCACTTGGCAAGTGATGTCTCGCGCGTATTCCGCACACCTTGGTTTTTCAGCTCTCCTGCGCGGTACACGAGCAGCCGGCTCATCTGGTAGCCCGCTTCCATGTTGGCGATCATCTGCTGGACCAGCTGATGCTTTCCGATCGGCTGGCCGAACGTTTCCCGCTCATGGCAGTACTTCATGCTCGCCTCAAGACAGGCTTTTATTAGTCCCACGGCACCCGCCGCGACGGTAAAGCGCCCATTGTCGAGTGAAGCCATGGCGATCTTGAAGCCTTCTCCCTCTTCACCGAGCCGGTTCTCCGCCGGCACACGCACATTCTCAAGAAACAGTTCACCCGTGTTCCCCGCGCGGATGCCGTATTTATTTTTGATCGCTTTCGATGAAAAACCTTGCATCGTCCGCTCAACAATGAAGGCACTGATGCCGTGGTGCTTTTTCGCCTTGTCGGTATAGGCAAAAACGAGGAAATGGTCTGCCTGGTCGCATAGCGAGATCCATGTCTTCTGCCCGTTCAGCACATAATGGTCGCCTTGCCGAACGGCAGTCGACGCCATCGCCGCGACGTCCGAACCGGCGCCGGGCTCAGTCAGGCCGAATGCACCGATCTTCTCGCCCTTCGCCTGCGGAACAAGGTATTTCTGCTTCTGCTCCCCTGTCCCCCATTGCAAAAGCGACATCGAATTCAGGCCGGTGTGGACGGACACAGCGGTGCGGAAGGCCGTGTCCCCACGCTCCAGTTCCTCACAAAGAATCGCGAGAGCATTGTAGTCCATCCCGCTGCCGCCGTATTTTTCCGGGATGCAGACACCCATGAACCCTAGCTCAGCAAGACGCTTCCATATAGCCGGATCAAACCCGCCCTCAGCATCCCACCTGGCGATGTTCGGAATGATTTCATCGTCTGTGAACTTCCTGGCGGTCTTCCGCAGCAGATCCTGCTCATCCGTGAACCCGAAATCCATCGTCCTCACTCCTTCCCGTCCTGCTTAAACCGTCGCCGCCGTTTCGGAAGATGTCTCGATAATTTTTACGCCGCGCTTTTTCATTTCAGCGATATAAGCATCACCCGGCACAATCGTTTCCGGCGGATGGACGCCGCGCTTTGTGATTGTCCCGCCGCCGATCATCTGGGCGACGATGGATATTGTATTGGCCGTTGCGCGGGCCATTGCGGTGACGTTCGTCTCCGGATCCTTCTCGGTAATCATGTCGTACTCGTAATACGCCTTTTCCCCGCCTTTGGTCCCTTCCACGATGACCCGGAGGAGCACCGCATCTTTCTTGTCGCCCAGTCGGAGCTTGGGTGTCAGCTGTTCCCTCATCACATCACGGACTTTCACCGCCTGCCCGCCGACCGTCACGTCGGAGTCGCGGTCAAGGAGCCCAAGATCGACGAGCAGCTGGAACTTTTCCGCATGTCCCTTATATCGGATGGTCTTGTATTCCAGCGTTTCCAGATCGGGGAATGACTTCGACAGCGTCGATGTGCCGCCGGACGTGTGGAACGCCTCAAGCTCACCGTAACCATCGAAGCGGATCGTCTCGATTTCGCTCAAGGAAGGCACTTCCATGACTTTGCCTTTGCGGATGACGAGAGACGGGTCCGTGTAATGGTCGAAGACGCCTTCAAGTGAAAAGACAAGATTGTAATTCAGCGGCGGTTCCGGTTCTACCGGAATGCCCCCGACATACAGACGGATCGACTCTGCCCGATCCAGCTTGCCCGCTCCGTAGCCGGACAGGATGTTGATCATGCCCGGTGCTACGCCGAGGTCAGGAATGAGCGTGACACCCTTTTTCTCTGCTGCATCAGACAGGCCGAGGACGGCATCGGTCGCGCCGCCGATGTGGCCTCCGAGATCGACGCAGTGTACACCGGCCTCGACGGCAGTGCGGGCGACCTTTTCATTGAATGTATAGAACAGCGCGTTAATGACGACATCGCCGAGAGACATGACTTCCCTGAGCTGGACGTCATCCGTCGCATCCAGCCTGAGGATGTCCAGTTTGTCCGACAACAGCGCCGAAGCAAACTCTTCCGCCTGGCGGACATTCAGGTCGGCCAGCCAGACTTTTTCCACATTATCACTTTTTGCGAGGTCCCTTGCCGCTTCTTTCCCCATCAGACCTGCTCCCAGGACGACTACTTTCATGCCGATCTCCCCTTTCGCTGTTTATTCCGTATCGATCTGTGCCCGCTGCAGCTTTCCGCTGTAGTCCACGTAGATGCTCTTCCATTCGGTGAAGACGTCCAAAGCGGCAACTCCCGAGTCGCGGTGGCCGTTGCCGGTCCCTTTCGTGCCGCCGAACGGCAGGTGGATTTCCGCCCCGGTGGTGCCTGCGTTCACATAGACGATTCCCGTATCCAGATCCCGCTGTGCACGGAATGCCTGGTTCACATCCCGTGTGAAGATCGAACTCGACAGCCCATAGGCGACACTGTTGTTCACTTCAATCGCTTCATCGAGGCTGTCCACCTCAATAAGTGAGATGACGGGCCCGAAGATTTCCTCCTGGGCGATCCGGCTGTCCCACTTCACGTCGGTGAAGAGCGTCGGCTCATAGTAATAGCCGCCTTTCAGGCTGTCGCCTTCCAGGACGTTGCCGCCGGCAAGCAGCTTCGCCCCTTCTTTTTTGCCGATTTCCACATAGCCGTGGATCTTTTCGAGAGCGGAAGCATTGATGACCGGGCCGACCTTCACCGACTCATCGAGCCCGTCGCCGATGGTAAGACCTTTCATCTGCTCGAGCAGACGCTCTTCAAGCTCTTTTTTCACATCCCTGTGTACGATGACCCGGCTGCATGCCGTGCAGCGCTGCCCCGCCGTGCCAAAAGCGCTCCACAAAATGCCTTCCGCGGCAAGATCAAGGTCGGCATCATTCATGACAATGACTGCGTTTTTTCCGCCCATCTCAAGCGACACTTTCTTCAGGTGACGGCCGCCGAGTTCCGCCACATGGCGGCCGGTCTCCGTCGATCCCGTAAACGAGATGACGCGGATGTCCGGATGCTCGATCATGGCTGTGCCGACTTCTCCGCCGCTTCCGAACACGACATTCGCCACACCAGGCGGCAGTCCGACCTCGTCGAAGATCTTCGCCATTTCATAGGCCATCATCGGTGTCTCGGTTGCCGGCTTCCAGATGAATGTGTTGCCCGCGACAATTGCTGGGAAAGACTTCCATGTTGCGATGGCGACCGGGAAATTCCAGGGTGTGATCAGTCCGACGACACCGATCGGAGCACGTACGCTCATGGCAAACTTGTCCTTCAGTTCGGATGGGACCGTCTCCCCGAACAGGCGCCGGCCCTCTCCGGCCATGTAAAACGCCATGTCGATCCCTTCCTGCACTTCACCACGCCCTTCTTCGATCACTTTGCCCATTTCTTTTGTGAGCACCTGAGCGAGATGCTCCTTCCTCTCTTTCATCAGCCGCCCGATTTCATATAGATAATCCGCCCGTTTTGGCGCGGGGACGAGTGCCCACTCTTTCTGTGCCCGCTTTGCGGCCTTTACCGCCTCATCCACATCCTGCATTCCTGAAAGCCTGACCTCGCACAGCGTCTCCCCATTTGCAGGGTTCACAACCGCCGTGTAATCGGCTCCGCCCGCGTCCTGCCAAGAACCGTTGATGTAATTGTTCAGCTTCATGCCCAGCTCCCCTTTCCACGCTCTTTATTGAAACCGCTTTCATTGTCTCTTTTCGACAAATCCGGCGGGATTCCTTCCCGATTTTTGAACTCTTCTTGACGGTCCGCTGATCGTTCACCGGCCTGTCCCCCCAAAAAACAAAAAACCCGCAGGCAATTGCCTGCGGATTTATCTTATTCATTCGGGCTGGGGAGTATGTTCCGGCTTTCCGGCCTTGACCGGGTTCCCTCCGGCAGCCTTCATGGCCTCTTTCTTTTCCTTCGGCGGAACCACCCGCTTGACGAAGAACGTCAGGACAAGCGCGATGACAACGATGACGGCACAGACAAAGTAGGAGAAATTCACGCCATGGAGAAGCGCTTCCTGGGCCACTTGTGCCTTCATGGCCGCCACCTCGGCCGGCGACATGTTCCCTGCCGCCTGTTTCATGGCGTCTTCGGCAAGCGTGGCTGCTTCGGCCTCTGCCCGCTTGTTCATGACTGTCATAAGAAACGCGGAACCGATTGCCCCCGAGACCTGCTGGAGCGTGTTGTTCATGGCGGTGCCATGGGGGTTCATCTGCATCGGCAGCTGGTTCAGCCCGTTTGTCATGATCGGCATGTTGACCATCGACATCCCGAACATCCTGATCGTGTAAACAGCCATGATGTAAAAATAGCCTGAATCGAGTTCCAGCCGGCTCAGCATGAACGTGGTGACTGTGGTAATCAGAAGCCCGGAGATCGCCAGCAGTCTCGGACCGTATTTGTCAAACAGACGGCCGGTGATCGGGGACATGATCCCCATGATGACAGCTCCCGGCAACATCAGAAGTCCGGAATGGAACGGCGAGATGCCGCGCACGTTCTGGACGTAGATCGGCGTGAGCAGCATTCCGGAAAACATCGCGATGGCCAGCACGACCGCGATGGCGGACGAAAGCGCGAACATCGGAAACTTGTAGATCCTGAATTCCAGCATCGGAACCGGCATGCTCAGTTGCCTGCGTATAAACGCCGTCAGCGATACGGCCCCGACGATGATGGTCAGATAAACCTGAGGGTCCATCCATCCCTTGTCACCGGCCATGCTGAATCCATACAGCAGACCTCCGAAACCGAAGCTCGAGAGAATGAGCGACAGGATATCCAGTCGGACATCGCGGGTATCCATGATGTTGCGGAGCTTAAAGAAGGCGACCAGGATGACCAGCACAGCAAACGGGAGGACCATCCAGAAGAGGACACGCCACGAATATTGCTCGACAATCCATCCGGACAACGTCGGTCCGATGGCAGGCGCTGTGATCATTACCAGTCCCAGATACCCCATCGCGGTGCCGCGCTTTTCGATCGGGAAGGCGACGAGCATGATATTCATCAGGAGCGGCATCATCATTGCAGAGCCGGCAGCCTGGATCATTCGCGCTGCGACAAGTATGAGGAAGCTTGGGGCCAGTGCAGCTGTGAGCGTCCCGATTGTAAACAGGGTCATCGCCGTCAGGAACAGGCTCCGGTTTGTAAATCGCTGGATAAAGAACGCACTCGCCGGAATGAGAATCCCGCTAACAAGCATATAGCCGGTCGTCAGCCACTGTACCTGGGCAGGATTCACCTGGAATTCCACCATGATGACCGGAAGTGCCACGTTCAGCAGTGTATTGTTCAGAAACGCAACAAACGCCCCGAAAAAGAGGACCGCGATCATCGCGTACGGGGGGTTGGCGTGGAGTTGTTGCTCATTCAATTGTCATTCCTCCGTTCAGAGCGACCGGTTATTCCGTGTTTCGAATAAAAATCGCATGGAAACTATTTTATACCGGCAGTCTAATCATTTCAACTTATAACTCTCAATGAAACGTAATAAATTGAGCAACCGCATGATATCAACTATAATACAACTTGAACCACCAGTATAAAAACGTTTACAAATGACACTGATATTCAGAAAGGTGACCGCTTTGAACGAACGGAAACAGCACGTCCTGAATGCCGCCAAACGGCTGTTCCTTGAGAACGGTTTTGCCAACACATCCATTCAGAACATCCTGGATGAAGCCGGAATCTCGAAAGGAACGTTCTATAACTACTTTACCTCCAAAAATGAATGCCTCATATCCATCATCGAAGAATCCACAGGAAGTGCATCCGTCATTCGCGAGGAACTCGCTGCCGACGGGCCAGACGGTCCGGAACTCCTGATCGAACAGATCCTCGTCCGCCTCCGGATGAACCGTGAACAGAAACTCATCCGCCTATACGAGGCGATCCTTCACTCCGGCGATCCGGAGCTCAGGGGCTATATGAAGTCGGTGCATCTTTCCGAGCTCGCCTGGCTCGAGCGGAGGCTCATAGAAGTGTACGGAGAACAGTTCCGCCCTTATGCCGCCGATGCCGCCCTCATGGAATTCGGCATGCTCGGCCAATACCTGCAGTTTGCCCCGGATATCACTTCCCCCGAGGAACTGTCCAAGCGAATCCGCTTTGTCATCAGGCGGACGGAAGCCCTGCTCCGGGACATGGCAGGGAATGAGGAGCACTTGCTGGAGGCCGGGCAGTTCGACCTAAGGGCCGACTCACCTCCCATCCCGGTATCGGGACAGGTCGCGAAGGAGGTGCTGCGGCTTGCAGACACATTGCCGGCCGAAACCCGGGATTACGGCCGTGAATTTGCCGGTTTCCTCTCTGCGGAGCTGGAGAAGGAAAAACCCCGCGCCTCTCTCCTGAAAACCGTTGCCGTTCCATTCCGCAAACTGTTTGATGGCCGGCCGAACGAACCGGAAGCCCGCACCGTCATGTCTGCACTCTGGCAACTTCTCAAATCCATTGATTTTAAGTGAAACCATTGGCCAGTCCGTGCCGTATGCTTAACTATCAAACCGGAGGCGGGGATGAAGAGATGAACAATCATGAAATCGATTATGTTCTGCACGGAGATGACATGCAGTTCGTTGAAGTGGAATTGGATCCTGACGAGACAGTCATCGCAGAAGCAGGAAGCCTGATGATGATGGAAGACGGCATTGACATGGAGACCATTTTCGGAGACGGTTCGGGCGGAGGCGGCGGGCTGTTCGGAAAGCTTAAAGGTGCCGGCAAGCGGCTGCTTACCGGCGAAAGCCTGTTCATGACGACATTCACGAACACAGGCTCGGGCAAGAAACATGTTTCATTCGCCTCCCCTTATCCCGGCAAGATCATCCCGGTCGATCTGAGTCAGGAAGGCGGAAAAATCATCTGTCAGAAGGATGCCTTTCTGGCAGCTGCCAAAGGCGTCTCCGTCGGAGTGGAATTCCAGCGCCGGCTTGGCGCCGGATTCTTCGGCGGAGAAGGGTTCATCATGCAAAAGCTCGAAGGTGACGGCATGGCATTTATCCATGCGGGCGGAACCATCCATGAAAAAACACTTGCGCCGGGTGAAGTCCTCCGGGTGGATACCGGCTGCCTCGTGGCGATGACACAGGGAGTCGACTACAATATAGAGACAGTGAAAGGCGTTAAAACGGCTCTGTTCGGCGGAGAAGGGCTGTTCTTCGCCACCCTCCGCGGACCGGGCAAAGTCTGGATCCAGTCCCTTCCATTCTCGCGTCTGGCGAGCCGCGTATTTGCAGCGGCTCCATATACACCCGGCGAGTCGAAAGGAGAAGGAAGTGTCGCAGGTGGATTGTTCGACCTCCTCGGCGGAAAATAACCATTTCTCAACCAAGCAAAACAAAACCGGCCTTCTCTTATATGGAAGGTCGGTTTTTAGGTTACAGATTACTCATTATGGGTCCTGACGTTTCCTCATGATGCGGAAAGACTCCTCGTAATTGTCCATAAGGAGCCGAAAACCGTCATTTCCGTCATTGGGTCCTGATGTTTCCCTATGCTTGTCAAGCATGATACGCCCCTCTTTACTGATAGTGAAACGCACCTCGTCACCCGGTCCGATATCGAGATGTTCCATGACTTTAGAGGGCAGCGTCACCCCGTGGCTGTTCCCGATCTTCGTGACTTTCCTCTTGATGTATTTCGATGCCATCGTGTTGCCGTACACCCTTTCATCCATTATCTTCCTCGGTGGGGACCCTATTATAACAGACTTACCCTGATTCCAAGTTATATTCATGACAATTCCCTGCAGAAGGCAATCTTCTTTGATGCGCGACACAAAGAGAAGGACCTGTCGAAATCGACAGGTCCGTTTTTTCGGATCGATTATTTCAGCCGTACGGAAAAGGCTGTGGCGTATTTTTGGGCAGTGCCTTCGGATACTCCAAAACGCTTGGCCACTTCTTTTGAGGTGAATGGCTCGCCAGGAAGAAGATTCGCTTCCTGAGCGGCCAGATACAGACCGGCCACAATGCCGCCTGGCTTCCTGACGATCGGATTCTCCTCACGGAAATAGCGGATGACCGAATTCCCAAGACTTTCTTTGCCATCGCGATCAAGTCCGTCGGATTCCAGTTCCGCCATCAGCATGGCAATCGCATTGCGCTGGCCGTCGGTCAAATCATCGGTGTTTACGGCTTCAGCGGTTTGCAGTGGTTCCTCTTCTTCCTGAACCTCTGTAGCGGCAGCAGCTTCCCTCGCTGCCATTCCGGACTCATTTGCCCGCTCGCCTGGCTCTCTGTTCTCCTGCAGTTCTTCAGTGTCTTCCGCAGAGGTGTGTAGGATGGCAAAGATTTCAAGCAAGTTAGACTCAAGGAATGCTTCATCTGCTTTTTCTCCAACAGATGCTGCGAACTCGCGGATCTTTTCCGCAACAGCAGCATTTTGGGAAGGAACCGAATAAAGCGTGGAAACCGGCTGGATGGCATCTTCCCGTACACGCGGATCCGATAGCACCATGCCGAACAGAAGGGTTCCTTCAGGAGCGGCAACCCGGTCGTTTTCCTTCATTGCCCACTGGTGCTCCCCAAAAACATCCTTCAGAATCAGGTGTCCTTCATTTTTTCCGGCCAGTTCCGCAAACATGACGAATGGCTGGTTCCATGACTCCAGCACCCGCTTCACTTCCTCACGGGCACCTTGTGCAGAGCGTTCCAAGTGCCGCTGCCACAAGTCGCGGTGAAGATTGAACGCGTAATGTTCGTATGCGGCACCTTCGATCGCTCCAGCCTTCATCAGGCCACCAAGCCGGGACATCCATGTCTTCACAAGCAGTGATAATTCGTTACGGTCAGGACCGGGAGCGGGTGTGCTGCCGATATAGTCCGCCATGATCTGCTTCAGCTCCTGTTCCGCGAGAAAGTGGGTACCGCCATCTGTACGGCCATGGCATTTTTTATATTTCTTTCCGCTGCCGCATGGGCACGGATCATTGCGTCTAACCATGTTTATCATTCCTTTTCGTTCATCTGCATATTCCATCTCCCCATTGTACCACCCTTTCCCCCTTCTTTGTACCCATAGCGCCACAGCGGTTTATTTCAGGGCGGTGGCAGGGTATACGAAAAGAGAAGTCAGGAAAGGAAGGGATCGGCGGATGGAGCACAATCGCATCGCATACCGCGACCTGTATGAGGCGGCCCATGATGACAAGCCTTCCTGGTATGACCGGGAAACCGGACAGGTCATCCAGCATGAGGCCGATCATGACCAGCCGCGTTATATCGAGCTTCCCCGTTTTGATGACACAGCCGAACATCAGATGAGGGTGTCATTCACCCATACACTGCAGGACAGGCCGGGCCTGCAGGAGAAGATTGGCGAAATCTTCGCCTATAGCCGCCCGGTCGAAGAATTTGAAGAGATCCTGAAAAACGAAGAGCTGCTCCATGATTGGAAAAATTACCGGGAAATGTCCCGGCAGAAGCTTTTGAACGAATGGTGCAGCCGAAACGGCATCCGTTTCGACATGGACGGAATCTGAACCCGATGATCTATCAAGGAGGCGATCAGCATGACAAACAATCAAAGCAACGGAAAGGAATACGAAAAAGCGGATCAGCAGGTAACTCCGCAGTCACAGCAAAGCCAGCCCGGCGTTGAATCGGAGATGAAACCTGAGCCGATCTATGACGATCCGGAGTACAAAGGATCCGGAAAGCTGGAGGGCAAGGTTGCTCTCATCACGGGCGGCGACTCCGGCATTGGCCGTGCGGTGGCAGTCGCATTTGCCAAGGAAGGCGCAGATGTCGCCATCGCTTATCTGGACGATGCAGAGGACGAGGACGCGGCACAGACCGTCCGCGACATTGAAAAATACGGCGGCCGCGCGATGAAGATCAAGACCGATATCCGTGACGAAGACAGCTGCCGCAGTCTCCTGAAGCAAGTTGCGGACGAGCTGGGCGGGTTGAACATTCTCGTCAACAACGCGGGTGTGCAGTATCCGCAGAAGGACATCGAAGCGATCACTTCCGATCAGCTGAAGAAAACCTTTGAAACCAACTTCTATGGACTGTTCTACCTGACCCGTGAGTCGATGGCCTACCTGAAAGACGGCGACTGCATCATCAACACGTCTTCGGTCACCGCCTACAACGGTTCGCCCGGACTGCTTGACTATTCTTCCACCAAAGGCGCCATCACGGCGTTTACCCGCTCGTTTGCCCAGAATATTGCCGGTAAGGGCATCCGTGTAAACGCGGTGGCCCCGGGACCGATCTGGACCCCGCTCATCCCGGCGACTTTCGATGCGGGCAAGGTTGAGGAGCACGGTTCCACCACTCCGATGAAGCGCCGCGGCCAGCCCGCGGAACTCGCACCGGCCTATGTGCTGCTCGCTTCCAAGGACGGCAGCTACATGACCGGACAGACGATCCACATCGATGGCGGCGACTTCATCACAAGCTGACAGGTTTGGGACAGTTCTTTTTCGGCGCCAAGGTCGTGGACGGACGTCCTGCCTATCCGCATCACCATGAAAAGTTTGACTTCCATGAGCCGGCTCTTGCGATGGCCGCACGGATCTTCGCAGGGATTTTCGTTGAAGCTCAGAAACAGAACTGCAAAAAGGCAAAAAGGTTGTGCGCGGAGCACAACCTCAGACTGTAGACAAAGTGAGTGAACTACTCCTTGGTCTGCAGTTTTTTCTATTCCTGAAAA
>NZ_QUZH01000006.1 GCF_009761675.1 Bhargavaea sp. CC-171006
TTTTCAGGAATAGAAAAAACTGCAGACCAAGGAGTAGTTCACTCACTTTGTCTACAGTCTGAAACGGCGCCTGGGCGCCGTTTCCTGATGCCGGCTCAGATCTTTTCGTCTTCCGGCTTTTCTGTTTCATATTCAGTGATGTAAGAGGACGCGCTGAAGATGTGCTGTACTTTCTCTGCCGTCGTAGGCTGTTCTTTCCGGTCGTGCGCGCTCTTGAATGCCTGCGAACCCTTCCACAGTTCGTAGTGGTCTTTCGACTCCCAGGCGGTTACGACGCGATACGTATCGTCCTTGATCGGACGGAGAAGCCGGAAGGTGAGGAAGCCCGGCTGGCCGTCGACCATATTCGCCCGGTTCTGGAAGCGATGCTCGAAGATCGGACGCCCTTCGTCGGTGACCGGGATATTGTTGACGATATAATACCCGTGCTTGGCAAGCGGGCCGCTTGCGCCGATCACTTCATAGCGTTTCGGCGTCTGGAAAACGCTCTTGCCCTCCGTCTCGTGCAGAAGAAGCGAGTTCCCCGCACCGTGGAGGAGCACCATGTTTTCCCCGTTATGCTTTTCTTTGATTTTCTCCATGAATTCCGGCGTACCGGATGTGGTGTACAAGTTCATTTGACATACCTCCCGTATCTACCTATCCTGCATTAATTTTCCCACAGCCGGGCCGGTTAAAACAAGTGTGACCAATCCTTGACAAGATATATGTCCGAACCGTGTCGGGAAAGGTTAAATTCTATGACATTTGCCTCTCCAATCTATACAATAAATGATGGACAGCCTATAGTTAAAACGGAATGATTACGAAGAAAGTAGGAATCATGACATGACCAAGTTTAACGACACGCTGCTTCGCGCAGCCCGCGGGGAGAAAACGGAACACACACCGGTCTGGTTTATGCGCCAGGCGGGACGTTCCCAGCCGGAATACCGGAAGCTGAAGGAAAAGTACTCGCTGGAGGAAATTACCCACCAGCCGGAGCTTTGTGCCTATGTGACGAAGCTCCCGGTCGACCAGTACAACGTCGATGGGGCGATCCTCTACAAGGATATCGTCACCCCGCTCGCAGGCATCGGGGTGGATGTGAAGATCAAGTCCGGCGTCGGCCCGGTGATCTCCAACCCGATCCGCTCCCGCGCGGATATCGACCGCCTCGGCGAGTTCCATGCCGAAGAACAGGTGCCGTACGTGCTTGAGACCATAAAAATCCTGACAGAGGAGCAGCTGGACGTGCCATTGATCGGCTTTGCGGGTGCGCCGTTCACCTTGGCAAGCTATATGATCGAGGGCGGTCCGTCCCGCAGCTACAACCTCACAAAATCGTTCATGGTGTCGGAGCCGGAAGCCTGGCAGGCACTCATGGATAAACTCGCGGATATGGACATCGCTTACCTGAAGGCGCAAATCGCCGCAGGCGCGAAAATTGTTCAGGTGTTCGACTCGTGGGTCGGCGCATTGAGCGTGGCTGATTACCGCCGGTTCATCAAGCCGACGATGACTCGCATCGTCTCCGAAGTGAAAAAGACCGGCGTTCCGGTGATCACGTTCGGCGTCGGGGCAAGTCACCTGGCCAATGAATGGAACGACCTGCCTGTTGATGTCGTCGGCCTCGACTGGCGCCTCCCGATCAGAGAAGCAGGGGAGCGCGGCATCCAAAAGCCGGTCATGGGCAACCTGGACCCGACACTCCTGATTGCAGACTGGGACGTTATCGAAGAACGGGCGAAGGAAATCGTCGAGCAGGGCGTCGAACACGGCGCGCACATCTTCAACCTCGGCCATGGCGTCTTCCCGGACGTCCAGCCGGCGACACTCAAGAAGCTGACAGAGTTCGTCCACACGTACTCTGCGCAACTGAGAAAATAACCTAAACTCCTTAACTGGAAGGTGAAACGAATGGCGAAAAAGACGATGGGCCTTCTCGTCATGGCCTATGGAACCCCTTATAAGGAAGAAGACATCGAACCGTATTACACGCATATCCGCCGCGGCCGTCCGCCTGCGCCGGAGCAGCTCCAGGACCTGAAGGACCGCTACGAGGCGATCGGCGGAATATCCCCGCTCGCCAAGACGACCGACGAGCAGGCTGAAGCACTCGGCAAGCGGCTCAACGAAGTGCAGGACGACATCGAGTTCAAGGTGTATGTCGGCCTGAAGCACATCCACCCGTTCATCGAGGACACAGTGGAGAAGATGCATGAAGACGGCATTACAGAGGCGGTCACAATTGTCCTGGCACCGCACTACTCGACCTTCTCCGTCGAGTCGTACACCAAGCGCGCAAAGGAAAAAGCGGCGGAACTCGGCGATATGCAGATCCATTCCGTCAAGGACTTCTACCGCCAGCCGAAGTTCATCCAGTACTGGGAAGAGAAGATCCGTGAAGCATACGAGTCGATGACGGAAGAAGAACGCGAAAATGCGTGCCTTGTCGTCTCCGCGCACTCGCTTCCTGAGAAGATCAAGGAACACGGCGATCCGTATCCGGACCAGCTGGACGAGACTGCGAAGCTGGTTGCGGAAGCGGCTGACGTGAAGACTTACGCGGTCGGCTGGCAGTCCGAGGGCAATACGCCTGACCCATGGCTCGGCCCGGACGTCCAGGACCTGACGCGCGACCTTCACAAGGAACACGGCTACAAGGCATTCGTCTACACGCCGCTCGGATTTGTCGCGGAGCACCTCGAAGTGCTCTACGACAATGACTACGAGTGTAAAGTCGTCTGCGATGAAGTCGGCGCTTCCTACTACCGTCCGGAAATGCCAAAAACGCACCCGCTGTTTGTTGATGCGATGGCAGACGCTGTCATGGACGTACTGAAATAAGAAATGAGGGAATCGGGAACGGCTATGTGCCGTTCCCGATTTTTCGTTGGTCCTCTATCTGTTTCTTTATTAAGATGGACATAAAGGAAACAAGGAGGAGATTGAGATGATCACGGATGTGGATTTGAAGCATTTGCGGCGTTGTGTAGAGTTGGCGGAAACAGCGCTGGAGAAAGGGGACGAGCCATTCGGTTCGGTCCTTGTCTCCGCCGGCGGGGAAGTGCTTGCCGAAGACCATAACCACGTGGCAGGGGGCGATCATACCCAGCACCCGGAATTCGCGCTGGCGCGTTGGGCGGCGGAAAACATGACACCCGAAGAAAGAAGCGGGGCGACCGTCTATACATCCGGTGAACACTGCCCGATGTGCGCCGCGGCACACGGCTGGGTCGGCTTGGGCCGCATCGTCTATGCTTCTTCTTCGCAGCAGCTGGCAGAATGGCTCGCTGAACTGGGCGTCGCTCCTTCGCGTGTCCGGAACCTTTCCATACAGGAAGTGATCCGGGATGCTCAAGTAGACGGGCCGGTTCCGGAACTCGCGGAACAGGTACGGGAGCTGCATCGTGAGCTTCACAGTAAGGCGGGAAGGTGATAAGGGATTTTTGCGATTAGGATGTTTTAATTCCGGATCTACGGTTTCGTCCTTCATGGTCGGAGTCTCGTCATTCAAGGCCTCAGTTTCGTCATTCGTGGCCCTAATTTCGTCATTCGCACGGCCGGATCCAGCGAATGACGAAATGATCTGGATGAATGACGAAATCAGACGGTCGAATGACGAAACCTAACCGCTGAATGCGGAAATTGATTAAAAATCTTACGTACGAGAAACGCCGTTCCGGACATGCCGGAACGGCGTTTTCCATTTCAGAATCCGAGAACTTTCCTGAGCGTGGGGGCATGGGTCTGGCTGACCGGGATTTCCGATCCGTCCGATGTCGTGATGAGGAGTCCCGAGGTGAAGTCGTCTTTGCGGATGCGGCTGATGAAGTCCGTGTTGATGAGATAGGAGCGGTGCACCCGGAGGAAGGAGCCCGACAATTCCGCCTCCAGCTGTTTGAGTGTCCGGGTGGAGGCGAATTCTTCCCCGTCCGCATAGAACCAGGTTTTCTTGTCCGCGCTTTCGATGTGTGTGATGCGGCTGACGGAGACCGGCACCCAGTCTTCATCATTGCGGCCGGTCAGGTAACGGATCGGGGCGGCCTTCTCCGTTTTCTTTTCCTCGGGCAGGAGGATGATCACGGCACCCGGCAACGAATCAATTTCCACCGGATAGCCGATTCCATAATAGGAAGAGTCACGGTCGGGGAAGGACAGCCGGTCTTCCGCGCGCCGTCCTGTCTGCAACACCCGGTGGGCAATGTCCCCCGGAGTGACGGGATGGCCGGTGGCGAGCGGGATGTCCAGGCCCCGCTGGTCCAGATGAATGTAATGGCCGTCTGCCGCCACGGCAAATGCCGCCTTTTCCGGAATCCACTCACAAGCAAATTGCGCCAACTGTTCTAACACACCGTTTTTCATCTGATCTCCTCCATTCATCGGCGAACCGCCCATGTTCATCAAAGAATTTCCCTCTTTTGTCCGAAAACCCAGACAAAAAAGACGATTCTGTTATATAGTAAGTTACAACAAAGACAGCTGTTATGAAACAGTCAAAAAGAACTATTTTATAACAGCGTTAATAAAACCCTCTGAAAGGTGTGTATCGGATGACTACAAAACAGGCGGAAATCGAACAGATTGAAATGGGATGGCAGGATGAGCGGTGGAACGGAATCACACGGCCTTACACGGCGGAAGATGTGTACCGCCTCCGCGGCTCCGTCCAGATTGAACATACGCTCGCAAAGCGCGGAGCGGCACGGCTCTGGAAATCCCTTCAGGAACAACCGTTCATCAACGCACTCGGCGCACTCACCGGGAACCAGGCGATGCAGCAGGTCAAAGCAGGACTGCAGGCCATCTACCTGAGCGGCTGGCAGGTCGCAGCTGACGCGAACATCTCCGGCCATATGTACCCTGACCAGAGCCTTTACCCGGCAAACAGCGTGCCGCATGTCGTCAAGCGCATCAATCAGGCGCTCCAACGCGCAGACCAGATCGACCGCGCGGAAGGCCGTGAAGGATTTGACTGGTTCGCGCCGATCGTCGCGGACGCGGAAGCCGGATTCGGCGGACCGCTCAACGTCTTTGAACTGATGAAAGGCATGATTGAATCTGGAGCTGCCGGCGTCCACTTCGAGGACCAGCTCGCGTCCGAGAAGAAATGCGGACACCTCGGCGGCAAGGTCCTTCTCCCGACGCAGAACGCAGTCAAAAACCTGATCTCTGCCCGTCTGGCGGCAGACGTCATGGGCGTCCCGACCATCATCATCGCCCGCACCGATGCGGATGCGGCCGACCTGATCACAAGCGACATCGACCCTGCGGACCACGAGTTCATCAAAGGAGAGCGCACGCCGGAAGGCTTCTACCGCACACGTGCCGGCATCGACCAGGCGATTGCACGCGGCCTCGCCTACGCGCAGTATGCCGACCTGATCTGGTGCGAGACATCCAAGCCGTCTCTTGAAGAAGCGAAAAAGTTCGCCGATGCAATCCATGAGAAGTTCCCGGGTAAGATGCTCGCGTACAACTGCTCGCCATCATTCAACTGGGAAGCGAACCTCGACAAGGAAACGATTGCCGAGTACCAGCGCGAAATCGCGAAGATGGGCTACAAGTTCCAGTTCGTCACGCTCGCCGGTTTCCACTCGCTGAACCACAGCATGTTCGAACTGGCAAATGCGTACAAGGATGAAGGCATGGCAGCCTACTCCCGTCTCCAGCAGGCCGAGTTTGCCAGCGAGGAAAAAGGCTACACGGCGACACGCCACCAGCGCGAAGTCGGCACCGGTTACTTCGACGAAGTCGCGCAGGTCATTTCCGGCGGCCAGTCGTCGACAACCGCGATGGCAGGGTCCACGGAAACCGCGCAGTTCGCATAAGGGAAGGAGCGGGTGTACATGACGACAAACGAAACGGCAAGGGAGCGGCAAGTCAATGTCACGGGCGGCCGGACGCCGTCCTCGGATACGATTCTGACCGAAGACGTACTCCGCTTTATCGGCGAACTGCATGAGCGGTTCAACAACCGGCGGCTTGAATTGCTGGAAAAGCGGATGGAGCGCCAGGCAAGGTTTGATGCGGGGGAGCAACCGGACTTTCTTCCAGAGACGGAACAGATCAGGGAGGGTGATTGGGAAGTCGCCCCGATCCCTGACGACCTGAAGGACCGCCGGGTGGAAATCACCGGTCCGGTCGAGAGGAAGATGGTCATCAACGCGCTGAACTCCGGTGCGAAGACCTTTATGGCTTGCTTCGAGGACGCCACCTCCCCGACATGGGAAAACATGATCGAGGGCCAGAAGAATATGCATGATGCCGTACGGCGGACGATTTCCTACACCCGTCCGTCCGACGGCAAGGAATATAAACTGAACGACGAGACGGCGGTCCTGATTGTCCGACCGCGCGGGTGGCATCTGGAAGAGCGCCATGTCACGGTCGGCGGGGAGCCGGTGTCCGGCAGCTTGTTCGACTTCGGGCTCTTCTTCTATCACAACGCGAAAGAACAGATCGCCCGCGGAACGGGGCCGTATTTCTACCTTCCGAAGGTGGAAAGCCACCTGGAGGCACGCCTCTGGAATGATGTCTTCACCTATGCACAGGAGCGACTCGCCATCCCTCATGGCACGATCCGGGCCACTGTCCTGATCGAGACGATCCTCGCCGCATTCGAAATGGATGAAATCCTCTATGAACTGCGTGACCACGCGGCAGGGCTCAACTGCGGACGCTGGGACTATATCTTCAGCTTCCTGAAGCGGTTCCGGAACCAGGACGGTGTGCTGCTTCCGGACCGCGGCCAGGTCACGATGACAGCGCCGTTTATGAGGGCCTACACCCAACTGTGCATCAAGACGTGCCATAAGCGCGGCGCGATGGCGATCGGCGGCATGGCGGCCCAGATCCCTGTCAAGGGCGATGAAGAAGCCAACGCAGATGCTTTCAACAAAGTCGCCGAAGACAAACGGCGCGAGGCGTCCGACGGCCATGACGGCACTTGGGTCGCGCATCCCGGCCTCGTCCCGGTCGCGATGAAGGAGTTCAATGCCGTCATCGGCGACGAACAGAATCAGGTGGACCGGAAGCGGGAAGACGTCCAAGTGACCGGCCGGGATCTGCTTCAAGTACCGGACGGGACCATCACGGAAGGCGGCATCCGGACGAACATCAACGTCGGCATCCGCTATATCGCAGCCTGGCTTTGCGGCAGCGGGGCGGTCCCGATCAACAACCTGATGGAAGACGCCGCGACGGCTGAAATCTCCCGCTCGCAGATCTGGCAATGGATCCGCCACCCGGAGGCACGTCTCGATGACGGCAGGGAAATCACAGAAAGCCTATTCCGGCAGCTGCTTCAAGAGGAACTGTGGAAAATCCGAAAGTCGGAAGGCGCGGAACGGTTCACAGAAGGACGTTTCCAGGAAGCCGCCGACCTGTTCAAGGAACTCACGGAAAACGACGACTTTGAAGAATTCCTGACCGTGCCGGGATACGGCCGGCTGGCATAACCCCAAACCCATAAGGAGGAGATCTAAATGATGAAAAACCAGCAGAAGATCGAAAAGTCCCGGAAGATCTGTGTCGAGTGCGGTTGTGAAATCGTTGAGAAAGTCGAGTCCCTCCATCACGAATGCGAACGCTGCGTCGGGAAATCGGAGCAGTAAATGAAATAACGGGGAGCCGTCATCTTAGATGACGGCTCCTATTAGTTTTAATTTAAAGGGAAATTCTGTATGGGACCAGAATGCTATACCAAACGATTCATCGAAAGGTGGGACTATTATTGAGATTTTGCAGGCCTGGCAGCCCGTCACTTATTTGAAAGGAAGAAGTCTAGGGGACTTGGGTTTTTTTGAAGTCCTCACCCATTTTGATTACCTGAAACTCTCGTTCAGTGACTTGGCAGACACGAAAGTCGAAGTCATTTACGACCAGCCCGTTTCGCCTGTCGAGTATTACGTTTGGTCTTATCGGTTTTCAACTGAATATGGCAGGTTTGATTTGCTCAGCAAGGAAATGGATCTATCCACCGTAAAAGACGAGAGTTCGCTGTATTTCTATAAAGTCCTGAACTCGGAGTACCTGAAATGGTTCGATCACAATCCGCTCATCAACAGAAAGACGTACCCGAAACTGGAGCATCATCTGTACATGAACGGCGATCAGGTCTTTGAAGTCTTGTCCGAATACGAGCCGAGATTTATCAGAGTTTAACAACCATCAGGAGAGCTGTACATTTTGTTTTGATGCTTGTTTCCAGTTGTTTAAAGTATGGTCAGGAATGACATCGGCTTCAGGCCCTGACGTTAGGAGAGTCTTCTATGGATAATAAAAATTCCTCTGACCATTCCCGTTACAACGAACTTCTGGCCCATATTAAACATGGTCGTGAAATTGAATTTCTTTATCAAGGACAGGAGTACTTTATCTCAAAATCTATTGAAGGTAGGGCCTTATGGAACGGAAAAACACAATTAAGCCAAATTTATAAAGATGATGATGATGCATTGAATTTTATAGAAGTTAATGGAAAAAAGTTGAAAGATCTCTTTAAGGAATCAAAAGTCGTGATTCAAACAATTTTTTAATGTTTGCGCTCTATTCATTCAAATGGAGCGCAATTATGTAGAATGCAGGATTAAAGGATCGGCCTCCGATGATTCTAATTAGGAAGGGGGGGCAACGCTGCGTCGGCAGTGAACAAATCAAAGGAGCCATCACTTCAGGATGGCTCCTTTGATTTTTATAAACAATGGCCTGACGAAAGCACAAGAGCTTTTACTGTGTCAAAAGGTCAAAGTATGAAACCACTTAAGACCATCCCCATATTCACAACAAAATGAAGTGCGATTGCCGGAAAGATGCTGTTTGATTTTATTACGACCATACCGTAAAACAATCCACCGAAAGAAAATAATAAACTAACGATGAATGGAATCCCTACAATAACGTGTAATAAACCAAAGCCGATGCTTGTAATGATTAAGGCATTTATAACAGAAATGTGCTCCATTAAATTGGTTAGCATGATGCCTCGCCAAATCATTTCTTCAAGTGAGGCGTTGATGATCGAGAAGAGGATAGCAAATAATAATATGGATTTAATAAAAGCAGAGTCTTGTTGAAGAAGAAAAGGGAGAAAGGCTATTACGGATACGATTAACCCAATTAGCATAAAGCGGGAAAGTTTAACTGTATGGAATGGCATAGAAATGGATTGACTCCATTTAGGTTTGTGATTGAAAAAGGTGATTTTCTTATTTAGATATAGGTTAACGATACTTATGCCTAAAAAAATCATAAGAAGTAGTCCTCTATTAACCAGCACCTTTACCTCTTTTGATATATCAAAATCATATATGAATGAATTCGTTAGTTGATATAGGAAAAAACTGATCAGAAACGCGATAAAGATTGAAATGACAAACCGATGAGACCCAATTGTAAGATGGATCATGAGTAAAATGGCAATGATGCCGGCCACTCCAACCCAGATACTATATGAAATGAAGATGATACCGAGAAAAAAGAGTAGGGCTATTAATGATAATGTGAATTTCTTGTCAGCTGAAAACATCCCCATCCCCTATTCGAAAGTCAAACACACTTTGATTATACGATTGCCAAAGTGTTTCTTATTCGTTAATTAAGATGCTGAAAACGCCATGAAAGTTTATATCACTGTTCCTTCACAACCGTCCCTGAAATCCGGTCGTGAGGGAACAGCGCCCCGTCCTGTGCCTCGAAGGCATCCCGGTCTTTCAGGTACTGGAATGTGCTGATGGTGTCCCGATAGGCCATTCGCTTGACGATCTGGCAGGGCGTCGGTTCGGTTCCGTCCACGTTTTCAAGGGCCAGTCCCATCGTCTTGTAGCCGATGGTCCGGCCGCTGTTCCGGAGCTGTGCGTATTCCAGGGCCCACATGACGGCGGTCGGGGTGACGAGCGCATGGAAGGCCTCGCTTTTGATTTTCTTCCGTAACAGGTATTCGACGCCTGCAGTTGCGGCGGTTGATACGGCCAGGTCAATCAGGTAGGCCCTAAATCGTTTCTTGGTGATCGGCTTCACTGTGGTTCCTCCCATTCGTGTCTTGTATGTCTGGGATACGTAATGACAGAATGATTGGTTTCATTCAATGGAACGGATACAGAAAAAGCGGTAAAAGCTTACTTTCCGTTTTATCGGACGATTTACTGCCTCATCTCCGATTTACTCTGTTTCATCCGTTTTCTATGGGACAAACTGTACTGATACAAAATAAATCTATCTGTACTATAAAAGCGCTTTCATAACTGTTTTGAAACAGAAGAAAAACGCCCCGGACAGAAGATCCGGGGCGCCGTTAAGGTCGGTTGGCTGTTGTTATTTGCAGTTGCATTTGTCGCACTTATTGCTGTAGCACTCGTGTTGCTCCTCGATTTTTTCACCACAGTCAGCACACATTTTCGGAGGCAGGTTCTTGAAGAATTCAACGACACTTTCCATCATTCCGCATTCTCCTCTCGATGAAGTTTTGTTATACAACTTCTGTTGTTGTACACAGTGTATTATAACAGTGGTTTGGGTGTCAATGGTTTTCACCTAATTTTATAAATATTTTTTCATATTGGTTTCGGACACTTTCGGACAGCCTAATCGCGGGAGCGTTTTGGGGGTGTGTGATAAACTGAATGAAGCAAAATGACAGGAGGTCGAACCATTGAAATTCATTGACAACAAGGGCATCCACGACCCGTACATCAACCTCGCGATCGAGGAATACATCCTGAATACATTCGATACGGATAAGGATTCTTATCTGCTGTTCTACATTAACGGCCCGTCCATCATCGTCGGCCGCAACCAGAACACCATCGAGGAGATCGATGCCGGCTACGTGGATAAAAACGGCATCAAGGTCGTCCGCCGGCTTTCCGGCGGCGGAGCGGTGTACCACGACCTCGGCAACCTGAACTACAGCTTCATCACGAAAGATGATGGCGAGAGCTTCCGCAACTTCAGGAAGTTTACGCAGCCGGTCGTCGACGCGCTCAACAACCTCGGCGTCAAGGCCGAGCTACAGGGGCGCAATGACCTGCTCGTCGAAGGCCGTAAGATCTCGGGTAACGCCCAGTTCTCGACTCAGGGCCGCATGTACAGCCACGGCACGCTCATGTTCGATACGGACATCGGCGAAGTCGTGAACGCCCTGAAGGTCAAAAAAGACAAAATCGAGTCCAAGGGCATCAAATCGATCCGGTCCCGCGTCGCGAACATCTCCGAGTTCCTCGAGGAGCCCATGACGGTTGAAGAGTTCCGCCAGTACATCCTCGAGCAGGTCTTCGGCGGCAAGGACAAGATCGAGTACATCGAACTCACGGAAGACGATTGGGAGAACATCAAAAAGCTGTCCGAGAAGCGTTACGGCAACTGGGACTGGAACTACGGCAAATCACCCAAGTTCAACATGTCCCACTCGAAACGCTTCCCGGTCGGCGGCATTGATGTGAAGCTGGATGTGAACAAAGGCAAGATCGAGGATGCGGCGATCTTTGGTGACTTCTTCGGCGTCGGCGAAGTGGCCGAGATTGAAGAGGCCCTTAAAGGTGTGCAGTACAGCACGGAAGGCATCGAGAAGGCGATCGAGGGCATCGATATCGAGAAGCTGCTCGGCGGCATCACGAAACAAGAGTTCATCGACCTGATTTACTGATTAATGGAAGACCATACAAAGGGGACCCGACAGACGCCGGGTCCCTTTTCTGCTATCATAAAAGCAGTGAAAACACGGATTCCGGCCTGAGTAATCCGGCTGGAACCGGAAATGGAAAAGAGGGACTGAACGTGGAACAACACCGGATCCTCATCATTGAAGACGACCGAAAAATCGCCTCGCTCCTTGCCGAGACGCTAAGGAAATATCATTACAACGTTAAGACAGCCGATGACTTCGACCGGATCTTGGAGGCGGAGGCCGAGTTCTCCCCGCATTTGATCCTGCTTGATATCAACCTGCCGTCCTATGACGGCTATTATTGGTGCCGCCAGCTGCGGCAGCGGACGACCGTTCCGATCCTGTTCATCTCCGCCCGTTCCGGCGAGATGGACCAGGTGTTTGCGCTGGAAAACGGCGGGGACGACTTTATCACGAAACCGTTCAACTACGAAATCGTCCTGGCGAAGATCAGAAGCCATCTGCGCCGGTCATTCGGCGAATATGCGCCAAAAATGGAAGAGCGAACTGTCCGCCTCGGCCGGCTGGAGCTGTATCCGGAGCGGATGGAACTGCATGCGCACGGACAGGAGATCCCGCTCCAGAAAAAAGAGTGCGTCATCCTGGAGCTCCTCCTGTCCGAATCGCCGAAGGTTGTATCGCGTGAGAGGTTCCTTGAGGAACTGTGGGATGACCAGGCGTTCGTCGACGAAAACACGCTGAACGTCAATATGACCCGTGTGCGAAAAAAGCTTGCCGACTACGGCATCCAATCACAGATTGAGACAGTTCGCGGGGCGGGCTACCGGTTTAACGCCGCGCCGGGGGAAGCATGAAGGCACTCCGCCTGTTTCTCCGGGAGCATTCGGCCTATCTCGTGTTTCATGCGCTGCTGACTGTTTTCATCCTGTCGCTGTATTGGCTGGACGGTTTCCGGAACGTGGATACCGCTGTTTACTCGGTCGTCATGGTCATCATCCTGACAACGCTTTTTCTGACTGCCCGCTTTATCGGGCGAAGGACATACTACAACCGGATCCTGAAGCAACCGGCCAAAATGGAGGACCTCCTCATTCGGACCTCGAAATCCCCGGAAACTTCGGAGGCCGAGCGTTTCGGCCATGAAGTGTACGGCATTTACCAGAGGGAAGTGCAGGCGCTGCGCTCGGAAAATGAACGTCATGAGACGTTCATGAATCAGTGGGTGCACCAGATGAAGACGCCGCTGTCGGTCATCTCACTGCTGCTGCAGGAAGAGGAAGTGGACCGGGAAGCGATCGGTGAAGAGGCCGACCGGATCCGGCGCGGCCTTGAGACCGTCCTGTTAAATGCACGGCTCGGTACCTTCGAGCGGGACATGCAGATTGCCCGTGCGGACCTTGCCTCGCTTGTCCGCGAAGTGATTTCGGAGCATAAAAAGCTGTTCATCACAAACCGGGTCTACCCGTCTTCCTCGATCGAAGAGGGACTCACCGTCACGACGGATCCGAAATGGATGAAGACGATCATTGCCCAGTTCATCACGAATGCCGTGAAGTACACGCAGGGTGAAGGGAAACATGTGTACTTTAGCGCGGACAGGACAGAGGACGGAATCCGGCTGACCGTCAGGGACGAGGGAATCGGAATTCCGGCTTCTGACCTGAAGCGAGTCACCCATGCGTTCTTTACCGGAGAAAACGGAAGGCTGACAGGTGAGTCGACAGGGATGGGGCTGTTCATCGCAAAGGAAGTGTGCGACCAGCTCGGCCACGGCCTGGAGATCGAGTCGGAACCCGGGAATGGGACGGCGGTATCCGTCCTCTTCAGGGAGAAGAAGGAAGAAGGAAAGGAAGAGGCGCATGCCGATCGTCAGCATTGAAGACGTCATCAAGATCTATGAGGGAAAAGTGACTCACCGGGCGCTTGACCGGCTCAGCTTCGACGTGGAGGAAGGAGAATTCCTTGCCGTCATGGGACCATCCGGAAGCGGCAAAACGACGCTTCTGAATCTGATCTCCGGCATTGACATGCCGACATCGGGAAGAGTGCTCATCAAAGGGACCGATCCGTCGGAGCTCCGGCCGGATGACCTGGCCCGATTCCGCCGCCGCGAGCTCGGTTTCGTCTTCCAGGACTTTAACCTGCTGCGGATGCTGACGGTCGAGGAAAACATCGTCCTTCCGCTGACGCTTGACCTGCTGCCCGTCGCGGAGATGGACGCGCGGGTCAAGGCGGTCACCGCACGCCTCGGATTGGAAGGCATCCTTCACAAACGGCCGGATGAGATTTCGGGCGGACAGGAGCAGCGTGTTGCGATTGCGCGTGCGCTCGTCCACCGGCCGTCAATCGTCCTTGCAGACGAGCCGACGGGGAATCTGGACTCGAACGCAGCGCGCGAAGTGCTGGACCTGCTCGGGACGATCAACCGCGAAAACCGGACGACGTTCATCATGGTGACCCATGATCCGATCGCTGCCAGCTACTGTGACAGGGTGCTCTTCATCAAGGACGGCGCTTACTACAATGAAATCCACAAGGACGACCGCCGAAGGACGTTCTTCCAGCGCATTCTGAACATGCTGTCGCTTCTGGGGGGCAACGTCGATGACCTTTCGTCAGTTCGCCTACCGTAACGTCGTCCGGAACCGCCGTGTCTACGCAGCGTTCTTCCTGGCGAGCGTGTTTTCAGTCATGGTGTTTTTCCTTTATTCGATGCTCATGTTCCATCCGGGCATCGGGGAACGGTTCATCACCGGCATCACGCTGATCGGGATGACCACGGCGGACATTATCCTGTATGTGTTCATGCTGTTTTTCCTGTTTTATTCGATGCGTGCGTTTATGCAGGCGCGCTCGGGTGAATTTGCAGTGCTCCTTCAGATCGGCATGGAGCGCCGGCAGCTCGGGAAGCTGCTGCTTCTTGAGATGCTGCTTCTTGGTGCCGCATCAACCGCGAGCGGCATCGTGCTCGGGTTCGCGTTCTCGAAGTACTTTTTCATGATTGTCCGCGAATTGCTCCAGCTTCCTGCTTTGCCGCTGTATGTTTCCTGGGAACCGTTCCTGATGACAGCGGGCGCTTTTTTTAGCCTGTTCCTCATGATCGGTCTGCTATCCGCCTACATTGTCGCCAACCGGGACATCTCGGAATTCAGGAAGGGGATCGGCGGGGAGGCGGATCCGTTCGGTTATTCACCTGGCAGGGCGGCGGCCGGCATTCTGTTGCTGCTGTCATCCTACGGGGCGGCGCTGCTTGCCGGGCGGGTGAATGTCCTGTATCTCTCGGTGCTGCTCCCGCCAGCGGCCACGCTCGGGACGTATTATTTCTTCTCGCACTCGATCCTGTACTTGCTCGACCTGTTCAGGGACCAGAAAAGCCTGTACTGGAAGCGGGCGCGGCTCGTGTCGCTTGCCGAGACCGCGGCGAAACTCCGGGACAACGCGAATATGTTCTTTATCGTCGCGATTGTCTCGACCGTCGCGTTCCTGTCGGTCGGGACGCTTGCAAGCCTTGCCACCTATACGGCACAATACCGGGCACTGAACCCGCTAGGCCTCGTCTACGAAAGCTTCCAGGGCAACCCGCATGAATATGAGCATGTGACCGGGCTGATGCAAGAACTGGAAAACGCGGGTCTCGAGTACACCCACGTGCCGCTCACCGTCGCCAGGGAAGAATCCTCCTTCTCGGGGCAGCCAATCAATATCCTTCGTGAGGGCGAGGTCAACCGGCTCGCGGAAGCGCTTGGCGCGGGATCGGTACGCTTGAGTCCTGGTGAGGCCATCTTCCTTCCTTATTCAACGGAAGCCGCCCCCAGGCTGCAGGATGCGGATATCCAGACGGTGCTGGAGGAAAGCGGAGTGGAAGTCCATGTGAAAGGCGTAGTCGGGGGCCTTCTGCTGCCGGCCTACAGCCTCGGGACAAATTCGGTCGTTGTCAGCGAAACCGACTTCGTTAAAGTCGCATCCGCCCAGCAGGAGAACCTCCTCCGCATCCATGCATTCGATGTGCCGGATTGGGAGGGGACCGTCGGCATCGGGCTCTCGATCGAGCAGTCGATGGTCATGTCCGAAATTCAAAAAGGAGAGGCTCTGCCGTTCTACTTTAAGAACCCGGGGCTCGACTATTCGATTATCCGGTCGACATTCCACTTGCTGCTGCTGACCGGCCTGCTGGTCGCCATGGTCTTCCTGCTTGCCGCGGGCAGCTTTATCTACTTTAAGCTTTACACGATGCTTGACCGCGACAGGCGCCAGGCGGCCGTCCTGAAGCGGCTCGGCATGACAGAGCGTGAGTTCATCAAGATCGTCAACCGCCAGCTGATCCCGCAATTCTTCCTGCCTTGGGGAATCGCGATGCTCCACAGCACATTCGCCTTCATCTCCCTTCAGGCGATCTGGAAGGAATTCGCCGACATCTCGATCCTGAACGAGATGGCCCTCGTCCTCGTCGGCTTCACGGTGATCCAGCTGCTGTATTTCTATCTGATCCGCTGGCGTTATCTGGCGCATGTGAAAGGACCGGCTTGAGCGGTCCTTTTTTTGTGTGGAAGCAGTACAACATCCGGGAAGAAAGGGCTATGTTAAATTTCCTGACTACAGGTTGTCTGCTCTATATTATTGCTCTATAATAGTCACTGGGGATAGTGAATGACTATTCATTCAATTCAAACAAGGGGGATGGCTATGAATCTTGTGAAGCGCGTGCATCAGACGGCGCTTGAGGAACCGCAGAAGATTGCCTATCATTTCATGGGGAAAGACACGACTTACGCAGAGTTTGACCAGACGGTCGGGCTTCTGGCGGCCGGCCTTCAGAAAAGCGGCATCGGCAAGGGGGACCATGTCGTCTTCTTGCTTGGCAACACACCGCACTTCCTCGTTTCGCTGTATGCTACGATGCGAATCGGGGCGACAGCGGTGCCGGTCAACCCGATCTACTCACCTGAGGAGATCGCGTTCATCGTCCACAACAGTGACGCCAAGGCGGTCATCGCACTGGACAAGCTGTTGCCGCTGATCCAGCAGGCCTCTGCCGCGTTCCCGGCGGTTGAAAGCTATGTGATCTGCGAAACAGAGCCCGGGACAGAAGAAAAAATCGCTTCACTTCCTAAAGATGTGCATGGAAAAGTGAAACCGTTTACAAAAGTGGTTGCTTCTGGCGACGTCCCTGCGGAAGCGGTGGAAGTGGATGACGACGATACAGCTGTCATCCTCTATACGTCCGGAACAACCGGGCATCCTAAGGGCGCGATGCTTACACACAAAAACCTGTATTGCAATGCCCGTGATGTCGCGGACTACCTGCAGTTCAGCCCGGATGACCGCGTCGTCGCGACACTTCCGGTGTTCCACGTGTTCGCGCTGACAGTCGTGGTGAATGCCCCTCTGCTGCGGGGCGCTCAGGTGCTGCTCGTTCCGAAGTTCAGCCCGGCTGACGTATTCCGTGTCATCCGTGAGAAAGAGGCAACGATTTTCGCCGGCGTTCCGACGATGTACAACTTCCTCTATCAGTATCCGGAAGGGAACCCGGAAGATTTCAAGTCGATCAATCGTGCGATTTCCGGCGGATCGTCACTTCCTGTCGCACTGCTCCACAACTTTGAGGATAAGTTCAATGTCCGCATCTCTGAGGGCTACGGCCTGAGCGAGGCATCCCCGGTCACCTGTTTCAATCCGCTCGACCGCGATCGGGTACCAGGCTCGATTGGCACGAACATCATCAATGTGGAGAACAAAGTCGTTAACGAATATGGGGAAGAAGTGCCGGATGGGGAAGTCGGCGAACTCGTCGTCCGCGGTCCGAACGTCATGAAAGGCTACTATAAGATGCCGGAAGAGACGGCGGTCGCGCTCCGTGACGGCTGGCTCTACACGGGCGACCTTGCCCGTCGCGACGAGAACGGCTACTTCTACATCGTTGACCGCAAAAAAGATCTCGTCATTGTCGGCGGCTACAACGTCTACCCGCGCGAAGTGGAAGAAGTGCTCTATACGCACCCGGACGTGGTTGAAGCCGCGGTTGTCGGCGTGCCGGACTCCAACTATGGCGAAGCGATTCAGGCCTATGTCGTGAAGAAGGACGGGTCCGCCCTGACGGAACACGATCTGAAAGCCTTCAGCGCAGAAAAACTCGCGAAATACAAAATCCCGGCATCCATCGAATTCCTCGACGAACTGCCGAAAAACACCACCGGTAAAATCCTCCGGCGTTCGCTGAAGGACATGGCGGTCAATAGTAAGTAATAGTTGGTCAAGCCCGCCTTTTGCGGGCCTTTTGTATGTGCCGGGGTTGAATCGGGCCGCGAAAGTGACGCAAGTGACCGTGAAAGTGACGAAAGCGGTGCTGAAAGTGACGAATGGTTCCTGGTTGCATATCTGATAGGGGGGTGCTGTCTTGAAGTATCTTGAAGAAACGATCTTGATCGTATCCGCTGCATGGATGCTGATCTATTTCTTTTATCCGGCAGGCTCCGAGTTGCTGCAGCTGGCAATCTGGGCCATCCCGTTTGCCATGATCTACACGGCGATTCTGATGATTGTCGTTAAGCGGAAACGCGGAACGTGAACGTTTAACTGCAGTATGTTAACGTCTCACGCCAGTATGTTAACGTCTCAATGAACTATGTCAACGTTTCGCCCGCACTCCGGATCAAGCCTTAATAAAAGAAGAATATTGTTCCGCAAGTCGAAATAGTTTAGACTTATCAGTAGGTTTTGTTAAAGGGGGAGTTACTGATGAGCAAGAAGAACATTTCGGCTGAATCGCTATTTGAACTGTATTCCGTGGCGAATCCAAATCTGGCGCCGACGAGCGACAGAGCGGTATTTGTGCGGACGCATATGGACAAGGAAGAAAACAAGTACATTTCGAATCTGTTCCATGCGGATCTGGCATCCGGAGACGTGACGCAGTGGACGTACGGCAAGAATCGGGTGAGCAGTCCGGCGTGGTCCGCGGATGGCAGCAAGATCGCTTTCCTGTCCGACCGTGACGGCAAGAACCAGCTTTACGTGCTGAGCGCTGCAGGCGGAGAGGCGGAGCGGGTGACCGACTTTGCGAACGGGGTATCGGCATTTGCCTGGTCGCCATGCGGCAAGAAAGTATGGGTGAACGGAGCGGTCAAAAAAGACAAGTCGTTCACGGACAAGGAAGAGGAGAAAAAGGACAAGAACCCTGAGCCGGTCGTCATCGAGAAGATGAAGTATAAGGCGGACGGGCTCGGACTCCTTCCTCAGGACATGTTCCGCCAGATCGGTGTCGTGGACCTGGAATCGGGAGATGTGACGCAGTTTACGGAAGGCGATCATCAATACGGCCTGAACACGGTGTCCCCTGACGGCAAGAAGGTCGTCTTCAGCGTTAACCGCGCTGAAAACCAGGACTTCGAGTTCCGGGGCGCGCTGTATCTGACCGATGCGGAAACGAAGGAAGAGACTACGATCATCGATCAGGACGGCTACTACGGCGGTGCGACTTTCTCGCCGGACGGCAAGAAGATTGCCTTTATCGGCGCGGACCGCAGGCTCGAGAATGCGACACACACGGATGTTTATGTATATGATGTGACAGCCGGTTCTCTCACTGTCCTGACGGAATCGCTCGACGCGCCGGTCGGCGACCTTGTTGCGGCAGATTTCCAACAAGGTACTGAAACTCCTGCGGCTGTATGGGCGGGGAACGATGCACTTTACTTCCAGGTGTCCGTGATGGGCGATGTCCGCCTCTATTACGCGACGCTTGAAGGGGAACTGTATCCGGCCACACCAGAAAACGAGCATGTCTATGGCTATGACGTGACAAAAGACGGCAAGACTGCGCTCCTCACGGCAAGTAATCCGGTCCACCCGGGCGAGCTGTATGCCCAGGAAATCATGACCGGTGAACGCAAGGCACTGACTTCATTCAACCAGAAATTCATCGAGGAACATGAAATAGCCAAGCCGGAGCCAATCGTCTTCAAAGGTCCTAAGGACTGGGACGTACACGGCTGGATCATGAAGCCGGCCGGATTTGAGGAAGGGAAGAAGTACCCGCTCATCACGGAAATCCACGGCGGGCCGCACACGATGTATGCCAACACGTTCTTCCACGAATTCCAGGTGCTCGCTTCCAAAGGATACGGTGTGCTGTTCGTGAACCCGCGCGGCAGCCACGGCTACAGCCAGGAATTCGTCGACGCGGTGCGCCGCGACTACGGAAACGGCGACTATCAGGACATCATGGCGGGCGTCGATTATGCAATCGAAAACAACGACTGGATCGACACCGAGCGCCTTGGCGTCACGGGCGGCAGTTACGGCGGCTTCATGACAAACTGGATTGTCGGCCACACCGACCGCTTCAAGGCGGCCGTCACCCAGCGCTCGATCTCGAACTGGATCAGCTTCTTCGGGGTATCCGACATCGGCTACTACTTCAGCGAATGGCAGCACGGCGCAGTCATGGATGACGTGGAAGGGCTCTGGGACATCTCGCCGCTCAAATATGCGGCCAACGTCAACACGCCTCTCCTCATCCTCCACAGCGAGAAGGACTTCCGTTGCCCGATCGAGCAGGCGGAACAGCTATTCATCACACTGAAGCATATGGGCAAGGAGACGGTCTTCGTCCGCTTCCCGGAAGCCGACCACAACCTGTCGCGCACCGGCAAGCCGAACCTGCGCATCGAGCGTCTGGATCAGATCACGGAATGGTTCGAGAAGTACCTGTAAGAAAGGGACGAATCATTTGACATACACTGAAAACGGCACGACGATCCGCCCGGCCAAAGAGGCGGATCTCCGCCGCATGTGGGAACTCAGCTTCCGGGACAAAGACCCGGAATGGAAAAAGTGGGACGCCCCGTACTATCCGCACGAGCCGATGGCATGGGTTGCGTTCTACGAAAAGAAAGACAAGCTCGTCGACCAGGAGGACTACTGGCTGATCGAGCACGAAGGCACGATCATCGGCATGGTCGGCTACTACTGGGAGCACAAGCCGTCCCAGTGGCTTGAGATGGGCATCGCCATCTATGACCCGGCCTACTGGAACGGGGGCATCGGCACGACCGCCTTTAGAATGTGGCGGGACCATCTGTTCAACGCGATGCCGCTCGTCCGGACGGGGTATACCACCTGGTCCGGCAACGAGCGCATGATCCGGGCCGGCGAAAAGCTCGGATTCCAAATGGAAGCCCGCATCCGCAAAGTCCGCTACTGGAACGGGACGTACTACGACTCGATCCGGATGGGGATGCTGCGGGAAGAGTGGGAAGAACTCCAGAATAAGTGAGATTTAGAAACAGGCAGGGCACCGCGTCCCTGCCTGTTTTCTTCTGTTAAGATAGAAAGAAAAGAGAGATAGGGGACAATGGAATGCTTGCCGCTTTGATTCACGGGATCGTCCTTGCTTTTGGACTGATTCTGCCGCTCGGCGTACAAAATGTATTTATCTTTAACCAGGGGGCGACGCACCGGAAATTTTCACGGGCTCTGCCAGCCGTGGTGACCGCAGGGATCTGTGATATGTTGCTGATTCTGCTTGCGGTGATGGGGGTCTCGCTGATCGTCTTCAGCTTCGCCTGGCTCAAGAACCTGATCTTTCTCGTCGGCTTCTTTTTTATGGTGTATATGGGATGGTCGATTTTCCGGAGTGCTCCAGGAAACGGAGAGGGGCGGCGGGAGGCGCTATCGCCCAAGCAGCAGGTTCTCTTTGCAGCTTCGGTCTCGCTCCTCAACCCCCACGCCATCCTGGACCTGATCGGTGTCATCGGGCCGAGTTCTCTGGCATACGAAGGGGACCGGCTCGCTGTGTTCACAGCGGCGTGCATCGGAGTGTCATTTATCTGGTTTTTCGGTTTGGCACTGGCCGGCCGGATGGTCGGAAGGATGGATACCGGAGGAAGTGTCCTCAGACGATTAAATCAGGTTTCCGGGCTGATCATTTGGGGGATCGCCATCTATTTGGGCATTCAACTTGTGGATAACCTGTAGCCTCGGTGTGAAAGAGAAAGGCTATCATAAGCATGAAAAGGAGGCAGCGCATCTGATGCGCTGCCTCTTCCTCATCATTCATACCTCAACGCATCAATCGGGCTCAGCTTGGAGGCTTTGTTGGCCGGCAGGATGCCGAACACAATCCCGATCATCGAAGAGAAGAGGATTCCGATAATGACGACGACCGGGTTGATGATCGGAGAAAATGGCAGGACAAGTGCCAGAACTGCGGTTACGAGTGCCGCAAAACCGATTCCGATCAGTCCGCCGAGTGAAGTCAGTGTCACCGATTCGATCAGAAACTGCCGGAGAATCTGGCCTCGCGTTGCGCCGAGTGCCTTTCGCAGGCCGATTTCCCTCGTGCGCTCCGTGACGGAGACGAGCATGATGTTCATGACCCCGATGCCGCCGACAAGAAGCGAGATGCCGGCGATGCTGCTGATAAACAGGGTGATGGTCATGTAGAAGCTGTCGAATTCCTCGACATACGCGGACATGTCCTCTGCGACATACATGCCTTCTTCGCTGCCGGTAAGTTCAGTCAGCTTCTCGGCAGCGGCAAAGCCTGTTTCCGTCAGATTGTCTGGCTGTTCTGCAATCACGTTGATCGTATCGATCTCCGGACTCCCGAACATCATGGAAATGAGCGTGCGTGGCATCAGCATCTGTCCGTTTGAGAATTCCTCCATGTGCCGGAACTCAGGAGGCAGCGTGGACTCGTACACGCCGACCACTTTATACGGATTGTCGTTGATGTCAATGATCGCCCCGACCGCTTCTTCATCCGGCGCGAACATGTTCTCCCTTGTAAGGGAATCAATCATCGCGACGCGTGAGTAACTGTCATTGTCCCGGGTGTTCAGGCGGCGCCCTTCCAATAGTGTAAGGTCTTTGGCGATAAAGTACTGGTTGTCGACACCGATGATTTCCATGTCGGCAGTGTGTTCGTTATGGTTCATCGTGCCCCAGCCGCTGTTTGTGCCGAGAACATATTTCACGCCGGCTACTTCTTTCACCGCATCAAGCTGTTCACCGGTCACTGCAGGGGGCTCGACCCACATCATTTCCCCGTTTTCCTCGTACGTGGTCTGTTCAAAGTAGAGGGGGATGGCATTCTCGTCCGTGCTGAACAGGTCGTCCGCCATCTGTTGCCGTGCGCCATCACCGATCGCCACAACGATGATGACGGCGCTGACACCGATGATGATGCCGAGCATCGTCAGGATGGACCGGATTTTATGGTTCCAGATGGAGGACAGGGCGAGGGTAAAGCTTTCCCACAGGTTCATGAGGTCACCTTCCTGTCTTCCACGATCAGTCCGTCACGCAGGACGATAATGCGGTCTGTGTAGGCCGCAATTTCTTCTTCATGAGTAACGATGATGACCGTTTTGCCTTCGCGGTTCAGCTCGGTGAGCAGATCCATGATTTGTGCGCCTGTCTTTGAGTCCAGCGCGCCTGTCGGCTCATCTGCCAATATGACGGTGGGCTGGTTGACCAGCGCACGGGCGATGGCTACCCGCTGTTTCTGGCCGCCCGACAGTTCGCTCGGAAGATGTCCGGTCCTGTCCTTCAGGCCGACTTTATTCAATAGGCCCAAGGCGCGTGCTGTACGTTCCTTTTTCGAGATACCTGCGTAAAGCAGAGGCGTTTCCACATTTTTCTGGGCGTTCAGGCGGGGGAGCAGGAAGAACTGCTGGAACACAAAGCCGATGTGTTTGTTGCGCAGGCCCGCCAGCTGCTTTTCATTGGCCTGCTTCACGTCTTCGCCGTTCAGGGAGTAAGTGCCGCCGGTCTGCTTGTCGAGGAAGCCGATGATGTTCATCAGCGTGGATTTGCCGGAACCGGACGGTCCCATGATTGCCACGAATTCGCCGTCTCCGATTTCCAGATCAATGCCGCGGAGAACCGGAACGGCAAGACTTCCGCTCCCGTAGGTTTTTGTAAGCTGAGAAAGCCTGATCATGTTAGGCCTCCTCCGACTCGTCGGCTTCCGGCTCCGTTTCTTCCGGGGCGTCCCCGCCATCTGCCGGTTCTGCTTCCGTTTCCGTTTCTGTTTCACCATTCATGTCAGGCTCTTCCGTGCCTTCGTCTGCATTCACGAAATCCTGAACCTCCTGGCCGGGTTCGAGGTTTTTCACCATGATGACATAGGGGTTGGTGACGACCAGGTCGCCGGGTTCCAGGCCTTCTGCCACGCCGGCGAACTCGTCATTCATTTCACCAAGCACCACCGGGCGCTTTTCAAGGATATTGTCATGATTGATGACATAAACAAACTCATTGCCCTCGTCATCCATATCCAGCGCCATATGAGGAATGGCCAATTGTTCACTCTGTTCAAGGTCGGAGACATTGATTTCCAATGCGACATGGAATCCCTGTCGCAGATCCTTCGTGTCGCCGGCAATGGCAACCGTAAACGGATACATCGTCACATTGCCTCCGCCTCCTCCGAACTCATCCATGCTTCCCTGGTCCCCTTCAGGAAACTGGGAGACGGATTCGATGCTTCCATCCCACGTCTGGTCTTTAAACACTTTTGGCCGGATGACAACAGCCTGTCCCGGCTTGACTTTAACCGTATCAAACTCGCTCATCGACCCGACCACCTTGAACGGGCCGCTGGAAATGAGGTGGACGACCGGCTCGGAGGAACCGTTTTCGGACGGTTCCACATTTTTATTGATCTTCACGACGGTGCCGGCAATCTTGCTTTTGACGGTCAGTTTTTCTTTCTGCATGGCCAGCTCATCAATCGTCTGCTGTGCAGAGCTGACTTCATCTTTAATGCCTTCGATATCCATTTCAAGTTGTACGATTTCCTTGGAGGCGGCATTTAATTCTTCTTTTGTGACGTCGGCGTTTTTCTTCATGTCCGTACGGAGTTTGCGCGCTGCCGTCAATTCATCGTTCGCAATGGCAAGGCGCCTGTTCGTGAGATCTCGCGTACGGACTGCTTTGTTGTATTCACTGTTCACTGTGGAGTCGTCATATGAAAACAGCGGGGTGCCCGCTTCGACAACCTGGTTTTCCTCCGCGAAAAACTCCTTCACTTCACCGTTTTCAGCTTCGTGGAACACTTTTTGCTCATCGCTCGGGATGATTTGCCCTGTGACGAGAATGCTCTCACCCATCTCTCGCATGGCGGCTGGCTGCACCATTACCGGCTCCTCAAGCTCTTCAGATGCCCCGGCAAGAAATAGCCGGTCCTTGAAGACAAATGCCGCTGCGCCCAGCAACCCGACCGCGAGGACGACGATACCTGTCCAAATCATTACTTTTTTCTTCATATTTCCCCCTTGATTGGTCAGGCGCATGTTTTTGTCTATTTTTCTGCGCCCTTTATTTTATCCGAAACCCTCATTAAGGAAGGGTTTCAGACATGGAAAAGCGCTCTGCCCGTCTGTGATTTAAACAGCCAATTAAAATCCAAGAAACGGAATGAGCATATTTCCTCATGATTATACAATATTTCCCGTTAAGAGACTTCTACAAAACCGTTATTATTGATAATAATTTGATGTGATTGGTGGATTTGTTCCGATTGCACGTTCTACCAACTATAATGAGGGACATGAAGATTGTTTTGGTCTACGGGGAGGAAGGTGCTGTTAAATGACTTGGGACGTGCTGAATATCATCGGCACCTTGGCCTTTGCGGTCAGTGGTGCGATCGTCGCGATGGATGAGGACTTTGATATCTTCGGCGTCATGATTCTGGGGTTCACGACCGCATTCGGTGGGGGTACGATCCGAAACCTCCTGATCGGAATCCCGGTTGAAAACATCTGGACGCAAAGCAATCTGTTTGTTCTGGCCTTCACCGCCATTCTTGTGGTGTTTCTGTTTCCGACACACTGGTGGATGAGCTACTGGCACCGCTGGGGAATCTTTTTCGATGCCATTGGCCTGGCCGCGTTTGCCATCCAGGGTGCCCTCATGGCCGTCTATTCCGGTGCATCGCTTGCGGGAGCCATTGTCGCGGCGACCCTGACCGGGGCAGGGGGCGGGATGATCCGGGATGTGTTCGCAGGAAGAAAGCCGATGATCTTCAGGGATGAGATTTATGCACTGTGGGCGGCGCTCGGAGGTCTTCTGATCGGACTTGGCCTGGTCAAAGGAGCATGGCTGACCGGTGCACTGCTTGTGGTGATCGTCCTGCTCCGGATGCTGTCCGTCCATTACAAGTGGCAGCTTCCTAAACGGTCCCTGTAATAATAGTGTGTAGAAAGGGGATATAAAAACTGGAGGTGGTCACTTGAAACAGGAACAAGCCAAGGAGATTCTGAAACAGCTGATTCGCATCAATACTGTCAACCCGCCGGGGAACGAAACGGATGTCGCAAAAGAGCTGAAGGCTTTATTTGAGCGGCATGGCATCGAGACCGAACTCGTGGAATATGACGAAAATCGCGCCAACCTGATTGCCCGGCTGAAAGGTAGTGAAGCCGGTCCAGTGCTCGGGCTGACGGGACATATGGACGTGGTGCCGCCCGGCGAAATTGAATGGACATATGATCCGTTCGGCGCCGAGGAATCAGAAGGGAAAATCTATGGCCGCGGGGCGTGTGACATGAAAAGCGGGCTTGCCGCATGTGTCCTCGCCATGATCGCCCTGAAAGAGCAGGGTCTTCCCGAAAAGGGCGAACTGGTACTGCTTGCGACGGTCGGGGAAGAAGCCGGAGCGGTCGGCGCCCGCCAGCTCACGCAGGAAGGATACGCCGACCAACTGGACGCCCTGGTCGTCGCGGAGCCGACCCGAAACCGGATCAAAATTGCCCATAAAGGTGCACTATGGCCGCAGATTGTCACTTACGGAAAAACCGCACATGGATCGATGCCTGACAAGGGAACGAATGCCGTGATGCATATGAATGAGGTTCTTCACCGCCTTCTTGGCGGAGACTTTACATTTTCCTACGAGGAAGACGAACTGCTCGGCGGACCGACATTCAGCGTCAACGTCATAAGCGGCGGGTCCAATACGAACGTTGTCCCGGACCAATGTACGGCCAACATCGACATCCGGACGGTCCCGTCCCAGGACCACAAGCAGATCATCGGCCAGATCGAGCAGATCATCGAGTCGGCAAAAGGGCGGTACCCGGACCTTCGTGCAGAAATTAAGATCCTGAATGACCAGAACCCTGTAAAGACGCCAGCGGACGATCCGTTTGTCCGGCTCGTGCAGGAAGTGGTGAAGGAAGCGGATGGTGCGGAGGAACTCGGCGGCATGACCGGATACACGGACAGCGCACAGTTTGCCCTTGCCAAAAAAGACTTCCCGATCATCGTGCTCGGACCCGGGGATACGACAGTGGCCCATCAGCCGGATGAGTATGTGGAAATCGATGAATACTACGCAAGCATCAGGCTGTATCAGGAAATTGCAAAGAAATTCTTGGCGGACTGACAAAGGCCCCTTTCTGCAATGGCAGAGAGGGCCTTTTTCTGGTATAAGGTCCTTCTTTGCGTTATCCTGTGGCATTCGGCTGAACTCGCCTAAGGACGCTTAAAGCGGGGGAATGATGAACCGTTTGCATCATGAGATTATCACGGAAGTCATTAATCTGATCGATACTCTAATCCTTTCTTACCATTAATAACTAATGTTGAAGGAATTCCTTATTGCCGTTAGAATAGGATATAGCAAAGAGTTCGTGAAATCACTGAAAGTTTGTCATCTTTTTGTGCTCTTGTATAGGTAGAGTCTGGAAGTCCCGGTCAGGGATTGGCGTACATACTGCATAGAAGAAAACTTTATTGGAATTGAATCGTCCAGAAAAGTATAGCAAGACAAGCTGGTTGTTATTGATTACGGGATGAGCAAATCGCTATACGAAACGATGTTGGGTTCCGCTTGCGGAAGCCGGTGTTCTTCCGCAGATCATATATGCTGTCTGCAACGTGTGCGGTGAGAAAAAGGAGCTTCGGATATACGGGGAAGCGGATCAGGATAAACGATGCTATTCATGCGGCAAGGAATAGAAGGAGGCCATTCGAATGAAAGTAGACTTCGGGAAAGTGGCGAAGGGCTTTGCGCTCTACCGGAATGACCTGACGGAAAATCTGATTGAAAACCTCCAAGTGAGGGGGCTGACATTTCGGGAGCGGTCGGTCGCGGACCTCGGGTCTGGCACCGGCGTCCTGACGCGGATGCTTGAGGAACACGGGGCGGAGGTGACGGGCGTCGAACCATCAGCTGAACTGATTAGGGAAGCCAAGATGATCGACCAGGAATCCGGCGTGGAAATCGACTACGTCAACCGGTACGCGGAAGATACGGACCTCCCCGGACAGTCTTTTGATGTCGTGACCGCTCTGCGCGCATGGCATTGGTTCGATGGGGAGGCCGTCCTGAGAGAAGTGAAGAGGATTCTTAAGCCGGACGGGGATCTTCTGATCATGGATTCCGGATTTGTCAGTGCCGATCCGGTCGTGCAAGAGACGATGGCTCTCCTGAAAAAGGAGATACCTGGACGAATTAAGCCTGCCGGAAGAAAGGCAGGATCCGGACAGTCCATCAACAGCTTCCCGGTGGAGTGGTTCGCCGAATGGCAGTCGCACGGATTAGAACTGAAAGAGCTGTATAACGAGGACTACACAGTGGCCTTCACTCCGGAAACCTGGTGTGAGCGGATCAAGACGCTTTCCTGGATGCTGCACCTGGAAGAGGGGGAGCGAAACAATATTATGGACGGCATAAAGCCCCATCTTATTCGTCTATTTGGAGACCGGACATACGAGATTGAACATAAATTCCATGTGGTCATGCTTAAAAATGTCTGAGGAGGAATCCGCAATGCTTAAAAATAGCTTGCGGTATGGACTTTTCTTCTTCACCTTTATGACTCTCTGGCAGTTTGTGTTTAATCGGGAAGTCGAATGGGGGATGGTGGCCGCCGTAAGTATCTTGGCCGCCCTGTTCAACCTGTCATGGGACTGGGCCAAGGTACCATACGAGTGGAAAAAGCGGAGCGGAGATTGAGGGCTTCCGTGCCGGCGGTGGTATACTCGTGAGGACAAACTGTTTGAACTGAGGAGCGAAAGCACATGTTAATTACAGATGAAGCCCAAGAGCTATTGGAACCGTTTCTGAAGGAGCGCGGCTTGGCCGGCTTGCGCCTGACAGTGGAAACGGGCGAGTTCGGTCCTCAGTTCGCCATCACTTTCGACGAACCGCAGGAGTTCGACGTCGTGCAGGAGATCAAGGGAATCCGCGTGGCGATCGATGCGCAGCTGAGCGATACGGACCTTCTGACATTGGATATCGAGGAAACGCCGGAAGGGCGGGGAATCGTATTGCGGGGCTGACAGAATAAAAGCAGGAGCATCCATTACGGGTGCTCCTGCTTTTTCAAATGGCTTCACTGCTGCAAATAAATGCTCAGTTCCTCTTTCAATGAATGGTTAAACTGGACCCATTGGTCGAGGTGATGGTGATTCAGCTCTTTTGCGAGGTTTGGCTTGATGCCGATGAGCTTAATGACATTTCCGGTCATGAAGTTCAGGGTCTTCACCAGCTGGATGAATTGATCAATGCCATCCGTCTGGACCTCTCCGACGGCGGTGAGGTCAAACAGGACCACTTCATAGTTTCCCCTGAAGACAGACTGCAGGCAACTTTCGGAGATGGTGTTGATCTTGTCCGCGGTGATGTCGCCGAACAGGGGAATCATGCACAGCGAATCGGACAGCGGGATGAACGGTCCGGATAGTTCATCCATCCGTCTCAGTACATGCTCAAGCTCATCTTTTTTCTCCAATAACTCAAAGTCGGTAGAAGCCAGGCGGTTTTGGATGTTCATCAGCTTTTCAATCAGATCTTCATTCGAGCTGTCTTTCGGCAGGAAAATCATGCTGGCGCGATTTTCCGGATTCCACTGAAGATGAACGTCAAATAGTGCCAGTGGCTTTTCCTTTGTGATCATATTCAGTTCCATTTTGACCGGGGCCTGTCCCTGTCCGGAACTGATCCGGCCCAGCTTGTTGACCGATTCTTCATCAACCAGGGATTTAATATGTCCTGTACTCAGGTCAAACCATTCATCGGCAAGGGCTGAATAGCTGACGATTCTTCCGTCCCTGTTAACACTCAAATACGGGAGGGGAAGGGATAGATTCAGTCGTTCCACTCTGCTGTCCTCCCGTCATAAAATTTTGGAGCCATCTTTCAGTTTCCGGCAAATCACCGAGAATGACCGTATCCTCAGTGCAGTGCGGACGGAGGTCGTACATGCCTGTCAGGCGGCCTCCCAGAAGGATAGCCGGTTTTTTCTGCAGTTGGCTGAAAGCCTCCACATACTGTTGGAGCCTTGGCAGGTGATAGACGATGCTGACGGATAGACCGATTATGTCCGGTTTCCAGCTTTCCGCTGTCTGTAGGGCGTACTCCAAAGGCAGGCTCGGTCCGAAATACCGTGTTTCCCAGCCTTGCTCCCTGAACAGACTGTCGACCATCTTCAGGCCGAGATAGTGCTGTTCACCATCAAGGCAAAGGAACATCGCCTTGCCGCCCGATCGTTCCTTCCCGATGCTAAACGCCAGTTTTGAAAGGATGAAGTCACATGTCGCGGTCGCCAGGTGCTCGTCTGCAACCGTGATTTTATTGGTCTCCCACAAATGGCCGATATGCCGCATGGCCGGTGTGAGGAGGTGATGATAAAGATCAGGCCTGGAGGTTTCGGGATAATTTTCGATACATGCCCACGCCTTGTCCGGATCGCCTTCCAGCAGACAGGAAGCGAGCGTTTCAATAGGTGTCATGTTTCACCCCTTCCTTGAGGGTTGAGATGGCTGTGGTGAGGTATTGGCGGTAAGTTTTGGCCTGTTCGCTCGTTTCTTCTTCAAGCAAAGACCGGATGATTTCAAAGTTATCGATGAGGTGCTTTGTGTTCATGCCGTGTTTCGTGAGGATCCCGTCGAGCCAGACCGCGTAATCGGTGAAGACCTTGGTCTCGTTCAGATTATAGGCGGTCTGGAGATGCCTCATGTGATGATGGTTATCTTCCCGGCACTTTGCTTTTCCGGGCTCACCAAAACGTTCCAGGAGGGCCGGTTCAAGTTCATAGATCTTTTCTGTCACCTGATTAACGATCATATCGACGTTCACTTGGCCACCACCTTGAATTTGGACACCTTCGGAATGATGGAGGCCAGTTCCTGATCCGGATACTTTTTCTCCAGCTCATGGATTCTGCGAAAATCCTCACTCCGTGCCCAGTCTAGGTAATTCTCTTTTGTATCGAATATCAGCTGCACCGTCAGTTCGCCGGGACGACGGTCGTTCTGCAATAGCAGAAAATTGACGAATCCATTGGCCTGGTCGACCAGACGGGAGCGGTTTTGATAGATCCGGATGACTTCCTCCGATTTTTCCGGGGGAACATCAAATGTTGAAAAGACGGTATACATCAGCTTTCCCCCTTTTTCTAGCAATTCGTGTGTCTCGCAAGTTTAACATACTGACACAAAGGTGGCGCCCAATCCGAATTGTTCGGACGTAAAAAGGGCAGGTGCACCCAATCGGATGCGCCTGCCCTTTTTGATTCATCACCAGTCAAACAGCCGGCCGAACGACCGGCCGATCCACGTCAGCATGCCCCACAGGAGCCTGAACGGCCAGATAAGCAGTTCAGGGAACCAAAGGAAAAATTCTGCAATGTCGCTTTTGTCCTTTTTCCTCTTCTGTCTTTGCCCGTCCTGTTCCCGTCCGTTCATCAGCTGATCTCCTCCTGTTTGGTCTCTTCTTATTTGTCATTACGGATAACCGTTGAAAAAGGTTTCAAAGATTCAGCTAAACGGAAACCGGCTCTGTTCGGGAAAAAGACTGCAGGGAAGACGGGTTCTCTGCAGTCTTTTGCATCGTTATCGTTGCCGTGCATTACTCCTCGGACAGCTCTTCTTCCGTCACCCACTTATGATTCTTGACTTCTTCATTGCTGTCACTCGGAATGAAGTCGACCATGTAGACGGTCGTCTGTTCGGCGGAATCGACCGTCGCCGTTGCTCCTTTCATACCCGGCATGTGGTCTGCGAGAAGTGTCACTTCAGTCCCCGGCTCAAGCGGTGCTTCTCCGGGGTTCTCAAGTTCTTCGTGGACCACCCATTTATGGTCTTTGACAGGCTCGCCTCCGTCAGTCGGGGTATAGGTGACCGAATAGGCCGTCGTTTCAAATGCTCCGCTGATGGTTGCTTCGACACCATTCATGCCCGGCATATGATCGGCATGCATCATGGCTGTGCTGCCGACGCGGAATGTAGGGTTTTCGGCTTCCTTCAGGCCTTCCGGCACTTCTCCGGAACTGCTGTGCATGGCGTGCGAGTCCTGGCTGCCGTCATTTTCGCTGCTTTCTTCCTGAGCCGGCTGTTCCGTGTTTTTGTCGGTTTGCTCAGTCTGCTGGGCGGCATCTTCCTTGGGTTCCGTGTCGTCAGACTGGCAACCGGCAAGCAGGAGGACAAGGGTCCCTGCGGCAACGGCCGTTTTCCATTTCAATAAGTTCATGTGATCTGCCTCCTTGGATAAAAATAGTACCAATCATACGGTACCCACTTAGCATGCAGGTTCTGTGCAGATATTATGAACAATTGAGCAAGATGACGGGTTTCTGTACCGTAATTCCTTCTTCCTCGGATAAAATGAAGGAAGAAAATCTGCCAAGGGGAGAGGTTCGTCATGTTCAGTAAGCTATCCATCCGGTTGGGCCTGCTCCTGTTCAGTATTTTGCTTCTGATTGAACTTCTGCTGTATGCGGGGCTGTATGTCTCCTTGGCCGATGAGCGGGCCGATGAAGTCATCAGTCAGCTGTTGGCGCGTGGGAACACGCACCGGGATGTGCTTGAAGATCATTTTGATGAATTGACACTCAACCATGTCATCATGATGGAATCGGCCTCTGTCTTTTCTGTCGTCGTTACTGACGGGAATGGCCTGGTGTTGGAGCGATCGGAAGAAGTAGCCCCTGCTTTGCTGGAATTAATCCTTCATTCCGATGAAGAACCGGTTTCCCATGCCGGAAGAGTGCTCCAATCAGGATGGCGAGATCACGAATTCATCGTCACAGACAGTCCGTTGACCATTGAAGGCCGGCACAGCGGCCATGTGTATATGCTGGCACCATCGGCAATGATCCGGGAGACCGTCGGAGAACTGAGACGCCGTTTCCTGTCGGTCGGTGCTTTTTCAGTGCTTCTGACAATTCTGGTCATTCCGTTCCTGACCCGCTTTGTCACAAGGCCGCTGCTCCGCATGAAGCAGGTGACAGAACATTTGGCATCGGGTGGGCACCCTTCCGGTCTAGATACAGCAAGATCAGACGAATTGGGCGATCTTGCCCGCTCAATCGGCCAGCTGTCGAACGACCTGGAGCGGATGAGAAATGAACGGAACGAGTTTCTCGCCAGTGTCGCTCATGAGCTCAGGACGCCGATCACTTATATCAAGGGCTATGCGGATCTTGCATCAAAGAATGGAACCGATGAACAGGCAAGAAAAGAATATCTTGTCATCATCCGGAATGAAGCCGGGCAACTGAATCGGCTGGTCGGCCAATTGCTGGATCTTGCCCGTTCGGACAGGCAAGGGTTCTCAGTCAGCTTGTCATCTGTGCATCTGTCTTCCCTTGCTGAATCGGTTTTGTCGCTTGTCCGTCCGGCATATAAGGACAAAGGGGTCCGGTTATCGTGCCGAATTCCCGATGACCTAACTGCAGATCTGGATATCGGCCGCTTCAAGCAAGTGCTCCTGAACCTTTTGGATAATGCGCTGAAACATACGCCTTCAGGGAAAGAGGTTTCCCTGGAAGCGGTCCGGACTAAAAAAGGAATCCGGGTCTCGGTCGCAGATGAAGGGGAAGGAATTCCGAATGAAGAGCAATCGGCGGTGTTTGAACGGTTCTACCGTGTGGATAAGTCGAGGTCCAGGAAAAGCGGAGGAGCCGGTCTCGGGCTTGCCATTGTGAAGGATATTGTCGGGGCGCATGGCGGCACTGTCGCAGCTGAAAGCCGGCCCGGAGGAGGAACCGTCATGACGATCATATTGGAAAGGAGGAGAGGCGATGGTGCAAATCCTGCTCGTAGATGACGAACCGATGATGTTGGACTTGCTTCAGTTATATTTGGAACCGCATGGATTCCACTGCCTGAAGGCTGTCTCAGGAGAAGAGGCCTTGAACCTGCTTAGTCTTCATAAGCCAAACCTGGTGGTACTGGATGTCATGATGCCCGGCATGGATGGGTGGACGGTGTGCCGGGATATCCGGCAACGGTCTGCAGTCCCCATTCTGATGTTGACAGCACGGGGCGAGACAGAGGACTTGGTAAAAGGGTTGGGTATAGGTGCGGATGACTATCTGACAAAACCTTTTGAAGAAGAGGAACTGGTGGCACGTCTCAATGCATTATTGAGACGTTCAGGCATGTCTTGTGTGCTTGAAACGGCAGGCCTGGTCTATTCGCGGGATTCATTCACGCTTACATACAGAAAGGAACCGATCCGCCTGACACCGAAGGAGTTTGCCTTGCTGGGTAAGCTGATGAGTGAGCCGGACAGGGTATTCAGCCGTGACAGTTTGCTGGGACATGTTTGGGGATGGAATACGGAAACAGAGGGCAGGACGGTCGATTCACATGTAAGGAATCTACGTGAGAAGATTCGCCGCTCAGGCTTTCCGATAGATGATCATCTCCTCACTGTTAGAGGCGTGGGGTACAAGTGGAATCCGAGAGGGGACGGATACATGTAGGTGACAGGTCGTGTAGGGGCCCAAGCGACAGGGGACAGAGGACCGGGTGGGTGGATCTTCGATTTCGAAATGGTATGGTACCTCGGCTTTGGGCATAAAAAATAAAAATGACTAGCGAAGGATGGGCTCTTGTCTTCTGTTTGGTTAACCGGCTCGATCGCCACCTTTTGGGGAATAGGAATTGGCGGCTTGTTCTCTTTCCTGATCCATGGAAATAAGAGAAGTATCGGAACCATTTATTCAGTGTGTACGGGAGCGATACTGGGCTTGGCCAGTTTTGAAATCATTCCGGCAGCCCTGGAAAAAGGAAGCTGGATCACTATGGTCTTGGGGTTTTTAGCAGGAATGGTTCTATTCCTGCTTACACATCTCTTTTCGGATGTTTCCTTCCGGACTCTTAACATGCCGCATATCAAGTCAGGCTTTTTATTGGCCATCGCCATTTCGATTCATAATATCCCGATGGGGATGACGATCGGCTCCATCCAACAAAGTGATCTCACAGCGGCCTTGTTATCCGCTGTTGTCATGCACAATATTCCCGAGGGGATGATCCTGTTTGCACCACTATTCCTGACCGGTTTCAGGATGATCATTCTTTTTGGTTTTTCCGCTATGGTTGCTGTCCCGTTTGGAATTGGAGCTTACATCGGCGGATGGATCGGGATAGAGAGTGATCTAATCTGGTCGTTTTTGGTTACTTTGTCGGTGGGCATGATCTATATGATTGCAATCAGAGAAATTCTGCCACAAGCAATCAGGCATTCCTCCCATGCATACAGTCTTGTGGTTGCCGTGATTTCTTTCCTCTTGATCGGGGCTTATCTTCTCTGGATATAAAGGAAGTACATGTTTCATTACTGAAGGCATGTCCTAGGGCATGTCTTTTTATTATTTAGATATTCGTTTGACTATTCAGTTGAAGGATGCATACAATATTGATATTCAAACAAATATTAGAATGAGTAGGTGGGGCAATGTCCGGGGGAAAAGCGGTTAATCACTCCAAGGATTCCTGCGAAACGTTTAGCTACGATGAAGAAAAGGTCAGCCGCATCCAGGAAAAAATCGACCAGGTCAGCGGTGTCGAGATGATTTTCAAGGCATTGGCGGACGCCACCCGGCTGAAAATCGCCTACGCACTCACTTTGGAAAAAGAGCTGTGCGTCTGTGACGTGGCCAATATCATCGGCGCCACAACCGCAACGGCTTCGCATCATTTGAGGCTGCTCCGGAACATGGGGCTCGCCCGATACCGCAAGGAAGGCAAAATGGTGTTTTATTCGCTGGAAGACGATCATGTCCGGCAACTCGTGTCGATTGCAATGATTCATGAAAAAGAAGGGATCCGCCATGGAAGATAACCAGAACGTGTACCGGCTGCAGGGACTGTCCTGCACGAGCTGTGCTGCCAAGTTCGAGAAAAATATCCGTGCCATCGAAACCGTGGAAGATGTCCAGCTGAACTTCGGCGCGATGAAGATCACGGTCAAAGGCGACGCCTCGATCGAGCAGTTGGAGAAGGCGGGCGCGTTTGACGGAATCAAGGTGTATCCGGAACGTGAGCGGCTGGAGAAGCCGGAGCCGTTCTGGAAAAAACGAGAGAACATCGCTGCAATGATCTCCCTCGTGTTCATCATCGCCGGGTATGTCTCCGGTTTCCGGATGGGCGATGAGAGCCCGGTGACCATCGGATTGTTCGCGGCCGCAATCCTGATCGGCGGATTTGATCTGTTCAAGGTGGGGCTCCAGAACCTGACGAAACTGGAGTTCGACATGAAGACGCTGATGACGGTGGCGATCATCGGAGCGGCGCTTATCGGCGAGTGGGCCGAGGGAGCGGTCGTAGTGTTCCTCTTTGCGGTCAGCGAAGCGCTTGAAGCCTACTCCATCAATAAGGCACGCCAGTCGATCAAGGCGCTTATGGAGGTCGCGCCGAACCGGGCCACGGTCAGACGCGGCACGGAAGTCATGGAGATCGACGTGGAAGATGTCCGGATCGGCGATGTGATGCTGATCAAGCCTGGTCAGAAGCTGGCCATGGACGGCGAAGTCATCCAGGGGCAGTCGTCCATCAACCAGGCCGCCATCACCGGCGAATCGATCCCGGTCCATAAAGCGATTGGAGACGAGGTATTCGCCGGTACCCTGAACGAAGAAGGGGCGCTGGAAGTCCGGGTCACCAAGCGGGCGGAAGACACGACGATCGCAAAGATCATCCACCTGGTGGAAGAGGCACAGGCGGAACGTGCCCCATCCCAGCAGTTTGTCGACCGGTTCGCCAAGTACTACACGCCCGCCATCATGGTGGTCGCTTTGCTGGTGGCTGTCATTCCGCCTCTGCTATTCGGCGGTTCATGGTCCAAATGGGTGTACAGCGGGCTGGCGGTCCTCGTCGTCGGCTGTCCGTGCGCGCTGGTCATCTCCACGCCGGTTGCGATTGTGACCGCAATCGGGAACGCGGCGCGAAAAGGCGTCCTGATCAAGGGCGGTATCCACCTGGAAGAGACCGGAAAGCTGAAAGTGGTTGCTTTCGATAAGACCGGCACTCTTACAGAAGGGAAACCCGTTGTCACAGATGTGATCGGTTTTTCGAACATGGATAATGATGAGATTCTCGGCGTTTCCAGAGCGATTGAGTCCTACTCGCAGCACCCGCTCGCTTCCGCAATTGTCCGCAAAGCTGAGGAGACTGGGCTTGCTGCATTTACGGCCACAGATTTTCAGTCCATCACGGGCAAAGGAGCAAAGGCTTCAGTCGGAAACGAAACCTACTACATCGGAAGCCCGAACCTGTTCGATGAGATTCTCCCGATACCGGAATCTGTATCCCGGCAGATAAAAGATCTTCAGAAGCAGGGCAAAACGGTCATGCTGCTAGGAACCGACCGGGAAATCAAAGGGCTTGTCGCTGTGGCCGACCAGGTAAGGAAGAGCAGTGCAGCCATCATCCAGAAGCTTCATAAGCTTGGAATCGAGAAGACCGTCATGCTGACAGGGGACAACGAGGCCACTGGCCAGGCGATCGGCCGTCAGCTTGGACTGAGTGAAACAAGGGCAGAGCTGCTGCCCGAGGATAAGCTGGAGTCCATCAGAACCCTGCGCGGACAAAACGGAAATGTCGCCATGGTCGGAGACGGCGTCAATGATGCCCCGGCACTGGCTGCCGCCACGGTCGGGATCGCCATGGGCGGAGCAGGGACGGACGCCGCGCTGGAAACAGCCGACGTCGCCCTGATGGCCGACGACCTTGAAAAACTTCCATATACGATTGCTTTGAGCAGGAAAACACTGGCCATCATCAAGCAGAACATCTCGTTTGCCATTCTGGTCAAGATCGCGGCGCTGCTTCTCGTGGTGCCGGGATGGCTCACGCTCTGGCTCGCCATCTTCGCGGACATGGGCGCAACGCTGATCGTCGTTGCCAATTCACTTCGGCTTTTGAGATCGAAAGAATAAAAAGAGCAGGCCGGGAAAAATCGAATGTTTTCCCGGCCTGCTTTTGTATTATTGGACACCCAGCGCTTCCTCTGTGCAGGAGGAGTGTGGAGGATAGCCGAGTTCTTCGGCTTCTCCCAAAGTTGACTCCTCAATGAAATTGGTCGGTTCGGATTCCTCAAAACAGGAAGGTGCGATATACGTTTTATGGGTATGATCCAGGATGACTCTTGAATCTGAAGGGTCATCTTTGAGCCAATTAAAGGCCGCAATGGCCAGTATGATCAGCAAGATGAGTGACGTGGCCAGCATGATCACGTTATTCCGCATGTTCCTCCTCCTTCAAGTGGGGGGGCGTTCTAAAAACCCAGCATAACATGGCTTCTGTGTATAAGGATGTTTGTCCTCATCATGTTCGAAAACTGTCAAAAACAGTCGGGGAATTTAGCTTCCTGGTTCAGGGTTGCTGAAAATAAAAGTGGACTAAACAGTAAAGCTGACACAGAGTATGCTGGGAAAATGGTAAACTGATTTTGCAGAATTATTTATAAATTAAGTGAGAGAGGAGAAAACATGTTTCCGACCTTAGAAACAGATAGATTGCGATTGAGAGAACTGACAAAGGCTGATGCAGACGGTCTATTCGCCTGTTTTTCAGATGAACGGGTAACCCGATTTTATGGGCAGGAAACAGTGCACACCATCGAACAGGCAGAAGCTTTCGTTGATTTCTTTGCATACAGCTACAAGGAAAAACGAGGGATCCGCTGGGGAATTGAAGTGAAAGAGCGCCCGGGCATCATAGGGACGATTGGATTTAATGCTTGGTCCCCCAAACATAAACGGGCAGAAATAGGATACGAAATTCTCCCTGAACACTGGAGGAAGGGTTACACCTTCGAGGCGATAACTAAACTCATCCAATATGGGTTTGACGAATTGGGCCTGACCCGCATCGGGGCTGTTGTATTTATGGAGAATGAAGCATCCAACCAATTACTTGCCAAAGTCGGATTTCAAAGAGAGGGCATTTTGAGAGAATACATGTACCAAAATGGAAAGGCTTATGACACTTACGTCTATTCCATTCTGAAAAATAATTGAAGGCTGCAAAAGCAGCGGACGAACCTTAATCTGCAGGTTCCTCCGCTGCTTTCTTTCCGTTCGAATTCAAGAGGATGACGCCGCCGATGATGAGGAGCACACCGGCTATTTTCATCGGGCCGAACAGCTCGCCCCAGACAAGTGCGCCGAGCAGGGCGGTGAGGGCGGTCCCGATGCCCGACCAGATCGCATAGGCAAGGCTGAGCGGAACCGTCTTCAGGCAGAGCGAAAGACAGTAGAATGACAGTCCGTAAGCCGCCGCAACTCCGATGGTAGGGAGGGGGACGGTAAATCCTTCCGACAGCTTCAGCATAGCGGTGCCGAACACTTCGGTGACGATGGAGATGGTGAGGTAGAGGTAGCCTTTCATCATTTGGCACCTCCGGCACTCAGAAGGATGACGCCCGCGATGATCATTGCAAGCCCGGCTAACTTCTTGCTGTCGAAGCCTTCCTTATAGACGATAACGCCGACCATTGCGGTGAGGGCGGTCCCGAGTCCCGACCAGACAGCGTAGGTCAGGCCGAGGGGAAGAGTGAGAAGTGTCAGCGAAAGGGCGTAGAAGGCGAAGCCGTAACCAGCGACGACTCCGAGAGTCGGCAAGGGCCTTCTGAATCCGTCGGTTGCCTTCAGGAGCGAGCTGCCGACCACCTCGCTGATGATGGCAAAGAGTAATAATATGTAGGCATTCATCAGGTGAACCTCTCTTTCTTTCCATGTAAAACTCTATCAACGGGGTGCAAGTTTGGGAAGAAAAAGAGATCGGAAGCCTTTTGTTTTTCAGGGCAAAAAAACCGGGAGCGTGTTAGCTCCCGGCAACAATTTTTCTTTGGGTGGTCCTTTATAGTGGAGGCAGGCCGACCAGCGCTTTGCCGATTTGGTCCAATGCGATATTGTTTGACGGCGCCATCGGAATGCCGCCGCGTGCATCGCGGTAAAGCTTTTCGAAGATACCCGTGTGGTAACCGTAACCGCCCGCAACATCCATCGCCGTTCTGGCAGCAAAATCAGCAAGTTCTGTGACTTGGACCTTACATTCATTCACTTCAGCGGTGACATTATTCAATGGCTCTCCCGCTTCATTTAATTCATCCAGATGGCGGGCGATGTCGATCAGCCATGCGCGGGAAGACTTGATGCGGATGGCGACCTTTGCAAGTTTGGCCCGGATCACCTGATGATCGGCAAGCGTATTCTGGAAACCGTGATTTTTAGTTTTCATCACATGATCGGTCGCTGCATCCAGCGCTGCCTGGGCGACTCCCAGCCAGACGGCATTCAAGCCGATGATGGCCGCGGAGTTTTGGTAGATGTCTTCCGGTGTAGCGTTCAATAAGTCGTTTTTATGAACGCGTACATGTTCAAAAGTGAGCGGGCCGCTGTGATTGCCCCTTACGCCCAAAGCATCCCATGGCTTGGCTGTAATTCCCTCATGACGGCCATCCACGATGAAATAGCTTTGTGCACTCAGTTCTATCGCATTTGCCGTTCCGGTTTGGGTCACATAGAAATCCGCCTGGCCGCCGCTTGTGGTGAACGACTTTGTGAGGTTTAAGATGTACTCATCACCATCCTGGACAGCCCGGCTCAGATTGTACCAGACATGTCCGCCAGTGGACTTCTCGCTAATGGCGAAGGTCGTGATGGATCCATTTTCCCGTACCGGAAGCAGCCAACGCCGCTTCTGGTCCTCGGTACCATAAAGATACACTTTCTCTGAGGCGGCGATATGCATGGTATAGACAAGACCGGTCGATGCGTCCGCCTTCGCAATTTCTTCCGCAGCAATTACAAATTCGGTATAGCCCAAGCCCAAACCTTTTAGGCTTTCATCAAATAGGATTGAATTCCAGCCTGCCAGGCCCAACGCTGTGAGGCTCTCACGCGGGAACAGGCCTTCCCGGTCATCCACCTTAACGTGGGGAGTCACATTCTGGGAAACGAATTCACTGATCTCATTACGTACGGTCTGCAAATACCGGCGGTCATCGCGTTGTTTGTCGACTGTACTGATCACATGTACTCCCCCCATTAGAAGTAGACCTCATGAATCGGCAGTTGTTTATCATTTAGCAGATAATTGCCAATCCATCGCTCTTTGTAAACAGCCGGATTGTGCGAAGCGATGGTGCGGATGTTGCGCCAGTGCCTGTCGTATTGCTTGCCTGCCCGGACAGCAGAAGATCCGCCGACTTCAAATAAAAGGTTCGCCGACTGCAGAGCCAGATCATCGACGATCACTTTTGCTTCTGAAGCTTCAAGTGCTGCCTGGTGCGTATCGCTTACTTGCACTTCGCCGTTTTGAGCGCCGTCCACTGTTCTTTGCAGGGCATGGGCTGCCTGCAGGACAGTCGCTTTGGCCGCATAGGCATTGCTCGCGAGGCGTCCCAGCACTTGCTGAAGCTGTGGGTCTTCCGCAGGCGTATCGGACGTTGCATAGGTGAAGGTCCGTTTGCGGGAAAGGATGATCTCTTTTGCATCGGATACAATTTCTTGCGCAATGCCGGCGATGACTGCCTGCAAGAACAGCTGCAGATACGAATTGAACGGTGTTTTGGCTTCCATCAGACTGAACTCATCCGGTGAAACCTTTACATGATGGAAGCGGGTGGTTCCGCTGCCGGTTGAACGCTGCCCGAATCCGTCCCAGTCATCAATAATCTCCACGCCCTCACGGTCAGCGGGCACCACTGCCGCCACCGCTTCATTTTTCTCGTTGGCCGCAGTCACGACGATATAGTCCGAGTACATCGTGCCTGTGCTGTAGTATTTCGTGCCATTCAATACATAGCGGTCCCCGTCAGGGAGGAGGGTCGTGTTGAACTGCAGTTTCCCTACGTTCTTCGATGAGATTTCCGTATAGGCATTGCCCAGGATGGCGCCATCTGCGACTTTTTCAAGCCACTTTTTATTCCCGGTGGCTTCAGTGTCCATTAAATACGCTTCCACCTGCCAAAAGTGCGCGCGCAGAATATGTGCGGCATCCGGATCCGCTGCGGCCAGCCGGATCAGGGCCTCAAAGAGTTCCGGAATGGTGGCACCGCCGCCTCCGAGTTCGACCGGCAGGCGCAATGCGCCGAACCTTGCCTCTTTCAGCAGTTGGATGGAGCGGTAGGGGTGTTCGGTTTCGGGTAATTCACGTCTCCGTCTTGCATCATTCCGGACAGCGGCAATCAGTTCGTCAAATTCGGAAGTGCCATATTGGATGGCTTGTTCTTTAACTGTCATTTTGGAAAGCCTCCTGTCTCGTCGTTATTTAACGGGTTCGGCGATACGTTTATAGCGGTGTCCGATATGATCGTTCCGGAGATAAGGCGACTCACCAAAAAGTTTTTCACGCAGTGTGCCTTCGCCGTATGCTTTCTTGAAGATGCCGCGCTTCTGCAGTTCCGGGATCACCAGCTCGACGATATCTTCAAAGGTGCCGGGGGTGATGGCGTATGCCAGGTTAAAGCCGTCAATGTCGGTTTCATCGATCCACTCTTCAAACAGATCTGCGATCGTCTCCGGTGTCCCGATGAAAATCGGACCCAATCCGCCGATGCCGGCAAAGTTGGCGAGTTCACGCGGTGTCCATTTTTTGTTCGGGCTGGCTTTCGTCAATCCTTCCAGCATGGACTTGATGGCATTCGTCTCGATGTACTGCAGCTCTTGATCGGGGTCGAACTTGGAAAAATCAATGCCCGACCACCCGCTCAGTAAAGTCATCGCCCCTTCGTAGCTCACATATTGGGCAAGGTCCTCATACTTGGCCTGGGCTTCTTCTTCCGTTTCCCCGACAATAACAGTGGCCAGAGCGAGAACCTTGAGGCTTTCCGGATCTCTGCCTTGCTTTGCAGATTCGGCCCGCAAGGTTTTCACGTAAGTCGCGGTCGCTTCCTTGGATGGCGTCGAGATGAACGTCAGCTCCGCATGCTTGGCGGCGAATTGTGTTCCGCGTGGGGAGGCGCCTGCCTGGTACAGGACCGGGGTGCGCTGTGGCGACGGCTCGCACAAGTGAATTCCGGGAACGCTGAAGAATTCTCCCTGGTGACCGATTTCGTGGACCTTCTCGGGGTCCGTAAATACGCCGCGTTTGGCGTCCCTGACAACCGCGCCGTCTTCCCAGCTTGATTCCCACAGCTTATAGCAGACTTCCAGGTATTCATCGGCAATGTCGTACCGCTTCGTATGTTCGAACTTGTCGCCGATCTCAATGTTCTTGGTCCCGCTTTCCAGATAGGAAGTGACGATATTCCAGGCGATTCGGCCTTTCGTCAGGTGGTCGAGTGTGGAGATGCGGCGGGCGAACGTATACGGATGCTCGAATGTGCTCGAAGCGGTCAGGCCGAAGCCGATATGCTCGGTGGCGTAGGCCATGACAGAAATCAGCATGGCGGGGTCATTGACCGGAACCTGGGTCGCTTCGCGGATGGTGGCTTCACGGCTGCTTTCGTAGACGTCATACAGGCCGATCACATCAGCGATAAACAGGCCGTCGAATTTGCCCTTTTCCAATAACCTGGCCAGATTCACCCAATACTCGATCGTGTTGTAGGTGTCCGATTGATCATTGGGATGCTTCCAAAGCCCGGGGGACTGATGCCCGACACAGTTCATGTCAAATGCGTTCAGATAGATTCGTTTTTTGCTCACCTAAAAAACCTCCATTATTCTTTTTCTCGCCAATTAAGCTTATCGATCTAGTCGGGATAATGAATAACGGGGCTCGGTGTTTTTCTTTGATGAGTTGATGCCACTCCACATGGGAAGGACAGCAAAAAGCCCCTTCCCGATGAGGAAGAGGCCATATGTTTGATATTCCGCCCCTCATCTTCCAAGCATGCGCTTGCTGGACTTAGCACCTTGTTACATCGTAACGGTTGCTGCGGGATCTCAGGACCAGATTCCTCCCCCGACTCTTGATAAGGAAATCGAGCTATTCAATTAGCGAGTACCCACATCTTAACCAAAAGGTATTTGACTGTCAACAGGGAATTTTCTTAAAGTTTACAGCGACCAAATTCGTATGAGGGGATGGAACGGGGAGTCGGCGTAGGTTTCTGAATCTGCCGGTCGGCTCCGTGCGATCGGAACATGTGCTATCATTGGAAATAATAGGGGGTAGTGGGGCGGATGTATCTAAATTCTCGTATTAAGCACTACGTGCCGGTGCTTCTGGCCATGGCGTCTGCGTTTGCGGTGATCTCCGTGGTGGTGGAGAAGCCCGACTATTCGACGGCCATGATCGCAATTGGGATCGGCTTCGTGATGGGGGAGACTTTCCATTACCTGAAATCAAAAAAACCGGTCAGATCACGGAATAAACCGTTCAGTTGAGTGGTGCTGCAAACTATATGCCAACAAAAAAAGACCGCCGAATCAATTGCTGATTCGGGGTCTTTCTTGTTTTTGCGATTTAAGATTAAGCTTTTTGAACGTTAGCTGCTTGAGCTCCGCGAGCACCTTGCTCAACGTCAAACGTTACTTTTTGACCTTCGTCCAACGATTTGAATCCGTCGCTTTGGATAGCGGAGAAGTGTACGAATACATCGTCGCCACCTTCACGTTCGATGAAGCCAAAACCTTTTTCTGCGTTAAACCATTTAACTGTACCTTGTTCCATGTTTGTTGCCTCCTAGTGCGTTACCACACATTTTATTACTATCGTTGCTCAAAGTATCCTCAAGATGAAGAGTAAATATTCATCTTATCCTTTACGCCGAACAAAAATAAGTTATTTGTATCATAACAGGCATCGGAAAGAAATGCAAATCCGAATGATCACTGGAAAAAACATTCTTCCCGATGTTGTTGTAAACGTTTTCCGTTTCTATTAAAATAATTCTGATAAGATAAACGATTCTGAAGGGAGAGGGGTTACATGTTTGCTGCGCTGACGCCGCTGGACTGGAAGCGGAGGGCGGTCAAGTACTACCCGGACAAAATTGCGGTGATTGACGAAGATAAGGAATTTACTTATAAAGAGTTTGCGGAGCGGGCGGACCGGCTGTCCATCGCGCTGCACAATGCCGGCATCCGCGAGGGGGACCATGTCGCGGTCATGCTGCCGAACACGCACTACATGCTCGAAGCCTTCTACGGCATCTGCCAGATCGGAGCGGTCATGATGCCGCTCAACTACCGGATCTCGCCGGCGGATATGGAGTACATCCTGAACCACAGTGATTCCAAGATGCTCATCGTTGACGAGGAGTTCACGGCTCCAATCGCGGAAGTCCAGGACAAGCTGGGCTTCGACCAGTTCGTCGTCGTGAAAGTGGACGGAGCGGAGCACGGACTGCCTGCCGCGGACTATGAGGCGTTTATCGGGGACATTCCGGAAGACGCCAAGGTGCCTGAAGTGCAGATCGACGAGAACCAGCTGCTGACTCTGAACTATACGAGCGGAACGACTTCCCGTCCGAAGGGCGTCATGCTGACTCACCGCGGCAACTACTTGAACGCGGCGAACTTCATGTACCACCTGAGCGTGAAGCATGACGATGTCTACCTGCACACGCTCCCGATGTTCCATGCGAACGGATGGGGCGGGGTCTGGGCGATCACGGCAACCGGTGCGACACATGTGTGCCTCCGGAAAGTTGTGCCGTCCACAATCCTTGATCTCTTCGAAGACAAGAAGGTCAGCCTGCTGTGCGGCGCTCCGACCGTCGTGAACATGCTCGTCAACGAACCGAAGGCCCAGGAAGTGAAAATTACGACGAAGCCGCGCATGGCGACGGCGGGCTCACCGCCGGCGGCAGCGCTGATCCAGCGCGCCCAGGACCTTCTCGGCCTGAACATGATGCACGTCTACGGCCTCACCGAGACGTCGCCGTTCATCCTTTACAATGAGTGGAAGGCGGAATTCGACGACAAGTCCGCCGACGAACAGGCAGCGATCAAGGTGCGCCAGGGCATCGAGCTCGCCTTTAACGGCGAGACGAAAGTCGTCCGCGAAGACGGCACGGAAGTCGACTGGGATGGCATGGAACTTGGCGAGATCGTCACACGCGGCAACGTCGTAATGGACGGCTACTACAAGGATCCGGAAAAGACCGCGGAAGCGATCAAGGACGGCTGGTTCCACACCGGCGATCTTGCAGTCACGTATCCGGACGGCTACATCGAAATCCGCGACCGCGCCAAGGACATGATCATCTCAGGCGGCGAGAACATCTCCTCGACCGAGATCGAAGGCGTCCTCTACAAGCACGGCTCCGTCCTGGAAGCGGCCGTCATCGCCGTGCCGGACGAGAAGTGGGGCGAGGTGCCGAAAGCGATCGTCGTCCTGCACAAGGACCGCCCGTCAACGGAACAGGAAATCATCCAGTTCTGCCGCGACAATATGGCCCACTTCAAGGCACCGAAGTCGGTCGAAATCGTCGATGCCCTTCCGAAAACCGCAACCGGGAAACTCCAGAAGTTCAAGCTGCGGGAAATGTACTGGGAAGGCGCGACGAAGGTGAACTGAATACGAATCAAGCCCCGGACGGTTGTCCGGGGCTTTCATTTTAGTGCATTTGGTTGTCAGACCCTGAGGGATCCGCGGAATCCTCTTGCTGCATAGTACGAATCGGCGCCATTGTGATAAAGGAACACTGTGTCATACCGGCGATCGCAGAATAGGGCGCCGCCTAGCTTGCGGATGCGCTCCGGAGTCTGCACCCAGCTGGACGTTTTCTTGTCGACATGTTCCAGCTCCTGCAGATGCCGGTACTCTTCCTCAGTCAGCATCTCGATGCCCATCTCGGCGGCCACATCCATTGCGGAATTCTCCGGCTTGTTCTTTTTTCTCTTCTCGAGTGCCTCCCGGTCATAGCAGATGCTCCGACGGCCTTTCGGGCTTTCCGGCGAGCAGTCGTAGAACAGATACTCGCCCGTTTCCGGATCTTTCCCGACCACGTCCGGCTCGCCTTCGGTGTCTTCCATGGCCTGGAGGGAGCGGAGCTTGTCCGGGTTTGCTTCCAGCCGGGATTGGACATCCGCCCAATCGATGCCTTCATGGCGGTGCATGTTTTCTTCGAATCGTGTTTTCAGTACGTCGAGCAGTTCTTCCTGGTTTTGTGTCATGGGGGAGCCTCCTTGATAGGGATAAACTCAGTATACCGAAATTTCATCTCGCGACCCGTTCGCAGCGGGGAAACTTGCTCGAAATAACAAGGTCAGTATTGCAACAAGGGGACTTGATTTGCAACAAGGCCTCTGATTTGCCACATGGGATCCGAATTTGCCGCACGGTCTCCGGAATTGCCACATGGCTTCCGGAAATGCCACAAGGCCTCCGGAATTGCCACAAGGCCTCCCGATTTGCAACAAGCGGATAGCCTCAATCAAAAAGCCGGAGAGTCCCGCAACGGACTTTCCGGCTCTCACATTATTTCCCCTTAAACTCCGGTTTCCGCTTTTCAGCAAATGCATTCAGTGCTTCGATCCGGTCTTCGGTCGGAATCGTCACTTCATACGCCTTACGCTCGATGGCGAGTCCGGTCTGGATGTCGGCGTTCATGCCGTGCTTGATGGCGAATTTCGCCTGCTGGAGGCCGATCGGGCCGTTGGCGAGCATCTGGTCGGCGAGTTCGACGGCAGCGTCCATCAGTTTTGCAGCTGGCACTACCTTTGTGACGATGCCGTACTGATACGCTTCCTCCGCCTTCATGCGCTTGGCGGTGAGGATCAGTTCGAGCGCTTTGGCTTCGCCGACCAGGCGGGGCAGGCGCTGTGTGCCGCCGGCGCCCGGAATGATGGCAAGGCTCGTCTCGGTCAGGCCCATGACCGCCGTTTCCGAGGCGACGCGGAAGTCGCAGGCGAGTGCCAGTTCCATCCCGCCGCCGAATGCGTATCCGCCGATCACGGCGATGGTCGGCTGCGGAAGGTTTTCGATGGCAGTGAACACCTCGCCGATTTTATACAGATTCCGTTTGACGTGCTGATCCGGCAGTGTCTTGCGTTCCTTCAGGTCCGCGCCGACGCTGAATGCGCGGTCGCCTGATGCGGTAAACAGCACGACCCGGATGTCCGGGTTGATGCGGATCGATTCAACGACCTGCCCCAAATCGGTGATGAGTTCATAGTTGAACGCGTTCATCGCTTCCGGGCGGTCGAGCGTCACAATGCCGAGATGGCCTTTTTGTTCGTAGCGGATCGTTTCCATGTCCAGTCCCCCTTGTTGTTTGAAAAATCCCCCGTTTACAAAAACATTACCATGAGGCGGCACGTTCCGCCACCGCATGACAGAAAAAGGTCATTGCATAAACATGAGGGAATGGGGTAAGATAAAAATACGAACAGATGTTCTTTTCTCGGAAGGAGGGGAAGGGACGATGCCGCTGATCCCGCCGGAGGCACTGCCTCACTTTGAAAACCAGATCTACCTGCCGATGCTTCTCATCATCCTGGAGCGTGACCGGCTCGCATTCGAAAAAGGTCCGTTCAAGCTCAAGCGCCCATACCTCGCGATGATCGCGGAGGCGGAAAAGCTTGTGCAGAAGGACCTGAAGGAATCCCGTCTTTACATGCGCCGCCACTCGATGAAGGTGATCAAGGGAGACCATGACGACATGTTCACGGAGTATGTATTCATCCATGGCGGCTATGAGGACCACCGGCGCTACCTGAACGTCCGGCTGCGGAACCGGTCGGAGGAGCTGTTGGGCGTGTATTTGGCAATGGGCGACCGCGCCATCTAGATGAATTCCCGGTCGAGCCCGGGGTGGCGGAGATAATACTGCATCCGGGAAAACTTTTTGTCGAGCCGGCATGCGAGGGCATACTGCCGGTTCATCGTCTGGATGGAGACATTCACCCGGATGGTGTCACCGTTTTCCAGCAGTATCTCACAGGAGCCGGAGTCTCCCCAATAATCCTCGATGCCATGAAGGCCAATCCAGACATTGCTCTCGGATTGCGGCGAGAGGGTCGGGAGGAAAATGCACGGCATCCCCATATCCTGGACAATGAGCACAGGAACTTTATGATGGTTTCCGATCAGTTTGCTGGAAATCTGGATCGCCTGGCGAAGCGTGGTCCCGTACATCTCGCAAGCCCGCTTCAGATTATTGAGCGGCCTGTTGTCGAGAAGGAGCTTGTCTTTCTTCTCCGTAACAACTGTGCAGACTTTGCCATCAATCACTTTTGGCTCAAGAGCCAGTGTGTCAAACGAGATATAATAAGGAGATGCCAGCCGCTTCAATTCCAAAATAGATGACCCCCTGACTATGTATACTTCTAATTATAGAAATCGTTGGAAATAAAGCAAGACTTATTTCTCACTATTGTCAATTAACTGTGAATATCGAATTTTTAAAAATAACCGTTGCATTCGCCGGCCTTTTGCATATATAATAGGAAAAAGCGCCAGGTGGTGAATGGAATGGAACATTACTATTCGTACGCGGAATTCCTGAAAGCGGTCGGCAAGGGTCAGGCGAGTCCGTCTGAGCAGCTGCTGAACGACATTTACATGGACCTGTTCCTGAAGCATGTGCACCGTGAACAGACGAGGGAACGGTTGCTTAACCTGATCGACGAGGCACTGGACAAAAAAGACGTGGAAGCCTTCAACCTGCACACCGAACAGCTGAATCAGCTGGATGACGACGAAACCGGGAAACCGTAACTCTGGAGGATTGCTGACATCATGCCGAAATCATATTGTTGAACCGTCCGTACTGAAGGGGATCTGAGCCCTGTGTGCGGGCGGTTTTGTGTGTCCGGATCCGTTCAGACCGCCTGCCCGGAGAAGGGAATGACCGCTCCGTTTCCTCAAAAAACCGGCATCAGATTGATAGAAAACACCTGTTCGCTTTTTGCTCGAGAAGAATAGGGGAATATGATACGATAGTGACATTATCGTGAGTTTCATGAAAGCAATCGGAAGGGGACGGGACATGGTCCAGAAATTTGAACTGCAGGCACCGTATGAGCCCTTGGGCGATCAGCCGAGGGCAATCGACCGGCTGATCGCCGGCGTCAGGGAAGGCAAGCGCCACCAGACGCTTCTCGGGGCGACGGGGACGGGGAAAACGTTCACCGTCTCGAACGTACTGACGGAGATCAACAAGCCGACGCTCGTCATCGCGCACAACAAGACGCTCGCCGGCCAGCTGTACAGCGAGTTCAAGGAATTCTTCCCGAACAACGCCGTCGAATACTTTGTCAGCTACTACGACTACTACCAGCCGGAGGCCTACGTGCCGTCGACGGATACGTATATCGAAAAGGATGCGAGCATCAACGATGAGATCGACAAGCTGCGCCACTCTGCGACGTCTTCGCTGTTTGAGCGGAATGACGTCCTGATTGTGGCGTCGGTGTCGTGCATCTACGGTCTCGGTAACCCGGACGAATACCGCGAGATGCTCGTGTCGCTCCGGGTGGGCATGGAGATCAGCCGCAACGAGCTGCTGCGCCGGTTCGTCGACATCCAGTACAACCGGAATGACATGAACTTCATCCGCGGGACGTTCCGCGTACGCGGGGACGTCGTGGAGATCTTCCCGGCATCGCGCGACGAGCGCTGCATCCGGATCGAGTTTTTCGGCGACGAGATTGACCGCCTTCGCGAGGTTGATGCGCTGACAGGCGAGATCCTCGGTGACCGTGATCACGTCGCGATCTTCCCGGCTTCCCACTTCGTCACGCGTGAGGAAAAGATGAAAAAGGCGATCGAGAATATCGAAGCCGAGCTGGAGGATCAGCTGAAAGCGCTGCGCGCGGAGGACAAGCTGTTGGAGGCCCAGCGGCTCGAGCAGCGCACGCGCTATGACCTGGAAATGATGAAGGAGATGGGCTTCTGCTCAGGGATCGAGAACTATTCCCGTCACCTGACCCTAAAGCCGGCGGGTGCGACGCCGTACACGCTTCTCGACTACTTCCCGGACGACTTCCTGATGATCATTGACGAGAGTCACGTGACCCTTCCGCAGATCCGCGGCATGTACAACGGTGACCAGGCGAGGAAGCAGGTGCTCGTGGACCACGGGTTCCGCCTGCCGTCGGCACTCGACAACCGCCCGCTGAAGTTCGAGGAGTTCGAGGCGCGGCTCCGACAGGCGATCTATGTGTCGGCGACGCCCGGCCCGTACGAACTCGAGCATTCACCGGAAATGGTCGAACAGATCATCCGGCCGACGGGACTGCTTGATCCGGTCATCGAAGTGCGTCCGATCGAGGGGCAGATCGATGACCTGATCGACGAGATCCAGGAGCGCATCAAGAAAAACGAGCGCGTCCTGATCACGACGCTGACGAAGAAGATGTCGGAAGACCTTACCGACTACCTGAAGGAAATCGGCATCAAGGTCAACTACCTCCACTCCGAGATCAAGACGCTCGAGCGGATCGAGATCATCCGCGAGCTGCGTCTCGGTACCTACGATGTGCTTGTCGGGATCAACCTCCTGCGGGAAGGGCTGGACATCCCGGAAGTGTCGCTTGTCGCCATACTCGATGCCGACAAGGAAGGGTTCCTGCGCTCCTCGCGCTCGCTGATCCAGACAATTGGGCGTGCCGCGCGGAACTCGAACGGGCACGTCATCATGTACGCCGACCGGATAACCGACTCGATGCGCATTGCGATCGATGAAACCGCGCGGCGTCGCGAGAAGCAGATTGCCTACAACGAAGAGCACGGCATCACGCCGACGACGATCAATAAGCAGATCCGCGAATCGATCCGTGCGACACACGAGGCCGACGAAACGGCCACGTATGCGGAAAAGGCGACACAAGGGAAGAAACTGACGAAGGACGAGAAAGCAACGCTTCTCGCTTCCCTCGAAAAGGAAATGAAAGAAGCGGCAAAGGCACTCGACTTCGAACGGGCCGCCACGCTCCGCGATACGATACTCGAACTGAAAGCAGAGGGGTGAGATCCGCATGAGAAACCAGGAAATCGTCATTCAGGGCGCGCGTGCGCACAACCTGAAGGACATCAATGTCACCATCCCGAGGGACAAGCTGGTCGTCGTGACCGGCCTGTCCGGCTCGGGCAAATCCTCGCTCGCCTTTGACACGATCTACGCAGAGGGGCAGCGTCGCTATGTGGAATCGCTGTCCGCTTATGCCCGGATGTTCCTCGGACAGATGGACAAGCCGGACGTGGACGCGATCGAAGGGCTGTCACCGGCAATCGCGATCGACCAGAAGACGACAAGCCGAAACCCGCGGTCGACCGTCGGGACGGTCACGGAAATCTCCGACTATCTCCGGCTTCTGTACGCGAGGATCGGCAAGCCGATCTGTCCGAATCACGGCATCGAGATTTCTTCCCAGACGGTCGAGCAGATGGTCGACCGGGTGATGGAGCTGCCGGAGCGGACGCGGCTCCAGATTCTCGCGCCTGTCGTCTCGGGACGCAAGGGCACGCACAAAAAGCTTCTGGAAGACATCAAGAAACAGGGCTATGTCCGCGTGAGGGTCAACGGGGAACTGTATGACCTGGACGATGACATCGACCTGAACAAAAACAAAAAGCACGACATCGAGGTCGTCATCGACCGGATCGTCGTGAAGGACGATGTGGAAGGGCGCCTTTCGGATTCCCTCGAGACAGCGGCATCCCTTGCCGGCGGCCGCGCGATCATCGACATCATCGGCGGCGAAGAACTCATCTACAACGAACACCATGCCTGCCCGATTTGCGGGTTCTCGATCGGCGAGCTCGAGCCGCGGCTGTTCTCGTTCAACAGCCCATTCGGCGCCTGCCCGGAATGTGACGGGCTCGGCTCCAAGCTAGAGGTCGATCCGGACCTCGTCATCCCGGACAAAAGCCTGTCACTCGCCGAAGGTGCCATCGCCCCTTGGGAGCCGACGAGTTCCCAATACTATCCTGAGCTTCTGAAGGCGATCTGCAAGCATTACGGAATCTCCATGGATGTGCCGGTAAGCGAGCTTCCAAACAGCCAGCTGGACAAGATCCTTCACGGTTCCGGAAATGACCGGATCCGCTTCCGGTATACGAATGAATTCGGGAAGACCCGGGACAATCAGATTTATTTTGAAGGGGTGCTCAAAAACGTCGAGCGCCGCTACCGCGAGACAAGTTCCGACTGGATCCGTGAGCAGATGCAAAAATACATGGCGGAGCGGCCGTGCCCGGTCTGCCAGGGTGACCGTCTCAAGGAAGAGGCGCTTGCGGTGAAAGTCGCCGGCCTCAACATCTCACAGGTGACCCGGTTCCCGATAACGGAAGCGGTCGAGTTTTTCCAGGGCCTCAACCTATCAGAGAACGACCGCGCGATCGCGAACCTGATCCTGAAAGAGATCAATTCACGGCTCGGCTTCCTCGTGAACGTCGGGCTGGATTACCTGTCGATGTCCCGCGCGGCGGGGACGCTGTCTGGCGGCGAAGCACAGCGGATCCGGCTGGCCACACAGATCGGTTCGAAGCTGTCGGGCGTCCTTTATATCCTCGATGAGCCGTCGATCGGCCTCCATCAGCGTGACAACGACAAGCTGATCGGCACGCTCAAGGAAATGCGAGACCTCGGCAACACGCTCATCGTCGTCGAGCACGATGAAGATACGATGATGGCCGCCGACCACCTGATCGACATCGGACCTGGCGCCGGCCTGCACGGCGGGGAGGTCATCGCGCAGGGTACGCCTCAGGAAGTGGCGGAGAACCCGGATTCCATCACGGGCGATTACCTGAGCGGCAGGAAATTCATTCCGATTCCGGTTGAGCGGCGCAAGCCGGACGGCCGGACCGTCCGCATCGAGGGCGCGTCGGAAAACAACCTGAAGAACATCGACGCCGACTTCCCGCTCGGCCAGTTCATCGCCGTCACCGGGGTTTCCGGTTCAGGAAAGTCGACGCTCGTCAACGAAATCCTCTATAAGACACTGGCACAGAAGCTGAACCGGGCCAAGGCGAAGCCGGGTGCCTATGCAGCCATTTCGGGCCTGGAAGAACTTGAGAAAGTCATCGACATCGACCAGTCGCCGATCGGCCGTACCCCGCGCTCTAACCCGGCGACATATACCGGTGTGTTCGACAACATCCGCGACCTGTTCGCCTCGACGAACGACGCAAAGGTCCGAGGCTTCCAGAAGGGCCGCTTCAGCTTCAACGTCAAGGGCGGTAGATGCGAGGCGTGCAAGGGGGACGGCATCATCAAGATCGAGATGCACTTCCTGCCGGATGTCTATGTCCCGTGCGAAGTGTGCCACGGACGCCGTTACAACCGGGAGACCCTCGAAGTCCGATACAAGGGCAAGAACATCTCAGACGTGCTCGACATGACTGTGTCGGACGCGGCGGTGTTCTTCGAGAATATCCAGAAGATCCACCGGAGGCTGCAGACACTTGTCGACGTCGGACTCGGCTATGTGAAGCTCGGCCAGCCGGCGACGACGCTCTCCGGCGGGGAGGCCCAGCGGGTCAAGCTCGCCTCTGAACTGCATCGCCGGTCAAACGGCAAGTCGTTCTATATCTTGGATGAGCCGACGACCGGCCTTCATGCACATGACATCTCGCGCCTTCTGGAAGTGCTCCACCGTCTTGTGGACAACGGCAACACGGTACTGGTCATCGAGCACAACCTCGATGTCATCAAGACGGTCGACCATATCATCGACCTGGGGCCGGAGGGCGGCGACCGCGGCGGGCAGATCATTGCGACGGGCACCCCGGAGCAAGTGGCGGAAGTCCGTGAATCCTATACGGGCCGCTACCTGAAGCCGATCCTTGAACGCGACCGGAAGCGGACAGACGCGCTTCTTGCGGAAGCCGAAGGACGGGCCTGACGGATTTTTCTGACAGGGTGATGAAACTTTTCCGGTTCCCGGCACGTATCATAACTATCAACGGAAGCGCCATGCCGCTTTCGAAGGAGGAACGCACATGAAAGACGAGAAAAGCCGTATTCTGGACATGCTGGAACAAGGGACTATCAGCGCAGACGAAGCATTGCGTCTTTTGGAAAAGTTCGAGAGCAACCGGGAAGCCGTGAAGGATAGCCATCCGGAAATCCGTGACGGGCAAGCGGACAAGCAGGAAACAGATTCCCAGCCTGCATCGGCCGGTGAGGAAGCGGACAACTGGCAGGGGGACTTCCAAGAAGACGCCCAGCCGGAAAGCGAAGAACACCGCTCCGGAAAACAGGCATCGATGGACGACTTCCTGGAAGACGTCCGCCGCGACTTTACGACGATCGGCAACCGGTTCATGCAGTTCATGCAGACGGCGGTCGACCGCGTGAAGACGTTCGACCTCGACAAGCCATTTGGCGAGCCGATCGTTTTCCGGGAGACCTTCTCCAAAAGTGCAGAGGGTATCGAAGAGATTACTGTCGACTTATCGATGGGCAGCTTTGACATCCGGATCGGAGAAGGGGAAGAGCTCCGGGCCGAGTGCGAAGTGAAGGTGCACCGCGCGGAAGACGAGGCAGAGGCGAAGCGGGAATTCGGAGAACGATTCCTCTTCATCACGGATGGCAGCCGCCTACGCGTCACGAACGACCAAAAGATGACCCAGGTGAATGTCGTGCTTCATGTGCCTGAAAAGCAATATAAGAAACTCTCTGTGCGCATGTTCAACGGCACATTCAAATCCGGCGCCGGACTGACGGCGGCAAATGTGAGGGTGCGCACGGCCAACGGCAAAATCGAGGCGGATAATCTCCACTTCGATGAGGCGGAGTTCGAGACTGCAAACGGTGCGATCCGCCTGACGGACATCCACGGCGAGCAGGTTGAGGCCGAGACGCTCAACGGCCGGATCGACATCGACGGCATGCTGAAGGACATCGAGGCCCAGTCGGTGAACGGCCATGTCATCGTCACGACACGCGATGCCGAATCCCGCAAGGTGGAGGCTACCGCCATGTCCGGAAGCGTAGAAGTATATGTGCCGCAGGATGCCGGCATTGAAGGGGAAGTTTCCTCGAACTTTGGCCGGATGGATATCCGCATGCCGGACATCACCCGGACAAAGGAACAGGAGCAACTGCTGCAGAAATCCATCCGATTCCGCAAAGAAGGCGGCAACCCGGATCTTCCTCCGCTCCGCATCAAGGGCGAGGCCAAGACGGGCACCATCATCGTCGGCTATATCGGAAACTGAAGAACATCAAAAAGACGGAAGGCACAAGTGGCCTTCCGTCCTTTTTTGCGTCTGGGTGTCCGTCTTGCGAAAGTGATGAATCGGTCGGTGAAAGTGACGAAAGCCTCCTTGAAAGTGACGAAAGGCGTCTTGAAAGTGACGAATCAGCTGACCCCGATACCCGATCCCATACGGCCTATTGCCCCTTGCCGTAATACCAGTTGATCACGGCGAATGCAATGGCGCGGGCACATTGCCTCCTGTACCGATCATTTTTCAGGAGCCCGGCTTCCGTGCGGTTGGTCATGAATCCGCACTCTAAAAGGACAGCGGGCATGCGGGTCTCGCGGACGACGGCGAAGTTGGCGCGCTTGACTCCGCGGTTTCTCCGGCCGGTGGCGGAGACGAGCGCCGCCTGGACATGTCCCGCGAGCAGTTCCGACTGGCGCTGTGCACGCGGATAGATATAGGTCTCGATGCCATTCGCCTCATTCCAGCCCGTGCCGTACGCATTGGCGTGGATCGAGATATAAGCATCGGCCCCCCAGCTGTTCGCCTTGCGCACACGTTCCGCCAGCGGAACGTCACGACCTGATGCATGTGCCGTCATCACCGTGATTCCTTCGGCCTTGAGAAGCTTTTCTGCATACGCTGAAACCGATGTGTTAAAGGCAAATTCCAGCATTGATCCGTCGGGCGTCCGCTTGCCCGGTGTTGTGGGTCCGTGGCCGGCATCCAGCATGATTTTCTTCATCTTCAATACACCTCCGCCTGTTACATAGAGCTGTAAGGCATGGCGGATACACCCGAATCAGGGCTTTCGGATAAAAGCGATGTTCATTGACCGAATCTTTGTTAGAATATAGGGCATGGCCGACATTCGGCAGCGAAGGGGGCAATGCCGATGGATCACGTGACGGTAAAAGACGTGATGGAACGTTTCGGACTTGAACTGTCTGCGGGCGCGGAAGGGGTCGGGCGGCATATCGCCAGCAGCGACATTTCCCGTCCCGGACTTGAAGTGGCCGGCTTCTTCGAATATTACCCGGCGAACCGCATTCAACTCCTGGGGAAAAGCGAGATCTCATTTTTCTCGATGCTTCCCCGTCTTGACAAGATGGAGCGCGCCCGGAAGCTCTGCTCTCCGGACACGCCCATGATTGTCGTCTGCCACAGCATGCGGATTCCTCCGGAACTTGTGGCGGCGGCGGAGGAGGAGCAGGTGCCGCTCTTATCGTCACCGATGACGACGACCAAACTGTCGAACAAATTGAGCGACTTCCTCGAAAACCGTCTTGCTCCGATGACGGCGGTGCATGGCGTCCTGCTTGATATCTATGGGCTTGGCGTCCTGATCACGGGCAAAAGCGGCATCGGCAAAAGCGAGGTGGCGCTCGACTTGGTCAAGCGCGGGCACCGGCTCGTCGCGGATGACATGGTGGAAATCCGACAGGTGGCGGAAGACACTTTGGTCGGCAATCCGCCGGAGCTGCTCCGCCATCTGCTTGAGATCCGCGGGCTCGGCATCATCGATGTACAGATGCTTTTCGGGGCGAGCGCCATCCGTGACTTCAAGCGCATCACGCTCGTCATTGACCTGGAACTTTGGGATCCGGGACGTACCTATGACCGTCTTGGGCTCGAGGAAGAGAAACTGAAAATCCTCGATACCGAGCTGACACGGCTCACCGTGCCGGTGCGTCCGGGACGGAACATGTCGTCAATCGTCGAGGTGGCGGCGATGAACCATCGAATGAAGCAAATGGGCATGAACGCAGCCGAGCAGTTTTCCGATCGGCTGAACGATATGATCGGACGGGAACAGGACCCGTCCTACTAAGCCGGCAATCCCGCCGGTGTGCACGGAAGAAGGGGTCATTGAATGCAGTTTACTCTCGCGGCGATCGATCCGATCGCCTTTTCTCTCGGACCGATCGACGTCCGGTGGTACGGGATCCTCATTGCGACAGGAATCGTGCTCGGGTTCCTCGTCGTTCAGCGGGAAGCGGTGAAGAGGGGCCTCCATCCCGACTTCATGACGGACTTCCTCATCTGGGCAGTGCCGATCTCAATCGTGGGTGCCCGGCTCTACTATGTCATCTTCCAGTGGGAGTACTACCGGGACGATCCCGGAAGAATCTTCAAGATCTGGGAAGGCGGGCTCGCCATTCACGGCGCGCTGATCGCGGCAGTGATTACGGCCATCATCTATACAAGGAAGCACGGTGTATCATTCTGGAAAGTCGCGGACATCACGGCACCCGGCCTGCTCATCGGCCAGATTCTCGGCCGATGGGGTAACTTCGTGAATCAGGAAGCGCACGGCGGGCCGGTCGCAGATGACTGGTGGGGCTATTCCGCACTGCCGGACTGGATCGTCAATCAGATGACAATCGATGGCGTGACCTATCATCCGACGTTCCTTTATGAATCGGTCTGGAACCTGATCGGACTTTTGCTGATCTTGTTTGTACTCCGCCGGATGAATCCGGAGCGCGGCGTCATTTTCCTGTTTTACATCGCATGGTACTCGTTCGGCCGCTTCTTCATCGAGGGAATGCGGACGGACAGCCTGATGGCTTCCGGCCTGAAGGCGGCACAGATTGTCTCGATGATCGGGTTCTTCGGCGCGATCGTGATTTATGTGGTCCGCCGGTTCGTGATGAATATCCGCACACGCTATAAAGAATAAGTCAGCAGACGGCCCGGCTGAGCGGGCCTGAAAGATAAGCAAAGGATGTCGAACTGAAACATGTCTACTCTACGCAAAGGAATACAGGCGGGGCTGAAAACGACTTGGACGCTCGGCAAGATCATTTTCCCGATCACGCTGCTGGTCGTCATCCTGCAGCATACGCCCGTCCTCCCGTGGATCATCGACCTCGTGGCGCCGCTCATGGGACTGTTCGGGCTAAGCGGAGAAGCGGCGATTCCCCTTGTCCTCGGTAATGCACTGAATCTGTATGCCGGCATCGCCGGCATCCTGTCGCTGGAACTGACGGTGAAGGAAGTCTTCATCCTGGCCGTCATGCTGTCGTTCTCGCATAACCTGTTTATCGAATCGGGCGTCGCGATGCGCGTCGGGGTCAAGCTCTGGGTCATCCTGGTCGTGCGCCTCGGACTTGCATCGGTTTCCGCCATTCTGATCAACCTGTTCTGGAAGGGCGGATCGGAAATTGCGCAGTATGGGATGGCGCCGGCACCGGAAGCGGCACCTGAAACCTGGGGAGCCATTGCCCTGCTCGGATTTGAAAAAGCAGGATTCGGAGTCCTGCAGCTTGCGGTGATTGTGATTCCGCTCATGGTCGCCATCCAGTTCCTGAAAGACGGAGGCTGGATGCAGAGGCTCTCCGCCAAGCTCGGGCCGCTTACGAAGCTGATCGGCGTCCAGCCAAACGCCGGCATGACACTGGCCACCGGACTTGTCGCGGGACTGGCAATGGGAGCGGGCGTCATGATCCAGGCTGTGGAAGAGGACGGCGTCAGCAAAAAGGACGCGACACTCGTCCTTATCTTCCTCGTCAGCTGCCACGCGGTCATCGAAGACACACTGATCTTCGTTCCGCTCGGTATTCCGGTATGGCCGCTCCTGCTGATCCGTGTGGTGACCGCGTTTGCGCTAACGATGGCGGTTGCTTGGGCATGGAAGCGGGCAGAACTATCCAAAGGGAAGGGAGTCGTGCTGCCGCATGGCCAATAAAATCGAAACCATCCTGTTTGACTTTGATGGGACTCTGTTTGATACGAACGATCTGATTATCGAAACCTTCATGGCGGTGCTCGGCAAGCATTTCCCGGGCCGCTATTCACGCGAGGACTGCCTACCGTTCATGGGGCCTCCGCTGCGTGAGACGTTCGAGGCGCTTGCGCCTGAGAATGTCGAGCAGATGATGGAAGAGTACGTGAACTGGAACCTGGAAAACCATGACAGACTGACGACGGAGTTCCCGGGCGTGTCTGACGTCCTCAAGAAGCTGAAGGCGCGCGGCCTCAAGATGGCAATCGTCTCCACCAAGAGGAACAAAACCATTCACAGGGGCCTCGGCCTCATGGATGCGGACGGTATCTTCGACATAGTGATCGGATTGGACGACGTCACTCACGCGAAACCCCATCCGGAACCGCTTCAGAAAGCGATGGACGCGCTTGGCGCCGACCCGGTGACTACACTGATGGTCGGCGATAACTCGCATGACATCGAAGGCGGCCGCAATGCCGGCACTCTAACGGCAGGCGTTGCCTGGAGCGCGAAGGGAAGGGAGTTCATGGAATCCCTCAAGCCGGACTATATGCTGGATGCAATCGAGGATCTGCTGGAGATTGCGGATGGGAAGGTCCGGGCGAAATGAGGCGGACCGACCGCCATCCTGCGCCGGTCAAAGGGACGAATCCGCTCTGGCACATGTACCGGACGGTCTCGTTCTTCAAGGTTGCCAAGAATTTCATCGTCATCCAGATTGGGCGGTATACCCCGTTCCTGTCCGTGAAGCGTTGGCTTTACCAAACATTTCTCGGCATGAACATCGGGGAGAAGACGGCGCTTGCGCTCATGGTCGTTCCGGATACGATGTTTCCGGAGCGCATCCGCATCGGCCGCAATTCGATCATAGGGTTTAACACGACGATCCTCGCCCACGAATACCTGACCGATGAATACCGGCTTGGTGATGTCATCATCGGCGACAACGTGATGATCGGCGCCAATACGACGATCCTGCCGGGAGTGGAGATCGGGGACGGCGCCACCGTCTCCGCTGCCTCGCTCGTCAACCGCGACATCCCCCCCGGCAGCCTTGCCGGGGGGAACCCGGTCCGCATCATCTACACCGCGGAACAACTGAAGGAACGGAAGAGAACCCCCCGTCAGCAATGACGGGGGGTTCTTAGGTATTGCGCTGATATGTCAACGTTTCACTCGAGTATGTTAACGTTTCACTGGAGTATGTTAACGTTTCACTGGAGTATGTTAACGTCTCACTCGAGTATGTCAACGTCTCAATGAAATAACGCAACGTCTCATCGGAACGCACCAGCCCCTGCCGCTCCGGGGGAATCATCCGCGTAATGCCCATCCATTACCGGCGACCGGGAGACGGTCACTATGATATAATGGGTAGCTGAAAACATTTGAACCTATTTGTACCATTACGCGGCTTTGCCGCTTTCATAATGCGGAGGAATTTTTATTGAACAACCACTCTCAACAGGGAAACCATAAAAAAGTCATCAACTTCATACCGAACGGCGAATTCTATTACAAGAAGGCGCTCGGCGCACTGAAACGCGACGAAGTGGAGAAGGCCCACAAGTTTCTCAGCAGGGCGGCGGACCTGAGTCCGGAGGATGCTGACATCCTCCTTCAATACGCCATCCTGGAGATTGACATGGGGCGTTTTGAGCATGCCCGCGACTTGCTGATGACTGCGCATGACTCGGGCCCGGAAGATCCGGACACCCTGTTTTACCTGTCGGAGGTGCACGTCAATCTCGGCTATCTGCGGGATGCGATCCGGTATGCCCAGCGGTACCTCAAGCTCGCACCGGAAGGGTTGTATCGCGATGAGGCAATGGACATCATTGAGTTCTCGGAGCATGAGCTCTACGGGCTGCCGGATGATGCGGAAGGGGACGGGCGGCTCGACTATATCCTCGACCGCGGCCGCCGGCTGATGGAGTCCGGTGAATTTCGGGAAGCTGTCAGCCTCCTTGAATCGGCAATCGAGGAACACCCCGATTTCTGGGCGGCCTACAACAATCTGGCGCTCGCCTACTTCTATATCGGCGATACGGAGCAGGCCGAGGCCCTTCTGAATCAGGTGCTCCGGGGAGATAACGGCAACCTCCATGCCCTCTGCAACTTCGCAGTGTTCCACTTTTACAAGCAGGACGCTGAAGCCCTCAACCGGATGGTCTCCATCCTGCTGAAGATCCGTCCGATGCTCGTTGACCACCGCTATAAACTCGGGGCGACACTCGCGCTTGTCGGCCGCCATCAGGAGGCGTACGGCTGGCTGCGCGGCCTGCAGAGGATCGGCTTTGAAGGGGATCCGGGCTTTTATTTCTGGCTTGCGCATGCCGCGGCCATGATCGGAGAGGATAAGGTCGCACGTGATGCATGGGCGATGCTCGTCTCGATGGATCCGTCCAAGGAAGGCAAAGAACCGTGGCTTCGGGCCCGCATTCCGGATACGCCCGAAAACGATCCGAAGTTCGTCATCGGCAAGCTGAACAGCGGGGAAGAGGGGCTGCGCCTGCTCGGCCTGTTCCTGACGGGCAAATCGATGCGCCGCGAAGACATCCTGACACATCCGGAATGGCCGGATGTCGAGAAAATGTCGACGACCGAAAAACTGTTTCTGGCGAACGGCCTCGGTCACCGTCTGCCGGGACGGGACCGCGGGGAACTGCTCTATAACCGTGTGTTCGAAGCGACCGACCTGCTGTACAGCCGGTATGAGCCGCTTGCGGAAGAGGATCTGCCCATTCTGGAAATGTGGTTCCTTATGTGCAGCCGTGCGATCGACGAAAGCTATGCTTTCCGCAATCCGCGTGCAATTGCCGCATCGGCGGAGTACATGTACCGTTCTTCCCGACATGCGGGCACGACGAAAAAGGAAATTGCGGAAGCTTACGGCATTTCGGTGAAGACACTCACGAAGTATGTCAATGAACTGTTCCGCTTCCTGCCATTCCCGCGCAGTTAGGCAGAAATGTTGAGCCTGGGCTGCAAATGGAATAGCATGAATGCAGACAGGCGTTCACATTTAAGGAGGAACCATTCATGGCTGAAGATAAAATTTATGATGTCATCATCATCGGTGCCGGTCCTGCCGGCATGACGGCAGCGGTCTATACAAGCCGCGCCAACATGTCCACGCTCATGCTCGAGCGCGGAATCCCCGGAGGACAGATGGCCAACACGGAAGACATCGAGAACTACCCGGGATTCGACAGCATCCTTGGTCCGGATCTCTCCAATAAAATGTTCGAACATGCGAAGAAGTTCGGCGCCGAGTATGCATACGGCGATGTGTCCGAAATCCGTGACGGGGAAGAATACAAGACGATCGTTGCGGGCGGCAAGGAATACAAAGCCCGCTCGATTATCATCGGCACGGGCGCGGAGTACAAAAAGATGGGCATCCCGGGCGAATCCGAACTCGGCGGCCGCGGCGTCAGCTACTGTGCGGTCTGTGACGGCGCATTCTTCAAGAACAAGAACCTCGTCGTGGTCGGCGGCGGCGATTCAGCCGTTGAGGAAGGCAACTTCCTGACTCGCTTTGCGGACAAAGTGACCATCGTCCACCGCCGCGATGAGCTTCGCGCGCAAAAAATCCTGCAGGACCGCGCTTTTGCGAATCCGAAGATCGACTTTATCTGGAGCCATACCCTGAAGTCGATCAACGACAAGGACGGCAAAGTCGGCAGCGTCACGCTCGTTTCGACAAAAGATGGCAGCGAGCGCGAATTTGAAGCGGATGGCGTATTCATCTATATCGGCATGGTTCCGCTCACCGCTCCGTTCAAATCGCTCGGCATCACTGACGAGAACGGCTACATTCCGACGGACAAACATATGAAGACCGCGATTCCGGGCGTGTTCGCAGCTGGAGACGTACGCGAAAAAACTCTTCGTCAGGTCGTCACGGCGACAGGCGACGGCAGCATTGCGGCGGAGTCCGCACAGAAGTTCGTCGAGGAACTAAAGGAGAAAATCGGCGCGGGTGCCTGATTTAATACGTTCTTAACCGCACTGTAACAGCGCTGCAATAAAAAGGGTGTATAGTCAGAAGTGTAAATTGACCCCCCTTTATGATTGAAATACTTTTAGACGGCACCGGGAACGCCCGGCTGCCGTCCTTTTTTGCATTCCTTTTGTATCCCCTATCCGTTGCATAGTATAATAAAGGGTAGAATGTTTTCCGGGAAGGTGGGAGACCGATGCAGCGGATCGCCAATCTGTTGGTTATCCAGGACGGAAAAGTCCTGTTATTGAAGAAGCCCCGCCGCGGCTGGTATGTCGCGCCGGGCGGGAAGATGGAGTCGGGAGAGTCCGTCTATTCGGCCGCTTTCCGGGAGTTTACGGAAGAGACCGGTGCGACACCGGTCGAGCCGCATCTGAAAGGGATTTATACGATGGTGATCCGGGACGAGGAAAACACCCGGACACTGGATGAATGGATGCTATATACATTCGCGGCACGCGGTCTCGAGGGCGTTCCTTTTGAGGAGAACCGGGAAGGGAAGCTTGAATGGCATGATGTCGGGGAACTCGACACCCTGCCGATGGCCGAAGGCGACCGGATGAACCTGAAGTTCGCCGCGGAAAGCCCCGGCACCCAGTACGGCACGTTCACCTATACGGAAGAGTTCAGGCTGCTCGGGGCGGACCTCCAGCAGTCCGCAGAAAGGGTGGGACCATGACGGAGCAGAAGAAAGAAAACAGCGGCAACATGGAACTGGTTGTCATCACCGGAATGTCCGGCGCCGGCAAGACGGTCGCCATGCAGAGTTTCGAGGATCTCGGCTACTATTGCATCGACAACCTCCCTCCGGAATTGCTCCTGACATTCCTGAAGCTTCTGGCGCACTCGGACCACAAGCAGAGACGGGTTGCTGCCGTGATGGACATGCGGGGCAGGGAGTACTTTGATTCCCTGACCGGGACACTGGACCAGATCGATGCGGCGGATGGGTTTGACCTGCAGGTGCTCTTCCTTGACGCCGACGACAGCACGCTCGTCAAGCGTTACAAGGAAACCCGCCGCAAGCATCCGCTGTCCCACGGCGGGCTGGTCAGCGACGGCATCCGCAAGGAACGGGAGATGCTGTCGGATCTGAAAGGCAGGGCACGCTACCTGTTCAATACGTCCAATCTGGGGCCGCGGGAGCTCCGGGAAAAGATTGTAGAAAGCTTTTCCGAATCAGAAAAGGGCACATTCACAGTCAATGTCATGTCGTTCGGCTACAAGCACGGCATCCCGATTGACGCGGATATCGCACTTGACGTGAGGTTCCTGCCGAACCCTTACTATATCGAGAAACTCAAGCCCCTAACCGGCCTCCAGTCGGAAGTCTACGATTATGTCATGGAACAGAACGATACAAAGGAACTGATCACGAAGCTGGAAGATCTCTTCCGCTTCCTCATCCCGAGATACAAGGAAGAGGGCAAGGCGCAGTTGGTCATCGCATTCGGCTGCACGGGCGGCCAGCACCGCTCCGTGTCGCTCGCGGAGTATTTCGCTGAGAAGCTGAGCGAAGAATACAAGACGTCGGTGACCCACCGGGATATCAAACACAGAAAGGGCTGATCTGATGCCCGGAAAAAAGGGGAAAAAGCGCATTGTGGCAATCGGCGGGGGAACCGGCCTTTCCACAATCCTGCGTGGCCTCAAACAATATGATGTCGACCTGACCGCCATCGTGACCGTCGCAGACGACGGAGGAAGCTCGGGGAAGATCCGCAAAGATTATATGATTCCGCCGCCGGGTGATATCCGGAACGTCATGGCGGCGCTTTCAGACGTCGAGCCGCTCGTGCTGGAAATGTTCCAGTACCGCTTCTCCTCTTCGGAAGGTCTCGGAGGCCACTCGCTCGGAAATCTGATGCTGGCAGCGATGACAAATATCACCGGTGATTTCTCCAGGGCAGTGGCGGAAATGAGCAGGATTCTCAACATCAAGGGGCGCGTGCTTCCTGCCGCAAATCAGATCATCACCCTCGGAGCGGAACTTGAAGACGGCTCGATCATCAACGGCGAGTCGAAGATTCCGGCTTACGGACACCGGATCCGGCGTGTGTTCCTGCTCCCGGATGAAGTGGAGCCGCTGGAAGATGCAATACGTGCGATCCGCAAGGCCGACATGATCGTCGTCGGGCCCGGCAGCCTATATACCAGCATTTTGCCGAACCTGCTTGTCCCCGGGATCGGGGAAGCCGTACTTAAGTCGAAGGCGAGCAGGCTCTACATATGCAACATCATGACCCAGCCGGGCGAGACATCATCGTTCAGCGCATCGGACCATGTCCGTGTGATGTACGACCATCTCGGCGGCCGGTTCCTCGACGGCATCGTCGTCAATGACGGTACGGGACTGGAGGATGTGGCGGAAGAATACCGCCAGCAGCAATCCATACCGGTGCATAGTGATGTGGAGAGACTCAGGGAACTGGCGGATGATGTCATTCTGGCAGACATCGCAACCATCGTGGGCGGACATGTCCGGCACGATGCGGGCAAGGTGGCGGAACTGCTCTGCAGCTACCTGGACAGCCCGGACGGGGCGGCCGTCTGATCTGGACGGCCGTCCGTGAAAGGAGAGGAAGCCGGTGTCATTCGCATCGGAAACGAAAAAAGAACTGACGCAGGTGGAGATGGAAGAGTGCTGCACCCGCGCGGAGCTGTCGGCCTTCATCAAGATGAACGGGGTGCTGTCGTTTTCAAACCGGCAGATGAGCCTGGACGTCCAGACGGAGAACGCGGCGATCGCCCGCAGGATGTACACGAACATGCGGAGGCTTTATCCGTATAAAGTGGAGCTGCTCGTCCGGAAGAAAATGCGGCTGAAAAAGAACAATGTCTATATATGCAGGATCCGTGAAGGTGCAAAGACGATGCTGGAGGATCTGAAGATCACCGGAGAGGGAATCAGTTTTGCCGAAGGCGTCTCAGAAGAGATCATCAAAGATGACTGCTGCAGGCGGTCGTATCTGCGTGGTGCGTTCCTGGCAGGCGGTTCGGTCAATAATCCGGAGACCTCGTCTTATCATCTGGAGATTTTCTCGCTTTATCAGGAGCACAGTGAAGCATTGGTGGAGCTGATGAATGCCTATCATCTGAACGCCAAGTCGATCGAACGCAAAAAAGGGTTTATCGCCTATCTCAAAGAAGCGGAGAAAATCTCAGACTTTCTCAGCCTGATCGGCGCCCACTCGGCACTGCTCAAGTTCGAGGACGTCCGCATCATCCGGGACATGCGCAACAGCGTCAACCGCCTCGTCAACTGCGAGACGGCAAACCTGAACAAGACGATCGGTGCCGCCATGCGCCAGGTGGAGAACATCCAATACATCGACCGGATGATCGGCATCGACGGACTGCCGGAGCGGCTGCAGGAGATCGCCCGGCTCCGTGTCGAGTATCAGGACATCACGCTGAAGGAACTCGGAGAAATGGTGTCGGGACCAGCCATCAGCAAGTCGGGGGTTAACCACCGGCTGCGCAAGATTGATGAGATCGCGGAAAAGCTCCGCAAAGGCGGCGTATCGCTGAAGTAAGTTTGTCCTTGTTCTTTTCGGGCTTCTCCGATACGATAAAGGAATAGACAAGCAACCGGTTGCAAAGGAGGAAGTCGGCCATGACCGAACGGACACTAGAGGTGAAACTGAAATCCGGCCTGCAGGCCAGGCAGGCGGCGCTTTTCGTTCAGGAAGCGAACCGTTTCTCCTCGGACATCTACCTCGAGAAGGGGGCGCGCAAGGTGAACGCCAAAAGCATCATGGGCATCATGAGCCTTGCAATCGCCAGAGGGGCTGAAGTGACGCTGAGCGCGGACGGCCACGATGAGGAGAACGCAGTAACGGCTCTTGCGTCAATCATAGAAGATGAAGCGGCAAAGTGAAAAGCAGCCGTTATTAATGAAACCAACAAGAAAAGACCCGGCATCCGCCGGGTCTTTTGACTTTCTTACTTGTCTTTTTTGTCTTTCTGAAGCTCGTTGCGCTCGATGATGTGGTCGATGAGACCATATTCTTTCGCGCGCTCGGCCGTCATGAAGTTGTCGCGTTCCGTGTCGCGCTCAAGCACTTCAAGCGGCTGGCCGGTGCGTTCGGCAAGAATGGTGTTGAGCTTTTCGCGGAGGAAGAGGATGCGTTTGGCCGCAATCTCGATTTCCGTCGCCTGGCCCTGTGCGCCGCCGAGTGGCTGGTGGATCATGACTTCCGCGTTAGGGAGCGCGTAACGCTTGCCTTTTGTTCCCGCGGCGAGGAGGAAGGCGCCCATCGATGCCGCCATGCCGATGCAGATTGTCTGCACATCCGGCTTGATGAACTGCATCGTATCGAAGATGGCCATACCGGCCGTGATGCTGCCGCCCGGGCTGTTGATGTAGATCGAGATGTCTTTGTCCGGATCTTCAGCTTCGAGGAAGAGAAGCTGTGCGACAATAGAGTTTGACACGTTATCGTCAATGCCCGATCCGAGCATGATGATGCGGTCTTTCAGAAGCCGCGAGTAAATGTCATAAGCCCGCTCACCGCGGTTTGTCTGTTCAATTACTGTAGGGATGAGATTCATCTGTTCGTCCTCCTTTGAGTGGATAAGTAAATACCTGCACTGGAACACTATACCCTCCAGCCCTTGAAATTATCATAAGCTATTTGGTCAATGAAGGTCAAATGGGACGCTTCATCAAAAATGAAAAAGGGGCTTGCATCCCGGACATCATACTTGTATAATGAAAACTGTCGTCCGGTAAGGAGACTATGAATGTTCTGCCCTCGTGGTGCAACGGATAGCACGTAAGATTCCGGTTCTTAAGATGTGGGTTCGATTCCTGCCGAGGGCGCTGACAGACGCATCACCTTTATAGGTGGTGCGTTTTTTGTTGTTCCAGGAAACTTGCGGCCGCCTGCTGCTCCCTGCTTTGATTCCACATCTCCTGAATCTTTTCCTTCTTTTATACGTAGAGAATAATGAAACGGCCGTTGTTTCAAGAAGAAATGGGATAGGGTAAGGTAGGGTTATATATCGCAGATGAAGAGAGGGGACTAAGCGAATGAGAAAAATGATGGGACCGCTGCTGATCATTGTCGGCATCCTGGTCGTATTGGCCATTATCCTTGTGCCTAAGTACAATTCCTTCGTCAATCTGGAGGAAGACGTGAACAAGTCCTACAGCCAGATTGAAAACCAGCTGCAGCGACGGATGGATCTCATCCCGAACCTGGTTGAAACCGCAAAAGGCTATGCCAAGCATGAAGAGGAAGTCTTTACGGACATTGCGGATGCACGATCGCGGCTGGCAGGGGCGGGATCGCCCGAAGAACAGGCCAATGCCAACGAAGAGCTGACCGGCGCGCTGAGCCGACTGCTCGTCATCGCAGAAAACTATCCGGACCTGAAGGCGAACGAAAACTTCCGCCAGCTCATGGATGAACTGGCCGGGACGGAAAACCGTCTTGCGGTCGCCAGGATGGACTATAATGAAGCGGCCACTGAATATAACCGGAATGTCCGGAGGTTCCCGGGCAATCTGGTCGCCGGCATTTTCGGATTCGATCAGAAAGAGTACTTCGAAGCGTCGGAAGCCGCCCAGGAAGCGCCGAAAGTCGATTTCGGGGAGTACGGTAACTGATGAAGCGGATCAGCAGGACTCTTCTGTTCGTCCTGCTTCTCTTTGCCGGAACGCCCGCTCTGGCGGCGGAGCCGGACGTGCCGGAATCAACCGGAACATTTGTGCAGGACCATGCTCAAGTTCTTACGGCCGATCAGACTTCTCAGATTGAATCTATGGCAACACAGCTTGAACAGGCAACAGGAGCCCAGATCGTAATATTGACTATCCCAAATGCAATCGAAGTCCCGGAAATGTACGGTGTCGAAGCTTTCCGGAAGTTCGGTATCGGTTCCGGGGAAGACAACAATGGGGTCCTTCTTCTGGTATCGACTGTGCCGAACTCCTCGGGTGACCGGGCATTTGAAATTACGGTCGGTTACGGCCTTGAAGGTGCCCTGCCGGATGGCAAGGTCGGAAGGATTATCGATGAATATGGTATTCCTTACCTGCGCGAAGAACAACCGGGCACGGCCATTATGAACGTTTACCGCGTGCTCCATAACGAAGTGGCCAAGGAATACAACTGGGACGGCACTGTCGAGCAGCCGGAGTCGCAAGCGGATGCGGGAAGTGGTGACGGCGGGGGCGGAATCAATCCGATCGTCGCGATCATCATCATCTTCGTCCTAGTCAATATGTTCTTCGGTGGCGGAGGACGCGGCGGAGGCGGAGGCGGTCCGGGCGGCCGGAGACGCAGGCGCGGTTCGGTCGTATTCATCCCCGGCTCCTTCGGCGGCGGTGGTGGCTTCGGCGGTGGCGGCGGCTTCGGCGGTGGCGGCGGCTTTGGCGGTGGTGGCGGCTTCGGCGGAGGCGGCGGATCCACCGGCGGGGGTGGCGCCGGCCGGGGCTGGTAACCTCACAGGAAAGAAGGCTTGTACATGAACGTCACATTGTATGTCGGCAACGACTGCCCGCTCTGCGACGAAGCGATGCTTAATCTGAAACTTGCAGCACAGGATCTCCCGCTCGATATCGAAGTTGTCGACATCAGGCGGGATGACCGGCTGCACGAAAAATACATGCTGATGATCCCGGTCCTGGAAAAGGACGGAAAAGTCCTGCTCTACGGGAACATCGGCTACGGTGATGTGATGGAAGCGCTCCTGTAGCGCTTCTTTTTTTGTTTGGTTAAAAAGTTTGCAACTGTGCGTTGCGTGGAATACAATAAGTATGAAGTGGGACATGATTTAAAACACCGGGACTAAAACAGTCCCGATGTAAGGAGGATGTCCATGGATGCAGTGACACGTTCATTGCTCAGTATTCTTCCCGAAATGCCGGAGATGTTATCCGTGCGCTGCAGCATCCTGAATGCGATCCGGCAGGAAGGTCCGGTCGGCAGGCGCTCGCTTGTCGGACGGGAAGGCCTCAGCGAAAGGGAGGTTCGCGCAGTTTGCGACCTCCTCAGGAAGCAGGGGCTGATCACTGCGGAGACATCGGGTATGACAGTAACTCCCGAAGGGGAAACTGCGTTGGACTCGTTGCAGCAGGTGATCCGGCAATGGACAGGACTTGAAGAATTGGGGACTGAACTATCCCGGAAACTGGGTATACAGAAGGTGATGGTCGTTCCCGGCGGGGATGACCATGACCTGACGAAGCACAGGATGGCAAGATCCGCATGCGGCTATATGGCCGGCGTCCTGCAAGAGGGATCGATTGTGGCCGTCACCGGGGGAAGCACCGTAGCGTCGGTTGCCGACGAGGCGGTTACTGCCGGACTGCCCGCAGGGATCCGCTTTATCGCGGCCCGCGGCGGCACAAGCGGTGATGTGAAGTCACAGGCCAACATGATCGCTGCCATGCTTGCGGCTGCGACAGGCGGGGACTGGACGCCGCTCCATCTCCCGGAGACCCTTGCGGAAACATCAATCGGACCTCTCATGGAAGAGCCGTCTGTGATGGAAGCGATGGACCTGTATAACCGGACCGACTGCATTGTCCATGGCATCGGTGATGCGCTTGAATTGGCGCGCCGCCGGGGAGCCGATGAAGCGACCCTTGAAAAACTGGCTGCGGAAGGCGCAGCTGCAGAAGCCTTCGGCTACTATCTGGACCGTGACGGTTCGGTGATTCATCGTCTCCTCACAATCGGGCTCAACAGGAGCCAGATCGACCGGATCCCGCATCCGCTTGCCGTGGCAGGCGGGAAGGAGAAAGCCGGGCCGATCCTCGCTTATATGAAACAGGCGCCAGGCCAGACGGTTCTTGTGACGGACGAAGCAGCCGCAAGAGAAATGCTGCGCCTGTCCGAAAGTGAAACAAACTGAATGTCGGTAAATTGAATGAATGATAAAAATATCGGAGGGATTCAGATATGGCATTGAAAGTGGCAATCAACGGATTTGGGCGGATCGGACGCGTGGTCTTCCGCCAGGCATGGGAAAACCCGGAACTCGACATCGTTGCGGTCAACGATCTGACGGATGCGGCGATGCTCGCCCATCTCCTGAAGTTCGACTCCGTACACGGTACATTCGGACCTGAAGTGAGCAGTGACGAAGAGCATCTGGTCGTGGAAGGCAAAAAAATCCGCGTATTTGCAGAAAAGGATCCTGCCGCTCTTCCATGGGGCGACCTCGGAATCGACGTCGTCCTCGAATCGACGGGTGTCTTCCGCGACCGCGAGTCGGCCGGCAAACACCTTGAGGCAGGCGCCAAGCGCGTGCTCCTGTCCGCACCGGGCAAAGGCGACATCAAGACACTGGTGATGGGCATCAACGAGAACGACTTCGATCCGGAAAAAGACCAGATTGTTTCGAACGCATCGTGCACGACGAACTGTCTGGCACCGGTCGTGAAAGTCCTCCATGAAAAGTTCGGCGTGAAAAAGGGACTTATGACTACAGTCCACTCTTACACGAACGACCAGCGTATCCTTGACCTTCCGCACAGTGACTATCGCCGTGCACGTGCCGCTGCGGAGTCGATGATTCCGACGACCACGGGCGCCGCGACTGCCGTTACAAAAGTGCTTCCTGAACTGAAGGGCAAGCTGGACGGCATGGCCGTCCGCGTACCGACACCGAACGTCTCCCTCGTAGACTTCACGGCGCAGCTGGAAAAACCGGCGACACCGGAAGATGTGAACGCGGCGATGAAGGAAGCGGCTGAAGGCGATCTGAAAGGCCTCCTGTTCGTATCCGACCTGCCGCTCGTCTCCAAGGACTACAACGGCGTGCCGGCTTCGTCCACGGTCGATGCGCTGTCGACGATGGCGATCGGCGACGATATGGTCAAAGTCATCAGCTGGTACGACAACGAAAGCGGCTATTCCGCCCGCTGTATCGACCTGATGGTCCACATGTCGAAGGCAGGAATCTGATAGCCTTCCCATAAAGAAACCACTATAATGGAATGGGGCCAGGAACGGACGCCCCGTTCCTTTTTACATACGGAGAATATGGAGGGGTTTTCATGATCCGAAAAAAATCCATTAATGATCTCGATGTCGCCGGCAAGCGTGTGTTTGTCCGCGTCGACTTCAACGTGCCGCTTGACGGCGGTCATATCACGGACGACACCCGCATCCGCGCGGCGCTGCCTACAATAGAGAAACTGTCTGATGCAGGCGCGAAAGTCATTCTTGCGAGCCACCTCGGCCGTCCTAAAGGCCAGGTCAATGAAGACATGCGCTTAGCACCGGTAGGCAAGCGCCTGTCCGAGCTGCTCGGCAAGGACGTCCGGTCTCTTCCGGAATCAACGGGAGACGCCGTGAAGGACGCAGTGGCGTCCATGCAGGAAGGCGATGTCATCCTGCTCGAGAACGTCCGCTTCCATGCGGGGGAAGAAAAGAATGACCCGGAGCTGGCCAAGCAATTTGCCCAGCTTGCGGACATTTACGTGAATGACGCTTTCGGAGCCGCTCACCGAGCGCATGCATCCACTGCCGGCATCGCGGAACATCTTCCTGCGGCTTCAGGCCTTCTGATGGAGAAGGAATTGGACGTGCTCGGCAAGGCGTTGGCTGACCCGGAGCGGCCGTTCACCGCCATCATCGGCGGAGCGAAGGTCAAGGATAAAATCGGTGTCATCGATCACCTCCTTGATAAGGTTGATCACCTGCTTATGGGCGGCGGTCTTTCCTACACCTTTACTAAGGCCCAGGGCCATGATGTCGGAAACTCGCTTGTCGAGGAAGACAAGATCGATCTGGCAAAGTCATTTATACGGAAGGCAGAAGAAAAGGGCGTGAAGCTCCACATCCCGACGGACGCTGTGGCTGCTTCCGAATTCAAGGCCGATGCGGAGACCAGGATCGTCAAGACCGATTCGATTCCCGAAGGCTGGATGGGGCTGGATATCGGCCCTGAGACAGCGGCCGCCTACGCGGACGTAATCCGCCAGTCGAAGACCATCCTCTGGAACGGACCGATGGGCGTGTTCGAGATGGATGCCTTTGCGGAAGGGACCAAGAAAGTGGCTCAGGCGGTTGCCGAGACAGAAGGCTACACGATCATCGGCGGCGGTGATTCAGCGGCCGCCGTCGAGAAATTCGAATTGGCAGACCGGATGGACCATGTCTCGACGGGCGGCGGGGCTTCCCTCGAGTTCATGGAAGGAAAAGACCTTCCGGGCGTATCTGCTTTGGACGACAAGTAAACGGCGAAAAAATTGGAGGGAACGGATATGCGAAAACCGATCATTGCAGGCAACTGGAAAATGCACAAAACACTCGGTGAAGCGGAATCGTTCTTTGATTCGGTCAAGGACAGGCTGCCAAATGCCGGCCGGGCCGACACGGTGATCTGCGCACCTGCGCCTTTCCTGGCAAGTCTTGCGGGACGCGCCGGTGACGGTTCCCCTGAAATCGGTGCACAGACGATGCATGAAGAAGAAAAGGGCGCTTATACCGGGGAAGTAAGCCCGGTGATGCTGGCGGACCTGGGCGTCAGGTACGTCATCATCGGACACTCCGAGCGCCGAGAGTACTTCAACGAAACCGACGAGTCGGTCAATCGGAAGACCAAGTCTGCGTTCGGCCATAAACTCATTCCGATTGTCTGTGTCGGTGAGTCGCTGGAGGAACGCGAGGGCGACAAGACCGCCGAGAAAATCTCCGGGCAGGTCCGGGCTGCGCTGGAAGGCATCAGCGCGGAAGATGCAGCCAATGCGGTGATCGCCTATGAGCCGATCTGGGCGATCGGGACAGGGAAAACCGCAACATCCGATATGGCGAATGAGGCATGCGCCACAATCCGCAGCACGCTTGCCGATCTCTACGGACAGGAAACGGCAAATCAGATCCGGATCCAGTACGGCGGCAGCGTGAAGCCGGAGAACATAGCGGAACTTCTCGCACAGCCGGACATCGACGGCGCCTTGGTCGGAGGCGCGAGCCTGGAGCCGGAATCGTTCATCGCGCTTGCGGAGGCGGCTGGCAATGAATAAACGTCCTGTCGCACTGATCATCCTCGACGGCTTCGGCCTGAGGAACGAGACGGCCGGCAATGCTGTCGCTCAGGCGGACAAGCCGAACTTTGACCATTACCATGCACACTACCCGACGACAACGCTCACTGCGAGCGGAGAGGCGGTCGGCCTCCCTGAAGGCCAGATGGGCAATTCCGAGGTCGGCCACCTGAACATCGGTGCGGGCCGGATCGTCTATCAGAGTCTGACCCGCATCAACAAGTCGATCCGGGAAGGGGATTTCTTCGAAAACGAAATGCTCCTTTCCGCCGTTGAGAATGCCAAGGTGCCGGGACGGTCTCTTCATATCATGGGGCTGCTTTCGGATGGCGGCGTCCATAGTCACATCGGCCACCTGCATGCCTTGATCGACCTGGCGAAAAAACAGGGTCTGGAGCGCGTCTATCTGCATGTCTTCCTCGACGGCCGCGATGTCGGCCCGAAAACGGCTCTCGGCTACATCGAGGAGACCGAGCGGCATCTTAAAGAAGCGGGTCTCGGCCAAATCGCATCGGTCAGCGGCCGATACTATGCAATGGACCGTGACCGGCGGTGGGACCGTGTCAAGCTTGCTTATGACGCCATCACGGACGGGACGGGTGCAACGGCCCGCTCAGCCGCGGAAGGCGTCGAAGCCGCCTACGGACGGGGGGAGACGGATGAATTTGTCATCCCGTTCGTTGTGTGCGGAGACGATGGGAAGCCGGTCGCCACGATCAATGACGGCGATTCAATCATTTTCTTCAACTTCCGGCCGGACCGGGCGATCCAGCTGACGTCCGCATTTGTTTCGGATGATTTCAGCGGCTTCGGCACAACCTATCGCCGTCCGGCGGACCTGACATATGTAACATTTACACAGTACAGCGAAGACTTCGCAGGTCATGCACGCGTTGTCTATCCGAACATGAATCTGCGGAAAACGGTCGGTGAAGTGATTTCCGAAGCGGGACTCCGTCAGCTCCGGATCGCGGAGACGGAAAAGTATCCGCACGTTACGTTCTTCATGAGCGGCGGCCGGGAAGAGGTCTTCCCGGGCGAGCAGCGAATCCTCATCGATTCACCAAAGGTCGCAACCTACGACCTGAAACCGGAGATGAGCGCCTACGAGGTCGCGGAAGCGCTCGTCGGCGTGATCGGACGGGACGAAACGGACGCCATCATCCTGAACTTCGCCAATCCGGACATGGTCGGACACAGCGGCATGCTGGAACCGACGGTCAAGGCGATCGAGGCCGTCGATGAATGCCTGGGACAGGTCGTTGAGGCGATCCTCGCTAAAGGCGGTGCGGCCATCATCACCGCAGACCACGGGAATGCCGACGAAGTCGTCACGACAGACGGCCGGCCGATGACCGCGCACACGACCAACCCTGTTCCGGTCATCGTGACGGAAGAAGGGCTTGAACTCCGGGAAGGCATACTCGCCGACCTGGCACCGACCATGCTAAAGCTTCTGGGTGTCGAACAGCCGGAAGATATGACAGGCAAACCACTATTCTAATCAGAGGGAGTGTCAATGAAATGCCAATCATCAGCCAGATCCAAGCACGTGAAGTACTCGATTCCCGCGGGAACCCGACAGTGGAAGTGGAGGTCTTCACAGACAGCGGCGCCTACGGCCGCGCAATCGTGCCATCCGGCGCGTCGACCGGCGAATACGAAGCGGTCGAGCTGCGAGACGGGGACAAGTCCCGCTACCTCGGAAAGGGCGTCCTGAAGGCCGTCGACAACGTCAACGGCGTCATCGCGGATGAACTTTCGGGCATGTATTCGGTTCTTGACCAGGTATCGATCGACCAGGCACTCATCGAACTCGACGGGACGGAAAACAAGGGCAAGCTCGGCGCCAATGCCATCCTGGGTGTGTCCATTGCAGTCGCTCACGCGGCCGCGGATTACCTGGATCTGCCGCTTTACCAGTACCTTGGCGGCGTCAATGCCAAGCAGCTGCCGGTTCCGATGATGAACATCCTGAACGGCGGAGAGCACGCCGACAACAACGTCGACATCCAGGAGTTCATGGTCATGCCGGTCGGCGCGGAATCGTTCCGCCAGGCACTCCGCATGGGCGCGGAAGTGTTCCACTCCCTCAAATCGGTGCTGAAGGAAAAAGGACTCAACACGGCAGTAGGCGACGAGGGCGGCTTCGCTCCGAACCTCGGCTCCAACGAAGAAGCGCTTTCGACAATTATGGAAGCGATCGAGAAAGCCGGCTACAAGCCGGGTGAAGACCTTGTTCTTGCAATGGATGTGGCATCTTCCGAGTTCTACGACAAGGAATCCGGCAAGTATAACCTTTCGGGCGAAGGCATCACCCGCACATCAGAAGAAATGGTTTCCTGGTATGAAGAACTGTGCAATAAATACCCGATCATCTCGATCGAGGATGGACTCGACGAAAACGACTGGGAAGGCCACCGCTTGCTGACCGAGCGCATCGGCGACAAGGTCCAGCTTGTCGGCGACGACCTGTTCGTCACCAACACGAAAAAGCTGGCGCGCGGCATCGAGGAAGGTGTCGGCAACTCGATCCTCGTCAAGGTAAACCAGATCGGCACCCTCACCGAAACATTCGACGCGATCGAAATGGCGAAGCGCGCAGGTTACACGGCTGTCATCTCCCACCGCTCCGGCGAGTCGGAAGACGTGACGATCGCAGACATCGCGGTTGCAGTCAATGCCGGACAGATCAAGACCGGCGCTCCTTCGCGCACAGACCGTGTCGCCAAGTACAACCAGCTTCTCCGCATCGAAGATCAGCTGGCGGCAACTGCCCAGTACCCGGGCATCAAGACGTTCTACAACCTGAAGAAGTAATGGTGAGGACCGGCACATATGCCGGTCCTTTTTTGTCGATGGTGGAAATCGTAGTGGCGGATTGCAATAAAGACTGACGACATGCAACATGGAGCGCGAACTTGCCACATGGCGCACGGACTTGCCGCATGGCGCACGAACTTGCAACATGGGACGCTGACTTGCCACATGGCCTGCGAACTTGACACATGGCGGGCGGACTTGCAACATGGGGCGCCGACTTGCCACATGGCGCACGAACTTGCAACATGGGACGCTGACTTGCCACATGGCCTGCGAACTTGCCGCATGGCGGTCGGGATTCTGGTGCGCAATCAGCAATCTATCAGAAAGTTTTTTCGAGATAGTTGTGGCGGCAGTCCTGCTTTGATAGAATGGATATTGTTGAGAATGTTTCAGGAGGTGGAAAAATGCATACACTGCTCATGACGCTGCTGCTGATCGTATCGATTTCGCTGATTGTCGTCGTCCTGTTGCAATCCGGGAAAAGTGCAGGTCTTTCCGGAGCCATCTCCGGTGGAGCGGAGCAATTGTTCGGCAAACAGAAGGCGCGCGGTCTTGACCTCGTCTTTCATCGCGTGACGATTATTCTGTCGGTCCTTTTCTTCGTGCTTGCAATTGCCGTCACGAAGTTCTGAATTTAAACCACCCGCCCGGCCGCATGCGCGGTTGGGCGTTTTTACATAGGAGGCGAAATCATCATGAAAAAAGTGAAACTCACCCCTCCAAAGCCATTCTTCTTTAAACACGGGCCGCGGGCGGTGCTGCTGCTGCATGGGTTCCGTGGAAGCTCTGCGGATGTCCGGATGCTCGGGCGATTTCTCGAAAAGCATAATTACACTTGTATGGCGCCGCACTACTCCGGACATGGAGTTGAGCCCGAGGAACTGCTGAAAACCGGACCGTCCGACTGGTGGGCTGATGTCGAGGCTGCTTACGAGCAACTGAAAGAAGAAGGCTACGAAGAAATCGCCGTTGCCGGATTGTCCCTTGGAGGTGTGTTCACCCTCAAATTAGGGTATAACTATCCCGTAAAAGGGCTTGTATCCATGTGCGCGCCCATGGTCATGAAAACAACGGACATCATGTTTGAGGGCGTGCTGCAATACGCGGCGGAATTCAAGAAATATGAAGGAAAAGAACCGGACCGGATCGAAGAGGAAGTGGAACAGATCCGTGAGCAGGGAATGGCTTCGCTTCCGGCATTGAGGGACTTTGTCCATGACGTCCGGGATCACGTCGAAGAGGTGTATGCGCCGGTCTTCGTCGTCCAGGCCGAGCAGGACAGGGTGATTGATCCGAAATCCGCCGACATCATCTACGAAACCGTCGGATCTCCGGAAAAGAAGATCAAGAAATATCCGGAGTCGGGCCATGTCATCACGCTCGGGCCGGAAAAAGAGGAGCTCCACCGGGATATCCTTGAATTTCTGGAGTCACTGGACTGGAGCAAATAAAATCGCAAGTTGAAGACAGGCCATCGCAGGAGGGATATTGTGGAAGACTATTTAAAAGAATTGCGTGACCGGTTACTTTCGTTCATGCGGGATGACAGCTACAAACCATTGACCGTACAGGAAATCCAGGAAGAGCTGGAACTGACGGATGCAGGGGAATTCAAGGAACTCGTAAAGGTCCTAGTGGAACTTGAAGAAAAGGGCGACGTGATCCGATCACGTTCGGACCGCTACGGGGTGCCGGAGCGGATGGACATCATCCGTGGCCGGTTTATCGGACATGCCAAAGGATTCGGCTTTGTCGTACCGGAAGAAGAGGGCATGGATGATATTTTCATCCCGCCGAATGAGACGAATACTGCGATGAACGGAGATACGGTGCTGGTCAAGATTCTTAAAGAATCCGGCGGAGACCGGCAGGAAGGATCCGTCATCCGCATCGCAGAGCGGAAAAACACAAAAGTCGTCGGGACATTCCAGGCGCACCGCGGCTTCGGCTTCGTCATCGCGGATGACAAGAAGCTGCCGATGGACGTGTTTGTATCCAAGGAAAACACGCTTGGTGCGGTCGATGGTCACAAGGTGGTCGTGGAAATCACCGAATGGCCGAGCGAGCGGAAATCCGCTGAAGGTATCGTGGTGCAGGTGCTCGGACACAAAAACGACCCGGGCGTCGACATTCTCTCGATCATCTATAAATATGGCATTGAGATCGACTTCCCGGACGAAGTCATCGAACATGCAAACCGAGTGCCGGATGAGATCCGCGAGCAGGACCTGTTCAAGCGGCGGGACCTCCGTGGCGAACAGATCGTCACGATTGACGGCGCAGAAGCGAAGGACCTTGACGATGCCGTCACAGTCACCAAAAACAGCGATGGCACCTATAAGCTCGGTGTCCACATCGCTGATGTCAGCTATTACGTGACGGAGAACTCTGCGATTGACGAGGAGGCCCGTGAACGCGGGACGAGTGTGTATCTGACGGACAGGGTGATCCCGATGATCCCTCACCGCCTATCGAACGGTATCTGCTCGCTGAACCCGCATGTCGACCGCCTTACACTCAGCTGTGAGATGATCATCGACAGCAAGGGCAAGGTCGTGTCCCACGAGATCTTCCAGAGCGTGATCCGGACTGTGGAGCGGATGACCTATCACGATGTCTATAAGATCATCGAAGAAAAGGACGAGGAGCTCCGGGCGCGCTACGAGCCGCTTGTACCGATGTTTGAACATATGGCTGAACTCGCAGCCATCCTGCGCCAGCGTCGGTTCGACCGCGGAGCAATCGACTTTGATTTCAAGGAATCGAAGATCATTGTCGACGAAGAAGGCTGGCCGACGGACGTTGTCGTACGGGAACGTACGGTAGCGGAGAAGCTGATCGAAGAGTTCATGCTTGTCGCGAACGAGACGGTTGCGGAACATTTCCACTGGCTTCGAGTTCCGTTCATCTACAGGATCCACGAAGATCCGAAATCCGAGAAGCTGGAGCGGTTCTTCGAGTTCATCACGAACTTCGGCTTGCTCGTGCGCGGAACGTCGAACAAAGTGCATCCGAGGGCACTCCAGGAAATTCTTGAATCGATCTCCGGAGAGCCGGAAGAGCCGGTCGTCTCGACAATGCTCCTGCGTTCGATGCAGCAGGCAAGGTATTCTGAGCTGAGCCTCGGCCACTTCGGACTTTCCAGCGAGTTCTACACGCACTTCACTTCGCCGATCCGTCGGTATCCCGACCTTCTCGTTCACCGGCTGATCCGGACATACCTCATCGAAGCAGATACTTCGCCGGCTACCGTCGCAAAGTGGAAAGGTGAAATCCCTGAAATCGCGGAGCACTCTTCCGACATGGAGCGGCGGGCGGTCGATGCCGAGCGGGACACGGAAGCGCTCAAGAAGGCCCAGTTCATGGTGGACAAGGTCGGCGAAGAGTTCGAGGGCATTATTTCCTCCGTCACGAACTTTGGCCTGTTTGTTGAACTGGAAAATACGATTGAAGGACTTGTCCACGTCTCTTATATGACTGACGACTATTACTGGTTCGATGACCGTAATCTGATGATGGTCGGTGAGCATACTGCCAAGCAGTTCCGGATCGGGGATAAGGTGAAAGTCCGCGTTATTTCGGTCAAGCCTGAAGAGTCGGCAATCGACTTTGAACTGGCGGATATGGACAGCACGAACGCACCGGTCCGCCGGACGCGCAAAGACTCTCCTAAAGTCATCCGGACAAAGGGTGACACGCGAGGCGGAGGCAAAGGCCGCGGTGAAGGCGGACGTGGCGGACGCGACTCCGGAGGAAACCGGGGCGGAGGCCGTAATGGCGGCGGTCGAGGTGGAAGCGGTGGCGGTCGCGGAAACCGTAGCGGCGGTTCTGGCTCAGGCAGACCATCCGGCCAGGGCGGTTCCGGAGGCAGGAACCGTTCCGGCGGCGGTGGCGGTAACAGAGGCGGCCGCGGAAACGCACCGCGCGGCGGCAACCGGCAGAAATAACACCAGCCGAAATGAATAAACCATGACACCGGACGGCATCCTGCCGTCCCGTTGTCCGTTATAGAGGGGGGAAACCGATGGCAAAAGGAAATGACAATCGTGTCCTGGCACAAAACAAAAAAGCCGGGCATGATTATTTTATCGAGGATACTCTTGAAGCGGGGATTGTCCTGCAAGGGACCGAGATCAAGTCCGTCCGGAACGGCAAGGTCCAGCTGAGGGATGCCTTTATCCGGATCCGGAACAATGAGGCTTGGATCTCGAACATGCATATCAGCCCCTATGAACAGGGGAACCGCTATAACCATGATCCGCTGCGGGCGAGAAAGCTGCTCCTTCACAAAAAGCAGATCAGCCAGCTGATCGGCAAGACGAAGGAAGAGGGATTCTCGATCATCCCGCTAAAAATGTATGTCAAGAACGGCTATGCAAAAGTCCTGATCGGTGTTGCGAAGGGCAAGAAGAAGTACGACAAGCGGGAAGACCTGAAGAAAAAAGAACACAAGCGCGAAATGGAGCGGGCATTCAAGGCAAAACAGCAATATTGAATGCGCTCCGCCTGCAAGCGGACAAGCAGTACTGAGTGCCCTCCGCTTGCAAGCGGGCCCGAAATATCCTATAATAAGGTTACAGATTGCCAGTGTAACGAGCTTCAGTAATCCTATTCAGGATTTCCAATCTTCCCAAACGGGGACGTTTTGGATTCGACAGGGATGGTCTGAGCTCCGGTTGCGCGTCGGAGGGTCGGCTCCGTATCAACGACATTTAACAACAACTGGCAAAACTAACAACAACCTCGCTTTCGCAGCGTAAGCTGCTGAAACGGTCCTTCGGTTCCATCGCCCATGTGGCATCGCGGGACTCACTTATCAGTGGGATACGACGTCTGTCTGCCGCCTGAGGCTGACGTAAGAGATTTACAGGATAGCGCGCAGGACGCCTGCTGACCGGCAAAATGCCGCGCGAACTTCAATAGATCAGATACACGCGTAGAAGCCGGAGTATTGGAGTCTCTGGACGCGGGTTCGAATCCCGCCGTCTCCATAATTATGGTGACATCATAACGATTCAAGCCCCCTCATCTGTTGAGGGGGCTTTTTCATGCATGCCTGATCCGCTCAGCGGCAGGAGAATGAACGGATTTCGTCCAGGTCGATGCCGAAATACTCCCAGCGGCCCTGCCGTGATCTCCACCGGTAACCGGCAACCGAGCGCCGGCCGACAAAGGTCGGATAGAACCAGAAACGCTGGCCATTAGTGAGGCGTACCTGGGTCACGCGGTTGAGGCATCTGCGGATAGCACCAGGGTCCACTGCGTGCGGCATGATAGGAGGCTGTCCGGGCGGTCCGGGTTGTCCCGGCCTGCCTGGTTGTCCAGGTCTGCCTGGTCTTCCTGGCTGACCCGGGAACCCAGGCATCCCCGGGAACCCCGGTCCGCCGCGTCCTCCATCATCCCACGGCAGCCAATCCATCGGAGACTCCCACATGTCTCCTCCTCCGGGTCTGTTAACCATGATTTCACTCCTTCCGGCAATCTTCCGTATTCTATGCAGGAACCGGGTAATGGACCGGGCGCCGGAAAGGTGAGCAAGGGTCTTTCGCCGGTGCACAGGAAAATCCGGCTCCTTTGAAAGTAAGGAGCCGGATGATTCGGTTGTGGAGTTGATGTGCATGTCGGTCAAAATGGCCTATTGAGGTGGTGCGGGCTTATGATTCATCCGTAGACGATGATGTCTGTTTTCCGATCGAGACGGCGTGCAGCATCTTCAGGACGGGCTTGATCAGCAGAAGGACGCTGCCGATCAGGAAAAGAACGGTTCCGGCATCCATTGCACTTTTAAAAAAGAAACAGATGCTCCCGATAATAAACAGAAGGCCAGTGAGAATTTCATTGGCCAGGGAGATGATCCGACAGTTTTTGTTAAAGAAAATTGCATACTTGCTCATTGGCAAGTCGAGTTCCTCATACTTGTCTAGATTCTTAAGAAACGGCAAAAAAAACCTCCTTTTGCCCGGTTGCCCCTCTTGTTGTCCCATACCCTCAAAAGATTCTTTGAAACGGTGTCCGGCTTGCAGCCCGTTAATGGCTTATACCAGCGGGCAATCCAAGCAAAAACAGGTCCATCCCATTATCGGGATGGACCTGTTGGCGGATTTAAGGTCGAGGTTTTTTCCATTCCTCTGATTTAAGGAGCCGCTTATGATCGCTCTGCATCGCCTTGATCAGGGACACCATCATGAGCATCATGATAACTGAGAACGGCAATGCCGCGATGATCAGCGAGTTCTGCAAAGCAGTCAGGCCATTTGCATACAGCAGGATGACCGCGATTGTAGCCTGCAGGGCGCCCCAAGTCAACTTCACTGCGTTCGGTGGTGTCAGCGAACCGTAGGTCGTCTGCATACCCAGAACGAATGTGGCCGAGTCGGCCGAAGTGATAAAGAAGATGGCGACCAGCAGGATGGCAACTATGGACAGGATCCAGAACATCGGCAGCTGTTCAAATACCCCGAACAGCGTTTCTTCCGTGAGAAGGCCTGTCAGGTCTGTGCCTGAGCTCTGGACATCCATTGCCGTCACACCGAACACCGAGAACCAGAAAAAGCTCACAATGGCAGGGAGGAGCAGTACGCCCGTAAGAAATTCCCTGATGGTGCGGCCACGGGATACCCGGGCGATGAAGATGCCGACAAACGGCGACCAGGAAATCCACCATGCCCAATAGAAGATGGTCCATCCGTCAATCCATTCACGTGCATCCGAATTAAGCGGAGCGGAGCGGAAGCTCATTCTTGGCAGGTTCTGAAGATATGACCCGATCGTATCGGTAAACGTGTTCATGATCAGCAGTGTCGGACCGACCGTGAGAACAAGGATCAGGAGAATCACTGCCAGAACCATGTTCGTATTGGACAGGATTTTGATGCCTTTGCTGAGTCCTGACCAGGCGGAAATGGAAAACAGGATGGTGACGACGATAATGATGATCGTCTGTACACCGAGACTTACCGGAATGCCCCACAGATAAGACAGGCCTCCGTTTATCTGGATGGCTCCAAAGCCGAGCGTCGTGGCTACGCCGAAAACAGTAGCGAACACCGCCAGGACATCGATCAGTTTCCCGAGTGGACCATTCATTCTCTCTTCACCGAAAATGGGTCGCAGCGTGGAAGAAATCAGGCCGGGATAGCCGCGGCGGAACTGGAAATAGGCCAGTGCCAGCGCGACCACGCCGTAGACCGCCCATGCGTGGATTCCCCAATGGAAGAAGGTGTAGCGCATCGATTCAATAAAAGCTTCGCGTGTCCCCGGTTCTTCCGTGGCGGGATCGATGGCAAAGTGGGATAGCGGTTCTGCTGCTCCCCAGAAAACAAGGCCGATTCCCATGCCGGCAGAGAAAAGCATGGCAAACCAGCTGATTGTTGAAAATTCCGGGCGATCTTCTGGCTTGCCCAGCCGCATCTTGCCCAGCGGACTGACGATCATGGCGAGGCAGAAGATGACAATCACTGTCACGATCAGAAGATAATACCACCCGAATGAGGATGTGATAAATGCAGTCATGGAACTGGTTACCTGCTCGAAACTATCCGGAGCAAATGTACCGTATCCAACTGCGAGGATCACAAGAGCAACTGCGATCCAAAAAACACTGGAAACTTTCTTCATATAATCCCTCCAATATGTTCGATTTTCGGGAACGTGCACACAGTGACCGACCTTAACGCAAAATTCCGGTCACTGTCAAGGATGCGGCTTGCCTGACATTGGCCAGCCGCATCCATATCGTCATTTTGCACTTCCGGACACCGGATAAAACCGGGATGCAGAATGATTGCCTGCTTCCGGCAAAATCGTTCCGTTTCTTTAATCATCAATTTCCAATACCCCAAATGGGCACATTGAAACGCCGGCTTCCTTTCGTCGGGTAAACGGCTGGCTTATTAATTGGGCAGGAAATTGTCGGTGATCGGAGAAAGCGTTATCATTTTTCGATAAGATAAAAGAAGAAGGGGTTGAGGCGATGATTACACTGACCGGGAGCGGGCTGACCCTCAGGCAACTTAAGCAGATTGTCGTCGGCAGGGAGCAGGTGACTCTTTGCTCTGAAGCGATGAAAAAAGTAAGTCGCAGCAGGGATGCCGTTGAGCGCCTCATCGCAGATGGACGGACCGCCTATGGCATCAATACTGGATTTGGCAAATTCAGTGATGTCAAGATAAACGCAGAGGATACGGAGGCACTCCAACTTCATCTTATCCGGTCCCACGCGTGCGGACTCGGGGAGCCGTTTCCCGAGGAAGTGTCCCGGGCGATGGCTGTTCTCCGCCTGAATGCACTTCTGAAAGGGCACTCCGGCATCAGGACTGTTGTGCTCGAGCGGCTGCGTGATATGGTGAACCTTGGAATCACGCCGATTATTCCGAGCCAGGGCTCGCTTGGCGCATCAGGCGATCTGGCTCCGCTTGCTCATCTCGCACTTGTGCTGATCGGGGAAGGGGAAGCCGTACTGGAGGGGATCGCAATGCCTGCAGGGCAGGCATGGGAGCGGTTGGGCATCCGGCCAGTCCGCCTCCGTGCGAAGGAAGGGCTTGCTCTCATTAACGGAACCCAGGCGATGACAGCCTGCGGGGCACTTGCTTTTCTGGAAGCCGAACAGCTTGCCCTGCAATCAGAATGGATTGCGGGGATGACCATAGAGGCGCTCACGGGGATCACGGATGCTTTCCATCCGGCCGTCCATGCGGCAAGAGGTTATCCGGAACAATCGGCGGTGGCAGAACGGATGAGAAATTGGCTTGACGGAAGCCGGCTGACAACACGCCAGGGGGAGCAGCGGGTCCAGGATGCCTATTCGATCCGTTGCATCCCGCAAGTGCACGGAGCGACCTGGCAGGTTTTGGGCTACGTCAGGGAAAAGCTTGAAATCGAATTTAACGCTGCGACCGACAATCCGCTTATTTTTGACGAAGGAGAGACCGTCATCTCGGGCGGGAATTTCCATGGGCAGCCGGTGGCATTTGCACTGGATTTTCTGAAGATCGGCATGTCTGAGCTTGCCAATATTTCGGAGAGACGGACCGAACGGCTCGTCAATCCTCAGTTGAATATGGGCTTGCCGCCGTTTCTCAGCCCGGAACCCGGACTGCAGTCGGGTGCCATGATCCTGCAGTACGCTGCGGCAAGTATCGTTTCAGAGAACAAGACATTGGCCCACCCGGCTTCTGTCGATTCCATACCGTCTTCGGCCAATCAGGAGGACCATGTCAGTATGGGAACAATAGCTGCGAGGCATGCAGCCAGGATCGTCGGTAACGTGAGGCGGGTACTGGCCGTCGAAGCATTTTGCGCGTTTCAGGCTTGCGCCATACGCGGGGAGGAGAAGATGTCTCCTGCCCTCCGGAGTAAGTGGGACAGCCTCTCCAAAACCATTCCGATATTAACAAAAGATCGGATATTCAGTTTGGACATCGCCAAAGTCGAGCGGCTGCTTGATGAGGAAGCCAGAAAATCCGGCCTTCATTCCGACACAGCGGACGGCTCCTGCGGTATGATGGAAGGAACGCAATGAGGAAAAGGTGATCGCATGAATACGATGGAGAAAATGGGGACGGAAAGCTGTAAGGAAACGGAGCGGCCGAAACTGCTTTTGATCGACGGCATGGCGGTACTGTTCCGTGCCTTTTTTGCAACGTCCGTGCACGGACGATTCATGAGGAATGCGGAGGGGACACCGACAAACGCCGTCCAGGGGTTTCTTGGCCACGCACTGTCTGCTCAGTCGATATTCCGGCCGACCCATATCGCCGTCTGCTGGGACATGGGGGCCTATACCTTCCGGAATGATCTGTATGAAGGCTATAAGGCGAACAGGCCGGAACCACCGGAAGAGATGAAGCCACAGTTTGATATGGGGCGGGAGTCCGCCTATCTGCTCGGCTGGAAAAGTTTCGGCATGAACGGCGTGGAAGCGGATGACCTGATCGGGTCGCTGACCACCCGCTGGAAAGACGAGGCGGACATCATGGTCGTCTCCGGTGACCGGGACCTGCTCCAACTGCTCGCGTCCGGGGTGCAGATTGCCTTCATGAAAAAAGGGCACACGGTATTCGATATGTATACAGACGAGCGCTTCCGTGAGGAATACGGATTCGAACCCGGGCAGTTCGTCGACCTGAAAGCGTTCATGGGCGACTCCAGTGACGGATATCCCGGTGTAAAAGGCATAGGACCGAAGACGGCCACAGGACTGATACTGGAATACGGTTCCGTAGAAGGTGTACTTCAGCATCTCGATGACTTGAAGCCCGCCGTCCGAAAAAAAATCACCGAACAGCTGGATATGCTCCACCTGTCCCGTGAACTGGCAGAGATCGACTGCCACGTGGTGTTTGACGCAGACCTGGACGAACTGGAAGTTCCGGAATATGGTTCAGATACCGCTCAGGCACTGGAAGCGGAAGGTTACCCGACCGCTGCCAAGCGGCTCCTGAATCTGTTCCCGGTATCCGGGGAACAGGAAGAATGGCCATTTGGCTGAGTCTTCATTATGATGAAAACCGCCGCAGCGTTCTGCGGCGGTTTTTCGTATACTCAGCGGACAGGTGTCATCCGGACAAAGGTCAAAATCGGCCGGTTCCGGGAATAGGGCACCCGGCGGATCCGGCTGGGACGACCGCGGCCGCCGTTATCATGGATGATGAGGATGATATCCCCGCTTTCCTCGCTGTATCCGACGACAGGCACCCAGTGGTATGCAAAGGTATATTTGCCGAACCAGCGAAAAGAAAACCACTTATCAAACTTTGCCGCCACCGGACGCCCTGCGAGAATTTCTTCTTTCAATCCGTCGAGCGTACATTTCCTTACGGCCCATCCTGTCCCGAGCATATGGGAAGCACCTCTGATAAACTTCCTGACGGACAGTCCGAGAGGTGTGCCGCCGAATGACCGGTAAAGGTCCGAAACGGTCAATGGACAGGCACCAAGAAGATGCCCGATCATCGTATATGCGGTTACCGGCCCGCAGGCGGAATTCTGCTGTGCCGGGTCGATATCCGGATCATATTGCGACTTTCCCCTGAATGACTCAATCAGACTCATGCCGGTCTCCCTCCGTATAACGTTTGCACTGATTATACCGCAAGAAAAGGGCATACAAAAAAGGAAGGCGGTCGCCTTCCTTAAAAATCAAGCATTGTAGCTGTCGAGGAATGTGGTCACCTGATCCGGTGTCTTGGCATTTGCGCTGTGAAGATGGGCTTTTTTCTCGCCTTCCTTGAAGACAAGAAGGCTCGGAATGCCCATCACTTCGTGCTTGTCCGCGATTTCCGGAAGGGCATCCCGATCCACTTCATACCATGTGAACTGATTGTACTTTTCCTCGATCGGCCCGATGAACATGTCCATCCGCCGGCAGTCCGGACACCAGCTTGCGTCGAACTTGATCAGTGACTGTTCCGGGTTGTTGATGATTTCGTTGAATTGTTCAGCTGTCGTAATTTTTTTCATCTCTATCCCTCCCATACGGATAGTGTACACTTTCCGGCGGGGAAAGGGATAGCCACTTGTTTCAGACGACCGGCGGGGCAGAGCCTTCAAATTTCTTGATGACGGTCTCGTAGTCCTGCCGTTTGGCGGCTTCCGGTTTCATCCAACCGTGGCGGGTGATCAGATCGCGCAGGTTCCGGCGGTTACTGTTGGAGTTTTGCAGGAAACTGGAAAGAAGGGATTCAAGTTTGCTGCTATACGTTTCGTTGTCCGCTTCCTGATAGAGATGGCATAGCTGTTCCTCCATTCTGAGCAGTAGGATGGCCATTTCTTTATCATTAAGGGAACCGTCATTTTGGTCCTGCTGATTATTTTGCTGATTATCCTGCTGATTATTGGAGGAGTCTCCGGATTCCTGCCCGTTTTTCTTATCGGCTTCCTGTTCCGTGTTCTGTTCCGCTTCTTTGCCGGCTTCTTTTTCGCTCATTGTGCCTGGTCCCTCTCTTTCTTCAGGAATTCAAGGATGTCACTTGCCTGCTTCAGATGATCCTTTTGGATACTCTCGAATTCTTTCTTCAGATCGGGAAGTTTTGTCGAGGCAGCAGCCGCTCCATACATTTTAGCGCAGAGCTTGCTGAGCTCCATGATCTGCGCAAGATCTCCTATGTTCCGCACAGTGACGGTATCAGTCTTGAACAACTCGGGATTCGGCTTGGATTGGTTCCCGGTTTTGATGGCCGGCTTGGAGAAGATGCCCATGTCAGGTCCTCCTCTTATACATGATTTAAAGGTAGGATGCCCTGATGATTTAAAAAGATGAGCGGAAATTCATTTTTTTCGATTGGCCATGTTGCACATTGTGGTGAAATATTCTAAACTATGAATAAAGCAATTGCCTATTTTTTTGGCAATGAAATGAATGAGCATTCATTCAAAGTAGAAGGAGGCAATCACGTGGCTCACCAAATCAATAAGGCCGCTGTCATCGGCTCCGGAGTTATGGGCTCCGGTATCGCGGCACATCTTGCGAACATCGGCATTCCGGTTCTTTTGCTGGACATTGTGCCGAATAAGCTGACAGCTGAAGAGGAAGCAAAAGGTCTTACGCTTGAAGACAGCAAAGTCCGCAACAGGCTGACAGACCAGGCCCTCAAAAACATGAAAAAGCAGAAGCCGGCGCCGCTTGCGTCAACGGAAAGCCTTTCACGCATCTCGACAGGTAACCTCGAAGATGATCTCGGAAAGCTGAAGGACGTTGACTGGATCATTGAAGTGGTCGTTGAAAACTTGGAGATCAAGAAAGCGCTTTACGACAAAATTGAAGGGGTCCGATCGGAGCATGCGATTGTATCCTCGAACACATCGGGCATCAGCATCGAAGCGATGGCGGAAGGGCGTTCGGAAGGCTTCCGCAAACATTTTCTCGGCACCCACTTCTTTAACCCGCCGCGCTATCTGAAGTTGCTCGAAGTCATCCCGACGAAAGAGACTGCGCCTGAAGTGTTGGACTTCATCGTCCGATTCGGAGAAGACCGGCTCGGCAAGGGGGTTGTCATCGCAAAGGACACGCCGAATTTCATCGGCAACCGGATCGGGACATACGGGCTTCTGATCACACTGCGTGAGATGATCGGGCGCGGCTACTCGGTCGGAGAAGTCGATTCCGTCACCGGGACGCTGATCGGCCGTCCGAAGTCTGCCACTTTCCGGACGCTCGATGTCGTCGGCCTGGACACATTCGTCCATGTCGCGAAAAACGTATTTGACCAGACGGAAGGCGAGGAGAAGGAAGTGTTCCGCACACCGGACTTCCTCGTGAAGATGGTCGAAAACGGATGGTTGGGCGCCAAATCGAAGCAGGGCTTTTATCTGAAGGAAGGCAAGGAGATCAGGGAAATCGATCCTGCCACCCTCGAGTACTCGCCTCAGAAGAAATTGAAAGCGGCTTCTATTGAAATGGCAAAGCAGCAAAAAGGTGAGGCCAGGCTGAAGACGCTCGTTTACGCGAAAGACCGTGCCGGGGAAATCCTCTGGAACATCCTGGCTCCTACACTCCTGTATTCCGCGGAGAAGGTCGGGGAGATTGCGGACGATATCGTTTCAATTGATAACGCGATGAAATGGGGCTTCGGCTGGAAACAGGGTCCGTTTGAGATTTGGGATTCCATCGGTGTCGGGAAGTCGGTCGGCCGGATGAAGGAGGAAGGCCGGGACATACCTGCATTTGTCCAGAAGATGCTGGATTCAGGAAACACCTCTTTCTATCAGGATGAAGAAGGAGTTCTGACGTACTTCGACGGTGACGGCTACTCCTCCGTACAGATCAATGACAAAGAGATCGACCTGAGAAAGTGGAAAGCCGGCAATGGTGTCATCAGGAAAAATGCCGGAGCCAGCCTGATTGATCTGGGTGATGGCATTGCACTGCTCGAGTTCACCTCCCAGGCGAATTCACTTGGTCCTGACGTCATCAAAATGCTCCTCGACTCTCTGGAGGAAATAGAAAACAACGATGGATACAAGGGACTCGTCATCGCCAACCAGGGCAAGAACTTCTCGGTTGGGGCGAATCTCGGCATGATCCTCATGGAAGCACAGGACGATAACATCTTCGAACTGGACTTCATGATCAAGTCCTTCCAGGATGCCATGATGAAGGTCCGCTATTCGAAAAAGCCGGTCGTCGTCGCACCGCACGGCATGACACTTGGCGGCGGCGCGGAGATCACGCTGCCTGCCGCACATATCCAGGCGACGATGGAAACGTACATCGGGCTCGTTGAAACCGGTGTCGGCCTGATTCCGGGCGGGGGCGGCAACATCAGCCTATACCGTAAGCATCTTGAAGGGATGCCGAACGGAGTCAAGGCGGACTACGTCGACATCGCGGCGAAAGTGTTCGAGACGATTGCCATGGCGAAAGTTTCGACATCCGGAGCGGAAGCGCGCGAGAACAATTTCCTCGGCAAGACGGATGGCGTCAGTGCCAACCGTGATCATCAGATCTATGATGCGAAGCAGGCAGCGATTGCACTTTACGAAGCGGGTTACACGGCGCCTTCCAAGCGGACCGTCCCTGTTTCGGGCGAACCGGGCTATGCTGCGATGATTGTCGGTGCGGAAGGCATGCACCTTTCCGGATACATCAGCGACCACGACTTGAAGATTGCAAAGAAACTGGCTTACGTGCTGTCCGGCGGCAAAGTGCCGTACGGTACGGAAGTTGATGAACAGTACATGCTCGACCTTGAGCGGGAAGCGTTCCTGCAGCTTGTGGCGGAACCGATATCGCAGCAGCGGATGCAGCACATGCTCGTGAAAGGCAAGCCGCTCCGCAACTGAGCGGAAGGCAGACAGAGGAGGATGAACCATGCGTGAAGCAGTGATTGTGGCCGGCGCGAGGACGCCGGTCGGAAAAGCAAAGAAAGGATCCCTTGCAACGGTCCGCCCGGACGACTTTGCCGCTCTTACGGTGAAAGAGACGCTCAGGCGAGCCGGGGGCTACGACGGACCGATCGATGACTTCATCGTCGGGTGCGCCATGCCGGAAGCGGAACAGGGCATGAACGTCGCCCGCCTGATCGGCGGACTTGCCGGACTGCCGGATACAGTGCCGGCAGTGACGGTCAACCGGTTCTGCTCGTCCGGTCTCCAGACAATCGCAACCGGTGCGCAACAAATCATGCTCGGCCATGCGGATACCATACTCGCGGGCGGTACCGAATCGATGAGCATGGTGCCGATGATGGGCAACACGATCCGCCCGAACGCAACCCTTGCGGAAACCGCGCCTGAATATTACATGGGCATGGGCCATACGGCGGAGCAGGTCGCAATGAAATACGGAGTGAGCCGTGAGGACCAGGATGCATTCGCGGTCCGCTCCCATGAGCGTGCCGCCGCCGCCATCCGGGAAGGCAAATTCAAGGATGAGATCGTGCCGGTCGAAGTGATCCGCCGCACGGTCGGACCGGATGGCAAGCTGAAGGAAGGAACCTTCACCTTCGATATGGATGAAGGCGTACGCGAAGGCACCAACATGGAAACCCTCGCGAAGCTGCGTCCGGCGTTCAACGTGAAAGGGACGGTCACTGCGGGGAACGCTTCCCAGACATCGGACGGAGCGGGTACGGTCCTGATCATGGACCGTGAAAAGGCGGAGGCGGAAGGGCTGAAGCCGATCGCCAAGTTCCGCTCGTTCGCAGTCGGCGGTGTTCCGCCGGAAGTGATGGGCATCGGCCCGATCGAGGCCGTACCGAAAGCGCTGAAGCTTTCCGGCCTGTCGGTCGAAGACATCAACCTGTGGGAGCTTAATGAAGCTTTCGCCTCACAATCGATCCAGGTCATCCGCCATCTTGGCCTCGATGAAGACAAAGTCAACGTCAACGGCGGCGCCATCGCGCTCGGTCACCCGCTTGGCGCGACAGGCACAATCCTGACGCTGAAGCTCATGAACGAGCTCAAGCGCCGCAACGAACAGTTCGGCGTCGTCACCATGTGCATCGGCGGAGGAATGGGAGCCGCCGGCGTATTCGAAATGTTGTAAGTAAGTGCGAAGGGTGGCTGCCCAGGCCCGCCAGGCATAAGGGGACATGCGCAGCGGATCCTGATCCGCGGAGTGTTGCCACTTATGACCCCGAGGGCCTGCCGCCCGCAGCCGGATAGCGTAAAAGCGGAGAGCGGTTGGTCATGGGCGACAGGCATAAGACGACCTGCGCAGTGAGGCCTGCCTCATGGAGCGGGACGGCTTGTGACCCGGGCCCGTACTGCCTGGAGCTGGCCACCGGAAATATGATCAGCAACCTGATTGATAACAAAACGAAAAAAGAACAGGGAGGAAACGAATATGGCTGAAACGCAAGACAAGGCACTCGTCAAAGGCGGGGCATTCCTCATCGAGGACATCGATGCGGACCAGGTGTTCACGCCGGAGGATTTCACGGAAGAGCATAAGATGATCGCAAAGACGACGGAGGAGTATGTCAAGAACGAAGTCATCCCGGTCATCGACAAACTGGAAAACCATGAGTTCGAAAACTCCGTGCGGCTTCTGAAATCCGCTGGGGAACTCGGCCTTCTCGGAGCGGACATTCCGGAGGAATACGACGGCTTCGGACTTGATAAAATCTCGTCTGCGCTCATCACCGAAAAGATGTCCGTCGCCGGCGGGTTCTCCATTACACACGGGGCCCACGTCGGCATCGGCACGCTTCCGATTGTCCTCTTCGGCAACGAAGAGCAGAAGCAGAAATACCTGCCAGCTTCGGTTACGGCAGAAAAAATCTTCGCTTATGCACTCACTGAGCCGGGCTCCGGTTCGGACGCGCTCGGCGCGCGTACAACTGCGAAACTCAATGAGGCGGGCACACACTATATCCTCAACGGTGAAAAACAGTGGATCACAAACTCCGGCTTTGCAGATGTCTTTGTCGTTTATGCCAAGATTGACGGTGAACATTTCACGGCATTCATCGTCGAGAAGGATTATCCGGGCGTTTCCGTCGGTGCCGAAGAAAAGAAGATGGGGATCAAGTCTTCTTCGACACGTACTCTTATCCTCCAGGATGCGGAAGTGCCGGTCGAAAACCTTCTCGGTGAAAAGGGACGCGGCCATGCGATCGCATTCAACATCCTGAACATCGGACGCTACAAACTTGGTGTGGGCGGTGTCGGCGGTTCCAAGCGGGCACTTGAACTGGCGATCAAATACACGAATGAGCGCCAGCAGTTCAAGCGCAGCATCGCTTCCTTCAACCTGACAAAGGAAAAAATTGCAACGCTTGCATCCGAGCTGTATGCGACGGAAAGTCTGATCTATCGCACGGTCGGCTACTTTGATGACCGCATGGGCCAGATGAGCGAGGAAGACCAGAAAGACGGCCGCAAGATCGCCCAGGCGATCGCGGAATATGCCATCGAATGCTCCATCAACAAAGTCGTCGGTTCAGAGACACTTGATCATGTCGTCGACGAAGCGGTCCAGCTGCACGGCGGATACGGCTACATGCAGGAGTATGAAGTCGAGCGCGCGTACAGGGACTCCCGCATCAACCGCATCTTCGAGGGTACGAACGAGATCAACCGCCTTCTCGTACCCGGTACGTTCCTTAAGAAAGCCCTGAAAGGGGAGCTTCCGCTTCTCCAGAAGGCCCAGTCGCTTCAGGAAGAGCTGCTCATGATGATGCCGGAAGAACCGGGCGATGAAGCACTTGCGCAGGAGAAAATCCTGGTGAAGAACGCCAAGAAAATCGGCCTTCTCACTGCGGGCATGGCAGCACAGCGATTCGGCACGAAGCTTGAAGACGAGCAGGAAGTCCTTGTCAACATCGCCAACATCGCCAATGACATCTTCGCGATGGAATCCGCTTTGCTCCGCTCTGAAAAGGCGATCCGCCGCGCTGGAGAGGAGAAGTCTCGCCAGAAGGTTCTCTATACGGAAATCTTCTGCCAGGAAGCGATGCAGCGCATCGAACAGGAAGCGAAAGAAGTGCTCGTCGCGTCTGTCGAGGGAGACAACCAGCGCATGATGCTGTCTGCTCTCCGCAAACTCACCCGCTACACGCCGAAGAACCTGATTCCTCTGAAGCGCGAAGCGGCAGACAAGCTGAACGAAGCCCTGAAATACACAGTCTGATACGGACAGTACTATAGCCCGGACTGCTTCTTGAGCAGAACGGGCATTCTTTTTGTTATACTGACTTCAAGAGAAGATGCAGGGAGGCAAGGGAATGGCAATCACCTATTATGGGTATCCGAAGTGCACCACCTGCCGAAAGGCGAAAAAGTGGCTGGATGATCACGGAGTGGCCTATGAGGAAGTCGATATCAAGGAGGCTCCCCCTTCGGAGGAACAGCTCCGGGAAATCATATCGGCCAGCGGACTCGAACTGAAGAAATTTTTCAACACAAGCGGTAAAGTCTATCGCGAAGGCGGGCTCAAGGACCGGCTTCCGGAAATGGCGGAAGATGAGAAGGTCCGTCTTCTCGCTTCAGACGGGATGCTTCTCAAACGTCCGATCGTCTATGATGGTGAAAAGGCGACAGTCGGTTTCCGTGAAGCGGACTTTGAAGCTGCATGGAATTAAGCGACTATTGAGTTTCCTGCCGCCGTATGGCAAACTGAGATGGGTAGATATTTTAAACTTCCTGGAGGGGTCAGAATGAGCACACCAACAGAACTTCGCTACTCCGAAGAACACGAATGGGTAAAGACGGAAGACGGCAAGGCGCGCATCGGCATCACACATTTCGCACAGGCGGAACTCGGTGACATCGTATTTGTCGAGCTTCCTGAAGTCGGCGATGAAATCAAGGCGGACGAGCCTTTCGGCAGCGTTGAATCCGTCAAGACGGTTTCCGAGCTTTACGCACCGATCAGCGGCACAGTAGTTGAAGTGAACGAAGATCTCGAGGACAGCCCTGAGTTCGTCAACGAATCTCCTTATGAAAAGGCATGGATGGTCGTTGTTGAACCTTCCGACTCTTCGGAGATCGACAAACTCATGTCCGCCGAACAATACGATCAAATGACGCAGGGCTGACCTGCATGCAGGAAACGCCGGCATCTTCCGGCGTTTTTTGCATCTTCTAATATAAAGGACCGCGACCGGAAACGGCGCCTGTTCCGGATGCGGCCCGATATCAAATGGTGTGCTCGCGGAGGGATCAGGATGACCGATAAAGTGATCGTCGTCGAAGGCAACTCTGACAGGAAACGGATCGCCCCGCTTTTGGATGAACCGGTGGATATCATCTGCACAAACGGGACGGCAAGCCCGACAAGGATTGAAGAACTTCTTGAACCGTATGAAGGAGCGGACATATTCGCATTTTTCGATGCGGACCGTTCCGGTGAGAAACTGCGTGCGCTTCTCAGGCGGGAGTACCCGGAAGCACGTCATCTCTATACGGACCGGGTCTACCGGGAGGTGGCGACCACGCCACTCCGGGTACTGGCGGAAGAACTGCTTTCGGCAAACATCGAGATTAAGACAGAATTTCTGCTGTAAAGGATGAGCATGGTGGAAGAATGGAATCTGCATCAATTTGAAGAAGCATCAAAGAATCCGGCCGTTGCCGCCTTTTATCTGTATACACCCCTTTGCGGGACATGTCAGGTGGCCTCGAAGATGATGGATGTCGTGGAACAACTTCTTCCCGATGTAAAACTTGGCAAGGCAGACCTCAATTATCACGAGGAGGTGGCCGCCAGGTACGGGGTGGAGAGCGTTCCATGCCTCCTGATTTCAAAAGAGGGGCAGCCGGTCGAAAAAATCTACGCATTCCGGTCGGTCCCGTACCTGTATGAGAAATTAAGTTGACGCAAAACGATCAGCTGTGTTATAGTTTCATCCATCAGTCATCCGACAAACGGATGATCTAAACGAATACGGAACACTCTTATTGAGAGAGGCGGAGGGACGTGCCCGATGAAGCCCGGCAACCGTCACGGAAACGTGAAATGGTGCCAAATCACTCAAAGCGCAAGCGCTTTGGCAGATGAGAGGAAATGCACCGGTCGGAGACGGATCGGTTGCGCGACCTGTCTGCCTGTAAGCAGATGGGTCTTTTTAATGCAGAGGTGACCAAATGATTAAGCTAGAACAAATAACCAAGCAGTTCCGCCTTTCCAATGGGACTCTTACTGCCGTCGATGCGGTCGATCTGGAGATCCGGGAGGGCGAGATATTCGGCATCATCGGATACAGCGGTGCAGGAAAAAGCACACTGATCCGCATGCTGAACGGCCTTGAAAAGCCAACCGGCGGCCGCGTGACGGTCAACGGTATGGAAATGTCGAAGGTTTCCGGAGCGGACCTCAGGAAGGCACGCCAGAAAGTCAGCATGATCTTCCAGCACTTCAACCTGCTCTGGTCACGCACAGTGGCGGAGAATATTGCTTTCCCGCTTGAGATTGCAGGCGTGAAAAAGGCGGATCGGGAACCGAGGGTGCGGGAACTGATCCGGCTTGTCGGGCTTGAGGGGCGTGAGGATGCTTATCCGTCGGAGCTTTCCGGCGGACAGAAGCAGCGTGTCGGAATCGCACGGGCGCTTGCCAATGAACCGGATGTCCTGCTGTGTGACGAAGCCACATCGGCACTGGACCCGGAAACAACCGACTCGATCCTGGATCTTCTGACCGATATCAACAAAAGGCTGAACCTGACAATCGTGCTCATCACACACGAGATGCACGTCATCCGGAAAATCTGTCACCGTGTCGCCGTCATGGAAGCGGGACGGGTCGTGGAGATGGGGGACGTGCTCCAGGTGTTCCGCTCGCCACAGCAACCGATCACAAAGCGGTTCGTGTCCCAGGTGACCGAATCGCCGGATGTCAAACAGGCCATCGGGCAGCTTGTCAGCGAGAATCCGGACGGCACTCTGATCCGCCTCGGTTTCGTCGGAGAACGGACGGGAGAACCGGTACTTGCCCGGCTGATCCGGTCATTCGATATTGACGTCAACATTCTGCAGGCCAATGTCTCGCAGACGCACGGCGGTACATTCGGCTCCATCATCCTGAATCTCATGGGCGATGAGGCGGCGGTTGCACAAGCAGTGGAGTTCCTTCATTCTGAAGGCGTGGAAACAGAGGTGATCGAACGTGATTGAACAACTGTTTCCCAACGTCGACTGGGAGAAAATGTGGGAGGCGACACTTGAGACACTTTACATGACGGCAGTCGCCACAGTATTCACCTTCCTGATCGGGCTTGTGCTCGGTATCCTTCTTTTCCTTACGGGGCCGAAAGGCATTTATCAGAATCGGATTTCAAACCTGATCACAGCGGCATTCGTCAACATTTTCAGGTCAATTCCATTCATCATTCTGATCATTCTGCTGATCCCGCTCACGAAGTTCCTGCTCGGCTCGATCCGAGGGCCGAATGCGGCACTGCCGGCCCTGATCATCGGCTCTGCGCCGTTTTACGGACGGATGGTCCAGATTGCGCTTGCGGAAATCGATAAGGGCGTCATCGAGGCGGCCCGTTCGATGGGGGCGACCACATGGACGATCATCCGGAAAGTGCTGCTCCCGGAATCGATGCCGGCGCTGATCTCAGGCATCACCGTGACGGCAATTGCGCTCGTCGGCTATACGGCAATGGCCGGCATAATCGGGGCGGGGGGTCTCGGTAACCTGGCTTACCTGGACGGCTTCCAAAGAAGCCGCACCGACGTGACGATGGTCGCCACCATCCTGATCCTGATCATCGTCTTTGCCATCCAGTGGATTGGTGACATCCTGGTCAAGAGGACGGACAAACGCTAAAAGAATTTGAGCACTCAAATAAAATTACAAAACCCAAGGGGGAAATCATAATGAAAAAATTTGCAGCAGGACTATTTCTGGCAACTGGCACACTTGCTCTGGCCGCATGTGGCGCAGGCGGAGACGACACCTCTTCCGGCACATCCGAAGGCGGGGAAAGCAGCGGGGAGCCAAAAGAACTCGTTGTCGGTGCATCCAACGTACCGCATGCCCTGATCCTGGAAGAGGCCAAGCCGCTTCTTGAAGAGAAAGGCATCGAACTGAAGATCGAAACTTATCAGGACTATGTCCTTCCGAACGAGGACCTGGAATCCGGAGAAATCGATGCGAACTACTTCCAGCACATCCCTTATCTTGAAACCCAGATGGCCGACCATGGCTATGACTTCGTGAATGCCGGCGGCATCCATATCGAGCCGATCGGCATCTATTCGAAAAAGTATGATTCCCTGGAGGACCTGCCGGACGGCGCGACGATCCTAATGAGCAACTCGGTTGCCGACCACGGCCGGATCCTTTCCATGCTGGAAAGCCAGGGCCTCATCAAGCTTGATGAAGGAGTCGACAAAACAGCAGCAGAAGTCAAGGACATCGTGGAAAACCCGAAAAACCTTGAATTTGATGCGGACTATGAGGCGTCCTTCCTGCCTCAGCTCTACAACCAGGAAGAAGGTGATGCGCTTCTCATCAACTCCAACTATGCGATTGATGCGGGACTCAATCCGCTTGAAGATGCCATCGCTCTCGAAGACTCCGATTCCCCTTATGTCAACGTGATCGCTGTCCGCAGCGGTGACGAAGACAAACAGGAAATCAAGGCACTTGTTGAAGTGCTCCGCTCTGAGGAAATTCAGGACTTCATCATCGAAGAATGGGGCGGCTCGGTCGTTCCTGTTGACGGGGAATAATACAGATAAAATAGCGAAACAATCAAGCCGCCGTGCCGGGACTCTGAAAAAGAATCCCGGCACGGCGGCTTTTTCACTGCCTGCCTGTCATTTCCTGTTGTAACCGTTCACAAGTAAATGTATTCTGAATAAGTGGCCAAGCCTTCTATTGGATGGGGGAGTGTGGTAAAGTGGTCACATCAGAAAAACAAGTGTCTTTTTAGGGGGTACATTCATCATGAAGAAAATCGGTCTGCTGGGCCGGATCGTCATCGCTATTGCGCTGGCTGTCGGCATCGGCTCGATCCTCAACACGATCCCGGAAAAGTATGGACTCTGGTTCGTCGAACTCGGAGCGACATTCAATATGCTGTTTGGCGGGTTCCTGAGTTTTGTCGTTCCGCTGATCATCATCGGATTCATCGCACCCGGCATCGCCAAACTTGGAAAAGGTTCTGCCAAACTGCTCGGACTTTCGACGGGCCTGGCGTATCTTTCTACAATTGTTGCAGGGGTTCTGGCATTTTTCGTGGCATCCAACCTGCTGCCGGGACTGATCGGCAGTCCGGCGGCCGACAATATCGGCGATCCATCTGAGGCATTGGCCTCTGCATTTTTCGAGCTGGAAATCGAGCCGATCATGGGCGTGCTCACTTCCCTGATCTTCGCTTTCCTGATGGGCATCGGGATGGCGGCAATCGGAAGCAAAACGTTGCTGTCCGTTTTTGACGAATTCCAGCAGCTGATCGAAAAGACCATCAGCAGTGTCATCATCCCGCTGCTGCCGTTCCACATTTTCGGCGTCTTCCTTAATATGACGTATGCCGGGCAGGTGGCCAGCGTCCTTTCGGTATTTGCGATGGTGTTCGTGCTGATCATTGCCATGCATCTGATTATGCTGCTGATCCAGTATACGGCCGCAGGCGCGCTGACACACCGCAATCCGTTCAGATTGCTGAAAACAATGGCTCCGGCGTACTTCACGGCTCTCGGCACTCAATCGTCTGCCGCGACCATTCCCGTTACCGTCCGGCAGGCCCGCAAAACCGGTGCTTCCGACAAAGTTGTCGATTTCACGGTACCGCTATTTGCCAATATCCATCTGTCGGGAAGCACCATCACGCTGACAACCTGTGCGATCGGGGTCATGCTCATGAATGGGCTGCCGGTTTCAATCGGGCCGATGATGCAATTTATCGCTGTACTTGGTGTGACGATGATCGCGGCACCCGGAGTGCCGGGAGGAGCAGTCATGGCGGCGCTTGGCCTGCTGTCCTCGATGCTCGGCTTTACAGAGCCGATGATTGCGCTCATGATCGCCCTCTACATGGCGCAGGACAGCTTCGGCACGGCTACAAACGTTACGGGTGATGGCGCGCTTGCAATTATTACCGACAAGTTCGCGTCTCCTGGAACTGAGGTCTCTTCGCCAGCGCCCGCCGATACGAAAACAGTATGATTTTCCCTGTTTTGATCTGCGGCAATAGGGTAGACTAGAAGGGAAATCAAACCGGCTGAAGCCGGCATAATCGAAAGGAATGGTTCATTATCGACCCCATGAGGCTCGAGTATACGGACAGGATGGCACAAAGTTTTCGGAGCACACACGGCATCGGCTATGAGGATTATCGCATGAATCCGAAGCTGCAGCTGGAAGTGGAGAAGCAGAGGGAAAGGGAATATGCCCTCAGCCAAAGCTTCGGCATGAGGCCGGAGACGGGTGGCCATCATCACACAATGACCGAATAATAATGAACCCGCCCAAAAGGACCGCCGCTTAAAGCGCCGGTCCTTTTGTTAACCTGCTTTTCATTCTCATTGGGAAGCTGATAATTGAAAATGACTTTCAATGATGGCGCGCCAGGACCAAAAAGCTCTGAATTATAGGGTTTCTGCGTTTTCAAGGGCTTTCTGCATAACCCGGCGAAATGATTTGCAAGCGTCCCCGGTTTCAGTTAAGATTAGAATGATGATAAATAAGGATGGCACAGCCGTCCATACTGGAGGTATTCGGATGTCTACTCTCGAAATCAAAGGTCTGCACGTCGAAATCGAAGGCAAGGAAATCCTGAAAGGCGTCGACCTGACAATCAATACAAATGAAATCCATGCTGTCATGGGACCGAACGGGACAGGTAAATCCACTCTCGCATCGGCCATCATGGGGCATCCTAAATATGTAGTTACTGCCGGTACAGTTACACTCGACGGTGAAGACGTCCTTGAAATGGAAGTGGACGAGCGTGCCAAGGCGGGCCTCTTCCTCGCTATGCAATATCCAAGTGAAATCTCCGGTGTGACAAATGCCGACTTCCTCCGTTCCGCAATCAATTCAAAGCGTGAAGAGGGCGAAGAAATCTCTCTGATGAAGTTCATCCGTGAACTCGACAGCAAGATGGAAACGCTCGAAATGAATCAGGAAATGGCACAGCGCTACCTGAACGAAGGCTTCTCCGGCGGTGAGAAAAAGCGCAACGAGATCCTTCAGCTCATGATGCTGAAGCCTAAATTCGCCATCCTAGACGAAATTGACTCCGGTCTTGACATCGATGCGCTGAAAGTTGTTTCCAAGGGCGTCAACGAAATGCGCGGCGAAAACTTCGGGTGCCTGATCATCACTCACTATCAGCGTCTCCTCAACTACATCACGCCGGACAAGGTCCATGTGATGATGCAGGGCCGTGTCGTCAAATCCGGCGGTCCGGAACTTGCCCAGAAGCTTGAGGCACAGGGCTATGACTGGATCAAGGAAGAGCTCGGCATCGAAGATGAAACTGTTGGACAAGAAGCATAACGGAAGGGGACGAACGAAATGACGGTTGAAACGAAATTGGCATTGACCGGCGAGGACGTGCGTTCCTATTCGGAATCGAACCGCGAACCGGAATGGCTCGCGGCAAAACGCTCCGAAGCCTATCAACTTGCTGAAACACTCCAGCTGCCGAAGCCGGATAAAACGAAGATCCAAAACTGGAACTTCACCGAATTTCCGGTCCACGCAACGAAAGATGAACCGCTGACAGGCCTTGCGGAGCTTCCGCAGGAGGCCCGTGCGCTTATTGATATTGAGAATCAGAAAAACATTTACGTCCAGCGGAACAATACGCCGGCTTACCTCAAGCTGTCGGATGAGCTGAAAGAGCAGGGCGTGATCCTGACCGACATCTTCACAGCAGCACGCGAGCATTCCGACCTGCTGCAGAAATATTTCATGAATGATGCAGTCAAAGTGGACGAGCACAAGCTGACCGCACTGCATACCGCATTCATGAACGGCGGTGTCTTCGTCTATGTTCCGAAAGGCGTAGAAGTAAAAGAGCCGGTACAGGTCCTGTTCCTGCATGAGGGCGAAGATGTATCGCTCTTCAACCACGCAATCATCGTGGCGGAAGACAACAGCTCCCTCACATATGTGGAGAACTATTTGTCGCTTTCGAAAGACTCGAAAGGCCTCGTCAACATCATTTCCGAAGTCATTGCGAAAGACGGGGCGAAAATCACTTACGGCGCTGTGGACGTGCTAGCTGAAGGCTTTACATCCTACATCAACCGCCGCGGGGTTGCCGGCCGTGATGCCACCATCGAATGGGCAATCGGCATGATGAACGACTGCGATACAATCTACGAGAACGTGACCCACCTCGTGGGCGACGGCTCTGTCGGCCATTCCAAGTCTGTCCTGGTCGGACGCGGGGATCAAAAGCAGAACGTCACAGCCAAGACGGTACACTGGGGCAAGGAAGCAGAAGGATACATCCTCCAGCACGGCGTCATGAAGGATGAAGCATCGACCATCTTCAACGGAATCGGCAAGATCGAGCACGGTGCATCGAAATCGGATGCCGTTCAGGAATCCCGTGTGCTCATGCTGAGCGAAAAAGCACGCGGAGACGCAAACCCGATCCTTCTGATTGACGAGGACGACGTTACGGCGGGCCACGCGGCTTCCGTTGGCCGTGTCGATCCGCTCCAGCTCTACTACCTGATGAGCCGGGGCATCTCCCGTGTTGATGCGGAGCGCCTGATTGTCCACGGCTTCCTGGCACCTGTCGTTTCCCAACTTCCGATCGAAGGCGTCAAGAAACAGCTGTCGGAGGTTATTGAAAGGAAAGTGCGCTGATGATCACAAAAGACATCAAAAAACGCTTCCCGATTCTCGACCAGCAAGTGAATGGCCATCCGCTCGTCTATCTCGACAGCGGAGCCACTTCACAAAAGCCGGATGTCGTGATCGAAGCGATCAAACGATACTACGAAAACGACAACTCCAACGTCCACCGCGGTGTCCACACACTGGGCAACCGGGCGACAGACGAATATGAAGGTGCGCGCCAGAAAGTTGCGGACTTCATCAACGCGTCGTCGGTCCAGGAAGTGATTTTCACCCGCGGCACGACAACCTCGATCAATACGGTTGCGCAAAGCTACGGCCGCGCGAACGTGTCGGAAGGGGACGAGATCGTCATCACGATGATGGAGCACCACTCCAACATCATTCCATGGCAGCAACTGGCCAAGGAAACAGGAGCGACGCTGAAGTACGTCGACCTCGAAGATGACGGCACCCTCTCGCTGGATAAAGTCGAAGAGACCATCACCGACAAGACGAAAATCGTCTCGGTCATGTATGTGTCCAACGTGCTCGGCACGAAGAACCCGGTCAAGGAAATTGCGGAAATCGCCCACCGTCACGGGGCTGTAATGGTGGTGGACGGCGCACAGGCCGCCCCTCACCTAAAAGTCGATGTACAGGACCTGGACTGCGACTTCTTCGCATTCTCCGGACACAAGATGTGCGGACCGACAGGCATCGGTGTCCTGTACGGCAAAAAAGCCCTCCTTGAAGACATGGAGCCGGTTGAATTCGGCGGTGAGATGATCGACTTTGTCGGCCTGTACGAATCGACCTGGAAAGAGCTTCCGTGGAAATTCGAAGGCGGCACGCCGATCATCGCAGGCGCAATCGGACTCGGTGCGGCGATCGACTTCCTTCAGGAAATCGGCCTCGACAACATCGACCGCCACGAAAAGCATCTAGCGGCCTATGCCATGGAAAAAATGTCGGAAATCGACGGACTGACGATCTACGGGCCAGCAGACCCGGATCTCCGTGCCGGCATTGTGACTTTCAATCTCGACGGAGTGCATCCGCATGACGTCGCGACGGTTCTTGATATGAACGGGATCGCCGTGCGTGCCGGCCATCACTGCGCGCAGCCGCTCATGAAGCGTCTGGGTGCGACCGCGACGGCGCGGGCAAGCTTCTACGTATACAACACGGAAGAAGATGTCGACCGCCTCGCAGATGGGCTCCGCATAGCAAAGGAGTATTTCTCTGATGTCATCCATTAATCTCGACCAGCTGTACAGGCGGGTCATCATGGACCACTATAAGAATCCACGCAACAAAGGGGAAATCGCGGACGGAGGCCTCACCATCGACATGAACAACCCGACTTGCGGCGACCGGATCCACCTGACGATGCAGGTGGAAGACGGAATCGTGCAGGACGCGAAGTTCGATGGCGAAGGCTGCTCGATCTCAATGGCATCCGCGTCGATGATGACGCAGACAATCAAAGGGAAATCCGTCGAAGATGCAGTCAGGATGTCCAAAGCCTTTTCCGATATGATGCTCGGGAAGGAACTGGATGAAGACCTGGACCTCGGGGACATCGAGGCGCTATCCGGCGTCTCGCAATTCCCGGCACGCATTAAATGCGCGACCCTTGCATGGAAGGCAATGGAAAAAGGCGTCGACAGCGACGTCAATCCAAATTGAACGGAGGAACAGTAATGGCTAAAAAAATGCCGGAAATCGGCGATTATAAATACGGCTTCCACGACAAAGACGTATCGGTTTTCCGTTCGAAGCGCGGTCTGACAAGAGAGATTGTCGAAGAAATCTCCAGGATGAAAGAAGAGCCTCAATGGATGCTCGACTACCGCCTGAAGGCGCTCGACATCTTCTACAAAAAGCCGATGCCGGTGTGGGGCGGCGATCTCAGTGAACTGAACTTCGACGAGATCACTTACTACGTCAAGCCGTCGGAAGCGACTGAGCGCTCGTGGGATGAAGTCCCTGAAGAAATCAAGCGCACGTTCGACAAGCTGGGCATTCCGGAAGCGGAACAAAAGTACCTCGCGGGTGTTTCCGCGCAGTACGAGTCCGAAGTCGTCTACCACAACATGAAGGAAGACCTCGAGGATATGGGAATCGTCTTCAAGGACACCGACTCGGCGCTCCGCGAAAACGAAGACATCTTCAAGAAGTACTGGGCAACGGTCATTCCGGCTGCGGACAACAAGTTTTCCGCGCTGAACTCCGCTGTCTGGTCGGGCGGCTCGTTCATCTATGTCCCGCCGGGCGTGAAGGTGGATACACCGCTCCAGGCTTACTTCCGCATCAACTCCGAGAACATGGGGCAGTTTGAGCGTACGCTGATCATCGTCGATGAAGGCGCGAGCGTTCACTATGTAGAGGGCTGCACTGCTCCTGTCTACACGACAAACTCGCTTCACTCGGCGGTTGTTGAGATCATCATCAAGAAAGACGCCTACTGCCGCTACACGACCATCCAGAACTGGGCGAACAACGTCTACAACCTCGTCACTAAGCGCGCGGTTGCAGAGGAAAACGCGACAATGGAATGGATCGACGGCAACATCGGCTCCAAGCTGACGATGAAATACCCTGCTGTCCTCCTCAAGGGCGAAGGCGCACGCGGCATGACGCTGTCCATCGCACTTGCAGGCAAAGGCCAGCACCAGGATGCGGGCGCGAAGATGATGCACCTCGCACCTAACACGTCCTCGACGATCGTCTCCAAGTCGATTTCGAAACAGGGCGGCAAGGTTTCGTACCGCGGAATCGTGCACTTCGGCCGCAAGGCACACGGTGCGCGTGCCAACATCGAGTGTGATACGCTCATCATGGACAACCAGTCCACGTCCGACACGATCCCGTACAACGAGATCCTGAACGACAATATCTCGCTCGAGCACGAAGCGAAAGTCTCGAAGGTATCCGAAGAGCAGCTCTTCTACCTCATGAGCCGCGGCATCTCCGAAGAAGAAGCGACGGAAATGATCGTCATGGGCTTCATCGAGCCATTCACAAAAGAACTTCCGATGGAATACGCGGTCGAAATGAACCGCCTCATCAAGTTCGAGATGGAAGGTTCAATCGGTTAAAAAATATAAAATTGTCGGCGTGCCGATTTGATTTTATCTTCTGATGTAGGAGGCGAACTTTTATAGTTCGCCTTCTTTTTTTAGTGATATCAGGATAAGATCCGTCAATTTTAGGGTTGTTTGATCGTTTGGTTCATATACTGGCGTGGAGTGCCATAAAAAGCAACCTGCCTATATTGCGGATAAATGGATAAGTAATGGATAAAGATGGGGGCATCGACGAGGAAGGGATAGTGTACGTAGAATTGACGATCACCATAGACAATCCCATTAAGTGCTGTAGCCATTTCTTTTTTAAATATTTTAAAACGGGTGTCTGCAATTTTCTGACTGAACTCTCCGCCATCTACATGCGCTTTTCCGATCAAGTTTAGACAGCCATGTGAATCTATTTTCCATTCAGCCAATACTTCATCACGCATTTTGGGGTTAATGGATTTACAGTTGTACACATATCCAATATCCAAAAATAATTCTGCTGTAATATCTGAATGCGTGAGAGTATATTTTCTTCCTTCAACCGGCTGAGCGAAAGTGGCAGGTGGAATGAGCTTGACGGATAATTTCTGTGGATCAAAAACGGACATAGACAATCCCCCAATATTTAAAATCAATGTCCTTGATTTCTTTAGATCAACATGAAGTATTACTTTATGTGGGTCAATACCTATATATGACTGTATGGATGCCTAGTAAGGACATAACGATTCATAGATGGCCAACCGCGGCTTGAGCTCAGAAAGATCAAAGCTCAGTATAAAAAACGCCAACCGAAATAGTGTCTCTTGCATTAACCGAAAAAACTTGGCTGAATCAATACTAAAAACCCTTGCCTTTAACAGCGGCAAGGGTTTTGGTACTTCACGAACAATATGGATAGCGATCTGGAGATTGATGGTTTTCAATATTTGACCGGCTCATGCTCATCAACCTGAACCACTTCAATTCTCTTGGAGATGCGGGTTTTATAGATCACGGCGAGCATGATAAACCAGACAGGTGTCACCATAAGGGAAATGCGCGTATCTTCCGCAATCGCGAGCACAACCAGCACGAATGCCAGGAAAGCGAGGATCAGATAGTTGGCAAACGGGTAAAGCGGCATCTTGAATTTGTTCGCCTTGGCCAATTCAGGTCTGGTTTTGCGATATTTCAGATGACTGAGAACGGTGATTCCCCAAATGAAAATAAAGCAGACGGTGGAAATGCTCGTGATCAGGGTGAACACCCCTTCAGGCATGACGTAGTTCAAGATAACGGAAATCAGGATCACACCTGCCGAGAAGAACAAGGCACGGGATGGCACTTTGCGCCGGTCCAGATTGGCGAACTGCTCCGGCGCATCTTTTTCCTTGGCCAGGGAAAACAGCATCCGGCTTGTACTGAAAATGGCACTGTTGCAGGCCGAGGCCGCTGAAGTCAGAACGACAAAATTGACGATTGCGGCAGCAGCTGCAATACCGACTGCGACAAACACTTGGACAAACGGGCTTGCTGCAGGATTAATGGCGTCCCAAGGATAGACACTCATGATGACGAAGAGGGCACCGATATAGAAAATCAGGATCCGGATCGGGATGCTGTTGATCGCCTTTGGAAGCACTTTTTCCGGGTTTTCCGTTTCTCCGGCTGTGAGTCCGACAAGTTCAATCCCGACAAAGGCGAATACGACCATCTGGAATGACAGGATAAAGCCGTTGATGCCGTTCGGGAACAATCCGCCGTTATTCCAGATATTTGAGAATGCGGCCGTTCCTGAATCGGTGGAAAAACCTTTCATGATCATGAAAATACCGACCACGATCAGGCCGATGATCGCGATGATTTTGATCAGGGCAAACCAAAATTCCATTTCTCCGAAAAGCTTCACGGTCGCCAGGTTCATGAGAAGCAAGACGACGAGTGCGATGAGTCCGGGCATCCATTGGGGGATCCCGGGAAACCAATACTGCGAATAGATTCCGATGGCGGTCAGGTCAGCCATGGCAATGCAGATCCAACAGAACCAATAGGTCCATCCGGTAATGAACGCTGCCATTTCTCCGAAATAATCCTTAACAAAGTCCACAAAAGAGTGATACTCCAAATTACTCATCAGGAGTTCGCCAAGCGCACGCATAATCAGAAATAAAATAACGCCTGTGATCAGATAAGATAGTAAAATTGATGGCCCCGCCAAATGGATGGACTTTCCCGCTCCAAGGAATAACCCTGTACCGATGGCTCCCCCGATGGCAATCAGTTGTACGTGTCTGTTTTTTAAACCTCTTTCCAATGTCTGTTCCTGCATATTCATTCCCCTCCCCAAAAACTCCGATGAACAAAAAAAGGACAGAAGAACGCGATACTCCGGTCTTTGTCCGATTTTTTGATGAATACTCTCAATAACGAACATCTTCCTTCAACCGAACTAGAGTTCAAGATTAAGAGCATAAATAATATTTAAATTACTTATATTTGAATATTAATTTTTCGGGTGAATTTTGTCAATCGGCTTTTCTGACCAGGACTATGACTTTATCCTCATTGGCTTAGCTGCAGGTTGCTTGTGGTACTCAATAATAGAAGGGAGAGAGACCAATTGGACATTCCTTATGTTGAGCTGAAAGATGGTCAAAACCTGCCTGCAATGGGCTATGGCACTGTATTCCTGAAAGGCAGCGAAGCGGTTGCATCATTTCAGTCTGCAATCAATAACGGCTACCGGCTGCTGGATTCCGCCTATAATTACGAGAACGAAGGGACACTTGGAGAGTCGATCAGGAAAAGCCGGGTCAGCAGGGAAGAACTGATCGTTACGTCCAAGCTGCCGGGACGTTATCATGATTACAAAGAGGCGCTGAAAGCCATCGAGGAATCGCTATTCCGTACCAGTCTGGATCATTTCGACCTGTACCTGATTCACTGGCCGAACCCGAAGGAAGGCAAGTACGTGGAAGCCTGGCAGGCCATGATAGAAGCGAAAAAAAGAGGGCTTATCCGCTCAATCGGCGTCAGCAACTTCCTGCCGGAACATATGGAGCAGCTGGAGAAGGAGACAGGGGAGCTGCCGGTCATCAATCAGATCGAGATGCATCCGTTCTTTAATCAGGCTGAGCAGCGAAAATGGCATGAAGAGCGGGGAATCATTACGGAAGCATGGAGCCCGTTGTTCCGGGGACGCGGCGTCTTGAGTGAGCCTGTCATCATTGAGCTATCGGAGAAGTATGGGAAAACCCCCGCGCAAATTGTATTGCGCTGGCATTATCAGCATGGAGTGATCTCTATACCACGATCCGCGCATCCTGACAGGCAGCGGGAAAACATGTCGATTTTCGATTTTGAATTGTCTTCGGAGGACATGGAGAAAGTCGATTCTCTTAGCCGCCGTGACGGCCGCATCGACGATCAGGATCCGGCGGTTTATCAGGAGTTTTGAATGGGTTCAAATGTCGGGGTTCATCCCCAAAGTGTCCAGCCCCGTATTTGAGTGACGTGGTCCGTCTATCGGGCGGTACGATGTTGTGATGAAGAGCTGGCTTTCACAAAGTAGGGGCAGTGTTGCACTGCCCTTTATTCTCATTGACTATACCGTGCAGCATGGGCTTTCCGGGTCTCTGATGCGGGTATTGTGATAAGATGAATCATATGGAAATAGGATGAAGGGAGAGGGAGGCCCATGATCAGGGTTGGCCTGACCGGATGGGGCGACCACCCGGATGTTTACAGCCCCACTTCCAAGAAAACGGAGAAGCTGCAAGACTACAGCGGCCATTTCAAGGTTGTTGAATTGGATTCAACCTTTTACGCGATCCAGTCGGAACGGAATATCCGGAAATGGATCGGCGAGACGCCGGACGATTTCGGTTTTATCATCAAGGCGTATCAGGGCATGACGGGACACCACAGAGGGCGTCTCCCCTATGAATCGGAAGAAGAGATGTTCCGGCTTTTCCGGCTTTCGGTCGGGCCGATGCTCGAAGCCGGCAAGCTGCCGATGATCCTTGCCCAATACCCGCCTTGGTTCGACTGCACCAAAGACAATGTCGGGGTGCTGAGGAAGATGAGGGAGTATCTCGAAGGGCTGGACGTGGCCGTCGAGTTCCGGCATCAGTCCTGGTACTCGGAAAAGTACCGGGAAGGCACTCTGGAATTCCTGCGGGAGCAAGAATTCATCCATTCGGTGTGTGACGAGCCTCAGGCGGGAGACGGAAGCGTTCCCTTCGTACCGGCAGCCACCCGAGAGGACAAAACGCTTGTCCGTCTGCACGGACGCAACACGGCCGGGTGGAAATCCAACGGGCGTGACGACAAAAAATGGCGGGAAGTCCGCTACCTGTATGATTACAATGATAGCGAACTGGCAGGACTGGCCGAAGAGATATCCGGCATCGCTTCAGAGGATGTCTATGTCGTCTTCAACAACAACTCGGGCGGACATGCCGCTGAAAATGCCAAGCGCTTCATGGGAATCGCGGGGATTGAAACGGACCGGCCAGGCGCTCAGCAACTGGATCTGTTCGGCGGGGAGGACCTCTGATGGAGTTTGTTATTCTTGCAATAACGGGGCTGTTCGCCGGCATCGTCGGCGCTTTGGTCGGCCTCGGAGGCGGTGTGATCCTCGTGCCGGCAGCCCTTTATTTCGGCATCACACTCGGCTGGGTGCCGGGTTTGACCCCGCAGAGGATCGTCGGCCTGTCCGTCATCATGATGATTTTCATCGGTCTGTCTTCAACGCTCTCCTATATGAAGTCGAAGACGGTGGATTACCGGAGCGGACTGATCTTTTTCGCGGGAAGCATCCCCGGAACGATTCTGGGTGCCTACGTTAACAAAGGGCTGGATTTGCCTTCGTTTAATCTGTATTTCGGCATCCTGCTCATCTTTCTGTCCGTGCTCCTGCTCGTGAGAAAGCACCTGAAACCGGTACGATGGTTTGTCGAGCATGGCAGGGCGCTCACTTTCCGGGATTCGGAAGGGACTGTCCATAAATACGGGTATCCCGTCTGGTTTGCGGTCATGCTGACATTCGGTGTCGGCTTTGCTTCGGGGCTCTTCGGGATCGGCGGAGGCTCGATCATCGTTCCCGCGATGATTCTGCTGTTCCTGTTTCCGCCGCATGTTGCCGTGGGCACGTCGATGTTCATGGTCTTCCTGTCCGCCATCGTCAATGCGGCCAGCCATATCTCACTCGGCAATGTCCCGTGGCTTTATACGCTCCCAGTCGTGCCGGCTGCATACATAGGGGCGAAAGTCGGAGCGGCCCTGAACAAACGGCTGAACTCTGAAGCACTTGTGACCGCACTCCGGATCATTCTCCTGATCACGGGGATCCGGTCCATCTATGAAGGAATCTGGGGCTGATTGCACGTTGAAAGAAACCATTCACATTTACCATACGAATGACCTTCACAGCCATTTTGAAAGGTGGCCGAGAATCCGGGATTTCCTAATGAAGCGCAAGGCGCTCCATAAGGAACAGGGAGAAGCCTGCTATCTGTTTGATATTGGTGACCATATCGACCGTTCCCATCCCTATACGGATGCCACGAGGGGGAAAGGGAATGTCATCATGCTGAATGAAATCGGCTATGATGCCGTCACGATCGGCAACAATGAGGGCATCACCCTTTCACCTGAAGAACTCACTGATCTTTACGGGGAAGCGGAATTTCCTGTCGTTCTGGACAATCTTTTCATGGAAGACGGAAACCGGCCCGGCTGGATGGTTCCTGACGCCTATCTGACGACCCGCTCCGGCATCCGCATCGGGCTGATTGCCGCGACTGCCGATTTCAGCACGTCCTATGAACGAATGGGATGGAAGGTGACCGGTCCGCGCTCAGCACTTGAGGCGGCAGCGCCCCGAGTCAGCAGACAGTCGGACATTCTGGTCTGCCTCTCGCATATGGGGTCTTCGGAAGACGACCGGCTTGCGGATCACACGGAAGGCCGGATCGATGTCATCCTCGGCGGACATACCCATCACCTGTATCCGGACGGCAGGGAAGTTGGCGGCACGCTGATCGCCGCTGCCGGCAAGTGGGGGCAGTACATCGGTGAGGTTACACTGACATTCGACCATGCTGAAGGCCGGGTCGTACAAGCCCGTGCCGAGGTCCATGATACGGAGACCCTTCCCAAACCCGATGACGATACGGGCTATGACCGGCAGTTAAGGGAGAAGGCGGCGGATCTCCTGTCGGCAACCGTGTTTTTGAATCCAACTGAATTGAAGGGGGGCTGGGACGGTCCGACGCCGCTTTCCGATCTGTTTGCCGACGCCCTCCTTTTCCACACAGGCGCCGACTGCGCCATGTTCAACTCGGGCATCTTGCTCGGAGGACTGCCTGAAGGTCCCATTTCCGGCATGGACCTGCACAGGCTGCTGCCGCATCCGATCAACCCCTGTGTCATCACGCTGTCAGGCGCAGAACTTGAAGAGGCGTATGATCTGAGTCTGAATCCCGAATGGCCGGACATCCGGCTCAAAGGCCTGGGGTTCCGGGGCGAGAAGATGGGGGCGATGATCCATCAAGGAATCGGCCGCGGAAAGGACGGAAAGCTGTATATATCAGGAAGTCCGGCGGATTCGGACCGCATGTACATGCTTGCAACGTTGGATCTGTTCACATATGGGTTCTTTTTCCCGGCATTCAAGCAGGCCAGGAAAGAATACTTCATGCCGGAATTGATCAGGGACGTCCTCGCCGGATATGCCATCCGGAAGTTTGGAACCCCGTCCTCATAAATTGATCCCTCTCCCCGTAAGATGGGGCAGGGGGATTATTTATTGAAGTTTCCTTATGCGCGCAGGAGGAGGCTGCGATCCAGGTCGGGAAAGAGGAGGCTCCTGCCGCTTCTCCTCCCGGTCGGACTCATCCTGATGGCGGGATTTTTCTATTTCACCAATGCTCGTCTTGGACCGGCGCTCACGCAATACGCGGAAGTGCAGACCCAGAAAATCGCATCCGAGGTCATTGCGAAGGCGATTGATGCCCGGACTGCCAATGTGCTCGACATAAACGACATTATTGAATACGTTCCGTCTGAACAATCGGAAGTGGTGACGGCAAAATTAAACACGGAAATCATCAACCGGTTTATTGCAGAAACCCACCGACTGGTTTCGGATCATCTGGAAATGGCAGAAGCGGGAGAACTGAACACGTTGCCGAAGCTCGAGAACATCGAGTACGATGTGGAGACAATGAAGGACAGGGACGGGATTGTGTTTTTCGTGCCGCTCGGGCAGGCGATCGGCATGCCTATTTTAGGGAATCTGGGGCCGAAGATACCGATCCGATTCCATGTGATCGGTGACGTACATGCCAACCCGAAAACAGAAATCCGTGAGTTTGGCATCAACAATGCACTTGTTCAAGTGGATGCGATCATCCAGGTGAATGTTCAAATCATCGTGCCATTTGCGTCCAAGCAATCGAGAGTCGAGCAACGGATCCCGATTGCCATCGGGCTCGTTCAGGGGCAGGTGCCGCATATCTTCAACAAAGGGGAGAATGTGGATCCGCCGTCGATCGAGGTGCCGATCCCGCTTCCTGAGGAATAAGTTGCTATTGCAATCGGCAGGGTCATCTATTATAATCGGTGACATGGTATGAATAGAATCGATTGGGTAGAGGCCGCAATCGCTTATGAGTAGCACACGTGAGTTGACAACGATGACCGTGCGTAAAAGGAAGCATTGCCGAAGTGGACCGGAGCAGTCAGTGAAGGTCCGCTGGGGCCATTCCGAACAGGGATGGCACTGTCATGCGGGAAGATCTGCATGGAGAGCTACAGATCGTACGTTGTAATGAGTTATTTCAACTGACGAACGTAGTGGACGGCCGGCTTCCCTTTGCGCCAACAGCGCAGGGTGCCGGCTGTTTTTGCTTTTGCGGAAAAGCTTTTACCCCTTCAAAAAAAATGGAGGAATCAAAATGTCAGGTACTATATTCTCGATCCTGCCGCCGATTATCGCCATCGTCATGGTACTGATCACGAAACGTGTACTTCTCTCACTCGGCACAGGTATTATTGCAGGGGCATTGATCGTGGCCTCATTCAGCCCGCTGGAATCGATCAAAGCGTTCTGGACGGCGCTTACGATCACTTTCTGGGACGGCGGCCTGAACACATATAACATTTTCATTATGCTGTTTGTCATCTTGCTTGGCGTTCTTACAGCATTTGTGAGCCTTTCCGGAGGGAGCCGTGCATTTGCAGAATGGGCAACAAAGCGTATCCGGACCCGGCGGGGGGCCAGATTGCTTCCGGTATTTCTCGGAATCCTGATTTTCGTCGATGATTACTTTAATGCTCTTGCCGTCGGACAGATTGCTCGTCCCGTTACGGATAGCCACAAGATTTCACGCGCCAAACTGGCATATTTCATCGACTCGACTTCGGCACCGATTTGTGCGATTGCCCCGATCTCCAGTTGGGGTGCTTACCTGATCGGAGTCATCGGAACAATCCTGGCGGGTGCATCGGTTGTTTCTTATTCTGCGCTCGAGGCATTCCTGCTCATGATCCCGATGAACTTCTATGTACTCTCCACTCTGGTCTTTGTGCTCTTCGCGGCACTCACCAACTTTGACTTCGGGGAGATGCGCAAACATGAGCGCAGGGCGATTGAAAAAGGTGAATTGTTTGATCCGAATAAGGAAGTGCCGGGTGAACTCAAGGAAGAATTCCCTGTCCACAACAATGGCCGTGTCATCGACCTTGTCCTGCCGATTGTCACACTCGTCGCCGTCACCTTTGGCACAATGATGCTGACGGGCTATCGGGGGAGCATGGCCGAATACGGCCGGGCGGATATCTGGACCATCTTTGAGATGACCGATGTTCCACTGTCGCTTCTTGCGGGCGGACTTGCAGGTGTGGCGATTGCTTTTATTCTCTATATGACCCAGCCGGGCAAAGCGGATTATCAGAAGTCGCGCTTTATCCTCCCGGCATTCATCAGCGGAGTCAGGGCGATGATGCCGGCGGTATCCATCCTCGTTCTCGCATGGGCACTTACGTATCTGATCGGTGAGCTTGAAACAGGTGCATTCCTCTCGCAAGTGGTGGAGAGCGCCAACATTCCAACTGAACTTCTGCCGGCAATCATGTTTATCCTGGCAGGAATAATGGCCTTTTCTACAGGGACTTCCTGGGGCTCGTTCGGTATCCTCCTCCCGATTGCGGGTGAAATCATGCTGAATGCGGCGCCTGAGATGCTGATTGCATCCCTTGCAGCCGTTCTTGGCGGTGCGGTGTTCGGAGACCACTGTTCACCGATATCTGATTCTACAATCATGTCTTCGACAGGGGCGGGTTCAAACCATATCGATCATGTTTCCACACAACTTCCGTATGCACTTGTAAGCGCAGTGTTTGCGGCAATCGGATATGTGGTGATGGGGTTAACAGGTTCTCTTGTTGCCGGCCTTGCAACTGTAGCGCTCCTTCTGGCAACGGTTATTGTCATTTGGATGATGAAAGGACGTACGGCAACTCCGGCTATGCATGGAAATACCGAGAACTGAGACAAAAGACAGGGTAAAACCCTGTCTTTTGTTGTATCTTCAAAACTTGTCGAAAAAGAAAAAAGACTTTGACTTCATATTTGGGGGTCGTTATACTTACAATAGAGTTAAAGAAGTCTGAATAAAATAAATCTTCCCGTTTATTAAAAATGTGGGGGATAACCGGGGAGAGACATCAAGGGGGATCAATATGGAACAGCGTTCACAATGGGGGACAAGGGCCGGCTTTATCTTGGCTGCGGTGGGGTCCGCAATCGGCCTGGGGAACATCTGGCGTTTTCCTTATGTCGCCTATGAAAATGGCGGCGGGGCATTTTTCATTCCGTATTTATTCGCGCTTCTTACTGCCGGAATCCCGATTCTGATCATGGAATTCACAATCGGGCAGAAGTACCGCGGATCGGCACCGCTTTCCTTCTTCAGGATGGAAGGGAAAAAGGCCGAATGGCTGGGATGGTGGGGAGTCTTTGTCGCATTCGTGATCTCCACCTATTATTCGGTCATCATCGCATGGGCGATGAAATACACGGTGTATTCGTTTAACCTTCAGTGGGGAGATGACACCCAGGGCTTCCTGTTCGGTGATGTTCTGAACCTGGCTGATGTACCGGGACAGGTCGGCGGCTTTGTTCCGGGTGTGCTCATTCCGCATATTCTCGTATGGGTCATCGTTTTCGGAATTCTGTTCGCGGGGGTCAAGAAAGGGATTGAGCTCGCCAACCGGATCTTCATTCCGGCGCTCGTCATTGTCTTCCTGCTCATTGTCATCCGTGCCGTCACGCTTCCTGGCGCATTGACCGGGCTCGAAGCATTCTTCAAGCCGGACCTCAGCCAGCTGGCGAATGGAACCGTCTGGGTAGCCGCCTACGGCCATATCTTCTTCAGTCTCTCAATTGCTTTCGCGATCATGATCACTTACTCGAGCTATCTGCCAAGAAAATCTGATATTACCAACAACGCCTTCATCACAGGCTTTGCGAACTCCGGCTTTGAACTTCTCGCGGGGATCGGTGTCTTCGCCGCCCTGGGGTTCATGGCGGTGCAGAGCAACGTCCCGGTGGATGAGGTGGCAACTGCAGGAGTCGGGCTCGCCTTTGCGGTATTCCCGCAGATCATCAACGAGTTTCCGGGGATGAACGCACTGTTCGGCGTCCTGTTCTTCCTGTCTCTCGTTCTGGCAGGGCTTACATCGCTGATCTCCATTTGTGAGACGTATGTGGCAGGACTTTCCGAGAAGCTGGGCATTTCCAGGAATAAAGCGGTCATCTTTGGTGCTGGTCTTGCCTCACTGATCTCGCTCCTGTTTACGACACGCGGGGGCCTTTACTTCCTCGATGTGGTCGACTATTTCATCAACCAGTTTGGCGTCGCCTTCATCGGTCTGGTCGAAGTCATCGCAGTGGCCTGGATTTTCCGCAAGCTTGACTTGTTCAAGGCGCATGCCGATCCGATGTCAGACATCCGCATCGGCGGCTGGTGGAAATTCTCTCTGATGTTCATCACGCCGATCGTCCTTGGCTACATGATGTTCGATCTGTTCCGGACGAACCTCGGGAAGCGGTTTGATGGAGAAACCGGCAACTATGAAGGATACTCGGATGCCTTCATCATGGGCGCGGGCTGGTCGGTGGCCATCGCCGCACTTGTCCTCGGCATCGTGTTCACCATGATCAAGTGGAACAGCCGCGCACTAGAACCATATGACAGAGACGAAACGTAAGGGGGAAGGAACATGAGCGGATCCGCAATATTCATGATGATCCTCGGCATCCTGATCATTTGGGGAGGCCTGGCGGCAAGCATTGCAAATGCCGTCATCAAAGGGAAAAACCGCTAAGTGCCGATTATGGAAAGCGTCCTATTACGGGGCGCTTTTTTGCATGGATGTCATCTGTTCCGAATTTTTGAGGCTGTTGTCCCGGCGTGTCCATTGTGTTACATTGACAATAGTGAGCATTTTCAATACAGAGAGAATGGAGCCGATGGCGATGACATCTTGCAAGCCGGGAAACGAGCACATCCGAAAGCCGGATTGGCTTAAAATAAAGCTGAACACCAATGAGAACTATGTAGACCTTAAAAAGATGATGCGCGAAAAAGGACTGCATACCGTCTGTGAAGAGGCGCGTTGCCCAAACATCCACGAATGCTGGGGTGAGCGCAGGACGGCTACATTCATGATCCTTGGTGCAGTCTGTACGAGAGCCTGCCGCTTCTGCGCGGTTAAAACGGGACTGCCGAATGAACTTGACCTGGCCGAGCCGGAGCGCGTAGCCGATTCAGTCGCCCTGATGAATCTCAAGCACGCCGTCATTACGATGGTGGCACGCGACGATCAGCGCGACGGAGGAGCAGGTGTGATGGCAGAAACCATCCGGGCCATTCGACGCAAAAATCCGTTTACCACGGTGGAAGTACTGCCTTCCGACCTTGCAGGTGATTATGACAGCCTGAAGACTCTGATGGACGCCAAACCGGATATCCTGAACCACAATATCGAGACAGTGCGCCGAATGACCAAACGTGTCCGCGCACGGGCAACCTACGATCGCTCCCTTGAGTTCCTTCGCCGGGCAAAGGAGATGCAGCCGGAAATTCCGACAAAGTCCTCCCTCATGGTAGGCCTCGGCGAGACATGGGAAGAAATCATTGAAACGATGGATGATCTCCGCGAGAATAATGTGGATATCATGACTATCGGCCAGTATCTCCAGCCGACGAAAAAACATATTGCTGTTCAGAAATACTACACGCCGCAGGAATTTGGCGAGCTCCGCAAGATCGCCATGACCAAAGGCTTCTCCCATTGCGAAGCCGGCCCTCTGGTTCGAAGCAGCTACCACGCGGATGAGCAGGTCAACGCAGCCGCCCGCGAACGACAGCGCCGCGGGGAAAGTGAACTGGCCGTCCAATCCTGAAAGAAGGAACGAACATGATCAAGATCGAAAATACCGAGTATGAAGTGGTCAGGGATTACCGGGACGCATTGCAGGAAGAAGCTCTTGAGTCCCGCTACAGCGACATCCTTACCAAATATGACTACATCGTCGGTGACTGGGGTTATGGCCAGCTCCGGCTTCGGGGCTTCTTCGACGATAAGAATCCGAAGGCGACCATTGCGACGAAAATCAGCACACTCGAGGACTATCTGTATGAGCACTGCAATTTCGGCTGTGCCTACTTTGTCCTTAAGAAAATTTCGAAGCCAAAAGGGAACTCTAAAAAACAGGGTGCCCAGCAAGAAATGGAACAGGATGACCCGCAAAACGGCGAATAAGCCGTTGCGGGTTTTCGTCTTGAACCGACAGGAGGAATCATCATGTATTTTATCGACCGAAACAAAGTGGAACAGACCGCATCGCATATGGAGTATCTTTTCGAGGTGTACGACAGCCGCTCTGATTGGACAAACAGTCCGGTAGGGAAGCTTGCGATGGAGCGCATCGCCCATAACCTGATTGAATCGGTAATCGACATCGGCAACACGCTGATCGACGGTTTCATCATGCGGGACCCGGGAAGCTATGAAGACATCATCGATATTCTCCTTGATGAGAAAGTAATTGAAGCGGATATGGAGGCACCCCTAAAAGAGATGGTGGGCCTGAGGAAAATGATTGTCCGTGAATTCATGGATGTCGACGCATCCGAGACTGAGCGTGTGCTCAACGAAACGATGCCGGCTCTCCGGCGTTTCCCGGACTCCACACGCCGCTACCTGGCCGAGGAACTCGGTCCGGTTTCCGCTTTTCTTCCGGAGGAAAATGAATGAAGGAATACCGCGCCTGGTGCTTTGATCTTGACGGTACAGTCTACCGGGGAGATGTGCCGATTCCTGAAACAGTCCGTTTTATCAGGAGTCTTAGGGAGAAAGGGGCCGGCGTGTTTTTTGTAACCAACAACTCCGCGCTGACACCGGAGCGGCAGGCCGAAAAGCTGATGGGGATGGGCATAACAGCCGCTCCCGAAGAAATCATGACCTCCTCCGTGGCGACAGCTGACCATCTGCTGAAAAATCACGGCACCATTCCGGTCTACATGATCGGTGAAGAGGGACTGCGGTCGGCACTGACGTCTGCGGGACACCGGATTGTACGGGAAGCCCCGGATGCCGTAGTGGTCGGCATCGACCGTGAAATCACCTATGGCAAGCTGGCCGACGCTTCGCTTGCCGTCTCTGCGGGTTCAGCATTCGTCGCGACGAATAGCGATAAAGCGTATCCGACAGAACGGGGGCTGGTTCCCGGAAACGGTGCATTTGCCGGGCTGATCGAGCTCGCGACCGGAGTAAGTCCATTTTATATCGGCAAGCCGTCCGTCCCGATGCTGGAGGCGCTGGCCGATCGGCACGGGTTGGAAAAGGAAGAGATGATCATGGTCGGAGACAATTACGAGACCGACATCGTGGCCGGTATCCGCTACGGCATCGATACAGTGCATGTGGATACCGGGGTGACACGTACGTCCGCCCTGTCAAACTACGGGGAACAGCCGACCTATGCCCTGAAGACACTTGACGGATGGGGAGCAAACTGAAAAGCGCAATGCCGGATGGGCATTGCGCTTTTTCTATATGGGACTGCATCAGAACAGCGGATTCTCTTCAATAAAACGGTAGATGTTTTCCTTTAGTTCATTCGGCGTCTCGCCCTCGACGATCTCTCCGTTGACGACCGCGTATAGCGATTCGGCACATTGCGAGCAGAAGCTGAGGCAGCCGTATTCGAGGACATCAAGATTCGGGTCCTGTTCAAGTTCCTCGAATGTTTTCTGTGAACCGCAGGCCATGTTGCTCATGCAGAATTCTACGATCGGATTCACAAACATTCACCTCTCCTACCCGGAAATCGTACTCTTTTTTCAACCGCCCGTCAATTAAACGGCTTATTGTGAAACACCTCACATTCCGATATAATGGCGATGGAACGCAAGAATATAGATCGAATATTGAACTTCATCAAAGGAGATTACCATGAAGAAACTAGTCCTGTTAGGCGGCGGCTACGGTAATATGAGGATTCTGCTCCGCCTTCTGCCCAATCAAATTACTGATGACCGGGAAATCATCCTGATCGACCGGACGCCGTTTCATAGTCTGAAGACCGAATTCTACGCCCTGGCGGCAGGGACGGTCCCGGATGCGGAAGTCCGTGTCGATTTTCCTGAGCACGAACGTCTCAGGACAGTCACCGCAGAGGTCGTCGACATCAACATGGATGAGAAGTGCGTTTATCTCGACAACGGCGACAGCATCCGTTATGACGATCTCGTCATCGGCCTCGGCTGCGATGATAACTATCATGATGTGCCGGGTGCTGCGGAGTATACACACAGCATCCAGACCATCCGCAAGTCACGTGATACATACCGTGAGGTTCTGGGTCTGTCCGGGGGCGCGACGGTCGCCATCGTCGGTGCCGGCCTGAGCGGCATTGAAATCGCAAGTGAACTCCGTGAGAGCCGCCCGGACCTGAACATTAAACTGTTTGACCGAGGACCGCGGATTCTCCGTGACTTCCCGGAGCGTCTCAGCAATTATGTGCAACGCTGGTTTGATGACAACAATGTGGAAGTCATCAGCAACTCGAACATTACAAAAGTGGAACCGCATCTGCTTTACAACCATGAAAATTCGATTCCGGCAGATGCAGTCGTATGGACCGCGGGGATCCGCCCTGTAGAAATCGTGCGCAACCTGGATGTCGAGAAAGCCGGAGGCGGCCGTGTCGTTCTTACGCCGCACCACAACATTCCTAATTACGAAAACGTCTATGTGGTGGGCGACTGCGCCGCGCTCCCTCACGCGCCAAGCGCCTATCTTGCCGAGGAGCAGGGCGAACAGATTGTCAAAGTGCTGAAAATGCGCTGGAACGGAGAGACCCTTCCGGAAAAAATGCCGGAGATCAAACTCCAGGGCATCGTCGGCTCGCTCGGCAAGAAAAAAGGCTTCGCCTTCCTCGCCGACCGCACCGTCACCGGCCGCATCGCGCGCCTGCTGAAGTCGGGCATCCTCTGGATGTACAAATGGCATAACGGCTAATGAGGTAAGAAACCCTTGCTACATCAAGAGATTATGGGGCTCTAACCGGGGAGAAAACACCGAAAGCCACATTTCGGAAACATTCCGTTCACTTTGAGCGGCCACCCATTGGGTTGGCCGCTCTTTTGAACCATGTTCATCATTTCACAGTACTAACAGTCACATTAGTAAGATGATCAAGGAACGCTTTATAATTATAGAAAAGAAATTGTTAGAGGAAGCAAGATAAAGATAGGCGTATAATGTGATTTAAAACTGACGGCATAGAAGTCTAATAGAATACAACAACAGTCATAATTAATAAAATCAAGCTACATGAACGGATTGAAGCGAAGGGCCTGAGACTCCTCGAAAATGCTGCGCATTTCCTTCGTGCGAGGCGGATTCGAGGAGGTTTCTCTGTCCTGCGGGAAAAGCGTTAGCCGAAGACCCCGCAGGATGTTACGCAACGCTTTCGCGATGCGCACAGACGCCAGTCTCCGTACTGGCGTCGGCTAAGGCAACGCCCGGGGTAAGCGAGGGCGCGCAGCGTAAATCCGAAGGATTCTTTGAAGGAATCATAAATAGAGCCAAAAACTGCAGGCAAAGGAGCACTATGCTCACATTGTCTGCAGTCCATCACTCAGTATATTTGGGGAAGCTTAAGCCTCCGCCATAAACCCATGCTTCTCAAGTTCTTTGAACACCGGTTTCAGCTGGATATACCCTTCGCCGACAACTTCTCCGCCGACCACGACAAGCGGGTAGAAGAATTCGTCATCCCGTACTCGTGAAGCGATGTCAGCGCGTACCGGATCCTCGATCGGCTTTTCGATATCGATGTAATCGATTCGGAATGGCTGTCCAGGATATTTCCTGGAAATGGCGGCTTCAAGCCACTCATATGTATCTTTCGAAGAGGGTGCATTGACACAGCTTGCACAGATGACATCGGCACCGTATACTTCGATATTGATCCCTTTTTCATTCATAAATAATCCCCCCGGTTTCCGTTATGGATTTTCTGGCTTGAACACATTATAATGAAATCAGTGAAAGGAGTCGAATCGAAGTGACAGAAACAGCGATGATGGATGGTGTACAAGAAGTCCTGGATAAACTGCGTCCGTTCCTTCTCCGCGATGGCGGCGACTGCGAACTCGTTGATGTTGAGGACGGCATCGTGAAACTCCGCCTGCTTGGTGCGTGCGGAACCTGCCCAAGTTCGACAATCACGCTTAAAGCCGGCATCGAGCGTGCGCTCATCGAAGAAGTGCCGGGCGTCGTCGAAGTAGAACAGGTCTTTTGATCTTTCGGATCCGCCATGGCGGATCCTTTTCAATAATCGGGCCGGTCATTTGAACCGGCGGGCAACAAACGATATGATGAAAGAAAAGGAGTGAGGGTAAATGACACAAGTGGTGGAACTGACGGAAGCTGCGGCCTATCAGGTGAAGGAAATGATGGTCAACAACGAAGAGGAAGGTTCTTTCCTTCGTGTCGGGGTCAACGGCGGCGGATGCAGCGGACTGACCTACGGCCTCAACTTCACGAGAGAGCGCAACGAAGATGATCAATTCCTCGAACTGCACGGGATCCCGATTGTCGTCTCCAAAGAGGACGCAGGCATCCTGAACGGAACGAAAATCGATTACAAGCAATCCCTCATGGGTGGTGGCTTCACGATCACCAATCCAAATGCCATTGCATCATGCGGCTGCGGTACATCGTTCAGGACGGCCAGGAAAGAAGGCACACCAGAAAAATGCTGATTAAAAGACCGGATTTCCGGTCTTTTTTATTTCCCTGTCACCTCTTGAAAACCCCCATATAAAGGACTAAACTAAAGATGAAGGAATTTGTCGATTACGGCGCAACGCCGTGACAATCACGGCATTGTGGCCGTCCTGCATTTATATACACATTTCATAAAGGTGGTTGGGATTGAAGTGAAGAGACCTACAGTTCTGGTGCTCGGAGGCGGATACGGCGGACTTTCTACAGTCGTTAACCTTCAGAAAAAGATCGGCACCGATGATATGGACATTGTCCTCGTAAACAAAAACGACTATCACTACGAATCGACCTGGCTTCATGAAGCTGCAGCCGGAACGCTTAAGCCCGAAGATGTACGCTATGACATCAAGCGCGTCATCAATGACAGCAAGGTGAAGTTCGTCAAGGCAACGGTTGAGTCAATTGATGTCGACAACAAGAAGGTCGGTACAGATGCAGGCGAACTCACGTATGATTATCTCGTGATCGGGCTTGGATTTGAAGGCGAAACCTTCGGAATCGAAGGACTCGACAAGTATGCACTCGGCATCGCTGACGTGAACGCCGCGCGCCAGATCCGCGAACATATCGAATATCAGTTTGCGACTTGGTCGCTGGAAGAGGAAAAAGATGATTCCCGCCTGACGATCGTCGTCGGCGGTGCAGGATTCACGGGAATCGAGTTCCTTGGTGAACTCGGAAATCGCGTTCCGGAGCTTTGCGAGGAGTTTGACGTGCCGCGGGAAAAAGTCCGCGTCATCTGTGTGGAAGCCGCACCGATGGTCCTCCCTGGCTTTGATCCGCAGCTAGTTGATTATGCGACATCCTATCTGAAATCAAAGGGAATCGAATTCTCCATCGGCACTCCTGTTGTGGAAGCGACTCCTGAAGGCGTCAAGATCAAGACCGGTGAAGAGAAGTTCGAATTCATCAAAGCCGGCACAGTTGTCTGGGCTGCAGGTGTACGTGGCAACCGCCTGATCGAAGAAACATCGATCGAAAGCAAGCGTGCCCGTGTGGCCGTGCGTGAAGACATGCGCGCACCAGGATACGATGACGTCTTCATCGTCGGTGACTGCGCGTTTCTCATGAATGAGGATGCAGGCCGTCCATACCCGCCGACCGCTCAGATTGCGATGCAGCAGGGCGTTCAGGTTGCGGAAAACATCATCAGCCTCGCCAAAGGCGGCAAGACGAAGAAATTCGTTCCTGACCTGAAAGGAACAGTATGCTCGCTAGGCGATGACGATGCGATCGGTAATGTATTCGACGGCAAGCTGGTCACAGGCAAGAAAGCCAGCTTCCTGAAGAAGATGATCGATAACCGTGCGCTCTATATGATCGGCGGACCATCGCTCGTCATCAAGAAAGGTAAATTCGACATTCTTTAATGGATGTCCGGGCGGCAAGTCCTTTTCATGGGCGGGCCGCCCGATTTGCTATGTAAAGGCAACCTCCCCGATTCGGCTCCGGCATTCTCACGGAACCGCTTCGGGGAGATTTTTTAAACTGACTACTTCAGGACAACGGTCAGGATGAGGGGGAGGAGAAGGTATGGGGAAAGAACGGGGGAAAGTATGGCTGGGTGCAGCGGGCATTGTCATGAACGGAAACGGGGAATGGCTGGTTGTGAAAAAGACGTACGGCGGCCTGAAAGGCAAGTGGTCGTTTCCGGCAGGTTTCGTGGAGCCGGGAGAACGGGCGGATGAAGCCGCGATTCGCGAGGTGGCCGAAGAAACCGGTATCCGGACCGAGCTCACCGGAATGGCGGGGTTCAGGACAGGCGTACTGAAAGGGGAAGTCAGTGATAACATGGCTCTGTTTCTTCTCCGGCCGCTTTCGGATACACAGCCGGTGATTCCTCAGGAACGGGAAATTGCCGAAGCCAGATGGATGACGCCCGGTGAATTGGCGGCTTCTCCGGATTCGTCACTCCTGATCCATGAGATTGCAGGAGAAGCCGTTGACGGCGGTTTGCCGGAAGTCCGCGGAGCCTGGCCTGGAGACATTTTTGGATATACCAGTTATAAGTTCTTTTTCCGCAAAGGCGGAACCGATCCTGATTTCTGACAGATTGGTGAACGGGGACCGGCTTGTTGAAAGCAGGTCCCCGTTCCGGTAAACTGATGAAAGGAAATCGGAGGTTTGCGAATTGGACGGTTCATTATCCATTGTAGAAGTTTTGCTGTCGTTCCTGCTGTTCATGGTCATGTTCTTCGGGATCGGCTTCCTACTGAATATGCTGCTCCGCATGACATGGCTCATGGCGATCGTCTACCCGATCGTTGTCATCCTGATCGTGGATGAAGTGAGGGTACTGGACTACTTCACCAGCCCCGGCATGGCTTTCAGCAGCCTTGGGGACAAGCTGGTCTCCCTGCATGCCGCAGATATTGTCATCCTGATCGGTGGCTTTGTCGGCGCCATCATCGCGGGCATCGTCATGATCATTCTCCGGAGAATGGGCTATAGGATGTTCTGACAACAGACAAAAAGCGTTCCGCCTTCAGGCGGGACGCTTTTTAATATTTCAACGGTCAGAGCAGGAAAGCATACAGGATGACGGACAGGAAAATACCGGTCAGGGCACCGGCATATACTTCACTCGGCTTGTGCCCGAGGAGGGTTTTCAGCTCCTCAATCTTCTGCTGTTCATCCTTCTGCGGCCATTCCCTGGTCGTCTGGATAAAGTTCCGGAAATCTGTTCGCATCTGGTTGATGACGACTGCCTGCTGGCCGGCCTGGAAGCGCACGCCCGATGCATCGAACATGACGATGATCGCAAAAACGGCTGAGACCGCAAAGATGGTGGAATCAAGGCCATGCTCGAATCCGATGGCTGTCGTCAGCGAGGAGACGGCGGCGGAATGGGAGCTCGGCATGCCGCCGGTGGAAGTGAACAGCCTCCAATCCACTTTACGGGTGGCCAGATAATGGATAGGGATCTTGATGAATTGGGCAAAGAATATACTGAACACCGCCACCCATAGTGGAGCGTTTTGAAATAGTTCCATGCTGGCACAACCTTTCAGGCAGAAGATAATCAAAATTATAACATATCATGGGGAGCCGGCTGACCCGCCAGTCCGTCATTCCGGTATAATGAGGACGAAAGCTGGATGGAGGGATAAAGATGGAAGTCACTGTACAGAAAAACAGTCTGGAAGGCATTACTGCGGATGTCCTGATCGTAGGGGTTCCGAAACACCCTGAACATGTGGAAGGCTGGGAACAGCTGGATGCCCTGTTCGGAGGGGCTCTTACCGGATGGGTACGCTCGGGCGATGTTGCATCTGGACGCAGCGAATACACCCGAGTGCCGGCCATGCCGGATGCGGGATTCAGCCGAGTCCTGTTTACAGGACTCGGTAATGACAAGACGCTGGATGCTGACGATCTGAGAAAAGTGTTTGCCGGGGCAGGTAAAGAGCTTCGCAAGATGAAAGCGGAAACGGCTGCTGTCTGGTCTGCTTCTTATACCTCAGGCGATTTTGAGGATGCGGACATTGCTTTTGCAGCGGCGGAGGGCCTGGGTCTTGGCACTTATGCATTTGAAGATTATAAAACAGGCTCCAATGAGAAACAAGTGGAGTTGCGCGAGGTCACGCTTCTTTCGGATGCGGGAGCAGACGTGATCAAGCCAGCCTTCGGTGTCGGCCGTGTTTATGCGGATGCAGTCAACGAAGCAAGGGATCTTGTGAACACACCCGGCAACATTCTGACTGCTACCGCAATGGCGGACTATGCGGCACGTCTGGCCGAGCAGTATGGATTCGGAATCGAGGTCCTCGGCCGCGCAGAGATGGAAGAGCTTGGCATGGGTGCCATCCTTGCGGTCAATCAAGGCTCGGTCGAAGAGCCGCGGCTGATCGTCCTGAAGTACGAAGCAACAGAAAACTGGGAAGACGTGGTCGGCCTGGTCGGCAAAGGGATCACCTTTGATACGGGAGGATACTCGATCAAGACGAAGACCGGCATTGTCGGCATGAAGGGTGACATGGGCGGAGCGGCAGCAGTGCTCGGCGCAATGCGCATCATCGGTGAACTTCGTCCGAAAAAGAATGTGGTCGCCGTCATTGCCTCGACGGACAATATGATTTCGGGCAGCGCCTTCAAGCCGGATGATGTCATCACCTCACTGAGCGGCAAGACGATCGAAGTACTGAACACAGATGCCGAAGGACGGCTCGTCCTGGCGGATGCAGTCACTTACGCCAAGCAGTCGGGGGCGAATTACCTTGTGGACGTCGCGACGCTCACAGGGGGCGTCATCACTGCTCTGGGCTATGATAAGACCGGGGCGCTATCCAACAATGAGGGCTTCTTTGAAACGTTCCTGGAAGCCGCTTCCGAAACCGGGGAGTTCGTCTGGAGGCTGCCGCTTACGGAAAGCGACAAAAAGCGGATCCGCAAGAGTGACGTGGCGGATCTCAACAACTCTCCGGGAAGCGATGGCCATATGATTTTCGGCGGGGGATTTGTCGGCGAGTTTGCAGAGGACACACCATGGATTCATCTGGATATCGCTGGAACGTCCGGTGCTTCGTCACAACATGAGCTGGGGCCAAAAGGCGGCACTGGTGTCATGGTGAGGACCCTGGCGACTCTTGTAGACCTGATGGCGGAAGAATCAGGGGAATAATGCCCAGGCCCGGGCGGGCTTCCGGCATAGGATAGCGAGGAAAGGGGGGAGGCTAATGCCTCGTTACCATCGCTATCCCAACTGGAGAGGAGGAAGCGGATTGTTCTTTGGACCGTTTCTCGGAGGATTCGCAGGAAGCCTGCTCGGAGACCTGTTCTGGTCCGGAGGCCGTTATCCATACTATGGCGGCTATAGAGGCTATCCTTACTACGGCGGCTATGGGCCTTATCCATTCTATGGAGGGTACCCGTATTATTGGTAATTCAAAAAAAGACTTCTGCGAAATCCGCAGAAGTCTTTTAATTATTTGGTTTCCGATTGACGGATATCTTCCGCCAGCTCATCTTTGACGGTCAGCTCACTCGGCTTGACGCCGGCAAAGTAGGCGGCCCGTGCCATCATATGCCCCCCGACGGGAGCGGTGATGAAGAGAAAGAGGATTCCGAGGAGGATCCTCGGGTTGAAGTGATCCTCTACCAGCCAGAAGTGCAGAAAGACGGAGAGCAGGATTCCCAGCACCCCCACCGTGGAACTCTTTGAAGCCGCGTGTGCACGGGTGTAGGGGTCGGGAAACCGGTGCAGTCCGACCGCCGTTACAAGGGTGAAGACGACACCGACAATCAATGGTATTGCCACGATAAGATTAATCAGAATCTCCACGGTCGAAAACCTCTCCTTTCTCTATGAACTTGGAGAAGGCGACCGTCCCGATAAAGGACAGGATGGCGAGCAGCAGGATGATCTCCAGATAAAGGTTCGTTCCGACAAGGACTGACAGCAGGGCGATTACAGATATGAGTGTGACGCCCATGGCATCCAACGCGATGACGCGGTCCGGGGCGGTGGGTCCTTTGATCAGGCGGTACACGAACAGGGCCATGGAGACAACAATCAGGACAAGGGATACCCAAAACAGGATAGTCAAGGCCGGCTCACCTCCATAATGGCTTTCTCGAACGAATCCCGTATGGACGCGACTGCCTCGTCCACATCGTCAATATGAAGCGTATGGACATAAAGAGTCTTTTTGTCTTCCGAGACGTTCATGACAATCGTGCCCGGCGTCAGGGTGATCAATGCCGACAACAGGGTGATCTCCCAGTCGTTCGTCAGCTTCGTCGGGTATCGGAAGATGGCGGGCTGGATACCAAGTTTCGGTTTGATGACAAGCATGAACACCTGGACATTGGCCAGCCACAGTTCTTTGAAGAACAAAAGCACCAGTTTGATGATAGACCAGATCCGCTTGATGTAGACGGGCCCCGGGAAGAAGCGGCGCATCATCAGGATCAGCAGCAGACCAAGTAACCATCCAATGATGAATGTGGATGCATCGAATGAATTAAGTATGAACATCCAGGTGAATGCCAGGATGAAGTTAAGCAAAATTTGAAAGGCCATGATCCATCTACTCCTTTAACACCGCATCGATATAGATCGATGGCTGGTGGAGGATTTCCGCGGCATCCCACATGAGCGGACGGAGCCATTCCGTGCCGACCCCGTACATGACGGTCAGGGCGGTCACGATAACGGCCGGGATGAGAAGGCCGCGGTAAACACCCGCCGTAGTCCCTTTGACCGGTTTCGGCTCTCCCCAGAACGCATGGATGAAGATTCGGATGACAGATAGCAGAACGAGCAGGCTGGATGCCAGGATAATAATCCCGCCCCATAGGTTGTCAGCCTCGAATGCACCTTGCACGATCAGGAGTTTTCCGAAAAAGCCGCTGAGCGGCGGGATGCCCGCCAGGCCGAACGCTGCGATGAGCCATGTCCAGGCCAGGCCGGGATAAGTCTTCATAAGACCGCCCATTTCCCTTAAATTCGATGTGCCGGTAATGGCGATAATGACACCAATGAGCATGAAGAGCCCCGCTTTGATCAGCATGTCATGGATCAGGTAGAACACCGCGCCTTCCAGTCCGGCCATGTTCATCTGAGCCACACCGAATAGGATGACCCCTACAGCGATGATGATATTGTAAATCACGATCTGTTTCAGGTCATAGTAGGCGAGCGCTCCGATGCAACCGGCAATGACTGTGAGAACCGCAAGGATCATCAGCAATTCATGGGTGAAGCCCGGATCATGAGGGAACAGCAGCGTAACAGTCCTCATAATCGCATAGACGCCAACTTTCGTAAGCAATGCCCCGAACAGGGCGAGCACCGGTACTGGCGGTGCCGCATACGAGCTGGGCAGCCAGAAATAAAGCGGGAAGATGGCGCCCTTGAGTCCAAAGACAAGAATCAGCATCACGGCGATGACAGTGAGAATTCCGCTTTGGCCGATTTCCGAGACCTTTGCCGAGATGTCGGCCATGTTGAGTGTCCCGGTTACAGAGTACAGCATCGCGACCGTAGTCACGAAGAATGCAGAAGAGACAATGTTCACGAGTATGTATTTGATCGATTCCCGGAGCTGACGTTTCTCGCCGCCCAGAACAATCAGGACATAAGACGCCATGAGGAGCACTTCAAAGAAGACGAACATATTGAAAATATCGCCTGTTGTGAAGGCACCGTTCACGCCTGTCAGCATGAACATCATCGCAGAATAGTACAGGTTTTTTTCCCGGCCTTTGCCGATGGATCTGAAGCTGTAGAAAACGATCGCCAGAGTGATCAGGTTAGAAGTCAGCACAAGTCCCGCTGATAGCGGATCCGACACCATCGTGATGCCGAAAGGCGCTGGCCAGCTTCCCAGTGTGACCGCCTGGACCCCGTCCCGAAGCACAACCGAGACGAGCACTGTTGAGGCGATGACGGAAGCGATCATGCCCGTGACGGTGACCGCCCGCTGTGCGGTGATCCGCTTCGGGAAGAACAGAAGGATCATGGCCGTCAGGAACGGGATCAGGACCGGAAATAACAGGAGGTTAGTCATGTTCGTCATTTCCTTTCAGTAAAGTCATATTGTCCGTCTCGAGTTCCTGGTACGCGCGGTATGCCATCACGAGGAACAGCGCCGTTACACCGAAACTGATGACAATCGCCGTCAGGATAAGAGCCTGGGGAAGGGGATCCACGAAATCCGTCACCCCGTCCGCAAGAACCGGGGGAGCGGAGCCCTCGAAGCCTCCCATTGTCAGGATGAGCAGATGCGCCCCGTGGCTCAACAGGCCGGTTCCGATGATGACCCGGAGCAGGCTCCTGGACAGAAGCAGATAAACGGCGGCCATAAAGAGAAAGCCGATGATGACCGACATGAGAATTTCCATTAGTCATCACTTCCAATCGAAAGAATGATATTCATCGTCGCGCCGACAACGACCAGGTAGACCCCGAGGTCAAACAGCATGGCCGAGTGAAGGGAGGTTTCCCCGAACAGCGGCAGCTTGAAGTAATCGTACGCGTGGGTGAAAAACGGGACATCGAACAGAATGGATGCAGACGCAGTTCCGAGTGCAAGGATGAGTCCGATTCCGATGATGACCGTGTAGTTGAAAGGCAGTGCCTTTTTGACCGTACGGATATCGAAAGCCAAGAGCAGAAGGACGAGTGCCGATGCGGTCAGCAGGCCGCCGACAAACCCTCCTCCTGGTGTGTAGTGGCCCGCAAAGAAGATATGGATCGCAAACAGGAAGATTATGAAAAACACGACTTTTGTCGTCGTCTGGATGATGACATCACTGTTTTTCACCGGAATCCCCCTTTCGTGTGAGACGGAGGCGGATCAGGCCGAGAATCCCGATCGCCGCTATGGACAGGACGGCAATTTCAAATAGCGTATCAAAACCACGATAGTCAACAAGGATGACGTTGACTATGTTTCCGCCGCCCGCTTCAGAATAGACCGTGTCTTTGTAATACTGCGATATGGACGGCAATGCTTTCTGTGATGCGGAAGACATCGCAAGCAGGGCCATCATGAGGCCGACCGCAGCGGCGATCAGCGCATTGCCGACACGGAACTTCCGTTTTTCGTCATGCCGGCTCATCTTCGGAAGGTGATAGAACGCCAACAGGTAGAGGGCGACAGATACGGTTTCGATGACGAGCTGGGTCAGCGCAAGATCCGGCGCCTTGAAGGTGACGAACAGGAGAGCGACCACATAGCCTGCCGCTCCAAGAGCGATGATGGCCGTCAGGCGCTTTCGGGCGACAAGTGTCGTTACAACAGAGGCGACGAGTACAAGCAGCAGTCCGACTTCCGCAGGTCCGATCGGCGCAGTTCCCTCAAAGGAGACTTGGAACGCATCTTTCGCGATCATCGAACCAAGCACGATGATGACAATTCCGGAGAACATATAGATCAGGTAGCTCCGGATCTGTCCGTCCATATAGGAGCGGGACAGGCGGTTCATGCCGCTTTCTGCGAAATACATGGAGGAATCATAGAACTTGTTGAGTGTCAGGTACTCAGGGAAGGCCCGGTAAAGTCCTTGCCATTTCGGCAGGAGCCAGTAAAGGACCAGTCCTGCGATGACAATGCCGATTGTCATCATCAGTTCAGGCGTGACATGGCCGTGCCAGGCGGCTACATGGACATCAACATCTGCCGGAGAGTTGTACATAAATGGCTGCACGGCAGCAACTGCGGGTTTGACGATCCAGTCCCCGATAAAATTCGGAACGAAGAAGATGGCTACGACAATCAGGCCAAGCACTGCCGGAGAGACAAGCATGCCTGCAGGTGCCTCATGTGCCGATTTCGGCAGCAGATCCGGCTTGTGTTTTCCTGTGAACGTACGCAATACAAAATAGAAGCTGTAAATGAACGTGAACACGCTGGCAATCCATGCAACCACCAGAAGCACGGTTCCCCAGGAAGCAGGAGCGAACAGGTCAAGTTCTCCCAAACTCAGCATTCCTGTCAGGAATAGTTCCTTGCTCAGGAAGCCACCGAACGGAGGCAGACCCGCCATGGAAAGGGAACCGACCAGGGCGATTGTGAAAGTAACGGGCATGAGGGCCATGAGGCCGCCAAGCTTCCGGATATCACGGGTACCCGTTTCATGGTCCACGATACCCGCAATCATAAACAGGCTGCCCTTGAATGCGGCATGGTTCACGAGGTGGAAGATAGCGGCGAAGCCGGCGTACTTGAACATTGTTTCTGCAGCACCATCCACGTGGAAAGCAGCTGCGGCCGCACCCAGCAGGGACATGATCAGCCCCAGCTGACTGACAGTCGAGAAAGCCAGAATGCCTTTCAGGTCAGTCTGCTTCACCGCAAAGAAGGATCCCCAGAACAGGGTGAGCACACCGATTGAAGTCACTAGCCACACCCAGATTTCAGATGCCGCAAAAATTGGCGTGAAGCGCGCAACCAGATAGAGACCCGCTTTGACCATGGTCGCGGAGTGGAGATACGCACTGACCGGAGTAGGCGCTTCCATCGCGTCCGGAAGCCAGATATAGAACGGGAACTGGGCGGATTTTGTGAACGCCCCCAGAAGGAGGAGTACTAGTGCCCATGTGAAAAGAGAATGTTCTGCTAATTCGGGGGCCATTGATACGAGTTCGCGAACCGAGAATGTTCCTCCCATGATGTAAAGAAGAACGAAGCCCCCGAGCATCATGAGACCGCCAAAGACAGTGATCAACATTGATTTGAGCGCACCAAAGCGCGACTTGTCCCTCGTATACCAGTAACCGATAAGCAGGAACGACGAAATCGACGTCAGTTCCCAAAAACCGTAGAGGGCGATCATGTTGTCTGACTGGACGACCCCTAGCATGGCCGTCATGAACATGAGCAGGTAGACGTAGAAGTTACCGAGCCTTTCCTTTTCCTTATCAAGGTAGAAAATCGAATAAAGAACCACCAAAGATCCAATTCCCGTGATAAGTAGTGAGAAAAGCAGACTAAGGCCGTCTATGTATGAAGTGAGTGTAATACCATATGACGGAATCCAGGCCAATTCACCTATATGGACCCCGCCGTCTTTCACTTGGGGCAGGAAGCCCAAATAGTAGATAAACAGCAACACCGGCACGGCAAGCACGAACCAGCCGGTATGGATACCCCGCAGCCGGTTTGCCAGGAATGGGACGAACAGAGCGGCTATGACCGGTGCGAATAACAACAGCACGGATATCAAGAATGTTCCTCCTTTCAATAGTGGTGATCCGATAGTTATTCGGTAAATAGGTAACAGGACTAATTATAACCCAATTGTAAAGCGGTTGCATTGAAGAAACTGGGGCTATTCACCGATTGCAGTACCTTGGAACCGAGTTCTTCCTATATTAAAAAAGCTCCAGAAAAACCACAGTGAAATCTTTTTGAACATCACACAAATAAAAACGTCGCGCAGCAAATGCTGCGCGACGTCATTCACTTGATATGGAGTTGCAGAACTACAGTCATTAGTGCGGATGCAGCATCTCCTGCCGCTCCAGCACATCCTCGAAATCCTCTTTCGGACGCTTCCTGGTGAAGTGAAGGGAGACTAATGCAATCAGGAACAGGGCCGCCGTTACATAGAAGACGGAGGAGATGCCGATAAAGCCGCTCACGATTCCCCCGAACATCGGGCCGATGATGTTCCCGAAAAAGCGGAAGCTGGTATTGTAGCCAAGCACTTCACCTTGGATATCTACAGGTGCTTCTCTCCGGATCAGGGCGGTGGTGACCGGTATGAGACCGCCGATCGAAACCCCGAACAGCAGGCGCAGGATGATCAGTTGCCAAAGATTTGTGACGAGAGCCTGCGGAATCATGAATATAAAGGTCAGCAACAGCAGCACAGTCAAGACCCGCTCATACCCATGGTTGTCGCCGAGCTGCCCCCATTTCCTGGCGAAGAGAAGGTTGCCGACACCTGCGGCGCTGAAGGTGAGGCCCGCAAGAAATGCCACCTGGTCGGCTTCCGTGAGTTCAGCGACGTAGAGGGAAAGAAGGGGCTGGATGCTGAAATTGCCGATCTGGATCAGCGCCGTGATAATCATGACGTTCAGCATGAGACGATGGGAGAGTATGGAACGCACGATGGTGTTTCTGGAATAGACATGATCTCGGTTCTTCTTTTCTTTTTTCTGTTCCTTGATTCCGAATGTCACGATCAAGGCGGCGATGAAGATGGCGGCGGAAGAGATGATAAAGGCCAATTCGAACCCGAAAGAATCAGCCAGCAGGCCACCGAGCGCCGGTCCGAAAAGAGTTCCGGAAACGCTGCCCATCTGGAGTGTGCCAAGTGTCTTGCCGGCTTGGCCTTTTGCGGTATGGGCACTAATGAAGGCAAGGGATGTCGGGATGAAGCCCGTCACAACACCCATTGCCAGCCGGAGAAAGAAGAACGTGTACACATCGTCGACAAACCCCATCATGAACATGAACGCCGAAATACCGAAGGCGTTGATCATGAGAATCGGCTTAAAGCCGTACCTGTCACCGATCCGTCCCCAGATTGGAGACATGATAAATGCCGACACGAATGTTGCGCCAAAGATGAGGCCAGCCCACTTTTGTACAAAGGCATCGGAGTGACTGCCGAATGTGTCAATGTACAGGGACAGGAATGGCATGATCATGGTCATCGTTCCCGCGACCAGGAAGTTGGTCACCAGGATGATGATAAAGTTGCGTTTTTGTATTGACATCTATCGAACGTCCTTTTTAGCACTTAGTATCCCCATTATAAAGCATTTCGTAACCCGAAAAAAGTGTCATGACTTATTCATCGTTTTCCCTCCGGCCAGTATGTTACACTTATGAACATACTGAACCTCCTGTGCCGTCCGGTGCTGGGAGAAAAGGAGAGATACGATGTTTCCTCAACTGGCGAACGAAGCTGCAGAAAATGAAGCACTTGCAATCATTCATACAAACCATGGCGAGATGAAGGTGAAGCTGTTCCCCGAACAGGCACCGAAAACGGTAGAGAACTTCCTTACACATGCCGAGAACGGCTACTATGACGGAATTATCTTCCACCGCATTATTCCGGACTTCATGATCCAGGGCGGCGATCCGACCGGAACAGGCATGGGCGGAGAAAGCATCTACGGCTCCACTTTCGAAGACGAGTTCTCGCCGGAGCTGTTCAATCTCCGTGGAGCTCTCTCTATGGCAAATGCAGGACCGGGAACGAACGGAAGCCAGTTCTTCATCGTACAGGCAAAACGCGTCCCTTCCCAGATGCTCAGCCAGCTGGAGGGAGCAGGCTTCCCGAAAGAAATCATCGAAGCTTACGCAGAAAAAGGCGGCACGCCTTGGCTTGACCAGCGCCATACCGTATTCGGCCAGGTAGTCGAAGGCCTGGATGTTGTCGATGAGATTGCAGGCGTCAAAACAGGTGCCCAAGACAAGCCTGTTGAGGATGTAGTCATCCAGTCGATTGAAATTCTGAAAAAGTAACTCTGAACCCGGAATCCACATTAAGGAAGTGAGTCATCATGAAAACGGTTCTTCTCATGCCGTTCCTTTATTTTCCGGAAGACAAGACCCTTTATATACCGGCAGTAGCGTCATTGCTTGTCTGCATGTTCCTTTGCTACCTGGCTTTTCGCTGGATCAAAAAGAAATCCGCCGAACAGGAAAAAGCGACACATGAACTCGAGCAGCGCATTCTGGCCGAACGGAATGCAAAACAGCCGCCCTCTCATTGAGGCCGGCTGTTTTTATGTACGAGGTTCAGGCTGGCCAAAATACGATCCAAAATTTCTCCCTTTCTTTTTTTAATGGCTGTGCTATTATAGCTAATAATCATTCAAAGAACTGAAAAATAGGTGAGTACTGTTGGATACCATCGAAATCAATCATTTTGCGGCGGATCTTCTGGATCGGTGGGACCCGTTCAATCAGGGGCCGGGTGCATACGAGACTGAGATTGCCGACGTCATTGCTGCTCTCCATGATGCCGCCCATCCGTCCGAATTGGCGGAACGGATCCGTCTGATTTATGAGCATTCCTATGAACTTTGGATCCCGCATGAGGCCTGCATGGACATCTCCTATAAGCTGATCGCGCTCAAATACGGGGCAGGATGTCCGCTATAATGAAAAAACCGCCGAGTTGGCGGTTTTTTTTCATGTGTTTGCTCATCCCCAAATAGTAGAGATGAAAACCAATATGATGGCAAGCGGGCAAACATAGCGGACGAGGAGCCGCCAGGCGGACGCCTGGAATCCGGAACCTCCGAGTTCTTCTTCGGTAATCTGGCGGGACAGATAGTAACCTGCAAACAGGGAGATGAAGAATGCGCCGATCGGCATGCCGAACTTGGAGACAATTGTGTCTGCCAGATCGAAGAAAGACAGGCCGAACACCTTCACATCCGATAGGATCCCGAATGACAGGGCGCTTGGAATGCCGACCAGAAAGACGATCAGCCCGTAAAGGAACGCAGCGCCTCTGCGCCGTTCATATTTGTTCCGGATGCCGATCGACACAGTAATCTCGAGCATCGCAATACTGGAAGTCAATGTCGCGAATAGCATCAGGATAAAGAACAGCAGCATGAACAGGAAGCCCAGCGGCATCGATTCGAAAATGGCCGGCAGGATGACGAAGACAAGTCCTGGCCCTTCCGCCGGTGATCCGCCGAAAGCGAAGACAGCAGGGAAGATGACAAGGCCCGCGAGAATGGAGATGAAGATGTTCAGGACCGCCACACTCCAGCCGGATTTCATGAGGTTCTCATCTTTCGGCAAATAGGACGCATATGTAATCATGCTGCCGATCCCGACACTTAACGAGAAGAAGGCCTGTCCAAGTGCCAGAAGGGCTGTTTCTCCGTTTAAGTAAGAGAAATCTGGCACGAACATAAATCGGATTCCTTCCATCGCTCCGTCGAGCGTGAGGGAGCGGATGGCCAGGATGATGAAGAAGATGAACAGCATCGGCATCATCCATTTGCTCGCCCGCTCGATGCCTCCCTTGATGCCTCGTGACACGATCCAGATCGTCAGGAACATGAAGACGGCCTGGGCAAGGAGTGCCTCACCCGGTCTGGCGATGATCGAATCAAACAGAGCTCCAAAGTCCTGAGGATTTCCGCCTCCGAACAGATAAGCGACTGAGCGCACCAGATATGACAGGATCCACCCGCCGACCACGCTATAGAAGGACAGCACGATAATGGACATTGCAAAACCGACAAATCCGAAAATCGGCCATGCCGTTCCGGGTGCCAACCGGCGGAAGGTTGTGACGACGTCTGCCTGACCGCGCCGGCCTATCAGAAATTCCGCAATCAGGATCGGGAGGCCGATCAGGAATGTACTGAGGATAAACAGCAATATGAAGATGCTGCCGCCGTTCGTACCGGCCATATATGGGAACTTCCAGATGGCCCCGAGGCCGATGGCACTGCCGGCCGCTGCCAGGATGAATCCGATCTTGGAAGTCCAATTTTCTCGATTTGACATAAATAGTTGATCCCTCCGAAAACTGATTCCCCCATTGTACAACATGTTGCCCAAAAAGAAAGTCCGACCATGTAACCAATCGGAAATGCACAAATCAAAATACGGTGGATTTGGTATAATAAAGGAAGAAGCATGAAGAGGGTGTGGGAAATGGGGGAAAAAGAAAAAGGGACGAGGGCGTTGTACAAGGCGCATGACTTAGAACAATCACTTAACTGCTTTCTCCACCAGGCGGGGGTGCCATACGAGAGGGTAGGGGAGATTGCAGAGAAGGCAATCGGGAAGGCAGAGGAAGAACAGACTGACGGAGCGGATCCGCGTGTGATTTTGTTCAGGGCTGCCGCAAGATTGATAGCAGATCCACCTGATGGGGAGGAGGATCAAGAGCTTTTCCGGTTTCAAGAAGACGAACAGCTTAATCGGGAGATCCGCAATCTGCCTGTTGGAGTCAGACTGCCGTTTGTCCTGATCAGACTTCATGATTTCGGCGCTGCAGAAACGGGTTCCATTTGCCGGATGACAGCCGATGAGGCACGGACGGCAGCGGAGACGGGTGACCGGATGCTCACAGAAGCTGATCCGGATCGGGATCTTGACCGGCAGCTCAGTCTGCTGCGTCGTGCCTATGGCCGCATCCGCTATCCGGAACCCGTGGCCCATCAGCCAGAGACTCCGGCCTTGGCTGAACAAGAAAAAGACCGATCCAAGGGAGTACGCTTGTGGGCAGCAGGAGCCGGGCTTCTTGCCACAGTCGGCCTCCTGATCGCTGCGGCGTTCATCCTCCCGGTACAGGCTGGGCCTGTTGATGCCGCATATGTAAAGAAGCTGGAGACCCGTTTCGATGAAGAGAAAGCACGGTTCCAGGAAAAGATTGGTGCGCAAGACATGGATATGATGGATTTGTTAACGATACAGGAAGGAAAGTCGGAGTTCAGTCTGTTCATCTCAAGACTTGACCGTGCCGTACAGAAAGGTCAAGCACCGGCAAAGAAGGAGGCGAACGAGGAGCTGGCAGAAATCTTGGATGTGTTTGACCTTCCTTCCGAGATGGCCATGCAGCTCAGTGAACAGCCGATTAATCATGATCAATTAAAGAGCAGGGAATATGTACGCGTATTTGAGATGCGGAAACAGGAAATGGCAATGATCTTCTCAAACCGATTAATGGAACACATGAATTTTATAGAGGCGGCAATTCATGGCGAGAAATTTGATAAAGAAGGCTTCCTCGCCAATACCGATGAATATCCCGAATCCCTCCGGTACGCTCTGCAGCTGATGGAGCAAGAAGGCTACGAATTGTCGGAAGAAATCATTCGTTTTGGGGATCAGGTATATGTGATTCCCGAAAAACTGCCGACCCTTGGAGAACATGCGGATGGACTGGAAGAGTCGGTAGCAAGTGTAATAAGGGTGGCTGAAAGGGTGCCTCTGCAGAAAATCTCTGATCATGAGCCGGTTGTACTGGAAGAAACACTCCTCGAACTGGAAGAAATGGCCGGTGATAGGAACACAAGTGATCAGTGGAGAATGCCGGAAGAATTGGCTGTTCATTATTTTGGGGAATTCGTGTTTGGAGGTGAAAGCGGCAGGGTGTTCGGAGAAGACGGAACAGTATTGGCGGAACGGAGGGAGCTCTGGAAGCGACTGGCCGGACGGCCAGAGTCTCCTTCCGGAAAATTACTGGAGCCGGTCGTGGCTGAAATGGAAAAGACCGGATGGAAGCGGTCGAAGTCTTATGATCATCTGGTAACAGCAAGTTATCAATCTGCACTGAAAAGTGCGCGTGAAGGGCATGACCGATATTCAGAAATAGACAATCATGTTTTTCTGGATGGTTCTTTCGGAAACTCTGATTTTCGGGTAAGGACGGAAACTTTGTATCGGGACCTGACGGCTGCTGGGGATCGGTCACTGCTATCGGACACCACTCCGGTCATGGTGGCTGCGCTCGCACTAATTGCTGCAGACAGGGGAGACGTCACAATCATGGAATTGCTTTCTGCAGATGGGAATGCGGCCAATCTAACATGGTTATCGGAAAAAGGATTGACAGAAGCGATTGAAGAAGTCCATCTTTCATTTCATGAAGACGACGTTGTTCCCCATGAGACCGGCGTAAGTGTACCGGTCAGGGTCGATACATTCTCCGGTTTCGAACAGAAGCAGATTTGGCTGACTCTCACCCCTGAAGGCCTCTGGCTTGTAGACCGCCAGGACGCCCCGTAATCCCGACCGCTTTTTGCCGTAAGCACTCCCGTATGGTATAATTTGCAATGGCCAAATGGCAGATTCGTAAATCAAAGCGATTGGGAGCGGTATTTATGGCAAGCAACTATCAAGCGGGAGATGTGGTGACCGGGAAGGTCGCAGGCATCCAGCCATATGGGGCATTTATCGCCCTGGACAAGGACACGCAAGGCCTCGTCCACATTTCGGAAATCACTTACGGTTTCGTCAAGGACGTCAATGACTATCTGACGGTAGGGGAAGAAGTGAAAGTAAAGGTGCTCGACGTTGATGAGAAGGCAGGGAAAATCAGCCTCTCGCTCCGCGCTCTTCAGGAACGTCCGCAGACACGGAGGGAGGACCGTCCGAGGAAATCTCTTCAGGACCGCATCGATGAACGGGAACCGGACGGTTTCAATACGCTCCGCGACAAACTGCAGGACTGGATCCGTCAGTCCGGACAATAATCGAAAAAAGCAAGGAAGCCTATCCGGTATGAACCGGACGCTTCCTTGCTTTTTTATTTTCAGAGAAGGAGTTTTCTTCATTGGCCATTCCGGATTTTCTTCAGGTGATACTGCAGATTCTGGCGGCTCATTCCGAGTGCGTGCGCCGCTTTCGTGACATTGCCTTCGAATACATTCATCACTTTCGACAAATAATAATCCTCTGCTTCACGGAGGTAAGTATCCAAGGGAAGAAACTCTTGGCCCTCGCTCATCACGAAGTCCTGCGGCCGCTTGGCAGGAGAGAATTCCTCCTGTACCTTCAGTTTAAAATGGTGGGGCAGGAGATCTTGTGAAATCTCGGTCTCCGTCGTAAGGAGCGAAGTGATCTCTTCGAGAAGCAGTTCGACTTCCTTCAGGTTTCCCGGCCAAGTATACGAGTCGAATGTTTCCCTGACTTCCGAAGATAGCCCTCTTACTGCAGAACCGAAGCGCCTGCGGTGGCGTTCCAGGTAATCGTCGATGAATGGCCACAAGTCGTCCATCCGCTTTCTGAGCGGCGGGATATAGATCGTGATGGACGAAAAGAAATAGTAGAGACCCTTCAATAACGATCCGTTTGCAATCAGATCAAATGCATCCCCGCCGATGCTGGCGATGTACTGCCTGGAATCATCCCCGAGAGACTCAAGTTCCCTGAGCAGTTCTTCTTGCAGTTTTATGGGCATCAGGTCAATCCGGTCACAGAAAACGGTACAGGTCTCTTCCTTGCTGATCGCTTTCATCGTCCGGTGGATGTCTGCAGAGTCCAAACCAGGGCAGAAGAGGGTGTAGTAAGGGCTCCCGGCATTTGCCGAACCATTATGCATGGCACCTGCTAGCAGATCCTTCCCGGTGCCGGTTTCCCCGGTGAGTAAAACAGGAAGATCCGCATCAGCCGCTTTTTTTGCCGTGGCGATCACGGATTTCATCGTTTCGCTTTCAGCCGAGATGGAAGCGAACGTGACGTTCTCATCGTAGGTCCGGAGCGGCTGGTGGACGAATTTTTCCAGCGCGGTCACATCCCGGGCCAGTTCCACGGCGCCGATCATTCCTTCCGGCCCGATCACCGGATAGGTGTCATTCACTGTGGTGATTTCCTGTCCGTTCCGGTTCCAGTAAGTCTGTTTGACATTCCGGACCGGCTCTCCACTCCTGATGACTTTCATAAGCGTGCTCTCCTCCTGGCCGAACCGGAACATATCCAGCACACTCCGGTCGGCCAGGTCGTCGAGGTCGAGTCCTTCGATTTGCTTCATTTTCTCGTTGTAGATGACGGTCCTTCCATTCATGTCAACGGCGTGGATGCCGAGAGCGGCATGTTCCACGGCGAATTCGTAGAAGGGCCATAGCGAGTCTTTTTCGATAGACATGGTCCACCTCAAAATAGTTTTTTGCGTTTTTCAAATGATTAAGACTTGAAATTCGCAATGATCTTTTGCATTATTATAAGTGTGAAACGAAAAGAGCGCAAATATTTTTAGCGTCTCGAACATAATCAGGAGGAGGAGTTCAATTGATTCCTTACAAACATGAGCCACTTACGGACTTTTCGAATGAAGAAAACCGATCTGCGTACGAGCAAGGGTTCAAGGTAGTAAAAGAGTACCTTGGTCAGGAAATTCCGCTCATCATCGGCGGTGAACGCATCTACACGGATGATAAGATGGAAAACTTCAACCCATCCAACCGTGAAGAGATAATCGGATACGTTTCGAAGGCGACCCAGGAGCATGCTGAAAAAGCGATGCAGGTTGCACAAGAGACGTTCAAGACCTGGAAAAAGGTGAAGCCTGAAGTCCGTGCAGATGTCCTTTTCCGTGCTGCAGCAATAGCACGCCGCCGCAAGTTCGAACTCTCGGCGCTTCTTTCCAAAGAAGCCGGCAAGCCTTGGCCTGAGGCGGATGCTGACGTGGCTGAGGGAATCGACTTCCTGGAATATTACGGACGTCAGATGGTCGCAATGAAGGATGGTGTTCCGATTGCGCAACGTCCGGGCGAAGACAACCGCTTCAATTACATTCCTCTGGGAGTCGGTGTCGTCATCTCCCCTTGGAACTTTGCTTTCGCCATCATGGCGGGAACAGCGGTTGCTGCAGCTGTTACGGGGAATACGGTTCTCCTGAAGCCGGCATCCAATACATCGGTTATCGCCTATAAGTTCGTCGAGCTCATGGAACAGGCAGGTCTTCCTGCGGGCGTCATCAACTTTGTTCCGGGATCCAGCCGCGATATTGGCGACTACCTGGTCGATCACCCGAAAACCCGCTTCGTCAGCTTCACGGGCTCCCGCGAAGTGGGCGTACGCATCTTTGAGCGCGCAGCGAAAGTACAAGAAGGACAGATCTGGCTCAAGCGTGTCATCGCGGAAATGGGCGGCAAGGATACAATCGTCGTTGACAGCGATGCTGACCTTGAACTGGCGGCACAGTCGATCGTCAAGTCCGCGTTCGGCTTCAGTGGCCAGAAATGTTCGGCATGTTCGCGCGCGGTCATCGTGAGCGACGTCTACGATCAGGTTCTTGACCGTGTGACGGAACTGACGAAAGAACTGACAGTCGGCGATCCGGAAGACTACAACAACTTCATGGGGCCTGTCATTGACAAGGGATCCTACGACAAGATCCTCGATTACGTAGAAATCGGCAAGGAAGAAGGCCGTCTCGTTCTCGGAGGCACCGGCGACGACTCCAAAGGCTACTTCGTCAACCCGACGATTTTCGCGGATGTTGATCCGGAAGCACGCATCATGAAGGAAGAGATCTTCGGACCGGTTGTGGCCTTCGCAAAGGCAAAAGACTTTGACGAAGCGATCGACATTGCCAACAACACCGACTACGGCCTGACAGGTGCGGTGATTTCAAACAACCGTTTCCACCTGGAAAAAGCACGCGAGGACTTCCACGTCGGAAACCTCTACTTTAACCGCGGCTGCACGGCTGCAGTTGTCGGCTATCAGCCATTCGGCGGATTCAACATGTCCGGAACCGATTCGAAAGCGGGCGGACCTGACTACCTTGCTCTTCATATGCAGGCGAAGACCGTTTCGGAGATGCACTGATCGCCGGAATAGGATTATACTAGTAACAATTTGAGGCGGACCGCTCAATGTGAGTCCGCCTTTTATATGAGGGAGGATGAGAAGGATGACAAAGACACAGCAGATCATTGAACAGACGGACAAGTATGGGGCAAGAAACTACAATCCGCTGCCGATCGTTATTTCCGAAGCAGAAGGGGTTTGGGTAAAGGATCCTGAAGGAAATAAGTATATGGATATGCTTTCCGCCTATTCCGCGGTGAACCAGGGCCACCGACACCCGAAAATCATCCAGGCACTGAAGGACCAGGCAGACAGGGTGACGCTGACATCGCGTGCATTCCACAACGACCAGTTGGCGCCATGGTATGAAAAAGTCAGCACACTTACCGGCAAAGGCATGGTCCTGCCGATGAACACCGGAGCAGAGGCAGTCGAAACTGCTTTCAAGGCGGCTCGCCGCTGGGCTTACGATGTAAAAGGTGTCGAAGAGGGCAAGGCCGAAATCATCGTCTGCAACGGCAATTTCCATGGCCGTACGATGACTGCTGTATCGATGTCATCCGATCCTGAATATCAGCGCGGCTTCGGCCCGATGCTGCCGGGCATCGTCCATATCGATTACGGCGATCTCGAAGCACTAAAAAGCGCTGTTAACGGAAATACCGCCGCAATCATCCTCGAGCCGATCCAGGGCGAGGCGGGCATCATCATCCCGCGTGAAGGCTTCCTTAAAGAAGCACGAGAATTCTGCCGCGAAAACAACGTTCTCTTCATCGCGGACGAAATCCAGGCCGGGCTGGCCCGCACAGGCAAAATGTTCGCATGCGAGTGGGAAGGTGTAGACCCGGATATGTATATTCTCGGCAAGGCACTTGGGGGCGGAGTGTTCCCGATTTCTTGCGTTGCTGCAGACAAGGATGTTCTGGGTGTATTCAATCCGGGTTCCCACGGCTCGACATTCGGTGGAAATCCGATGGCTTGCGCAGTCTCAATCGCTTCGCTCGAAGTGCTTGAGGAAGAGAATCTGGCGGACAAGGCTCTTGAACTCGGTGAATACTTCATGGCCGAACTGAGCAAAATCGACAACACGGACATCAAGGAAGTACGCGGCCGCGGGCTCTTTATCGGAGTCGAGCTGCATTCCGATGCACGTCCATACTGCGAGAAGCTGAAAGAACTCGGCCTGCTCTGCAAGGAAACGCATGACACGGTCATCCGTTTCGCTCCACCGCTCGTCATCTCCAAAGAAGAGATTGACTGGGCACTCGGCAAAATCCGCGAAGTATTTGCGGCATAAACTTTGTGTATGAATTGTGAACTTGAGCCGACAACAAACCGTTGATCTATGTTACAATGTTGCCGAGCATCCTATTATGATTTAAAGAGGCGAATCAATACCATGAGCGAGAACACAAATCTTGTTACCTCCACACAGAAAGTAATCCATGAAGCACTGGATAAATTGGGCTACGATGAAGGCATGTACGAACTGCTTAAAGAGCCGATCCGCATGACGGAAGTCCGCATTCCGATCCGTATGGACGACAATAAAGTCAAGGTCTTCACGGGTTACCGCGCACAGCACAACGATGCCGTCGGTCCGACAAAGGGCGGCGTGCGTTTCCACCCGGGCGTGTCGGCTGATGAGGTCCGCGCGCTGTCGATGTGGATGACGATGAAAGCCGGAATTGTTGACCTGCCATATGGCGGCGGCAAGGGAGGCATCATTTGCGATCCCCGTGAAATGTCCATGGGAGAACTTGAGCGCCTTAGCCGCGGATATGTCCGTGCGCTCAGCCAGGTGATGGGACCTGCAAAGGATATCCCTGCGCCTGACGTTATGACAAACGCTCAGATCATGGCTTGGATGATGGATGAATACAGCCGGATTGACGAGTTCAACTCCCCGGGCTTCATCACGGGCAAGCCAATCGTTCTTGGCGGTTCACAGGGACGTGACCGCGCAACTGCTGAAGGTGTCATCATCTCGATCCGTGAAGCGGCAAAGCGCATCGGCATCGAAGTCGAAGGCGCGCGTGTCATCATTCAGGGCTTCGGCAACGCCGGAAGCTACCTCTCCAAGTTCCTCCACGATGCCGGTGCGAAAGTCATCGCGATCTCGGATGCCTACGGAGCGCTTCATAACCCGGACGGCCTGGATATCGACTATCTTCTTGACCGCCGTGACAGCTTCGGTACGGTGACGACTCTGTTCGAAGACACAATCACGAACGATGAGATGTTCAAGCTGGACTGTGACATCCTCGTTCCTGCAGCGCTTGAGAACCAGCTCCATGAAGGCAATGCAAACGACATCAAGGCGAAAATCGTCGTCGAAGCAGCCAACGGAGCTTCCACTTCCGAAGCCACAAAAATCATGACTGACCGCGGAATCTTCCTTGTGCCTGACGTTCTTGCAAGTGCCGGCGGTGTCACGGTATCTTACTTTGAATGGGTCCAGAACAATCAGGGCTATTACTGGACCGAGGAAGAGGTTCATGAAAAGCTTTACCAGAAGATGACCGAGGCATTTGAAAATGTCTATAACACAGCCAAATCCCGCAACATTGATATGCGTCTCGCTGCATACATGGTCGGTATCCGCAGAACCGCGGAAGCTGCCCGTTTCCGCGGCTGGGCGTGAGGTAACAAGTCAGGACCGTCCCCGGATCGGGGACGGTCCATTTTTCATTTCTCTTCCATCATCCCTGCCGGCGGACGTGTCTGCCATTCGTACTCGTCCTGCTCAACCCGCAGGGGCCGTTCCGGCTCATCCCTGAACAGATAGCTGAGACTCACCAAGCCGCCAATTGCGACGAGGCCGTAGATGATGCGGGCCACGAGGGTATCTCTGCCGCCGGCCAATTCAGCAACGGCATCGAAATTGAACAGTGCCACGAGGCCCCAGTTAAGGGCACCGATGATGGTGAGAGCAAGAGCGATTTTGCGGAAAGTATCCATAATAGCGCCACCTCCTCTTATATAGGATGGACGCGCCATCTCAGGTTTATTCGCCGGATAGGTGCCGGAATAATGGAAAACATCGGTTCTTCGTGAGAAAATATACCGGAGGAGGCGAGGACATGAATTCATTCACATTTCAAAATCCGACAAAACTGATTTTCGGCGAAGGCCAGATTGAGACCCTGAAAAATGAATTGCCTATGTACGGAAAGAAGGTGCTCCTTGTGTACGGCGGGGGAAGCATCAAGCGAAACGGCGTCTATGATGATGTCATGCGCGTGCTTAATGAAATTGGTGCCGAGGTTCACGAACTGTCCGGCGTTGAACCTAACCCGCGTGTGACAACTGCCGCAAAGGGTGCCGCCATCTGCAAGGAGCAGGGAATCGACATCGTGCTTGCAGTAGGCGGGGGATCGGTCATCGACTGCTCCAAACTCATTGCCAGTGCTGCGAAATACGACGGGGATGCATGGGACCTCGTTACGAGAAAAGCGATCCCGAAAGAAGCGCTGCCGATCGGCGTGGTCCTGACCATTGCCGCGACGGGTTCCGAGATGAACGCGGGATCGGTCATTACAAATGAAGAGACACAGGAAAAGTACGGCTGGGGCGGCCCGCAGAACTTCCCCAAGTTCTCTATTCTTGACCCTGCCTATACGAAAAGTGTTCCGAAAGACCAGACCGTCTATGGCATCGTGGATATGATGTCCCATATATTCGAACAGTATTTCAACAATGCGGTCAACACGCCAGTACAGGATGAAATGTGTGAAGGGGTACTTAGAGCAATCATCCGCACGGCACCTAAGCTGATGGAAGATATGGAGAACACGGAACATCGCGGGACCATCATGTTCGCAGGGACCATAGCGCTCAACAAATTCCTTGAGATGGGCTACAGGGGAGACTGGGGAACGCATAATATCGAACATGCGGTTTCTGCAATCTATGATATCCCCCACGCAGGCGGGCTTGCGATCCTATTCCCCGAGTGGATGAAGTACAACATCCGCAAGGGGACCCGGCCGGAGCGCTTTGCGCAGCTGGCGGTCAATGTGTTCGGCGTCGATCCGGAAGGGAAGACAACCGAGGAAACTGCGCTTGAAGGTGTCGACAGGCTACGCAGTTTCTGGACGTCCATCGGGGCGCCGGAGCGTCTTGCCGACTACGGAATTGATGATAAAAACATTAGCCTGATGGCTGAAAAATCCTATTCAGGTGCTCCGGTTGGCCAATTCGCTGCACTTGAAAAAGAAGAAGTCGAAGCCGTCCTGAATAACAGCCTGTAATCAAAAAAGTTGCCGGTCCACAAGACCGGCAACTTTTTTCTGTGTCTTAATGCAATTTCTCAAGATCTTCCGGTGTCGGCCGAATGCCAAGACCTTCACGTTTCCAGGTTTTAATGCCATCGTCTTCGTCAAACGAGATGGTGACATCCGCAACATTCCGCTGACTTGCAATGAGATCAAGCAGCCGGTCACGGATATCGTCGACCTCATGGAACGGAAGGCTTTTATCGATTTCTGCGACAACCTCGACGTGAAGTGATTCCCCTTCTTTAATGACTTCCACTTTCTGAAGGTCACGAACATCTTTGTCTTCTGCCAAAAGGAAAGCGATATGGTTCAGCATTTCCTCATCTGTCTCTCCAATCGCTCCGCGGGCATTTTCGAGGAAGACAATACCGACGACGTAGAACATCATGGCACCGATCAGGACGGAGGCGACTCCTTCAGTCCAGCCCAGGCCGAAGAGTTTGGCCAGCACGACGGCAATGAGGGCAAGCAGACCGCCTGCCGTTGCGACGGTATCTTCCATAAAGACCAGTTTAGTCGCGGGGCGGGCATATTTTAGCTTGGTGAAGCTGGTTGTGACCGGCGCGAGCGGGCCGCCACTGATGCCGGCATCGTGAAGGATTTCCTTGCCTGCCTTGTACAGGACGAAGAATTCAAGAAGAGTAGCAATCAGGAGAATGGTAAAACTGATCCAGAAGCCGCTGGATTCGGTTGGATGGAAGATATGGTTCCAGCCTTCCTTGATCGTCTCGTAAGCCATGATCCCGACGATGACAACGGCAAACAGGCAGACAAGGTTGACGATCCGGCCGAAGCCATTCGGAAATCGCCGGGTCGGTGCTTTCTTGGATAATGCAGACCCCACATAAACGAAGTACTGGTTGGCCGCATCACCGAACGAGTGCATGGTCTCGGCAAAGAGCGCGACGTTTCCCGTGAAGAGGAAGCCGGCACCTTTCATAAGTGCTATGACTGTATTGACGACAGCTGCAAGAAGGGAAGGCTTGTTGCCTTGCTTCAGAAGTTTCCAGAATTCTTTCATTGTGCACCTCCGGTTATTGTGTTGCGGTCAGTTCTGCAGTCTGGATGTAATCCAGTTCATGGAGCCAGCTATATATTTCAGATGAGCTCACTTTCGGCTGCACGGACAACCGCAGCTCGACTTCGTGGGAGTTTCGCGGGAAGTCTTCATTGCTCAGCATTTTCATCCGGACATTTTCCGGATCCGCACTGTGTTCACCTAAATAGCGGATAAGTTCCTCGATATTATCCCTCCCGGCTACAACCGCGACCAGTGAATATTCTTTTAATCGAAGTCTTTTCGGACCCACAATATTCATGAGGGGAGGGAGGAACTCCACGCCAATCATGACGATTCCGACGGCTACAGCCGCTTCAACGTAGAAACCTGCCCCTACAGCAACCCCGATGCCTGCTGCACCCCAAATCATGGCCGCGGTTGTCAGACCGGTAATGTTGTCATTGTCCCGTTTCAGGATAACGCCCGCACCGAGAAAACCGATGCCGCTGACAATTTGTGCGGCCAGACGGAGCGGATCCATCGTGATGTTGATGTCGTCGCGTGCGGGGGTAGAGTAGGCCGTCTCAATTGAAATGATTGTAAGCAGACAGCTGAACGTGGCAATGACGACACTTGTTTTCAGCCCGACAGGCTTCCGCTTAAGCTCCCGCTCAATTCCGATGACCAGGCTGAGCAACCCCGAAAAACCCAGTTTGAAAAGAACACCGGTTTCGAGCAGAGGTGAATCGAACAAGTAATCCATATGATTCCCCCTTTTCCGTCAGCTATGGGCAGACGGAGCCAATTCTGTTAGGCTATAATCTGTATTCACTTCCCGGACTGCGGTGAAACGCCGGGAAAGACTTTTATATAAGAGAGAAGATGCACAAAGTGGAAAAACCGCCAATCCATCCATATATACCGATTATGGTCGGAGTGATCACTCTGGCTTTCTCGGCCATTTTCGTTAAGCTGGTATCTGCGGATGCAGGTATCACCGCATTTTACCGGATGCTGTTTTCAGTTCTAGTCATGGCGCCGGCCTTCCTGCTGAAGTACAGACATGAATTGAAACTAATTTCAAAAAGAGATTGGTTATTTTCAGTGATTGCAGGTGTGTTTCTGGCGTTTCATTTTATTCTATGGTTCGAATCACTGAATTACACATCGGTGGCAAGCTCAACAGTCCTCGTGACGCTCCAGCCAATCTTTGCTTTTGCGGGCACATATCTCTTCTTTAAAGAGAAACTTACGGTTAAAACCATTCTTTCCGGCCTGATTGCAATCGGTGGGAGTGTCCTCATCAGCTGGGGGGACTTCCGGCTGGGCGGGGAAGCGTTTTTCGGGGATATGCTGGCACTGGCTGCCTGCGCACTGATCACCGGTTATCTTTTGTTCGGCCAGGATGTCAGGAAGAGGATTTCCCTCATCACCTATACATTTATCGTTTACAGTGTGAGCACCATTGCAATCTTCTTCTATGTGATTGCAGCGGGCGAGAAGTTCGGCCCTTACCCGGCGATGGACTGGTTTTGGTTTGCAATGCTTGCAATACTGCCAAACCTGTTTGGACATACCCTGTTTAACTGGTCACTGCGCTATGTGAGTACAAACGTCATATCAATTGCCATTCTGTTTGAGCCGGTAGGCGCTGCATTGCTGGCTTACTACATTTTTAACGAGACCTTGATTTCGACTCAGGTCATAGGCGGGATTGTCGTACTGGCGGGAATCGCATTGTTTGTATTGGACGGGCGGAAAATCAGAAAACTCTTTCTTGGAAAAAGGGCTTGATTTCCGCCGGCCCTATCATGTATAGTTGTTCTTGTCCTTAAGGGGCAGGCCAAGCGGCCGAGAAAACTTGCTAAAAAAACTTCTTGACACTATGAAGACACGGTGTTATGATAGTAAAGTCGCCAAAAGCCAACAGGCAAGGCGCGGTGCAAGTTCCATGAACCTTGAAAACTGAACAGCAAAACGCTGATGAAATGTGTTCCCGGAACCCGACCCGTC